>CAWGFF010000001.1:0-67910 GCA_963821765.1 uncultured Acidobacteriota bacterium
CAACCATCAGCGTGTCGCCTACGAGCATTAACTTCGGAACGCAGCTGGTTGGCGTTCCTTCCGGAGCAGTTCGTCACGGTGACGAACAACACTGCATCGGCCATCGCCTTAACGCTTCCGCCCACCACGACCGGACGAACGCCGCGGACTTCGCGGGAACAGCAGATGGCACGACGCCATGCACTGCGTCACTCGCCGGCGGCGCCATCTGCACGATCTGGCGTGACCTTCACACCGTCGGTCGCGGCGGCGGAAACCGCAACCCTGAAGATCGTGGATGGATCGGACGGCCCGAATCATCCGATGCAGGTGGCGCTCTCCGGCAACGGGCTCTGGGTACCACATCCAACATCCTGGTCACGCCCAACAGTCTCACTTTGCCGGGCGCATCTGCTCACAACATCGACCAATGGAACAGTCTCGATCAGCAACACTGGCAACGCGCCGCTCAGTATTGCGTCGATCGCTGCCGCGCCGGGATTATTCACGCGAAACTTCGAACACCCCCGCCTGCAATAACGGCGCGTTCCCAATCGTGATCGCTGCGAGCGGAAATCCGTGCGTCGTCACCGTCACCTTTAGCCAGATGGCGGCTACTCCGCCAGGGCCGGTTTCCGGTACGCTCACGATTACGCAAACCGGCGGCAACGTCAGCACCGTCCCGCTGACAGGACCGGCGTGGGACTTCTCGGTCTCCGCGGCGGCCATCACCGTGGCCAAAGGCATACCGGCACGTTCCCCGTGATCATCACCGGATTGGGTGGATTTACCGGAGCGGTATCTTTCACTTGCACGCCGGCGCATGTTGATTTCCTCATGCGCGGTTCCGACCACCAATGCCGCTCCAGCTCCGGGCGCTACGGCGACTGGATCCATCACCGCCACTTCCTTCATCGTGCCGCCGCAATCCTTGAAGGCTCCGCCGTCAGCGTTGCTGCGGCAGGTGCTCTTCATCATGATGGCGATTGCGATGTTGTTCATGATTCCCGCCGCCCAGCGATTCCGCACACGCATGGGAATGGCGGGGGCTATGATGGTGTTCATGCTGGTGGCGGGTTGCAGCGGATCGCCAGGGTCGGCGAAGACTTCAACCATCGTCGATTACACCGTCCTCGGGTGCGCGTCACCAAGCCCGCGATCACGGTGAACGTGACCATCACCCATAAAAACCAGACGCAACCGCAATTCAGGCCGCGCGCCCTGTCTGTCAGGTCGCGCGGCCTTTTTTTTTCGCACGCGGCGTGGCGCTGCGAATCTATTTGGCGTAGCACGCCGCGACTTCCATGAGGTTGCCAACCGGCGCCGACGGCCCGTGCTTCGTCTTCAATGATTTGCGTTTTCCGCTGCCACTACACTTTGCGGGGCTTTCCATCTATCCTAGTGTGCCGCCGCGTGCCAACGTATTTCCGGCCGTCCGCATCTGAAAACTCGCACAATGAAAGAATCTGCACACAAAGCCATTACTGGAGGACGCGGTTGATGAAGTTGATAAAAAGGTAGCGGGAATTTTATTTCTGTTGGCATTTTCGGTGTGCGTGTCTCGGCGCAAGAGTTGTCTCTGTACGGTCCTTTGCCGATGAGTCCCGCGCCGGTCAGTCCTCCGCCGGTGAACATGTTGCGCGGCATTCCCAACGCCGCACCTGTCGAAGCCGCATGTGGACAAGCCGACCCGCGCAAACTTCTAACTGGGCGGCGGATATATGTACAGGATCGCTGCTGCAAGCCGACGGCAAACGGCTGAACATGAATGGATTTTCGATGTACCTCGACTATCGCATTTTCCGCTGGTTGAGTTTCGCCAGCGATCTTTCCGGGGCTTACAACATCAACAGCATGAACGGCAATACCCAGCTCTATACGCTAATGTTCGGCGCGCGAATTTATCCGCTGGGTCACCGGCACAAGATCACTCCTTTCGGCGAAGTGCTCATCGGAACGGGTTACTCCGGTTACAACCTGGAAAGCCAGGGCGGCTTCAATCCATACAGTCATTGGGGCTGGGCGAATGCCTGGATGGGCGGCGGCGGCTTCGACGTGAAATTCAAAACGCGCTGGACGATTCGCCTGATCGAAATGGACTACGAACATGGCAATTTCGGCGCGATTAATGCCGCCAGCTACGGCGGCACCGGCCAGGGAAATTACCGCGCCGCCGTTGGGATCATTTACCGTTTCGGCCAGAAATAAGCGCCGGATTCTCGCCGCCGTGATACATCGCGCGTCATGCCGCGATCGTAGCGAGCGGCCATGCGCGCTGCCGAACATCCGCGCGTGCCCACCGTAATATTTCGCAAAGCGGCGTGATTGGAATTTGGCCTTGCGAAACTACCGATACTCATAGGACATTACGGCTCTGTGCAGCCATCACCTCAGGGAGTCCCAGCGCGCCTCGCGATTCTGGTGTTTGCGCTGGCGGCCGGCGCGTTGCTCAGCTACCAGGCAGCCAGGCTTTGGCTCGCTAACCATCGCATTCATTCCACGCGGCTGGAAATCATCGAGCGTGGCGCTGCGCTCGAACCCGGCAACGCCGACGCCTGGGACCTGCTGGGCCGCTATCGCCAACTCGATTTCGCGAACGCTGACCCGCAGCAGGAACTCGCGGATTACAAACGCGCCGTGCAGGATGATCCGCTGAATGCGACTTTCTGGATGAACCTGGCCGGCGCGTATGAAGAGAATGGCGATCTAAGCGCCGCGCAAAACGCATTCGAACGCGCGCGCTCCGTCTACCCGCTCTCCGCCGAAGTTGCCTGGAACTATGGCAACTTTCTGCTGCGCCAGGGAAAAGAAGCCGAGGGCTACGCCGAAATTCATCACGCGGTGCAGTCGGATCCCAAGATGCTGACGCTGGCGATCTCGCGCGTGTGGCGCTCAAGCCGCGATGTAAATGTGCTGCTGGATCAGGTGCTGCCCCCCGACGTGAACGCTTACATTCAAGCGCTCGATTTTTTCGCCTCGATTCGCGCAATCGGATCCCGCGCTTGCCGTGTGGCGAAGGCTCATTTCGCTGCGGCAAGCCCGTGGCTTTGCCGCGCACTTTCCCTTTTCTCGACGAACTGATCCTGGACGACCGCGCCGCCGATGCCAAGCAAGTGTGGATCGAAGCGCTCGCCGCCGCGGGACTGCCGCACGACGAACCGCTGAATCATTCACTGGTGTGGGACGGCGGATTTGCGGCGGACTTCAGTAATGGCGGATTGGGTTGGCGCTGGGACTCTCCCATCGGCGTGGCGGTTGATTTTGACACCGCGCCTCCTGCTTCCGGCGTGCGCGCCGTGCGGCTGGATTTTGGCGGCGGCCGCAACCTGGAAATCACCGAGCCGATGCAGTACGTTCCGGTGGAACCCGCCACACCTACCACTTTCATGCCCTGATGCGCACCGAAGAGATCACCACCGAAAGCGGGATGCGTTTTTCGCTGGTGGATCCCAATCACAACGATGCGGTAAATGCGCTGACTGATAATTTCACGGGCTCGCACACTTGGACGGCCCTGGACATGGATGTCACCACCAGCCGCGAAACGCATTTCCTGCTGGTGCGCCTGCTGCGCACGGGCAGCCGCTTGTTCGAAAACAAGCTCAGTGGCACGGTTTGGATCGCGGATGTGTCGCTGGTTCCCGAGGAATTTCAGGGGAACCCGTCACCATGAGCGTGATCCGCGGCGGCCTGCTGTTTCTGTTCGCGTTTTCCGTGCTGGCTTTCGGCGCGGTCGAAGTTTGGTCGGGTTCCGTGCTGGAGATTGGCGCGAGCCTGCTATTCATCGGTTGGGCCGCGCTCGTTTTTCTGAATGATGGCGTGCGGATCCACTGGAATCCCCTGAATTGGCCGCTGCTGGGATTGTTCGCGATCGGGCTTGCGCAGCTGTTGCTGCACGCCACGCCCTATCCTTTTTTGACGCGAGTCGAACTGCTGAAGCTCGCCGCGTACCTGATGATTTTTTTTCTGGCGACGCAGGCCTTTCGCGAACGCCGCGATCTGACGAACCTCGCCTGGTTCCTGATTCTCTTGTGTTTCTCGGTTTCGCTGCTGGGCATCGTGCAGCACTTCACCTCCGACGCGAAAATCTATGGATTGCGGACGCTCAGCCAGCGGCGGCGATCCCTTCGGCCCGTTCGTGAACCGCAATCATTTTGCCGGATTTGTGGAACTCACTCTTCCGGCCGGCCTGGCGCTGCTGATTTTCCGCGGATTGCGCCGCGACATGATTCCTTTGACCGGATTGCTGACCATCGTTCCCATCGGCGCCATGATTCTTTCCGGCTCGCGTGGCGGCATCGTCAGCTTCGCTTTCGAACTCGCCGTGCTGGCACTGCTGGCGCGGTTCCGCAAGGCTCCGGAAGGGCCGCGGCTGGTGGCCTTGGCGATTGTGGGATTCGCTGCGTTGGCGCTGGTGGCGTGGCTGGGAGTGGGCCAGGCGCATCGAGCGATTTTCGACTCTGCATAAGGGCGACGTCTCGCTGGCGCGACGCGGCACCATGGTTCGCGGCGCAATGCATATTTTTTTCGATCATCCCATCAAGGGCGCGGGATTGGGCTCGCTCGTCGCGGTTTTCCCGCGCTACGAGGTTGCCTATGACGGCCTCGTCGTGGACCATGTGCACAACGATTACGCGGAATTACTCGCCGAGATGGGCATCTTGGGCGGCTTGTGCGGCCTGGCGTTCCTGTGGATTTTAATTCGCGACGCGCGCAAGAGCTTCACCGCCGAACAAGGTCATTTTTCGCGCGCGGTCCATGCCGGAGCGATCACCGCGCTCTGCGGGCTGTTGCTGCACAGCCTGGTTGATTTCAACCTGCACATTCCTTCCAATGTTTTGCTGTTTTTGCTGAACGCGCACCTGGCCACCACCACGCCGCTGCCTTCTTCCCAGGGCGCTCCAGTGCGCACACGCAAACGTGTTCGCGAGCGGGATTCCGAGCTGGACCGGGAATAACGCTGCGCGCAGCCGCCCGCACAAGCGCGCGAGGATTCGTCCCGTTTTGGACGGAGCGCGAAACACAAGAAACCAAAATGGCAAACAAACCTGTCGCCGCCGGGGTGCTCCAACCGATCTTGGCAGAACCATCAGTTTGCCGGCACGCCTTTCGCATAGAAGTATGGACGTTTGCGCGAAGTGGAAATTCCGCAAAGTGATTTACCGCCATGCGCAACAGAGCGCGACGCCGGAGAATTCAAGCGCCGCGTGCAACGCGCAGAGGCGTTTGCGCGGACTCATCCCGCCCGCAAGCCGCTGCTTCGGTGGCAACTCGCGTGCTTAGAGGTACACGGCCACGAGCAAAAGTGGAACAGTTGAACCTCAGACCTTGCTAATCTATTTTGGCCCTCTCTGGTTCCTTTTTCGGCTGGATTTCGCGGGTTGACAGCTAGCGCACCCGCTAAGGGATAGTGTTTGCGATGTTATCTATGGCCATGAAATGGGCGGTCCGGCGAGTTACGGACTGTCCCCGAGCGAAGCTTGTCTCATTTTTGTCTGTTATGCTGTTGTGTGCCCTTCCGGCACTGCGTGCCCAGCAAAACGTCCAGCAAAAAACCGAAACTCCGCAACAAACCAACGAGAAAATTCAGGAGCTCGCCGCGCAGGAACGCACTAAGCCGCACGACGCTCCGGTTGGTACCGGCGATCTCTTGCACATCGAGGTTTTCGATGTGCCGGAACTTTCCCGTGACGTCCGGGTTGGTGATGCAGGGGATATCTCGTATCCCCTCATCCCGTCGAAAATCACCGCGGCGGGTTTAACGCCATTTCAGCTCGAACAGAAAATGGAACAGCTGCTCATCGAAAATGGCTTGGTCACTCATCCGCAGGTATCGGTCTTCGTGAAAGAGCAGAACAGCCAGCCCGTTTCGGTGGTCGGCGCGGTGCAGAAGCCGATGGTTTATCAGGTGATCCGCCCCACCACGCTGCTGGAAATTTTGGCGGGCGCCGGCGGAATTACCGATGACGCCGGCAGCATCGTAATCGTCACGCGCAGCCCCAACGGCTCCCGCGGCGCGAAGCGCCGCCGCCGTGATCGGAGCGAGCGCGAACGGTAACGGCAGCTTCAGAGCCAGCGCGGGAACGCCACGGTCCGGACGATCCGCTCGGAGAAAATCCGCAAATCATCACCATTCGCTTGCAGAGACCTGCTGGAATCCGGCGATTCGGCTTACAACATTCTGGTCTACGGCGGCGACGTGATATCGGTGCCGCGCGCCGGCATCGTCTATGTCACTGGCGCGGGCATCTCGCAACCGGGCGGCTACGTATTGCAAAGTCATGGAGAGCAGATCACCGCACTGAAAGCGGTGGCGCTGGCCCACGGTTTGACCGGCTTCGCGAAGGCGGACAACGCGGTGATCATGCGCAACAATCCGGTCACCGGGCAAAAAGACGTGATCCCGGTGCACATCGGGCAGATCGAAAAGCAGAAAACGCCAGGATGTCGCCATGAACGTCGAATGACATCCTTTACATTCCCGACAGCAAGGGCTTGAAAGTTCTGGCACGCGGCGCCGAAGCAGCCATCAGCATCGGCTCCTCCGTCGCCATCTATCGGACGGCTTACTAATCGTCCGCAACCGTTCACGAAAATGGAATCGAAGGAATAAATGGAAGAGCCATCCAGAATCGTGCCAAGCGTTCGCGACCGGAAACCCGGCGAAGCACTAACGGTTATTCCCGCGCCGTCCGTGCTGCCTTGGGATCAGGTTCCGCGCGAACCGCATCTGCTCGACTACCTGATCATCCTGCGCAAGCACCAGTGGCTGATCCTTACTTTCCTGCTTACGGTCGTCACAGTTGTGACCATCGCTTCTTTCAAGATGAAACCGGTGTATGAAGCGGCGGCGCGCGTGGAAGTGGACAAGGAAGCGCAGTCCATGCAGCCTTTCCCGGACTCGAACTCCTACGGCGAATACGAAGACACCGAAACCTACATCGAAACACAAACCAAAATCCTCCAGAGCGAAACTCTGGCGCTGATGACTATCAAGTCTCTGGACCTGGCGCGTTACCCGGAATTTGGCGGCAACCCCAACTCCGTCGCTTGGCAACACGCCGGCCCTTCGGCCAGCCGCCCCGCCATTCTGGGCGCTTTCCTGGGACGTTTGGCCGTGAAGCGCGTGCCGCAGAGCCGCTTGATTGAAGTCCATTTCGAGGCGGAAGATCCGCAACTGGCCGCGCAGGTCGTCAATACGCACTTGCAGAATTACGTCGAGGAAAATTTCCGCAGCAAGTACGACGCCACCACGCAGGCCTCCAACTGGCTCTCCGCGGAACTGGAAGAGCTGCGCATCAAGGTGGAAAAATCCGAAGACGCGCGCATCGCTTACCAGCGCGAAAATCAGATCTGGCAGATTGACGAGAAGCAGGACATTACCACGCAAAAGCTGGCGGACCTGAGCAAGGCTGTCACCGACGCGCAAACGGACGTCGCCCAGAAGGAAGCCTTGTATCGCATGGCTATTTCCGGAAACGTGGATGCGCTGCCAGCGGCCCAACACGACGACGTGATTTCCAACCTGCTGAAACGCAAATCGGATCTCGACGAATCCTACGCCGAAGCGCTCGATCAGTACGGGCCGAACTATCCGAAGGTAGTGCGCCTGCAGGCGCAGCAGAAGGAAGTCGAGCAGAATCTCGCGTCCGCGCGAAAAACCATGGTGGAAAGCGTCGAGCAGGAATTTTCGACGGCGCGCAGCCACGTGGAATTGCTGCAAGAGGCGCTGGACAAACAGAAGGCTGAGGCCAACGACCTCGCCGAAAAGCTCGTCCAGTATCATATTCTTCAGCACGATGCGGAATCGAATAAACAGCTCTACGATGGCCTGCTGCAAAAGCTGAAGGAAGCGGGCATCACCGCGGGACTGCGCTCCAGCAACATTCGCGTGGTGGATCCCGCGCTGGCGCCGGCTAGTCCATCGCGGCCGCAGAAGGCGCGCAACATTCTGCTCGCGATTCTGGTGGGCTTGGTCGGCGGAGTGGGCCTCGCGCTGTTCCGCGAATATCTCGACAACACCGTCAAGTCTCCGGACGACATCGAAGCGCTCACCGGGCTTCCTTCGCTAGCCGTCGTGCCTTCCCTGCCGGGGCTGCGCACCAGCCACAGCCGGTTCTCGCGGCTCGCTCGCGAAGCGGCGCCGCAATCCGCCTCTGGCCCGCGCGTGGAATTGCTCTCCTACATTCAGCCCAAATCGCAAATCTCCGAAGCTTTCCGCGCGCTGCGCACTTCGCTGCTGCTGTCGCAAGCCGATCATCCGCCGCAGGTGATCCTGGTAACCAGCGCCTTGCCGCGCGAAGGGAAAACCACGGCTGCAGTGAACCTGGCGGTCACGCTCGCGCAGTTGGGCGATCGCACGCTGCTAATGGACTCCGACTTGCGCAAGCCCGGCATCCGTCGCGCGTTGAACCTGACGATCGGAAAAGAAGTGGGCCTGAGCTCTTATCTCGCGGGCGTTTCCACTCTGGATGAAGCGACCATCCCGCATCCGACCATCAATAATCTTGTGGCGCTCACCACTGGGCCGGTTCCGCCCAGCCCCGCTGATCTGCTTTCTTCGCATCGCATGCGCGAAGCGATCGTCGAGCTGCGCCATCGCTTCAAATTTATCGTGATTGACTCGCCTCCGGTGATGGCCGCAACCGATGCCGTGATTCTCTCCGCGCTCACCGACGGCGTTCTGCTGGTGGTACGAAGTGGCGAAACGCCCAAAGAAGCCTTCACGCGCACGCGGGATTTGCTGGCCGCGGTGAAATGCCGCCTGCTCGGCGTGGTTTTGAACGCCGTCGATTCCAGCGCTCCGGATTATTACTATTCATACCGCTACTACCCGTACGCCTACGGCTACGGATATGGCGAGGATGTCGGCAAGAGTCCCAGATTTCCAACGGAGTCCGGGGAATCACACGGACCCTCCACCTAGAGGTGTCATCATGCGTTTCCTTATAACCGGCGGCGCCGGCTTCATCGGCTCTCATTTATCGGAAGCATTGCTGAATCGCGGTGACGAAGTTTTCGTTCTGGATGATCTTTCCACCGGCAGCGTGGAAAATATTCGCCACCTCAAAGCCAATCCCCGTTTTCATTACATTTTCGATTCGATCATGAACAAGCACTTGCTGGCCGAGCTGGTGGATGAATCCGACGTGATTTTTCATCTCGCCGCGGCCGTGGGCGTGCGCCTGATCGTCGAAAGCCCGGTGCGCACCATCGAGACCAACGTGCACGGCACGCAGAACGTGCTGGACGCCGCCTCCAAAAAGAAAAAACTGGTGTTCACCGCTTCCACTTCGGAAGTTTACGGCAAGAGCGATAAAGTCCCGTTCCACGAAGACGCCGACCTGGTTCTGGGACCCACCAGCAAGGGACGCTGGAGTTATGCGGCCTCGAAAGCGCTGGACGAATTCCTTGCGCTCTCTTTCTGGAAAGAGAAGAAGCTGCCGGTAATCGTTGCGCGTTTCTTCAACACTGTCGGTCCGCGCCAGACCGGCCGTTACGGCATGGTATTGCCGAATTTTGTGCGCCAGGCGCTCGCCGGCGAACCTATCACCGTGTACGGCACGGGCCAGCAGTCGCGCTGTTTCTGTGACGTGCGCGATTGCGTGCAGTCTGTGCTCCACCTGCTTGCCAATTCACAGGCCATCGGTGAAGTCGTCAACATCGGCAGCACCGAGGAAGTTTCCATCAACGATCTGGCGCTGCTGGTGAAGCAGCGCGCCGGCAGCAAGTCGCCGATCACGCATATCGCCTACGATCAGGCTTACGAACCCGGATTTGAAGACATGCCGCGGCGCATGCCGGCTCTGGAAAAATTGATGAGGCTCACCGGCTTCCGCCCATCCATTTCTCTGAACGAAATTGTGGACGGCGTGATTTCTTACTTCCGCGAAAGGCAGGAAGCAGGCATGGCCAAGAGCGTGACGGCCGGCGCCGCGGAGGGCCGCGCTGCCGCGGGACTATCCGCGGACTAATCTCTCGAGGTCCGGGTGCGCGCGCTTCCAGCAAATTGTCCGGCGCAAATATCACTTAGGGACTATGGGCACTACTCCTACAACAAACCGGGTCGCTGGCGCCAGCCCTCTGTTGGTTGCGGGCGCCTCTGTGCCGTCACCAGACGCTGCCCGCAGAAATCGCGCCAGCACCACGCTCTCCGTAATCGTTCCGGCCTATAACGAACAGTATTTGATCGAGGCCAGCCTGCAAGCGTTGTCCGTCCTGGACGAATCGCCGCGTTTGACGGGCATCACTGTGATCGTCGTGGATGATTGCTCGACCGACGCCACCGCCGAGGCCACGCGGCGTTTTCAGGCGCATCTGAAATCCAGCGAGGATTTCAAGAAATTCAACTGGGTCTGGCTGCGCCACGATAAAAACATGGGCAAGGGCGCCGCCATTCGCAGCGCGCTCGCTCACGTGGATACTCACCTCGTGGTCATTCATGACGCCGATCTGGAATACCATCCGCGCGACCTGCTGCAGATGGTGGACCTGTTCCTTTACGAAGACGCGGACGCCGTGTTCGGCTCGCGTTTCATGCCCGGCGGTTACAAGCGCGCGCTTTTCTTTCGTCACGAGTTGGGCAACAAGTTGCTCACGCTATTGTGCGATCTGGTCTGCGATCTGAATCTAACCGACATGGAAACCTGCTACAAAATGGTGCGCGCGGATTTGCTGAAAAGCATTCCGCTGCAAAGCTCCACTTTCGACGTCGAACCGGAACTGTGCATCAAGCTGGCGAAACGTGGCGCTCGCATTTTTGAAGTGCCCATCAGTTATTCCGGCCGAACCTACGCCGAAGGCAAGAAGATCAACTGGAAAGACGGCGTGCGCGCGTTGTGGGCTATTTGCCGCTACGCCGTTTCCGATAAAATTTACGCTGCTGACGGGCATGGCGGAGAAATCCTGCTGCGCTTGAACCGCGCACCGCGCTTCTCGCGCTGGATGGCGGACGTAATTAGGCCTTACGCCGGAAGCCGCGTCCTCGAACTCGGCGCGGGTATCGGCAACCTGACCACGCACCTGGTGCCGCGCGCGGCGTATTGGGCCACGGACATCAACCCGGAATATCTCGACAATCTCGAACGGCTGCGCGCGAATCGCCCGTACCTGCGCGTCGCCCACGTGGACGCGACGGACGCCGCCACTTTTCCCACCGCGCAGTCGTTTGACACTGTCGTTTTCCTCAACGTCATGGAGCATCTCGCTGACGACGGCGGTGCGCTGCGTAATGTTCACGCAGCTCTGGAAACCGGTGGCACTGCCGTGGTGCTGGTTCCCTGCGGCCCAAAGCTCTTCGGTACCCTGGACGAAGTGCTCGGACATTGCCGGCGCTACACCGAGAAACAGCTGATCGCAGTCGGGCAGTCCGCCGGCTTCAAAGTCGAGCGCGTCCTGAAATTCAACCGCACCGGCGTGGTTGCCTGGTGGTTGAACGGCAAAATTCTGCGCCGCAGAACCTTCGGCCTCGCCCAAATTCGTGCATTGAACTTGCTGACACCGCTATTCCGCGTGCTCGATCCGTGGCTTCCGCTTCCGCCTCTTTCCCTGATCGCGATATTCCGCAAGGAAGATGGCTCCGCGCCTTCTCCACGGCCCGCGAACGGCTACCCGCCCGATGCGAATCGGGAATCGTAACCCGCGTGTCGAACCCAGGGGCCACGAAATCGGCATGCGTCGCGGGGGGTCGAGGTAGCACGCGCTAATTTGTTCACGAATTACAAATACGAAAAGATTCTCGTGCTTATTTTTATCTGCACGCTCCCCCTGGTGAATCCCTGGGTGCGTGGTGACGGAGTGGGTTACTACGCCTTCGCACGCGCCCCGCTGATCCAGCACAACCTCGATTTCCGGCAGGATTGGCTCCGCGCTAACTCCTCGTTCCGTTTGGGGCGCGTGGACGATCAGAACCGTCTCCTTCCCGAGGAGTTCACCTCCAACGGCCATCTGGATAATCACTTCTCGATTGGCCCGGCGATGCTGTGGGCTCCGTTTTTGCTGGCGGCTCACGGAGCCGTAAAAATCAATCACCTCTTCGGCGGCCGTGTTCCCGCGGACGGGTTTTCGCTCCCTTACATTTTCGCCGTGGTCATCGCCACCGCCATCTACGGTTTCCTGGGAATTTTGTTGTCCTTTGAGCTAGCCAAGAAATATTTGCCGGCGCGCTGGGCGTTCCTGGGCTGCCTGGGCATCTGGTTCGCGAGTTCCCTGCCGGTCTATATGTATTTCAATCCATCCTGGTCGCACGCGCAGTCCGCTTTCGCCACGGCGCTGTTCTTCTGGTATTGGGATCGCACGCGCCCGGACCGCAGCTGGATGCAATGGCTCGTCGTCGGTTTGATTTCCGGACTGATGATGGATGTTTATTACGTCTGCGCGGTTCTGTTGCTGGTGCCGCTCATTGAATCGCTGGTCCGCTACTGGCAGGATATTCGCTCGCGGGAGATGTCATCGGTGTGGCGCCTGTTTCTCCAGAATCTTCTGTTTACATTAGCGGCCTTCTTGGTTTTCCTCCCCACGCTGATCGTGAAGAAAATCATTTACGGCAGCTATTTGGAATTTGGCTACGGCCCGCACTGGGATTTCACATCGCCTGCCTTGCTGAAAGTGTGTTTCTCTTCCGAGCACGGCCTTTTCAGTTGGACGCCGGTAGCGCTGCTCGCGGTGATTGGCCTGTTTCTTCTGAAAAATCACGATCGCGCGCTGAGCCTGTATTGCCTCATGGCGTTCGCGTTCTATCTCTACGCCATCGGATGCTACGAAGACTGGGCGGGCATTTCTTCGTTCGGCAATCGCTTCTTTGTTTCGCTGATGCCGCTATTCGTGTTGGGCCTCGCTGCGTTCTTCGACTGGCTCTCCGAAGCGTTGCAGGAGCGGCGCGCGGAGATTTTGTCCGCGGCCCTCACCACTGCCTTGATTATCTGGAATCTGGGGTTGGTCTTTCAGTGGGGCACGCACCTGATACCGGCGCGCGGACCGATTTCCTGGCATGATGCTGCTTACAATCAGGTGGCCGTGGTTCCAGTGCAAGCCGCGCGGACGCTGGAAACCTATCTCACAGGCCGCAAGCAAATGATGGGCCGCATCGAGCAGCAGGATCTCGAACGCCTCAAGTCCACACAGCCTGCCGATCCCGGGCCATCGCAATGAGCGCCACCACGCAGCATGCAACGCACGCGCCATCGCTGGTTCCGGTGCTGCGCATCACGCCGCCCACTCGCTGGTGGGTGGTGCCCTTCGCCGAACTTTGGGATTTTCGCGAGCTCATTTATTTCTTCGTCTGGCGCGACGTTAAGATCCGTTATAAGCAGACCGCCATCGGCGCCGCCTGGGCCGTGCTGCAACCCTTGTTGATGATGCTCGTGTTCAGCCTGTTTTTCGGCAAGCTCGGCGGTCTAGGCTCCGACGGCCTGCCTTTATTTATTTTTTATTACAGTGCGCTGCTCCCTTGGATGTATTTCGCCTCCGCGCTGCAGAACTCCACCAACACCATCGTCGAAAATCAGCGCTTGATCACGAAAGTCTATTTCCCGCGCCTCGCTTTGCCGCTTTCTGCCGTGCTTTCGGGGCTTGTGGACTTCGCCGTCTCGTTTTTGATGTTCGTCGTGCTGATGATTTATTACCGTATTCAGCCCACCGCGGCGCTGCTCTGGTTTCCCGTGTTCCTGCTACTGGCCATCTTGCTGGCGCTTGGCGTGGGTTTGTGGCTTTCCGCCATGAACGCCATTTATCGCGACGTTCGTTACGTCGTGCCCTTCCTGGTGCAATTCTGGCTGTTCGCTTCTCCAGTGGTCTATCCCAGCTCGCGCGTTCCGCAGAAGTGGCGCTGGCTCTACGGGCTGAATCCGATGGCCGGAGTCATCGAAGGCTTTCGCTGGTCGCTCACCGGCCGTGGCACGCCTCCCAGCCACCTCCTCTTTATTTCTTCCGCCATGGTAGTAGTCGTACTCTTGAGCGGCGTCGCGTATTTTCAGAAAATGGAAACTACCATGGCGGACGTGGCCTAGCAAAATGACTGAATCCGTTATCCACGTGGAAGGATTGGGCAAACGCTATCGCGTCGGCGAACGCGAGCGCTACTTCGCCTTGCGCGATGTTATCACGCGCGCCTTCACTGCGCCCTTTAATCGCGATGGACATCGCCGCCCCAAGGATTTTCTCTGGGCGCTGCGCGACGTCTCTCTCGATGTGAAGCAGGGCGAAGTCGTCGGGCTGATCGGCCGCAACGGCGCCGGAAAAACCACGCTGCTCAAGCTGCTCTCTCGCATCACCCGGCCCACCACCGGCTTTGCGGAAATTCACGGCCGCGTCGGCAGCCTGCTGGAAGTGGGCACGGGATTTCATCCCGAACTCACGGGCCGCGAAAATATTTACCTCAGCGGCGCGATCCTGGGCATGCGCAAACGCGAAATCGAACGCAAGAAAGATGCCATCGTCGCCTTCGCCGAAGTCGAGCGTTTTCTCGATACTCCGCTGAAACATTACAGCACCGGAATGCAGATGCGCCTGGCCTTCGCCGTCGCAGCCCATCTGGAACCGGAAATTTTGCTGGTGGATGAAGTTCTCGCCGTCGGCGATATCGAATTTCAAAAAAAATGCCTCGGCAAAATGCAGGATATTTCCAAAAGCGGCCGCACCATCGTTTTCGTCAGCCATCAAATGGGCCAGATCCGCCGGCTCTGCCAACGTGTCCTCTGGGTTGATGGCGGCCAAATTCGCGAAGAAGGCCCCACCGGAAAAGTAATCGCCGCGTACGAAGAGGCCAGCCTGCGCCCGGCGCAACGCTCGCACGGCGTCGGCCGGTGTTTTTCTGAGATGGTCGAACTCGGCACGGTCGGCGATATTCTGCAAGATGGCATGCGCGAGGCCACCTTCATTTTCATCTGGTCAACGTGAAAGAACCCATTCGCCGCAAGGACATTTCGGATTGCATATCTAAACGATTCCACGCATTCTGGCCAGCTGGGGTTTTGATGATCATGGCCTTCCCCGCGGGCGAACAAGAAATCACTTTGCCGTGCCCGCTCCGCTGCGGCCCGGAAGCTATTCGCTCCTTTCTTCGCTCTTCAATGGCGGAAATAATTTGACCGGCGGCCATATGCTCGAGCATGGTACGCTCTCCGTCGCTCATCGTTGATACCCGCCCCGTCTCGCATCCGCAGGACCGTTGGGCTGGGGTACTCAATATTCCCGCGGAATTTCGCGTGCAATCCAAGCAGGACGAATGGCGTCGCGGCACATCAATAGTTTCCTAAGGAAATCGTGGCCGGAGCGATACCAGACCGCGCAGTTTTATCTTCGCAGAGGGTTTGGCAAAACTGCCCTACTTGCCTGTCCCTCTTCGGTTGAAAATATCCTCAACGGAAGAGATCAGATTGTGGTGGTCACAATTTGTCCCTTTTTTTGACGAGCACCGAGGATTCTTGGACTATTGGGCGGACGATGAGAATGATTTGCGCTTCTTATGGAAAATCCTGGAGCCGGGCATGGTGTTTATGGATATCGGGGCTTATAAAGGCATTTACAGCCTCGTGGCCGGCGAAAAAGCTGCGCCGAGATGGACTGGTGATCGCATTTGAACCGTCACCCCGCGAGTATCGGCGTCTTTGCATGAATCTGCGCTTGAACCGAATGTCCGGCGCCCGAGCTGAGATGTGGCGCTTGGCGCGACCAGCAAGCAAACAACATTTTTCCAGGTAAGCTCCGGAGACACCGCGCGAAACGGGCTGCGGGCCCCCGCAATTTCCGATCCCGTTACCAAGATATCAGTCGAAGCGATAAGCCTCGATGAATATGTCGCCCGCCACCCGATGAAACGCCTGGATGTAATTAAGATCGACGTGGAAGGGGGCGAAATTGACGTTCTTGGAGGTGCGGCTGGCGTTCTGGCAAAGTTTCGTCCGATTCTGATTTGCGAGGTGCTGGACGCGGCAACCACGGTGTGGGGATACGATGCTTCGCCAGATTATTTCTACGCTCCAGAATCTCGACTACGATTGGTTCGAGTTCACAGCGGACGGCTCGACGATGCCCACAAGATTCAAGTCGAATATCCGCAAGTGAAAAACTACCTCGCGGTTCCCCGCGAAAAACGCGGCTTGCCGGCGTTACGGAGCCTCGGATGACCACCAACGTCCGCGTTAGCTCTGATCGCCACGCGCAACTACAAGTCCCACATCGAGCGGGCGATCACCAGCCAATGCCGACAAGGTGCCGGGACAGAGAATTTCAATACTCCGTCACACGTCACGCTAATGGCTCGCAACGGAGAGAGTTGGCCATGAATCAGGCAGGGGCAAATCCGCTCCGGCGCGCCCGAATTATCCGTGGGCCGCCGCACTTCCCGCCAGTGCCCGGCGTGTGGCCGTCCCGCGGAATCGGCGCCGCTGGCGCATTCACACCAATCCGCGCTCTACGCGTGCGCCGGCTGCGATCTCCATTTTTGGCACCCGCTGAAGATGCCAGACGCAGCGTGGTACGAAGCCGCATATCAAGGGCGCGACAATACCGTGATGCCATTGGAACCCGGGCACATTTTTTTCCTAGGCGATCCCCAAGCGCCTAAAAATGGCCGCCTGCTCGATATGGGCTGCGGCACCGGAAATTTTCTTGCGGCCGCTCGCGATGCGGGCTTCGACGTCACCGGAATCGAGCCCAACCAGAACGCCGTTCGTTTCGCGCAGCAGCACTACGGCCTGCGCAACGTCTTCGCCGCTTTCCCAGCCGACTTTCAGCAAGCGCATCCGCTCGAACGATTCGGAACGGTCACGTTTTTCGAAGTTCTCGAACATCAGGAAGATCCGCGGGCGTTTCTCGATACCGCTAAGTCATTCTTGAATGATGATGGCTTCATTGCTCTCAGCGTCCCCAATCGCAATCGCTGGCAAATCCAAGACGATCCGCTCGATTGCCCGCCCAATCATCTGACGCGCTGGAGTCCCGCCGCCTTGCGGACTTTTATCGAGAGCAACGGGTTCGAAGTGCTCTCGCTGCGTCAGGAACCTTTAAAAGCTCATCGCGCGGCGCAGATCCTCAGCACCGCGTTTCGCACAGGGCTGCTCGCGCACGTTGCCGGTGAGCGGCCGCCGGCTCTTTCCGATCTGGGGGAATTGACGCACGACGATGTGCAACGCACCGTGCAACGTATCCAGAGCGATCCGCGCCACGGTTTCGCAACTCGTATCGCGAATTGGAAATATCACGCGCTGCTGCCCCTCGCGGCTCTGCTGCTTCCGTATCTTCGGCTGCGCGGCCGCACCGGCCTCTATCTCTATTGTCTTGCGCGGCGCCGTTCATCGGCCGCCCGAACCGCTGCGCCCCGCCCAACTCCCGCCGCGTCCAGCGAGCGAGGGATTTAATATGCCCGCGCCGCTCGTCACTGTCCTGATCGACACCTACAATCACGAACGCTTCATCGAAGAAGCGATCGTGAGCGTTCTCGAACAGGATTTTCCCGCAAGCGACATGGAAATTCTGGTGGTGGACGACGGCTCGACCGATCGCACTCCGGAAATCGTGCGCAAATTCGAACCGCGCGTGCGCCTGCTGCGCAAAACGAATGGCGGCCAAGCCTCCGCGTTCAACGCTGGAGTTTCCGAGGCTCGCGGCGAAATCATCGCGTTCCTCGATGGCGATGACTGGTGGACGCGCAACAAATTGACTCGCGTGATGCAAGCCATGGGCGCCGATCCAGCCGTCGGTATCGTCGGCCACGGCATCGTCATGACCTATCTCAATGGCCGCGAACAATCGGAAACTCTCCGCGATGGTTTCCGCTTCCAGGCCAACACCATCGAGGGAGCGCTTGTGTTTCGCCGTCGTGGCGCTTTCCTCGGCACCAGCCGCATGACCATTCGCGCCAAACTCCTCCGCGAAATCGGCCCCGTTCCCGAAGCTCTGCTGGTCCAGGCGGATGAATATCTGTACACTCTCGCATCCGTGCTCGCCCCCGCCCAGATTCTTCCCGAAATTCTCACCTACTATCGTCTGCACGAATCCAACGGCTTTCACAACCTCGGCGGCGATGTGCGCCTGGTTCGGCGCAAGCAGGCTGTCCTCGCTGCGCTTTATCAGGCACTCGACCGTGAGCTTCGCGCGCGCCAATTTCCCACCAAACTGGTGAACACGATCGTCGCATTCAGTCATGCTGAATCAGATCAACTTCGCCTGATGATTGACGGCGGGTGGTCGTGGGAAACCGTGAAGGCCGAGCGCACGATCTACCAAGTGTCCCATCCGGAAGCTTCGCTGCTACATCGCGTGTTCAAGAATATCACTCTGCTCGCAGCGGTCACCATGCCGCCCAGGTTCTATTACGCGATTCAGCGTAAGCTTTCACAAAGCGATTCCTACCGCCGCGCCCGCGCTCGCTGGCTGCCTTTCCCATGCATGCCGCACATGGAGCAAAGTTCGGATACGCTGAAAAGGACCGCTCAAGACCATCGCGAAGACCTCCATGATTAAAACTGCCGACACGAGTCGACCCAAACCTTCGGACGAAACGGGAATCCGTGCGGGAGAGGGACGGTCGATGAAATACACGCTACTCGAATTGTTGCGCGGCGGGGAAATCGACTCAGCGCGCATGATTGTAAAATGGCGTTTGCTACTATGGTGCGGCGGCATCGTTGCGGCGCTTCTGCAGACGTGGGCGTTCCGCCACGACACCTCTCCAGACGGAATTTCTTATCTTGATATCGCCAATGAATGTGCCCGAGGCAACTGGCATAGCCTGATCAACGGATACTGGAGTCCGCTCTATCCGTTTCTTCTTAGCCTCGGGTTTCGATTGCTGCATCCCTCACCCTACTGGGAATCGACCGTAGCTCACTTTGTAAACTTTGGAATTTTTGTTTTGGCTTTTGTGTGCTTCGAGGTGCTTCTGAAGGCGCTAATCCATAACCAAAGAAGCTACAATCCAAATTCCGACGGCGACGCAGTCCCCGAGTGGGCATTGTGGGTACTCGGCGATTCCTTGTTCGTTTGGGCGACACTTCTGTTCATCCATTTGGAGCGGCTGCATCCCGACCTTTGTGTCTCCGCGCTGGTATATCTTGCCGCCGCGGAGGTTCTTCGCATCTGGCCCGGAAAAAGTAGCTGGTTCCGGTACGCCCGGTTTGGCGGAATTTTAGGCGTTGCTTATCTTGCGAAAGCGGTAATGTTTCCCCTGGCATTCGTTTTTCTTGGCTGTGCGTTGTTTGCTGCGAAGCCGATCCGTCAAACGATACCGCGGGCAACGCTTGCACTCGCTGTTTTTATCCTCGTTGGTACACCGTTCATAACAGCTCTTTACAAGCAGAAGGGACGCGTCACTTACGGCGATGTCGGAAGAATCGCCTACGCAGAATTCGTCAATGGTGCCAGACGCTATATCCACTGGCAAGGAGGTCCACCGGGAACGGGCATGCCGATTCACGCGACGCGCGTGCTTCGCGCCGAGCCTCCCGTCTTCGAATTCGGGACGCCAATTCGGGGTACGTATCCACCATGGTACGACGCGTCTTATTGGTATGACGGTGTGTCGAATAAATTTATATTGAGGAATCAACTATCCGCCATCCGTTACACGATCGAGGAGTACGTCGGAATCCTCCCATATATGGCGGGATTGTTTGTCGGTTTTCTCGGGATGGCCCTGTTCGCGCGGGCGCACGGCTATCCATGGAGGAACCTGGTCTCGTATTGGCCAATATGGGTGCCCGCAGCGGCCGCCTTAGGGATTTACGCCCTGGTCTATGTTGAGACTCGCTTCGTAGTACCGTTTTTTGTCTTAATCTGGCTGGCCCTATTTGCTAGTTTACGTTTCCCGAAGTCTCAAAAAGCGAAAGAGCTGGTAGCATCGCTCGCACTCGCCACAGCCCTTACGTCGTGTGTCGGCATCGCGTGGTTGACGGCTCGAGCACTCTTTCGCACGCTCCAGCCGAAGCCTTTCGTGAATTGGGAGGTCGCCCAAGGTCTGCAAAAACTGGGAGTCCGTCCTGGAGAGGAGGTCGGTTCGATCGGTAGCGCGGTAGACGGCTACTGGGCACACCTTGCGGGCGTGCGGATTGTCGTTGAGGTCCCGCTTTGGGGCAGCTCAAGCTTTTGGGCTTCCGATGCCAAATCCCAGTCGGAGGTCTTTGCAGATTTTGCGGAGGCAGGTGCGAGAATCGTGGTATCCGATCAGCCTCCCCCGGTGATATCGTCTGAGGGCTGGCAGGAAATAGGTGCGACCGGTTATTTTGTCCATCCGGTGGGCTCGGTCGCGAGTAAGCAAGAATCTAAGTGACTTCTCTTCACCTTAACCGCTCATCGAGGGATTGTACCACGCCGAGACTTGGGGAAAGATTCCGACCTCCAGACCAACGGCCGATGCGAGCGGCGCCATGACTCTCGCGGCTGAATACAACGATTGGCACCAGAAAGTTTCCGATGCGTCGCCGGAAGGCCACGACGCAAAAAGCCCGTGGTACAAGCTGGTGAGCGAATATTTGCCTTCCGTCGAGGGCCGGCGCGTTCTGGAAATGGCTTGCGGCCGCGGAGGCTTCTCGCGGCTATCTGGCTGCGCGCGGCGCGCGTATGTTTGGCGCGGACTTCTCCAGCACCGCACTGCAAATCGCGCGACGGAAAATCCGCCGGCGCGAACTGCCGAACGGCGCCCGCCTGCAACTGGCGCAAGCCGATGCGCAAAATCTGCCGTACGCGACCAATTCGTTCGACCTGATCGTTTCCTGCGAAACCATCGAGCATTTGCCGGATCCTTCCGCCGCGCTGCGTGAAATGGCGCGCGTCGCCCGCCCCGGCGCCATGCTCTTCCTCACCACGCCGAATTATTTTAATCTTATGGGGCTCTATTATCTTTACGCTCGCGCCAGGAATCGCAGGGCCACTCCCGGAGCAGACCAGCCTTTCGACCGGGTATTTCTATTTCCGCAGATTCGCGCGCTGTTGCGCAACGCCGGATGGCGCATCGTTCGTTCCGACGGAACGGTGCATCAATTTCCGATCCGCCCGGGCCACGATCCCATCATCGTCGAGTCCCTGGAAACAAATCGCGCGCTGCGCAGGATTCTGAGCCCTTTCGCTTTCCATTATTTCGTGATGGCCGCAGAACGCCAAGGCAAATTAGGTGAGGATATTAATTGCGATAGGTGTTCCGCGGCAGCAGGAAGCAGGCGCGGCCGGCGTGGTGTTCAATCACGCGCGCGAGCTGGAAAAGCGCGGCCACACCGTGGATTGCTGGTTCCTGGACGATGTGCTGCCAGGACACGCCGGATCGGGCCGATTCGCTGCGCTGATTTTCGCGCAGCGCATCGCCAAGAAAATTATGGCAGGACCGGCAAGCGTACGACGTCGTCAATCTCCACGCGCCCTGGGGCTGCGTTTACGGGCTATGGCGCAAATTGCTGCGCCCGCGCGGCGCGCCGCCGTACGTTTTCACCATGCACGGTTCGGAACAGTGGTACGACTACATTATGTTGCGCGAATACCGCTTGGGGCGCGCCGAAAATTTGGGATGGAAGAATCGCTTGTGGCATCGCCTGTACCATCAGAACATGTACGATTTTTCGATTCGCACCGCGGACTACGGAACCGTGGTAAATCGCGCCGCCTGCGTCATCGCACAGATCACGCATGGCGGCGCTGCCGGGACAGGTCTGCTATCTCCCCAACGGCGTGGAGGAACTTTTTTTGTCCCGCGAGATTATGCCGCGCGGCAGGCGCTTCGCCTGCTATTCGTCGGAAGCTGGATTGATCGCAAGGGAATTTTCTATCTGTCGGAAGCGTTCGGCGTTGTTTTGCTCCAAAGTTCCGGATGTGACTCTGGCGGTTGTCGGCTGCATGCTCCCCGAGGAGAACAATCAGGAGATTTTTCGCTCCGGAAGTTCGCGATCGCGTGCTGCGTCATCCCCCTTGGTGAAGCGCGCGGACGTGCCCGCGCTGTACGCCGCGCACGATATATTTGTGTTTCCGTCGCTCGCGGAGGGCATGCCTCTCACGCTGCTGGAAGCCATGGCCACCGGCATGCCCATCATCACAAGCGACGCTCCTGGAATGGCGGATATCATCGAGGACGAATTCAGCGGGCTCCTGGTGCAGCCCGCGGACGCAGCCGACCTCGCCGCCGCGATGGAGCGGATGTGCCGCTCGGCGGATTTGCGCCGGCAGTTAGGCCAGGCGGCGCAACAAACCGCGCGGCGCTACACTTGGGAGATCGTCACGCAAAAGCTCGAGCGCGTCTTGCTGCTCGCCGCCGCGCGTCAAGGAGCGCTAGAATTGAAATATGCCGTGCTCAATCTGCCGTGCGTATCGGATACGCAACTGGAGTATTCCAGCAAGCTCGTTACTGCCTTCCGTCATCCGCTGTACGCGTGGTTGGGATTGCGCCCGTTTGTCGCGCAGCATACCGCCGCGGAGCATGCCGCGCTGCAACGCTGGGCCAATGGCCGCACGACGCTGGTTGAAATCGGGGTGGCCGAAGGCGTTTCGGCGCTGGCGCTGCGTGAGGCGATGTCACCTGACAGGCACGCTGTACTTGATCGATCCCTTTCATCTAAGCCGTTTGCGCCGCGCTGAATTTCACCAGGCGAGCCGCGCACAAGATCGTCGTCAACTTGCCAGCGCGGCAAAGTGATATGGATTGAAAAATTCAGCCATGAAGTCGCTAAAGACTGGAAGGAACCGCTGGATTTGATCGTAATTGATGGCGACCACTACCGAGAACGGCGTACAGGCCGACTGGAACAGCTGGAGCCGTTTTGTGAAACCGGGCGGCGTCGCGATTTTTCACGATGCGTGCGTTTTCGAAGGCGGTTGGACCAGCCCTGCCTACGGGCCGGTGAAGCTGGTTGACCGGCTGTTTCGCAAGGGAAATTCGCCGGACTGGTCTATCGTGGAAGAAGTTCATTCGCTTCTGGTCGTCGAGCGGCGGAAATAGATTGCAAGGACTCGCTGAAATGGCTCACGCAAAATCTGGCCGCATAGCTCGAAGTTTCGCGCGGAACTTATCCTCGTGCGCCGCGGAGCTTGCGCAATATGATTTCGATCGGAATCAATTATTCGCAGATGCACGATTCCTCGGCGTGCATCGCGCGCGATGGAGAGGTGCTTTTCGCCGTCGCCGAAGAGCGCCTGAGCCGCGTGAAGCACGACGCGCGATTCCCCGCCCTGGCGATTCGCGCTTGCCTGGATTTTGCCGGCACTCGCGCCGACGAAGTGGATTACGTTTGCCAGGGCTGGTCTCGTCCGCGCGTTGGATATTTGCACGATCTACGCTGCTACGCCACGGGCCGGCAGCGCGTGGATTCTCGCGCCCTGCTCAATTCCACGCGGCATTTCCTCAGCATGTCCCATCAGCGAGGCGGCGAAAATCATTTCCGGCGCCTCTTCGGGCCATCGAAAGCGCAGTTTCGCTTCATGGATCATCACCTCGCCCACGCCATCAGCGCCTTCGCTTATTCCGGCTTTGACGATGCGGCCATTCTCGTTCTCGATGGCCGCGGCGCTATGGGAGGCCACCTCGATCTGGCGCGGCCGCAACGGGCGCCTCGAACATCTCTGGACCATTCCCTGGCCGAATTCGCTCGGCCTTTTCTACGCGCAGTTTACTTATTTTCTCGGCTTCACCCCGTATAGCGACGAATGGAAAGTGATGGGCCTCGCGCCGTACGGCGAGCCCGGAATCAATCTGCGCGAATTCATCGCGCCGAACGACAATCCTTATCGCGTGGCTACGAATCTGCTGATCGCTCCGGAGTCTGATCCCTTCCGCGGCATCGAGCCGCGCCTCGGTCCGCCGCGCCTGCCGGAATCCGAGATTGACGCGCGCCACAAGAATCTCGCGTTTGCGGTGCAGGATATGTGCGAACAGGCCATGCTCACTCTGGCCCGCGCCGCCGTCGCAAAAACCGGTTGCGGCAATCTCTGCCTTGCCGGCGGCGTCGCGCTCAATTCCAAAGCCAACGGAAAAATTCTTTCCTCCGGGATCGTTGACCGTATCTTTGTGCAACCCGCCGCCAGCGACGATGGCGTATGCCTCGGCGCCGTGCTCGGGCCAACTCTCGACGCGGGCGGAAAACTGCCGGTCCGCAAAATGCGCCACGCCTATCTGGGAAACGAATGCTCCGACGCCGAAATCGAGAAGACCCTCGCCACTTACAAAATTCGCGCCACGCGCGTAGCCGATCCTGCCGCCGTAGCCGCCGAATTGCTCGCCGATGGAAAAATTCTCGGCTGGGTTCAGGGCCGCATGGAATTTGGCCCGCGCGCGCTCGGCAGCCGTTCCATCCTAGCCGATCCGCGCGATCCCGAAATGAACGCGAAAGTGAACAACGCCGTGAAATTCCGCGAGTGGTGGCGCCCCTTCGCTCCCTCCGTGCTCGCAGAAGCCGCTGGAGAATATCTGGAATCCGCCACCGATTCGCCCTTCATGGTTCTCACCGCACAGGTGCGCCCCGAAAAACGCGGCGTGATTCCTTCCGTCACCCACGTGGACGGCAGCGCCCGCCCGCAAACCGTCGAACGCGACGTCAATCCACTCTACTGGCGGCTCATCAGCGAATTTGGCCGGCGCACCGGCGTGCCCGTAGTCATGAACACTTCCTTCAATCTGCGCGGCGAGCCTATCGTCAGTTCGCCCACCGACGCTATCCGTACGTTTTTCAGCTCCGGCATGGATGCGCTGATCATCGGCAGCTTCGTGGTGGAAAAATAAAATGCCGCGCGTGCGCGAATGGATGGGCGATCTGTTGTTGCATACGCCGGCGTCTCTTCGCTCGCTGCGCAACGTGCCCTTCGTCGGCAATTTGATTCATCGCGTGAGCCACAGCGTTCTTCCAGTGGATCATAAGGTGTGGGCGCGCGTGGAAAATGGGCCCGCGGCCGGCCTGTGGCTCGAGCTGAACCCCAGGACCGGTCAAACCTATCTTTGCGGTGCAGCCGAACACGCCGTGCAGGCCACGCTGGCGGAACACCTGCGGCCCGGCATGGTTTTCTATGATCTCGGCGCGAATCTTGGGCTCTTTACACTGCTCGCCGCGCGGCTGGTCACAGCCACGGGAAAAGTTTTCAGCTTCGAACCCGATCCCAAAAACTCAGCCGCTCTTCGCCGCAACATTCAGCGCAACGGTTTCACGAATGTCACCGTCGTCGAATCCGGCGTTTGGTCCACCTCCGGCAATCGCAGTTTCGTCGCAGCGAATGCGGATTCGCCCGACCACGGTGTCGGCAAGTTCGTCGAGCACGCACCGCTGGACTCCGGCACACTGACGCCCTGCGTCTCGCTCGATGATTTCATTCAAACCGCACCGCCGCCCGATGCCATCAAATGCGACGTCGAAGGCGCCGAGGTGGAAGCGCTGCGCGGTGCCGCGAAGCTGCTGCAATCGCCAAGCCGGCCCTGGATCATCATGGAAATGCATTCGCCGGCGCTCGATCAGTTCGCGCGCGCCATGCTCAGCAGCTACGATTACCAACTCACGTCGGCCGACGAGCTTCACGTCCTGGCGGTCCCTGTGAAACAATGATTTTCAGCTGCGCTGGTGCTCGCGTAGAAAGTAATTGGAGGTAGCGCCGTAAATGCATCGCAAGGCACTCGACCTTTACGCCTGCCTAAAATGCGGCAGCGCATTTCGGCTGGCCTCCGCCACTTCTGAAGATCCCGCCACCGGTGAAATCGCGGAAGGCACGCTGGAATGCACGAATTGCCACACCACAGTCCCAATCGTGCGGAATCTTCCGCGATTTGTGCCGTCGGAATCCTACGCGGATTCCTTCGGATTCCAGTGGAATCGCTTTGACACCATCCAGGTTGACGCCGTGATGCAAAACGATTTGAGCCGCGATCGTTTTTACAAAACTACCGGCTGGCCTGCTCGTTTAGAAGCCGAGCGCATCCTGGAAGGGGGCTGCGGCGCCGGCCGCTTCACACAGCTTTCGTTGGAGACCGGCGCGGAAGTTTTCGCGTTCGATCTAAGCCTCGCGGTGGAGGCAGCTTGGCGCAACAACGCCGGCGCGCCGAATCTCTCGATGTTTCAGGCAAGCATTTACGAAATTCCGTTGCGCAAAGCTTCCTTCGATAAAATTTTCTGCATGGGAGTGCTGCAGCATTGCCCGGATGTAGCGGCCGCATTTCGCAGCCTGCTTCCCTTTCTGCGTCCCGGCGGCGAAATCGTCATTGATGTGTATGAAGATCAGCCCGGCTTCCCGCCGTTGAAATACATCGTGCGCCCGATTCTTCGTCCGCTAGGCACGCGGGGCATTTACAAGCTGTTGACCTGGCTCATTCCCCCGGCGTTTGAATTGAAAAAAGCTCTGCACAAAATTCCGGTGCTGGGTCCGCAAATCGGCAGACTGATCCCCATCGGACCTATCTCGCACGCTCCGCGCCTGATCTATACCGATGAAGAGCTGAAGCAGGTAAAAATCTTGAGCGCGCTCGACATGTATTCCCCAGTTTACGACCAACCCCAGACCATGGACACCGTTCAACGCTGGTTTGCCGAAGCTGGACTGGTCGATGTCGAATTGAAGCGCGGCTACAATGGAATTAATGCCAAAGGCAAACGGAAAAACTGAAGCATGGATTGCACTCCTCGGCAGTCACCAGTCCGCTACACGGCCGCGGACCGCGAAGAACTCCTCATGAACGCGCATCGCTCTGGAACCACTACGATTTTTCCGGGCGGCCAGATGCCTGACATGATCGCCTTGCTCGGACGTCGTGATGAACCCACCGACGGCGTTGCTGACTACTGCGAATTTCTCAGCCGAGCCCTCTCGAAGCGGGGTGTTGAAGTGCAATCGGCGCGCGTGCCGTGGGATAAGATCGGCTGGCCCCGCGCACTCTGGCGCCTTTTTCGAGAAAGCGCCGCTTGGCGCGGCAAGTGGGTTGTCTTGCAATACACTGCTCTGGGATGGTCGCGGCGCGGCTTCCCAATTGGGGCGCTGGTTTCCCTTGCTGTCGTCAAACTTCGCGGCGCACGCTGCGCCACGATGTTTCACGAGCCCTCGGGAACCTCCGGCCCTCGTGTGATCGACCGCATTCGCGGCGCATTTCAGGATTGGACGGTGCGATATCTGCACCACCTCTCGCAGAAAAGCGTCTTTACCGTGCCGCTCAGCTCCGTTTCATGGCTGTCAGATGTGCCAGGCCGCGCCGCTTTCATTCCGCTGGGTCCGAACATTCCCGAAGACCTGACCCCCAGGACCGCAACGTGCATTCAGAGCGATCCGCGAAAGACCGTCGTGGTATTTTGCGTGAGCGAACCACCGCATCAGCAACGGGAAATAGGCGAGATTGCCCATGCGGCGCGCGTCGCATCCGCCGCTGGAATTCGGTTGCGCGTCGTTTTCGTAGGCCGCGGCACTTCCGAAGCGCAAGAGGAAATTGACCGCGCCTTCAGCGCAACGCAAATCGAAATCTGTAATCGCGGATTATGCGAGCCCGCAGAGGTGACGCGCATTTTTAGCGATTCCGACGTCATGCTGGCTGTCCGCGGCCGCCTTTACCTTCGCCGGGGCAGTGCGCTCGCGGGCCTTGCCTGTGGCCTGCCGATTATCGGTTACGCAGGTGCGTCCAAAGGCACGGTCATCGAAGAAGCCGGCATCGCCCTGGTTACTTTTGCCGATAAGGAAGCCCTGGGCGCCGAGCTTTGCAAGCTCCTCACGAATCCAGAGCTCTGGCGGGAAATGCATGAAAAGAATCTGCGCGTGCAACGGGATTACCTCTCCTGGAATGTCATCGCGGTCTCTTATGTCGAATTTTTCGCGGGAACACCCGATTGAAAATCAATCTCCTTCTCTATTCTCACGATTGGCTCCCCCTGGTGGGCGGTGTCCAGACCGTGACTCTCTCGCTCGCTACTGGCTTCGCGGAATGGGGCAAAACCCATCCTGGTGCCTCGATTGAGGTCGTCTTGGTCACGCAAACGCCCGCGGACGGCATGGATGATTCTAAGTTTCCCTTCCGTGTACTGCGTCGTCCCAGCAAGCGTGAGTTGCTTCGCTGCGTACGTTCCGCGGACATACTGCACTTGGCCGGCCCAGCGCTTCTGCCGCTAATGATTGCGCGCATAGTTGGAACACCAGTGGTCGTTGAGCACCACGGGTATCAGTCCGTCTGCCCGAATGGACTGCTGTTGTTTGCGCCGGACCACACGATTTGCCCGGGCCATTTCATGGCTGGCCGCTATCAAAAATGTTTGAAATGCAACGCGGCCGAAATGGGCTGGGTTGGCAGCCTGCGCAATCTCGTTTCCACGTTCCCACGGCGCTGGCTGTGCGCGCGCGCCGCTGAAAATATCGCAGTGAGCAATCACGTGGCCATGAGAATCGCGCTCCCGCGCACGCAAACGATTTATCACGGAATCGAAAGCGCATCTCCGGCGCCACAGGATTCATCGCCCGGCAGCGCGACTCCCCTCCGCATCGGCTACGCGGGCCGTCTGGTCCAGGAGAAGGGCCTCCCGACACTTCTCGATGCCGTGAAGCATCTCGCGAGCGCTTCAATTCCCTTTCATCTCACTTTCATCGGTGACGGTACGCAACGCGCGGATCTCGAAGCTGCGGTTCGCCGGCTCGGCCTGCAAGACCGCGTCACATTTGCGGGCGAATTGCGCGGCTCGGATTTCAAAAAAGCTCTGCGCTCGGTGCAAGTTTTGGTGATGCCTTCCCGCTGCGAGGAGACGGCTGGACTGGCCGCCATCGAGCAAATGATGCACGGAGGAGTGGTCGTAGCGGCTGATGTCGGGGGACTAGGCGAAGTTGTCGGCAACGCCGGCCTCAAGTTTCCCGTGGACGACTCGAAAGCGTTGGCCGCTCACCTTACGCGAATTCACGAAGATCCGGCTCTCCTGAATTCATTGGGCTCGGCAGCTCGCGAGCGTGCCATTCGGTTCTTCAACATGAGTAATATGATTCAAAAGCACGTGGATCTCTATGAGAAGCTGATTCCTCACCAAGCCCGTGACGCTGCCAACTAGAAACTATGGCAGCGTAGCAGCTAATCGCTAGTGTCGCGGAGTGTTTCCCTCAATCCTTGACACTCGCGCCGCGGGCCCGCACGCGTTGTCGCATCGGTTCGCGAACAGCATTCACAGCCGCTTGAGCCGCTTACCCCGACTGCCGCGATTCTGGTTAAGGTTCGCCTGCGACTTGCGCGATCCGAGGGCACCCAGCATACTAGGTTGGAATTGAAAGCGCTTCCATGAACGGAAATTCCATCCCGGCGCTGCGCGGCCAAGCCTTAATCGGCCTGAGCGTTTTTCTTATCGGCATCTGGCTGGCCTGGCAGCTCGGTGGAAAGGTCGCTACCAACGACTGGCAACCCATCGAATTTGCCGTGTTCGGAGTGGCCGGTTTATGGGTGGCCATCACCATCCTGCGCCAGTGGCGCACCGGTTTCTACATGTTTATGGTGTGGTTGCTGTTCGAAGACCTGGTCCGCAAGTATCTTGGCAACAACATGGCCATCTACTTCGCCAAGGATATCTTGGTCGGCCTCGTTTATATTTCGTTTTTCGCGCAGGTTCGCCGCGGCCGTGAAAAACTCTTTCATCCCCCGTTCATGCTTCCACTGCTGGTTTTCGTGTGGCTCGGGGTGATCCAAATATTCAATCAGAACTCACCGCACATATTGTATGGCTTGCTCGGATTTAAATTGTACTTCTACTATATTCCTCTCATGTACATCGGTTATGCATTGATTCGCACCGATGAAGATCTGCGGATGTTTCTGGTCGTCAACTTGGTGCTGGCAGGGGTGATTTCATTGATCGCGATCATTCAAGCGATCGTCGGCCATTCCTTTCTCAATCCCACGAATCTCGCGCCGGAACTTCGCGATCTTGGAGAGTTGGACCGTTTCTCGCCGCTCACCAACCAGATGCTCTCGCTACCCACGGCCGTATTCGTGAGTTCGGGGCGCTTGGCGTTGTACTTGGTCACGGCTACCATCCTGACTCTCGGCGCCGCTGGATATTTACTGCTCTCTACAAAAAGGGCTAACAAACTTGTTTTCGTGGTGCTCACCTTGTTGGTGGGCGGCACCCTGTTCTGCGGCTCGCGCGGCGCCGTCGCCTACGGATGCATCACTGCACTGGTCCTCAGCGCCGGATTTCTTTGGGGAGCGCCTTGGCGCTGGCGGCAGGCTCACCACCTCATCAAAGCCATACGCACCACCGCCATCGCCCTCTGCCTCGGTCTCGCCCTGATCTTCCTGCTATTCCCCAGCGAGTTTGCACCGCGTCTTGCCTTCTATACGGAAACTCTTAATCCGAATAGCTCTGCATACGAAGTGGGCACCCGTGCCTGGGATTATCCCATCAGAAATCTTCTCGGCGCATTCGATAATCCCCACTGGGTCGTCGGCAACGGTATCGGGACGGCCTCCCTCGGCGGGCAATACGTCGCCAAACTCATCGGCGCCCGCCAGCTCGAGATCTGGGTAGAAGAAGGATACGGCGTGCTGATCATCGAGATGGGAATTCTCGCGCCATTCCTGTGGATTATCTGGTCCGGCGCTCTGGTGTACACCTCCTGGAACGTTGTCAGACGATTGCGCCAGACGCGCTTTTTTCCCATTGCCTTCGCGTTCTTTTGGTTCACGTTTATGCTGCTATTCCCGATGACGTACGGCGGTATCTCCGCGTATGAGAATTTTGTCTGCAACATGTATCTGTGGATCTGGGTGGGCATTCTGTTTCGCCTCCCGGAGATCCAGAACGCTTCGCCGGCTTACTACGAGATATCCAACTACAGAGCGAAGTCTCGCGGCGGGTTCAGCTTCTGAGAATGGGCTAAACGCAAAATGTGCGGTATCGCAGGCATCGTTTCCCGTGAAGCAAATCCCCAGCATGCGCCCGCTGCGGAGAAGATGGCTGCGGCTATTCGCCATCGCGGACCCGACGGCTGCGCCGTGCGGGATTTCGGCGTCTGCGTGCTCGCCAGCACTCGTCTGGCGATTGTGGACCTCAGCGCGCGCGGCGCCATGCCCATGTGCAACGAAGATTCCACCGTGTGGATCACCTACAATGGCGAGTGTTACAACGCTGATGATCTGCGCCCGCAGCTCGCCGCGCTCGGCCATCACTTCCGCTCCACCAGCGATACCGAAGTCGTCCTTCACCTGTACGAAGAATACGGCGATCGCTGCGTCGAAAAATTACGCGGCATGTTTGCTTTCGCCATTTGGGACATGCGCGCCGAAAAACTTCTTCTCGCGCGCGACCGGCTCGGCATCAAACCGCTCTACTATGCCGAGGTTGCGGGTAAACTTATATTTGCTTCGGAAATAAAGGCGCTGCTCGCCTCCGGCTTCGTCCCTCGCAAACTCGACCCGGCGGGAATTCGCGCGTTCTTGCAGTTGGGCCACATTCCTGCGCCTTGGACTGCCATTCGCGGAGTCAAGCCGCTCGAACCTGGGCACATCGGCATCTGGCGCAACGGAGACTTCCGCACGCAATCGTATTGGAGCCTGCCGTCAGCAACTGATGAGCACGAGAACGCGTCGCCCGAAGAAGTTGCCGCCGCGCTCCGCGCTTTGCTGCTCGAATCCAGCCGCCAACAACTAATGTCCGATGTGCCCATCGCGCTTTTCCTCAGCGGCGGCGTGGATTCCGCGGTCCTCGGCTCCCTGATGCAGCACGCCGGCGCCGATCGCATCACCGCCCTGACCATCGGCTTCGAGGAAAAATCATTCGACGAATCCGACGCCAGCCAGCGCACCGCCGACCTGCTGGGAATTTCCCGCAAAGTGATTCGCCTGCCCGCCGCGCAAATGGCCGGCTCGCTCGATCACGCTTTTTGGGCAATGGATCAACCCACCGTGGACGGCCTGAACGCCTACTGGATTTCACGCGCGGCCGCCGCGGCAGGGCTTCAAAGTGGCGCTTTCCGGTCAAGGAGGCGATGAACTTTTCGGCGGCTATCAATCCCTCGTGTGGTTCGATCGTTTTTCGCATCTCGCTGGATGCCTTCGACCATTTCCTGCAATTCGCCGGCCGCGGATTATTCGATCACGGCGATTTTCCATTTCGCTGGCGGAAACTTTCCTACTTGGTGGGCGCGGACGATCCTTTCGTCGCCGCGCAGCTCGCCGTGCGCGTGCTATTTCTCGAACGCGACGTGCACGACCTCCTCACTCCCGCACTCGCCGCAAGCAATGGCACTTCCGAGGCCGCAACGCACATCTCCGCATGGGCTCGCGAAACCGTTGGTCAGGATCTCCCCGAGCGCGTCGCGTTCCTCGATTTTCCCGCGCACCTGGAACCGCGCCTTCTCCGCGATGGTGACGCGATGAGCATGGCCCACAGCCTCGAAGTTCGTCCGGTGTTGCTGGACCACGCGATCGTGGAATACGTCATGCGCCTTCCGCTGTCCCTCCGCCTGCAAAAGAAAAGATTGCTGTTTCACGCGATGCAGGGGATTCTTCCTCCAGCTTTGCTCGCGGACTTGCAAAGCCGCCCCAAGGGCACCTTCACTTTCCCGTTCGCTCGCTGGCTGGGCAATGATTTGCGCGCGACGATCGGCGCAGTCTTCGCGCCCGAGCGTCTGGCCGCCGCCGGCGTGCTCAATCCCGCCGCGGTAAGCCGCCTGTGGCAGCGTTATCTCCGCAAGCCGGAATCGGTAGGCTGGTCGCGGCTCTGGAGCGTGTTTGTGCTGGCGTCCTGGTGTGAAATCATGCAGGTAGGAGTCTGAAGCGTGGCCGGCGCCGTTCGCAAATCTCGTCTCGCGGTGGTCTCGCCGTTCGTTGATAAACGCCACGGCACCGAGCGGCGCGTCGCCGAATGGATTTCGCAGCTCGCTGCGACCTACGAGATTCACATCTACAGCCAGGATGTGCGCGACCTCGATCTAACGAAAGTCACCTGGCACCGCATCCCCAAATTTCCCGGCCCGCATCTTCTGAATTATCTGTGGTGGTTTGCCGCCAACCGCTTGTGGCGCGCCTGGGATTCGCGCTTCAGAAATCTCCGCCCCGATCTCGTGTATAGCCCCGGCATCAATTGCCTGGATGCAGACGTCATGTCCGTGCATATCGTCTTCGCGCAATACGTGCAAGGAATTCAAGCCGGCCTGAAGACTATCGCGGAATTCAATTCTCGCGTGGCCGCGCGTGATTCATCGCAGGCTGTATTATCGCCTGGTCCGCGCGCTGGAACGCCGCCTCTATTCGCCGCCCGGAGTTCCGCTGGTCCTGATCGCCAAGCACACCGCGGCCGCCCTCGAAAAATATTACGGCCGTCGCGAACAACTTCCCGTCGTGTATGTCGGCCTCGATCATGAAATTTTCAATCCCGCGCGCCGCGCTGCGCTGCGCGAAGATGCCCGCGATGAGCTAGGTCTCGCGCCGGACCGTTTCGCTCTGCTGCTCGTCGGCAATGACGCGCGCAACAAAGGCCTGCCCGTGATTATCCAAGCGCTGCGGATTCTGCGCGAGCTTCCCATTGATCTGCTCGTCGTCAGCCGCGAGGATCCTGCGCCGTACTTGATGGCCGCGCGCGATGCCGGACTCGACGGCCGCGTGGGGTTTTTCCCGCAGCGCAGCGACGTGGAATTTTATTACGCTGCCGCCGACGCCTACGTCGGCCCATCGCTCGAAGATACTTTCGCGCAGCCTCCCGCCGAAGCCATGGCCTGCGGCTTGCCCGTGATTGTCTCCGCCAATAACGGCACCAGCGAAATCATCACCGACGGCGCGGACGGTTTGATCTTGAGCGATCCGGAATCCGCGGATTCGCTTGCGGCCATGATTCGCATGCTCTGCGAACATCCCGAATTCTGCGTCCGCCTCGGCTCCAAAGCCGCGGAAACCGCGCGCGCCTACACCTGGGAACGCAACGGCCGCGAACTCACCGCAATTTTTGAAGACATTCTGCGCCACAAAGCTCCCGCAGCCGCGGCCACCTTCGCCGGCGAATCAGGCGCCGGCACCATCGCCGCGCAAAAATGACTGACCCACGCCGTCCTCGTATTTCGCAAATAACGCCTCGCGAACACTCCGAAACCCATTCAATTCGTCGGCCTGTTCCCCGATTTGCTCGGCATCGGCGGCATTCAGGAAGTCAGCCGCCAAACCGTTCGCGCATTGCTGGACATTTCAGCCCAGAGGGGCTGGTCCTCCTGCCTGCTGGGCCTCAACGATCTCACTGGCATTCACGAATTCTCGGCCGGCGAACACACAATTGCCTTCCGCGGTTTCGGTCGCTCCAAGCTTCGTTTCATTTTCACCGCATTGCAAAACGCCAGGAAAAAACCGTGCGTCGTTCTCGCAGCCCATCCCAATCTCGCGCCCATCGCCCTTTGGATGAAGCGCCTCGCGCCGCAAATAAAAATCATCGTCATGGCTCACGGCGTCGAAGTCTGGCAGCCGCTGCCCCCTCGCCGTCACGCCGCCTTGCTCGCCGCCGATATAGTGCTCGCGGCCAGCACCTCCACCGTGCAAAAACTCACGGAAGTGCAGCATGTGCCGTCCGAAAAAATCCGCAAGCTTCCCTGGCCACTCGATCCCGAAGTTCTCAGCATGGCCGACGCGCCCGCGAATCTCACCGCTTCCGAAACTTTCCCGCCCAGCCCCGTAATCCTCACAGTCGGCCGTTCGGCCGCCTCCGAACAATATAAAGGTACAGACAATTTACTCCGCGCCCTCGCGCAACTGCGCGCCACGCACCAGGACCTGACTCTCGCGGCAGTCGGCGCGGGCAACGACCTCCCACGCCTCCAGAAACTGGCCGCCGACCTCGGTGTTGCTTCCGCCGTGCGCTTCCTCAGCAACCTCTCCAAACAGGAGCTCGCGGCCTGCTACGCCCGCGCCGACATTTTCGCCCTCCCCAGCACTGGCGAAGGTTTCGGCGTCGTCTTCCTCGAAGCGATGGCCTTCGCAAAACCGATCATCGCCGCCGCCGCCGGAGGCTCAACCGACCTCGTGCAGGACAACCAGAATGGCCTCCTAATTCCGCCGCGTGATCAAGCCGCGCTGGCGAACGCGCTCGACCAACTTCTGCGCGACGACTCCCTCCGCGCGACCCTCGGCCAGCGTGGCGCCGAAATCGTTCGCCGCAAATATCGCTTCGATCTCTTCCAGTCCCAATTCGCGGCCATTCTCGCATCTTGCGGTCTGGATTCCCTTCCCCCGCCGTAGTATCCTCAAGTTTCTCCCTTCCGAGGCGGCGCGTCCAGCCCGCAATCAGGAAGCCTCAGGTAGTGGCTTCCGCGAGAATTCCGAGCAGAATGCGCATCTTAATGGCAGTCCAATCGTATTTCCCGTTTCAAGACCGCGGCGGCCCCGTCGTAAAAGTGCGCGCCCTCGCGCGCGGCCTCGCCCAGCGTGGAAATCAGGTCACAGTGCTCACCGCGGATCTGGGCCTGCGACGGCTCAATGGTTCCGCCACGAATTACCGGCCCTGCCCGTGGGGTTGGTGCGCCGAAGAAAATGGAGTCGAGTCCATCTACCTCTCCACGCTCGCGAATTATCGCGCGCTGACCGTCAATCCGGATGTGATAGGATTTTGCCGGACTTCCCTCAGGCACTTCGACCTGGTCCATTTTTACGGCCTTTACGATTTGCTCGGACCAGCCGTCAGCTTTTTCTGCAGGCGCCAGGGTATCCCTTACGTGATCGAGCCTATGGGCATGTATCGCCCGATTGACCGGAGCTTTCGAATGAAACGCGTCTGGCACCGCAGCCTCGGCGATTCCTACTGGAGCCATGCCGCGCAAATCGTCGCGACCTCCGAAATGGAAGAGCAGGAATTGCTGCAAGACGGCGTTCCTGCGGAAAAACTGGTCGTTCGTTACAATGGCATTGACCGCGCCGCATCCGCAGCCCCCGCCACCCGCGGCGCCTTCAGCGCAAAATGGGGCATCCCGCCCGACGAACCGCTCCTCCTATTTCTGGGCCGCCTTATTCCCCGGAAAGGCGCGGACATATTGATAGACGCCTTCGCGCAAGCTTGCCCCACCGAAGGCCGTCTGGTAATCGCCGGCCCCGAAGGCGAGCCCGGCTACCTGGCGCATCTCACCCAACGCGCCCGCGATGCCGGCGTCGAATCTCGCGTGATTTTCACCGGCGCGATATACGATGACGACAAAGCTGCCGTCATGGCCGACGCCGACGTTTTCGTGCTTCCTTCGCGCTACGAAAATTTCGCGAATTCCGCGGCCGAAGCAGTTTCCAGCGGTATTCCGGTGATCATCACAGACGCGTGTGGCATCCGCTCCTTGATTGACGGCCGCGCCGGACTGGTGATCGCCCCGGATCAGCAAGCGCTCGCCAGCGCCATTCGCTCGCTGCTATCCGATCGCTCGCTGTACGAGAAATTGCAAGCAGGCTGCCCGGGCGTCGCCGCGCGGCTCGGTTGGGATCGTCTGACGGAACAGATGGAAGGCTATTACTCGCAAGCGCTGAAATCGAAAAATGGCCGCAACTGAACAACAAACTTTTTACGATCAGCATCCGTTCGACTGGGTTCCAGTCGGCGCCTCGGAGGACATTCGCTCCGTCGTTTCCGGTCCGCTCGTGGATTTGATTGATACTCTCGATCCGCATTCTCTGGTGCTAGACGTCGGCTGCGGCCCCGGCCGCGTTCTGGGCTTCCTCGCGCGGCGCGGTATTCGCTGCATCGGCCTCGATCGCAGCCGCGTTTCTCTCGGCCTCGCCATCCAGCGCTATGGCCGCCCCGGCGCCGTGGGCGATAATTTGCATCTTCCCTTCGCCGACGAAACCGCCGATGTTGTAATCTCAGACGGCGTGATTCATCACACTGAAAATCCCCAAGCAGCCTTTGCCGAAAATTTCCGCATCCTGAAAGACGGCGGGAAAATGTATCTGGCCGTGTACAAGCCGTCCGGACGATATCCCCTGCTCTACCAGTTTCCAGGCTCGTGGATTCGCGCCGGCCTGCGCCACGACTGGTCGAAGCCGCTCGTCGTATTATTTTTCCGCGTGCCCTATTTCCTGGTGCATTTCCTGCGTTCCGGCGGCAAACGCACTTGGGCGGGCGCCCGCAATCTTTTCTTCGATTATTTCGTCACTCCGCGCGTCGCCTTTCTCCCGCGCAATCTCGTCGAAGGCTGGTGCGCCGCCGCTGGAGGCCGCCTCCTCCATTACGAAGAAAATCGCGGACAAAATGTCCATTCGTTTCTCGTGCAGAAACGGCCTGCCGCTGCTCCGAGCCGTCGCGCAGATGCTTCCAGGCCTGAAGCAATGGCCGTCGCCGAAGCGCCGGAATCTATATGAGCGATGATCACGTCCTAAATTCAGTTCAGACCACCATGCCAACCGAACGGCTTCCCAATGCCGCCCAATCCGGCTCCCAGGACTGGCCCGCTCCTGTCTCCCCACAGAAGAACCGTAGCCACCAGCTCTTTCGCTTTGTGTGGTACACCGTCGGCTTTCTGCTAATCATTGCGATTTGCGCCGCGATTTATTCTTTCGGTTGGGAATATTCCACGCGCCGATATTTAAAAGGATTTTCCGACGCGATCGTGCCCGCCACCGCGCCCGGAGATGAAAAAATCCAGGCCGTCCTCAATTGGATGGCGCACGGCCCCGCACGCTTGCCCTATGGCCCTTCGCCGGCCGCTCCGGACCGCGATCCTACCGACACGCTCAACTACGATGCCCTGCTCCAGGTCTGTGGAACCGCAACCAACGCCTTCATCAATCTAATGGACACTGGGCACATGGGCGTTCGTCGTCTGCTCCTGCTTGATTCCAACATGATGACCAAGCACGTCGTTGCCGAAGTTCTAGTGGACGGCCGCTGGATTATCGTTGACCCAGCCTATCGCCTCGTCTGGCGCGATGCCCATGGCAACACTCTCACGCGCGAACAATTGACCGACCCGGCCATCTTCAGCGAAGCCACCGGCGGCATTCGCGCTTACGATCCCAACTACACTTTCGATCGCACCGTGCACGTTCGCGTCGGCCGCATTCATTTTCTCGGCCTTCCGCTCCGCCGGATTCTAGACCGCTTCTTTCCGGGGTGGGATGAATCTACCTCCATGACGCTCCTCGTCGAGCGCGAATCGTTTGCCGCTTCGGTCGCTTCGGTTTTGCTGGTGAGCTTCCTTCTGTTGCTTTGGATCTCCCTGCGCTGGTATGGCGAACATCGCCTCGGCATCCCTCGTGTGCACATCCGCACGCAGTTGCGCCGTGCCGGCAGCGCCTTCTTGAATTCCGCGAGTTGATGCCATGTGCGGAATCTGCGGCGCCATCGGAATAGACCCACAACGAAATCCCGAGGCCGTCGTCCGCCGCATGCTCGCCGCAATCGTCCATCGCGGCCCCGATGAAGAAGGGCAGCATCGTGTGAAAACGAAGAGGACTCGTTCCTCCCCCAGCGGGAGTCAACGAATGCAGATTCTGAGACCGTTCGAACGCGACCGGCATGGAGTGCGACAGATTGCTATTGGCCTGCCTGATTGCGGACGGTCTTCCTGTGAATCGTTCACGCGCGGGAGCGTAAATCAAGAAGGCTGACGTTCGGAGCAAGTTGTTCTTTGGGCGAAGGTCCTCTCGCCCTAATCATGGGATTCGTTCTTGGTTACGTTCAAGCTTCGTCCGGTCAAGAACGCCCAAGACAACTCCCGAAGGAGTCGTGGTGCGTTTTCAATTCAAGTCTCTGGTCCCGGTAGCGATCTTGACATTAATGCCCTTGCAAATTACTTCGCAATCGGTGAAGGTCGGGAACCGCAACGCAAGCGTCTCCGACGATGAACAACTCAAAGGGCGAAATTCAACGATTGACGTTACAACTTATTTCGCGCGCCCTGTCGCGACGGTTCCTACTTCTACGGCAAACTGTGTTTCGGGTAACTTCAAGGTGGCACTTACAGGAGGTCCTTCGACTTTTATTGATCACGATGGCGTGGTGCTATACGGATGTGGCGGAAAGCCCTCCCTGACTGATGTCACCGAACTTGCCGCGGCCCCCGGCGATGCCATTGGCGGCATTGGAACAGGCCACATGGCGGCTGGTTCCGGAGGTACTAAGCAGCATTCGTATCAAGTGGCGCCGATCGACCCATTAGGTGGGATTCGCCCGGCGAGTGATGCAATCGTGGCCAAAGGTGCAGCTGCGACTCTTGGGACTATCGTCACAAACGTGATTCTTCGATCCCGCGCGTCTAACGTTGCGACAATCGTTACTAGTGGCCCAAACGGCGCTACCGTGGGAGCCAGTTTTTTCAACCAGCGTGGCGCGGATGCATCTTTCAGCGGTGAGTACATCGTGAGGACGGTTGAAAATCCCACGACGTTCACCGCACTCGAAGGTATGGATACCCGAGGCCAGGATCCCGGCGTACAGGATTCGTCAGGTGGAAATGTGTCATTCTATGTTGGTATACACATTAGCTGGAAGACGGATAATCCGGCTGACACGGAATACGCGGTACTGAAGGACGGCGTGCTCCATCTCTGGCGGTCAGCAGTTTAACTCCAAGATGGAAACCGTGGGCTTCACTCTACCTAGCACGGACTATGCAGGTGAAGCCGTCAGTGTGTTTGGCTCTGCAAATATCACTTACGATCGCGTGCTGTTCACTGCGAACGACGGCGGCACGTATGGCTATTCCATCGGCCCGTTGATGTACGCTCACAACGATATCGGCGACATTAACCCCTCGGGTAGCATGATTTGTAGGGAATGTTTCTTTGTCGGCCGAGGATTTCTCGCAGACTCATTCCCAGTTGTGGGCGCAAACCACATCTACGAATTTGAATCGAATTACGCTCAGGCGCTACGGACGCCGCTGGTCACGATCGCGAACGCGAACGGCGCACTCGTCCATATCCGGAGTTTTACAAATGACACGTCGATCACACCGATAATAGCTAATGCGGGCTCGAACGGGAGGTTTGTGATCCTTGAAGATCTTGGCGTGATCTCGGGCGACACGGGAGGAAGGCCAGGAGTCGTCTCGGGCAAGCCAGTCTTCGGAATAATAGCGAACAATGTAGCGGGCCCGATCGGTCAGAATCGCGGCGTATTCTGGCTTCAGCAGAACGCTTTTGCTTCTATTCCAGATTTTAGTGCCACTAAATCCAGAAACGTCGCGGCCCCTACAGCGATGTACCACATGTGGGCACCACTAAGCATGGGCGACAATTACGAGATTTTTTGGCCGATCCCTGCTCCTATGCCAATCCGCTCTCGGATTGCGGCAACAGCGGGGGGAAAAGTGCCGGTTGGCACAGTAAATTACTCAGTCACCTCAGTGAGTATCGACACTGGAGAATCCGCACAATCTGTTTTCGTTGTCTGTACCACCTCGCCTGGGAACCAGACCTGCACGCCAAGCTGGAATGCGGTTCCGGGTGCAATTTTTTATAATGTGTACCGCGGCAATTCGTCCGGCAGCGTCCCAACCAACGGCGTGGTGAAGTGTACGCATATCACGGCCACAAAGTGCTCGGACACAGTAGCGAGTACAGGAGGGTACCCTCCGCCACTCGCCGCAGGCGGGGGGATCACCGCGTTGAGCGCTGCTGGGCTGATTGGTCCCAACGCAAGAATCGGATCGCTGAGTCAAACTTCGGCAGGCCAATTCGCCGGAACGGGGAAATTGGAGGGTGGAACGCTGTCCATAACGTTTCCGACGGCGTATGTCTCTTCGCCAGTCTGTCAGGCGACAGATAATTCGGCGGTCGCAGCCGTCCGAACTGTATCGACGACGACAACATTGACCATTACCGGGACGAGCGGCGATATGGTGTCGTGGCTTTGCGTAGGGAATCCAAACTGATTTCCTCCGGTGAGAGCTAGGCGTCGACAGCGGCGACCGGTTAGAGTCCCAAGCCTCCGACTCCACGGTAACGGCGCTTGCCGGGCACGTTTCCAGCGCGATGATGGAGCGATACTCGCACATACGGATGGAAGCCAAGCGGCCCACCGTAGACTACCTCAGCGGGACCGATTTTGAACCAGGTCCGGCACAAAATTGGGCACAATTTTCTATCTCGGATAAATCCGAAGAGGCTAGCCTATTGAAAAGAAGTGTTGAGCCGGAGAGGACTCGCACCTCCAACCCGCTGCTTAAGATTCGTTTTTCGGTATCTAGTCGCAGTTCATACCCACCCATCCCTTCCCTAGTTAGAAGCTGCTGGCCCCTCTGCCCGTCACAACCAAGAGGCACGAGAGGATCTGTACTCACGCGGACGCAGTGGCGTGCGCGTCCACAGACTCTTAGTTAGACTCAATCGAAATGTTACTGCGTTAGCGGCTTACCTCCGATGCGATCCACCGACGTAGCCTGCGCCGCGGATAGAGCTTTCGCTGTTTCGTTGGAACTCTCGCCAGCGAAGTTCGTACTTGTTGCGTCTCTCATTCGATATCTAGCTCCCACCAATCGTAAAGCTCGGGTTAGAGGTGGGCCTGCCGATGGCAAGCACTACAAAACGTGATGAGGTTTTCTTCCCGGTCGCCTCCTAGGCGGCTTCTCAGTTGAATATGATGAACCTGGAGATCTTGAGTCTTGCCGCATCGTTGGCATCGCCAGCCATCGCGCTGGAGTACTTGCTGACAAAGCCGCTGATAGGAATTCCGGTCTACGCGAATTCTAGAATTTCTTGAGACGGATGATTTCATGATGCCTTCGGGATCCGCAGCAAGAACTCCTGGCGCTGAGAATTCGGCAGCAGCAGGTAAATTCGACTGAGTGCCAGGAGAAGGGAGTCCGGGCTGCCGGAGGCATCCAGGTTCGCGCCGGCCAGAAAATCCGCGCAGATCATCTCCAGACAATAACCCCGCGCCTTTTGATCAAGCATCAACGAAGCGGTCTCCAGTGCCTGCTCGATGACCGCCAATTGGCTCTTGTAGACCTTGAAATAAAGCATTTCCCATGGCTCGGTTTCCTTGCCGGTCAGATGTCTTTCCACTTCCCGTTTGAACTCCTCCCTCGGCATCTCTTTCGCCTTGTGCACCCAGGGTGCACAATCGAAGTTCTGTCTCTCCGCCCTGGCCACTTTGACCAGCTCCCGGGCCTTCGTCCATCCCATCTCTTTTAGATCGCGATGGGTCTGCCGCGGCAACTGCTCGTGAATCGCCATCAGGTAATACGCTTTCCTTCGCGACTCGGGAAACTTCTTCTCCAGGAACTCATCAAAGGACTTCAAATTATCGACCCGCCAGTATTGTCCTGCCCGTACTTCGCAAAGATAGCGACCCAGCTCCACAAAGCGGGTGTCCCGCTCCCGCTCCGTCGCCCGTTCCCAGTGCAGAATCTCGTCGATCTTCTCCAGCACGAACAAAGCGCGACGTTGATTCAGTTTGGGTGCCATTGGTGGCGGCCCGCTAGTCCTCAAATTGGTCAATCCAATCAAGGTCGCTCGCTCCCGGCCGGCGAATGAGTTTCGAATCCAGCAACTGCTGATCCCCTAAGCAGATCCCTAGATGCGCGCAACTCACACATCCGTTCTGGGGGAAGCGAATCCCGCTGTGCGGAAGGAATTGGCCCGCTTCAATCTGATTGATGGTGGTCTCAACCAGCTGGCCAAACTCCCGACGCTGCTGTTCATCAATGGTTGTTTTTAGATACTGAATCTCGGGTGCGTTCTTGCGCACAAAGACGACCAAAGCAACATCGGAGATCCCGCTCATCCAGGAATAGCAGATCAGTTGTGGATCGAGCGCCAAGAGACCTTGTGGCTGTTCGGCGTAGCGAGCCGTAGTCGTTTTCCAATCGATGATGCATTTCGTCCCGTCGAGTTCACCGATGGCGTCAATGTAAGAAAGGAATTGGCTCCCGGATGGAAGTGAGCGTGTCAACTTCACTTGAAGGTTCTCTTTTGGACGTCGTATCCGAACCCGATCATCCTGGGCAAACCGTTCGAGCAGGTGAATGCCCTGGTGATAGAGTCGGTCCCAGGAGTCGTTCTTCGTATAGGCGAGGGACGCGTCCTGGTATTTGCTCCATTCCTGGAAGAACGCGGCCGTCGAATCTTCCCCAGCGAAATAGGCAGCCAAAGCGTTCTCGAAGCAGCGGCCGAACATCATTGCGGCCTTGTCTTCTTTCTCGCGCCAGCCATCGAGGTATCGGTAGCGATATTGCCGCGGGCAGCGCAGGTACTGGCTAATCTGCGTGAAGCTGTATTTCATTGGAGCCTCCTGCCACGACACCGTCGCGAGCATCCTTGGTGATGAATTCCCATTCGCTCGATGGTGCGAATGCTTCGAGGTTGAGGAACGTACGTCCGGCGAATGACTTGCGACTGGTGCGCAGAATGCCAGTGAGACCGAGGAGAGCTTTCTCATCCACTTCGTCTCGACCGAGCAGGTCGGGGTCATAGCCGAAATCCCGCAGGAACCAGTTCAGTTTCCAGAGGGACTTCTGGGTGCAATAGAGTCGCCCCGCAATCTTGCGCGAGGCGAAGTCCTTAGGCTCCACGACGGTGAAGCTGAGGATGAAGAAGGGCTTCTGCGGATGCCAACGATAGTAGGCTCGGTCCACCCGTACCAGGAAGGTACCTTCCAGGAATTCGTTCGCCTGCGCCGGCTCGACGTGCAAACCCGGGAAGTGCCGTTTCATGACCTCACCTCCTCAGGCTGGCTGTAGCTATTCAACTTGCAAACAAGCGCAGCGCGATCTTTCACGGCTTCCTCGGCCACGGTTGAAACAAAGGCCTCGATGAGGTCACGGCCGGCGTCGCGCAGTTCCTGCGTCCCACAGAAATCAGCTGCATAGCGCTTCACCAGGTTCGGATCGAGCTCATATTTTCGAATCAGGAGGCAGAGCTTGTCGCGCAGTCTGGGCTCTCCATTGGCAGAGCCGTTTCCGTTCGAATGACCGACCACTTTTACTTCGCGCGGAGGCGGAACGGGGGATGGCTGTGAGCCGAGCTCCTCTACGGAGCAAAGCCCGACACCATAAGCTTTGCGTAAAGCGCGATTGACTGCACGTGTCTCCGCGATTCGCATCTCGGCACCCAGTACCATCGTCGAGACGTTCGTGGGATCGGCATCACCAAAACCTACGAATCCAGTCGATTTAGGGAATTTGTAAACGGCAGCTCGAAAAACCCATCGACGAGAACTTGGGTCGCACAGCCCTCGAACAATAGCTGTCTTGATCCCAGCACACCCATTTCGTTGCGCTATCGCTATCAACCCGGAATGAGTCACATACCATCGACCGCTCAAGAGCTGTATTTCGCCTCTAGCCACCGAAAGGCGATACTTCATTGTAAGAAATCTGAGCTGCTGCAAAGTATCTCGTTCCAACTTTCCCCACCTCGCACGAACCACGCGCGCGTTTTGTCGCAATAGCGTACTTAGATATGTCATAGCTGCTCCTCGACTGCATTGCATTGCAGTGCATAGTATTGCATTTGATTTGCCCCTTGTCAATCTGCGCCGTTTGCGGGCACACTTGGAATTGCGCACTCGAGTACGCCTATGAAAAAGGACTCCCAATTCACATTGCGAATCCCAACCAGCCTTAGAAGAGAATTGCAGGATATTGCGAACCAGGAAGGTCGGAGCATGGCGCAGATTTGCGAAGCATTTCTCAAGGCAGGGTCCGAGAGCTATAAGAAACAGGGAGCAAAGCTCCTACGAGGGTTCTTCACAACTAGCGCATAAATTAGACGACGACTATCTCTTTCTCCAGACGCCTGATATCTCAGCCCTTAATCCGGGAATTCGACGCTTTGAAGCTTTCAGCATACAGAGACAGCATTCCCGACATGTAGCTATTCCGAAAAAACCCTCTAAGCGATTTGGGCTCAATGCGTTACGTCATCTTGGGCTCCAGCCTCTTTTGCCCGAGGGAACTGAGCTGACCTGATTGGCACCTGTTCGTTGAATGGTCCTTGCGCGATGCCTGGATGTAGTTCTAGTATGGCGCCGAATCGGTTGTCGCGTTTGCGGGAAAATCACGCTCGTTAATTCTGGTGGGCGAAGTCTAGCCTGCCTTTTTTTTTGGACGGCAAATAAAATGAAAATATCACGACATAAAGAAAGCTCTAGCGAGTCGAGGCCAGGGGCCGAACACTCCACTACGGGATCTCCTCTGACACCTGACGTTGAAGCACACTCACGTCAAATCGCCCACAAAGCCACGGGTCCGCGAACACCCGCAGGTAAGGAGCGAAGCAAACACAATGCACTCAAGCATGGAATCTTCTCAAAGGTAATCGTCCTCAATAACGAGTCCCAGCAAGAATATGATTCCGTGTTGATCGGGTTGCAAGATGCTCTTAAACCACAAGGAATGCTCGAGGATATTCTTGTAGAGAAACTTGCAACTCTCATATGGCGATACCGTCGATTCTTGAGTGCTGAAGCCGCAGAGATTCAGAAAGGAGCGACGTTCGTCGAATGGGACGAAAAGGAGCGACGGGAGCAGGAGATTCGGGAGCTTGACCCGATTAGTGATATGGACGGCGCCGACGAGGAATCCGGCCTGACGCGTAAAATGGCGAACCCCCGAGTATTGAAGCGATGCCTGCAACTGCTGAATAAGCTCAAGGACAAGTTCGAACGGAATGGCTTCGATTCGGATTCCGACATGCAAATCTTGAAAACAGTCTACGGCGATTGGAAGCACATGACGAGCACTCTCTTGGATCGATATCAAAAATGCTGTGACGCTGCCGAATGTTCTGAAAACGAGCGGAAGAAGAATGGGTCCGACCCAGTAGAACAATTCGAAAGCGACTTTCTGGCGGCTTTAATTAAAGAAATAGATCGACTTAATCAGTACAAAAAGACTAGAGCTTCGATCGAATCTCATAGGATGATGTTAGAATCAATTCGCCAAAACGTGCCCGCCGCGCCTGAGGCGGATCGCCTGCTAAGGTACGAAGCAAATCTTGAGCGGGCGGTCGACCGTACTCTGACTCAGCTGGAAAGACTTCAGCGCATGCGCCTGGGCCAGCCAGTCGTGCCACCCATTAAAGTAGATATATCATCCTCATAAGGCTGCTTGCTGCGCGCGTCGGCTGCTAGAAGTTATCTCATAAACACATTCAAGCTCGTGAACGGTTGAAACTTATGACAAACGGCGTAAATCGAGAGCATGGACCTTACCGACGCCCAATGGGCTGTTCTCGAACCGCTGTTCCGTCCGAAACGGCGGGAGGATGGACGCGGTCGGCCGTGGCAAGATACGCGAGCGGTGCTGAACGGTGTTTTTTGGGTTTTGCGCACCGGCGCTCCTTGGCACGATCTGCCGCGTCGTTATCCTCCCTATCAAACCTGTCATCGCCGCTTCCAGCAGTGGCAGCGGTCCGGGTTGCTTACCCAACTGCTCCAGAAACTGGCCGAAGACTTACGCGACCGAGGGAAGCTGGATTTGAGCGAGTCCTTCATCGATGCGACCTTCAGTTCGGCGAAAAAAGGGGCTCTGCTGTCGGCCCTACTCGCCGCGGCAAAGGCAGCAAAATCATGGCGATCAGCGACGGCCATGGTCTTCCTCTCGCCGTGCACGTGGCCAGCGCTTCGCCTCATGAAACAAAGCTCGTTGAATCCACCATCGAACGACGCTTCCTGGCCGAAACTCCCGAACGTTTGATCGGCGACCGCGCTTACGATAGTGACCCGCTGGATGTGCAGATTCGCGAGCGCTTCGGAGTGCAGTTGATTGCGCCGCACAATTCCAGGCGAAGCAAAGCCGCGACGCAAGACGGCCGCGTCCTGCGGCGTTACCGGCGTCGTTGGAAAATCGAGCGCTTGTTCGCGTGGCTTCATAATTTTCGCCGCGTCGTCATTCGCTGGGAATACTACCCAGAGAATTTCCTCGGGATGGTTCAGCTTGCTTGTGCCGTCATCCTCCTGAGGTATTTATGAGATGCCTTCTAGCCACTCGTCACTAGCCACTGCCTTTATAATCAAACGTGACCAATCCCACCGGTTCGCAATCCGAAAAATACTCGGAACCTTTTCCGCCCGCCTGCGTATATAAACCTGAGCCCATGCGCACACGTCTGCACAGTCCGCTGTTTTGGTTCGCCTTGCTCCTCCTCTGCGGGGCCACCCCTCTGCACGCGCAGGACGCCGCAAAAATCTTGAATCAATACGTGAGAGCCTCGGGCGGCGCGCGCGCACTCTCGAAAATCCAAACAATCACGCTGGAAGGAACAGTAGCCGCCCAGAACGGTGCCAAACCCGGCGCCTACACCTTCGACGTGAAGCTCCCCAACCGCTACTACTCCGAAATGGTTATGGGCGATCAAGGCTGGATCGAATCCTTCAACGGAAAATCAGCTTGGCACCAGAACGCCGCCGGAGAATTCGCCACCCTCGTCGGCCCGGAAGGCCTGCAACTCGAAGCCGCCGCTCGCTACTACAATTCGCGCCTCCTCAATCCTAAGAAGAACAAGGTAGTCATCACCTACGTAGAAGCCGCGCAGGTCCGCGGAAGAGATGCGTCCCAGCTGGAAGTCACCATGCCCTCCGGCGTGAAGTGGCAAGTGTTCTTCGACTCCCAATCACACCTGATCGTGAAAGAATCCGCCGAAGTAGCAGGCGTGACTCAGGAAATCCTTTACGACGATTACCGCCAAGAAAACGGCGTCCAGCTTCCCCACAGAATCGAACTGCATCGCGGCTCAGCGCTCTACTCAATTGACATCACCCGCGCCGCAATAAACGAGCCAGTCGGCGAACGCGTCTTCGATTTCCCCAGAAAATCGCAAGTACAGCTCCCAGACCTCAAAGCCCTCTTCAAACAAATTGACGCCAACCAGCAAGCCCTCGACAAAATCAAGGAAAATTATGCCGGCACCAAAATCGAAGAAGAAACCGAATACGAAGGCAACGGCAAGCCCAAAAAGCCCGACGTCCGCGAATCCACCTTCTTCTACCTCGACGGCACCGAAGTCTCCACCCTGGTGAAAATCAACGGCCAGCCCCTCAGCCCCGAAGCCCAAAAGAAGGAAAACGCTCGTGTCCTGAAGCAGATTGACGATCTCGAAAAAAGCGCCAGCAAGAAAGCAACATCCGGCGGGAAAGACAAGCAAGAACAGAAGGAAGAAGAAGACGAAGACGTCTCCATAGACGCTTTCCTCCGCGCCTGCCAATTCGTGAATCCCCGCCGCGAACGCTTCCGCGGCCAGGACGTCTTGGTCTTCGACTTCGAGCCCAACCCTGAATTCAAAGCCCGCACGCTGGTCGAAAAAGTCATCCAAAAACTCGGCGGCGTAATCTGGATTGATGAGAAAGCCCTGGACGTCGTCCGCCTCGACGCCTTCTTCGTCAACAACATGAAATTTGCCGGCGGCCTCCTCGCCGACCTCCAAAAGGGCACTCGCGTCATCCTCGAACAAACCTACATCAACAACGAAGTCTGGCTACCTACATATGAAGAAGTCCACATTGACGTCCGCGTCCTCCTCGTAAAAGGAATCAAAGTGGACGGCACCACGCGCTATTCAGATTACAAAAAATTTAACGTCCAAACTCTCTCCACAATCGGCAAGCCCAAAGCCACTTCCGGCCCAGCCCCAGCTTCCGCTCCTCCCACCACTCCGGCGACAAAACCGCAGTAGAAACTCCCAGCAAACACCCCAAAAAAGGCCGCGCAAGATGCTGAGCCAAAGCGAGTTGGTACGCCAGTACTGTTGACCTCAGCGCCCGCGCGTTACATAGTCTCCCCAGGCCGCAGCAGGACGGGCCTAGGCCACGCAATGCGCATTCTTGGGCGGTATTCGACCAATTCTCGCCCCTATTTTCATGCCTCCCGGGCGCTCTTTAGTACAGGTGACCGCCACGAAACTCGCCTGGACACGCGCCCGAACGCCCGTCAATTTTCTGCTATTCTCAGGAGAAATCTGCACCGCCCTGTTTACGGAGCTTGGAGTTGTTGAGTCACCTGAATACGAGTGCGGTCGTGCTCCTCGCCGGCGCCTTTCTGCTCGGTGCATTTTTCGTTTACGTGTACCAACAGAAGCGCCAGACCTACCTCCTGGTTTGGGCCTCCGCCTGGTTCCTGGTTTCGCTCCATTTCGTACGCCCCGCATTCGTTGGTCCGGTCGCTCCCTCTGGATGGGTTGCTGTCGTAAACGAATGGGTCATGGCGCTCGCCGCTCTCGCATTTTACTGCTCGGCCCGCTTGTACGCGCGCCTCACGCTCTCCGCGCGTCGCGTCGCTTTGGCGGCCGCCGTGGCCGCGGCCTGGTCTTTCGCCTACCCACGCGGTTGGATCGCGCTTCCAATGGCTTTCGGTGTCGCCGTCGTTTTCTTCCTGACCGCGCAAGTATTTTGGCAGGAAGGCCGCAAACAGGAATCCCGCGCTGACAAATTGCTGGCCTGCACCTTCGTCGCGACTGGCGCTTTGCTCCTGCTGTTCCTCTACCAGGCGCGCCTTGGTCCGCTGGCCAACGCCAACCTGCTGCCCTTCGCCCTGCTCGCAGAAATCATCGGCGGCGTCCTCATGCTGATGGCCGTGTACGACGAAGAGCGACGCCGCGTCGAACGCAACATGCTGGCTCTTTCCAATCTGAATCTGGCCACTTCCAGCTTTGCCGGCGGTGAAATCCAGAAAATGCTGGCGCAAGCGCTCGATCGCGTCCTCAACGTCGTGCGCATCCCCGCCGGCGCGCTGATCCTGCACTATGGCGATGAAAATGGCCCCGCCTCCGTCGTCGTCACCGGCCTCGACGATTCCTTCTGCGCCTCCGTGCAAGATAATAATCTCGACGATTACGTCGTCCGGCTAGTCGCCCGCCTCGGTGGACTTGTCGTCCTCCGCGATCTCGCCCGCGACGCCAACTGGGTCGCACTCGAAAAAGAAGAACCCTTCCGCCACATTCGCAAGTTGCTGCTCGCTCAGGGCCTGCGCACCATAGTCGGCATCAGCCTCCAGGCCAAAGACCGCGTCTTCGGCATGTTGCTCCTCGGCACGCCGGACAATCGCAATTTCGCTCCGCCCGAATTGCGCCTGCTCCTCGCCCTGGGCCACCAGATCGGCATGGCCGTCGAAAATAGCTATCTGATCCAACAGACCGCGCGCCGCAGCGAAGAGCTTCACATCTTGAACGAAATCGGCCGCGCGCTGAGCTCCACCCTCGAACCAGACGCGCTCTTCGGCCGCATCTATTCCGAAATGCAGCGCCTGCTCGACGTCAACAGCCTCTTCATCGCGTTCTACGATCGCAAATCAGAACAGATTCGCTTCGAAATCGAAATGGTCGAAGGTGAGCGCCAGCCCAAACGAACACGGCCCACCGGCAATCATCTCGCAGAACACGTAATTCGCACCGCCCAACCGTTGCTGATCCGCGAACAATTCACTGAAGAAACCGCGCGCCTGGGTTTTGAGCCAAATAAACAGACCGGCTCGATATGCGCCGTTCCGCTCATCTTGTATGACCAGGCCGTCGGCGTAATGGCCGTGCATAGCACGCAGGAACGTGCCTTCGATGAAGGCCACGTCGAACTGCTGCGCGTCCTCGCCAGCGAAGCCGCCGTCGCCATTGAAAACGCCCGCCTCTTCTCTGAAGAGCAAAAGAAATCCAAGCAGTTGATGCTCATCAACAACGTCTCCAGCCACGCCATCACCACTCTGAATCCCGAAGAAATGCTCGCCAAGATCGCCGCCGAAATCGAAAACGCGCTCACCTACGATCACATCGGCATCGCCATTCTCGAATACTCCTCCAAAGAACTCGAAATCCAAGCCGAAGCCGGCGCGCGCCGCGATGCTCTCGGTCGCCGAATTCTCCTCGGCGAAGGGCTGATAGGCCAGGTAGCGCGCTCCGGCCAGATTATCGCGGTCACGAAAGTCGGCCCGGATTCACCGACTCCGGTCCTGCCCGGCACGGTCTCCGCCATCGCCCTGCCCGTCACCTACGCCGAAAGCCTGCTCGGCGTGCTCTACGTCGAATCCTCCAAACCCTGCGAATTCGCCGACGAAGAAGTTCGCCTCCTCCGCACTCTCGCCGATTTATTCGCTGGCGCGCTCCACAACGCCGTCACGTTCCAGAAAGCTCAGGAGCAGGCCATCACCGACGGCCTCACCGGCGTAAAAACGCACCGCTTCCTGATGGAAGCGCTTTCTTCCGAATGGAAGCGTTCCACACGAGCCAATCGCCCCTTCGCGCTGGTCCTCATGGACCTCGATCGCTTCAAATTCGTCAACGATTTCTACGGCCACCTGGAAGGCGACGTCGTCCTGCAGCGCGTCGGCCACATTCTCGAACAAAATTGCCGCCGCTCCGACGTCGTCGCGCGTTACGGCGGCGACGAATTTGTCATCCTCATGCCCGAAACCAGCGTCGAGCAGGCCATCCAACTCGCCAGCAAACTCCGCGGCTGGGTCGCCGCCGATCCTCTGCTCCGCGACAAAAATATTACCGCCAGCTTCGGCATCGCCGGTTTCCCCGTGCACGGCTCCACGCCGCAGGAACTGATTCAGGTTGCGGACTCCTCCATGTATTTGTCGAAACACCAGGGCGGAAATTCCGTTTCCAGCGCCGAACAAGGCGATCCCAAAGACACCAAGCGCTGGAAAAAAGATGTTCTCGAAGCCTATCTCGGCGTCACCCTCAAGCGCCAATTCTCCACCGGACCCGATGCCTTCGACGAAATCTACCGCCGCCTCGAACAGTTCACTCGCTCGCTCATCGAACACGGCGATGGTGACGCCGGCGATCCCGTCCCGCCCGCCGTCGTGGATACTGTCACGTCGCTAGCGCTAGCGATTGACGCGAAAGATCGCTACACCCAAGGCCACTCGCAAAAAGTCTCCGCATATTCCGTGATGATCGCGCAAGCCCTGCGCATGAATCAGTCCGAAGTAGAGGAAATCCGTCTCGCCGGTTTGCTGCACGACATCGGCAAAGTCGGCATCCCCGAATCCATCTTGAATAAGTCCGGCCCGCTCGACGCCACCGAGTGGACCACCATGAAAACCCACACCGAGCTGGGCGCGAAAATCCTCGAACCTCTCGCCGCCATGAATCGCATTCGCGAAATGGTTCGCCACCATCACGAATTTTACGATGGCACCGGATATCCCGATCGCCTCACCGCCGAGCAGATTCCTCTCGGTGCGCGCGTCATCGCCATCGCCGATGCCTACGACACCATCACCTCCGAGCGCACCTACAAAAAAGCGCGCAACCCCGAAGAAGCTTTCTCCGAACTCGAACGCTGCGCCGCCAACCAATTCGACCCGGAAATCGTACGCGGCTTCGTGGAAGCCATGCGCCGCGCCCCCCAACATCACATAGCTGCCTCCGTAGGCGCCAGCGAACCCGGCTCCCTCAGCTCGTAGCCCCGGCGTCCCGCCGGCCCTGTTGCCGTTGCCGCTCGTAGCGCCGGCGTCTCGCCGGCTCCTTTGCAGTTGCCTTTGACTTTGTGAATCGCGCTGCAGCGCGATTCATCCTGAGATCCCGCGGTGCCGGATCGAAGGGTGGCCGCCGCCTGCTTTTTCTTTTTAGGCGCCCGTCGTAGCCGTTGTATTTGACGTCGCCGTTGAATATGACGTCGCCTCTGAATTTGTAGCGGCCGGTTCAGTTTCATCGAACCGGGCAGCAGTTGCCTAAGTTTTTCTCTGCGCCTCAGCGGTAGAATTTCGCTTTTGCTTCTAACTCTCGACTATCAACCTTCAACTGTTGACTCCGTCTTTCTCAGACTTTCCTCCGCCTTTCCTCAGTGACCTCTGTGTTAAAGCTTTTGACTTCCTCGCAACGCATCGCAGCATTCGCCACACCACTGGACGCCCCACCCATTCCCCGCTAAAGTTGATTCCGCAAATCTTGCAATTTAACCAACGCAGGAGCCTCCCCATGCAAACCGCAACCGTAAAATGGATCGCCCGCGAGGAATTCCAAGCCACCCTCCCCTCCGGCCACGTCGTCCCCTTCGACGCCGACCGCAAGCACAACACCGCCCCCGGGCCCATGGAAATGCTGCTAGGCGCCCTCGGAGCCTGCACCTCAGTTGACGTCGTCTCCATCCTCGAAAAAAAACGCCAGAAACTTTCCACCCTCGAAATCGAAATCTCCGGCGAACGCGCCCCAGACCCTCCCTCCGTCTGGACCAAAATCGAAATGTTCTACCGTCTCTCCGGCCAACTGGATGAAAAAGCCGTCCGCGACGCCATCGAACTGAGCCAAAATAAATACTGCTCCGTAGCCGCCATGCTCCGCAAAACCGCCACTATCACCTATCGCTTCGAAATCCTTCCTCCATCATCGTAGGGGCACGGCATGCCGTGCCCGCCGCAGCAAGGCAATGCCCGTTGTTCGCAGTGCCCGTGCCCGGGAACGCCAATCTCCCGATCGGCAATCCGCACCGAGCCATCGGCAGCAGTCGGTAGGGGCGCTGCTTGCTGCGCCCCAGCTTGCCAAGATGTCAATAGCGTCGCCGGTCCGCCTCGGCCTTTCTCCGCGCCCTCAGTGATGCCATGAAGGCGTCGGCTCCTTGCGAACGAGTACACTTGGCAGTGCTAACCGACCAAGCCTCGGAAGAAAGGAGCCGAGCCATGTGGATTATAGGTTGTGATTTTCATCCGCGCTATCAGCAGGTCGCAGCGATGAACCAAGAGACCGGCGAGTTGGTCGAACGGCGGCTGAGCCACCAGACGCAGGAAACCGCAGCGTTCTACGAGTCGTTGCCTGGCGGAGCACGCGTCGGGATGGAGGCCAGCTGCACGGCGCAGTGGTTCGAGCGGTTGCTCGACCGCTGCGGGCACCACTTGCAGGTGGGCGATCCAGCCACGATTCGTGCTTCCGTAGTGCGCAAGCAAAAGACGGACGCGCGCGATGCACGGCAGTTGCTGGAATTGCTGCTCGCCGATCGTTTCCCCAGCATCTGGATTCCCACGCCGGCCGAACGGGATTCTCGTCAACTGCTGGTGCATCGTCACAAGCTGGTGAGCTGGCGCACGCAGGTGCGCAACCAGTTGTCGGCGCTGGCCCGCGGTCAGGGAGTTTTTCCCGGCACGCGCTTCTGGACCCAGGCCGGAAGACAGAAGTTGCAATCAGTGCCACTGGACCGCTGGGCGGCGCAGCGCCGGCAAGATCTGCTGCGCCTGCTGAGCGATCTGGACACGCAGATCGCCGAGCTCACCCGGCATATCGAGCAGCAAGCGGGCGCACGCAGCGATGCCGTGGCGTTGATGCAGCAGGACGGTGTCGGTCCCATCGTGAGCCTGGCCTTCGTTCTGACGCTGGGAACCGCACGGCGTTTTCGCCGCGGGAAACAGGTGGCCAGTTATCTGGGCCTGAATCCCAGCGAGCGCAGCAGCGGTGGCAAGCAGCGCTTCGGCCACATCAGCAAACAGGGCAACCGCATGATGCGCTGGTTGCTAGTGGAAGCGGCTTGGATCGCCGTGCGCAAAGATCCCGTGCTGCAGCGGGTTTATCAACGTCTGGCCTTCCGCCGCGGACGCAAGATAGCGGTCGTAGCGGTGGCCAGAAAGTTGGCGGTGAAGTTGTACTGGCGATTGCGGGAATTCGAAGCAAAAAACACCGCAACCGCCGGCTCCCATGCAGGGCAGCTCGGGCAGAGGCTGATGCACTCATCGACTCTGTGATTGGGCACCCTGCCTCCCTCCGCAGCCGTGGAGGGAGTTCGCAGTGAATCATGGTCGCAGTTAGGACCGAATAGATGGCTGGTGGAGCAAATCCACCGCAGGATTCGAAGGAAGCGAGCCTTGGTCGGCCAGCGAAAAGATCCTGTGCACCACACAACGAGTCAAAAACTCGCTAGCGCACAAGTGTCTCTTGACTCCGCCGACGCCTTCATAGACGTCTCTGCGGTATTCGCTTCTGCATTTCTCCGTACCCGCCGCGCCAATTTCAAATTGTGCCTGCAAACCTTCGCCACTCTCCCGCCCAAATCGAAAACTCGCCGCTGCGACAATCCCTTGTCACACCCGCTCCGAATTGCATACAATCGCCAGCTACTCTTTTCAATTTTGTATTTTCTAGTTCTTCCTGGGGGAAATGAATGGGCCGACGCATCGCCGCAAAGATCACCGGAGTGGCTGGATACGTTCCGCCGCGCGTGGTCACCAATCTCGATCTCGAAAAGCGAGTGGACACCAGCGACGAATGGATTCGCACCCGCACCGGAATTCGCGAGCGGCATTACGCTGATCCGGGCGTAGCGTCTTCCCATCTCGGCACAGAAGCAGCCCGCAAACTTCTCACCGCCCGCGGCGTTAGCCCAGACGACATCGGCATAATCGTCGTCGCCACCGTAACTCCAGACATGCTTTTCCCCGCCACCGCCTGCCTCATCCAGGATCACATCGGCGCCAAAAATGCCTGGGGCTTCGATCTCTCCGCCGCTTGCTCCGGATTCCTGTACGCTCTCACCGTCGGCGCGCAATTCGTCGCCAGCGGCGCGCACAAAAAAGTTCTGGTTATCGGCAGTGACGTGATGACCTCCATTCTCGATTACACCGACCGCGCCACCTGCGTCCTCTTCGGCGATGGCGCCGGCGCCGTCCTCCTCGAGCCGGCTGTCTCCGACTCCGAAGGCATCCTGGATTTCATTCATGACGTGGACGGTTCCGGCGGCTGCAATCTTTACATGCCCGGCGGCGGCTCGCTGCACCCCGCATCGCAACAAACCATAGACAACCGCATGCACTTCGTCCATCAGGAAGGCGCGCAGGTATTCAAATACGCCGTGCGCCGCATGAGCGAGCTCGCCGTCGAAATCCTCGAACGCAACGGCCTAACCAGCAAGGATCTTGCCCTCGTCGTCCCTCACCAGGCCAATCTGCGCATCATTCGAGGCATGCAGGAACGTCTCGGAGTGGACGACTCAAAAGTTCTCGTCAATATAGACCGCTTCGGTAACACCACCGCCGGCACCATCCCCCTCGGCATTACCGACGCCGTAGAACAGAAGCGCCTACGCAAAGGCGACCTCGTCCTCCTCATCGCCGTGGGCGCCGGCTACACCACCGGCGCAGTCCTAATGCGTTGGGCGTACTAAATTAATCGGTAGAGGATCGGCGAGAACTCACTTCAGGAAAATTCCACGCCAGCACGCCTCGGCTTTTGACTTTGTAGCGGCCACCTTTAGGTCGGCGCCGTTGACTTAGCCTTTGCTTCTGACCTTGTAGCGGCCGCCTGCTTTTTCTTTCTAGGCGGGCGTCTTTGACTTGCCGTTGCCGTTCGTAGCGCCGGCGTCTCGCCGGCTCTGTTGCAGTTGCCGTTGCATGTGTAGAGGCCGCCTGCTTTTTCTTTCTAGGCGGGCGTCTTTGACTTGCCGTTGCCGTTCGTAGCGCCGGCGTCTCGCCGGCTCCGTTGCAGTTGCCGTTGCATGTGTAGCGGCCGGTTCAGGTTCATCGAACCGGGCAGCCGTTGCTGTTGGTTCTATCGTAGCCTTTCTCTGCGCCCTCCGCGTCTCTGCGGTAATTCCTTGCCGCTAAATGCGGAACCCCCCGGCTCATTCCCCCCATCGCCCGTAACTAATGCCCCACGATCACCAAAACCGGATGGGTATCTCCAGTAGTAGTCGTGATCATCACCATCTTTGTCGGTGACACAATATAGAACGCCGCACTGGACGCCGCCGGCGACGTCAAAGTAACCGTCCCGCTCCCGTCCGTTCCTCCCGAACCAGACAGCACGTATGTCCCCGTCACCGTCTCCGCCGAAGTATTCGCCGATGAGGTGCTTTCGTCCTGCACCCCATTAATCGTCGCAGGCGCCACGGATCCATTAAACGTCAGATATCCCGAAAAATCTCGATCCGCGCTCACCGCCGGCCCCGAAGTTCCCTCCACCAGCGTTCCGTTAATGCTCGCCGTCGTGAACGAGCTGAGCGTCTGCGGATCCAGATGTCCCGCGATCGGTCCGCCGTTCAGCATGCCCACGCAAAATGCTTCATTGTCGCTGACCAGATACAAAATCGGCTGAAACACGCCGTCAACCTCAAAGCTCGAAGTATCCACGCGGCCAAACTGATCCGCAGTATAGGTCACCGCAAACGGAGTGCCGCTGAAGGGGGTGACGGTTCCCGCGGTGTTATCCGCAAAGGAATACTCGAAGCTCGCTCCCGATGGCACGATCTGTATCACCGACACGTACGGCAGGTAGCTGGCACCGTTCAAAATCTGTCCGCTCACTCCGCCCGCAATCGTCCCGCTCATCGCTCCCGTAAAGAACGGCTGCCCAAATTGCTGCTTCATCTCCGCCAAAGTTATGTTCGGCGGCGTGGTCGGGCTCACCGAATCCGTCTCAATCAGGAATGCATCGCTGGAAGAAATCGGATACACGTCGTAATTCGGATTCGCCAACCCGGAAGAAGAAAGCGCAATCGTGCAATGCGTAGCGTCCGGCCCGGATTGATAAGTTCCCGAAACCGTCTGGTCGGAAAGCACCAGATTGTTCGGCGCGTTTGAATCCATTTCCGCGCTCGCCAAGGTTCCCAGCGTTGATGGTGAAACCGGCGGCGCAGCCGTAAACGTTCCCGCGAACGCGATTGGCCCAGCCCCGCCCGAGGCGAATGTGCTCGCATAACCCGAACCACCGTACGCGAACGTGCCCGAATACGTGTTTGTTCCCGTCCCGGTAACCACGCAAGTCGAAACGCTCTGCGCCTCCAGCCGTCCCGATCCTCGCGTCACCACTGGTGCTGCATCGAATTCGATCAACCGTCCGTGCCCCGAGCCGCCCGTATCAATCGCAAACGCAAAAGTCGGCGCGCCCGTCACGCTCGTGAACGTGATCGTCCCGCGGCCATCCTGTCCCGCCGTGTACGTTCCGGTGATGTTTTTGTACAGGGTGTTGTTCTGCAAATTCGTGATGTCCGCTTCGCCTGTCGTGATATTTCCATTCCCGTCCGTGGTAAACGTGCCCGCGGCCGCCACGAATCCACTCGCGTTATTTCCGCTGAAGCTGAAAGCATACGGCCCGCTGAGCAGCGTCAAATCCTGCACCGGGTTCACCACCAGCGTGAACGTGTTCGTGATCACCGCCGCCGGATTTTCGCTGTCCGTTACGCTGATCCCAAAGCTGTAGTTGCCCTCGGTCGTCGGAGTGCCCGTCAGGTCTCCAGCAACAAGCGTCAGCCCCGCCGGCAAATTCGATCCTGTCGCCACGGAAAATGCGTAAGGCGGTGTCCCGCCGGTCGCCGCGAACTGCACGCCAGCGTAAGCCACGCCCACCGTCCCTGATGGCAGCGGCGATGTCGTCGTGAGCGCCAGGCTGCTCACCACAATCTGCAGTTGCGGGGAAGTGCTGGAAGCCCCGGTTGCATCCGTCACCGTCACGGTAAAAGTGGACACCCCCGCCACCGTTGCTTTTCCGGTGATGTTCACCGTACCAGTCGTGCTCTTGCCCAGCGCCAATCCCGTCGGCAGCGTCCCCGACGACAAACTCCACGACAGCGGCGGCACTCCGCCCGTCGCCGTGATCGGCGCGGTGTAAGCCGCGCCCAAAGTTGCATCCGGCACCGATGTCGTCGTAATCGAAGGCGGCGGTTCGATCTTCACCGTCAGCACCGCAAACTGTTTCGGAAAATCCACCGACTGCGCTGTGATCGTCACAATCGTCTCGGCCGTCACCACGCCCGGCGCCGCAAAGCTCGCCGTAGTCGAAGTCAGTTGCGTCAGCGTTCCCGATCCCACCCCCACCGGCAGCAACGAAAAAGTCACGCCGCCGTTCAGCTGCGTATCATTCAACACAGTCGCGCTGATCAGCGGAATTGTCCCGCCCTGTCCCAGGTACATCGTTCCGCTCGGAGAGATAGTTACCTTGTTGAACGTGGACGGTGTGCCCGAGCACGCAGAGAACTGGACAAGGGCCAAAATTATAAATGCAAGCAAACTAGTAAATCTGGCGCAGCTCTTCATGGCGCCTCCTTCGGTCGGGACACACCTAATCGCTGTTGAATTCACCCATAATATTTAGGCACGAAAACCAGCGCCTCCGTTGAGAAATACCCGCCCCGAATGGCGTATCAGGCAACTGGCTGGAAGGACAGAACGAGGAATATCAAGCGAAGGTCGGGACGCCAAAACTCATATCGCAACCTACGGCCGCTGCGGCCACCATAGGAGCATAAATCCGATACCCGCAGCGTAGAATGGCAACGACTGCAGCGGGGTCCCGCCTAGGAATCGCAACGCAAATCCGTACAATACGACCGATTCGAGAAGCACATCGGTCAATATGACGCCTTTCCTCCACCTTCCCAGCGCGATGGGATCATCAGGCGATGAGCGCAGCGTATCGAGCGCTGTCCCCACGAGCTTCACGCGGATCACGACGGTTGCGCCAACGATCAGAATGCCCATTACGAGGAACGCAGTGCCGATTGTTGGATTAACCGTCGGAGCTTGATGCGGCAAAATTTTCTCGGCGGTCAGCGCGTACAGGAACATAGTAAAAAGGAAGAATCCGTGCATCACTCTGGCAAAACGGAGTGTGCCTTCAACCGTTTGCGGTGGCTGGCTCATTTTCCGCGCATTTTACGTGAGATTGGTCTGGCTCTGAATGAGGAAAATGGTTCGAAATTTGCGGTTCGAAGATTGGTATAAATATGGGGGCGTTAATAGGACCGGACTTCAGCCGCCAACTCTTGATTGCTCCGCAACCGCTGCGACAACACCGCAGCAGTATATTGCGTACACAGAGCCATCTCGCGGCTCGTCCACCCGCCAAATCCATCAGCGCCCGGCGCCACAATCAGATCCCCCAGCCGGCTCATGGTCTTCAGGAAGCTGTAATACACTCGCACCGACCGCAGATTAACCCGGCCATTCTTCAAATCCGGGCAAAGCCCCTGCAAACTCGATACGTCAGCGAAGTCCTTTCCATTCAGCAAGTTACGGGAGATCTCGGCCGTCAACTCCGCCTGATCGCCCACCGGCTCGGTGGCAATCGTCCGCAGCAACCCAGCCCGCCAACTAAACACGGCGAACTGAACCATCGCTGCCGAGCAGATCACGAGAATGAACGCTGATATAAACATGTTCGACCTCGCCCATTCTGCCGTTCCCCGCCGCCCATCACAATAGGACAACAGTACCAAACTAGGCAATCCCCAGGGTAAACCCGCCGTCGCCCGCTCGAACCCACTTGAATGGTTGTCGCCCAACGCATTCATTGATAACGTGTGCCCGCGAGCACTTCGTAGCGCCGGCGTCTCGCCGGCTCTTTGCACCGGCACAATTACATTCGCCGATCTCAGGAGGATCACCAAATGCCCGCAAAATCCCACATCGCTTTACTAGGCGCCGTAGCCGTAATGATCTGCCTCGCCCTTCCCTCGCGCTCCTCCATCGCATCCCCCGCGGGCCCCTCGGACGAAGACCAAATCCGCGCGGTCCTCGACATGCAAACCGCCGCCTGGAATCGCGGCGACATTGACGCCTTCATGGCCAGCTACTGGAAATCAGAGCAAACCGAATTTCTCGGCGCGAACGGCATCGCCCACGGCTGGCAAGCAGTCCTCGATCGCTACCACCACTCCTATCCAGATCGCAAAACCATGGGCACCGTCTCCTTCTCCGATCTCGAAATTCACCTCACCTGCGCCGACGCCGCCTACGTAGTTGGAAAATTCCACCTCGTCCGCGAATCCGACCAACCCTCCGGCGTCTTCTCCCTCGACTTCAGAAAATTTCCCGAAGGCTGGCGCATCGTCCTCGATCACACCACCGCCTTCCCATCCGCCGCAGTAGTCCCGGCTCATCAATAATCGCGGCACAAGAGCCCGTAGAGAATCGGAGCGACACGATGTTGGTTTTCGTCAGGACACGGCTTCAGCCGTGCCGCTGCCGTCACAAAGTCAACACGGCTTCAGCCGCTGAGGGAAAGCTTCACTTCTGCGCAAAATCCTAATCTCCGCACACAACTCAACCCCGTCATCTCGAGTTGCTCTCTCTGTGTTCTCCGATTTTCCTCTGTTTTCTCTGTGTTAATGCTTTTGTCTTTCTCTGCGACCTCTGCGTCTCAGCGGTGAATCGAATTCCGCACCGCATATTCCCCAACGACCCGATTTCAGCCATAATGAACCGGTCGAATCGCGATCAAGGAGCCAACCATTGCGCGCAGTAATCACCGGCGGAGCAGGATTTCTTGGTTCGCATCTCTGCGAGCTGCTACTAGAAAAAGGCTGGGAAGTTCTTTGCCTCGATAATCTCGTCACCGGCAGCGACTCCAACGTAGCCCACCTCCTCCCGCATCCTAAATTTCGTTTCGCGCACCAGGACGTCTCGCGCTACATCGAAGTTCCCGGCCCCGTGGACGTCGTCCTCCATTTCGCTTCGCCCGCCAGCCCGCCGGATTATCTGAAGTATCCGATCCAAACTCTGAAAGTCGGCGCCCTAGGCACCCACAACTCCCTGGGCCTGGCGATGGCCAAAAAAGCCCGCTACCTCCTGGCCTCCACCTCCGAATGCTACGGTGATCCGCAAGTCAGCCCCCAACCTGAAAGCTACTGGGGTCACGTGAACCCCGTCGGCCCCCGCGGCGTGTACGACGAATCCAAACGCTACGCCGAAGCCATGACCATGGCTTATCACCGTTATCACGGCCTCGATACCCGCATCGTCCGTATCTTTAACACCTACGGCCCCCGCATGCGCCTCAACGACGGCCGCGCTCTCCCCAATTTCCTCTACCAGGCGCTAGTCGGCGAACCCATCACGGTTTACGGCGACGGCAAACAAACTCGCAGCTTCTGCTACGTCTCCGATTTGCTGGCCGGAATCTACAAGCTCCTCGAATCAAACGAACACGAGCCCACCAACATAGGCAACCCCCAGGAAATCACAATCCTGGAATTCGCCGAACGCGTCCGCAAACTAGTGGGCGCCAAAACTCCAATCGTCTTCCATCCGCTGCCTCAAGACGATCCCAAACAGCGCTGCCCCGACATAACCAAAGCCAAACGCATCCTGAATTGGGAACCCAAGGTAACCCTGGAAGAAGGCCTGCAACGCACCTACGAATATTTCCGCGAAAAAGTAGCCCAATCCGCCCCAGCAAAGTAGATATGCTGCGCGAGCGGCGGGATACTTAATAAAGGGGTCAGAAATGAAGCAGGCGACAGGGCTGCTTTATATCGCGACCGGGATCGTAATTCTGTCCGCGGATGTTGTGTTCGGAGGCGCGATGCTCGGCTTTACGACGCCCATCTTCAGTCTGCAAAGCACATTAGTCAGCGCACTTTGTTCAATCGGCCCCTCAATGCTTATTCTTGTTGGGCCGACGACCGTGCTGACAACTTCGCGGAAAATTCTGCTCAGTCTTCCGACCGCTGTTGCGGTCGTTATCTCACTCAGTCTGTGGACCGTACCTCGAATCGGGTGGAACTACGCGTCACGCCAGGTCTTGATACCGGAGGCCATCTCGCTGGTCATTTCGATGTTTCTGGTTGTTTGGATCAAGAGACGCTGGATATCGGCAGCATTTGCGAGTGCTCTCTCAGCGCCTTTCTTCGTGTACGGGTCCGTCTATCTCATATTTGGCGCGATTTTCGGATCATCGCGCCCGTCACTCTCGGCCATCTGGATTTTTGTGCCCGCCTTTTTAGGTATTCTCGCGTTCGTCGCGGCCGTGCGCTTTCGGATTAGCTGAGAAGAGATCGAGCCATTCTCACGCGCTAATTTCCGTCATCGGCCGAACATCGCGCCGAATCTTCTCCTCCGCCTCCCGCCGCGAAACCGCCAATTCATAATGCGCCTGCAGATTCATCCAGAATTCCGGAGTAGTCCGAAAGAACCGCCCCAATCGCAAAGCCATCTCACCGGAAATCCCGCGCTTTTCCCCCACAATCTCGTAAATATTCGGCGGAGCCACCCGCAAAGCAATCGCCAGCTTGTTTGGGTTCAACCCAAACGGCACCATAAACTCTTCGCGCAAGATCTCCCCCGGATGAATCGGCTTCAGCTTCTTCATGATTTCGTCTCAGTGCGCCCAATGCTAAAGCCCAAAAACTAATCCGGCCTTCCCATCGAATAATACTCAAATCCATGCCCCTTCATCTCTTTCCCCGAAAGCAAATTCCGCCCATCCAGAATCAACGGCCGCACCATCGAATCGCGCACCCGCCCCCAATCCAACTTCCGAAATTGCTCCCACTCCGTCGCGATGAGCAAAGCCTCCGCGCCATCTGCGGCCTCATAGGCGTCTTTTCCATACTCAATCTTCAGCACAGGCCGCGCCTTCTCCATCGCCTCCGGATCGTACGCGCGGACACTGCGCCCCCTCCTTCAACAGCGCGTGGATCAGGTCAATCGCCGGCGCGAACCGTATGTCATCGGTATTTGGCTTGAACGCCAATCCCAACACGCCAATCTGCTTGCCTTTCACCACCCACAACGCCCGGCGAATCTTTTCCACGAAAAGCTCAATCCGCCGCTTGTTGATGTTTTCCGCTTCCTTCAACATCGAAAAATCCACGCCCGATTTTTCCGCCAGATGAACGAACGCCTGCAAATCCTTCGGCAAACAGAACCCGCCAAACCCAATCCCCGCGTGGAAAAAACTTGGTCCGATGCGCGGATCCATCCCCACTGCGCGCACCACTTCTCCAATATCCGCGCCCAACTTTTCCGCCAGGTCAGCCACCATATTCGCGTAAGAAATCTTCACCGCCAGAAACGAATTCGACGCGTGTTTAATCAACTCCGCGCTATTGATCGTCGTTACCAACCACGCCGGCAGCGCCACGTCCGGGCATTTGCCCTTGTGAATCGGGCATGCAAAAGTCCGCTCCAGTACCGGCCGGTAAATTTCCTTCAGTTGTTTCTCAGCCACCTCGTCCTCAACGCCCACCACGATCCGGTCGGGATGCAAAAAATCTCCCACCGCCGTCCCCTCGCGCAAGAATTCCGGATTCGACGCCACGCGAAATGCCACGCTAGACTTGCGCCCATACACCGCCAGCGCCCGTTTCAATTCCTGCCCCGTTTGCGCCGGCACCGTGCTCTTCTCAATCACCAGTTTCGGCGTGCTCGCCTCCGTTGCCACCAGACGCGCCACGTGATCAATAGCACTCAGATCCGCGCTGCCGTTGGGAAGCGGAGGTGTACCCACGCAAATAAAAATGGCTTCACCAAACTGAACCGTCTCTGCGGCGTTCGCGCGAAAACTCAGCCGCCCTTCCTTGCGCGCCTGCTCAATCACCACGTCCAGTCCCGGCTCGTAGATCGGCAGCCGCCCCGATTCCAGCACTTTCAATTTTTCCGCGTCGCTGTCCGTGCACACCACTTCATGACCCAACCCCGCCAGACATCCGCCCGTCACCAGGCCCACATAACCCGCGCCAATCACCGAAATCTTCACTTTCCACTCCTCCAAGAACTAACCTTGTGCCGCACACATGCAAACAACCAATGTTATACGGGGACGAAGCCGCGTTGATTAGAATCGCGGCGTTTGTTGCCTATGCCCAACGGTCATTGCAAATGAGGCCGCACCGGCAATCCCGCCCACACATTCAGTAATCCCAATGATTCCCGTACCACCGCCAGCACATCCTGCGTATTCCTCCACCAGTGGTCCGCATCAAACGGGTCGCCAGGTGCCGCCCGCACAATTACTCGTGGATCGTCGCCCACCAGCTTTCGCCACAGCGCCTTTACCCGCCGCGTATGCTGCGGCGACGTAACAATAATAACCGTGTGCATCCCGTCCCGCCGCATATCCCGCGCAATCTCCTCCACCTCCTCCTGCGTATTGGCAATGGCGTCTGGAAAAATCCGTATCGCCGAATTCGGCACGCCCTCCTGCACCAGGATCTCCCGGTTGTATTCTTCCTCCCCCACAAAATGAATTCCCAGCGCCGCCAATTCCTCCTGCGGTCCTCCCGGTTTGCTGACCCACACCGCCAGCGCGTACCCGGATTTATAAATGCCCGCCGCGCCCTCCGCGCGAAACGGCAACCCGCCGCTGAGTACCACAATCACATCAGCCTTGCCCAACGGATCCTCGCGCACCAGCCAGCGTCCCGCATTGCGAAACACCACCACGCCAACCACCACCACTAGCGCCAGAATCGCTAAAAATCCAATTCCCGGCCGTCGCCGTCGCCCCGAAATCCGCTCCGAATTATTTTCGGTGCTCGTCATCATTTCCTATTCGCGAGTTCTTTGCGGCAGCCACGGCTTCAGAGTCTGTGTGAAAATTCGCCAATCTTGCCGGTTGTTTCTCGCCACTAGCCACTAATCACTAGCCACTGCCTTTTTCCCCAGCCGTTTTACGCCGCTACGAAGGCCTTGCGCCCTATTCTCGCAATCGGCTCAGCCGCTCAGACCACGTCGGTAGTGTTGCCACTCGCACTCTACCGCTTCTCCAAAAGAAAATTCCCCGCCACCAAAGCATCCGCTCCCGAACAGAAATAACTCCGTACCGCATCCCGCGGCGTAACCACCAGCGGTTCTCCAAATAAATTGAACGAAGTATTCACCAAAATCGGCGCCGGTGCATTTTCCCCCGCTCGATTCAGCAGTTTCCAGAAAAGCGGATTGTCCGCCTCCCGCACCACCTGCAAACGCACCAAATCATCCGGCAGCAAAAATCCCGGCGGCAAACCCTCCAGCAACTTGCGCCCAGCCGCATTGGCCCTCGCCATCGTCGTAAGAAATCGCCCATTCGGCGAGCACCGGAAATATTCCGCGCAGCGCTCCTCAGGAATCGCCAGCGCGAACGGACGGAACGACTCCCGATGTTTCACGTAATCGTTCAGATTTTCCTTCGCATAGGGCGCCCATGGCGACGCCAGCAAACTGCGATTCCCCAGCGCTCGCGGCCCGAATTCCGTCGCGCCCTGAAACCACGCCACGATTTTCCCCGCGTGCAGCAGCCGCGCCGCTTCGCCAAGCTTGCGCTCGTCCGAATCGCACCAATGATACGCGGCCTTGCAGTTGTCCAGCACCTTCTTGATTTCTTCGTTGCTATACGCCGGCCCCCAATAAGGCGCGGGCATCGCCGCCAATCGCTCGCGCCCCAACTGTTGATGCCAAACCACCCAAGCTGCTCCCAATGCAGTGCCTTCGTTCCCGGCCGCTGGCTGCACAAAAACATTCTCAAAGCCAGCGCCCGCCTCAATCGCCGCCACCAGCAACGGATTCAAGAACAGTCCGCCCGCCAGGCACAACGAGCGCTCTTTGTATTGTTCACGCAGCGCCGCCAGCCATTCGCACAAAATAATCTCGCAAGCCCGCTGCAACCCAGCCGCGATCTTCGTGCGCAACGCCTCGGCCACCCGCGTTTCCGGCGCGTCCTCCGCCGGCTCGTCCGCAATCCCCGCCCGCCGGTAAAACTCATGTGTAAACGAAAGCTCCCCCGCAAATCCGTGCCGAAAATATTTTGCATTCAGATGCGCAGGCCCGCGCTGTTCACGCCGCAGCATCTCCAAAAATAATTCCACAAATTCCGCAGCACTCGTGGCCGCCGCGCCGCCGATTTCGCCCGCAATGCTCAACCACTGCGTCTTGTGCTCATCCGCGTGCGCACGAAATCCCAGAAGCTTCGTCACCTGCGAATACACCCAAGCCAGCGAGTGCGGCAACGTCAGCGATGCAACCTCGCGCAACCTCGTGCCCTCACCGACTCCGACAAAACCCGCCCGCCCATCGCCCTTCTCATCGAGGGTCACCACGAGTGCCCGCTCGAAAGGCGAAGCGTAAAACGCGCTCGCCGCGTGGCACAGATGATGATCAAGAGTCGAAACACGCCCGTCCGGCGCTCCGGCCATCTGCCGCACGATGCGCACATTATTCAATTCGCGCCCCAGCTCTCCCGAAGCCTTGTTCACAAAATACCCGCTGGAAACTGGAGCCAGCGGCGCCAACTTCGCCCGAAACGAAGCCTGCCTCTGCCAAGCCCGCCAAGAGCGGCTCGCAATCGCCACCTGCCCCACGTCGCGCCAACCAATTCCCGCACGCTCCAGGCAATAGCGAATCGCCTCGCGCGGAATCCCCTCGATCACCCGCGTCCGCGCCAGCTTGCTTTCTTCCATCGCCGCCACAATTCCGGAATCCCCCAGCAGCGCTGCCGCCGAATCGTGCCCCATCGCGGAAATTCCCAGAATGTACACGCTACATACCTTCACGCAAAGAGTTCATCGAATGAAGGGAACGCAAAGAACCGCACCAAGGAGGGGTTTCAACAAAAAATTCACGCAAGCAGCCAACGCCGCCACAAATCCCTACACGCGCGACCGGCGCAAACCGCGCAACGACCGGCTATGCGTCAACAACCCGCGCAGCCCCAGCAAAATCAATCGCGGCTGGCTCAAACAAACGCGCCACAATATTTTCCATGCCTCATCGCGCGAATATTCACTCAACGATTGCTTCGCCGGATCATTTAACAAATCCACCAACTTGCTGTAATCGTCCTGCTGGAATTCATGCAACGACCGCCGCAATAGCAAATGCAGATCCAATTCACGCCGCAATTTCCGCAGCGCCCCACTCGACCCGCCATTCAAAATCGCCTCCGCCACGCCCAAAGCCCCGCGAAATCCCGTCACGATCCCGCCCACGGTGGTCACCTTCACCTGCGCCGCCGCGTCCCCCACCAAATAAACCGACCCGTGCCCCACCTGCCGCCGCACCGGCACCCACCCCGTGTACACCGGAATCCGCGCCCCTTGAAATTCCACCGGCGTCAATCCGCGCTTCTCCAAAAAATTCTCCAGCAGCTTCCGCGTCTCCGGCCCCGTCTCCCCAATCAATCCCAAAGCCCCGCGCGTCGGCGATTCCGGAATCAGCCAATAAAAATAAGGTGTATCCTGCGGCACGAACCAAACTCGCGCCGTATCCGGCGCCATATCTTTCGGCAGCGGCACAATTGCCTGCACCAGCGGAGCAGTTTCCAGCGGCGTCCATCCCGCCGCCCGCGCCACACGGCTCGCCGCTCCATCCCCGCCAATTATCGTGTCCGCGTGAACTTCCTCGCGGCTGCCGTCCGTGCATCGCTCCACTTCCAGCACCAGCCCGCGCCCATTCGAGTGCAGCGCATGAAAACGCCGCCCCAATTCCAATCCCGCGCCCGCCCGCCGCGCCTCTTCCGCCAATCCTTG
>CAWGFF010000002.1:0-309794 GCA_963821765.1 uncultured Acidobacteriota bacterium
CAATCCCAGCAGCGGCCAATTCAGGGGATTCCAGTAAATCCACACGCCGTGATCGAGGAAAAACAGCGCGGCCCAACCAATGAATAGCAGGCTCGCGCCAATCTCCAGCACGGAACCCGACCACACTTCGACCGCGCCGAAGGCCAGCACGGAAAACGCGAACAGGAACAGCAACCCGCCGCGGATCACACTCATGGTGAGGGTTCCCCTGAAATTCCTCGGGAACCAGCGACACATCCGCAATCCAAACCGTGCCACTGAGCTTGTTTTCGAACAGGCGGCTGCCCGTGCGCAGCAGACGCACCAGCAGGAAATGCGTTTCGCGGCTGGTGGTCACGTCCATGTCCAGGGCCGTCCAGTTGTGCGAGCCCGTGAAATTATCGGTCAGCGCATTTACGGCATCGTTGTGATTGGGATCCACCAGCGAAAAGCGCATCCCGCTTCGGTGGTGATCTCTTCGGTACGCATCAGGGCATGGAAGTGGTAGGTGTGCGCGGGTTCCACCGGAACGTACTGCATCGGTTCGGTGATTTCCAGATTGAGGCCGCCGCCAAAATCCAGCCGCACGGCGCGCACGCCGGAAGCAGGCGGCGCGGTGTCAAAATCAACCGCCACGCCAATGGGAGAGTGCCAGCGCCAACCCAATCCGCCATTACTGAAGTCGCCCGAGAATCCGCCGTCCCACACCAGGGAATGATTCGGCGGTTCGTCGTGCGGCAGGCCGGCGGCGGCGAGCGCTTCGATCCACACTTGCCTGGCGTCCGAGGCGCGGTCGTCGAGGATCAGTTCGTCGAGGAAACGGGAAAGTTCGCGGAAAAGCCACGAGCTTGCCAAGGGAAATAAGCCTTCTCCACACGGCCAGCGCGGGATCCGGCTTGGCGAATCGAGGCGAAAAAATCGACTGCCTGAATGTAAGCGTCCTGGTCGGCGGGCAGCACCTGGTCCAGCAGGACATTTACATCGCGGCTGGAGCGCCACACGCGCGAGATCGCCAGCGTCAGCAGCTTGGGATCGGACTGCACCGCGTGATGAATTTCGGCGTAGCCCTCGGCTTCTTTTCCCTGGCGCAGCAGAAAGTTTCCGTAGTTCCAGGCGACTTCGGCGGAGAGCGGGTACACGGAGCGGGCGTGTTCGAAAGCGTTTTGCGCGGCGCTCAGATCGCCATTCTCTTCGTACGCGCCGGCCAGGTTCATCCAGAAAGTCGCATTCAGCGGATCATCCTGCACGGCGCGTTTGTAATCCGCGAGTTCCTGCTGCGGGTCAGCGTTCGCGAAATCGAGTTGGTGATAGCGTCCCAGCAGGTCCCAGGCGTCGGCGTTGCCGGGTTCGAGCGCGGCGCCACGCTCGATGATTTCCAGCCGCGTGGAATGAATGCGATGGTTAGCGAGCCAAAGCCTGGCTGCCTGGTAGCTGAGCAACGCGCCGGCTGCCAGCGCAAACACCAGAATCACGAGGCGCGCTGGGACTCCCTGAGGTGATGGCTGCACAGAGCCGTAATGTCCTATGAGTATCGGTAGTTTCGCAAGGCCAAATTCCAATACGCCCTTTGCGAAATATTACGGTGGGCACGCGCGGATGTTTGGCAGCGTGCATGCCGCTCGCTGCGACTGCAGCATGACGCGCGATGCATCAGGCGGCGGGAAACCGGCGCTTATTTCTGGCCGAAACGGTAAATGATACCCACGGCGGCGCGGTAATTTCCCTGGCCGGTGCCGCCGTAGCTGGCGGCATTAATCGCGCCGAAACTGCCATGTTCATAGTCCATTTCGATCAGGCGAATCGTCCAGCGCTTTTTGAATTTCACGTCGAACCCGCCGCCGGCCATCCAGGTATTCGCCCAGCCCCAATGACTGTACGGATTGAAGCCGCCCTGGCTTTCCAGGTTGTAACCGGAGTAACCCGTTCCGATGAGCACTTCGCCGAAAGGAGTGATCTTGTGCCGGTGACCCAGCGGATAAATTCGCGCGCCAAACATTAACGTATAAAGCTGGGTGTTGCCGTTCATGCTGTTGATGTTGTAAGCCCCGGAAAGATCGCTGGCGAAACTCAACCACCGGAAAATGCGATAGTCGAGGTACATCGAGAATCCATTCATGTTCAGCCGTTTGCCGTCGGCTTGCAGCAGCGATCTGTACATATATCCGCCGCCCAGTTCGAAGTTTGCGCGGGTCGGCTTGTCCACATGCGGCTTGGAAAGATGCGGCTTCGGAATGCCGGGCGACAGGTTTCCCGGCGGGGGACTGAGCGGCGCGGGACTAATCGGCAAAGGACCGAACAGAGACAGCTCTTGCGCCGACACACGCACTCCGAACAATGCCAACAAAAATAAAATCCCCGCTACCTTTTTATCAACTTCATCAACCGCGTCCTCCAGTAATGGCTTCGAATCCAGATTCTTTCATTGTGCGAGTTTTCAGATGCGGGCGGCCGGTAATACGTTGGCACGCGGCGGCTCACTAGGATAGATGGAAAGCCCCGCAAAGTGTAGTGCTGGCCGAAAATCATCTGAAAAACGAAGATGGTCTGGTTGGCGAGGCTACCTGTGTCACGAGGAAAGAGCGAAGCGCCGAGCGTCGGAGAGGTTCGCGGCGGGACGGCACTGCGCGAAAAAAGGGCCGCGCGGCCTGTATAACAGGACCGCGCGGCCTGAACTGCGGTTGCGTTGATTTTTATGGCGTGATGGTTACATTCACCGTGATCGCTGGTTTGGTGACGGTTCCCGAAGACGGCGTAATCGCGATGGTTGAAGCCTTTGACGACGGTGCCCGATCCGCTGCAACCTGCCACGAGGATGAACACCATCATGGCTCCCGCCATTCCCAACCGCGTGCGGAATCGCCGGGCCGCGGGAATCATGAACAACAGGGCGATCGCCATCATGATGAAGAGCACCTGCCGCAGCAACGCTGACGGCGGAGCCTTCAAGGATTGTGGCGGCACGATGAAGGAAGCGGCGGTGATGGATCCCATCGCCGTGGCGCCCGGAGCCGGAGCGGCGTTGGTGGTCGGCACCGAGCATGAGGTAATCAGCATCGCCGGCGTGCAAGTGAAAGATACCGCTCCGGTAAATCCACCCAATCCGGTAACGAGCACTGGGAACGTGCCCGTAGCGCCTTTGGCCACAGTGATGGCCGCAGCGGAGACCGAGAAGTCCCACGCCGGCCCCGACAGCGGAACGGTGGTCACGGTGCCGCCGGTTTGCGTAATCGTAAGGGTGCCCGGAACCGGACCTGGTGTAGTAGCCGCAATCGGGCTGAAGGTGACGGTGACCACGCACGCATTTCCGCCCGCCGCGATCACGATCGGGAATGCGCCAGCATTGCAAGTGGCGGTTTCGATGTACAGTAAAATCCCGGAGCGGCAGCGATCGAGGCAATGCTCAGCGGCGCGTTGCCATTGTTGCCGATCGAGACGGTTCCGTTGCTGGATGTCGTGAGCAATGCGCCCGGCAGAGTAAGGCTGTTGGGCGTGACCAGGATGTTGGATGCGGTGCCCGTGCCGTTGCCGGAGAGCGCCACCAGCATCGGATGGCTTGGGCCGTCCGAGCATCCACGATGTTCAGGGTTGCGGTCTCGGCCGCCGCGACCGATGGTGTGAAGGTCACGCCAATGGTGCAAGAGGCGCCGCCGGCGAGTGAGGCCGTGCAGGGCGACGTGCCATCTGCTGCTCCCGCGAAGTCCGCAGCGTTGGTTCCCGTCGTCGTGGGCGGAAGGGTCAAGCCGATGGCCGATGCGGTGTTATTCGTAACCGTGACGAACTGCTCCGCTGAAGGACGTGAACCAGCTGCGTTCCGAAGTTGATGCTGGTGGGGGACACGCTGATGGTTGGAGTCAGAGGCAGTTCAGCGACAAACGCGTTCGTTGCGCCGGCCGCTCCCAGAGAGGTCTGAAACGCTCCCGAAGTGGTCAGCATGTCCGGCGACGTCATATATCCCGCGATATACGCGTTTGTCCCAGAGACCGCGATGCCCGAACGCTGTCCGGGTTGCCGACAGCGTTCGCGGCCTGCCCCGTGAAGTAAGAGGAATAAACCAAATCGGCGATTCCTTGGCCGTTAGGGCTAATTTTGGCAACGAATGCCGGCGCCGTTTGCGTTGTTGCGCGCTAGTCTGCAAGGCTCCTTGCGTAATGGGAAAGTCAGCCGAACCTGTCAGGCCAGCCACGTAGGCAAGGCCCGCTGAATCGGATGCGATCGAGAAGCCGGTGTCGCTGTTGTTGCCACCCAAGAAGCGTGGAATACTGCAAGCGTGCCGGTGCGGTGTTTAGCATGGAGACGAATGCCACGCCGTTCGCCACGCTTGCCGTAGGGGGAATCGAACCGGCGGTGACGGGGAAGTTCGCTGACGAACGTCGTGCCGGTGATGTACGCAATCTTGGTGGCGACCGCTGGAACGCCTGTTCCCAGAGTCACCCCGAAGGCAACCTCGCACCTGGGTTGCCGCTCAAACAGTGTGAGTACGTGAGGGTTTGCGCCACCGTGTTGATGACGGAAATGAAGGCTGAACCGTTGCCGTTGGCTCCGCACGCGGCGCTGCCGGCAATCGCGGCGCCTGCGACGGGGAAGTCAGTGGAAGTCGTTCCGCCGACGAGATAGGCATGGCCGGTCGCATCCACCGTAACCGCTTGCGCAGTAGTCGGCGAACCCAAGAGGAAGTTGCTGCCAGCGCCGGAGCCGCCGATGTACGTTGAATAAAGCGAACCCGGCGTGCCGGAGACGGTGGGATTGAACTCCGTTAGAAACGCGTTTCCCGCATCACCGTGCTGGTCTGTCCCGGGGTAATTTGCGTTCCAACTTGCGGGAAAGTCGTGGATTGCGTCACGCCCACGACGTACACGTTTCCCGCTCGCGTCCACAGCGATACCGAGTCCTTCATCGTTAACGTGTCGCCACCCAGGTACTGGAATATGCCAGTTGTGCCGCGCCGGCAGGCGGAGGGCGACAGCTTGGTGAGAAACGCCGCGCGATTCGGCAGCACGCTGGCTGGAGCCGTGCTTTGATACGGAAGCACCGTTGTGCTTAGTGGGAAATCAGACGATCCAGTAAAGCCCGTCACGTAAATATTCGGAGGCTGGCCGTATCCAAGGCGATCGCATCCGCCTCATCTCCGAAGTTTGCGTTTCCGGTGCCGCCCAGATATGTCGAGTAAAGAGCCCCGTGCCGGCTGGGTTCAATTCCGTGACAAACGCCGGTTCCTAACGTGGCGACATCGGCTGGCGGCGCGCCGCTCTGCGTTCATCTGCGGAAACGCCGTCGAGCTGGTCAAGCCAGCAATGTAGGCATCACCGGCCGCGTCTAGCGCGAGGCCCAGCCCAAGATCGAAGGACTCACCGCCGACATACGTCGAGTAATCAAGCACGGGGTCAATCGTCAGAGGCTGCGTGTGATCGTAGGCCCCGACCGAAAAGCGAATCTGGTGGTTGTTCGCAATCGTATAATTACCCGCGATTTCCCGTCGCTGGCCGTTCACTTCCTGATAGATGACCGGCTTCTGCAGCGCGACTTTGCGCCTGCCACGCTCATCACCACATCGCCCTGCGAATTGAGATCCAGTTTGCGCGCGCCGGCAGATACTCAGCGCGATGGCCTTGGGGTCCGCTCCAGGCGCGACGATGAAGTCGTATTCCAGGCGCTGCTGCGCGTCCGTAGAACAGCAAGTCCACGCCGGGATAAATTTCCTGATAACGCACCGCTTCGTAGGAAGGAATGTCAGTGTGCCACTTCCTGGGATCGTTACCGATAAAGTAGTTCGTCTTTCCAGGCAGCAGTTTCGTTCCGGCGATTTCCGCGCCCGGATTCGCGCCGTCGAAGTGCATGCGGAGAACGGAAGTTTTCACCGCGGCATTCGGCTCGCGGTGCGTGCGCGCCTGCGCAGCAACTGACGCTGCCTTTGCCGAATTCGTCGCCGGCGGCTGACGTCTGACGCAAGGTGAGCACCGCTTCCTGGTTCGTCAAGAACAATTGATAGCCCTGGCCATGCGCCAGGTAGCGAACTTCCGGGGCCGTCTGCCCTTGATTGGCTTCGAACGCCAGCGGCAGCGCGCCGTACGCGCGCGTCAAATCTTGCTTTTGCGCGGCGGAGAGCGCCGTCGCAGGCTGCAGCGAGGCTGCTGTATGATTGCTCGCAATGGGCTGGGATGAATGCGCGCGGCGTTGCATGTGCACCGACAAAAACGAAAGCAAGGATGGCCAAGGGCACGCCAGCCATCAATCGCAATTCTTACTAGCGGGGATTTCGTCTGCATGGAGTTTCTCCTCAGTTTGATTTTTCTGGGATGAAGTTTGGTGAGCTGAAAGGGGCAGCGGCGGCCGACGGGAAAGGTTTAGAAAATCCTCAATTTGCGAACAAGCGATTACCCACGGTCTATGGCGAAGGCGCCGAATCGTGGGGGACGGACACGCCATTTGAAGGTGGATGGTAGCACAGCTTCATGAGAGCGGGAAACCGCAGGATGGCCGAATATTCCACTACGTGGTAGTCAAAGAGCTACTGTCTCGCAGCGGCACATATCGCAGCTCAATGATCATTTGTTCTACACGCGCGCGGAGTTCCGCGTACGTAGTTTTTGCGCTTCCTCGTCGAGCAGATCGCAAAGCTCAGGCAGCCGGCTGGCATCTTGATGCGCGCAGAGCGCGCGGATGGGAACGCTGGGGGCCAGGCGCGCCAGGATTTCAAATTCCTTCGCGCGCATGCCGCTATCCAGAGTATTTGTCGCGAAGGTATTGGCCACCAGCGCCAGGAACGCCTTCTGCGGCGCCAGTTCTTCCACCAGCGGCGCGGGATCGCCGCGGCGATCGCCCAGAATATAAATCGCAGCCAGCGGCAAGGCTCGTTCCGCGAATCGCAATTCCTGTTTTCCCAGTGAAAGGAAGCGCTTTTCGTAATTCGCGCTGAACTGCGGCAGCGCATCCGGCGAACCGTAAAGCGATTCCACGGATTCGGGCCACAGGCACAAATAAGGATACGCGGGATGAACAAAGAACGAGCCGTTGTGCTCGGCCAGCGCGACCACATCGTCAGATAAGATGGCATGGCCGCGCCGCGCCAGCGCCGCCGCCGTCGTGGATTTTCCCGCGCCCTCGGATCCCACAAACGCCACGGCCTTTTCGCCAAACGCCACCGCGCTGGCATGCAGGCAAGTGACGCCCCGCAGCCGCAACAGTAATCCGAGAACTGGCCCCAACAGATACGTTGCCGTGTCTTCGATCGTCAAGTTGCTCGGGCCAAGTCGCCCAAACTTCCGTGCCCTCGCGATCCAGCCAGAATTGCGTTCCATCGAAGTAAGCGAGCCGCAGATAACGGGAGCCCGCCGCCTTCCAGATTTTCAGCGCCGGGTTGCCCGCTTCGATCCTTATAGGAACTGTCATAGCTCAGCTCTTCCGGACCCGGACGCAGATTGCCGCGTCGCCATGCGGGGAAGCGTTCAGGTGAATCTCGACGTACGAGTCACTCGATAATTCGAGCGGCGAAGGCTCATGCTCGGATTTACCGTCGTCAGATTAGGGATGGGAAGATTGGAGCGGAGCGACAGGCCGAAAACAGCGTAAGTGAAATTCAGTGCGGTCAACGACCAAATTCCATTTGCAGGCCGGAACGAGCAATCTCGCCGAACTTTCAGTCCTGTCCCGCGACCTGCCGCTAACGGATCTCCAGTTGAAATGCTGCCAGATCGACGCGCTCAGAATTACTTCTGACACTGCTTTGGAATTCTAGCTCTGCTAAGCGTGCGTCTTCACGCGCGGAAATCGTCCTCCGTCGTGCGTGCCTCCGCAGCCCTACCTTCTTGGGTTAATTCCTGGACGGTACCGTAGACGGTTATGATAGGAGATGAGTACGGCTTCTTATTATCCCGTTTGACGGGCTTAAGCATTGCGAACCTCCGCACGCAAGTTATACCGGACCTTGCGCGCTGACTGCAACCAAAAGTTGAGACATAGCGGGCGAAGAGCGGAGTGCGCTTTCTCCGCATGCGTTTCATTTTGAAACGCCGCCAGCTCCGACTTGTTAACGTAGCGCTTCCATTTCCGCGCTCCAATCTAAATGCTCCATCCAGTCCGGCCGCGATTTTCGCAAGTGTTCCACCAAAGGACTGCCCGCAAGAGGCGACTTCCGTCGCGTACGCACGGATTCAGGCAATCGCCCCGCCACAGCCTCGCGCAAAAGCTGTTTTTCGAAAAATAGTGGGAAGGGCGGGAGCGCCAACAGGAAATTCACGATCCGCAAATCCAAAAAGGGATGGCGCACCTCCACCGCGCAGCGCGTCACTCCTGGATTTTCCTGCTCGAACATCGAAGACCAATGCGGTAAAGAGAGTGATGCATGTGCCTTGGGAAGAATCGGGTGAGGGCGTTCGGCTGGAAGCTCGCTCCATTCCTTGGCCCGGTCCTGCAGGTTCAGACGGCGCGCAAATTCCGGTTCCAGCCAGCGCGGATACACCGGCGCGGTGGGATCTTTCCCAAAAAGGCCCTGCACGCGACGCTTCACGCCGGGCAGAACCGAAGGCCTCAGCCAAAATAACGGGAAGTTTCCCGGAATAGGCTGGCCCACTGCCGCTCGCGCATCAGGGCTTTGCGCAAACGGCCACATCTCAAAGTGCATCAGGTTGTCAGCGCCCTCGCCTGAAAGCACCACGCGGCAATCGGCCGCGATCGGTGCGGAACTGATCGAAGAGGCCAGCAAAAAACGGATCGTCAACAGGTTCGGGCGACCTGATTTCCGGGTCATCCCACCGTTCGAACGGCTGCAGCCCATCCATCGGAATAAACTGCTGCGGGATCTTCAAGAATTCCGCCACTTCACGGGCGTAGCGGCCATCCTGGTCCGGAATCAAAGACTCATATACGACGGTGTAGGCACGCAGATCTGTCGTTCCGCCGGCGCTGCCGGCCACCTCGCGCGCCGTCGTCGCGACGGTCGCCGAATCCAGGCCGCCGCTGAGCAAAATTCCCGCGCGATCCACGCGCATACGGTCCGTTACGGCCGCTTGCAGCAAGATCTGAAAATGTTCCACGTAATCTTCCGCGCGCTGGTAGCGGATGCGCCCGGCCGTGGGCGCCGACCAGTAGCGCTGGATGCGCAGTCCGTCGGAGCTGACGGTCATGGCATGCGCCGCAGGCAGCCGGCGGATGTCGCGGAAAGTGGTGGTAGCGGCATCGCAGTTCAATCCAAACAATAAAAAATCGCCGATCGCCGCGTCGTTCAATTCGTCGGAAACGTCGGGATGCTGGCGCAAGCAATCCAGGGTATTGCTAAAAAGAAATAGCTCGCCCAGCTCGGAATAATAAAACGGCTTCACGCCGAAATGGTCGCGCGCGCAGAACAGCAATTTTTTGCGCAGCATCCCAGATCGCGAATGCAAAATCCCCGCGCAAGTGTTGCACGCACTCCGCTCCCCAGGCCGCATACGCGCGCAGAATCAGTCCGGAGTCTGTCGTCGCGCGGCCCACCGCGCCTTGGCGCTGCAGCGCGAGTTTCTTTTCCAACTCTTCGCGGCAGTCAATGCGCGCATCCGCGGTGATCCATAGCTTTCCGTCGAGGCTTGCCGGCTGCTGCTCCATTTGCGATTCGCGCGTGGTGCGCAGCATGGTATGCCCTAGGCCAATCGCGCCCTGCGACCAGGTTTCGCGCGCGTCCGGCCCGCGAAAGGAAAGAAAATGCGCGAGCGCCTGCAACAGCCCGCGATCCACTGGGGCGCCACTGCGCTCGTAAATGCCCACGATGCCGCTCAATCGGTGCGCGCCTCCATGGGCGTGATCGGGCCATCGAACGGAATAAAATGCTGGTGCTCGGCGCTCGCGTCGTTCAGTACCGCGGAATCCACCTCCACCCACGCGTGCGCCTCGAACCGCTCGAATTCCTTGCGCGCGCCGATGCGCAACTCCGCTAGAATTCCGCGCCGCCGCAGCAGCCACCACAGCACCAGCGACTGTTCCAGGCAATTCGTATCGAAGAAAAAATTCCGTGCTGCCGCGGCTGACATGCGCGCGATCGTTTGCGCCGCTTCTCTTTGCGCTGCGGCCGTTTGTCGCGCGGTCACATTCGGGGAAGGGGCCAGCCAAGCGAGCACAGTCTTCCAGCGGCGAAAGCCCGCGAGCCGCAAACCTACCCACGTGGCCAGCAATCCGCCCGCGGCTTCCAACACGACACCGCGCTCATAGCCGCTCAGCCGCCAAAACCTGTCGCCAGCGTTGCATCATGATCGTCTTATCAGCTCACGCCTCGCTCCGGTTTAGCGAAGCGTGCTGTATCGTTCTGAACCCGCTCGCTGGAACAAAGTCGCGCTCGTCAGGCACCGGCTGCCACACCGCGCACTTCGATTAACCCTTCGCTGCGCATGGTTTCCAGCAGCGCCAGCAGATCGTCTCCGCAGCGCGTGGCATCCACTTCATATTCTTCCAGCAGGACGTCGCGCAGCTCCGTGATGCTCGTCGGCTGCTTCAGCAAATTCCAAACGCGCGCGCCCACCGGATTCATTCCGTAGTACACGCTGTTCTTCAGATTCAGAATCGCCGATTCCTCACCGAGAGGACACGAGACCTGTTCAGATGCAGCTACAACAATCGTATGTAAGGAGAGAGGTGCGTCCATTGCGGCCGCTCCCGTGGTATTGGGCTGGGGCGATCCTTCCGCCGGAAAACTCGGCGACGGAGGGCCGGTTCGATACAAACATCCTGCGGATATCGACTCGACCGCCTCCATTCTACTGTCACTCGCCCCGAACAGCAACGACGGAACTGGATTAGCCGTGGGTGATATCGGTTATAACGACTGTAATGCCTTCGCCTGCTATTTCCGTGGAAGCGCTGGAAAAATATTTTCCGCCTGCACGTTCCGGCTGGCGTGCGCTGCTGCAACCCATCGCGCGCCCCAGCGAACGCGCCCTGGCGGGAATTTCCTTTTTGGTGCAGCCAGGTGAGGCTGTAGCAATCGTGGGGCCGAATGGCGCGGGAAAGTCCACGCTCCTCCGCATTCTCGCCACGTTGATTCTTCCTACTCATGGCCGCGCTGCGATTTCCGATTGCGACGTCGAACGCCAGCCGGCCGGCGCGCGGCGCCAGTTTGGCTACCATACCGGCGGCGATGAAGGTTTCTACACTCGTTTGAGCGCCCGGGAAAACCTCAGTTTCTTCGCGGCGATGAACAACATGTCTCGCGCCGAAGCTCGCGCGCGCATCGCGTTCACCGCCGAACGCATGGGCATCGCCGCTGAACTCGATCGTCAGGTGCGCACTCTTTCCACCGGCATGACCCATCGCGTGGGCCTGGCGCGCGCGCTGCTTCATCAACCCGCGGTGTTGCTGCTCGATGAACCCACACGCAGCCTGGACCCGCTCGCAGCCGCGGATTTCCGCCGCCTGTTGAAAGACGATCTGGTGCGCCAGCACGGCACCACGCTGCTTTTCGCATCGCACACTCTGAGCGAAGTCGCGGAAATCGCCGACCGCGTGCTTGTGCTCGAAGCAGGACGGGTGATCGCTTTCGATTCCCCGCGCGGCCTGTGCGCGCACGACCGGCGCTTCCAATCTCGAAGACGCGATCACGCGTCTCGCGCGCCAACTCCGCGCCCGTCGAGTCCCGGCCATGAATCTCACGCGCACTCTGCGAAAGATTGCCGCATTCTTCGCGCGCGATTTCGCCATCGCCCGCGGGTATCGTGGCGCGCTGTTGCTGGAAACGCTCGAAGCCCTCTTCGGCGTCGCCACTTTCTACTACCTGTCGCGTTTCGTCGCAAAGCCCCGAGCTTTCCAGCGCGCTGCCCAACGGCAGCAATTATTTTGCGTTCGCGCTCGTCGGCTTCGCGTTTTTCGATTATCTCAGCGTATCGCTCACCGCTTTCGATTCCAGCATCGAGGAAGCGCGGCAGAATCGCACGCTGGAAGCCTTACTGGTGACGCAGACTCCGCTGCCCGTGATCCTGGCGGGCTCGGCGGTCTATCCCTTCACCGCCCTCGCGCTGCGCACCTGCGTCTATCTTGCATGGGGCGCGCTGCTTTTCGATTTCACGCCGCGCGCGGCGAATTGGCCTGGAGCCGTCGCGATTCTCCTGGCGTCCGTTCTCGCGTTTGCTGGGCTGGGAATTATTTCGGCGAGCTATGCGATTCTTTTTAAGCGCGGCAATCCCGCGAAGTGGCTGGTGCTGGGAATTTCCGGCTTAGTCGGCGGGATGATGTACCCCGTCAGCGTGCTGCCGGGCCCGCTGCGGTTTCTGGCGCGCTTGATTCCGGTCACTTACTCGCTCGAAGGAATGCGCGCCGCGCTGCTGGCCGGCGCGGGCTGGCGCGAGCTGTGGCCCTCGATCGCGGCCCTGCTGCTTTTCGCCGCGATCCTGATCCCGTTATCGTTCCTGGTATTTGCGCTGGGCGCTGCGCCGCACCAAAATTACTGGCACTCTGACGCACATCTGAATTTTCGCAGACGGGTGCGTAGCTATTAGAAGAACTTCGGAGCAGGGAAGGAACGTGGCACCTTGCGGCAGGCTGAAATAAGTTTAACTAGAAGAACGCTGCGACCGCCGGAGTGTGCAGGCGGCTACTGAGCGATGCTCAGCCGGCGCTTCACGAACAGCCCAACCAGCCCCACGCCAACCAACAGGAACGATGCAGGTTCCGGCGCCGTCGAAACTTTCGTGACCGTCAGACGTGTATCCGCCGTGCTCGTCATGAAATCCTGCCAGCGGGATGATTCCCGGCTGATGATAGGACATAGTCGGCGAGGCTTCCGTACCGGTGACAAACAGCGCATGTTGGTAAAGCCCGGCGCGTTCATCAGGTCGAATCAGATCGCCTTCGTCAACGGTGAACCGCCCTCGCCCAGAATGTGATCGTAGCTGTAGAAAGTAATGACGCCGCCGGGATCGGCAATAGTGTTCAACGATCAAATCAATCGGAGTCACGTGAAAATCGAGCGCCCAGGCTATACGTTGCCCGAGCCGATCGCTGGGTTAACCGGCAGGATAAATGTCGCTGTCAGTCCACAGGACCTGTGAGGGAATAGTACAACTCCTATTGCTGTCTGCTTTCGCCGTCGCCGACGGCGACGCAAAGCGAAAAACCCAATTATCGCGGCAATTCGTAGCAATCGTCCCATGACGTCACCCCTGTTTAAGTTGGCCTAAACCGTAAAGATCACCCGGCCCTGCACCATTATGATGCAATCGTTGTTCCAACCTCTTTTTCCATAACTCCTTCGCAATCAGTGCCGATTCCGCGTCGTGCTTCCGAGGAAGCAAATACCTTTCCTAGAAATGTAAATTTACTTCTAACTTGTGTTTGGGGCCCATTCCTTCGTGAATGGACCATTTTTGTCAAGGGCGCATCCGAGGAACACAACCGCCCCAAACCTCCCAGTCGGCCTTGTAGCACGGCCCTGTGTGCAGTACAGTTTTTGCATGGGTGAACAGGCCACCGTGATGAAAGTTCCGATGCTGGATCTGCAATCCGAATATGCGGAATTGCGCGACGAAATTCTCCCGGCGCTCGATCGCGTCTGCAAGAGCGCATCTTTCGTGCAAGGCCCGGAAGTCGAAGCCTTCGAGCGCGAGTTCGCCGATTTCTGCGGCATCAAGCACTGCGTCGCGCTGAGCAGCGGAACCGCGGCGCTGCATGTGGGCCTGCTGGCGCTCGGCGTGCAGTCTGGCGACGACGTCATCACCACGCCCAATTCGTTTCTGGCCACGGCCGAAGCCATCACCTATTGCGGCGCGCGCCCGGTGTTCGTGGATATTGATCCCTCCACCGCAAATCTGGATCCGAGGCTCATCGAGCGCTCCATTACACCGCGAACTCGCGCTATTCTTCCCGTGCATCTCTACGGCCGCCCCGCGGACATGGATCCCATCCGAGAAATCGCCGCGCGTCGCCACCTGCGCATCCTGGAGGACGCGGCGCAAGCGCATGCCGCGCGCTATCGCTCCCAGCGTGTCGGATCGCTTGGCCTCGCCGCCGCATTCAGTTTTTATCCCACGAAGAATCTCGGGGCGTATGGAGAAGGGGGCGCGCTCACCACCAATGACGACGCCATCGCGAAATTCGCACGCGCCGCGCGTTCCCACGGACAGACCGCGCGCTACGACCACGAATTCCCCGGCTACAATTACCGCATGCAAGGATTTCAAGGCGCCGTGCTGCGCATCAAACTTCGTCGCCTGCACGCCTGGACACAGAAGCGCCGCGAAATCGCGAGGGAATACCGCCGCCTGCTCGAAGGCACACGCCTGGAAATGCCGCAAGACGATCCGCGCGACGAATGCGTCTATCACCAGTTCGTGATTTACGTGGACAATCGCAATTCCGTTGTCACACAACTTGCCGCGCGCGGCATTGACACCGCCGTGCATTACCCCAAACCAATCCACCTGCAGCCCGCATATTGCACGCTAGGTTATCCCGCCGGAACCTTTCCTCACGCCGAACGCGCGTGCGAACGCGTCCTGAGCCTGCCGATGTTTCCGAGCATGACCGCCGAGCAAGTAAATTACGTGGCCAACTCAGTCCTGGAAGTTGTCACGAAAAGGTAGAATTTTCGCCTCCTCGTAACGCGGCGCCATGCACGATCCTTATTGCTCGCGCGCGAGTCCTGTAAATAAAACGCAGACTGTCCTACCAGCGGCAAGAATTCCGCGATCCCACCAACGCTAACTGCTACGTCTGTCGTTGCCACGTCAGCACAGTTGTTATTTTTGACAATAGGTCTCCGCCGCCGGCTTGCGTATCAAAGAGGAGACAGGTGGGTGCGGTACGGCTCAACGAAATACTGCTCAGGCGGGGATTGATTGCTCGTGCTGGACGAACACGCAGGGTGGGGCGCGTGCGAGGTTGAGCTCAGCTGAAGTGGGGCAACACCTGAATCGTCTAAATTAAAAGGAGATTCACTTGAAAATTGCAGGCGCAACACTTCTTGGAATTTTTTTGCTGCTAGGAACAGCTACCTTTGCGCAAGATAGCCCCAAAGTAGAAATTTCCGGGGACTATTCGTACATGCGCTTCAATCCACAGAACAATAACATTTCCGGCCTCGGCGCCTTTTCTCTTAACGGCGGCGGTGGTGCATTCACGTATTTCCTAACCAACCTCATTGGGATCAAAGCCGAGTTCGAGGGGTACGGCAGCACCACCAGGACCTTTCCCAGTGGCGCTCCAGTCTCCGGAAACCTGTTCACATACAACGTAGGTCCGGAGATTAAATTCCGCACCCCGCATTTTGAGCCATTCGCGGAGGCGATGTTCGGTGGCGCCCATTCCAACGCATACGTAAATATTTGCAACGTGGGCGGCGGTTGCATTAATTCTCCCTCCAACAACGCGTTTGATTTCATCATCGGTGGCGGCGTGGACATTCCGATCAATAAAATGTTCGCCATCCGTGCAGCGGAAGCCGATTACGTCTTAACGCGTTTCGGCAATTCGTTCACGGGCGGCAACAACAATCAGAGCAATTTCCGCATCCAGGCTGGCGTCGTAATCCGCTTTTGAGCTGGCGGTAGGCTCACCTTTGGGCCCGCTGATCGGCTTCCATCCGACCTCCGGGTGATACCGAGCGCCCGGAAGCCCCACCTTTCGATTTCCGAAAGGTGGGGCGTCGGTTGGAATTGCACATCAATTTTGAGCAATTTGAAGCGGGCGTGGCCCGGGAGAAACAATCCATGAAATTCCGATCCGTACCGTCGCCATGGACAGCAGTAGCTTTCGTTGCCGCGACTATCTCCATTGCCAGTGTGCCCTCTGCACGAGCTCAGCAGAACTCCGCGGACGCCCCTGCTTCAATTACCACGCCGAACAAAGTGGACACGCGAATCGGGACGATGGAATTCAAGGACGGCATGCCCACCAAGGAAACCTTGGACAAAGTTTACGACAACCTGGACTTCACGCACGCCTTCGAAGCGTTTGTGAATACCTTCCAGGGCGTAAACATGGCCGCCATCCGGGAAGGCAACGCAACCATCGGGGTGAAGGACAACGAAATTATTGTGTTCTCTCAACTGATGGATGCCAAGTCGCTCTTCCTCACGGCGAACGCCGACACCGTCTATTTCATCGGCTTCATTGACCTGAGCAAAGGGCCCATGGTGCTGGAGACGCCGCCCAAAGCGCTCGGAACGCTCGATGACTTCTGGTGGCGCTGGGTGATTGACTTCGGCGCGCCCGGTCCCGATCGCGGCGAAGGCGGAAAGTACCTGATTCTGCCGCCGGGTTATGACGGCCCTCTGCCCGAAGGCGGATTCTTCATCGCCCGTTCGCGGACCACGCGTGTCGCGTTACTCGGACGCAGCTTCATGCAGAAGGACGATCCCAAACCCACCGTAGAGCTGATCAAGAAGACGGCCAAAATCTACCCTTACGTCGAAGGCGGGGTCGGCACCAGCGTCGCGGAGTTCCTTACCGGAAAAGCCAAGCTCGCCGCGCCCGCTGCACCGCCGCCGACCGTGTTCCACGAGGGCAGTGGCGCGTCCTTCAGCACCATTCCACCCAACGATTTCCACTTCTACGAGTTGCTTAACGGCGTGGTGCAACAGGAGCCCGCCACCGCGCTCGATCCAGAGTTGATGGGGTCACTGGCTGCTATCGGAATTGTGAAGGGGAAGCCCTTTGCGCCGGACGCGCAGATGAAGAAGATTCTCACTGATGCTCTCGCGCTGGCCAACGCCACGTCACGCAGTCTGCTGTTCAATCCGCGCGATCCCAGCTGGTATTACTATCCCGGATCGGCGTGGATGAATTTCCTGTTTCAGTCCGGCTCGGAGTTCGAGACGCCGATCCCGATGGTCACGCGCGAAGGCGTGAAACCCTTCCCTCCCACGGGCTATCGTCAGTTGGATGCGCGCACTGCGTTCTTCTACGGCGTCACCGGCATCACGCCTGCGATGGCGATGCGTTTGCCCGGAATCGGCTCGCAATATCTGTTCGCGATAGTGGATTCCAACAAGCAGTATTTTGACGGCGGCAAGACCTACAAGGTCACGCTGCCCAAGGGCATCCCGCAAGCGAACTTTTGGTCTTTCACGCTCTACGACAATCAGACGCGTTCGATGCTCGACACGCCGCAGCGCTACCCGCGCGCGGGCAGTCAGAGCTATCCTTCACCGGCCGCTGAACCGGACGCCGGCGGTTCTACGACGATCTACTTCGGCCCGAAGCAACCAGAAGGCGTCAAGCGCGGCAATTGGATTCAAACGATGCCAGACAAAGGATGGTTCACGATCCTGCGCCTGTACAGCCCGCTCGAGCCGTTCTTTACAAAGGAGTGGCGACCGAGCGAAATCGAACTGGTAAAGTAAGCGTCCTCCACGCGGCGCCTAGATTCGCGCAGTTTCGATAAGAGAGTTCTGGATCGTGCGGAGAATCTACAATACCGCGGGGACGGCGGGAGAAGTTCCCGGCTCGCCCGCCTCGCGTTGCGCGCGGTAGCCCAGATCGAACGCGTGCGAATCCAGGGCCACGTGCACCATCATCGCCGGCAGCAGTGAGCCGGCTAGCAGCACGAGCGCTGCAAAAAACAGGACGCCGATCGTGGTTCCCCTCACATTGCGCACGCCAAGAAAAATGTGCCCGATCCCGAACAGAATTGAGCTAGCCACGATGGCGAGGATCAGACCGCTCCGTGCGAGTGATCCACACGAACGGGCCTTGGCACTTGAGCGACTATTTCTGTTCCTCGCGCCGGCGCTGAGCGAACCAATAGCGTTCCGCCAACGAGTCGAAGTCGCTCACGCATACTAACGAGTCCGATGCCTGTATCCAGGCCCCGGATAGCAGGGTCGAATCCCGATCCTCCGTCTATAACCCGGAGAAGTATTTGATTGTCGTTGCCAAAGAGTTCCGCGCGAGCTTGCTTTACATGACTGTGTTTGACCACGTTATTTAAGGCTTCCTGCGCGATCCGGAACAGACAGAGCGCGACTTCTTTGGAGATCTCGGAGGGGACTTCGCGGCTGGTGAATTCGACCGTGATCTCGTACTGCGAGCTGTACTGCTCACAAAGGCTTTTCAGAGCCGACGCCAGGCCAACGTGCTCCAGTTTGCTCGAATGCAGCTGATGGGAGAGCGAATGGATATCCTTGGACAAATCACGGTTTGATTTCAACAACTCCTCGACTTTATTCCGTCCCGCCAACTCTGACTCAGGAAGCTTCGTCAAGAGTTGTCCCAGGCCGACACCTTGGAGAGCCAAACGCTGGCTGAAGTCATCGTGGAGTTCCCGGGCGATGCGGGCTCGCTCTTCCTCCTGTGCGTTGATCAGGCGGCCGCTCAACTGTTCAAGCGCCGCTTCCGTGGCTTTGCGGTGGGTTATGTCGCGGGCGATTTTGGAGATTCCCACAATCCTGCCCAGCGAATCCCTTATCGGGGACATTGTTAGTGAGACGTTGAGCTTCTTCCCGCCGTTCGTAATACGAAGCGTCTCGTAGTGTTCAATGTGCTCACCGGCTCTCAACCGCTGCAGAATTTCGTGCTCTTCATCAGAACGCTCGGGCGGGACGATAATTGTAATTGGTCGTCCAACGGCTTCAGCTTCGGTGAATCCAAAAAGTCTTTGCGCAGCTGCATTCCAACTCTGGATGACCCCGTCTAGATCCTTCGAGATGATTGCGTCATCGGAGGATTCCACAATCGCGGCATGCCTTATTCGCGCCTCCTCGGCGCGCTTCCGCTCAGAAATGTTCTGAATCGTCCCACGAAGTTGTATGGGCCGTCCGCCGTCGTCGTAAACGGCTGCTCCCCGGCTGGTGACCCAGAGCTTGGTGCCATCCGCACGGACCGCCTCCAAATCGAGCTGGTACGGCGCTCCCGTGCGGATGGCCGCTTCCACGCTGAGATTCAGTCGAGCCCAGCTCTCGGGTGTGAAGAACCGGTCATGATCCTTGAACGAGGGCGCTGGCAACGTAGGATCGTATCCGGCAATTCGATACAGTTCTGCCGACCAGGTGACAGCGTCAGTGCTTGGGTCCCATTGCCAATTGCCGAATTCCGCCAAGCGTTGCGCCTCGGTTAGTTTTGCATCTTCGTCGAGCAATGCTTGTTGCGCTCGCTTGTGATCTTCTACAAGGACGGCGAGAACCATGAAGGGTATGGCAGCGAAAAATAGAAATAGCTGAAGCGACAATACGTTATTGAGGGGCCCCAGTCCGGTGAAGGGACCACGGTCATGAGCCGATCCCCAAGTTGACAGAAAGACAACGACTACCATGGAAGTGGAAACACCCTTTATTCCCAAGCGCAAAGCGGCCCACAGCAGAATCGGCACTAGAGAATAAAGCAGCGCCGGTTGCTCCATTCGCCCAGTTCCCGTGAATGTGAGAAATCCGCAAAAAATCAACACAGTAATCAGCACGGCAAGTTCCAGATAATTTTGCGGTTTTCGCGCCCATGCCCGTCCGTCGTGAACCCAACTGATTATTGCAGGCGTGACAGTTAGGTACCCCAACGCGTCGGCAAAAAACCAGATCCTCCATTCCAGCCAGTATTCACCGGGCAAACTGTAGTTTGCGCCGAGAAGCGCTGAAACGCATGGTGCGAGAATCACGGCAATCGCGAAGTACTTAGCCAAACTCTTCACGCTGCTTAGCTCGGGCGCCCCTTTGAACAAGAGACCAAGGCCAAATGTGGCGACAAGCACCTCGGCCGCGTTGCCCACCGAGTCCCAAATCGCGGAACCAATCGGCACTCTGCTCTGGAAATCATGAAAAGCTATCGCTCCCAATCCTGCCACCACAAGGGCCGGCCAAATCTTTCGGGGCGTCAATAACATCACCGCCACTAAGAACGGCGTAGCGGACCAAAATGACGCAATGTGGTTGGGAGGAATTCCTAAGGTGGACGCTAACCCATCCGCGTGGTAGCACACAGCGCCCACCAGGCAAGAAAGAATTACGGTAGGAAGCGGGGAGATAAGGTCCGCGGTCTTCCACGGGAGGCGAGCGGCAGCGCTCATCTACTATTTCGGGACCGTGGCGGCAAGTTAGCTGCCTTGGGGTGGGTCCGGGTAGGTTTTCGGAAGGTGGTTATGCTATTGGAATGCATAGAAACCAGAATTACAGTTTTGACAGAAAGATTAAGAAATAATTTATACCTAACCGAGGCTGCGCGCAACGCTTCTCCGAGCATCTTGATATGCCAGCCCCCTGTCGGCGGTTCCACCGAGAGTCAACTTGGTTTGATGAAGCAGGTCGGCTCGCGCGAGGCGCGAGTGGAGAACTTGCTGGGGCCGGAGTCAATCGTGATTGGTATCAAGTAGAGCGCCGAGCGCAAATGGTGCTTCCACTTACGGTAAACGCATGCGGTCAAGCGTCGGCTTTTAGGGGCGCAGGGACCTCTAGGGGAACGAGAAAATTGCTGGCGAGAAGATAGGCGAACAAGTGTCCGAGAGGCGGCGCGTGCCGCAGCTGGGTGGCCGCAACCATTCCATTCGTCTCGCTCCACTCCCAACCGACAGCGGAGGGAATACCCCTTAGTTTTTCGCGCAGCTCCGTTGTGGCCATCGGATAAGCGTAGATGCGGACGTTCTGTGCGAAGAGCCGTGCGAGGGCCTCCAGAAGTCTGCCTTCGAGATTGCCGTAAATGTTTGCGAACGCGCGAATGATCAGGGAAAGGCCCGCGACGAAGCGCACCGGCGCGTGCGTATAGCGATTTACGAGAGCTGTCATATGGTAGAGCTCGCTTTGGCGAAAAAGCAGCACATCGCCGCCAGCGGCGAGAAGAGCGTCAATACGGCGAAGCAAGTCGGGCGTTTCCGGTGCCGGTTCGTCCGGCGTGAGCGGAGCAGCCGTCAGGCAAAAGAAGCCGGCGGGCGCCACCTTTGTATCGCTCAGCTCCTTTTGGAGCTCCTGAATCGCGGAGGCCAACAATCGTATGTGAACTTGGGAGTGAGATGGATCTCCACGACTGAAGGATCCCGGGGCAAGCACGACCGCTTTCTTGTACAGAGCCTCGGTGGGAGGAACTGCGGGGCCGTTCGAGGGGAAAAACACAGCCTCGGCGAATCCTTTGACGACCAAACGGGCTAGCAGGATGCGGCGATCCCAACCTTCGAACGCCGGCCCGCGAAGATCCATGTAGTCGATCTCGATCCGCTGCTTAAGGACGTCCTCTCCCAAGCCTGCAAGAAATGATTCCTCGACTTGCAATTGATAGAACGCGCTGTAAATGAGATTGACACCCAGAATGCCGATGGCTTCCTGCTGCAGGACATTCGAAGGATCGCGCATATTGATGTGCAGCAGGACGTCGTTGGCAGGGCCGCCCGGCTGCGCTTGGAACCGCAGGGCGACCCAGCCGTGCGCGTCGTTAGTGCCAGCGAAATTGCGCGCGGAGACGGTATCAACAAAGGAGAAGAAGCGGGTATGCGCGCCCCGGGTGTCGCTTAACTGCGCAAGAAGCTGGGCCCATTCCTTGTCGAGCATTGCCTGCAGTCGCTGCCTGGAAACGTAGCGCGAGCCGGACCCGTAAAGATCGTCGCTGACTTCCTTGTCGTAGGCGGAAATAGTTTTCGCGACAGTGGCGGAGGCGCCTCCAACGACGAAGAACCAGTGCGAGACTTCCTGTCCGGCGCCGATTTCGGCGAAAGAGCCGAAGGCGGTTGCATCGAGATTCAGTGTGAGCGCTTTATTGTGGGTGTCGAGTTTTTCAGCAGGAGGCATTGTCAGGCAGCGCTCGGGAGTGACCTTCCAACGGGAGCTTGGCATCCGTGGCAAGCAAGCGAAATTCGGCGCGCGGGTGGATTTTACAGCGCGTCTTTGCGCGGATTCGAAGATTCCGAAGTATCGCGATTGCCAGCCTGCGTAAATCCGGCCACGTTGCCGGCGCCCGCCACATTGCTTGCGCGTTCGCGCAACATTTGGGCCAGGCCGTCGAAAACTTTCGAGCAGGAATCGCGCAGCGCCTGGTCCGCCGAGCGCAGCAGCGATTCGATTCCGTTCTGCCCGTGCTCGTTGAGCCGACGCACGGAAGCCATCACCCAGGAATCGGCCGTGGTCTGCAAACGATCCTGAAATTTTCCGGCAGCTTCGCCGCTCATGCGCTCCAGTTGCGTGGTCCATTCGTTTTGATGCGCGTCGCGCTCGGCTCGGAAACCTTCGAGCGCCGACGCAAATTCCGCGCTCAACGTCGCACGCCCTTCTCCTATGCTCGTTTCCCACTGCGACGCCATCTGCGCGCGGAAGCGCTCGACCGAAGAAAATGCGTTCACGTCCAATTGATGCAGAAGCTCTTGTGTCGCATGGTCAAATTCCTCCCCGCGCTCGCGACGCGTGGCGGCGGTCGAGGCGGCGAACTGCGTGGTCTCCCGCTCCGACACCTCGTGCAGCAATTGGCCGAACGAAGCCGCCGCAGCTTCGGCCGCGCGGTCCAGGTCCGTGCGCGTGCGCGCCACTACTTCCCCGGCGACCCCTTCCACTTGCGCCCGGATTTGCCCCAGGTGCGCCGCGGACTGCGCCGCCAGTTGCGTTTCGAATTTCAGCGCCGCGTCCGCGTTCTTTTGTCCCAGTCCCGCTTCGGCAGTCACAAACGATTGCTCCACCAGCGCTTGCAAACGCGCCCGCGCCTCTTGCTGCAGCCATTCGGATGTGTGCCCGATGGATTCAGCCGCTGCGTGCGACGCGCGCACTCCGCTGGCTTCCAATTCTTCGGACCACTTCGTCAGCGCATCCTTGCGCGCCGCTTCAAAATCGGCGTGCAAGCTGGCCAGCGTTCCGGCAACCTGCGCGGCAACTTCGCGCTGATTATTTTCCGATACCTGGCGCAACCGTTCGCGGTGCAGTCGCAGACTATCTTCCAGCTGCACCTCGCGCGCTGCCAGTTCATGCAAAAGTGCCGGCACACGCTCTAGGTGCGGCGCGAGTTTGGCCTCGGCCTCCGCCAACGCGCGCTCCTGAAACTGATTGCTGAGCGCATCCAGCGCCGGCACCGCGCGCTGCGAAACGTCAGACACCAGATGCTCCATGCGGCGATGCATTTCCGCGGTCTGCGCATCCAGGATTCTTTCCAGGCGCCGGTGGAGCTCGTTCACCGTGTCCTGGCTCGCCGCTTCCAGCTGCGCGGAAAATTCCTCGGTGCGGCTGGCCACTTGCTTCACCTCGGCCAGCGAGCTGCGCGCCTTCAGCACTTCCTGCTCCAGCGCAGACTGAATCCCCGAAAACGTCTCGCGCGCCTCCGCGGCCGCTTGGGCAAAAGGTTGACGGAGTTCACCCAATCGCTCCGTCATTTTCTGCTCGGCATTGCGCAACACTTCCTGCGAACGTTCCCCCAACTGCTCGACCATGCGCCGCAGATTATTATCGAGCGACGATTGCAGCAGCTCGTTCCATTGCCCCTGCGCCACCGTCATTTCCGATTCCAGGCGCTGCCGCCACCCAGCCAACGCGCCCTCCTGCGCCGCGATTTCTTCCTTCGACGGCGCCGCGGCCTTGTTGGTACGTGCCGCGTCGGCCGCTTCCAATTGCAGCAGCGCGCGCGCCATTTGGCTGCTGGCTTCCTGTGCGTTGCCGCTTTCGGCCCGCAACGTTTCGGCCTGGCGAGTGATCTCGCCCAGCAGTTCGCGAGCCTGCCCGAATTTTTCCTCGAATCCCGATTTCAGCGTGCCCAGCGCCTCATCCTGCTTCGCAGCCACTTGCGCGAAAAATTCCTCGCGCGCCCCGGCCTGCATCTTCTCGATCTCGCTCTTCCACTTCGCGAAAAGTTCCTCAGCGCTGTTCGTCCGCTCGCGCGCACTTGCCGCCGCGGTCTGCAACACTTCCTCGCGCGCCTGCTCGGCGGCCGCGAGCACCGCGTCCTTCGCCTGGCGATCCAGCTCCGCGCGCAGTTCTCGCAACAGAGGACTATCGGCCGTTGACGCAACTTCGGCCTGATTCATCGCTTCACGCTCGTGCTCCCGCGCAAGAGCAGGCGCAGCTACCGTGTGAATTTCCCGGGAATCAATTTTCGCTTCCGCCTTGAAATGGTCCATAGAATTCCCGATGTCCCCCGCCGTAATATTTCTCTCCGGCCGTTCATTGAAGCGTGGAATTGATCTGGCAGGTGGATTTGCGGACTCGAAGCTTGGCGCCGCATTATTCCAGTCGGCAGCGGTTGCGGTCCCCCAGATATTCGCCGGGCTCTCCAGCTCCACGGCAATCTGAAAAAAATCGCGAATCGAGTGCGGGCGCTGGACCCAAGCGACGCGCGCGCGCAGCGTGGTCCGAGAATTTCCCGTCACGCCCGCGTTGCTGTTCGTCCCCGCGTTTGGTTGCGCTGCTCCCTGCGCCATTCCCTGAGGAAGATCCAGCGTCACCCAAGTATTGCGCGGCAAATGGTGCTTGGAGGTGTAGCGGCATCCGTGCAGATTAAACGCCAGCGTGGTCGTGCGTTCTTCAAAGGGCTGCCCGAGCAAATCAATTCCGCGCACGATTAACGGCAGAGATTCAGAAAGTCGTTCGCTGCGGCGCCGATCTGTACTGGGCTGGTTCAAATCCACTTCTCCACCGGGTTCCCATGAGGGTTTCCGCAACGCGACGCATAATTCGGCTCTACCGCGATGCGGCAAATCGCGCACTACGCGAAGCGATGAGCGAGAGAATAGCACTCCTCGCGAAGCGAATCGAGCAAAGAAAGCGTGCCAAAATGGGAATTCCGCAGATGGGAAAGCGCACGCGGCGGCCGTCCCAACGCGCACCCGCCGCCTTGTCAAAAAATGCCCTACTTCTTCTTCTTTTTGCCCACAGACGTGTCCTGCCCACCGCTCATCGCGTTCAATCCATCCAACGCGTCCTTGCAGAGTTTCCCCGTAGCGTTATCCGCTCCCGTATCAATACACTTCTGATAGGCTTCGGCGGTTCCTGGCGGAATGATGTAGGTCATCTTTTCGCCTTCCTGCTTGGTATCAATCGTCGCGGTCAGCGCGCTTCCCAGCATGTACCACGTGATCTGGTCCTTGGGGTCCGCTTGTGCGGCTTTTTGCAGCGGCGCGACTGCTTCTTTCATCCGGCCCTTATTGCTGAGCACGATGCCCAGATTTTTCCAGCAGGTTGCGCCGGAAGCGGGATCAAGAGCGGTCGCCTTATCGCACGCCGCGCTGGCGTCGGTAAACTTGGCCTCGGAATCTTTTGCATCTGTGGACGCCGCACCAGCGTTCGCCAGGTTGGTCGCAAGCCCCACGTAATAACCGCCTACCGGTTTCGTATCAATCGCTTTTTGAAACGCGTCGGCCGCATCCTGATATTTTCCTGCGCATTCGTTTGCGGAGCCCAGGTTGCCCAGAATCATCGCGCGGTTATTTACTTCCTTCTCTCCCAGATTCTGCACCGCCTGCCCGAATTCCGTGGCCGCCGTCGTGCAGTCGGTGACGCGCTGCGCCTGCAACGACGCCTTTTGGTCCGCCGGCGCCGACTTGATTTGCGCCTTCAAATCGTTGCCTGCCGCCAGCGCCGCTACGCCCGCATCGAAATGCTGCTTCATCATCTTGAATTTATCTTCGGTCTCTTCCTTCTTCTTGGCTTCGTCCGGATGCGCCGCTGCCGACGACGCCGCCACTTGCTTCAGGTCCAGCTTGTAATTATTCTCTTGCCCGTCCTGCACCTGATATTTTTCGGAATAATTCAGGCTGACCAGAGTAATCACGTAAATTCCGCTGCGCATTCCCAGCTGGATGAATTTTCCGTTCTTGTCCGTCTTCAGGTTGTACACCTGGCCCGTATCCGGATTTTTGATCGTGATCGCTTGATCCGCGAAAGGCTTTCCGTCCTTGTCCAAAATTTCGCCGTTCAGTCTGCCCGTGCCTTGCGCCAGCGCCGTCGCGGCCAGCATCGCCAGCAGCACCCAGGCTCCCAGGATGGAAATCACTTTTCGCATGTGCATGGCTCCTCCGCCAGTGAATTGCCGCAGCCTATCATTTTTTAACCCTGCTTCCGTTGGAACGGCAGACCGTCGCGCCGGGGAAAAAGTGCCCGCGCGCAACCGGCCACTATCGCATATTCCGTTCCAGATTTTAAAATTTTTCAGGAGCGGTCATGGCCATTCCGGATTTTTCAGCGTCCGCTCCCGGTCTCAGCGGGACCGCCGGGGCCGGGGTTTTGCGGCGCATTCTGCCGCCGCATCGTGTAAATCACAACCCCCACGCCGATCGCAATCTCCAGGCAACCGCCAATCACCGCGGTGTGCCAGCCCCATCCCAGCGTCAGCCAGAATATGGAAACCAGAAACGCGGGAATCGCGATGATCAGAAATCCTCGGTTCATTTTTAGTTGCGTTCCTTGCCGCGCATTCGTCGCCCGCAACGCGCCGCCCACGCTGCCTCGGCGCGGCCGCCGCGCCCACTACGGTCTATACGTCGCCGCCGTCAAATCCGATTCCCACACCGTAATGCTCGAAACCGCCGCGCCATTCGCCGTCGTGCGCATCTGCTGCGAGGTTTGCTCGTAAATATGCCGCGCGATATTTTCCGCCGAAGGATTCAACACGTCAAACGGCTTCAACTCATTCAGATATTTATGATCCAGCGAGCGAATCACACCCTGAATCACCTGCTTCAAATGCACGAAATCATAAAGCAGCCCCGTCGCGTCCAGTTCCGGCCCGGCCAGCGTCACGCGCACTTTGTAATTGTGCCCGTGCAAATCTTCGCATTTTCCCTTGTAGTTCCGCAGATTGTGCGCCGCGGCAAACGTCTCGTCCACGCTTACTTCGTACATCGGCCTTCCTTAGTCCGGATGGTTTTCCATGAATCGCGCGACCTCGGCGATATCCTGCGTGGTTGTGTAATCAGGCAGGGACTCGAGAAAAATTCTACCATACTGCATTCGCGAGATGCGGTTATCGAGGATCGCCAGAATGCCGCGGTCGGTCTTCGAGCGGATCAATCTGCCAAATCCCTGCTTCAGCGCCAGCACTGCTTCCGGCACTTGATATTCCGCGAACGGATTGCGCCCATCTTCCTGCAAAGCCCGTACGCGCGCCGCGACAATCGGATCGCTGGGGACAGCGAACGGCAATTTATCAATGATCACGCAGGAAAGTTGCGTGCCCGGCACGTCCACGCCCTGCCAGAAACTGGCGGTCGCGAACAACACCGCGCTCGGCGTCGAACGAAAGCGCTCCAGCAGGATTGTTTTCGGCGCCGTGCCTTGCAGGAGCATCGGATACGGCAAGCGCCCGGAAACCAGCTCGTGGACTGCGCGCATCTGCGAGTAACTGGTGAAAAGGCAGAAAGCGCGGCCCTTGGAAATTTCCAGCAACTTCGTGATTTCCTGCGCCGCGCGTCGCGAAAACGATTCGTTCCGCACATCCGGCATGTCCGCCGGAATATACAGCAGCGCCTGCTCGTGGAAATCGAATTCCTGCGGCAGCACCTTCTCCTTAGCGGGCTGCAGTCCCAGTCGCTGCTTTAGAAAATCGAAACGCCCGCCTACCGCCAGAGTCGCGGAAGTGAGTACTACGGTATCGAATTGCTCGAAAAGTTTTTCGCGCAGAATGTCACTTACGTCAATCGGTGTCGCCGTCAGCACGATGCCCTTGCCGCGCCGCTCGTACCAATAGACGTATGTTTTTTCCTCGCTCTCCAGCAGAAATTCGAATTCCCGCCGCAAATCCGCGCCGCGCCGCGCCAGCGTCACCACTTCTTCCGGCTTGGGATTCAGCGCGGAAAGTTCCGTCTCGATGCGTTTTACCGCTGCGGATAAATCCTCGAACGCCTCGTGATTCTTTTCCAGAAACGATTTGCGTTCCGCCGGGCCGAATGGGTAGCGCCCTTCGCGCTCTGGAAAATGCTCGAAAAATGTCCGCGCTCGTTCGCGCACGCGCATCAAGTGTTTGCGCAGCGGTGCCGCTTCAATTTTCAGCAGCCGCAGCATTGCCTCCGTGTCGCGCACCAGCTCTTCGAATTGATAGCTCGAGACCCGCCGCCCGAAATAATCGCTGGCCACATCCTCGATCTCGTGCGCCTCGTCGAACACCACCGCGGAATATTCCGGCAGGATCGAGCCGAAATCATCTTGGCGTATCGCCAGGTCCGCGAAAAATAAATGGTGGTTCACGATGATCAGGTCCGCTTCCTGCGCGCGCTGTTTCATCGCCGTTAGGAAGCAGCGCTGGAATTCCGGACACTTCTGTCCCGTGCAAAGATCGCTGCGCGCGTCAATGCGGTGCCACAATTCCGCGTCGTCCGGCAGAAAAGTCAGCTCGGAGCGGTCGCCCGTCTCCGTCAGTTTTTCCCAGTCGCGGATCTGTGCGAACCAATCCACTTCGTCAATACCCTTCAACAGCGCTTGACCCTCGAACTGGTGTACTTTCTGCCGGCACAAAAAATTGTTGCGGCCCTTCATCAGCGCCACTTTCAGGTTCGGCGCAAAATATTTCTGCAGAAATGGCACATCCTTATTGAACAATTGTTCCTGCAAGGATTTCGTGGCCGTCGAAATCACCACGCGCCGGCCGCTGCGAATCGCCGGAATCAGATATGCGAGGGTCTTGCCCGTCCCAGTGCCCGCCTCGATGATCGCGTGCTGATGCTTCTGAAAAGCCTCATCCACGATTTCGGCCATCGCCAGCTGCGACGAACGAAATTCGTATCCCGGGTGCCGGCTCTCGAGCAGTCCGCCAGTCCCAAAGATCCCTTCGATCGTCACTTCCTCAGATTTTGCGGCAGCAGCAGCTTTTTTCGCCATTTGGTGTCGTGGCACAGCCAGGAGTGGCTGTGCGCACTGAACATAAGATATTACACGCAAGTGGGACAGCGCGCTGCGGGATCGAAGCGTAGCGCCGGCATCCCGCCGGCTCTTTTGCCAGGTCCTCGCACGGGTTCGTGCCCCCGCAGCGTTACGTGTTAATGTAGAAGCCTCGCACGCGGGCTGTGAAACTCAAATGACCTCCAAGCTTCCATCCATCGTAATCGTCGGCCGCCCCAACGTGGGCAAGTCCACGCTATTCAATCGCCTCACCGGCACGCGCCGCTCCATCGTCACCAACGAGCCTGGCATCACGCGCGATCGCATCTACGGCACCGCGAACTGGGAGGGCCGCAGCTTCGAGGTGGTGGACACCGGCGGCATCGTTCCCGAAGATAAAGCCGGCATCCCCGGCGAAATTTTGCGCCAAGCCAGCGTTGCCATCAAAAACGCGGCGCGCGTCGTACAAATTGTTGACGGTCGTGTCGGCCCCACGCCGCTGGATCAGGAACTCGCGCAACTGCTGCGCCGCGCTGGCAAGCCGCCTATTCTCGCCGTCAATAAAGTGGACACGCCGCAGCAGGCCGTCGATTTTTCCTCACCCTTCTACGAACTCGGCGACGAAGTTTTTCCAATTTCCGCCGAGCACGGTTTCGGCGTGGACGTGCTGCTCGACGCCCTGACCGGGGAAATTCCCAAAGGCGAGCCGGAACCGGAAGCGCCGCACGTCAATATCGCCATCATCGGCCGGCCCAACGTCGGAAAATCCACGCTGCTCAATCAGCTCGTCGGCGCGGAACGTTCCATCGTTTCCGCCGAGCCTGGCACCACGCGCGATGCAGTGGATACCGTCGTCGAACGCAATGGCAAAGCCTATCGCTTCCTCGACACCGCCGGAATTCGCCGCAAAGGCAAAACCAAGCTCATCGCCGAGAAATTAAGCGTCATCATGGCTCGTCAGCACCTGGAGCGCGCGGATATCGCTCTGCTCGTCGCTGATTCCGCGCAAGGCATCACTTCGCACGACGCCACCATTGCGAGTTACGCCGAACAGTCTGGCCGCTCGGTGGTAATCGTGATGAACAAATGGGATCTGGCGCTGGAAGCCGCGCAGGATTTGTCGTCGGAAAAGAAAAAACGCGGCGGAAAATTCGTCGCCTTCAACGCCAACAAGCTGGTGCAGGATTACGAGCCGTTGGTGCGCGCACGGCTGAAATTTCTTTCCTACGCGCCCATCGTTTTTCTGTCGGCCAAGACTGGCGAAAATATAGATCGCCTGTACAACTTGATTGATAAAGTCGTCGCAGCCCGCAACAAGCGCATTTCCACCGGCGAGCTGAATCGCTGGGTCGCCAAAGTGGATCTCACCCGCGGCACTTCTCCAGCCAGTCGCGAAGTGAAGATTTTTTACATCACACAAGCCAGCACCGCGCCGCCCACTTTCGTTCTCTTCACTAACCAGCTCAAGCCGCTGCATTTCAGCTATCAGCGTTTCCTCGAAAACGAGCTGCGCAAGGAATTCGGCTTCCTCGGCACCCCCATCCGCTTCACCCAACGCCTGAAAAAACGCGGCTCGCGCCACCGCGAACGCAAAGACCCGCGCAAATCATGAGGCCTGATCAAATTGCAGGGGTTGACACCGTAGAAAATCAGCCTACGATACAAATTGAGATGGCTAGCGCTGCCCCAGCACCGGATGCTGCACCCATGGACGACACGCAAGAGAAGAGCCTATTTCGCATCGGCGAAGTCAGCCGCTTGACCGCCACCAAGGCCTTCGTGCTGCGTTATTGGGAAACCGAATTTCCCATGTTGCAGCCGGTGAAGAGCCCCAGCGGACATCGCCTTTACCGCCGCGAAGACATCGAAACCGTTTTCGAAATCAAGCGCCTGCTCTACGACGAAGGATTCACCATCGCCGGTGCGCGCAAACATTTCGAAGAGCGCGGCCAGGAACATGGCGAGCACGGCGAAGGCGCGAGCGCCACCGCCGCAGCGGGCAATGGCAGCGAAGGCCGCTCCGTCGCGGACGCCCATGCTCCGGCCTCCCGCCGCGAGGCTCCCACGCAGCGACAGCGCAAATTCCTCCTCGATTTGCACGAAGAACTCCTCGCCGTCTTGACCCTTCTCGAACGCGAGTGATACGCTACAAACGGTGCAAGCGGTCGGGACGTAGCGCAGCCTGGTAGCGCGCACGCTTGGGGTGCGTGAGGTCGCTGGTTCAAATCCAGTCGTCCCGACCATCTTCCTTTCCGCCGCTCATTTGGAACGTAATTTTCGAAAGGCGTCACAGATTCGCACCGGCTTCTCATGCCTCATATCCTGATTACCAACGACGACGGCATCCACGCTCCCGGCCTGCGCGCGCTGGTAGACGCGCTCAAAGACGACGCCCAGCTCACCGTTGTCGCTCCTTCCCGTGAACGCAGCGCCGCTGCGCAATCGCTCACACTGCGCCAGCCCATTTACATGGATCAGCTTGCGCCCAACGAATATTCCATCGAGGGCACTCCCGCCGACGCCGTGATCCTGGCCTTCAACGCCATCCTGAAGGAGAAGCCCGATCTGGTCGTCTCCGGCATTAATCGTGGCGGAAACATGGGCGAGAACATCTACTACTCCGGGACAGTGGGCGCCGCGATGGAGGGCGCCATCAATCGCGTGCCGTCCATCGCGATCTCCGTCGCCTACCGCGGCAAGGAGTTCGACTTCAAACCCGCCGCGCAGTTCGCGCGCATCCTGGCTCCGCTGATCCTCACCGAAGGCCTGCCGCCCGGGATCCTGTTGAACGTGAGCGTGCCGCAAACCTGGAACGGCTCCGTGCGAGTAACCCGCCAATCCTCCAAGATCACGCGCAACTTGCTGCAACCCGGCACCGACCCGCGCGGCCGCAAATATTTCTGGCTGCACGAACAGCAGCGCATCGAAGACATCGAGCCAGACACCGATCTCGCCGCCATCCGTGACGGAGCGATCTCCGTCACGCCACTTGAGCTCGATCACACCCACGCCCCATCGCTCGAACATCTCTCGCACTGGACCAAACTGCTGGAATCTGTCGTCAAACCCTGACCGATTGTCGTGGATGCGTTGCGATTGCTTTGGGTTAGCAGCGCGCGTCGCGCGATTTCTGGTTCACTCGCCCCCGTGTGGATAGACGACATCGTTCGCGCGCGACGGCAGCGCCGGAATCAGCCAACGAAACAGCAGCGTCGCGGCGATTCCCCCGGCAATTTGCGCGACGATAAATCCAGGCGCGTCCGCGGGCCGTATCCCCGAAAAAGTGTCGCTGAGAGAGCGCGCGATCGTCACCGCGGGGTTCGCGAACGACGTGGACGCTGTGAACCAGTACGCTGCCGTGATGTACGCTCCCACGGCGAATGGCGTCGCGTTCGAACGCAGCCGCGAACATCCCCAGATCACCGCCAGCAACCCGAACGTCGCCACGAACTCGCTGAATATCTGCGTTACTCCACTCCGCGCGTGCTGCGATAGAGATACGACCGGCAGCCCAAACATTAAATGCGCGACGATTGCGCCGCTGATTCCGCCCGCGACCTGCGCAAGAATGTATGCGGCAGTCTCCTTCCACGCGATTCCGTCTTCCATCGCGTCGGCCAGCGTCACCACCGGATTCAGATGCGCCCCCGAAATCGGCCCGAACGCGAGAATCAGTGCGACTAGCGCGGCGCCGGTCGCAATCGTGTTCGCCAGCAGCGCGATCGCCACATTTCCGCCGGCGAGGCGCTCGCCCATGATTCCCGAGCCCACAACTGTGGCTACCAGAAAAAGTGTTCCCAGGAATTCAGCCGTCACGCGCCGCGCCGGTGAGGATTTCATTGCGCGTCGCTGGGCCCGATTCGCCCGATGTCGTCAATTTCCTTCTTGATTGCCAAATTGTCCAAGCTCGCGAGTGGCAAGCAAAGAAATAAGCTGATGCGGCGGTCCAGCATCATGAACGCCTCGCGAAACGCGCGTGCGATCTGTTCCGGCGTGCCCTGCACCGCCGCCGGATCGGGAACGCCCCAGTGCGCCGTCATCGGCTGGCCGGGCCAGAACGGACACGGCTCGCGCGCGGCGTTGTCGCACACGGTGAAAACGAAATCCATTTGTGGTGCGTCCGGCGCCGCAAACTCATCCCAGCTTTTGCTGTGCAGACTATCCGTCGGCATATGCGCGGCTTCCAGTTGTTGCAGCGCTTCGGCGCGCACGCGGCCGCTCGGGCGGCTCCCTGCGCTGTAAGCCGTGAAAGCCGGTTTGCCTTTGCGATTCAAAATCGCTTCGGCCATGATCGAGCGCGCGGAATTACCTGTGCACAAGAACAAAACGTTGTAATGGTTCTTCATTGCGTTTACCGGTTCTCGTTTTTCGCCGGTGTGCAGCACGCCGGTCCGCAGCAGTCCCGCGATGCCGCAGCTTCTTTCGCGGCGGGTTTTCGTGCGCGCACGAACGCGCTGGCGAATTTCCCCTCCACCAGCGGCGCAATCGCGTCCACGTCAATCCCTTCGGCCGTGAGGAATTGCCTGGCGTCTTCCACGCTGTAAATTCGCGTCGGCTCGATTTCAATTTCCTCGAATCCCGCGGCTGCCAGTCTGGCCTGGTACTCCGATTCCTCCATCGCCCCTGCCACGCAGCCCACCCACAATTCCACGCTTCTCCGCACTGCGGCCGGTACTTCGCCTCGCACCACCACATCGGAAACGGCAAACCTCCCGCCCGGACGCAGCACGCGAAAAGTCTCGCGCAGCACGCGAGCTTTGTCCGCTGAAAGATTGATCACGCAATTCGAGATCACCACGTCCACGGAATTGTCAGGCAGCGGAATGTTCTCGATTTCTCCTTTCAGAAATTCCACGTTGCTCGCGCCGGCTTGGCGTTGATTTTCTCGAGCCAGCGCCAGCATCTCGTCGGTCATGTCCAGGCCGTACGCTTTGCCCGTGGGCCCAACGCGGCGCGCCGACAGCAGCACGTCAATCCCGCCGCCAGAACCGAGGTCCAGCACCGTTTCGCCCGCGCGCAATTCGGCGAGTGCCGTGGGATTTCCGCAGCCGAGCGAAGCCAGGACCGCTTCCGCTGGCAGGCCCGCCGTTTCGCTCAATTCGTAGAGATTTGACGAAATCGGATCGCAGCAGGGGATTGCGCTGGAGGAGCATCCGCAACCGCTCGATTCTCCGCCGGCGAACCGACGCGCCGCCTCGCCGTACTTGCTTTGCACCACTTCTTTGATGCTGTTCGCCGTCATGATCGGCCTCCTTTTTCCCTTCATTCAATATTGACGATATTCGATGATGCGCGACAAAAATAAGGCTACGTGGCTTGTTCGCCGTTATACGTCCATGATCAGGCGTGCCGCGTGCGGGAATTCTCCCAGGCACTTCAGGTTCACGCGGTAGTACATGAATGTGCCGCGACGTTCCACGCGTACAAAGCGCGTGGCGCGTAGAATCTTCAGATGGTGCGAAATTGTCGGCTGGCCGATCGGAAAATGCTTCACGATGTCGCACACGCAGACCGGGTCACGATTCGCCGCGAGCAAATTCAAAATCCGGATGCGCGTGGGATCCGCCAGCGCCTTGAACCATCCGGCATAGGCGCGCGCGCGCGCCGCTCCCAGTTTCGGGGATGTGCCGGTACGGCAGCACGCGTCATTGTTTCCGCCAGGTCGTCGCTTGCGCGCCATCACAATCCTTTCGCCGTTCAATCGTAAGTCAGGCTAGCAAATACATCGAAGAATATCAATGAATAAGATTGTCGCGACCGGTAGTCAGCAGCCCGCAGCAAATACGCAGCGCACGCGCACCGCCGCCGTTAACCGCGTTCGTCACGTGTGATAGCCTTGCACCCTAAGAGGCGACCGCAACATGAAGAGAGTGCGAAGGGGGTTCGTGGTATCACTGTTCGTGATGTTGGCGGCGATTCCCTTGCGGCCGAGCGCCGTCGCTGCAGGTCGCGCGACCGCGACGCCCCAAACACAAGCTGCTCAAGACGGCGTGATCGTTCGCGGCATCATTACCGACAAGAATGACGCAAGGATCGTCGGGGCTTCGCTGCAAGTCTCTCGCGACGGCTTCACGGCCAGTGCAAAATCCGATCGTGACGGCTTCTACGAACTCAAATTGGAGCCGAGTTCTTACGAAGTCCAAGTCACGGCGAATGGCTTCCAACGAATTAACAAAGAGCAATTCGATACCCGGCTGTCGCCTTACGTGGAACTTAATTTTCACATGACTGTCGCGTCTTCGGGTCCAATGCCGATGGAACCTGCTCTGCCCGAGCCTACCTCGACTCGTGTTGCCACGAAATTGTCCGATCCGTCTCCAGTCGCGAGCAGAGACCCTGCTTATTCACCGCGATACGCCGCTGTAAAAACAGTCCAGGCGTGGATTCCGATGAAAGACGGCGTGCGGCTTGCCGTTAACCTTTATATGCCGGATGGCCCGCTGGCCAACGCGCCTCCCGGTGAAAAATTTCCGGCGATCCTCGAATACTTGCCGTACCGCAAGGATGATTGGACGCTGGCGCGCGACTGGGACTTGCATTCTTATTTTGTGCGGCGCGGATATGTGACCGCGCGGGTGGATATTCGTGGCACCGGCGCGAGCGAAGGCGCGCCGCCAGATCGTGAGTACTCGGATCAAGAACAGCAGGACGGCCTGGAAGTGATCGCATGGCTCGCGAAGCAGCCGTGGTCGAATGGCAACGTCGGCATGACGGGAATTTCCTGGGGCGGATTCAATTCCATCCAGATCGCGCGGTTGCATCCGCCCGCGCTGAAAGCCATCATTGCCATGTGCGCCACCGAAGAATTGTTCCACGACGACATCCATTACATTGACGGCCTCATGCACCTGGACGAATTCGAGCTGGGCATGGACCTGCAGCTCGGGCTCACGCGCGCGCCGGATTTTCCCACCGACGAAAAATCTCTTGCGACGCGATTCGATGCCAAGCCTTGGGCCTTTCTCTACTTGGAGCATCAGCGCGACAGCGAATTCTGGCGCCGCGCTTCCGTCGCACCAAATCATTACGACGATTACACCGTTCCGTCCTTCATGATCGGCGGATTTCTCGACGGCTATCGCGACAGCATTCCGCGCTTCTTCGAACACTCGAAAGCGCCTATCAAAGCGCTGATCGGCCCGTGGAATCACACTTTCCCGCACGAAGCCGAACCTGGCCCTCCGATTGAGTGGCGCGTGGAAGCGGTGCGCTGGTGGGATTACTGGCTGAAGGGAATTCAAAACGGAATCATGGACGAGCCGCGCTTCGAAGTTTACATGCGCCACTGGTATCCGCCGGATCCCAACATCGCGGAAATTCCCGGCGAGTGGCGCGCGGAAAAAACCTGGCCGCCCACGAATACCCGCACGCAGACGCTTTTCCTCGAGCCGAACTATTCTTTGGGCGATGCGTCTCCGCCCACGTCGTCCGTCGGCAGCCACCAGTTGCAGTATGTTCCGTCCATCGGTAGCGAAGCCGGATTCTGGTGGGGGGATCTCACTGCGGACCAGCGGCCGATTGATGCCTACAGTTTGGTTTACGATTCCGCGCCGGTCGTGCAAGACACTGCGATCCTCGGTTGGCCCAAAGTTTTCCTGCAAGTTTCATCCAGCGCGCCGCTTGCGGATTGGTTCGTGCGCCTTTCCGACGTCGCGCCCGACGGCACCGTGACGCTAATCACAGGTGCAGGACAAAGTGGCGCGCAGCGCGACTCCGCAGCAAATCCCAGCGACCTCGAACCCAATCACAAATATGTGCTGCCCATCGAGCTGCACGTCACCAGCTGGGTTTTTCCGGCCGGGCCATCGCATTCGTCTCGCGGTCTCGAATGCGATGTGGCCGATGATTTGGCCCACGCCGTATCCGATGACGACTTCTTTGTGGCTCGGCGGCCCGAACACTTCGCGCTTGGAGCTTCCGCTGGTTCCGCTGGAGCCGCCCGCGCGTCCTCATTTCAACGCGCTCGAAAAAGAAACGCCACTTGCGGGAGTGACCACCGAAGGCGAGACCTGGCCGCCACAGGATTGGACTGTGACGCGCGATGTGCTGGCCGGTTCCACGCGGGTCGTATGGAGCGGCGACGATTCCAGCGAATATCCGTGGGGAAAGTTGAAAGATCACGAACGGATGAGCTACGTAGTGACGGACGCCAGGCCCGCGGTGAGCGAAGTACACGGCGAAGGATCCACCACCATCGAATTGCCAGGCCGCACGCTAGTGTGGAGCGTCGTGCTCAATCTGCGCAGCGACGCGCAGAATTTCTATTATCATTTCGAGCGTCATCTGACCGAAAATGGAAAGCCGCTGCGCGACAAAACCTGGGAGGAAACAATTCCGCGTGACCATCAATAGCGCACAACAGGCGCGCGCGTCGCAAACTCGTCATCCTGAGCGGAGAGAAGGATCTCTCTTCGCTGCCGATGGGAGCGCAAACGCAAACCGCGAGTCGCAGCGCCGTTCCCAGCGGGGCGCGCAGTGAAGAACACCGCCATTCTGCTGGTCAGTTGCCCCGACCAAAAAGGCCTAAACGCCGCTATTCACGATTTTATTTATCGCGGGAACGGCAACACGCTGCACGCCGACGAGCACCTGGATTCCGAGCGCAACCTTTTCCTCATGCGCGTGGAATGGGACCTGGCGGGCTTCACGCTGGACATGAGCGAGTTTGCAAAACATTTTCAGCCCATCGCCGATCGCTTCGGCATGCAGTGGCGCGTCGCGCTCTCCAGTTATCGCCCGAAAATCGCGATTTTCGTTTCGCGTTACGATCATTGCCTGGTGGATTTGCTTTATCGTCAGCGCAGCGGGGAACTGGCCTGCGAAATTCCGCTGATCATCAGCAATCACGCGGACGTGCAAAGCTGGGCCGACTTTTACGGCGTTCCTTTGCACGTGATTCCGGTGAGCAAGGAAAATAAATCGCAAGCAGAGCGCCAACAGCTCGAATTACTACGGCCGCACGGAATTGACCTGATCGTGCTGGCGCGTTACATGCAGGTGCTATCGTCGGACTTCATCCGCCAGTACCCGCCGCACCACATCATTAATATTCATCACTCGTTTCTGCCTGCGTTCGTCGGCGGCAAGCCACATCAGCAGGCCTTCGATCGCGGAGTGAAGTTGATTGGCGCCACTAGCCACTACGTCACCGAAGTTCTTGACGATGGACCGATCATCGAACAGGACGTGGTCCGCATTTCGCACCGCGACACCACCGAGGACTTAATTCAGAAGGGCCGCGACCTGGAAAAAGTAGTGCTCTCGCGCGCGGTGCGCTGGCACATCGAAAATCGCATCTTGTTGTACGGCAACAAAACCGTGATTTTCGATTAATCCGTTTTTTCGTAGGGGCGGGTCTCAGACCCGCCCTCGACCCGCATGCGGATCCATTTGAGCTTATTGTGCGGACGCAGCGCGCGTGTCGTTCAAATCCGCGGCCAGAAGCCGATGAAACAAATGTTCGCCGGCCTCGCGCCGCACCGATAGCCTTCCAGCCTGATACGCGCGCGAACTTAGCCCGCGCTGCACGCCGTCGCATATCACGATATCTTCCTGCTGCACGCGCTCGCTGACGCCCATGCTCTCGCGAATGTAGGGCATCTGTGCTTCGCTGGTATCGCCAAAATAGAAATCGAATATCACTTCGCAACGATCCACGCCCAGCGGAATCACCAGATTGGTATCGAGATATCCTTCGTACCAATTCAGCATGAAATTCGGATATTGCCAGAAATAATAGGCCCGGTCGCCTTTGCGCGTGGCCGCGGCGCTTGCTTCGGAGCTCTTGTCCACGGCAACGGGGCTGGATTGCACGCAGCAGCGGTCCACGTTTTCAATCGTGTAATTGGTGTAATCCAGGACGCTGTTGAGCCCTTTGTGCATGTGTGGCACGTGATAGCCGCCGTCCAGAAAATTATCCACGTACACTTTCCAGTTGCACTGCTGTATGTAACTGCGGCGCTCGACGAATTGCAGTCCGCTGAAATTCAGCGGCTTCGAGAGTCCCACCAGCGCGCCCAAAAAACCTCGCAGCGACGCCGCGTGCGGATCCAAATTCACAAAAACGAAATTCTCCCAGATCTCCACGCGCACCGGGACCAGCCCATTCTGCGCGCGATCGAAATTGCAGACGCCCTCGAATTCCGTCATGCCGCGCAGCTCGCCTTCCAGGTTGTAGGTCCAACCGTGGTACGGGCAGCGCATGTGCTGCGCGTGGCCGCAGGGTTCGTTCATCACCGTCATGGCGTGATGCCGGCAGACGTTGTAGAACGCGCGCAATATTCCATCGCTACCGCGCACGGCGACGATAGGTTCGCCGGCGACAGTCGCCGTCACGTATTGTCCGGGCTTTTCCACCTGCACGGTGCGGCCCACCGCTTGCCAGGTGCGCGAAAAAACGTTTTGCAGTTCCAGCTGCGCGATGCGCGGGTCGGTGTACCACGGCGCGGGAATCGTGTACGCGTCAGGCAGAGCAGCAGCGGCATTATACGAAGCAAGAATCTCCTTCACCGTTGGTTCCATGTAATTCACTCCTCGAGAAGTTCTGTGTTCATGCGCGGACAATAGCCCGATTTGCTCTTAAATTCCGATTGCGCCGCGTAGCACCAACAAAAATTGATTAATGCGCGCCTGATTTTTCGCCGGATCGGCGGGATGCGGGAACAGTCCCGGATCGAGCTCTTCGGTCAGCAGCGCATCCTGGAAGCGCTCCATGGTCCAGTCCAGAATCGAAACGATCAGCGGCGCGTCAATATCCGAACGCACTTCACCGCGCGCAATTCCCAGGCGCACGAAGGCGGTGCTGCCGTAGGGATCTTCCGCGAGCAGAAAACGATTGATCTCGCGCTTCAGCGTCAGGTCCACTCCATAATTTCCCAGCAGCGCGACGCGATAGGGAATCCAATCTTCGCGCACCAGACGTTCGGTGCGCAGCAGCCAGTAGCGCAAAATTTCGAAAAATCCCTTTTCGCGAATCTGCGAGGGGCAGTCCAGATACGCCGGAAACGAACGCACCGCTTTTTTGTACGCTTCTAGAAATAAGCCACCCTTGCTGCCGAAATATTGAAAAATGGAACCTTTCGCGACTCCCAGCTGCGCCGACAGGTCTTCGATGCGCGCCGCGTGATAACCGTGCTCCGCGAAATGGCGCAGAGCCGCGTCCACAATGCGCGCGCGCTTAGCTTCCAGGTGCGGCCTCGGCGTAACCGGGCGCACGTCAGGATTCAGCACGCTGCGAGACGCTTTGATACGTTGGTGTGACCGCAGGTCATGGCCGGACACTGTCATTGGTTTATTTCTCCAATTATGCTATCTAATTCTAGTTCTTTGCCGCTGTGACTGGCGGTCATACTAATCCCAGATGCTTCCGCAACGCAAGTCCTATGACGCAATCGTCATCGGCGCAGGCCACAACGGCCTGACGGCCGCGGCGTATCTTTCGCGCGCGGGATTTTCCACGCTCGTGGTGGAGCGCCGCGAAATTGTGGGCGGCTGCTGCGTCACGGAAGAAATCGCGCCGGGCTGCCGCGCTTCCACCACTTCCTATGTCGCGAGCATGTTGCGGCCCACGATTATTCGCGACCTCGATCTTGGGGCGCATGGATTGAAAATGGTGCCGTGCGATCCCGGCCTGCTGGTGCCGTTTCCGGATGGGCAAGTGGTGCCGTGGTGGGCCGATCGCGCGCGCGCCATCGCAGAATTCCGCAAACTTTCGCCGCGCGATGCGGATACGTTCGTGCGCGTGGACGATCAGCTGAAAAAACTGGCGCGTTATCTTCAGCCGTTTTTCATGGAGCCGCCGCCCGACCCGACGCAACGTGGCGCCGGAGGCTGGCTCGAACTGCTGCGCGTTGGAAAAAGATTTCGGGGCCTGAAGGGAGAAGAAGCCGCGCAGCTGGTTTCGTTTCTCACCGGAAGCCTCGGTGATTTTCTCGATCGTCATTATGAATCTGAGAAAATGAAGACGATGTTTCTGGCGAACAATGTTTACGGCAAACACGGCGGTCCGTACGATGCTGGCTCCGCGCTGGGATTGCTGTTTCATTTGTTGAGCGGCGGCGACGGAGAAATTCAAGGCTTTTACGGGCACGTAATCGGCGGCATGGGCGCGATTACGCAGGCGCTCGCTTCCGCTTGCCGCAAATCGGGGGCGGAAATTCTTACGTCCGCACCGGTTGCGAAAGTGGACGTGCGCGATGGGCGCGCGCGCGGCGTCGTGCTCGATGACGGGACAGAAATATCCGCGCGCTTCGTGCTCTCGAACGCGGATCCGAAGCGCACGTTCCTCGGTTTGGTGGAGGACCGCGAGCTTCCCGCCGATTTTCGTCACGCGGTGGCGGGCATCAAGATGGACGGCCCCTGCGCCAAAGTAAATTTCGTGCTAAGCGAAGAACCGAGCGTCACTGGCATGCCTCGTGACTGGCCTGCCTCGCAGCGCGCGCTATTCACGCTGGTGCCTTCGCTGGAATTCGCCGAACGTTGCTACGACATCGCTAAATTCGGTGAAATTCCCGAAGAGTTGTGGGTGGATTGCGTCGTGGCTTCAAACGTGGATTCGACGCTCGCGCCGCCGGGGAAGCACGTGATGACTACGTTCATTCAATACGTCCCCTACAAATTGCGCCAGGGGACATGGGACGAAAAGCGCGATCTTCTGGGCGACCGCGTCGTGAAAAAAATCGCGGAGTATGCGCCGAACGTGCCGCAATCGATCATCGCGCGGCAGGTGCTCACTCCGCTTGATCTGGAACGAATTTACGGCCTCACCGAAGGCAACATTTTTCACGGCGATCTGTCGCTCGATCAGCTTTTTTTTATGCGCCCGGTGGCCGGATGGGCGCAGTACCGCACGCCAATCGCCGGACTTTATCTTTGCGGCGCGGGTGCGCATCCGGGCGGCGGCGTCACTGGCGCTCCCGGGTACAACGCCGCGCATCAGGTGCTCCGCGACAGCAGGCGCGGCAGAGTAAGAGCGGCGCACGTGTAACCAGCCACTGTTCGAGAGTGGCTTTAGATTTTCATACGAACCGCGCGATGACGCAGCGCACAAGGAGCAAAAATGGCGAAAACAAATAAAAAAGGCATTCTCGAAAGGTTATCGGCAGGCGTAGTCCTCGGCGACGGCGGTTACCTGCTCGAGCTGGAAAAACGCGGCCGCGTGCGTGCAGGCCCGTTTACGCCGGAAGTTGCGCTGAACAATCCCGAATCGCTGCTCGAGCTGCATCGCGAATTTCGTGACGCCGGCGCTGAAGTTCTGCAAGCGCTCACGTTCTACGCCAGCCGCGATAAACTGGCGACCGTCGGAATGGGCGAGCGCGTGGAAGAGCTCAACCGCGCGGCCGTGCGCATCGCCAAGCAGGCCGCGGGTGATCGTTGCCTCGTCGCTGGAAATCTGAGCCTTACATGGATGTACGAGCCCAACGACAATGCCGCCAGCGACCGCGTGCGCAAAACTTTCGACGAGCAACTCGACGTGCAAGTCGCCGAAGGCGTGGACTTCATCATTGGCGAAACGTTTTCATTTCTCGGCGAAGCACTGCTGGCTGTTGAGCAAGCCAAAAAGACAAAATTGCCTGTGATGGTTACCGTGTGTTTTGAGAATGAAGACATCACCACCGATGGTAAGACAGCCGCTGAAGTTGCGCGCGCGCTCGCCGACGCCGGCGCGGACGTGGTCGGCATCAATTGCTTGCGCAGTCCGGAGCACACGCTTCCGCTGATGGCTGAAATGCGCAAAGCTGTGCCGGGCTATATCGGTTGCCAGCCCGTTGCCTATCGCACCACGCACACCCATCGCGATTTCACCAGCTTGCCGGCTTTTCCCGATCAGCTCGAGCCGTACCAGCTCACTCGCCGTGAGATGGCGGAATACGCCGTGAAGGCGCGCGCTCTCGGCGTGAATTATATCGGCGCGTGCTGCGGCGCGGTGGCTACGCACATCCGCGAAATGGCGCGCGCGCTAGGAAAACTTCCCGCTGACGAGCGCGTCTGGAAAAAAGGCGGCGAGAAACCCATGTCTGCGTACGAATATTACGGTCACGACCAGAAAGCCAAAGCGGGATCGTAGAAAGTCGCAGCACGACGCTTGCACGGCGCTCCGCCGGCTTTCGCGTCGCGGAACGCGCTCGCTTTTCGGTCCCGGCTCGGAGCATGATGTCCGCCTCATGCCCACGCCACGCGGAGATTTCCGCCCATGAGTGAAACGCCCAGCTCCCATCGCCCGCACCGCGCGATGGGCTTTCGGGATCTGGTGCTGTTTTACATCGTCACTGGCATCAGTCTGCGCTGGATTGCGACGGCGGCCACCGTCGGAGCCAGCGCCGTAATCATCTGGCTGATCGCTTGGTGCGCGTTCTATCTTCCGCTGGCGCTTTCGGTGATGGAGCTTTCTTCGCGCTATCCGCAGGAAGGCGGCATGTACGTCTGGGCGAAGCGCGCGTTCGGAGAATTTCCCGGTTTCATGACTGGCTGGGCGTACTGGGCGAGCAATCTCCCTTACTATCCCGCTGTGCTTTATTTCGCCGCCAGCAACGCGCTATATATAGGACCAGCAAGCTGGCAATCTCTTGCGAACAATAAAACGTATTTCCTGCTCTTCGCGCTTCTGGGGCTGGCTCTCGGCACATTTCTGAACGTCATCGGCCTTTCCGTCGGCAAGTGGCTACATAATCTCGGCGCCATCGGCACTTGGCTGCCTATTGCCATTCTCTTCGCCATCGCCGCCACCGCCTGGCACCGCTTCGGCTCCGCCACAAAATTCACGGCCGCCAGTATGACTCCGCACATGCACTTCCGCGACGTGCTGTTCATGGCCACGATTGTGTTCGCGCTCGGCGGCTCCGAATCCGCATCGTTTCTGGGCGACGAAGTAAAAGACGCGCGCCGAAATCTTCCGCGTGGCCTGCTCGCAGGCGGCGCGTTTGTCACTAGCGGCTACATTCTTGGCACCGTCGCCGTGCTGATTGCATTGCCGGCCAGGCAGGTGAGCGGATTGCAGGGCATCATGCAGGCGATTTCGCAATCCGCGGAGCGTGTCGGTTTTTCTGGCATCGGCCCGCTTGCAGCGCTGTTGATCACCGTCAGCAATCTGGGCGCGCTCGGCGCTTGGCTGGCAGTTTCGGCGCGGCTTCCGTTTGTGGCAGGACTCGATCGCTATTTGCCGTCCGCGTTCGCGCGCGTCCATCCGAAATGGGGCACGCCTTATGTGGCGCTGCTGGTGCAAGCGGGCTGCGGCGTGATTTTTATCGTGCTGGGTCAAGCGGGAACAAGTGTGTACGGCGCTTATGAAGTTCTGGTGAGCATGGGGATCATCACTTATTTCATTCCGTATCTTTTTGTGTTTGCGTCGCTGATTCGTTTGCAGCGGGAGCCGGCTGGGGCTGAAGTGATGCGCATTCCCGGCGGTCGGCTTGCGGCTTTTGCGCTCGGCGTGCTGGGATTCACGACGACTCTGGTCACGATCGCATTTTCGGTAATTCCGCCGGACGACGAGCCGCACAAAGTCTTGGCGGTGGTGAAAATTGTGGGTCTTACAGCGCTGCTGCTCGCGTTGGGAGTCTTTGCGTTCGCTTGGGGAAAATCGCACGCCGCGAAAAATCCTGCGTGATTCTGCATCCGGCGCCCAGCGCCCGGAAAAATGCCCGGCAATGATTCGCCGGCGCGGGATTATTCGTCGGTCGCCTTACCCGCCGGATTATGCCATCCGCCGATTGCAGCTGCCAGGTGGTTGGCCTCCACTGGCCCCCAAGTTCCCGGCTGATAAGGCTGGATCGGAACAATGTCGCCCAGTATCGGCTCGACGATCGCCCATGCCGCTTCCACCGCATCCTGCCGCACGAAGAGCAGCGAGTCGCCTTTCATCGCGTCAGTCAGTAGCCGCTCGTAGGCCTCCATCTCGCCCGTTGCCTCAGACGAGACCGCCGAAAGCTCCGTCTCCATTGTTTGCAGCCTTGGCCCAGGACGTTTCACGCGCGCGCCAAGGCTTAATGACAAGTCAGGCCCCAGCCGGAAGCGAAAGTAATTTGATCCTGGCGGCAATTTCGTAAGAGGCGGCTGGCGCAACTTCACGAAGACTTCCGTCGCCGTCACCGCGAGGCACTTTCCGGCGCGAATCAGGAATGGCACGCCGGCCCAGCGCCAGGAATCCACTTCCAAGCTAACGGCGGCATACGTTTCCACTTCCGAATTCGGCGCGACGCCCGGCTCCTGGTGATAGCCCGCGAATTGCCCGCGCACCAGATTGGTGGGATTGATCGGCGGAATCATGCGGAAAATTTTCACTTGTTCGTCGCGCAACGATTCAGGATACATGCTGGTCGGCGGCTCCATCGCCAGAAAACCTACCACTTGCAGCAGGTGATTCTGAATTACGTCGCGAATGGCGCCCGTCTCGTCGTAAAACTTTCCGCGCCCCTGCACGCCGAAAGATTCCGCCATGGTAATTTCCACGCTGTGAATGTAGTTGCGATTCCAGATCGGCTCGAGAAACGCATTGGCAAAGCGGAATAGCAGCAGATTTTCGACCGCTTCCTTGCCAAGATAATGGTCAATGCGGAAAATTCCCGATTCCGGGAACACCGATTGCAGAATCGCGTTCAGGCGCTGCGCCGATGCCAGGTCGTGCCCGAACGGTTTTTCGATGATCACCCGCGCATTGGTAGCGCAACCCGATTTCCCCAGGCCTTCCACCACGGTGGCGAACAGACTCGGAGGAATCGCCAGATAATGCGTGGGATAATTCGCGCCGCCGAGCGTTTTGCACAATTGATCGAACGTCTTGGGGTCCTGATAGTCACCATCAATATATTTCAGCAGCCCCACCAGTTTCGTGAACGCCGCTTCGTCCACGCCGCCGCCGAATGTTGCAATGCCGTCGCGCGCGCGCTCGCGGAGTTGCTCGATGTTCCAGCCCGCCTTGGCTACGCCGATCACCGGGACATTCAAGTTTCCGCGCTTCACCATTGCCTGGAGCGCCGGAAAGATTTTCTTGTGCGCCAGATCGCCCGTCGCGCCGAAAAATACCAGCGCGTCGGAAGGCACTTTTGGCCCGGCTATGGTGCTCTTCACGTCCAGATTTGCAGTGCTAGTGTCAGCCATCGCTCATCCTGATGATTTCTTCTCGTGGTGCCCGCCGAACTCGAAGCGCATCGCTGAAAGCAGTTTGTTCGCAAAATCGGCTTCACCACGCGAAGTAAACCGCTCGAACAGCGCGCTGGTGAGCACCGGCGCGGGCGTGCCTTCTTCGATCGCTGCCTGGATTGTCCAGCGGCCTTCGCCGGAATCCGATACGCGGCCGGAAAAATCGCCCAGCGTGGGAGACTTCAGCAATGCAATCGCCGTTAAGTCCAGCAGCCACGAAGCGATCACGCTGCCGCGCCGCCAAACCTCCGTCACGTCCGGCAGATTAATGTCATACATATAATGTTCCGGCGAACGCAGCGGCGTGGTCTCCGCATCCTGCGTCTGTTTTACTTTGCCCACGTTGGCGTGATGCAGAATATTCAGGCCTTCGGCGTACGCGGCCATCACGCCGTATTCGATTCCATTGTGCACCATTTTGACGAAATGGCCGGCGCCGGAAGGGCCGCAATGCAGGTAACCCTCTTCGGCGGTGCCCGGAACTTTGTCGCGGTCCGGCGTGCGAGCGATATCACCGCGTCCGGGAGCCAGCGTCTTGAAAATCGGATCCAGGCGCTGCACTGTGGCCTGCTCGCCGCCGATCATCATGCAGTAGCCGCGCTCCAGGCCCCACACGCCGCCGCTGGTGCCCACGTCCACGTACTGAATTCCCTTGGGCGCGAGTTCTTTCCCGCGGCGGATGTCGTCAATGTAATAGGAATTCCCGCCATCAATAAGAATGTCATCCTTCTGCAGTTTTGGGGTCAGCTGCGCGAGCGTGCCATCCACCACAGCTGCGGGAACCATCAGCCAGATCGCGCGCGGCTGTTTCAGCTTGGCGATAAAATCATCCAATGAATTGCCGCCCGTCGCACCTTCATTTGCCAGTGCCTGCACGCTAGCCGGCGACATATCAAACACGACACATTCATGCCCGGCTTTCATCAGCCGCCGGACCATGTTCGCTCCCATCCGCCCCAGCCCGATCATTCCCAGTTGCATTTTCGAACTCCTTTCTTACGATATGATTCGCGCATGCTCATTAACGTCGCAGAATAGCCAAAAAAGTACTCTCTAGCCGCCTTCATAATTTCACGTCCCGCAGCATCAAAAATCTTCGCATTTATTAAGCCATACTTCGCGGCTCGCGCATAACCCGAATCTCCGCCATTCACCAACCGCTTCCGCCGCCATTAACTCACGCTTATATCTATCGGAAGTTACGCTTTCAGCATTGCGATATGACGCCGCGGGGAGCCGGCTCCGCAATCGCAGTAAACTGTGCGCTTACACCTCATCCCGAAAACTTGCGGGTCGTCTGACTTGCTGTGAACTTGAGTGCAGCGAGCGCGGCAAACAGAATCCCGAGGATCCCAGCTTGAGCGTCACAGTCGAACCCATCACCGCCTCGCAACCGGCGCTACCGGCGACCGGCCCCGGGTCATCGAGCTCATGGATATACGGTCCGTGGCTCGATTTGCTAGTCGGCTGCGGCGCGTGGTCGGCTCCGCTGCTGGCGGTGGCGCTGTTGATGACCCCGGCGCACACGCACGCCTGGGCCATGACATTTTATCTGCTGGCCATCGTCTTCAACTACCCGCATTTTATGGCCACGATTTACCGCGCGTATCACACTCGCGCGGATTTCGAGAAATACAAATTCGTCACGCTGCACGTTACGCTGCTGCTGGTGCTTACGGGCATCGTGATGCACGCATCTCCGCGATTCTTTCCCTGGCTCTTCACGCTTTATATTTGCTGGAGCCCCTGGCATTACTCCGGGCAGAACTACGGCCTATTAATGATGTTCGCGCGGCGCAGTGGCGCGGAAATCACTGCAGGCGAGAGGCGCTGGTTGCGTGGCGCGTTTGTGGCGTCGTACCTGATGCTGCTGGCCAGCTTCGAAACCGGCGGCTCGACCGATCCGTTGATCCTTTCGCTCGGATTGCCGTCGAAGTTTACGTTCCCCTTGCGCTTGGCCTTCGGCGCGTCGTTTGCGGTTTGCACGTTTCTCGGATTCCGGCGTTTGATTCGCACGATGGGCGCGCGCGCCCTGGTTGCGCCGCTGACCCTGGCATTCACCCAATTCCTCTGGTTCGTGCTGCCCACGCTGCTCGAATTAAATTCCGCCTCGCAGGTTCCGCAGACGCGCTATAGCAGCGGAATTCTCGCCGTCCTACATTCGGCGCAGTACATATGGATCACCAGTTATTACCAGCGCCGCGAAGCGCGCGCTGCGGGGCAAACAAATTGGCACGTCGCCGCATATTTCGCCACGCTCATCGCCGGCGGCATCGCTCTCTTCATCCCCGGCCCGTGGCTGGTGAGCTACTTGTTCCATTACGATTTCACCACCAGTTTCCTGATTTTTGTATCGCTCGTGAATATTCATCATTTCATCCTCGATGCGAAATTGTGGAAACTTCGAGACAAACGCGTCGCGGCTCTGCTCGTTGACCAGAGCGGCAAACCGTCCGCTGCTGCAGCCGATGTATCTTCGCGTCCTTCGAGTTCCGTTCGCGCGCTCGCGGTGCGCGTTTTTTCTGCTCCCGCGTTTCGAATTTCGCTCGCCGTGGTGCTGTTCCTGTGGGGTGGTTTCGATCAATTCCATTTCGCGCTGCGCACCGACGAAGGAAATCTTCCAGCTCTTCTGCGCGCCGCGCAGATTAACCCGTACGACAGTTTCGTCGAAGAGCGCATCGCTCGCGCCGAAACGCAGCAGGGGCAACACGACCAGGCCATCGCGGCGCTCACTCGCGCCGTCGGCCTCAATCCCAGCAGCATCACACTGCAGCAAGCCGCTGCTCGCGCGCTAATCGCCGACGGCCGCTACGCTGATGCGTATGCGCTCTATCAAGAAATGCTGCAGCGATTTCCGCGCGACACGGACGCGCTGACCAACTACGGCTTGCTGGCCGCGCGCCTCGGACATCCTGAGGAGGCCATGGATTCCTGGCAGAGGTCAGTGGACGTGAATCCCGATCAGCCGAATGCGCACCTTTATCTCGCGGAAGCATTCGACCAGCGCGGCGAACCCGCGGCCGCCGCACGCCATTGGAATTTGTTCCTGCAGTTTGCCGACGTGAGTCCGCAGCCGGCGCGGGATGCGACGGCCTTCAGCAGGCAGCAAATCCTCGCTGCCACGATTCAGTTGGCTGACGACGAATCGCGCACCAATCAATCTGTTGCGGCGCTCGCAAGGTATGACTCCGCCGTCGCGCAGGCTCAGCAGGCCGGTGACGCGAAACTGGAAAGCCTGGCGCTCGTCCATCGCGCGGATTTGCAGGCCAGGAATGGCGATGCCGCCGCAGCCGCACGATCCTATCAGCGCGCGCTGGTGCTCGACGCGCAGACCGGCGACGCACAAGCTGCGGCACTCGATTGGTTCAATTACGGGCAATTCCTGCGCGGTCAGAATGCGCCGGAGGAATTGGCGTACGCTTCCTTGCTCCACGCGGAAAATCTGCTGAATGGCGCGCCCGGCTCCGAGCTGGCCACCGTGCAAACCGCTCGCCACCAGGTGGAAAGCAAGATGGGCGCAAAAGCCGCCGGCGTCGCGCAAAAAAATCAGCCCGTGGAGCTCGAGCGTGCTGCGAATTTCGCTCCGCCCGCGCGCTGAAATAACGTCGCCCTCAGCAGCATTAAACCGTGTAAAATTCGCACACCGATGACTATTCCCGCCGAACGCCAGGACACGCGCAAGATGCGCGAGATGTTCAGCAAGATCGCGCCCAAATACGATTTCATCACGCGGGTCATTTCCTATGGCATGGACGGCCGCTGGAAACGTCTCGGCGTGCTGGGCGCCTCGCTGCCAGAAAATGCGCTGGTCTTGGATCTCGCTTCAGGCACCGGCGATTTTTCCCGGCTGGTGCGCGAGCATTTGCCGGCTGCGCGCCCGGTGGCGGTGGACATCACCGAAGAAATGTTGCGCGTCGGGCGCCGCAATGGGCTGGAGGAAGCGGTTTGTGCGGATGCCACCGCGTTGCCATTTGCCTCAGCGTCTTTCGATTGCGTCTTTATCGGCTACGGCTTGCGAAATTTTCCGAATCTCGGCGCCGCGGTGCGCGAAATCGAACGTATCACGCGACCGGGCGGCGTGATGGTCAGCCTAGATTTTTTTCTGCCGACCAACCGCGTGTTCCGTCAGCTGTACTTGGGATTTTTGTACGTGCAGGGCGCATTTTGGGGCACGCTTTTGCATGGCAGACCACGCACCTACACTTATATTCCGGATTCGATCCGCAGCTTCCTCTCCGTTAAGGAATACTCCTCGCTGCTGCAGGGCGCGGGGTACCACCGCGTGGATGCTCGCGAGTTTATTTTCGGTGGGATTGGTTTGCTGTGGGCTGTGAAACGCTAGACTGTCGGACATTATAACAGGGGGCGTTGCGTGCCATGCGCCGGTGCCACGATCCACTCCGTGCTTAGTTTTCCAGGCGAAATCGCGTCGACGCCAGCTGGTACAGCCGCCGCCACACTAGCCGGTTGATCGTCACCACCATCGCCGCCATCAAAATCGTCGCCGCCAGAAGTACGGGCGTATTTCCGGTGTCCGTCGCACTGCTGATCACCGCTCCCAGTCCCGTGGTCAGATAGGTATGCCCGCGAAATTTGAAATATTCCGCGACGATGCTGGCGTTCCACGCGCCGCCCGACGCCGTCACAAATCCCGTGATCAAAAACGGGAAAATTCCGGGCAATAGCAGTTCCCACCAGCGCTCCGTCCGCCCAAATCGAAAAACGGAGCACACCTCTTTCAGATCGGTGGGAATCGCGATGGCTCCCGCGATCACGTTGAACAGGATGTACCACTGCGTCCCAAGAAGCAGCAACATGATGGAGCCGATTCCCAGCCCGCCGCCGGCGCGAATCAACACCAGCAAGATGATCGGAAACAGCGCGGTTGCTGGAACCGATGCCGCCACCTGCGCGATCGGCTGCGCGATTGCCGAAAGCTTCGGTTTCAGTCCGATCAGGATTCCCACCGGGATGGTCCACAGCGCGGCGAGGAACAAAGTGAACGCTACGCGCAGAAACGTCGCGCCCGCACCTAGAAATATGCTGCGTAATTCCTCGCGCGTCAGATGGGTGAGCATCATCACCATCTTCACGGATTCGTACACGACCCCTGCGAGCAGCGCGGCCAGCATCAGGCGTGTGAGCCACTGAAAAACGCCGCGTGCTGCGCTTCGCGGGGCTTCCGTCGCGTGGCTGCGCGCAAAATGCAAGCTCAGGAATTCGCGCGCGGGTTGTACCGTCAACCGCGAGAAGAACGGCACAATTCTCGAACTGCGCAGCAAATCCAGAACCGGCGAACTCGGCGCATCCGTGGATTCCACTTGTTCAAATTTGAATTTCTCCGCCCACGCGATCACCGGACGCCATACCAGTTGGTCAATTACCACAATAATTCCGATCATCACGCCCATGCCCCACCAGATCGCGCGCGTGTTGCCGGCGTTTGCAGCCGTCTGCAGGTAAGAACCCAAGCCGGGCAGACGCAAATCGCGATCGCCCAGCGTGAACATTTCGCAAGCCATCAGAAAAAACCAGCCGCCCGCCACGGACATCATCGAGTTCCACACCAGCCCGATGATCGAATACGGCAGCTCCATTTGCGTGAATCGCTGCCACCAGCTCCAACGGTAAATCTCCGCCACTTCGCGCATTTCGCGCGGAATACTTTTCAGCGATGAATAAAAACTGAACGTCATGTTCCAGACTTGCCCGGTAAAAATCAGCAGAATAGAGCCGAGTTCCACACCCAGTTGGCGCGTGGGAAAAAGCGCCACCATCGCAACCATCACGCCAGGAAGAAAACTCAGTACGGGAATGGATTGCAGTGTATCGAGTAGCGGCACCATAAACTTTTCCGCACGCGTGTTGTACGCCGCGATGTATCCGTACACCACCGTGAACACCAGACTCACGACGTAGGCGGCCGCAATGCGCAGCACCGAGAACATCGCGTATCTCGGCAGCGCGCTCGGCTCCAGATGAATCTCCATCGGCGCGCCGGCCGGCGTCATCCAGTAATGCGTCATGGAAAGCACGGCGTAAAAAAACGCCAGTGCCGCCAGCAGAATCGGCAGGTCGCGGAATAGGGAAGGCACGTTCGAGGGAATCGTTCCCCAGGTCAGCATGCGGGTGGAAACTTTCTGCGTTCCGCTGGCCATCAGTGCAGGGAAGCGCTTTCCGGGGAATTTTCGCCGTGATGCTCCGGCGAATGCAGATGTACAGTGTCGTCTTCCGCGTCGTAAGTGAAAAGCTCCGCATATCGGCCCCAGTTCAGCGCCGTTTCAATCTGCTGCTCCACTTCCACCTGCGCGAAACGTTCGTCGAGCAAGTCGCGGAAAAATTCCACCGGCATGGTGTGATTGGATTTCCTTTCGAGCGTGGATTGAATCTGTTGCAGTAGCGAAACGTGCGCCAGCACCGCTTCGCGAAACAATAATTTGCGCGTGGGTATGTCCGCCTGCGCAAAAGCGCGTCCTTGCTCGGAGATACGCACATCGCCTTCGTGTACTGTCGCGAATCCGAGCAGCGTCGCCGCGTCCAGAATGGGCAACAGGTCGTCCACCTCCAGCAGCAGTTCCTCCGCGATGTGGTACATGTCTTCTTCACCGCCGCGATCGTCCAGCAGCTCCAGCAAACCAGCGATGCCGCCTGGCCGCGAGTGCGGCAGCATCTGCGCCGCGACCTTTTCCTTGTGCTCGGTTTTCGACGGCGGCGCGAGCTCCAGCTGCGGCTGCGTCATTACTTTGTAAATGTAATCCACGTAAAGAACGAAGGCGGCGGACTTTCGGTCGCGCGGATGTTGCAGCGGCACGCGAAAATCCGCGCGTATTTTGGCCGGATTTCGCCCCAACACGATGATGCGATCCGCGAGCAGCACCGCTTCCTCGATATTATGGGTGACGATAAAAATACTTCGCGTGGGCACTTTCTTCGCCAGCCACAGCTCCAGCAACTCGCCGCGCAGGTTCTCTGCCGTCAGCACATCCAGCGCGGAAAAAGGTTCGTCCATGAACAAAATCTCCGGCTCCACGGCCAGCGCACGGGCAAAACCGACGCGCTGTTTCATTCCGCCCGATAATTCCTTGGGATATGCGGATTCGAAGCCGTGCAATCCGACGGAAGCCAGCGCTCGCAACGCCTTGCGGTGCCGTTCAAAATGGGTGATGCCTCGTGCGAGCAAAGGCGCTTCCACGTTTTCCAGCACGGTAAGCCACGGAAAAAGAGCAAAACTCTGAAACACGATAGCCACGTTCGGCCGGCAGCCACTCATGGGCTTTCCGTGCCACAAAACTTCTCCCGCCGAAGGCGCCGCAAGGCCGGAAAGAATTCGCAGCAGCGTGGATTTTCCGGAACCGGACGGGCCAAGGAGCGCGATGATGATGTTCGGCTCAACGGAGAAATCCACCGGCGCAATCACCTGAATTTGCCGTCCGTCGGGCTGCTGGTAACTCTTTTCGATTTGCCGCGCCTGAATGATCGGCTCGGTATCAACGGCCGGTGGCGCAAACTCCGTGATAGCTTCGCCGGTCTCGGCGCCCGGCACCGCGCAGTATGGCGCTCGCGTTCCCGCTTCCGCAAGTTCGTCCATCAAGCACTGCCAGGCCTCTTCCGGCAGCGCGTCCAGAAAATGATTGCGCTCGCCCGGCGTCATCGCTTCTACCACCGCGCGCATTTCCTGCGACGGGAGCGAATGTAACAGCACATAGGCGTGGTAATACGGCAGGTGCACGATCAGTGAAGCCGCCAGATCCACGGGCATCGCGTGAAACAGCGCGCGCTGTTCGTCGTATGGCGCGCTTAGAAAAAAATCAGCGGCCGACGTGGGATCAGTTTTTCGCAGCAGCTCGACCGCCGGCTCCCACTGCCTTTGCGCCAGCAGGTTCCGCAGCTTTTGTGTTTCCTGATTATTCATTTGCGCACGCAAGAGCCTACTACGATTTCACGAAGACTGCGAAGCCCCGCGAAGGTCATCTGCGCGCCATGTTACAGAATCGTGACAGCCGAAAAGCAGTTCCCGCATCATCAAAAATTCGCATCGCGGCGAATCTGCGTACCGCAAGCCTTCGCTCTGCTGGCACGCGTAGGCGACGGCACCGGCAAAGCAGGGCACGCCCGGCATGTTCCGATTCGAAACGTCAGGTTCGCACTGGAACCAACTGCATCTCCCGGGTATTGGCGCGCTGATCTTTTTCGCCGCGGGCTTTCCCTCCATCCGTCTCACACCTCAAGCACTTAACTCGACGGAGCGAAGCCGCGCTCCATGGCCGACATCGTGCTGTAGAAACTGGAGCCCAACTTTGCGCGTGGGAGCATCCTCGTGCATTGCACGGGAGCGATTGTGCGCTCCAGCGCTAAGGCCGACAGGAGCACCGTGGAACTGACGAAACCACAAAGACGTCGATCGAAACGCAGCAAGCCGATTGACACTGTAAAGATCCACCTGCGCCGCATCGAGCGCAGAGAGTGGCAACTGTGGATCGTCGCAATTCTGGTTAGCTTAGTTCTCCTGGCGGGCTTGATGGCCTTCATCCTGCCAGGCCTCGGGCTACAAGAAAACGAGTTTTCCCTCCACCTGCTTCCACCGGTGGTACAGGGCTTGGTCGCCCTAGTCTTGATCTTCGACATCTACACGATCTTTCAGCAATTGCAGATTCATCGCATGCGCAACCGTCTGGCGGAACGCGAAGAACTTTTCCGCCTGATCAGCGAAAACGCCGCGGACATGATCGCCGTTGTGGACATGGACGGCCGGCGCATCTTCAACAGCGACGCTTACCAGAAAATTCTCGGCTACTCCGCCGAGGAACTGAAGAATTCATCATCCATGGATCAAATTCATCCGGACGACCGCGAGCGCGTGAAAGCCGCTGCCGGCGAAGCGCGCCGCAGCGGCGTGGGCAAAAACCTGGAATATCGCATCCGCCACAAGAACGGCACATGGCTCGTGCTGGAGTCCACGTCCAGCGTCATCGGCGACGCCAGCGGCGTTCCGGAAAAACTCGTCATTGTAAACCGCGACATCACCGCGCGAAAGCAAGCCTCGGAAGCACTGCGCTTGTCCGAAGTCAGTTTTCGTTCCGTAATTGAAAACGCGCCATACGGTATTTACCGCGCGCAAGCGTCAGGCAAATTGCTGCTCGTCAATCCCGCGCTGCAGAAAATGCTGGCCTACGAATCGCAGGCGGACTTGCTGCTGCTGAATCTCATCACGGACGTCTATGTGGACCCGCTCGAACACCAGCGCGTGAATGATCTGTTTATCAAGCAGAAAGAATTCACCGATGTTCAAGTGGATTGGAAACGCAAGGACGGCACGCCCATCAAAGCGCGCTGCAGCGGCTGGTTTGTGAAGTCTGCAATCGATGGCGCGGCATATTTTGAAGTTTTCGCGGAAGACGTCACCGAAAAATGGCTGCTGGAGCGCCAGTTGCGTATGGCGCAAAAAATGGAAGCAGTCGGGCGGCTGTCCGGCGGCATCGCGCATGATTTTAATAATCTGCTCGGCGTCATCATCGGTTACAGCCAGGTGCTGAAACGGACGCTGCCGCCGGGAAGCGCATTCCTCGAACATGCCGAAGAAATCGAGAAGGCCGGCCAGCGCGCCGCCTCCCTTACGCGCCAGCTACTCGCCTTCAGCCGCCAGCAAGTTCTCGCGCCTGCGGTCCTCAGCATCAATTCATTGATTTCGGAAATGGAAAAAATGTTGCCGCGCCTCATCGGCGAAGATATCGAGATCGTCATTGCTCTGGACCCTGCGATTGGCCGCGTGAAGGCCGATCACGGACAGCTCGAGCAGGTGGTGATGAACCTCGCCGTCAACGCGCGCGACGCCATGCCCGACGGCGGGAAGGTCGTAATCACCACGGCCAATGCCGTGCTCGACGAAGCCTGGACTCGCTCGCATCCCGGTTCCAAAGCCGGCGATTTCGTAATGTTATCGGTCGCCGATACTGGGACGGGGATTGACTCGGAAACGCTCGCTCACATTTTCGAGCCTTTTTTCACTACCAAAGAACGAGGAAAAGGCACCGGACTGGGTCTCGCCACCGTGTACGGAGTGGTGAAACAAAGCGGCGGTTATGTCTGGGTGGAAAGCGCGCTGGGCAAAGGGACCGCGTTCCAGATTTATTTGCCACGCATTGAGGAACTGGTGAGTGTGCCCGAGCCTGTCGCCCCCATCGTCGAAGCGTTTCGCGGAGCGGAAACCATACTGTTGGTGGAAGACGCCGACGCGCTGCGCAAGCTCACTCACATGCTGCTGGAACAGCACGGCTATCACGTCCTGGTCGCCGCCAACGGCGCGGCCGCACTGCGATTGCTGGAACAAAAGCCCGAGCGCATCGATTTGCTGCTCACCGACGTCATCATGCCCGGTTTGAACGGCCGCGCCCTCGCCGGACGTCTGGCACTGCTTCAGCCCGGTCTGAAAATTCTGTACATGTCCGGCTACACGGACGACGCGATCATGGATCACGGCGTACTGGAATCCGGCACTCATTTGCTGCACAAACCCTTCAGCGAAGAGAACCTGATCCGCAAAGTCCGCGAAGTGTTGGACGCGGACGCCGCCGCCGCCGCATTGGCGGTCCCTACGGAGCCGCTGATTCTGACACGCACCTAAGAATGGATTTTGCAACCGGAGAAAATTCCAGCCATGAGGCGACTTTTGATTGTGGATGACGACGAGGCCATGCGCCGCCTCTTCCGCCTGAATTTATCGGATGATTACGAGATTGTTGACACAGACGATCCCGCGCAAGCTCTCGCTCTGGCCATGGAGCACAAGCCCGACGCGATCCTGATGGATTTGCGCATGCCCAAACATTCGGGCCTCGGGCTGTGCCGCGCTTTGGGCGCCGTCAACAAGGCACAGCCCGTTCCGATTTTTATCGTGAGCGGCGAGACCGCCGCTGAAATCAAGGATTCTTGCAAGGAAATGGGCACAGCCGGCTATTTCGAGAAGCCCGTAGATTTCGACGCTCTACGGACGTCGCTCGCAGGAGTAAAAAGGCAAACGCAAGTTCCGCGCACCGAGGTGCGCGTCCAGATCCGTGTCGAGCTGAAAATTTCCGGAACCGATATCCACGGGAAAGAATTTACGGAAAATACCTTCACCGAAAACGTTAGCGTGAGCGCTTTCCTATGCGCTTGCACCGCGACTCTGGTGAAGGACTCGCTCGTCGCGGTTTACGTCGTCAAGGGATCGGATAAGCCCGTCGGCAAGGCGCGTGTGGTTCGTTCCGAAGAGCGCGCCGGAAATTCCTCGCTCTATGGTTTCCGTTTTATGGAGAAGACGGGAGAGTGGATTCTGAAGTAGCGGGACACGGAACTCGCATTCGACATGACCGTCACCAACCAAATCGTGGTCCCCGAACGAGTCGCCAAAGCGCCGCCCGACTCTTCGACGTCCTTGCCCGCCGTCCGTGTGTTGATCGTGGACGACGATCCCGCGCTCCGCAAGATCTTGTCGGTCATGCTCACTCAGTCGGCTTTCCTGTGTTGTACAGCGGCCAGTGGCGAGGAAGCGCTTTCTCTGCTCGCGCGGCAACCTTTCGATGTGGTGATTTCGGATTTGCGCATGCCCGGCATTTCCGGCATGGATCTCTTGATTGAAGCTCGCGAGCGCTATCCCCATCTGGCTTTCCTAATGGTCACCGGCGAAGACGAAACGCGCGTGGGCGTGCGCGCTATGCAGCTGGGTGCCGACGACTATTTGCTGAAGCCCTTTGACGCCGATGTTGTGCTTGGCAGCCTTCAGCGCGCGCTACAGAAGAAAAAACTCGAGCGCGAGGTGCAGGAATACCGCCTACACCTCGAGGAAATGGTCTCGGAACGCACGCAGCAATTGCGCACCGCGCTCCAGCAGACCGAACGCAGCTACGAAGACACGCTGGAAGCTCTCGGTGCGGCCATTGACCTGCGTGATAGTCCTACCGCAGGTCATTCGCGCCGGGTTTTTCTCTACTCCATGGAACTCGCGAAATCCATCGGCGGACTGGAACAAGACATCCGAAGCATCGCCATGGGCGCTTGGCTGCACGACATCGGCAAGCTGGCGATTCCCGACCGCGTGCTGCTGAAGCCTGGTCCGCTCACGGACTCGGAATGGGAAATCATGCGCCGTCACGCCAGAATCGGCTACGAACTGGTAAAAAGCATCTCCTTTTTGTCGGGAGCTGCGGACATTGTCCTCACGCACCATGAGCGCTTCGACGGTTCAGGTTATCCGCAGAAAATGAAGGGGGACGAAATCCCGTTCGGCGCCAGAATATTTGCTGTCGCGGATACGCTGGACGCCATGACTTCCGATCGGCCCTATCGCGCGGCACTTCCGCTGCAGGCGGCGCGCGACGTGATCGAGCGCGGTTCGGGGACTCTGTTCGATCCGCTCGTCGCCGCTGCGTTTCTGCGCGTTCCGAGCGAGACTTGGGAAGCTATCGCCAAACAAACGCTGGGCGTTCAGGCCAGCTCGGTGTTGGCCGTCGAAAAGATCCCGATTCCCGGTATCTAGCTGCGTTTCCCGCGTGGTCTGCTGCGGTAGATCGCGCCGCCCGGTGGGTCGTCACTTTCGCGTCGTCAACCTTAAAACCTTCGCGACCATTCCTTGGGCCAGCGCTCCACTACTACCTTCTTGTCCGTGTAAAATTCCACGGCGTCGCGCCCTTGTCCGTGCAGCACGCCGAGAAAACTGTCGCGCCACCCGCTGAACGGGAAATAAGCCATGGGCGCAGCTACTCCGATGTTAATTCCAATGTTACCCGCCGGCACTTCGTAGCGGAATTTTCTCGCCGCCGCGCCGCTGCTGGTGAAAATCGATGCCATGTTTCCGAATGGGCTGCGCGAAAGCGTCTCAATCCCTTCTTCCAGAGTGTTCGCGTGGACCAGGCTGAGCACCGGCCCGAAAATTTCCGTGGTCGAAAGCGCACTCTCGGCTGGCACGCCATCCAGCAGCGTCGGTTTCAGAAAATTGCCGCCCGACACCGACTCCGAGCCATTTCCGGTGCGGCCATCCAGCAAAACTTTTGCGCCATCGTTCACTCCCGCGGCGATCAATCCCTCAATCCGCTTCTTACTTTCCGCCGTAATCACCGGGCCCATCTGAACATCCTTATCTAAGCCATTGCCCACGCGAATCGCATCCGCGAGCTTGGCGATTGCTTGCGTAAATTCGTTGCGCGCTTCGCCCACCGTCACCGCCACCGAAACGGCCAGGCAACGCTGCCCCGCGCAACCGAACGCACTATCGCTCACGATGCGCGTCGTGGTCTCCAGGTCCGCATCCGGCAAAATCAGCACATGGTTCTTCGCGCCGCCCTGGCATTGCACTCTCTTTCCAAATTTCGCTGCCTGCGCGTAAATATATTTCGCTACCGGAGACGAGCCTACGAAGCTGATCGCCCGCACCTCAGGATTTTCCAGCAGCGCATCCACCGCGGTCTTATCGCCGTGGACCAGGTTCAGCACTCCCGCCGGCAGTTTCAGCCCTTCCATCAGCTCGAAAGCTCGCTGCATCGTCAGCGGAACTTTTTCCGACGCCTTCAAAATGAAAGTATTGCCGCAGGCGATCGCGTACGGCAGAAACCAGAAGGGAATCATCGCCGGGAAATTGAATGGCGTGATCGCCGCCGTCACTCCCAGCGGCTGACGAATCATCATCTCGTCGATGCCGGACGCCACGTCTTCCAGGTTGTATCCCTGCATCAAAGTCGGAATCCCGCAGGCCACTTCTACGTTCTCAATCGCTCGCCGCAATTCCGCGCGCGATTCGTTGATCGTTTTCCCGTTTTCCTGCGTGCAGATTTGCGCAAGCTCCTCCACCTGGTCTTCCAGCAGCTGTTTGAGCTTGAACAAATATTGGATTCGGTCCTCGGGCGGCGTACGGCGCCACGCCGGATAAGCGGCCGCAGCAGCCGTCACCGCAGCATTCACATCTTCCCTCGCGGCGATCGGCGCACGCGCCAAGGTTTCTCCCGTCGCGGGATTCAGCACGTCGCGGTACTCCGCGGACTTGACACTGCGCCAGTCTCCGCCGTAGTAATGAGCCAGTTCCCGAACGCCGGCCATTTCGTGTCTCCCCCTCTCGCGCTGGGCGCCCCTGCTAAACCATGCTCACAATTGACAACCGGGCGTTCCTTTGCCATAGTCTCAAAGCGGTTAGACAAATACAATGCCCGAGGGCCATATTCGGTGGCTGCGACTAGCGGAGGAGAAAACTTGAGCGAGACCAGCTTTCTCGTTCGTTCCGTAAACTTGCCGGAGCGATCCGCGGGTGAGCTGCTGTCGTTGCCGCGTCAGAAAGCCGGATGGGAATGGATGAGCCTCTTTGTCCACCGCTTGCAGCCGGGTGATGTCTTGCGCGCGCGCACCGATCACGAAGAAGCAGCGCTTGTCTTGCTCGGTGGCAACTGCCAGGTGGACTGGGGACAAGGGTCCAGGCGAATTGGCAAGCGCAAAAATGTGTTTGATGGTTTGCCCTTCGCGCTCTATCTGCCAACCGGAAACCAAGCGGTTTTTACGGCGGAAACGGTTTGTGAAATCGCGGAATGTCGCGCGCCGTCCGAAGCTCACCTGCAGCCCAAGCTGATCACGCCGACTGACGTGGTCAGCAGTCTGCGTGGCGGCGGAAACGCTTCCCGCCAGATCGTAGACATCATCACCCCCGCGTTTCCAGCGGATAAGCTGATGGTAATTGAGGTTTATACGCCCGGTGGCAATTGGTCGAGCTACCCTCCGCACAAGCACGACGTGCACAATCCACCCGTCGAAGTGGATCTGGATGAGATTTATTACTACCGCCTGCGCCAACCGGACGGATTCGCCATGCAGCATCTCTATTCCGGCAAGCACGGCGCCGATCAAACGTTGAAAGTCAAAGATGGCGATACTGTGCTGGTGCACAGTGGCTATCATCCGGTCGTCGCCGGCCCGGGTTACGATGTGTACTACCTAAATTTTCTCGCGGGCTCTGCCCGGGCCTTGACCGTCACCGAAGATCCCCAACATGTATGGATCCGTTCCACTTGGAAGGACACCGACCCGCGCCTGCCTCTCGTGAGCGAATAGTCGCGCCGGAAAAGGAGACCCAGCGGATGTCCTGCGACCGGAGCGATGGCGAACCAACCAACCCAGCAGCGGAAGTCGCGCGGGCGAGGGCATCTGCCCGGCGGAGTCATTGGGTGCCAAATTATTATAATCGCTTAGAATACTGTCCTTGGTTTTGCTTTTCTTACGCTGTGACGCGCTCCATCCATCGGTTGCTCGCGACGCTATCGCCGCCATCCATCCGTCTGGCCTCAGCCAGGCGCTTCGTGTTGTCGAAACCTCAGGCTTTCGTTTCGCTGGTACAAGTACGACAATCGTGCCATAAGCGAGGCTGGGGCGTGACACCATTCCGAAGGGGCATCGCCTAATGACGGTTCGTCTCACCGCGGCTCAGGCCACGATCGCGTACCTGAAAAATCAGTACTCCGAACGCGACGGCCAGCAATTCCGCTTCTTCGAAGGCTGCCTGGGAATTTTCGGTCACGGCAATGTCGCCGGCCTCGGGGAGGCGCTCGAACAGGATCCGGGACTGCGCTACTACCTCTTCCGCAACGAGCAAGCCATGGTTCACGCCGCCACGGCATTTGCAAAAACAAGCTTCCGCATGCGCGCGCTGGTCTGCACTTCATCCATCGGACCCGGCGCCACCAACATGATCACCGGTGCCGCGACCGCCACCGTAAACCGCTTGCCCGTGTTGCTGCTGCCGGGCGATATTTTTGCGCGCCGCAACGTCGCACCAGTCTTGCAGCAGCTTGAGTCGCCATCCACACAGGATATTTCTGTAAACGATTGTTTCAAGCCGGTCTCGCGCTATTGGGATCGCGTCGAGCGGCCCGAACAATTGCTGACCTCGCTTCCCGAAGCCATGCGCGTCCTAACGTCGCCCGCGGAAACGGGAGCCGTTACCATCGCCTTTCCGCAGGACGTCCAGGCCGAAGCGTTCGACTTCCCTGAAAAGTTTTTCGCGAAGAAAGTTTGGGTGATCCCCCGCAATCGCTGTGATCAAATTCTCTTGCACCGCGCCGCCGATTGGATTCGCACTGCGAAGAAGCCGCTAATCGTCGCCGGAGGAGGGGTGCTCTATTCGCAGGCCTCGGAAGCCCTCGCGCAGCTCGCGCAAGCGACGGGCATCCCGGTCTGCGAAACGCAAGCCGGCAAAGGCTCGCTGCCTTTCGACCATCCGCAGCAGCTCGGCGCCGTGGGAGTCACCGGCACGCCCGGCGCCAATATCGCGGCGCGCGAAGCAGACCTGATCATCGGCATCGGCACGCGCTACAGCGATTTCGCCAGCGCGTCAAAAACTGCGTTCCAAAATCCGAAGGTCCGCTTCATCAATATTAATGTTGCGGAATTCGACGCCTACAAACACGCAGCCCTGCCACTGACCGGCGATGCGCGCCTCACCATCACAGAATTGCAGCAAGCTCTCGGCAAATTCTCCATCGAAGAAAGTTATCGCGCGAAGATCAACGAATTCCGCGCCCGCTGGGAAAGTGAAGTGAACCGCATCTACGGGATTCACCAGCCGCCGCCCATCACGCAGGGCGAAGTCATCGGCATCGTGAATAATTTCACCAAGCCCTCGGACATCGTCGTCTGCGCAGCCGGCAGCCTGCCCGGAGACCTGCACAAACTCTGGCGCACTCGCCAGCCCGGCGGCTATCACATGGAATACGGCTTCTCCTGCATGGGCTACGAAATCGCTGGCGGCCTGGGCGTGAAAATGGCCGATCCCGCGCGCGAGGTGTACGTGCTGGTCGGCGACGGCTCCTACTTGATGATGGCGCAGGAAATTGTCACTTCCATCCAGGAAGGTTTCAAAATCAACATCGTGCTGCTCGACAATCATGGCTTTTCCAGCATTGGCGGGCTCAGCCGCGCCTGCGGCAACGAAGGCATGGGCACGAACTATCGTTATCGGCGCACCGATAAAAATGATGACAAGTACGATGGTGATCTGCTTCCCTTAGATTTCGCAGCCAACGCTGCCAGCCTCGGCGCCTGGACCGCTCGCGCGAAAACCGCGGACGAACTGAAAGCCGCCCTTACCGCAGCCCGTGAACAACGCCGTACCGCGGTAGTTGTGATCGAAACCTCCTACGGCCAAAGAGTTCCCGGCTACGAATCCTGGTGGGACGTGCCCATCGCCGAAGTTTCCGAACGCGACTCCGTGAAAGCCGCGCGCCGCAGCTACGAGGAGGCGCGCAAGAGAGAACGATTTTTCTTTTAGCTTTCCGACGCATGCAAATTTTCGCCGCGGTCGTATTCGCGCAGCCGTTGCAAAAGTTTCCTTCGAAACTCGGGGCACAGCGAGGTAAGGGTGGGAACATCTGCAGGCGCAGAGGAAACCGCGGCACCCAAAAAACCTCATCTCAAGCGCGCGTTGGGCCTGTGGGACTTGATCTACTACGGTATCATTCTCACTTCTCCCATTGCTGCAGTCCCGCTTTTCGGTGAAGGCCAGGTACTTTCGCGTGGCCACACCGTCGCGACGCTCCTGCTCGGGATGGTTGCGATGTCCGTCACCGCCATCAGCTTCGGCCGCATGGCCAGCGTCTATCCATCCGCGGGTTCGGTGTACACCTACATCAGCCGCGAACTGAATCCGCACTTCGGGTTCGTCGTGGGCTGGGCCATGTTTCTGGAATATCTTTTCCAGCCCATTCAGAACGCGCTGTACGCGGTGCTCGCCATTCAACGCATGACGCCACGCGTTCCCTTCGCCATTTTGGCGGCGGTCACCGTCGGCTTCATCACCATCCTCACGGTGCAGGGAATCAAGTTCACCGCGCGCACCAACGAAGTTCTGCTCGGTTTCATGCTGCTGGTCACCACCGTATTTATCGTTGAATCGTTTCGCTTTATCGTCTCGCACCAGCATTTTGCCGGGCTGTTCTCGATGCATCCGATTTACAATCCGGCCACGTTCAATGTGCGCGCCGTCGCTGCCGGTACTTCGCTTGCCGCGCTGGTGTTCATCGGCTTCGATGGCGTCTCCATCCTCGCGGAAGAGGTTCACAACCCCAAGCGCAACGTGCTGCTCGCCACGGTGCTGGTAGTGATCTTCACCGGACTTTTCAGCGGACTTCAGGTGTATCTCGCGCAGCGCGTCTGGCCGGATTACACCACGCTGCAAAATCCGGAAACCGCGTTCATGGACGTGGCTCGCATGGCCAGTGGTCCCGCGTTGTTCGCCGCGTACGGTGTCATGCTGCTTGTTTCCAGCATTGCCTGCGGGCTTGCCGGGCACGTGGGCGCGTCGCGCTTGCTGTACAGCATGGGTCGCGACGACGTGCTACCGAAAAAAATCTTCGGCTACCTCAGCCCTAAGAAAAGCAATCCCGTGTACAACGTATGGATCGTCGGCGTCCTCGCCTACATCGGCGTGATCACCATCCCGTGGGAACACGCCGCGGAAGTAGTCACATTCGGCGGGCTGCTCGCCTTCATGGGAGTAAATCTCGCGGCGTTCCGCCATTTCTGGTTTTCGCGCGAAGCCGTAGGGCATCGCAACTTCTTCGTGGACGCTTTCGTTCCGGGCTTTGGCTTCGTTTTCTGCCTTGTGCTGCTGATCAGCCTGCAAACGTGGACCAAGTACGCCGGTCTCGCATGGCTGGTAGTGGGGATTCTCTACGGCGGCTACAAAACGAAGGGATTCACTCGCCGGCCAAAATTAATTGACTTCAGCGAAACGTAGTCTGCATCCACGGCACAAAAAAACCAAGCACCACTATCGTAGATCCCGAACGCCTGCGCTTTGTCCATTTCCGGGGTCGCGTTCCACAGATTGGCCGCGCGAAACATGCAGCGCAAACCCGCAAGATTCGCGAATGCGCAATTCCGGCGGCAACTTCTTCACCGCGGCCTTGCTGCGATCCCCCGCAATGCGCCGGATCAGCAGTTCCGCCGCTTCGATTCCCAGCTGGTGCTTGGGCAATTCCACCGTCGTCAACCGCGGCCGAAACACTCCCAGCCAAGGATAATCGTCAAAACTCACCAGACCAAAATCTTCCGGACAGCGCAAACCCATTTCTTCCGCGGCCTTCAGCAAGCCCACGGTCATCAAATGGTTCGCCACGTAAATTCCGTCGGGCCGGTGCGAGAGCAATGCATGCCCCGCGCGAAAACCCGATTCGATCCGGTAATCTCCTTCAATATCCAATTCCGGTTCGTAAGGCAGTCCTTCCGCCTTCAACGCGTCGCGAAAGCCTTCCCAGCGCGCTTGTGCATTGCTCACCTTGCGCGGGCCGCCGATCAGTCCAATGCGCCGCCGTCCCGAACGCGCCAGGTGGCACACCGCGTCATACGCGCCCTGATAATCGTCGGTGATCACCGCGTCATTCGTCAATTTAGGATACGTGCGCATCACCAGCACGAAAGGGATGTTCACTTCCTTGATCATCTGCCGCAACGACGGCCGAAAATCTTCCGCGGCTTTCGTCAGCAGGATCCCATCCACCCGCTTCGATAGCAGCAGCTCGACAGATTTTTCTTCCTTCGCAAGACTGTCATCGCTGTTGCACAGCAGCAAATTGTAGCCATGACGCTGGGCCGCATCTTCAGCGCCGCGAACCACCATCGGGAAAAAAGGATTGGCGATATCCGGCACGATCATTCCGATGGTATGCGTGCGCTGATTCGCCAGACTTCGCGCAATCAGGTTGGGCCGGTAATTCAGCTTGCGGATCGCCGCTTCCACGCGCTTGCGCAGTTTTTCGCCCACGTGGCTCTTGTGATTCACCACCGCGGATACCGTGAAGACGGATACGTGCGACAATTTCGCGACATCGTAAATGCTCGCGGTCTTGCCCGCTTTCTTGCGCCCCGCTTTCTTCACGGCTGTTATCCTTATCAGTCTTATACTAAAAAGTAAATAGAGCGCCTCCGTCTCATTTGCAAGCCGGCGACGCGCCCTGCGAGCCTCTCAGTAGTTTATGACAAATGGCCGGTGTTTTTTCGCTGAGTTATAAATCGCTTCAAGAATCACCATGTCCCGATGCCCTTGTACGCCGTCGCTCTCCACTGGCCGCCGATTCTGAATTGCCGAGGCCAGCTCGTTCAGTTCCAGGCCGAACTCATCCATGATCGGGAACGTCCGGTCAATTGCGCGCCTCCCAATCTTTCCGGTGAGCCGCCGGACCTCATCGAATGGAAACGCGGGAGTTAGCGATGCCCAGCCCTTCGTCCCTTGCACGTATATAAAGGATGACAAAACCGCCCCGTAGGACGCGCTGCCCTGCACCACCAGCCCGCTAGGGAATTGCAGACGGAACGAAATCCCTTCCTCGACGTCCCAGAACGTCACCGTGTCGCGCGCCCAGCTCTGCGCGCTCACTTCCACGGGATCTTCGTCCACCAGCCAGCGCGTGGTGTTCACGCAATACACTCCCAAATCCATCAGCGGCCCGCCGCCCGCTAGATTGGAATCTGCCATCCACGCCAACGATTTGCCGGGCCGATACAATTCGCTGAACGCGGTGTGGATCACGTCAATCCGTCCCAGTGCGCCGCTTTGAATTAATTGCTTCAGGTAAAGGGTGCTAGGCTCGAAGTATTTCCGGTATGCGGTCATCAGTAGCACGCGATTTCGCCGGCATGCTTCCACCATTCGCGCGGCCTGCTCGGCAGTTCCGGCGAGAGGCTTCTCGCACAACACGTGTTTGCCGGCCTGCGCTGCCTGCACCGTGAAAGACTCATGCAGACCATTCGGCGTCGCTACAAAAACAGCGGACACTTCAGGATTCGCCAAACACTGCGCGTACTCTTCGTTGCTGTAGTACGCGCTGGCCTTAAATCTGCGCGCCACCCGCGCGGCCTTGTCCTTATCTCGGCTTACGACCGCTACAAGTTTTGCGTTCTTGCACTTCGCGAAGCTCGGTAGGACAAATCCTTGCGCGATGGTCCCCAGTCCAACGACCGCGAACCCAACCTTTTTTCCGGCAGCCATGGATTGGACTTCTCCCCAGAATTCACGACGCTAGCGTTAATCGTTTCTTAAGTTGTAGCGGCCCGCGTCAGGGTGCCGTTCATGATGCGATAACCGGCGACGCCAAACCTTTCACTCGCGGTACGCCTAACTCTCGCGGTCCGCGCGCCCCAGTCGTTGATTTCGAATCGCCTTGTGATCTAGGCCGCGCAATTCCTCGCTCGCACCCAGCACTTTCTCGATTGCATCCGCTATCGAATCCACGTCCGCGATGCTTCCCACAAACAATTGATGCGGAAACCACACCGCCTCATGGTATGCAGCGCGATCCGCCACCGGGCATGAATACATGTTACGCAGATCCAGCGGCTTCTCGCGCCCCCAACTCAGAGCAGGGAAGTCCTCCGGCTTCAACGGGAACAGAGAACTCTTGTAAACCGGCTCGTAGAAAAGCCCATCGCAGGGAATGCCTTCCAGCTGTAGCGCGCCGACAAACGACGCGCGCGGTATGTCGTTCGCTTTGTCCGCAAAATATTTGAACATGAAGCCGTAGGGCGCCAGGCGTGTAATCCGTGGTTCAGGCTTGAGCAATTTGATTGCAGAATTATTTTGCAGCCGGGATTCGAAATGCTTCACGTTTTTTTCGCGGGTAGCAGCTTGCTGCGGCAGCCGCTCCAGTTGCGGCCCCAGCACCGAGGCCTGCAGTTCGCTCAGCCGGTGATTGAATCCGATAATGCGGTGATGATATTGGTCCGTCAGGCTGGCGCGTCCCGCGTTGATGTAACTTTGCACCAGTTCCATATATTCCAGCGTGTTGGTGATCACCGCGCCGCCTTCGCCGGAGGTGATCAGCTTGCTGGATTGGAAACTGAATGCGCCCAAGTCTCCCATGGAGCCCGCGCCTTGCCCCTTCCACATCGCGCCGTGCGCATGCGCGCAATCTTCAATCACTTTCAGATTGTGTTTTTTCGCGATGCGCAGAATCTCGTCCATGTCCGCGAACCGCATTCCCAGATGAACTGGCAGAATCGCTTTGGTTTTCGGCGTGATGGACTGCTCGATGAGCTTCGTGTCCAGACAATATGTCTCCGGATCCACATCCACAAATACCGGGACGGCGTTGAGCAGCAGCACGGGTCCTACGGTGCCTTCCCATGTGTACGCCGGAACGATGACTTCATCTCCGGGACGGATCTGAATCGCCTTTAGGCACGCTTCAATCGCCACAGTCCCGGTGCTCACACACTGACCGTATTTCGCGGACTGGAATGCAGCGAACTTCTTCGCAAATGCATCCGCATATTTTCCGGGGAATGGCTGGCCACCCCACTTCAAGCTGGTAAAAGCGTCCTCCAGTGCGGCAAATTCCTCCTTCGTGGCGACAGGCCACGGAGTGAAGGGCGTCTTGCGTACGGGTTCACCACCGGTAATCGCGAGTTTTCCCACGTGCTAGTCTCCTATCCGAATGTTGAATCTAGGAAATTTTTCCTGTGCCTGCGAATCCGAATCTGCCGTTACGCTACATCACTCAACTTCCGGATTTGGAATCAAAATATCGCGCACCATTGCATCCAAATCGTGGCACGCCGTGACGAACTGCCGCAAAGTCCGCCGCGTTGGTGCAAAAGAATCGAATTCCTCGATCGTCAGACCACCCTCGGTATTGGCGCGCCGGAAATCCGCGAATTTCCTGGAAAGTTCGTCCACAATCTCGGGCCGCACCGGCTCGTCAATTCGCGAACGCACTTCGATGTCGCTGGCATTGAATCGGACTTGCCAGGGACACGGCGGCGAAATCACCATGTCGCCCCCAATAAATTCGCTCCAATGCATGTGATTTCGAAACGCTGCCGACAGTAGCCGGACCCGACAGCCTCGCTCTTTAAATATCTTGTATGCCTTCTTCAATACGGCGACGCCAGCCCATTCCAGATATCCCGGATCAATCGCGATATTTTCTTTTTCCATTACGACCTTTAGCCAGTCGTCCAGACGCCCCACCATCAGCGTGCACACCGGCCCCATGCTCGCGATTTCTTTACCTTCTTTCGCGCGCCGTTGCAGGCCGCGCTCCACCGCTTCGGCGACGGCGATGCACTGCGGCAAAGTGAACGACACCGTCGCGTTGATGCTCACGCCGCGGTACGTAGCTTCTTCGATCGCCGGAATTCCCGCGCGCGTCACGGGAATTTTCACGATCATGTTCGGCGCGAGTTGACTGAACTCCACCGCCTGTCTCACGATCGCCTGGCTGTCGCGAAATAGCCGCGGGTCGGTCTGAATCGAAAGCCGGCCGTTCCGGCCGTGTTGCGCGTCGAAGATCGGTTTCAGCAGCGCTGCGGCGCGGATGGAAATTTCGCGCACCAGTTGCCACGCGATCTCGTCTTCAGTCGCCGTGGGCAGCTCCTTGATCAATTCCTGAATGCGCCCTTTCCAGAAACTCATCTCCTTCTTCAGTACGCCCACCACAATCACCGGATTGCACGTCGCGCCCACCGCGCCATGCTCTATCGAATAGGTCAACTCTTCAATCGAAGCGGAATCATTCCACAGGCAGGTGGGAGTGGTTTGCGTCATCTTGTGCAGGGGACTTTTGTAAACAGTTTCAGTGGCGCGCGTCATGTTGTCCGTCCATCCAACTGCGGCGGCGTCCCGCCGGCTCTTTCTTCATTTACAGCTTCACCAAGCCTCGTGCATGCAAAACTCTTCTACGTCAGGATGCCGCTCGCACATCTGAGAGCGCCACTTCAATTGGCTTCGACTGCAGGTACGATTTCTCGGCAGCCACCGCGATGGCCAGCGCTTTTAGTCCGTCGTCGCCCGTCACCCGCGGCGGCAGATCGTGCAGCATGTTGTGCACAAAATCCCGCAACTCGGCGAGATAAGCATCAGCAAATCGCGTCAGAAAATGATCGGCGAGGCTCCGTTCGCCGCCTCGCGCCGTCAGCAAAACCGCCGGCGCATGCTGTAGGCTGCCAACGAAGATCGAACCCTTCGATCCGACGATCTCCGTGCGCACGTCATATCCGTAAACCGCCTGCGCATATGACTCCACGTTTCCAATCGCACCGCGCTGGTATGTCAGATTCACGACACTCGCCACCAAATCTCCGTACGTTGCAAGCTCCGGCCGAGTCGTCGTCGTCGTGTACGCGTGTACCGCGCTCACTTCGTCCTGCATCATCCAGCGCGCCAAATCGAAATCGTGAATTGTATTCGTATAAAAGATCATTCCGTTGATGCGCGACTCGTATGCCGCGATGGGCCCCCACTCCTTATCGCGCCCCAGCGATTTGAATATCACCGGAACCCCGATTTCGCCGGCTTCAATTCGTTTCATCGCGGCTGCATACGCAGGGTCGTAGCGCCGCATGAAACCCACCTGCAATCGGCGCCCCGATTTGGCCACCGCGTCAATTGCCGCGCGCGCGTCGGCGAGATTCAGAGCCAGCGGTTTTTCGCACAACACATCTTTCCCCGCGCGCACCGCCGTCTCCACGGCTTTCGCGTGAAATTTGTCCGGCGTGGCGATCAGCACCGCGTCCAGATCCTTGCGCTCCAGCATTGCTTCCAAACTGCTGTACCAATTCTCGATTTCGAGTTCCTCGGCCACCACTCGCGCGCGTTCTGCGGACGCGTCTGCAATCGCAACCAGTCGCGCCTCCGGAACCAGTCTTCGCAGGTTCTCCGCGTGGCGTTTCCCCATTTCCCCAACGCCGAGCACTCCAATTCCCAGCTTCTTCATTCAAACTTCTCCCTCGAATCCAAAAAACGTTCGCATAAACATCGAACTCGGAACGCCACGGGCCCGCCCCTAGCGCGCTCCCGCCGCCAATCCCAAATCACTCACAACTCCGCGCAGATATTTCAAACTCGCCGCCACGCTCTCGGCCGGTGGAATCGGCGTCGCACCGAATTTCACGTCCTGCTCCACCACCGACCATCCCGAATACCCATTCTTCACCAGCGTGCGGAAGAATGCCGGAAAATCAATATCGCCTTGGCCGATTACGGTGAAGACTTTGTGCTCGATGGCCTCTTCAAAAGTCCATTTGTTGCGCCGCGCCTCTTCCAGCACCTTTATGTTGCAATCCTTGATGTGCACAAACCGCAGCTTGCTCTTGTATTTCTCCGCCTCCGTCACCGAATCGCCATAGCCATAAACGCAATGTCCCGTATCCAGGCACAACCCGACGTTTGTGTGCGAAGTCGCGTCGTAAAACCGTTCGCACTCTTCCGGCGTCTCCACGTAAGTCGCCACATGCGGATGAAACACCAGATCCAGCCCAAACTCGTTTGCCACTTTTTCTGCATCTGCCACAATTGTGCCGATGTGCTTCCACTGCTCCGCGCTCAAAGTAGGGCAATCTTTGTCGTAAGCGCGTCCCGAAAACGCATTCCGCTCCGGCGACTGGTCATCCGCGATAACCAGAAATGGCGCCTTCAAAGTCGCCAGCAAATTTCCCACCTTGCGAATTCGCTCCATCACCGCCTGGCTCGCCGCCGGATCCGTCATTTTCACCGGCACGAATGAAGCCAGAAGCTTCAACTTGCGCTTTTCCAGTTGCGGCTGAAGAATTTTCGGATCGGTGGGGAAAAATCCGTAGGGCCCCAACTCTGATCCCATGTAACCGGCCTCCACCATTTCATCCAGCATCTTTTCGTAGGATTGCTCCCACGATGGCCCTGGATAATCCAGAACTCCCCAGCTATCGGGTGCCGAAGCAAATAGAAATCGTTCACTGATTGCGCTCATGCAGTCCTCTTTCCTGCCAAATTGAAATCCCTCGCACAACTCGCGCAAAGACTACTGCCACGGCTGCAGCACCACTTTCATTGATTCCGCTTCCACCGATTTCTTCATCGCCGCGTCCACATCCCGCAATCCGTACCGGTGCGTCACAAATTCTCGCAGCGGATAATTCTTCATGTAACGCGCCATCTGCCGCATGCTCGGCCCATAAGCCGCCGGTTCTTCGCCACCCACGCCCAGAATCCGCGCATTTTTCGCGCAAATATGGCGGTGAGGGCTAATAGGCACTTCGCCCAGTTCCGAAAAATTCCCGGCCTCCACCAGCAATCCGCCGACGCGCAACATCTCCAGCGCCTCCGGCACCGCCTCCGGCACTCCGGCACATTCAATCACCATGTCCGCGCCGCGCCCGTGCGTCAAATCCCGCACCATCTGGAGGCGCTCTTCCTTTTGCATCGTTCCGACGTTCACCGCGAAGTCCGCGCCCAGCCGCTTCGCAAAATTCAACCGATACTCTGACTTATCCACCGCAATGATCGTCCCCGCGCCCAGCATGCGCGCCTTCATCAAAAAACACATCCCTAAAGGACCAACGCCCAGCACCACCACCGTATCGTCGAAGCGAAAAGACTCGTTCGGAAACGCGGACATCTGTTTCGCGCGATCCAGCCCCACCGACACCGCGAAAATTTCCGTCAGCACCGCCACTTCCGAAGGCAAATCGTCCGGCACTTTCACCAGAAAACTTCCCGGCACCACATACATGTACTGCGACCAACCGCCGAACAGGTAAGGCGGATTCTTCGCGCTTAAATTATTCCCATAATCCGTGGTCTTCTCGCAGCAATAGTAAGGAAAATCGTGCCGGCAGTAATAGCACTCACCGCACGCCACGTTCGCGCCGACGACCACGCGATCTCCCTCGCGCAGCGCCACGCCTTCGAAGTCCGCGTACTTTCCGTCCCCGCCAATCGCCGCAATCGTTCCGACGTTCTCGTGTCCCTGAATAATCGGGAATTCCAGCTGGCGGCCGCCGTACTGCGCGGTATAGCCCTGAAACGTGTGCTTGTCCGTCCCGCAGATCCCGGACATTTCCATGCGAATCAGCACACACCCAGCAGCAGGTTCCGGCAGAGGGTATTCACGTATTTCGTACTTCCCGGGTTTTACTAACGTCGCTGCCAGAACGCCTGGGGCCGGCATAATCGTGTTCTCTTCGTCCCGCTAAATTCCGCTAAATCCTGCCAAGCTCCGTCGCAAATCCGCAGCGCTTCTCGCGAAAAAAAACCGCGGGGAACCGTAGTGCTCCCGGATCCCCGCGGGATGTGATGCATGTGCTGAACCCTACCTGTGCTTCGGTTAGAAGTTCAGTTTCAAGGACAGCTGCCCGATGCGGGGCTGAGCAGCACCTGCGACAACCCCAAACGATTGCGACGTCGCCACGCCCGTTAGCGTGTTAAATCCGGTAATTCCGCTCGGTGTTAAGAACTGAGCGTGGTTGAAAATGTTAAAGAACTCAGCGCGGAATTGCAGGCTGAACCGTTCGGTGATCATCGTGTTCTTCAGGAGAGCAAAGTCCCAGTTGTTAATCCCTGGTCCATGGAAGTACCGGCGCCTTGCATTTCCCTCGGTCCCTAGAGCAGAAGGTCCGAATGCCCCGGGGTTGAAGTAATACCCCTGAACTCCATTAATCACCTGTCGCGGATTCGTTTTGTCCAGCGGCCCCACAATTTGCGGCGTGTCCACAGGAAGCGTAATCGGTCCACCGAAGCCGGTGCCGAGTAGCGATTGATCGTCAGTTTCCACAAGCGTTACAGGTAGCCCGGTGGCAAATTTCGTGATTCCGCTGATGATCCATCCGTTGGTCAACCGTTTCGGCCCATCCAATTTATCAATTGGCAGCGTGTAGCTGTAGCTCGCCACGAAATTGTTCGTGCTGTCAAATGCGGAAAGGCCGCGGCTGAGCCGGTGATTGTAAGGGTTGATCTGCTCGCCGTAGCCGGAGGAATCGTCGAACGATTTGCTCAAGGTGTAACCGATCAACGACTGCAGGCGTCCGCTGGTGTGCTGCCAGCTAATCTGCATCGAATTGTAGGACGAAGCGCCCCCTGTGATGAAATACGAGTCGTTGCCGAAGGGGATAATTCCAAGGTTGCCGTTCGGCAATGGCGTCACGCAACCGGGCGCGCACGGAAATACGGTGGTCCCGGGAACTTGGACGCCGCTGAACGGCGCGCGCGTCCCCAACGTAAACGCGCCGGTCCCACCATTTATGTAAATATTGTTTTCGCCGCCGGGTCCGCACCCTTGCGCGGCGAAAGCCAAACACGTCGCCGGCACTCCGGGGTTCGCGGATTCCGATGCAAGCAGCCGGTGGGCCTGGGTGCCCACATAACTCACGGTCAGCAAATCCGAACGCGTGAGTTGATGTTCGATGGACAATTCGTATTCTTCCGCATACGGCAGCCTGTTTTTGTTGTAGAAAGCCGGCGAGCTGCCGATCGTCCCGAACGCGCTGAAGAAATCAGGCAGCGTGTCGAACGGAGGGCCGCTCGCAGGATTTTTCGCCGAAAAATACAGCGGCGGTTGGGTTACCGGGAAAAAGTTTGTAATCGAATTACCCGCGGCACGGTTCGTAAACGGAGCAGCAAACGTCGGCTGATTCTGTCCCGTATAATTGCCGAATGGCGCGTCGCCAATTTCATTGAAGTTCGTGGCGCCTTCAAATGTGCTGTAGAATATGCCCCATCCGGCGCGAAGACTCGTGGTACCGGATTTGCCCAGTATCTTACCGAGCAAGCCGTCATAGTCGCCGAACGAATAGGCCAATCCCAACCTCGGAGCAAAGTTGTTCCAACGCGTGGGTGCCAGCGTGCTCGGAACGCCTGGATCCCCCGGGAATACCCACCCTGTCGGTGAACCGGGGAAAACAACGGATTGTTCCCCGGGAATCAAAGTCTGAATTTGGTTGTACTTTTCCTTCCATGGCGAGCTGACGTCGTACCGCAGCCCATAATTGAACGTGAGATTCGATTTTATGCGCCAGCTATCCTGCGCATACAAGCCCAAATAGAAGTTTCGGCCGTATGAAGGATAAGACTGCCCCTGCACGTACGAACTGGGCGCCCCCAACAGAAAATCAACGAAGTCATTCCCGGTTTCGCTGGTTTGGCCGTTGAAATTGCCCCCGAAGAAGAAATTCCCATTCGAAACGTTATCAATCAGGTCTTCTTCCAGCTGGTCGTAGTGATACTCGCCCCCGAATTTAAGCGTGTGCGTTCCCACAATCCGGCTGTAATTGTCCACCACCTGATAAATGTTATCGATCAGGCCGTTCGGGCGGCTCGGCACCCCGATTACAAAGTCGTTGAAGTCAATTTCCGGAACGCCCTCCAGAGAAGGCACCAGCGGCACGATGCCCGGAGCGCCGCCTGCGCCGGAAGCAAATCCCAAGCTGGCGAGAGTTACTCCCTTTCCGCCTTGCGGCTGATTGAACAAAGTATCGAGGCGGAAATAACCCAGGCGAAATTCATTCACGGACGCGGAGCTGAATGCTTTCGTGTCACCTAGATTCACGTTCTGAGTCGTGCCATTCCCGGCTACGTTGAACCCCGGATAGAGGGGCGCGTTCCCGGGCCAATACGGACTGGTTTGGTTGTACTTATCGAAATAGTAGTAGGCCGTGAGAAGTCCGAACCCGGAGTTGGCATCTAGCCGGCCACTAAACTTGTTGTCCGTCAGATCAATCGCCTCGGAACTGTTCAAATACTGGCCCGTGCCGTTCGAGCCGATCGGCTGATTGGCGGGCAGAATGTATGGCAACAGGTTCGCGGAGATCGGATTGAACGCCGTCGGCGAAAGTTGCGCGTTCGGGAACACGCATTGCGTGGCGTTGGTACAACCCACCGTGTAATAAGCTTCACCGACGTGCACCGGCTGGCTCAGTTGCGTGGTCAATTGCGAGGCCCATGCCGCACCCTGTACCGTGGACCCGAGCAAGGTGCTGGCGATCCCCGAAAGATCTCCGCCCTCGGTTGCCGCGCTCGGCGCCCCGTTGATTATTTGGGTCTGGCCTTGAATCACGCGGTTTCCCTGATAATCAGCGAAGAAAAAAATCTTGTCCCGCTTGATTGGCCCGCCGAATGTGCCGCCAAATTGGTTCTGGTGATAGGCGCTGCGTTGTCCTTGCGCAAAATAGTTCGCGGCGTCGAAATCCGTATTGCGCACGAATTCGAAAAGATTCCCGTGGAAACCGTTTGTGCCGGACTTGGTGACCACGTTAATGAGGCCGCCGCTATAGTTGCCGTACTCGGCATCGGGATTGTTCGTCAGAATGCGAAACTCATAAATCGAATCCAGGTTTGGAATCGCTCCCGCGCCGGAAAACCCCAGCTCCTGAACCAGTATTCCATTCAAGATGAATCCGTTCTCCGACTCGCGCATGCCGTTCACCGACACAGCGCCGGAATCCAAATCCCCCGATACTTGTGGCACCGCAAAACCCGCCGAAATAAACGGTCCCGCGTAGGCTCCCGTCATTTGTGACGCCGTCTGCGCTACGCCCGGCTGCAGACCGAGCAAATCGGTATAGCTCCGCGTCACCAGCGGCACATCGGTCATCGTTTTGCCGGTGATCACCTCGCCCATCTGCGTGCTCTCGGTGTCCACGTGCAATGCGTCGCTGGATACTTCCACCTTTTCTGAAGTGGCGCCAACCTCCAAACGCACGTCAATCACCAGCGCCGAGTTCACATCGAGCACCAGTCCCGTTTGCGCGTAACCCTTGAATCCGGTTTGCTGTACGCTAATTGTGTAGTTCCCAAGCGGCAGCGATTGGAAGGAGTAGAACCCCTGTGTGTTCGTCGTTAGCGTGGTAGCCACGCCCGTTTCCACGTTGGTAGCGGTCACCGATGCGCCAGCCACCACTGCGCCGCTGGCGTCAGTCACCGTCCCGGAAATGCTGGCGGTCACGCCGGCCAGCAGCCGTCCACAAGTGAACAGCACCAATGCGAAAACCAAAACGCCCAACAACTTTCCAAGTCTTGTGAATCGCATTCCCCACCCCCCAAATTAGTTAGCGCTCGATCGAATCGGACCCTGTCAGCCGGCGGATTTTCGGCTCAACCCCCAGCGATTCCCGCTGCGTCGTGCGAGCGATGGCGTTAAAACAGTCTAACCGGTTATTCCTTGAAGAGGCTTATAGTGTAGCCTCCACCCTTTGTCAAGATGTTTCGCGGCTGCATTAAGACCGTGCACATTCGCGCTCTGCACGTGACAAGTCCCTAAGTGCTCATCGACTTGATCGCACCGAAAATCACACTGTTCCCGCGCTTCTCTCCCTCTTCCTCCGCGTTTCCGCCTATAAACACGCGATTTCTTAACGTAACCGAGCAGTTTGGCAAGCTGCTGTTCCGGGCCCCGCTCGCAGAACGGCCCGCCTCGCCACGCTGCGCGCTGCGCTCACCGCCATCCGCAGCCAGATTTATATAACCGATTAGAAATGCGAATCGCGCTCCGGCACACATCGGCGAATTTCTCTAAGCCTGTCAAGAAGGAATATGGAATGACGATGCCTTCGCGCCAACCTACCCCGCGCGTCGGCTCAAACTAGTCTGGTCTGTCGTCAACTTTTCAATTAGAATGCCGCCCATGCCACCTAACCAGTTGCGTAACGGCACTCTCGGGGCGCTTGCTGTACTGCTGCTTGCACCTTCGTGCGTCCGCGCTCAATCCTCTTTACAACACAATCTCTCCGCAATTCATTTCAACGGTTTGCGCCGTTACGCGCCTGAACAGGCTATCGCCGCATCCGGCTTGCGCGTCGGTGCTTCTGTTGCCGCGGGCGATCTGCAGTCCGCGGCGGAGCGCCTCTCGAAGACCGGAGCGTTCGATTCCGTCTCTTTTCAATTTTCCACAAAGGGCAACGACCTTACGGCGGAATTTGGCGTCACTGAGACAAAGGACGTCCTCCCCTGCGTATTCGACAATTTCGTGTGGTTCACGGATGCCGATCTCGAACTCGCGATTCGCAAGCACGTTCCGCTCTACACCGGGGTGGCCCCGGTTCGTGGTGACAGTGTTGAGGGAATTCGCGGCGCGCTCCAGGATTTCCTTCGCGCCAACGGCATTTCCGGCGAAGTCAGCGAAATTCCCTCCGGCTCCATCGGAACTGTTAATTCTCTCTTGTTTCGCGTGGATGGAATTTCGCAGCCAATCAAAAACATCGCGTTCTCTGGAGAAGCCGCTGTCTCGGACCAGCAACTAACTGCAGCCTCCGCCACTCTCACGAATCAGGATTTCTCAGTCACCAACGTCGCAGCATACGCGTCGGCCGCGCTGCTTCCCCTTTATTACCAACGCGGGTATTTGCGTTCGCAATTCAGCCGCCCGAAAGTAACTCTCATTGACGCGACTTCGAAGGGGCCCGTCACCGCGGTCGCCATCACGCTCCCTGTTGCCGAAGGCAATCAGTATTCCTGGAACGGCGCGTCCTGGTCTGGCAATCAAGCGCTGTCCGGCGATGAACTGGCCAAGACTTTGGCAATGAATCAATCTGAAGTTGCCGATCTGGAAAAGATTGATGCAGGTTTCGTGACCGTCCGCAAAGCATATCTCTCTCGCGGCTATATCAATGTTCGCATCACCCCGGCAAGAAGCCTGGACGATGCCGCAAAGCTTGCAAGCTATTCAGTCCAGGTTGATGAGGGCGCCCAGTTTCGTATGGGGCAGGTTTACTTCGACGGCGTACCAGATCGCGCCGCCGCCGCGCTACTGAAGAAGTGGAAACTCAAACCCGGCGACATCTACGATGCGAATTATCCGGTCGAGTTTCTCCAAAAGACCGCCGGGCAAGAGGTCGCGCAAGCGGGCAGTAGCTATCACAACTCAACAATGAAGGCGGAAGCCGATACCGCAAAATTGGTCGTCAATCTTCACATCCAGTTTCGCTGAGAGGACGCGGGCTGGGACATTTGTCATGTCACCTTCTGGAAGCCGCCGTATTCGATTTACTTGCTGTCAGGAACAATTTTCGAAGTGGGCCAGTGTGCCGACTGTGCGTTGACATTCGCCGCGACGGAAACTGAACCTTCAACGGGCTTCACATCCACGTTGTAGCCATCCACTTCGATCAGTGGTAAGTCTCCCTGCAGGTCCTTCGTCGCGAATTCGATGGAAACGGTGGACGATTCGCCGGGCACCAGTGAAATATAATTGTCGGAGTAAAAGACCGGCAGCACTCGACGGCCGCTCTTCTTTTGATGCAACTGAACATGCGAGAGCAGAGCGACGTGGCTGGTGTTGTTGTGGAAAGTAACGGTCAGCACAGTCTTGTCCGCGTCAGTGCGCGCACTTGCTTCCGCGTCGAGCGTGACCGTCGGCAGACTCATCAGCCCCTCGAACTGATCCTGCGCCACATGCTGCCAGTAAAAATTGCTGGATAGCAGCTTTCTTCTCGCATCACTAAGCTCGAGCCTGATGAAATATACCGGGCTGATGCGCGCGCTCACCTCGATTTGCGCGGCCTTGATCGTGCTGCTGCCGGGGACCTGCGCCACCGGATAGGTGTTTTGTGAATCAAGCGTGCCGTCAAAACGATAAATCAGCGCCTTCACCGTCAGCGCGTTCAGCGCGTCCGGATGATTGTTGACCACTTCGATGTTCCGGTTCTCTTCATTGAGCTGCACATGTACGGTTTCCGAAGCCTTCTTCACGGCGTACAAAGCAGCGTTGGGCTCCAGATCATAATGATAGAGCTGCCAAACGAAGCTCGGCTGCGCCGGGTGACTCATCCAGGTGATCACCCCCGTGGTGGTTTTGAACATTTCGGAGTTGCGTCCTTCGTACATGGCGCGAAAAGCTTCATAGGTGGCCAGTTGGCCCTTCTGCACGAAATCGGCAAGATTGCGAATGTGCCCGTAACGCACTGCGAGTGAAGTGGGAAACTCATCGCCGCGTTGCGCGCCCGCCGCCATGTCGTGCTGCGCCCAATCGTCGTTGATCGTCTCCCAATCTTTTTGCGGCATCATCCCTTGGATAGATTCGATTGTGGGAATGGATACGGAGCCAGTCTCGGTCTTAAAGCTTTCGTGAATCACATAAAAAAACCGCGGCGATCGCCAGTAATAAGGACCATGCGAAGCAACGCCTCGTCCCGCAGAAGAATTCGATTGGTAAAGCCGCGTCGGGTCCAGCCGGGTCATCAGCGTCTGCAAAGTGTCATCAAGCTCTTTCGGTGGATAGCCTTCATTACGCGCGCACCACAGCGCGATGGACGGATGGTTGCGGTAGCGCAGCACTTTATCGGTGACGTTGGCGAGATACGTCGGAATATCACTCACGTCGGGACCGTCATTCGGATTAGGCTGGAAGAATTCATCCCACAGAAGAATCCCGTACTTGTCCGCCATGTCGTAGAAATCGGGACTGGTGCTCTGTCCCACCCAGTTGCGGATGATGTTCAGGTTCGCCAGCGCGTGCATGTGAAACTGCGCGTCCAGCCTCTCGCGCGGAATCCGCTTCATCCCTTCATCGAGCCCCCAATTTCCACCCCGCGCCATCACCCGAACTCCATTCACTGAAAGCGTAAGGTTTTCCGAGCCGGCCACCTGGTATTCGATCTTGCGAATGCCAAACTGCTGCATGTTGCTATCTGAAGAAGTCTTTCCGATGTCAAAGCGTAGCGTCAGCGTGTACAAATTCTGCGGACCGTAGCCGTTGGGCCACCACAACTTCGGATCGGAAATGTGCAACTCCGGGGTGGATTTGCTATCCAGCGCGACCGATTCCGCGCCATTCGCTGCGATTGTCACGGATTTGTGGAAGGTAATCTCACCGTCGTGCGAATTTTGCGCCTGTGCGTTCGATGGCGCGTTCTGCGGCTGTGCATTTAGCGATCGAATCACGCCCGTAAGCGTTCCGCTGACCGGCTTCGCTGATTTGTTCTCCAGCGCAGCGGAAATGTGCAAGTCCGCGCTGTCGTGCGTCGCCGACAAATCGCTGGTAATAAATGGATCCTTTACGACGACCGGCCCGGTTGCATCCATCGTTACCGGTAGCCAGATGCCAGTATCGCGATCGCGAATGGCGGGGAGCCAGTCCCAGCCAATTGTCGAGAGAAACGTCGGACCATCAATCGCCGTCTCGCCACCGTTCTGCCCTACGCCGAGCGCAACAGTATGTTCGTGCGGCACCCCAGGATGCGGCTGCGGCGCGACCAGCGCCGCCAGCACGGCGCGGCGTCCCGGCTGCACAAATTGCGAGACGTCGAAATCACCCCGTATGAACGCGCCGCGCATAGTCCCGGCTTCGTGGCCGTTCACCCAGACCTGCGCGCTGTAGTTGATGCCGCCAAAATGAATCCAGATATGGTGGCCTTTGTACGCCGCCGGCACGCTGAACGTCGTGCGATACCAATAACTTGCCTTGTTCAGACCCTCCGGAATGGCGCGCATATTTTCGCCATACAACGGCTCCGGGTACACACCGTTGTTCACCAGCGTGGTCAGCACGGTTCCCGGTACCGTTGCCGCATACCAGCCCTGCGGCTCGAAACCAGCGGCCGAAATGGCCGAAGCCTCTCCGGAAACTTTCGCTGCGTCTTGCATTTTCCAGCCATCAATCGTTTGTGTTGTCGCCTGCGCCCAGAGAGACGCCGGAACGACCAGCGCAAGCAGAGCAAAAAGGCCAAATTTCATTGGCGTGATTCCCCTTTTGTGGGAAATTTACAAGAAATAATTAGACGGCGTGTCGGTAATCGCGGCTCCAGCCCGTTGCCGCGCGTCCCCGCTATCGCGTATGCACAATTTTATGGCGCAGGCACGAACCGCACGCAAACCGGCGACGGAACGTGCAGCTCCGGTCCGCTTCGCGTAAGGTGCCCCGTGCTCGGATCCACGCGAAAAACCACGATATCGTCGAAATCTTGGTTCGCCGCCAGCAGCCAAGCCCCCGTAGGATCAAGCACGAAATTCCGCGGCGTTTTTCCGCCAGTCGAAACAAATTCCAGAGGCGTCAGCGTGCCGTCCTTCGCGTTGACCGCGAACACCGCGATGCTGTCGTCCCCGCGATTCGAAGCAAATAGAAATTTGCCGGAAGAATGCATCTCAATTTCCGCAGCCTCGCTGCTTCGCGCAAATCCTTTAGGGAGCGCGGAGACAATCTGCAATTCACTGAGCGTGCCGTTTGCTGCGTCGTAGGCGTAGGTCACCACGGTGGATTGCATTTCGTTGATCACATATAAATGTCGGCCAGTGGCATCGAACACCAGGTGCCGCGGCCCTGCGCCCGGCACGGCGCGCACAATTTGTGGATCGCCGGCCAAAGTTCCCGCAGCCGCATTGAAGCGGTACACCAGCAGCTGATCGAGTCCCAGGTCCGCAACAATTACGAAACGATTGTCCGGCGAGAACGCGGCTGCGTGAGCGTGCGGCCCTTCCTGGCGCTCCTTATTCACACTCGAGCCTTTGTGCTGCACGAACGCCGTGGCTTCACCGATGCGCCCATCCTCCAGCAACGGAAATACGGCGACGCTTCCCGCGTCGTAATTCGAAACCAGCGCGAATTTTCCGCTGCGATCCAGCGCAATATGCGCGGGCCCGGCGCCTCGCGACGAGACCTGATTCAGCAGCGTAAGCTTCGCGGTTGCCGGCTGGATAGCGAATGCGCTTACCGCCCCGGTGGGCTGGCCATTGAATTTCGAAATCTCATTGACCGCGTAAAGAAATTTTCCGCTCGAGGCAATCGCGAGAAATGAAGGATTGGCGCTCTCGGCCGCCAGCCCCAGCGAAGTGGACGCTCCGGTCGCGGAATCGAAGTGGTACGCGTAGATTCCCTCACTGCCGTGGTCGGTGTACGTTCCCACATAAAATAGATATTTCTGCCGCGCTGCCCCCCGTGCATTTCCAGCCACGGAATGCGCGCACAGAGCCAGAAGTACAGCCAACAACGACAGAGCCGTCGAACGGCGAAGAAATCGAATCAATGACATTCGCGGCACCTCGAAAATCCTTGCCGGACGCAACCACGCGCTCCAGGCACTATCCGAGCACCTTGCTTTCCACCGGCTCAGGAATGGCCTCGATGCGTCCCAATAAGAAGATATAACCCATAATCCCCAGAAAAAGAATCACGGTGCAGGTGGCGAACGCCGCCGCAAAGGAATGTGTCGCGGAGACGATGTAACCCGTCACGATGGGCGCCGAGATCGCCGCGATCTGCCCGCAGAAATTCACAATCCCGCTAACTCGGCCCACGCTCTCGCGCGGCGCAATCAGCGAAGGAACTGTCCACCCTACCGGCGCGGCCGCCGCCAAACCGCCCAGCGCCAGACTGATCCACACCAGCGCTGCCATCGGGCTATGCGCCCTCGCGGTGCCCAGAATTGCCAGGCCCATCGCCATCCCCCCGACCATAACACTTTGGCGAACGCGGTTCGCATCCCATCCCCGCTGAATCAACGCATCTACCAGCCAGCCGCCCACCAGCAAATCCGTGAAAGTCGCCCACAGCCAGGGCACGCTGGTGTAGAAAACGGAGTGCAGCAAATCCACATGCTGCGAAATCGAAAGATACGTGGGCAGCCAGTTCAGCAGCACAAAGAAAGTGTAATTGTAAGCAGCCCATCCCAGTGCCAGTCCATACACTTTGCGCCGGCGCAGCAGATAACCGAGCGAGGCACCTCTTCGCCCTGCGGTCGCATCTTCCGGCTGCGCCCCGTCGTCGGCGAGGAATTGCAGCTCCCTGGCGCAAAGCCCGCGATCTTCGCTGGGATTGCGGTAGATCGCGTAAAACAACACAAAATAAATGAAACTAATGAGCCCCGTCGCCGCAAAACTCCAGCGCCAGCCAAAATGTAAGACCAGCAAACCGATGAAGGGAACTCCGATGGCCGTCGAGAATTTTGCCGCTGCATCGGTGATTGCCATCGCCAGGCTTCTTTCCGTGCGCCCGAACCAGTATCCGATCGCTTTGGCATTTGCGGGAAATGTGGGCGATTCGCTTACTCCCAAGAGCAGCCGCGCGCCTAAAAACCAATTCAATCCAGGAGCCAGCGCCCCGCCAAACGAAGCCATGCTCCAAAGCAAAGTGCTGACCCTCCCCACGCGGCGCACTCCCAGCCGGTCGAGCAGAACTCCCGCCGGCATCTGCATCACCGCGTACGTCCAGCTGAACGCGCTGGATAGGTAACCAAATGCAATGAGCGACATTCCGAAGGAAACGTTAAGCGCTTCGCGGGAAACGGAGAGGTTGATGCGATCGAAAAAACTGACCAACACTCCGAGGGCCAGCAGAAATGCGATCCGCCATCGCCTGCGCGGCACTCTCAAAGCGCTCGGGTCCGTGTGCGGCAAAGAAGCTCCGAAAATCAGTGAAAATCAATCCACCCCTGGTCGGGCCACACATTTTCTGCATCGCAGCGGGTCGCAGGATCTTTCATTCGCTCGCCCGCAGTTTCAGGAAGAATGTGTCGAACCGGAAGCTGTCGCAGGCTGCGCCCAGATTTCGGTGATTTCTTCCAGGCTGCGTCCTTTGGTCTCTGGAACCAGCCAGCCCACCAGGATGATCGTCAGCAGCGCGCCGCCGCTGAAGCACCAGAACGTCCCATCCGAGCCGAGATTTTTCTGCATCACCGGAAATAATTGATTGCCGAGGTAACCGACCAGCCACAACGCCGTGGTTGCGATGGACATCGCGCGCCCGCGGACCTTCGTCGGATAAATCTCCGAAATTATCACCCAGCACGCCACGCCGTTGCCCACCGCGTGCCCCGCGACGAAGCTCATTACGAAAATCAGAATCGCAAGGCCGCTGCCGTGTACGTAGTAAAGCCAGCCCACCGCCGCGAACGATAGAAATTGCAAACTAGTCCCGGCCAGGATCAAGGTTTTTCTGCCCGCGCGATCAATCAGCCATAATGCCACGAACGTGAACAGCAGATTGATCACACTCACCATCACCGATTGCCGGAAAGCATCGCCGGTAGCGGCGCCCGCGGAACGAAAAATCTCCGGCAGGAATGAAAATAGCGGCGTGATGCCGCTGACCTGTTGCAGTCCGGCCAGCATAATTCCCAAAAGCAAAGGCCGGCGAAAGGTTGTGAACAGTTCCGAGAACCGCCCTTCTTCCATCGAAAGTGTTTCCTCGATCTGGTTTGCCTCGCTCCGCGCCACATCCGGCCCATTGATTTCTGTAAGGACGCGCAATGCCTGCTCGCGCCGTCCCTCCTTCATCAGCCACCGCGGACTTTCCACCGCGGGAACGATCATCATGCCAAAAAGCAGCGCCGGCACAACGCCCGCAAAAAACATCCACCTCCATCCTGTCGCCGTATTCCATGCGTCATCCCCCATTCGCTGAATCAGCATGTTGACGAATACCGCCGCCAGTATTCCCACCACGATTCCCATCTGGTACAGCGTGACGCACCGGCCGCGCACTTTCGTCGGCGCAATCTCCGCGATGTAGTTTGGCGCAATCACCGATGCCGCGCCTATTCCCAATCCGCCCAGCAATCGCCAACCGACAAATTGGCTCAAGCTGCCGGCAAAAACCATCCCGCAGGACGAAAGCGTGAAGCAAACCGCGCAAAGCGCGAGACCCTTCTTTCGACCCAGAAAATCCGCAACCGTTCCCGCGCCCGCGCATCCCGCCACGCAGCCAATCAAAGCGCATCCCGCCGCCCAGCCAACTCCGGCCGCGTCCAGATGAAACAGGTTCCGCAAATATCCAATAGCGCCGCTGATGACGATATTGTCGTAACCGAAGAGCAGCCCGCCGAGCGTGGATACCGCCAAAGCAATGGCCAACGGCCCTCGCGAATGGGCCGGAGGAGTTATTGCGGAAGCCGGAGTCATTTATCTCCGGAAGCGACAAGCGATTTCCCGCTGCTTTTATCGGTCGCCGATTCTAGCATCGCTTTCGCCGCCAGCATGTATCCCAGCGTGTGCGCCATCCCCGCGTGCCATGGCGCCGCGCAGGTCATTTGCGGCGTGTGGTCCGGAATCATCACGCCGTCGAAATGGTTCCGCTGCAGAATCGCGAGAATGCGCAGCATGTCCACTTCGCCTTCATCAATGAATGTTTCGCGGTAATGCGGAACTTTCCCCACCACGTTGCGCAGATGAATGTAGGCAATTTTGTTCTGCCTGCTATAGGAATCAATCGCTTCGTAAATATTGTCTTCCGTCATTTCCGCCAGAGTTCCCACGCAAAGTTCCAGCATGTTGCTGGAGCTGGGGACCAGGTCAATCAGCCGCTGATACATACGGGGCTGATACACCAATCGCGGTTGCTGCCGCATGGTTGGCATCGGAGGATCGTCCGGATGGGCGGCGAGCCGCACACCCGATTTTTCCGCCACGGGAATTATCTCTTCCAGAAATTGCTGCAGGCGCTTCCAAAGTTCCTCGTGAGAAATCGCAGCCAGCGTCCCCTGTGGCGCATTCGAGTCGTAAATCATGTTCCAGATCATCCCGTTCGGAATCGGCACGTCTTCCGCGGGACCATCCATCCCCAGCGTCACCGCTCGCCCGCGTCCTGCTGCCGCAGTCACGCGCCCGCACACGCCGCCGAGGCTGAAGTTGTAACCCAGCACCGGCACGCCCGCCTCGCCGATGCGCCGAACGATCGTCTTAACTTTTTCAATTTGCGGCGTGCGTTTCGGCCCATCCAGAAGAATGTCGTGCCAGTGCGCCGGGTCCAGATTCTCGATGGCCGCGAGCGTCAGCCCGGCATCTTCTATTCCCTTGCGAATATTCTTGATTTCTTCCACCGTCCACAATTTTTCGGGATCGCCCGCCACTCCCCACGGTTCGTATTTCGCGCCAGTCGGCTGGTTGTTCGCGGGATTCGATGAACCTTGCCGAAAATAATCCACGAGATGGATCACCACATGCGTGCAACCCGCCTGTCGTGCGAAATCGTAATACTCACGCGTCAACATGTGCCGGTAAAGCCCCAGTCCCACTTTCATAGGCGATTCCCGATCCCCCCGCCGTAGTCCGCGCTGAGCACTTGCCCGTTAATTTCGCTCGCAAGCGGCGAGCACAGAAAAACGAACGCGTCGGCGATTGACTCGGGGCTGTTGCGCCGGCCCAGCGAAACGCGCAGGACGAATTCTCGATAGGCCGCGTCCTCTTCGAAAACTTTCAGCGAACTTCCCGCCGCCACATTTCCCGGCGAAACCACATTCACGCGGATGCCCGTGGCCGCAAATTCCAGCGCCAGGCAGCGCGCGAAATTCTCCAGGGCCGCTTTGGCCGACGCGTACGCGGGAATTTTCGTGTGCGGCATGCGCGCCACATAAGAAGAAGTAAAAATCAGGTGGCCCGCGATTCCGCGCTTGGTCCATTGCGCCAGCGCAGCACGCGCCAGATACGTCTGCGCGAAATAGTTGAAGCGAAAAATACGCTCATAGTCTGCCGCTGATGTGGTCGCAAAAGGATGTAACCCGCAACCGCCCGCGTGCCCCAGCACAGTGTCCAGTGCGGGCCAGCGCTCAAAAGCTTTTTCGATCAGGCGCTCGACCGCGCCCGCATCCGTAATATCCGCCGCAAAGTACGAATACGACGCGCGTGGAATCTTCCACTCGTCCAGCGTGCGCCGCGCTTCGTCCTCCGGTTTGATGTCGGAAAGCACCAGCGTCGCGCCCGCCTCGCCCAATCTCCGCACCATGTGTTCGGCGATGGCTCCGAGCGCGCCGGTCATCAGAATGGTTTTGCCTTTGAGGTTGATAGCGATCATATTTGCGTCACTTGCTGCGTCACTTTTTGCGGCATCTCCGCTCCTACATAATTCCGAATTTCTGAAATGCCTCCACCGCGCTGCTTCCTCCCTCAATCGCCTTCTTCACCAATTTCTCGCCACGCGCCTTTTCCAGCGATTTCGCGAACACGTCTTCCGCCGCCTCGGACGGAACCACGCAAACTCCATCAATGTCCCCAAACAAAATATCTCCCGGCCGCACCAGCACCCCGCCAATCTCAATCGGCACGCGAAAATCCACCACCTTATAACGCGGCGCCGAATCCTGTCCGTACGAACCAAAACAGAAAGTCGGAAAATTCATTTTCAGAATGCTCTTCGTGTCGCGCACGTATCCGTTCACCACCGCGCCCGCCGCGCCCAGCTTGATCGCTCGCGTGCTCATCAATTCGCCCCACAGAGCGTTGCGTGGCGAAGAACCGGTATTCAGATAAATTTCGTGTCGGCGCAGATCATCGAGTGCCTCCAGCATCAGCCCGAATGGCTTTTCCATCAGCTTGTTCGCCGATCCGGACACTTTTTCAGCAAATACGTCCGTCGAAAGCACCGGCATGGCGCGCCCAATCGTCACCATCTCCCCGTGCAGCGGATGAATCTGCGGCGGCAGAAACTGATGGAGCAGTTGCAGCTTGTCCATCACGTCGCCCACGACGCAGGTAAATAATTCCCGCCGCACCAGCGCAAAAAGTTCGTCGTCATTCTTCCAAAGTGAAGTCATTCGTAATCCTGGCCCTCGAAGTTTCGCACTTCCATTCAGTTCTGCTTGAGTAGCGCAACTGCTTGCGCCGGCTCGATCCGAAAGCTCTGTGTCAACGGAGTTTCCCGCGAAGATCCGCCCACGAACACCCGATATTCGCCCGGCACAATCTCCCACACATTCCGCGCGTCGTCAAAAATCGCGAGTTCCCTCGGCTCAATGCGCACCGTAATTTCCTGCGCTTCGCCCGGACCAAGCTTCACCTTCTTCCATCCCACCAATCGCTTCGGCGGCTCACCCGCGCTCGCCGGCAATCCCAAATAAACTTGCGCCACTTCCGCGCCGGCGCGCCCGCTGGTGTTCTTCAAGCTGAATGACACGCTCACCTGCTGCGCAGATTCAACGCGCAATTTCGCATAAGCGAAACTGCTGTAGGAAAGTCCGAAGCCGAAAGGAAATAGCGGCTCCTTATTTTCCGCGTCGTACCAGCGATAACCTACCTTCATCCCTTCGCTGTAATTCACGTCAAAAAATGCGTCGCGCTTCTGCATGTCCGCGGTCGGGTTTGATCCAGCCGGCGCCGGAGGCGGCGCTTGCACCACCGTTCGCGGCAGATCGGCCTCGCTCTTCGGGAACGACAGCACCAATTTCCCCGATGGATTCACATCGCCGAATAAAATGTTAGCGATAGCCTCTCCGCCGCGCGCACCCGGATACCATGTCTCTAGCACGGCCTTTACGCTGCCCAGCCACGGCATCAGCACCGGATCGCCATTTTCCAGCACTACAATCGTACGCGGATTCGCCGCCGCAACCTGCCGGATCAATTCATCCTGCTCGTCCGGCAGCACCAGATTCTTCAGGTCCGCGTTTTCGTGCGTATGCTGGTGCGCGAAAACGATCGCCACTTCCGATTCGCCTGCCAACTTCGCAGCCGCACCGGCATTCATGCCAGGTGCAAACGCAACCTTACTATTAGGGCTCTTCGCTTGAATCGCCCGCAGCGGCGACGACGGATCCCACACTTGAATCGCCAGAAAAGCGTCAACATCATCGTCCGCCGCTTCCTTCGGCGGCACCGCATTTCCCCCCACGGGATTCACCTGCGCCGATCCTCCTCCTGAAAGCACCGCGATGTCGGCATGGGAACCGATCACCGCGATCGAACGCACCTTCGACGCATCCAGCGGCAAAATGCCGCCGTTATTCTTCAGCAGCACGGTACCCTGTTCCGTGATGTGCTGCGCGATGGCCGCGTCCTTTTCCACGGGAATCGGCGTCACCATCGGCGGATGGTCCATTACTCCCACCGCAAACAATGTGCGCAGAATGCGGCGCACCATATCGTCCAGCCGCGCCATCGATACTTCGCCCTTCTCCACCGCATCCTTCAAGTGCGCGGAAAAATATTCGCTCAGGAAAAATTCCTGATCGAGTCCCGCGTTCGCTGCCTGCACCGTGCTGTGCGTCGCGCCCCAGTCGGACATCACCCAACCCTTGAATCCCCAATCTTTTTTCAGAACTTCGTTCAGCAGGTAGTCGTTCTCGCAGGAATAAACGTCATTCACGCGATTGTAGGCGCACATCACCGTGCCCACGCCCGAATCCTTGATCGCAATCTCGAACGCCAGCAAATCAATTTCGCGCATAGAGCGTCTATCCAGGTTCGAACTCACCGTGAAGCGCCCCGATTCCTGATCGTTCACCGCGTAATGCTTGATGTCCGCCACCACGCCCTGATCTTGAATCGCTCGCAGCTCCTGCCCGGTAATTTTTCCCGCGAGCAGCGGATCTTCTCCGTGATACTCAAAATTCCGTCCATTGCGCGGTTCGCGCATCACGTCAATTCCGCCACCCAGCGACACGTTGAATCCCTCGTCGCGTGTTTCTTCCCCGATTACTTTCCCCGCTTCATATCCAATCTCCGGATCCCAGCTGGACGTCTCCGTCAGCGACGAAGGCAAAGCGGTTGATTGCCCATTCTTGCGGTGCCCCAGGTCCGTCACTCCCAGTCCCGCGCCGATCAAATTCAAATCCGGAATGCCCAGTCGCGGTATGCCCGGCACGAATCCATCGCCACCCAATGCGCCTGCGGGAGCCGTGGCTACCAACCCCTTCAGCGCCGCCCCAAAAGATCCGTGCACCAACTGGATTTTTTCGTCGAGCGTCATCTGCTTCAGCAGCAGATCTGCGCGCTCGTCCGGCGAAAGCTTCGGATTCATCCAAGGCCGGCTCGCGCTCTGACTCTGGTTTTGGCTTCTCGAAACAATCGGCACGAACACAAAAAGGCCGCAAAGTAAAAAGTAAAAAACTCGATTTCGCATATGCATTGGGTTTCCCTTAAACAAGCACGCGGCTAGATTAACTGCATACGATATGGCGCGCAATCGCTAGTCCGCAAGACGGATGCCGCAACAAATCCCCGCCGCCGGTAACGCGGCTACGCGCCCACGAGAATAAGGCCAACTCAATTCCCTGGACGTACCGGCGCGAAATCGTACCCTCGCTCGGCGTTATTCAGTTCTGCGGTATGGATGAATGGTGAAGGCGACCGAGCCTGCGAATTTGTCGGTTCAGTGCGGCGACGACCGGGGCAGTGTCTTTGCTTCGCACCTTAACCAGGGCAGTAAAACGCGTATGCCGCCGCTGTCTTCGGGTCTTCGGCGCTATTGGCAGAACGACAGGCCATCGGAAACTACTTTCGATCTCGGAAGCGGAGCGCTAAGGCTGGGCCACGCGAGCCGCGGATGCGATGTACGAGGCCGGCGCGATGGCATTCGTGAACGTCATCCGGATTCCGTCCTTCGGCCGCAGTATGACCATGGGACGAGCTTCGATTGTTTGACCCGGAACCAGCTGAAAATCGTATTTTCGGAGCAGATCGCTCAAGATCATCAGGATTTGCAGCATCGCGTAATTTCCGCCGATACAGCCTCGCGGTCCGCCTCCGAAGGGCAGGAAGGTGAAGGGCGCGCGCAGCTTGTCGTTCGCTTTGCTGAAACGCTCGGTATCGAAATTTTCCGGATTCTGCCAGTAGCGCGGAGCGTGGTGGGCGCCGTACACGTACACAATGACCGTCGAACCGCGGGGTATTTCCAGGTCGCCCACACGATCGTCCGCGACAGCCATGCGATCAATCATCCAAAACGGCGGGTAGAGTCGGAGTCCCTCGCAAATGACCTGAGTGGTAAATTCGAATTTCGGAACGTCGGCGTAGCCCAGAGGCGCTTCGCCAAGGACGGAATCAAATTCTTGCCTTACCCTTTCGAGACAATCCGGACGCGAGCTCAAAAGATAAAAAAGCCACGAGAGCGCATTAGACGATGTTTCATGGCCAGCGACCAAAAGTTGCATGCTTTCGCTCAGGATGAGCTGATCGCTCATGCCTTCGCCGTCGCTATAGCGCGCATCCATCAAAGTCTGGAGCAGATCGTTTCCCGGCGGTTCGTTGCGGCGTTTCTTGATGTATTCCAGCAGAACGGCGTCCGCGCGGGTGCGCATGTCTTCGTGCCTGCGCAGTTCCCCCGAGACGGCGAACCAGGGATTCAGATAGGGCTGAAGAGTTTGCCGAACTATGAATTCCTGGACGGTGCAGATGGTATGGCTGACAAGATCGATGTCTTCTTCCTTCAACCGCGCGCCAAACAGCGATCGGGCGACCATTGCGAAAGTAATTTTCATCAGCCGTGGGTATATATCCACGGGGCCGTTACGCGCCTGCGTGTCGAAATCTCGCAGCGAGTCGGCAAGGGAGTCCTGCATGATTGATGAGAGCGCTTCGAGTTGCGTTCGATCAAAACCTTTCTGGATGAGACGCCGTTGGGTCCGCCAGGCTTCTCCCTCGGTGGTGAGAAGGCCTTTGCCCAGGAAGTGGCCCATGCGCTTTACTTGGATATGGGATTTTTGGTAGTTCTCCGAATTGGTCTTTAACACGTGCTGAATAACAGCGGGATCGATCGTAACGATCGCTTCTTTGAGACCACCCAGGTAGATCCGGAATGTGGCGCCGAAGTTTTCAGTGTAGCTGGACAATACCTGCACGGGATTGCGGAACATCGCGCGAGAATCCGCGAAGCAGCGAAATCGGGAAACAACCGGGATCGGAGCAGATGAGCTCATAACGAGCCATCCTGATATCTCCGTCGAGCCGCCGGTGATTTCATGTCAGTCGTAGAAAGTAGCAGGGCCATTGATAAGGATAAGGTTCTCAGAATCAGGTTTCGTTCCCTAGCTGCTTCAAAAGTATCAGATGATGCCTGATTGCCTGCGTCATGGTGGGGTGCTGCCGATAAGGAACGCCAAACTCTTCGGCGGTCTGCTTCACGATCCTGGTCAGCGGAGCGTAGTGAGTGTGGCACACGAAAGGGCACAGATGGTGGACGACGTGATGGTTCAACCCGCCTGCCAGCCAAGCGACCAGCGGGTTTTCCGTCGCATAATCCGCCGTTGTCGCGAAGATGTGATACACGCCGTTGTCAAACTCACCGCGGTCCCTAGGAAAGTAAGTAGTGTCAATGGTGTGCGTCGTCTGGAACACCAGCGTTACGGCTAATCCGACGAACAAATGGACCAGGAGGAACGCACCGGCGACGAGCAGGGGTGACTTCCCCAGTACCAGAACCGGCAGGACAAGCATGTAAGTGAGGTAGAAGGCCTTGCCGGCAACGAGAATGGCATATTCGCGCATCGAATGATTGGCGCGTTTCAAATAATCGTGGGACGGGAAGAAAAAGCTCTCGAAGTCCCTGAAGAACACATAGTCGAGAGAGAACATCGCATACAAGAACAGCGCGTAGATGTGCTGGAAACGGTGCCACGGCGCGTGAGGTTCATGGGGGGTAAAGCGAAAGATGCCGCGTCCGGAAAGCGCATCATCTTCACCGTGGAGATTGATGCAGGAGTGATGGCCGCGATGATGGAGGATACGCCACATATACGAGCTGATTCCGCACAAATCGAAGACATAGTTCAAGGTTTTGTTGACGCGCGGCCGGGACGAGATGGCGTTGTGGTTGCTGTCATGGGCGATGTTCAGCAAAAGGAACGTCTGCGCGAGGCCGCCTAAGAGATAGAGGGCAACAAACTTCCATGAGTCGGGTCGCAGCGCATACAGAGCAATCCAGGCGCCCACGAGGACTGCCAGACCCACAGCGATCTTGACCCACATCGTACGGTCGGCTTTGTAATCAATGCTATGGTCAACAAAAAACTTATCCAGCCGGCCACGTAAGACTTTTGGGAAGGAAGAAGAGGTACCGTCGGTACTGGACGCCGCCGCGGATTCCGATGGGACAAGATCCGGGGTCTCCGGGTCTTGAGTGATTACCGTTTCGGATTGGAACGTCACCGGCGCCTCCGCGACCATGCTAGTTGGGCCCGACGCGTTCCGTACGCCGCATCCGGGGTCCTGACCCTCAGCGAACTTGGTGGCGCACCGCCGACAGCCTCGCAGAACAATTTTAATGCGTGGCCATAAAGACAATCAAGGACATTCGGAACGGATGATGCCTAGTTGCGTTATGTGAACAATCGGAGCGACGACGCATGGCATTGTCCGTAACGCTTTGTTAATATATAAACGTCAATGAACCATAATGGACCGGGCTTCCAGCAAGAGACCATAAAAGGTCGGCGGAGCTCCGAAATTCCCGTTCGCGCCTTTGTGCGCCAAAAAGGAAAACATCTGTTCCACAAGGCGTCGAGCGACGCTTATGCTGAGAAAATAACACGCGGACTCTCTCACCGTTGGCATACCTTTCAGGCCTGCACTTTCCAACCCAATCGTGGAGCAGCTGGCTCATTGAGGAGAGATGTTTCGTTTACTGGCTTTCGTTCCATTCAACTTTGGAGGATCGCTGATTGATGGCGGCGTCAATTTTAGGCCACCTGGATAGGTTGGCAGATGAGCACCCGGACAAGCTTCTTTATTCGTTTCTTGATGTAAACGGCGATTCGCTGGAAAGCTACACCTACGCGTCGTTCCTCCTCCGGACGGAGGCGATTGCCGGCTATTTGTGGAAAGACGGCCGCTTCGCGCCGGGCGACCGGCTCCTGCTTGCTTACCCGCCGGGTCTCGAAATGATCTGCGCATTCTTTGGCTGCGTGCGCGCTGGATTGATCCCCGTGCCGGTATATCCCCCCAGTTCGCGTGGTTTCCAGAGCGCACTCTACAAAATGGTTCACATCGCGAAGGATTGCCAGGCTGCTGGGATCTTAACGAGCAGAGACTACCAGGCATCCCTCAAGACGAATCTCGCCAGAAGTGGAGTCTCGGCGTGCGGCATTGACGTGGATTACATTTCCGGTCTGCCGTGGATTGCCACGGAAGATTTCGTGGATCCGATTGCGAATCGGCCAGCCGCTCCGCATTCAAAAGTCTTATTTCTCCAGTACACCTCGGGTTCGACGATGGAGCCCAAGGGCGTGATCGTAACGCACGAAAACATTCTGGATACGTGTCCGCTGGTCATTGACCATCCCTCGCCGGTCGTCGTTTCCTGGCTTCCGCAGTATCACGATATGGGACTGATCGGGTGCTACCTGTATCCAGCTGTCAAAGGTGGTACGACCTACGGATTCTCTCCCACGGACTTCATCCAGCGGCCAATTCTGTGGTTCGATGCGATGACTGCCTACCGCGCCACAGCGACGGCTGCTCCCAACTTCGCCTACGACTATTGCCTGCGCGCCGGGAGGCTTTCCAAGGAGAGCCTGGAGGCGTGCGATCTCAGCTCGCTTCGAATTTTGATGTGCGCCGCGGAACCCGTAAAGGCCGATACCTACAGACGGTTCCTGGAAGCGTTTCAGTCCTATGGATTGAAGTCCGAGAGCTTCTATGTCGCCTACGGGCTGGCTGAGAATACTCTGGCGGTCTCAACGGGCGGTCGCAACATCGTATCCGTCAACAAACGCGCTCTCTCCCTAGGGACGGCGCGCATGACCACGCAGGTCTCTGAAATCGACGGGGCTACCCAGATTGTCAGTTGTGGAGCGCCGCTCCCGGGTCTCGACGTTAAGATTGTGGATCCGGAAGGGCACTTCCCTCTTAAGCCGGGGCGCACCGGGGAAATCTGGGTCGCCGGAAGCGGTAAGTGCCGCGGTTACTGGAATAATCCCGAATTAACTCTAAAGCAGTTTCGCGCGCGGCTTGTGGACGATACTCCCTACGACGAGGGCTATCTGCGGACCGGCGACATAGGATTCTTCCAGGACGGCGAACTCTACGTCTGCGGCCGCATCAAGGACATGATTATTCTGCGCGGGCAAAACTATTACCCGCACGACATTGAAAACGTGGTGGAGAAATCCTCTGGTCTGATCCGCCACAACTGCGTCGCTGCTTTCCAGATTCAGGAAGACAGCGAACCTGGGCTGGCAATCGTCGCCGAAGTCAAAAATCCTAAGGCGCTTCCCGACGCACGAAAGATTGCCGCCGCGGTGCGAAATTATCTCAACGTGGAAGTGGCGGTGATTTCCTTCATCGCGCCTCGAGCGATCCCCAGAACGAGTTCGGGGAAGCTGATGCGCCATAAGACCAAGCAGATGTGGCTGGAAGGCCGCTTTACCGTGCTTTCCGACTTTTCGCGGGAGAAGGATACCGGGCACGCCGCGTGCGATTCCGACATGCATTCCACTTTCGCTGAATTGAAAGCCAGATACAACCTGACAGGCCGGGAATCGTACAACCTCGTCGAAGCCGGTCTGGATTCCCTCGATCTTGTTGTATTTATGCATGAGCTGAAGGAACTCCTGAAAGATAAAGGCGCCGAAATGCTGGCCAGGCAGGTAGATATTGGCGTTATTCAGCGCGTCGCCGTATCCGAGCTATTTGGGTTAGCCGAAAAATTGAAGCGCGCTCCAGCAGAGGCGCTCGTGCATCTGCGGCATTCCCTTGCGACTTTCCGTGAAGAGCAGCGTGCTGCTGAAAAGCAGATGATGATCAACGACAGAAAGCTCATCTTCGAGCCTCCCGTACCTGCGCCCATGCCGGAGACACCGGTGCCGCATCAGGTGCTGCTCACCGGCGGGACTGGCTTCATAGGTCCATTCCTGATGAAAAGCTTGCTCGAACAAACACGGGCGAAGATCCATGTTCTCGTCAGGTCATCGAACGAAAAGCAAGGCAAGCAAAGGCTGAGGGACGCGATGGAGTCAATCGGATCCTGCGATTTGGCTCTGATGGAGATGTTCGAAGCTCGTGTGATCCCGGTCTGCGGAGATCTAGGGCAGCCAAAGCTGGGCCTGGCGCAGGAAGAGTGGGATTTCCTGGCGAGTGAAATCGACACGGTGTTCCACAACGGCGCCACCGTGAATTACCTGTTCAACTACGACCTGATGCGTGACGCGAACGTGCTGGGAACCAACGAGGTCGTAAGACTGGCGTTCGAAGGCAGAGCCAAAGAATTCAATTATGTCTCGACTACCTTCGTATTTGGCTGGGCCGTCAAGTCAGTCCTGAATGAGACCGACCATAACGAGAATATGGAGCTGCTCGATTTTGGTTACAGCCAATCGAAATGGGTAGCGGAACAGGTGGTTGTGGACGCGCGCAACCGGGGACTTTCGGCGCGGATTTTCCGGCCTGCTCTTGTCAGCCCTTCCGTCACGGGCGGAGGTAACAACTTCGATATCGCCGTTCGCCTGGTTGCCTTCATGGTGAATCACGGCATTGGCGTGGATACTCTCAACCAGGTCAGCTTTGTACCGGCGGACATCGTGGCGAACAACATCGTCGCGATCTCTACCACTCGCGGCACGGCGAATAAAACATACCATGTCACGCGAGACGATTATTCCAACATGATGGATATTACCGGGCTTATTACTAAAGCCACTGGCCGCAAATTCGAAACATTTAGGCTTCCCGACTTCGTTCCCGAGCTGATCCGCAGATGCCGCAAGGAAGATCTTCTCTTTCCGCTGCTGGATTTTCTGGTCGGTTCTGTTGATAACATCTCCGCGATGGAGTTCAAACGCTACGACAGCTCTTCCTATCAAGCGGCGCGCGACGCCTCGGTATGGGGCAAACCAGATCCGTCCCTGGAAGATACGGTCAACGGCATTCTGAAATTCATGCATCGCAAGGGGATCATTTCGGTGGCGGCTCGTGAAGTGAACGCGGCGTCAGCGAGCGACAGGCTTGTGGACTGGACAGACGCAATATCCGCTACTGCTTCTTAAACACCAGCTTCTCGGTTACACGCTGGCCGGTTTCCAACGTTCCCGTGGTGGAGACCGTCATTTGCTGACCATCTGCCGAAACCACCCACCTATCCTTCTGCGTGACTTGATTGTCCCTCTGATAGTTCGCGTCCACCGTATGAGGATCCACAAGCTCAAGCGTCACGGTATCGTTGCGCGAGTTTTTTAGATCGTATTGCTTTCCGTCAAAACGGGCTGTGTAGCTGAAGTCACCCAGGAAACGGACTCCACCGCTTCCGTCCGCCTCGATTTTGAGCACGAGGCCCTGCCTCAAACGCGTCTTGCTGAGATCCTGCGTCCATTCGCCTGCGAAGAGGTCATTCGGGACCTTCTTGCCTCCGCTTCGCGTCCACACGGTGATCTTGTCGGCGTGGCCCGCGGCCGCTGTCGTGCTTGTTAGCTCGTTGCCATCGTTCGAAATTTTTTCGTGAACCGTTGCCACTACAGCTCCGTCCTTCTCCTCTTTAACCTCCGCCTGCCTTTTATTGATCCTGCGCAGCTCGATTTGATTGAACGAGAGATTGCCTGGTGCGGGCGATTGGTCGCCATTCGAATTTGCAGTGAAATCGAGATGGGTTTCGCCGGACACGACCACATGCGTCCCGCCATGCACGGGCGTTATGGTGAGGCGATTCGGGGGCTCCAAACCGGATTGCGCGGAGATCAGCGTCCATGAGCCAATGCGCGGGTCGGCGGCTCCAGATTGGAAGGTGGCAATCAATGCGAGCAAGAATAAGGTGCGAATGGAATCCTCCTAAATTGAGTGGAGAAAGCTTAGCAGATTCACATGGCTCCGAAACCGAGTGTTGCGCAGATATAAACTCGCGAAAGCGAGCGCAAATGCAGGAACCAAGGAAACCGTCCTTCCTCCGTGTGGTTCTTAAGCGTCACCGGAGAGTTTTGCTGACGACGATTTTGCGAGATATGCCATCATTATGGCTATGCATGCGCGCCGTTTTTGGGTGTCAGGGATCGTCCTCGCAGCGACCATTGCACTTCTTCCATTTTCTTTTCACGCAGAGCGCCGCCTGGAGACCGCAACCCGCGTGGAAGGAAGCCAGGCCGAAATTGTCCGGGACGAGTTGGCTACTCGTTTTCATTCGCCGTTTGTGGACCGCGTTGTTCTGGTAATCGAAGGACTCCCACCGGCGGATTCGGAGGAAGGCGGACAAGCGTTAGGAACCATCGTGGCAGCGCTGAAAGAACAACCCGGTATTTCAGGAGTAGTGTCCTATCTCGAGTTGCGCGATTCGATTTTTCTGGGTAAGGATGGCGGAACATTTGTTCTCGTCGGACTCACTTCTACGGGCGCTCCGGTCGAGTCGCTTGTTCCCGAGCTTCACCAGCTCGCAGGCTCGCTGCAGAATCAACTGCGGGGCCGTTATCCGGCGGTGAAGCTTGAACTCACAGGCGAGATTCCACTGAATTTCGATATTCGGAAAGCGAGCGCCGCCGACGTACATCGCGGCGAAAGTCTGGTGATCCCGGCGACCCTGGTGCTTCTGCTGGTGGCGTTTGGAAGCTTGATGGCCGCCGTGATTCCATTGGCGGTTGGCCAGCTTGCGATTGCAACCACTCTGGCGATTACGGGATTTCTGGCCCAGCGCTGGCACTTATCCATTCTGGTTCAGAACCTGGCCACCATGTTGGGCCTGGGCCTGGGAATTGACTACGCGCTCCTGATGATCAGCCGATTCCGGGAAGCGATTGCCGCTGGGAACGACGGACCAGCGGCCGGCTTGATCGCGGCACGCCAGGCAGGTCGCACGCTCTTGATTTCAGCCTCAACGGTAGCCATCGGATTTCTAGCCCTCTTGACCGTTCCGATCAGCGAAATCCGTTCCATCGGCGTCGCGGGATTTCTGGTGACGGGAATGAGCGTGTTGCTGACTAATACCCTGGTTCCCGCAGCGCTTGTATTGCTCGGTCCGCGGATTGATCTGGGACGAATGCCTTTTAGAGCGAAGTTGGACGCGCAGCGGGCCGCGCGAACGGGAAATCGCTGGCGGCAATGGGGAAAGGTGATTGTCGCGCATCCCTGGCTTGCCCTGTTTTTGGCAGGCGCGCCTTTGCTTCTGCTCGCCGCGCAAGTCGGGCGACTCGATACCAGCCTCCCTCGAGGGGATTGGCTCCCGCAGGCAGCGGAGTCAGTCCATGCGCTGCACACTCTGGAACGGATGGATCGCGGCGGCGTTGTAGAATCGTTGCGCATCATCGTCGAACTTCCATCGGATTCCATCGCGCAAACCGATGCGGGGTGGGATGCTCTGGATCGCATGAGCAAGCAGCTTGCAACCGACCCTCGCTGTGACCGCGTGATTTCCATCACCACGCTTGCACAGAGCGACCGAGCTTCCCTCTCTGATCTTTCGCGCGAGACCCGTCGAACGTTCCTCAGCAGTGACGGACGAGCGGCGCTGCTTGAGGTGTTGCCCGCGAGTTCGGTCTCTCTGCGCGAGCAGGTGAACTGGGTGCGCGAGCTGCGTGAGACCGGCGCTCCAGCGCTCACCGGCGTGCCTGGCGCGACCCTTCTCGTTGGCGGAATTCCGGCACTCAATGCCGATTATGAAACGATCATCAGGCAGCGGTTTCCGCCCGTAATGGCACTGGTGGTGGGCGGGACGCTTTTCGCTCTGCTCTGCGGTTTCCGCTCGATCTTTGCCGCCGTGAAGGCCATTGGGCTCAATCTGTTCTCGGTGGCGGCGGCCTTCGGCGCATTGGTCGTCGTTATCCAGGACGGACACGGAAGCAAGTTCCTGGGAGTTCCTGCCGGAACGGGTAGCGTGTTTCCCCTTGTTCCGATCGTCGCCTTTGCCATCGTCTTCGGACTGAGCATGGATTACGAAGTATTTCTGGTCGCGCGCGTTTTGGAAGCCAGAAGGAGCGGGCTGAGCGAAATGGATGCCATCCCGGAGGGTCTGGCTAGAACCGCAGGCCTGATTACCAGCGCCGCTGCGATCATGATTGTGGTCTTTGCGGCATTCACCTTCGGAGATTTCCTGGTAGTCAAGATGATCGGATTTACGCTCGCGATCGCCGTGTTGATTGATGCGACGCTGGTTCGGATTGTGATCGGTCCTGCGCTCCTCCGTGTTGCAGGTGATTGGAACTGGTGGCCTGGCGGGCTCGCGACGGCGCGCAAGGCGCCGGCGACTCCGAGTCGCGAATGATCTCGCTGTGCGAGGACGCAGAACAGAGATAAGCCGTTGTCTGAAGTTTTTTTAGCACGACGCACTCCTAATCGCAGCGCAGAGTGCGCACAGTTACCTCAATCACTACTTCTGTTGCAGTGTTGGGCAGCACCTACCCATATAAATCGTTTGGCGACTTGACCGGCGAGTGGGTCAGTGTTTGACGATAACGGTGCCGATCGCTGTGATTTCGGCAACGATTCGACTTCCACGCCGTGCTGCTGGCTTTTCGCGAAACCGGCGGAAGTGTAACCTCGATGCGACAGTGATCCAGCCGAAAGAGGTGCCATCAACGCTGCTACCGGCATGAAACTCTGGGAGTGGTCGGGGCGAATGGATTTGAACCATCGACCTCCTGGCCCCGAACCAGGAACAACCAATCCCATAAACGCTTTCTCTGGCGTCGTTTACGGGACAAGAGGCGTTATTTCCCCTCTCATACTTGTACCGAACATGTGCCTAGAGCCGTTCAAAGCCCACAAAAGCGACAACGAACAGCGAGCGCGATCAGACTCCGGATATCATCGATCTGGAATCTCCACTTCGAGGTAGGTGCCGGGCTTGACAACGCTCACAGCCGCCACGACCCGATCAACGTACCGTTGCACCACAGGCCATCGCGAATTGCCTAGCACCACAATCGCAATTGTGCGGTCTACGAGATTCTGCTGATAACGAATGTTCTTGTCAGTCGTTAGAAACACTTCAAAATCCGCTTCTTCCGCCGCTCTCAACAGTTCACCGTTGCTGAGTGTATCCCAACCAAGATCTTTGGTCTTTTTGACCGTGTGGTCTTTGAGGAACAGCCGAAGAGGTGCAGGCGTACCGTGGTCAAAGAGGATGAGCATCTAGCGATGAGCAGGAGCTTCGAGACTACGCGCAGCAAAATCTAGAACCGCTGTGACTTGTTCTCGCGTCAGGTCGAACCACTCCGTGATGTCTTCTATGCTGGCTCCTGCTTCGAGATTTTCGAAGACTGCAGCCACCGGCATTCGCGTACCCCGAAAGACCCAGGCACCGCTCACTTTACCCGGTATGCTTTCGACCAAGGGGCATTGTGACCAGTCCAATGCTGACATGAAAGAACTCTCCTTCTGATCATCGTACACCCGTTCGCAGTCCGCTCAAAGGATGAGAAGAATCTCTCCTCATCTTCATCACCATTATTGACCGAATATATTCCCAAATTCTGAATGTGGGCTCGGTTCCTATCGCCCGCTCGAGCGATGGCGTGGACCGTGGCACGCGCGGCGTGCTCACCGCCAGGATTTCCCAAACTGCGTGAGGCAGCGTTCAGCTCGGCGCCGAACAATTTGATGCTGACGTGATCCCGTGAGTGGAATCTCCCTGAAAGGATGGTTGCTCACAATGAATGACGTCTTGGCAGAACGTAGGATTTGGACCGAGCTTTTTGATTTTTCTTACGAAAACCTGATCCTGTACCTACTTTCTCGAAAAATGGATCGTCAGTAAAGCGAACCTTCCGTTGCAAGGCAATGAACTCAAAGAACAAAGAGCGCTTGCGTCCAACGGGCATGAGGCAAAGATGCTTGGCTTCGTACCAGGCACTCTTTGGATTTTCGCGCGACTTTCCTGTTACGCAAATTGTTGATTCGAAAAAGAGTGGTCGGGGCGAAAGGATTTGAACCTTCGACCTCCTGGTCCCGAACTTCCACAAGAAAAATCTAAACCGTTGAATCGGCGTCGGATGAGGTGCATCTTCCCCCTTTAATCGGGCTACTATTGGGCTACGATCCAATTGTTGGATGATGTTCAGTTACTCGGATGCGGTCTAAGTTTCGAGATCGTCGGTCATTCGCCCCGATTGTTGGCGGATGGCGGCAAAAAATCGAAGAGAAACCGCGCCAGCCGCTCGACGTCTAGCCTCGTTACGATCCCGCAACTTATTCATTTGGAGGTAGATTTTTGAGTTTGGACCTTGGTGGCTGAGATAAAAGCGCTAGTTCTGCCGAAGCTCTCAGATTCGCAAACTTCCCATAACCCCGTTTCTGGGTACTTTCCGGTTTGCTCGCCGTCCATCCGCTGGATTCACATATCCGCCGACATGCGAGCTGTCTTCATCGATGCGTGGTATGGCGGGACCCATCGACTCGGGAAGACTGAGTCGGAATTCGGTTCTTGCGCGGTACAGCTCGGTACCGGACATGGCGTGAAGTAAACGCCGGAGCACATGGATGGGCATCCCACTCCCTCGCGGCAGGGAGTTCGAATAACTAATCATGGTCTGAAGTTCGTGATCGAAGAGATGTATGGGTCGGACTGAAACCGACCGCTAGATTACGAGCGAGCCGAAGTCGTCAAGGCCGGCAAGAGAGATCTCCCAGGAATCGGAAGAAAAAGCTCTTTTAGGTGACTGGAGAGGTCTGCTCATAAAGCGGTTGACAGGGCCGACATTGTTAGAGATGTCCGGTAACGACTAAGTGGGAGCTAAGCTGCCTGTGCCAGCGCGGATCACGGCAGTAAGGCGATTCCACGGAATAAACTAGCATTACCGGCTGCCGAGGGGAGCGGGGGAGCCAGCGGCTCGCAACTTACCGGAATGCCGTGCGGTTCAGTTGATTCTCAGAGTCTTTATCAGCCTGGCGAAACGGGTGGCGCCCAGTGAAGCACTATCCATTAAGGCATCATCGAGTTCGTCCGGGTCCGCCTCTCCGGCCCATTTGCCGTAACCGAGGTGGCTAACGGTTTTGCGGAGGCGATCGGCCAGCAGCGTGGCAACCGCACGGTAGAACCGAGCTGCAAAAGCGGCGTCCTTGCCCAGCTTATTCGTGAGTGTGAGCCGTGGTATCACTAACAGATGCGAGTCCTGAGCTGCTATCACAGAAGCGGAAGGAGGCCGAGAGTCGACGAAGGAAATCTCTCCCACAATCTCGCCGGCGAGTAAGGACGCGATCTCCTTGTTATCGATCGCCTTGACGAAGACCGAAAGTCGGCCGTCGAGCACCACATAGATGTACTCGATGGGGCTGCCCTCATGAATCAGAACGGTGCCGGAAGGTACATACTTTGTCGTTCCGTGTTGGCCGAGCCATTCGATATCCCCGTCGTCGAGGATGCCCATTAAATACAGCGCTTTTCTCATCAGTTCGTTCTCCGAATGCTCACAAGTGATCGAAAAGAGTTTTTAAGCGAGCTGGCGCTTGGCTAGCTCCCGAAACAGACCGTTCTGGTTGACTAGCTCGTGATGAGCACCGCATTGCACCACGACGCCCTTCTCCATCACCAGAATACGATCAGCATTGATGATGGTGCTAAGACGATGCGCGATGACAATGCGGGTCACCTGTAACGCATCTAAGCTGGAGCTTACGATCGACTGGGTCTGATTATCGAGAGAGCTAGTCGCCTCATCGAACAACAGTATGCGCGGCTTTTTGACAATCGCACGAGCGATAAACAAGCGCTGCCGCTGGCCGCCAGAGAGGCTACCACCGCCTTCGCTGATGACTGTGTGCATACCCATCGGCATCTCGCTGATGTCCTGCTCGAGCCCGGCCATCCGGGCCGCTTGCCAAGCATCGTCGAGGGTGAGTGCAGCCGAGCCAACGATATTGTGGAATACCGTGCCGCTAACAAGGCGCGCGTTCTGTATCACGACGCCCATCTGCTGCCGCACCGCCTGGATGTCTAGACCCGCAAGGTCTTGCCCATCGTAATAGATCGCACCCGACTCGGGCTTCTCAAAGCCAACCAGCAAGCGCAATAGCGTCGATTTGCCGCTGCCGGAAGGTCCCACGATGGCCACGAATTCGCCTGGCTTGACGGCGAAGGAAAGGTCGCGCAACACGAAAGGCATGTTTGGGTGGTAACGAAAGCTCAAATGATTGATCTCGAGCAAACCTGTCAGATCTCCCGGAAGCCGTTTTCCATCGTCGACTTCCGGCAGAGTCTCAAAGATGGAGCGGCGCGCTCGTAAAGCGGAACAATTCCCAGCACGGATTCGACCGTAGAGTTGAGCTGAAGAGCGGCTGACTGGAATTGAATATAGGCAGCCAAAAAGGCGAGAAAGGCACCGGTGGTAAATTCGTGGAGAAGAGGTTGGCCCATCAGGTGTGCGGCGTAACTGAAAATCAGGGCGAGACTTATCACCGGAAAAGTGGAGTTGAACACAGTGAGCGCGTTCGATACGCCGCGAGCGCGAATCGACATTTCTTTCTGGGCTGAAAACTCTCGGGCCCATGCGGCGAATGCTCGCGACTCCGTTCCGGAAACTCGCAATTTCGCGATGTTGTCAATGAATTCGAACAGTTTTCCGGAGATGCGCCCGCGCAAACGAAAAATCTGGCGCTGAAAGCGGAGTTGAAAATACGCGCTAACCGTGGAGACAGAAAAAGCGATGAACATCAGGCCGGTCGCAATGAAGGCCAGCCGCGAGTTGTAATAGAACAACAGCAAGAAGCTGAAGATCGAAAACACGCCGGACAGTATCGAGAAAAGTGCCGATCCCGTCAGCGTTCGCAGGACGTATTCAATCCCCAAGCTGCGATCGGCCAGGTCTCCTGAAGTGTAGCGACGGAAGAAGGGTGCGGGCAGTCGCAGCAAGCGATCCCAGAGGGCCGCCTGAAGAGAGGCGTCGAGCTTACCCTGCAACCTCAGTGCTGCGAAACTGCGGGTGAGAGCGAACATCGATGTGGCGAGAGCCGAGACGATCAGCACACTGGCGATTTCCATCAACTGACCGCGCTCTGCGTTGGGAATGACCGAGTCAAAGATGATCCCCGTGGCAATCGGGAAAACCATGCCGAGCAGCCCGCCGCCAACGCCCATAAGCACGATCGTGATGAGCTCCCGCTTCGAGTCCCGCATTCCAAAGGCCAGCAATTCCCACACCGAAAGCTTCCGGTTAGGGAGAGGTCGGTAGAAGGAATACGCGAAGCCGTTGAGTGTCAGTGCCGTCGAGGTAGTGACAGTTTGCTTTTTCTGTTCCACCGGATCGTATAGGTCGTATCCCCTCTTGGAACTCGGCAGCAGCGCCACCGGCCGGTTATCCGAATCGCGAAATCCGACCAACGGACCGGCTGCATCTGTCCACCATTTGCCCTTTAGAGCTACGACTCGGTAGCGCAGCGCTGAAGCCTTCGCAATGTTCGCGACGGGTTCCTTCAGTTTGACTCCGCTGCGCATGTCCGCAGGGGGAACAATTCGTACCGCAAGGAATCTTCCAACCGCCTCGCAGGCCAGCAACGCTGGATCGGTGAGATCCACCTCATCAAGGGGGAGGAGCGTATCGTCGTTCTCGAGGGGAGCTGCCAGCGTCGATAGCGCGCCTCGCACAACCGCCGCGTCGGACTCCGCCTGGGTCAATAGACGCTTCCGATCCTTATCTTCTTGGAGACGGCGATTGACGAGGAGGCACTGCAAAACTGCGCGGTGGAATATTTGCAGGCCCACCCACTGCGGATCAGCCTTCTCCCATTCCTGCGACTCGATCGCAAGGATCCTGCTGTAACGCTGTGGTTGCAGCCAACCACTCCTGGAGACGGGGAAATAGGATTGACCACCGACTGGATCAACCTCTGGGTTATTAAGGAAGAGCGAAGCTCCTTGAATATGTTCGGCCCATAATACGCCTTTCGCCGGAATGAGGGGTTTCGGTTCGGTCGTGACTTCCAGAACGACTCCAGCTTCGAATTCGGTGAACAATTTAGGCAGCGCAGCCATCGCGGCGGCCGTGGAGAGGCTCAAAATCCAGTCCTCCAAAAGATTGAGAGCGCCGAGGCTTATTTCCGGATGGAGTTGCTCAGCGAGCGCGCGGAGACGGGCCTGAGGAAACCATAAAAGCTCGGTACCTGGCGTCGCTGCGGCCAAGATGGCGGTCTCGCTCCCTTCGACCGGACACATCCCGAAGACGGCTTGTCCCTTCTCGACGCGCAGGACATGATGCCGGGCGCCCGCCAGCACACCATTTCTGGCACGTGCAATGAAAACATCGAGCTTGCCCGATCGTACAAACCAAACCGATTCTGTCGCATGAATCGAGAATGGCTGATTGGGTTGTGGCTCGAGCATCCTGCCGCTATCGTCTGGTAACGTCGCAGCCATAGTCAATCCGCTCGGATCAGATCTGCGTACGGGCCTTCGACGTTACGAAGGTTTTGGTGAGTTCCCCGTTGCACGACGGTCCCGCGTTGCAGAACGATGATCTCATCACAGTCGCGAATCGTGCTCAGGCGATGGGCGACGATCAGGCACGTGCAGCCCCGGCGCCGCAGATTATCGTCAATTACTTGCTCGGTGTGGGGATCCAGAGCGCTGGTAGCTTCGTCGAGAATCAGGATGCGCGGATTGCGCACCAGCGCCCGCGCGATTTCCAGCCGTTGACGCTGTCCGCCGCTGAAGTTCCGGCCACCCTCCTCGACCCAGGAATCGTATCCGTCAGGTCGCTCTGCAATATCATTGTGAATGACCGCGTCTTTTGCGGCCTGGACGATCGTGAGTTCTTCGATCGTGTTGTCCCACATGGTGAGATTCTGTCGGATGGAACCTTCGAACATGAAAATGTCCTGATCAACGACGGCGAGGGAATCGTTCAGGATGCTGCGGGAAATAGACTGGCGCGGCTTGCCGTCGAATAGGATCTGTCCCGACCATGGCGCGTATAATCCGCTGACGAGTTTTCCAATCGTGGACTTTCCGCTCCCCGAGACCCCCACGAGTGCGACTCGCCCGCCCGGTTTGAGCTTAAAACTGAGATCTCGGATCAGTGGCTCCTCGAGGCGACTGTAACCGAAGGTAACGCCGTCTACTTCCACCCACCCTTCCAGGAGGTGAGCTTTTTCGCCGGGGGAAGCGTTCGACGGCAGAGCAGAATCGAACGAAACGTCGACCGGACAGCGAAGAACGTCGTCCAGCCTGCCAAGGTCGCCCTGAGCCTCTTGTAGCTTGGCACCCAAATCCACAATTCGGTTCACCGGTTCACTGAAGCTAGCCAATAAGCTTTGGAACATGATCAACATTCCGACCGTTAGAAAGCCATCCAGCACGCGAACACCGCCAAGAGTCAGGACGGCGATCACGTTCAGCGCCGTCAAGAAAGGAGGGACCGCTAACAAAAACTGCGACGACGCCCCCAGTTCCTGTTCGGCGCCGACGACCTTCGCTTGCAATCCCGACCAGCGCGCAAAAAAATCCGATTCGGATCCAGTGGCCTTCAAGGTCTCGATCGTTTGCAGGCCGGCCATCGCCGTCCCGAGAAGCTTACCGCGCTCCTGAAGGAGCCTGCGGTTGTTGTCGGTGCGCTTGCGAGAGACGTAGCGAACGGCAAGTAGGTTGATGACCGCGATTGCGACGCTAATCATCGTCAGCGTGGCGTCATATGCGAGCATCAGAGCCGCATACAGGCCGATGAGGAATGTACCCACGATGTTGGTGGCCAGCTCGCCCGAGAGCATCGTCGCGACACGATCATTGATCTCGACGCGGGATCCGATTTCACCTCCGAATCGTTGTGCAAAAAACTCCATCGGAAGACGCAGGACGTGCCACAAGAAACCGCTCGACGAAGTGAGCGACAATTTCGTCTCGAGACGGAGGAGGGCATGTTGCTGCAAATATGTGCACGTCGCTTTGAAACACGCTGTAATGGCCATCACCAGCAGAAGCGGCCTGATCCACTTTGTCATCCCGTCTACTAGGATATTGTCGATATACACCCTCGAGAACGCTGCGATGACGATATTAGGAAGCACCAGCGCAAACGTGGCGAGCACCACGTAAAGGAGCGCCAAGCGGCTGCCGGGCAGCCTTTTCTCAAGCATCTTGAGCAGAGTCCGTTTCTCGCCACCGGTTTTGAACTCCGCGGTTTTCTCAAACGTCATCACGACGCCGGTGAAGGAGTGGTCAAATTCCTCATCGCTGACAATTCGGGGCCCACTGGCGGGATCGTTGAGATAAACCTTTCTACGCCGAAAACCTTCGACGACCAGGAAGTGATCGAAATTCCAGAAGACGATCGCCGGTAGGCGAAGTGTCCGCAGTTCCTCCGGTTCTTTTTTGAATCCCTTCGCCGCCAACCCGTACTGACGGGCGGCCTTTACGACGTTGCTGGCCTTGGTGCCATCGCGGGACACGCCGCAAGCGATTCGTAACTCTTCGAGCGGAACCGTCCGGCCGTAATAGCCTAAGACAATCGCCAACGCCGCAGCGCCGCATTCGACGGCTTCCATCTGCAACACGGTAGGAGTTCTAGCGCGGGAGAAGAGTCGAAATTTCGACTTGTCCGACATGCCTTTTAGGCGGGAGGGTAGAGCGGCTGTCGCCATATTTGATGCCTTCGATTGAGCTAGCTCAAGCCGAAAGCCCTCCTCAGGGAAGGAAGGACCAAAGTAATGGGCTGCTGCCACCGCGTGACGATTTCGGCCGTACACAGCGTACCGCTGGAGAGGGTCAAAGCGGGTCCTCTTGCAGAGGACCACTGATACCCGCTGGCGGTCTTCGGATTCTTCTGCATCTCCACGTGGACCTCGGTGACGGGCTCGTCGTTTGTGAGGGCCCTCACTAGCACTTCATTCTCGAAGTTGCGCATTAACTCCGCGGGGGTGTCAGGGAAGTCCGAGACATAGGTGACCTTACCTCGAATGAATCCAAACTCCTCGGGCTTGACGGTGGACGGGGAAATCTCTACATCCATACCCGGTTTAACGTTCTTGGCTTGTGAAGCAGGCAGGTATAACAAAATCTGCAGATCCTGGACGTCGGGTTAAATGCTGAGCACCGGATCGCCTGCGGAACCGTCGCTCCGGGCGAAACCTTCAGCTCCAGAACTTCGCCCGCGTACGGGCTGACGACATTCTCGGCGATCTCGAGTTCCTTACTTACGACGCTCACGCTGCGCTCAAGATCCTGGACCCGCAATTGCTTTTCGGCATCACTTTGTAAAACCTGGGCGCGCGCAGAAAACTCATCAGCATCGAGCTCTTTGAGATGGGCGCGGGAATTGGCAATCTGGTCCTCGATGGAACTGACGTTCTGCCGAGCCTCGATGGTCTTTTGCTTTGTGACGATTCCGTAGGAGAGCAATTCGTCCTGTACGGCGACCTGCTGTCTGGCAAGTGTCGCCTGTTCTTCGAGGTGGGTAATCTCCCGCTCGGCGTTCGCGCGCTTGCGCTGGATGGTCTGAACCGCCAGGTTCGCTTCGTCTTCGAGAAGCGCATGCGATCGAGCTCGCTCGCGCTGGGCTTCGGCCAGCGATTCTTGCGCGCCTTTGAGTTTCTCCAGCATGGCGGGCTGGGCGACTTTTGCCACCACTTGTTGTGCCGAATTTTGTCACCCGCATCGACGCTAAGCCGTACCACGACACCAGAACCGGCTGCTACAACATTCAAGACACCGCCCCGGCGCACCATGACACCGGGGCCGCTGACTACGGAGGGCAACCGCCCGTAGTATCCCCAGAAAACCGCAAGGGCGAGTAATGCAAAAACAGCGAATTGGGCAATCAAGCTTTTGAATCGGTGACCTTCAGCAGTCGATCCAACTCGTCGGGAGACGAGAGGCGATCGAGCGAAACGTCTCGAAAGAGGCGGCTAGTCACGTTAGGCCAGTGCTGAGAATCGTCTTTGAGTGTCAAGCTTAGGGAAAATACGGCTAACTCTAGCTGCGCGAAACCATAGTGTCAATTATCTTAAATCACCCAGCTCCCTGAAGGCACATTTCAAGATTCGCGGGCGCCAAATGGAAATCCGAGTCTGCTCTCGAGGAGCGCTGAGCGACGTAGAGCCAGCGGAGCGATTGTCGTCCCGGACCGTTGAATTTCTCACAGAAAACGTGCTATGAAGCGTGCATGGCGGGCGGACGCGGTTCGCTGCCAGCATCGAGAGAAAGACCACCATCAGTCGCGAGCGGGATGTCCGCGGTTTTTTTTGCGTTTCGCGGGCATGAGTTTCTGACTTCCAAGAGTACGATAGTGGGCACGCCCAGGGCATGGAGGGCAAGTCGACTCCAGCATGATCAGGACTGCCAGCGTCGCAGGGTCACGCGCGAGCCAGACATTGCAGGTAGGATTGCCGCGTAGGCGCCGCGAAGCGGCATCGCCATAAGGAGCTGGGCGGCGGCGAAGCGTGCTCGGCGATCCGCTCAGGAGACTCGAGCGAATCCGGTCGATTGCCTCGCGCGGAAGCGGGTGGCCGCATATCTTCTCCCGAGGTGTGAGATTTTCCGATTTGAGCAGAACAAATACTGGAGACGAGCCACGCAGGATATCCTTTTCGAGTGCGGCCGGCGTTTCCCCGACGCGATTCATTCGCCATCGGACGCAGATGATTGATCCAACATTCGATGCCGAGTTGCAAAAGCACGCCTACGCTCTCGATGTCTCGGGCTACACAATTATCCCCGCTCAACTGACCGCCGAAGTGACCCAGGACTTGTGCAGAATTGCGGACCGGGCGCTCGAGGAGGTCCGCCATGCGATGAAGCTAGGACTTGAGGTCCCCTTTCAACCAGGTTCGAGGTTTTATGAAGCCGCAAGTGCGCTGTATTGTTGGGGCGATTCGGCGCTTGCGTTGCTCGAACACCCGACTGTCACCCGCATGGCGGAATGCCTGATGGGGACTTACTATCTCAACGATCTTACGGTTTTCTCCGCACTACCCGCGCCGCGGCAAGAAGCGTGCGTGGCAACTTCGTGGCATCGGGACGGCTGCGATCTTGATTCGGCGACTGCGGGGCAACTCTGGTTCTTTTTCTATTTGGACGACGGAACGGCGGAGAACGGAGCCACGTGGGTTGTACCGGGCAGTCACCGGATTCGATCCGCCCGGGAGCCGCGGCTCGACCCTCCGTGGACGTCGCTTGATCTCAATCGATTTCCCTCACGCATGCAACTCATCGCCAGGGCGGGCGATTTGGCGGTAATTGACGCCCGTGCCCTGCACACGAGCGGCAGAAACGACACAGAGCGCCCACGGCGTCTCATTAATCTGGGCTTGGTGGATGAGCGTGCGCGATCCCGCATTCGATCTAACCACTGGGTGATTGCAGGTCCGAGAATTCAAGTTAAGGCAGGGATGGAGCTGCGGCGCTTGCTAGGTGCGGACTTGAGTCACCGCGAACTTGGACACCCGCGCAGCATACTTCCGGAAGGATGGCAGAGTGGGTAAGGAGAGCGTGCACTTTGATCCTTTCGACCGCTCCTTTGTTGCGGATCCATATCCTCATTACCGGTCGCTGCGTGAACAACCGGCGGCGTGCTGGTCAGAGGCGCTGCAGGGCTGGCTGATCACGCGGTTCGATGATGTTCTGAAAGTTCTCCGCGAGCACGAGCATTTTTCGTCCGACGATCGCCGTGCCAAGCAGCCACAGGTGCGTCGCGAGAGTAACCCGCCCGGGCGAAACCTAGTCAGTTCGGACCCTCCCGTCCACACGCGGCTGCGGAAGATTATCAGCCGAGGGTTTACACCAAAAACGATCCTCGCTTGGGAGCCTCGAATTCGCGAGCTTGTGCGGGAAATTCTCAACGATCGATTGCGTAGCGGACGTCCGTTCGACGTAATTAGCGATCTCGCCGCGCCCCTTCCGCTGATGGTAATCGCAGAGTTGCTGGGAGTTGCAACAGCACACTGGCGTCAATTCTGGAAGTGGTCCGAAGACGAGATCACGGCGATCACGCCAGACATGCCACAACAGGAATCCGAACGCCTCAAACGGAGCTCCCGAGAACTGCATGACTATTTTCATGAGGCGGTGGCGCAGGCGCGCACGCGCACGGAAAGAAGCGCAAGTTTGTTAGGGCTGCTCGTCAGCGCCGCCGACAAAGAAAACACCATCACGGAAGATGAGCTCGTCGCCTTCGCGGTGCTGCTGCTGCGCGCGGGCAATGCGACGACGACAAACCTCATAGGCAACGGCGTCCTGGCGCTCGCGAGAAACCCCGAACAGACCGAACTGCTTCGCGCACACCCCGAGATCTCGGAAACCGCCGTCGACGAGTTCCTGCGCTATGACGGCCCGGTCCAGAGCGTCTACCGAATTGCTTCGGAGCGGACCAGTATGCACGGTATTACGGTAGATGTGGGTGACCGGGTCTTCGCGGTGCTGGCATCGGCGAACCGCGACGAGCGGAAGTTTGACGATCCGGACACACTGCGGCTCGATCGCCAGCCAAATGATCACGTTGCGTTCGGAGCTGGGATCCACTCCTGCATGGGAGCTCGGTTGGCACGCCTCGAGACACGCCTTGCGCAAGAGGGGCTGGTGATGCGTCTTCCGCGGTTGACGTTGGCAGTGGGAGACGACGAGCTGGATTTCGCATCGTCTTGGTCAGTTCGGGCATTGAGCAGGCTCCCTATCGAACCCTTACCTGCACCCCAGAACCCCGTCTGAGGCTGCCAGCGCATCTACTTCCTGAAGACGAGCGGGTTGTGCGACTCGTCATCTAACATGTCACCAACCTTAAGACGGGAGAGCTGTCCTTCGGTAAGGATGCAGCGAACGCCGTTAAACGTCGCTCCATCGGGCATATATTGACAAGTCATCGCGCGCCGCCACTGCGGGCTCATGTTTGCGCCTGCGCCGTGCACGGTCAAACCGTTATGTACGATCGCACCGCCAGCCTTTAGCTCGACAGGAACCGACTGAACATTCGCGAGCTCCGGATAAGTCTCAAAGAGCCTGCCGACGTCCCCGCCAATGGGCGCATTCCTGTTGTAGGTCGTTATTTTGTGTGAACCCGGCAGGTAATAGATACATCCGTTTCGAAGCGTCGCATCGTCGAGAGCAATCCAAATCTGAAGCGAATCGGGCGAGAAAAACGACCAGTTTGGAATGTCCAAGTGAAAAGCAGTGGCGTTGGCCCATGGCGGCTTGAAAAAAGTCTGGTCGTGCCAGACGCGGACGGCAGCGATGCCAGCCAAAGAGCACAGCATGCGGCCGACTCCGGGATCCAACAGATAACGGCGGACCGTCTGGTTGACCTTCCACAGATTCACGCGCTGCAGGTTCACCCTGCTTATGTAGCCGTCACCCTCGTCGAGTTCAGGATTCTTCGCGACTCGACGGTTGCCCATTTGCTGCACGCACTCGATGACCGCGGAACGGAGTTCTCCGAGTTCTTCGCCGCAGAGAAAACCCTCGATACTCAGATAGCCGTTGCGTCGGTAGGTATCGATCTGTTTCGAATCCGTTTGAGTTCGCATTTACTTTTTGCAGACGACGAAATTTTCGATGAACAAATAATCGATCTCGGTCCGTAGCAAGGCAAGGATTGCGTCCTGGGGAGTCTCGGCAATCGGCTCGCCGGCAACGTTCAGCGATGTGTTCAACAGGACATATTTCCCAGTTTTATCGCCGAACGCCTGAATCAATTCGTAGAATCTCGGGTTGTCTTCTCGCGATACGGTTTGCACACGCGTTGTTCCATCAACATGCGTGATGGCGGGCAGACCTTGATCAAGCACTTTAGCCGATCGCAGCATGACGGGGGACCCGCCTTGGATATCCACATACTCTGCGACTTTCGGCTCCAGGATCGAGGCTGCATAAGGCCGAAACGCTTCTCGATGCTTCACTGCACCGCTCAAAATGGCCTTTGTGACCCGGCTACAAGGACTGGCCAAAATGCTCCGGTTGCCCAGTGCTCGCGGCCCGAATTCGCTCCTGCCCTGGTACCAGGCGATGATGGAGCCCTTTGCCAATTCACTGGAAGCACTACCAATTAAATCGGCGGGGCTGAGCTCTTCGTAGCTAACTGGGAATCGACTGAGCTGCAAAGAGATCTCATATTCGGAATACCGATGGCCGTGGTACTCCGTGGTGCGCTCAGGAAACCTTCGCCGAGTCGTGTGCCGATGCACAGCCAATGCAGCACCGATCGCCGTTCCGTTATCTTCGCAGGATCCGTTCATGTGCACTGTATCGAACAGACCACTGCGAATGAGGTCCTCGTTCGAGACGACGTTCAGTGCCACACCGCCGGAATAGTAGAGGACGCTTGCCGAGGTCCGATTTTTCAGGAGCCCGAGAAGTTCGATCAACACGGACGAGGTCTGAGTTTGCACTACATGAGCGAGGTCCCGATACGGGACGCTGGAATCCGTCAGCAGATCCATATCAGTCACAAGCCGCCCCAGGCTATCCAGCCACAAGACACGGCCCGACATTCGGCCGTTACCGTACGCCGCCAAGCCCATGACCTTGCCCGCTTGATCGCGCGCTCCAAAACAGATGACCGAACCGCGTTCCCAGACTTGTCCGATGCTGCCGGTCAGGAGCTGAAGTTCGTTTTTATTTCCGCACATGCGATAGATGAGAGAAAGATCGTCGCCGTCGAAAGAATAAGCGGAAACCGTCTCCATTTCTCCGGGAAAAACTTGCGCCTGGGCGGCGACCTTTTCGGGGATGTCGAGCTTTGCCCGATCGCGTTCGTGGGTGCCGTGTGCGTCGACAACCAACACTAGGCCCGGTTCCAACCCCGAGTAATGAAGCACATACTCGGCGTGCGCCAGATGATGCGGGACCCAGTGAAGTTTCCCGTGAGGTCAAAAAATGCCGTCCTTCATCGACCATGGTGTAGTAGCCGCGAAGGCGTCGATGTCTTCCACAGTGATGTCGGCGTGGCGCAGGCAGTAGTTGATGGCTTTGTACACTCCCGTCTGGATCGCGCTGGTGCTGAACTCGAGCGGGAAGCGCTTGATGCGCTGGAGCCGCTCGAGTTGAATCGCAACCTCGACGGTCCCATCTTTAATGAGCGCGACGGCGCCATTGTGGCTGTTCGCAAAACCCAGCACCCACATGGCCGATCCTCAGCCCCGCACGGAGATTTCCGGTGCGGGGGCAGGTGCGCGACGGCTGGGGCTGCCGGCGCCCTTGCCTTGTCGAGACTCGCGCCGAGCCGTTCGAATGACGGTACGTGGGGTGCATTCCCCTGACGGACCGCTCCATGTGTGCACAGTAACGTGCCACGAGACTTGGCTCAACCATCGATAGGGGAACGTAGCGGGGGACGAAGCGGTCCATCGGAACTGCGAGCGTGAGAAACTTTCCGTCAAGCCGTAGCATCCAGTGACGCTCGAGGGCAGGAATCAAGCACTGCGGTGATTTCAGTAACGCTGCGCCCCAGCGACTCGGTTAGGGCACGGAGCGTCGAGCCGTGGATACACGCCTGAAACACATCGCGTTCCAGCCCACGCAGTTCCGCTCTAGCTTCAGCGGCAATCGGGCGAGTATCAATGAGGTGCAGGCTTTCGTCGCGGTCGATGCTAAGAAACGCCGCGGAACCAACCACGTTATGCCATCGCTTTACCGCAGCAGCGAGCGGTCCGATGTAGGAGTTCGGGTCGGGCTGCGAAGCGTACCCATGCCCAAAGTAATACGCCATCCGCGCGACGACTTCGCGCTCAAACGGATAAAATTCATAATACGCCGGGGTCGGAGCGACGTCGGTCAGCCCCTCGCTGTCCCGCTTGACGTATAGAGGACTGAATCGATGGATGCGAACCTGGCAGCACTCGATATAGGGTGGCTGCAGGTGGCTGAGCGACGGTAGTAGCTCCGCCATCATCTGGAACTGCTGTGGATCCTCTCGTGGGAAACCATATAGCAGGTTCCAGGCCGTGCCGATTCCGAATTCAGCAGTGTACCGGAGGAGCCGAACGTTCTGAAACGCCGTGATGCCTTTGTCCATCAGCTCCAGCATGGGTGTGCTGAGACTCTCGATCCCTGGCTGGATCCACACAATTCCGGCGTCGCGTAATAGCCGGATCTGGTCGTGGGTCAGATTCGCCTTGATCTCGTAAAAGATCTCGACGCCGTGCCGGAGCTTCGCAAGTTCGGGAAGCAACGTCTTGAAGTAGCGGAAATCCAGAATGTCGTCCACACTGTGGATCATGCGGACGCCGGTGCTGATGAGCTCGCGGAACTCCGCTAGCGCCCGCTCCGGGCTCTTCCGGCGAAAGGCTATCGTTCCGCCGTTCAGCCCACAAAATGTGCAATGATGCTTCTCACCGTACCAGCAGCCGCGGCCGGTCTCGATCGGCATTCGCAGCTCGTTGTCGTTGAGCAGCTTGGACGCCTTCACCTGCTCCATCCAATTGTCATACTTCGGCGTCGGCAGCAAGTCGAGTTCATATTCCGTTGGGGTCGGCGGTTTTCCGCTTCCGCTAAGACGTACGTAGGCTGCCGCACGTTCTTGCTCGGGATGTAACTCTGCCTTCTCGCCATTGCAGCGAGTAGCCTGATCGTCGCGCCACACCAAACCAGTTATATTATCAACTGACCCGCCGCCATCGGCTAGGGCGCGGGCAAGTTCTACGATGAGCTGTTCGCCTTCACCCCGGCAGATGTAGTCGATCCAAGGGAAGCTTCGGTGCAGGTACTCGCCCATCTCGCCTTCGCAGTAACTGCCACCAAGAATTACGGCCGGCGAATTCGATATCGACTTCACGCGACGTGCCATCGCCAGAGCCGGAGCAATCTGGAACATCGTGCTGAAGCCCACTAGTTGGTACTTTGACCAGTCGGTGTCGCGCAGTTTGTCGTCGAGAAACCGATCGGAGGCCTCGACGATGTCCGGATACCTGTCGATGATTGCTTGTGGGACCTGCGGGACTCCCGGAGTCCCCAGTGGAGCGATCAAAGCTCTCAGCCGATCAACGCTGATATGCGTATCGTGCAGGCTCGGAGCGAAGACCAAGTCTCCGAACAAAAGGTAGGGAGGCGATGAGCCGGCGATCCAGGAATATAGATCGACACCGAGCCTTTCACCGAAGTCGACGTTGAAGTACTTGAGATCGCACTGTAAGCCGGTACGGTCGAGCGCCGCCTTGAGCAGCGAGAGGCTTATGCTCGGGGTGTCGAGGGTGAAGAATGGCATCTGTATCAGAAGTACGCGCATGCACAATTCCCCCTACGCTTTGGTTCCGGTCAGTCGCTCGCGACGGTGAGCTGCTTCCGCGGTGAGAACTCGACCCAGCCGCGACGCACGAACTGTCGGCGCGGCCGGATCCCGTTCCTACATATACGAATACACTTTTCCCGGGCCGAAGACAGTCGGCAAAGCAATTCTGCCCTGCAGGGCTAGGCTAATTGAAGTCGTTAAAGCGGCACCGCCCGCCACCTGGGACAGTTCGGCGTCGCTCAGTGATCCGTGTACCTGTGCCGTGGAGGCGGCGTGCAAGGCTGCCGGCGTGAAGGAAAAACCGTTCTCCCCTGCGATTTTTGTCACTTCCGCAGCGGCCGCAGTCGCTGGCTCGGTTCCCTGGGCCTTTTTTAGCTTTTGCTGCAGCGCAGGGTCGCGGGCCACTTTCTGCCAGAAGTTCATAACGCTGTCAATCTGTAGCAATTCATCGGGCGTGAAAGTCAGGCCAGCTTGCTGTCCGAGTTTGACGACTTCGGCCGGGCGGTTTGCCTTGGACTGCTGTTCAACGGCTTTGACTTTATCTTGCAGAGGCTTCTCGTTCTGAACTTTTTGCCAGAAGCTGACAACTTTTTCGAATGACATGAGGGGGACTCCTTTTCGTTTGGGATGGCAGAGCGGGGGCCGACGATGTCCGGACGAAACCGCACGGATTCTATTCCCCGCCCCCAGTATCGTCAAGTGGATAATATTCTTGGCGCGCGAAACGGTCGAACAGCAGCGAGATTTCTAATTTAATCGAACCAACTGAAAATCCCAAGGCGAAGGAATCCCATCGATTCCAGAACGATGGCTCTTGTTCTCAACTGAGTAGCCTAAGTCTGATTGATTGATGTCATAACGACGTCAGCCTCGCGACGGCCCGAGTAGACTGTTCGATGTTCACCCCAACAGCGCTCGGATCGAAGGAGGCCGAGATGCGGATTATGGGATGTGACTTGTATGCTCGCCAGCAAACGTTGACGATGCTGGATACCCTGTTGGGGGAAGTGGTGAATCGGGCTCTCACACACGAAGGCAACAACGTGCGGGAGTTTTATTCCACGCTGCCAGGTCCGGTGCGTGTAGGCATCGAAGCGACCGGATCGATGAAGTGGTTTTTGCACCTGATGGAACAGCTGGGAATCAACTGTCAGGTCCGAGATCCAGCGACGATTCGAGCAGCCGAACCGCGCCGACAGAAACATGACCAGCGCAATGCCGAGCTACTTCTAAAGCTGCTGGTAGAAAACCGTTTTCGGTCGATCTGGCAGCCTTCCAAGGAACTGCTGGACCTGCGAGGGTTGCTCTTACACCGCCATCAGCGGGTACGCCTGCGCACACGGATACAGAACGCGTTGCAGGCGATCGCACTGGCGAATGGTTTAAGGCGAGGGAGCTCGCTTTGGAGCGAAAGCGGACAACGGGCCATCGCCTCGCTACCACTGGCAACACATACCGCGCAGCGGCGCAGTGAGTTGCAAGCGATGTACGCCAGGTTCGAAGCGGAGATCGAACAACTGAATCAGCGAGTCCTGGAGCAAGCCGGCCAACGACCCACCGCCGAGCTGCTGATGACTCATCCCGGGGTGGGACCGATCCTTCTATGAAGTCAACACCAGCAAGAAAAGATGGGTCCCGAAATTTGACGATCCCAAAGCCCTCCGGTCGAACCGAACGGCGGAAGCCATCATCCGAGCGGTAAGGAATTGCTATTCGCCTACCTGCGCGTCAGTCCGAGCGATCCGTAGCGGTTGCCTCCTTGCGGTTTTCTTCTTCCCATGTGGCCAATTGCCTTAATCGGGCCGAAGTTGTTCGAGCCTTTTTACGCGGGATCATCCGGCACCGAAACGTGCCGTCCAGTGGATCGTTGACGTTACAGATCAACCCGTCGTCGTCCATCGGTACGTCCAAGACAGTCCCACGACTGTTCGCCCACGATACCGGCGGCCTAAGAGCGATGAAGAACGTAACATTTTCACTCTGCAACTCGTCCTGCACCCAAGGCTTCACCCTGTCACCCCGCACTCCGCTGAAATATAATTCGATGCGTGAAGAGAAACCTAAAAAGCAGCGTCCAGAAAACTACCAAAACGGGCGGGAGCGACCCCACTTTTTCGGCTTTCAGCCGCCCAAAAAGTTCGTGGGGTCGCTCCCGCCCTCGGCGACAAGACGCGACAGCTGCACTGTCGCGTCCACAGGTGGTAGTGCAAAAGAGTAGTAAAGCGCACATAGCGACGGGACCGTTCTAGAGTTCGCAGTCCTCAGAATGAAATTATTTTCGCTTCTCAGCGACACAATTTTCTTTCCCAACACTGAATAGGTAAGTAGGGGAAGAAATCTTGCCTCAGTCTCTTCCTACGCGGGAGGCGTCATGGAGCCCGCGTTATCAACCATCAACCGATCCCCAGTGGTCGCCTGCCGGCTGGAGCGGGGTCTGATGGGCTCGCCCTAGTCCATCAGTGAGGCAGCCCCACTTCCAGCCTTCTAATTCCGGTGAGGCGAAGAATCGTGAGGCCTGGTTGGTTATCACGTTTTACCGACAGTACCGATGACCGAAGGACTTTCGCAGAGCGTGCAAAGACACAAGGAGAAAAGATGTGGCAATCCTAAAACCGCCGCCAAGACCACCGAAGAATGAAACGCTTCAAATTCGTGTCGAGGAAGAAATCAAAGCTAAGCTCCACAGCTACGCCGAGTTCATCATTTCTTCTGAATCATATGTCGTCAGCGAGGCGCTGAAGTTGTTGTTTCGAAAGGACAGCGAGTTCAAGACTTGGCTCGACGAACAACCCCGAAACACGGACCAATCACAAAGCCGAGGGTAGTTTGTTTGACGGAGCTCCGGGAGACCATGAAAGGAGCCTACGTCGATCTAACGGCGATCGCGAATAAAACGCTGTCACGACCGCATACGCATCATCATGAACTCAAAGATTCTCGACACACGCCGACCAGCCGCTGACGGGGGCGGCGTTTACTCAAACCAAATTCTAAGGAAGGTCCCGACGTTCAGATTGGCAATCGACAACGCGTGACTTATGATACCCGCATGCATCAATCCGACGCCGGTTCGACGAACAAGGAGAAAATCCATGTCACGTCGGATCGTGCAAGATGCACTCGTGGGCATACCTAAGCCAAAGAAATCATTGCTGCGAGTGGGGCAGACAAAGAGGAAACACTCAAGGAAACTCTTTCCTCCGTCCTCGGAATAACATTCCGCCAGCAAGCTGAGACTTGGTTGAGCGTCATGAAAAAGCGTAAAGCGGCACCTTCCACGCTCTACAACTGGAAGAACTGCCTCGATACGTGGATTCTGCCAGCCGACATCGGGGGGACGCTCTTTCGGGACCTCCCGCTTGCATCCATCAAGAAGACAGTCACTCAGGAACTTCTCGACCAGATGGTTGTAGGCGGTCTGTCACCGAAGTCCATTGAGAATTACTTCCAAGTCGTGAAGATGGTCTTCTCGTCTTGCGTCAATGAGGACGGCGAGGAAATCTATCCACGTAATTGGAAAAAGATGGGCTTGGTCATCCCAAAGGTCATCAAGAAGAAACAACGCCGTCCCTGCTTCACGGTCGAAGTGATGAATTATCTTGCTAACGCGCTAACCATCAAACCGCAGATGCGAATGCTTTTCATCCTCTGCGGCGCGAGCGGTCTCCGCATTGGTGAGGCGTTGGGAATCCGCGTCGAGAAGATTCTCGATGGGGGCACCCGCATCATAATTGATGAGAACGCATGGCACGGCGAAATCCACGATTATCTCAAGACGGAAAACGGGGACCGTGAAATAGACCTCCCTGAGAACGTGGCAAAGCTGTTGGCTGAGTTCATCGGTGACCGTAAGTCGGGGCTTCTGTTCCGCACCCGCAACGGTAAGCAGTTGAGCCAATCCAACATTCTCCGCCGCCATCTCCACCCCGCGCTTGAGAAAGTCGGCTTCGAGAAGTCAGGGAACCATGCGTTCCGCCGTTTCCGCGATACGTTCCTCAGAAACCGTACTAATTGTCCAGAGGGCGTTCTTCACTTCTGGCTTGGTTGGGGAAACGAGGGAATGTCGGGACACTACGACCAGATTAAAAACGACATGGCTTTCCGCAAGGATGTGGTGAACCGTTGTGGAGTCGGCTTCAAAGTTCCAGTCTCATTGGCTTCAATTGAACCCAATGAACCTAAAATCGAAGCCGTCGTCGAAAAAGAAGTTGCTGTAACTGCTTGATTGGTTTGAAGAAAAGTGGTCGGGGCGAAAGGATTTGAACCTTCGACCTCCTGGTCCCGAACCAGGCGCGCTAGCCAGGCTGCGCTACGCCCCGACCGTGTGCGCGCAAGCAGCACAAATGCTTACGCGCGAACCAAGCTAGGATAGCACAGCTTCCACGGCCGCGAGCACTTCCCGCGATCAAGCCTGCGAATTCGGCGTCGCCGCTTCCGCCAACCGCACCAATTTCGCCTCAGTAATCGAAGGAATCGCGCGAATCGTTTGCACCACGGACGAATCCACCACGCCATCCAGCCGCACCAGCGCCACCGCTTCCGCGCCATGCACCGGTTGCCTTCGCCCCAACGCAAACGTCGCGATGTTCACTCCCAAATTCCCCAGCGCCGTGCCGATTTTCCCGATTACTCCCGGCACGTCTCGATTCCGCGTCAGCAGCAAAGTGCCTTCCAGCGGCGCCTCCAGTTCAATCCCATCCAGCAGCAGAATTCGCGGCGAACCATCCTGCGCCACCGTCCCTTCTACCGTCAGCGCGTGCCCGCCATTTTCCGCCGCCACTTCCAACGTGTTTGGAAATCCCCGCTCACGCCGCCGCGTCGTCTCTTCCACAATCAGTCCGCGCGCCGCGGCCGCCTGCGACGCATTCACCAAATTCACTTTTTCATCCAGCACCGAATTCAGTATCCCAATCAGCACCGCGCTGCGAATCACATGCGAACCCAGCTCCGCCGGCTCGCCCGCGTAACGAATGCGCACCCGGCTGAAACTCGCCGAAGCCGCAGCCTGCGCCACAAAAGCGCCCAATCGCTCGCCCAATTCCAAATATGGCCGCAAGCGCCGGTACTGCTCCGCCGAAAGCGCCGGCATGTTCACCGCGTTGCGAATCAATCCTTCCGCGAGATAATCGCGCACCTGCAGCGCGATCAAGGTTCCCACTTCTTCCTGCGCCTCCGCGGTTGAGCCGGCGATGTGCGGCGTCGCAATCAAATTCGGCAATCCAATCAACGGCGAATTCTTCGGTGGCTCCGTCGCAAACGTATCCACCCCCGCGCCGGACAACTGCCCCGACTTCAAAGCCTCAGCCAGCGCCGCTTCGTCAATTAATTCGCCTCGCGCGCAATTAATCAGTCGCGCGCCCTTCTTCATCTGCGCGAACGCCGCCGCGTCCATCATCTTTTCCGTCGCCGCGCTCAGCGCCGTGTGCAAAGAAATCACATCCGATCGTTTCAGCAAATCCTCAAACGAAATGAGCTCAACTTCCAATTCCCGGGCCGCCGCCGGCGTCACATACGGATCATACGCCAGCACTTTCATCTCCAGCGCCCGCGCTCGCCGCGCCACTTCCGAACCAACTCGCCCCAGCCCCACCAGCCCCAGCGTCTTCCCGCGCAATTCCATCCCCGACGAAGTTTTCTCCCACCGCCCCGCATGAATCGCCGCGTTCGATTGCGCCACCCCCCGCGCCAAGGCCAGCAGCAGCGCGAAAGTATGTTCCGCGACGCTCACCGCGTTCCCGCCCGGCGTGTTCATCACCAGTACGCCGCGATGCGTCGCCGCGTCCATATCCACGTTATCCACGCCCACGCCCGCGCGCCCCACCACCCGCAACTTCTCGGCGCCATTCAGCAGCGCGCTTGTCACCTTCGTGGCGCTGCGCACGATCAACCCGTCGGCATCCACAATCTCACTCGCCAGCGCCGCAGCCGCCGGCAACACAATCTCCCACCCCGTCTCGCGCAACAACTCGATCCCGCGCTCACTGATTTTATCCGCCACGATTATTTTCATCTTGGAAGCCTAATGGCTGCACGCAGCAGAGTCAAATCCGTTCCGCGCATGCATCGAATCCAAATCGCGCCCAGTAAATTCAAACGCAAATGCAAAGGCCGCCGCTCGCCATAATCAGTCCGTGTGGTATTCTGGCTGCACTTCGGGGGACAACCAATGGGATACATCGAAAAAATTCAGAGCGACCTCACCGCGGCCATGAAGGAAAAGGACGAGCTGCGCCTCAGCGTCCTGCGCATGGTCAAAAGCGCTCTGAAGCTCAAAGAAATTGACAAAATGCGCCCGCTCGACGATCTCGAATCGCTGCAGATTCTTCAAACGCTCATCAAACAGCGCAAGGAATCCGTCGAGCAGTTCACTCACGGTGGCCGCAAAGATCTCGCGGACAAAGAAACCAAGGAAATCGCAATCATCGAAAAATATTTGCCCGCCGCTCCCAGCGACGACGAAATGCATCGCGCCGTCGAGGAAGCCATCGCCGAATCCGGCGCCGATTCCCTGAAACAAATGGGCGGCGTCGTAAAAGCCGCGCGCGCCAAACTCGAAGGCAAATCCATTGACGGCAAAGTTCTCAGCGATAAAGTCCGCGAGCGCCTCACGGAAAAGTCCGCGGGCAAGCCTTGAGAGTAATCAGTAAACGAATCCGTCTCCGGCCGTAAACGCCATCGCCAGCGCGGGCCTTCGTCTTCGCCGCAGCCAAACGCCCAAGCGATCGCGATGCTGCGAGCAGAGCGACGGTCGCCACTTTTCACCCAGGTTGGTGCTGTGCCGCTTCCCGAAACCATCGCCGTAAAATACACCGAAGAAGAGGCCGAATATCTCAGCATGCGTCCGCTGGTCCGCCAGACCTTCCGCGCCCCTGAACTCGTTGACATGATCGTCCACGTCGCCGGAAAAGATTCCACGCGCGTGCAGCAAATTCTCCGCGCCGGCACAATCGTCTTCCATTCTTTCCGTTACTGGTGGCCGCCCTTCGATCCCGATCCCGCCGCCCTCGCCGAAATTCTCGCCAAATATCCCGACGCCGATCCGGCCCGCCCCTTCCGCGCCGCCGATTGCGCCGAAGTAATCCTGGAATCCAGCGGCTCGCCCCCGCGCCACTCGCTCAGCATCACAAAAGAATCCATCGCCAAAGCCACCAACCCTCTGCAAAAAATCGCCCGCGCCCTGCGCAACAAACCCACCTTCTGGCAGCAACTAATGAACTTTGCTGAAGAAGCCCAACCCCAACCCCGCCCCCGCTACCGCGAATATTCCTACACCCGCCGCGCCGACCTCTACTCCATCGCCCTCACCCCGCAGCAAATCGCGCATCTCGCCCAAGAAGCCTCGAGCCACGCCCCCCGCGCACTCCGCACTGAAATCCTCGAGCCCCCGCCCATCTCCCAAATCGTCTTCGTCTGCCCCCGCCCCGCGAATTCGTCATCCTGAACCCGCGAAGCGGGTGAAGGATCTCTCTTGCCGTTGACTCTCAACTTTCAACTTTCAACTCTCATCCCATAACTCCCAACTCCCGTCTCACTCTCACATCGGCCGGTAAATCAACCCAATCACCACCCCCACCACCACCCACTCCACAAAGTAAGCCACCGACTGCTCCACCGTTAGCTTCCATCCAATATTCAGGTTAACAAAGTTGTGCACAGTAAAAGCCCGCATCGCAAACACTCCAATCAACGCCCCAAACCGCGCCCCCTCCACCACTCCCCACCCGTCCCGGTACCCCATCGCGTAAATCACCGCCAGCACCGCAATCGAAACGAACATCGCCGCTATCCCCGCCGGCATCACTTTCACAATGCTGTCGTTACTTTCTCATCGACACGGTGAAATATTCAGCAGTCCCCATGAACCAACGGGTGATTTACCTTTCGACTTTTAATTGCTGACTGCAACTCTCACACCCCGCACTCCTTAAAAAAGATGCGCCACTCGGAAAATTCGATGGGTACGACGAGGCGGTGACAAAGCTTGTGCCGCCCACCGCGTTACTCGGGCACTTCGCCGTTAAGCGCGACTTAACTTCGTCCTACACTCGTCTTGCCGATCCGCCGATCGCTTCGAAATAGCGAACATTGACAGTCAGACGACTATGACGCAAAATCCCTGGCATGAGATTAACTTTACTTTTCCTGGTGGCAACGGTTGTTTTCCCGTCAGTGAGCCAAGCCCAGTCAGTTCCCGTTTTCGAAATTACACCGGTCAAGAGCTCTATCAAGTTCGACGTGGAAGCATCGGTGGCTATAAAGGGGACTTTCGACAAGTGGGACGCCACTCTAACGTTTACGTCGACTGATGTGTCGACAGGCGTTTTGGACATCAGGATTCAGGCAGGCACCGTAAACACCGGAAGCGGAATGAAGGACGGCAAGCTGAAGAGCAAAGACTTCTTCGACGTGGACCACAATCCCTTGATCACGTTTCACTCGACGAAGATCGTGCAAACGGGCCACAACACCTTTGAGGTGGATGGCGACTTTACGATACGCGGAGTCACCAAACCCGCGAAGCTGACGCTAACGGTCTCCGGAATAGGGACAGGCACAGGTGACATTGAAGGAACAATGGCGTTCGACCGTAAGGACTACGGCATGAATAAAGGCATACCCTTCGTCACGATCGCCAACCGCGTGGAAGTCGATGTCTCCCTCATAGGAAAGCGCGTCAGCGGACCTCCGTTGGCCCTCAAGAAATAGCCAGCTTAACAAAACGGCGGTCGCGACCCTCTGGGGGAAGACTCATGAGGAAAATGCTGCTCGGACTTAGTTTGGCTCTCGCGCTCGGTTTTCCCGCTTTCGCGCAGGACAAAGAAGCAGATCGCGTCACAAACTCTGGAAAGGTGATGAAGGAGATTCTCGACACCCCCGACGACATCCCTAAGAGTGTCCTCGACAAGGCTTATTGCGTCGTGATTTTGCCTTCTGTCTTAAAGCTTTCCTTCGGCTTGGGAAGCAGTTTCGGCCGCGGCATAATGACGTGTCGCGGCGGAAAAACCTTCCACGGCCCGTGGGGCGCACCGACGATGATGGCTCTGGAAGGTGCTAGTGCAGGATTGCAGTTCGGCGCGCAGGCCACGGACTTCGTCCTGCTGCTTATGACTTCGCGTTCCGCTTCCAGCGTTCTAAAGAGCAAGGTCAAGCTCGGCGGAAACGCTACGGTCGCCGCCGGCCCGGTTGGTCGCACAGCCTCTGCGGAAACGGATGTCACCATGCAGGCCGAGATACTTTCCTACTCTCGTTCTCGTGGAATCTTCGCCGGTATCTCCCTCGCAGGTTCCACTCTTCGCGCAGACAATGGCGCCAACAAGAACCTCTACGGCAAAGAAGTCAGTGCCCAAGCAATTGTCTTCCATAAGGCCGAGCCGGTGCCGGCTTGCGCCAAGGACCTGCTCGACACGTTGCAGACAGCCAGTCCCGTACTCAAGAGCAAGAATTAATCCGGCGGACGCCACACCCTCGCGCGATGATTCTCCGTCAGGGTTAATTTATCCAAGAGATATCGTATCGCGAGCGGCACAAAGGAGGGCGCCCCGCAATTTCGCTTGCGCCATCCGATCGCCGCGCTACGATCCTTTTGCTATAGTCGCTTGAAGGAGCGCGCGACCCTCCCCAGGCACCCGGCCGCGCGCAGCCTTACAGGAGACGTACATGGCCCCCGAAAAGAACAGCAAGAACGACGAATCCATACTCAGCAACATAGATCGTCTAGTGAAGGAAGAAGAGCAGCTCTACGCCAAGACTGAAATTTCAACGGAAGATCAGGCCCGTCTGGCCCACCTGAAAGTCCATCTCGACCAGTGCTGGGACCTGTTGCGCCAACGCCGCGCGCTCCGCGAGTTCGGTAAAGACCCCGACGAAGCCAAAGTCCGCCCCGCCAAGATTGTCGAAAACTACGAGCAGTAAAGATCGCTGAATCTAGCGGTGTGCCCCCGGTTGATCAGAAGGTTCAGGATGTTTCGCTCGGGGATGGCGCGAAGTCTAGCGAAGTCTGTTCCATCAGCGGATTCGGTCGTGCCTGGGTTAGATTGGCGCGTTGTGCGAGTTGAAGATCGAAGTTGTTCGTTCGGTTTGACGGGAAGAGCGCGCCATCCTCTTGTGAGGTGTAGTGGGGTGCGCCGCCCGTCAGAGATATGGGGCGGGTATTCGTTCGATCAAACCTTATCTCTCTTTTTCTTCCTTCGTTTCAACTCTTGAATGCACGGGAGGAGATTTCTGTAATTCAATGCCTGATCTTCTCGCCTCACTTGTTTTTTTCCATTCTGGCCACCGGTCAACTCTTGCACTCGCTGCTTTGAAAACGTCTTGTAACCACCCTTGCTCACGCATCTCGTCCTCCGAAAAGTAAGCCTTCATTCAAAGTAGTAGAAAGCTGCTGAATCGCCAAATCTTCCTCATCAATGTACAAGATCTCAGACGCTGAATATCGCATGTTCGCCTTTGCTTCGTCAAAAGGAATTGCCTTTCCATTTCTATCCTTGCGCGTCCCCATCTCAAAGAGCTGCATGTATTGCCGGGGGGCGATACCTACGAAGGGCTCAAACAACACTTCCTCGTCTCGGCGTCCACTCTCAACGCTTATTGAATCCGGATAGAGCTCAGCAGCTAAACTCTTTGGATACGGTTCTATATAGATCACCTTTGTGATTCCGGCGGCAACAATATGTCTGGCACAAAGATGACAAGGAAACGCTATTACATGCATTATGCAGCCGACAATGCTTACGCCCCGACGTGCGGCATCGACAATAGCAGCCATTTCCGCATGAACAGCTCGCCCGTATTCAATGATATTCCTGATCAATGCTTGCGCAGACAGTACGGGCTTCGCTCCGTACATAGCGTCATCGACAAGCTTACTGGCGTTCTTGCTCGCCTGTTCAATCGATAGCCACCCCGCGTCCTTGAGCCTATTAAGCGTATCACCAATAAGATTACGTTTGTGTTCGAAGTTGTCCCGCCTTTAGTTGAAACCTGAAACAGAAGCAGCGGCTCTCGGCCCAGACTCGGATAGAGTCTGGGGTGAGATCTCTTTTTAGGAGGAGAGCCGCTGTGAGAAAAAACTATCAGGGAAAGGCAGTCAAGTCCAAGGGGAAGTTCGAAGTATTGGGGCGGAAAGAAGTGTTAGTCCAGGTGCCGCTGCCGCTGGTGGAGGTGTGGGAGGATTTGCAGCCCCGGGTGGAGCAACTGAGCGGTGAAGCTGGGATGCAGATTTTGCGGGCCATTCTGGAAGACGAGGTAACGCGGCGCGTAGGGCCCCCGCACCGTCCGGGGCCGGAGTCGGGTGCCGTGCGCTGGGGGCGGCAGCCGGGTTACGTGATTTTCAGCGGACAGAAAGTGGCGGTGACGCGGCCGCGGGTGCGCACACGCGAGGGCCAGGAAGTCGAACTGGACAGTTACGCGCGGCTGCAACACGACGGACGGCGGCAGCGCGCGGTACGCGAAGGCATCGTGGCCGGACTGACCTCGCGGAATTACCAACGTGCGGTCCACTCGGTGCTTTCCGGGTACGGGATCGAGAAATCCAGCGTGAGCCGGGAATTCGTCCAGGCCAGTGCGGCGCAGTTGAAAGAACTGTGCGAGAAGAAACTCAGCGATCTGGACTTGGTGGCCATCCTGATCGATGGGATTCATTTTGGCAAGCAGGTGCTGGTAGTGGCGCTGGGCATTCAAAGCAGCGGCGAAAAAGAGGTTTTAGGGCTGTGGCAAGGAGCGACGGAAAACACCACGGTGGTGACGGAGTTGCTGGAAGACCTGGTGGCGCGCGGTTTGGATCCGGAGCGGCGCTACTTGTTCGTGATCGACGGAGCGAAAGCGTTGCGAGCCGGGATCGAGCGGGTGTTCGGTGAGCGGGCCGAGGTGCAGCGTTGCCAGATCCACAAACGGCGAAACGTAAAAGATCATCTGCCGAAAAACGCCCAGGGCGATTACGACCGGAGAATCCGCAACGCCTACGCGATGGCCGAGTACGCGGCGGCCAAGGCCGAGCTGGAGAAAATCTTCCGGCAACTGGAACGCATCAACCCCAGCGCGGCGCGGAGTCTGGAGGAAGGTCTGGAGGAAACGCTGACGGTGCACCGGCTGGGCGTGGGTGAACGGCTGCGCAGAACATTGGCTTCGACCAATCCTATCGAGTCGTGCCTGTCGACCGTCGAGAAAGTAGCACGAAACGTGAAGCGCTGGCACGCCAGAGACCAAGCCTTGCGCTGGACAGCGACCGGGTTGCTGGAGGCGCAGACGAAATTCCGGCGAGTGAAAGGCTACCGGGAACTCGACTCATTGCAGCACCGCTTGAATCCGTCATTGACGCAACGGGCCCGGGTCGCTTAAGGTGCAATCCTCCGAGAGCCGCTGCTTCTGTTTCAGGTTTCAACTAAAGGCGGGACAACTTCTTTGTGTTCATCGACGGAATCGTATCCCAAAATCCACTCCCGCATGTCAGGCTTGTCGTCGCACCAGTAAAGCCCACCGCCCGCTCTTGGCACCTCGTTGGTTCCGACCGCGATGATGTCCCCGTTCTCCCGAGAAATTGCGGCTCCAACCTGCCTCCCCAACTCCGAGGAACGGAGGGCGGCTGCCTTAGCATGAAACATTGCGTATTCGCTTCGCGAAGGGGTGTGGAAGGTATTACCAAAAACCAGTTCGATAAATCGAGATACCGATGCGGCGAGGGTGTTCTCGTCCGTGGTGTCCAAGAAAACATCGGCGCGATGGTAGGTGTCTCGTAAATTCTGTCCGTACGGCAAATCCAATTCCTGCTGATCACGTAGAATTAAACCTTCCGCTTCCGAGAAGAAATTAGTCGTTTGAGCCTCATTTTTTGAACGCGCGATTCTTGGCGCCAAGTTGTCGCGCCGCTGATCATGTGGGCTATAGGCTGCGACCAGGTAGAATGCACCCCCGTAGATTCGACGAAGAGTCGCCACCTCTTCGGGATGTTTCAGCGAACGAAAGATGTAAGCATGGCGTCCGGGAGCCTTGCCGTCCGTTGCGCCCGATTCTTGTCTAATTCTCTTTATCTCTCCGATAGCCAGAACGGCTAAAGCGTCATTTCTTCCCGCATTCTTGCGCAATTCATTTCCCTGTTTCATATGGGAATCAATATGTTTGTCAGCCGGCTCGTCGATTAGCGCTGCGCGGTAGTCGGGAAGTTCTCTTATCAGATTTGCGAGTTTGATCTCATGGCAGCCGTACCGAACGCTCTGAAGAGCCTGGATTATTTTCGTGACGACGGTCTGAAGGTTGGTGCCAACTGCCGCAGCGAGCCCCAGAAACAGTTCCGGACCATCGTCCGCGCCAAGCATTCCAACCTCCTGAGCCAGAGAAGCTGGAAGCTTATAGCATAAGAAGAGCAAGATAGTCTAACTGGTATTTAGCCCAGAGATAATCGTACGGAACATGTTCGTCGTCGAAGATGGCAAGGGGACGTGCGGGCGGTTGTGGCCTCAAAGAGTATTACGTATCGGACGGATGCATTCGTCGGACTGAATGATAGAATACCGCATCAATGAGAACGCTTTCTGAAAGTGTGCGTAAGATAACTACATTCTTTCTCGCGCTGTTTTTGTGGCTTCATGCCCTTTTCTTTTTTAATCCGCAATCGGCGTTTGTTGCTAGAACAGCCCAATTACTTGGAGTTTCTAGATCTGAAGTGCTCCTGTTCGCACTACTGGTCGTATTCTCATTCGTTGCTGGCTCAGGCTTTTGGAAACCGCTACTGAGCGTCATCTACATTTATTTTTTTCCTTTTGTTGTGCTCTGGTACATGCTGTATTGGTGCTTTTTAATACTCCGCGCAATAAACGGCTGGCTTTATCAACATGCCCATCCCGGCTCTATCGTTGCTCCGAGAAATGTGCAGAACGAGTTATTGATAGGCCCCGCCGCCTCACCGAATACGGATAACAAGGCGACGTCAAAGCCGACAGCCAAGGAAATTGTGCAGTTTTTACTGCGGCCGTTCCGGCGATTTACCTTGCTTGGGTCGCTTCTGTTGCTCATCACTACTCATCGAGTCGTGCTGTGGCTATGTCTCATTGTTGTAGGTTTTCACCTGGTCCGAGACATTTTCTTGATTCTAGAAATAATTCTTTTCTCTGATCCATGGATGGAAAAGCTAGGAAATGCTTTTCTCGGAACGATCGAAAAGGCGCTTGCTGGAATCGCAGTCGTAACTCCCGACTCAACACCCACCGCGGAGCAGAAGAACTTTTTGAACCAGATCAAACTCTGGACGAAGATCGCGGACTTTTTGAAAGACCCTTACCTCGTGTCACGGTGGGCATGGGTGCTAGGCGTTATGTTTTTCGGCCTCGTGTACGTGTACATCGCAGTCCTATTCTCATTCGCCTACTACGGGCTTGCTCGGGTGAACGGCGTTTCTTATCCGTGGCTTGATGCGGTCGTTGCATCACTGTTTATACCGTTTTTCATTTCCGAGTTGCCGAAACTTCTGATACTGAAATTTGTTGCAGGACTTCATTGTGTGTTGGTCCTCGCAGTGGGCATTGGAACGCTGATTAATTTTATCCAACGACGACTACGTTCGATCCACCTGGCGGCGATGAACATCAGCAACAGGCTATCTGATCAAGGAATTCGCGAAAAGTTCATAATACTTGAAGCCAAGTTGGCCCCCGTGCCACCGACTAATGCTCCGTCGGACACAGTTAAGACTTAGTTCTCGGTCGCGCGGGTGGCGCACCCCTCGGTTTTCGAAGGGAGCGAGTTTGGACGCAGCGTCGTTGCAACTGACTTTTCGCGCTACCAGCGTCGCACGAACGGCTTCTACTCGTTTACGCCTGCCGCAGCAACTCAGTTCGATACTTCGGAGCTAGCGCCGCCGCTTTCGCTCGGAACTCCGCTTGCCCCGCTTCATCCAGCGTCGGCGGAGAAGTGGTGCGGGTTGCGACTGGGACGCCGATCTCTCTGAAGAATTCCTCCTGGCCAGATGGAGCACAGATGCACAGCATTCGCACCGGTTCTGAGGACGCGTTGCGAAACTGATGCGGCGCGTTGGCCGGAATATGAATCGTCTCACCGGCGCGCACCAGCTGCTCTGCGCCGCGGAACGTCGCCTCCAGTTCGCCCTCCAGCACCGAAAACGTTTCTTCGAAATCGTGACGGTGCGGAGGTGGCCCGCCGCCCGGCGGTACATGCATGTCAACCAAGCAGAATTTCCCCGCCGTATCCTTCCCGCTCAGCAGGATCGTGTAGGTATCTCCCACCACTCCCAGGTGCGTTAGCTTCTCATCGCTGTCCGGACGCGCCAGCGCAAGTGCGCGGCCCAAATCGTCGGCCGGAATCCCCGCACCGCTCTGCTTCACCGCGCCAGCTTGTTCGCCCATGTCGCCCTCCCTTATTTCTTCTTCGCTATTTTTATCTTGGGGAATTTTCGCCTCACCGCGGCAACCACAGACGCGTGCTCCGACTTGCCCGAACTCCGTGCCAATGCGTCGCGAGCGTGAGCAGCGTCAGGGATCGGATACTTTCTGGCGCCTTTTTCAACGAAGTCCGATTTCGGAAGTTTTTTTCTCTTTGCAGCAGTTAGCTTGGCCACTGTTTACAATCCTCCTCTCGAATGGCGATGGAGCCCAGCGGCAAGGGTAACTTCCAAGCAGTCAAACTGCAAAGGCCCGCCCGGACTACCGTTTGCAGTCACTCCGCAAGGGACAAGCCGCCGTGTTCCCCATCGAATGAGAATTCGATCGTAAGAATCTCTAACCCGACCGTCTGTTCAGTTGTGAACAGCCGCTCACACTCTTTCAGACCCGCCGCGGCCGAGGGTACGGGTGCAAAACATTTTCCGTCCGCGCTATCCATCGAAGCGACACTGGCATTTCGAAGGATGAATTGAGCTGCAGCGCAATTCAAAAAACCTGTATTAGGCCTGTCCTTCACAATTCGTACACGCTGCGCCCGATTTAGTACAGCTCGACCTCTTCTGCCCCTCTGACCAGCTGTTTTCGTCGCGCCTTCGCGCTACACTCCAACGGAAACTAAAATATGAAACCGCACACACGATCGTTTACCCAGAGAACCCGCCAGCGGCGGGTTCGAAGGGCTTACCCTGGATTGAGAACCCGCCAGCGGCAGATTCGAAGGGCTTGCCTCGAGCCGATGACCTTCCGGATGCAAGGAAGCACCACCACCTCCGCTGCAGCGCCCCCATTTCCATTTTCGAATTTCCTCTTTCCGGGTCCGAGTTATGCATTATTAATCGCTAGTCGCCCAATTATTAAAAACGGGCGCAAATGACTGAAAACAATAATCGGCGGCCCATTCTAATCGCTAGTTTTTCGGCCGTTTTCGCCGCCGCGGATGATTCTTGCGCGCAAGAAAACTCCGCTGGATCACGCGAAAATCCGCGTTCGCGCCCACAACTTTTCCACCGGGTAATCCACACCATCCACAACGCTCCTGTGGATATCACTGTGGATAAAGGAACCCCACCCCTCAGCGAAAAAGCCCAACAAAATCAACATTTTACTTACCATAGGGCTGTGCGGTATTCGTACGGCGCTGTAAACAATCCACTTACCTCGCCGCACGCGCCGCGAATCATTTTTCCGCCGCGGGCTATACGCATGATTACGCCTGTATGGAATATGCACAGGTCCGGGGCGGCATGTTCCCTAAACGTCACTAGCATAGGGATTTGCCTTTCTAGGCAACAGTACGTAGTTACTGCAATTTCGCACTCCTCGCTGCGGATTTTGCCGCCGCCGTTGACTCACTCGGAATGCGGGACTATAGTGAAACCGACCTTTGGAATGCTCGCGGCCCACGAGCTAAGGGTTTTTCCGGGGACTTCATGAATCTGCCTAACAGCTTGACGACCCTGCGGATCTTTTTCATTCCGCTGCTGGTCGTTGTGCTGCTCACCCGCCAACCTAATTTCAATTTCTGGGGATTGCCTGTCCACTTCGAAGTGCTCGGCGTGCTGATTTTGCTAGCGGCCGCTGCCACAGACGTGATGGACGGCTACCTGGCGCGATCACGCAAGGAAATCACCACGCTGGGAATTCTGCTCGATCCGATTGCGGACAAGCTGCTCATTTCCGCCGCGTTTATCTCGCTGGTGGAAATGGGATTGATGCAAGCCTGGATGGTGGTGATCATCATCGGACGCGAATTCATGGTGATGGGCCTGCGCGAGATCGCTTCGGTGGAAGGGCTGATCATTCCGGCGTCGCCGCTGGGCAAAGTGAAAATGATTTTGCAGGTGCTGGCCGGATGTACGGTGATCCTCACCGCGAATCATCCCGCGTTGAAACTAGTAGGCACCGTGCTGCTGTGGATGGTGGTGATCAGCGCTGTGGCCTCGGCAGGGCATTACTTCCAAATGTTCTGGACTCAAATCAATTTTCGCGTGCAGTTGCGCCAGCGCGGCGCGCTGCTCGTGAAGCCAGAAGAAAAGCCGCAGGATGTCCTCACTCGCTGAGCGCGAGAAGCAGTTGCTCTTGCAGTTAGCCCGGAGCGCGCTCACTCTCGCTATCGCAGGCCAACCTGAGCTCCAGGATTTTCCCAACGAACATTTTTTGCAACAGCCTGCAGGCGCGTTCGTCACCCTGCACCGCCGCGGCCGCCTGCGCGGCTGCGTAGGCCAGCTTCCCGGACGCGACGCACTTGCCGAAGTAGTAGCACATTGCGCCCGCTCCGCAGCCTTGCACGATTCGCGCTTCGACCCTGTAATCAACGCGGAACTAAGCGAGATCGAGATCGAGGTTTCAGTGTTGTCAGCCTTGGAAGATGTGACGCTGGAGGCGATCGAAGCAGGGAAGCACGGTCTGGTCGTCAGCCAAGGCAGGCAGCGCGGAGTCCTGCTGCCCCAAGTGGCCACTCAGTTCAACTGGAGCCCGCAGCGCTTCCTCGAGGAAACCTGTGTGAAGGCAAGCCTGGAACGTGACGCCTGGAAGGATCCCGCGACGAAGGTACAAGCCTTCACCGCCGAGGTGTTCAGCGAGGTGGTCTCAGCTTCTGCTGACGTGCCGCGAAAGACGTAATTCAGCTAATCCAGTCCCGCGAAGCTAACAATTCGGCTGTGAGCTACTCGAGCTCCACGTAATCGCCGACGAAGAACTCACGCAGGCTGAAGGTGGTCAATATCGTTGAGGAGTTCGTGCCGGTCCTCAGCACAATGCCCTCGCCGATGACTTCGCGCGGCGTGTTGTCCCACTTCCATTTGGCCGGAACACTGCCAAAGCCGTAAATGCGGCCGTAAATCGTGGCTTCCTTGTCGGCGTCGAAGGCGAAGCGCGAAGTCTGGTATGCGATTTCATGCTCGGTGCCCGTGTAGCGGAAGATGCGGAAGTAGTCGCCGACGCGTACACCTTGCTGGCTGCCCAAGTTGACGTAGAACACGTCGTTGGTGCCCAATTCCACCTGAAACATCTTGCCGATCATCACCATCGCAGTCGCTTTGCCGCTGAACGGCGCGAAGCGGTCGAAATTGCCCTCGGATTTCAGAGGAGGCGTGGGGCGCTCCTTGAACGGCAGGATGATATCGCCACGCTGCACGTAATTGCAGGAGTGCTCGACTTGCGCCACAGAGGTGTCGGGCTGCGCCACGACCACGCGCACACGGCCTTCGTCCTCCCACCATGTACCCAGCTTGCGGATGATCGCGAATTGCCACTTGGCCCATTCGACTTCGGTGGGATCAACGACAGGACGAATCACGGAGAATTCATCACCAACCTTGACACCCTGGCTGGCGCCCTTGTTCAAGTACACATAGTCGCCCTCCTGCCAGGTAATCTTGTAGTTGGAGCCCTCGCCGGTGATTACGTACGAGTCTTGCGGGACGGATTCGTTGGTAATCGTCCCTGAGCAATAGACGTCCTTATATATGGGTGTAGAGGCGACAGGGGATTGCGCTGAAGCCGCCACGCCGGAAAGGCTCAAAATCAGACTGGCAAGGACAATTTTCCCACGCATATTGCTTGCTCCTTTGAATATCGCGCGCCGCGGAACAGGCGCTGACCCACAATTAGCCCGATGTACCGACTGTAATGGACGTACCGGAACCCGTCAAGACAATGGTCTGCGCCGCTTTACACATTGTGCACCACGTGGTACAAGCCCTGTAGTACCTGTACGATAGGCCAGGGTGCCCCAGAATTCGCGAGATCGGACCCTCGCGTCAGTGATCCGGATCCGGCCCGATCCAAGACAAGCCGATGATTGCAAAAGACAGAATCTGCGCGGTGGTGGCTGCCGCCGATGCCAGCGGGATGTGGAAGCAGCTCACGGCGGCGCTGCGGGTGACGCGCACGGCCGAATTGCGGCTGGATTGGCTTGGCGGAGATGACGAAATGGATAAATTTTTGACGCGGTTGGCAAACAGGCGACCGCGCGCGACGTTGATCGCGACTTGCAGGCGCCGCGAGGCTGGCGGGAAATTTCGAGGCACGATTGCGCAGCAATTGGTGCATCTGGCTGCGGCGGTACGGTCCGGCTGCGCCTGGTACGACCTTGAAATCGAAAGTTCTTCGCGATGCCCGCCGAAATTGCTGGACGTGTTGTTGGGCGAAGGGCGGCGGATTGCTTCGGCACACTTTTTCGGGCGCTCGCCAAGGAACTTGCGACGCGTCGCCACGGATTTGAGCCGCGGCGAGCCTGACGCGATCAAGATTGCGGTGCAGTGTCACTCGCTGGCTCGCAGCGTGGACGTGCTGCGCCTGGCGAGACGGCGACGAAACGTGATTGCCGTGCCGATGGGCGAGGTGGCGACGCCGGCGCGGGTGTTGGCTCTGCGCGAGGGTAGCGTGCTGGCTTATGCACCGGTGGAGAATGCGACGGCTCCCGGGCAAGCTTCGCTCGACGCCATGAAGAACTTGTACCGCGCGGAAAAATTGCGGCGGAAGACGCGTGTGTATGGAGTGATCGGCAATCCCATCGGGCATTCGCTTTCGCCGGTATTGCAGAACGCGGGATTTCAGGCGCGCAAGATGGATGCGGTGTTCCTGCCGTTTCTGGTGCGCGATCTGCGCGATTTTCTGCGCAATGTCGAGCCGCTGGGGATCGCGGGATTCAGCGTCACGCTGCCGCACAAGCAAGCGATTCTGCGGCATCTGGACGATTGCGATCAAATGGCGGCGGCGATTGGCGCGGTGAATACCGTAGTAGTGCGCGGCGGCGGACAATTATACGGCTATAACACGGATTATGTGGGTGTGCTGCGCGCGCTCGAGCGCCGGATTCCGTTGCGTGGCAGTCGCGCGCTGATTTTCGGTGCAGGCGGCGCCGCGCGGGCAGTTGCGTTTGCGCTGGCGCAGTCGGGAGCGTCGGTTTGCGTTTGCGCGCGGCGTGCGCAGGCGGCGAAAGCGTTGGCGCGGGCAGTAGGCGGCGAAGTAGTGGAGCGATCGCGGCTGCGGCGGGAATTTTTTGATGCGATCGTTAATGCGACGCCGGTGGGGATGCATCCCGCGGAAGGTCGATCGCCGCTCGAAGCTCGCGAGCTGAATTGCCGGCTGATATTTGATTTGATTTACCGGCCGCGCGTCACCAAGCTGATGCAACTCGCGGCGCGCCAAGGCATCGAAACGGTTTCGGGCGTGGAAATGTTTGTGGCGCAGGGAACGGCACAATGGGAAATATGGACGGGCGAGCGCGCGCCGATGGATGGGATGCGCGGCGCCGTATTGCGCGCCCTGACGCGCGAAGAGAAAATGGCCGGACGATGAACCAGCCGGATTTCAAAACGTTCGCGAAACTGGCGCGCCAGGGAAACCTGGTGCCGGTGTACGAGACGTTTACGGCGGACCTATTGACGCCGGTGGGCGCGCACTTGCGCCTGGCGCACAAAGCGAAATATTCGTTTCTGCTGGAGAGCGTGGAGGGCGGCGAGAATATCGCGCGTTACACATTCGCCGGGGCGAATCCGCAGGAAGTTTTTCGTTCGCGCGGGCGGAAATGCAGCCTGGAAACCGGAGGCCAGCGCAAGAATTTCGAGGCGGACCCCATCGAGTACCTGCGGAAGCTCACGGAGCGGTACAAACCGGTGCGCGTGCCGGGCCTGCCGCCGCTGATAGGCGGAGCCATCGGATATTTCGCGTACGACATGGTGCGGCAAGTCGAGCGAATTCCCGCAAGTGGACGCGACGATCTGAATTTGGACGATAGCGTCATGATGTTCTACCTGGGCCTGGTGGCTTTCGATCACGTGCAACATCGCGTGTGGGTGATTCGCAATGTCTTCACCGAAGGGCCGGGAGGCCTGCGCGCAAAATATAACGCTGCGGTGCGCGAAATTCGCCGCACGCGCCGCAAGCTGGAAAGCCCGCTGCCGCGGCAGCGTCGCACAAGACGAGGCGGGGCGCTGCGTGTGGAATCGAATTTCACGAAAGCGCAGTACATGGCGGCGGTGCGCAAGGCAAAAAACTACATCCGCGCGGGCGACATTTTTCAGGTGGTCCCCAGCCAGCGATTTTCGGCGCGCACCAATGCCGATCCATTCGAAATCTATCGCGCGCTGCGCGTGGTAAATCCGTCGCCCTATCTTTATTATTTGAAGCTCGACGAACTTGCAGTGGTGGGCAGCTCGCCGGAAATGCTGGTGAAGGTGCAAGGGCGCAACATTTCCTATCGCCCCATCGCCGGGACGGTACCGCGCGGACGGAACGAAGCGGAAGATCGCGCGCTGGAAGCGAAGCTGCTCGCGGATCCCAAAGAGCGCGCCGAACACATTATGCTGGTGGATCTGGGCCGCAACGATCTGGGCAGAGTGTGCGAGTACGGCTCGGTGAAGGTCGAGCGGCTGATGTTCGTCGAGCGCTATTCCCACGTGATGCACCTGGTGTCCAGCTTGCGCGGGCAATTGCGCGCAGACGTGGATTGTTTTGACGCGTTGATGGCTTGTTTTCCCGCGGGCACTCTGTCGGGTGCGCCAAAAATTCGCGCGATGCAAATCATTGACGAACTGGAACCCACGCGGCGCGGGATTTATGCCGGCGCGGTAATGTATCTGGATTTTTCCGGCAACATTGATTCCTGCATCGCGCTGCGCACGATGGTGGCGAAGGGCGGGCGCGCTTACATTCAGGCGGGTGGTGGAGTGGTGGCGGATTCCGTGCCGGAGCGCGAATATCAGGAAACGGTGAACAAAGCGCGCGCGCTGGTGAAGGCGCTGGAAATCGCGCATCGCGGAACGAACGGCAGCCGCGCGGAATAGAATGCTTAGCGACAATTCTCACCGAGATTGCGAAAAGGCAAAGAGCCGGCGTGACGCCGGCGCTACGAAAAGCGCGGCTCGAGGGCTGAAGCCCTGCCCTTCCGGTGCAGCGATTTGTGCGCTAGCCTGTGGAGACGCGAGCCTTGAGAGAGTAACTGCCAGATGATTCTGCTGCTCGACAACTACGATTCGTTTACATATAACCTGGCGCAGTACCTTGGCCAGATGGGGCAGCAGCTGGATGTGCGCCGCAACGACGAGATCACGCTGGACGAAATCGAGGAGATGGCACCGGAACGAATTGTGATTTCGCCGGGGCCTTGCACGCCGAAGGAAGCGGGGATCAGCGTGCCGTTGATCCAGCGATTCGCGGGGAGGATTCCGATTTTGGGCGTGTGTTTGGGGCATCAGGCGATTGGTGCGGCGTTTGGCGGGCGGGTGATTCGCGCGCCGAAATTGATGCATGGGAAAACCAGCGAGATCGAGCATGACGGGCGGACCATTTTTCACGGGCTGCCAAAGCCTTTCATCGCCACGCGTTATCATTCGCTGATTGTCGAGCGTAAATCGCTGCCGCGTGAGCTGGAAATTTCCGCGGAGACCGAAGACGGGACGATCATGGGTTTTCGGCATCGCAAGTTGCGTGTGGAAGGCGTGCAGTTCCATCCGGAATCGGTGCTGACTGGGGCGGGATTCGATTTGCTGAAGAATTTTTTGAGTATTTGACGCGACACGGCGGTGCGCAGTGCGCGACACGCGACGAATAGGGGACGCACTTGCCGAGATTCTGCGGGTCTGCGTAGCATTCGCGGCCGTTCTTCTTTTTTCGCGCGCGGCAGGCACGAGCGCGCGTCTGCCATTGCAGCCGGAAAAAGTCCCCGTACATACCTACCTTGGTTTCGACGCGAATGATTATCCCGGCGACGACGCGTTGCCTAGCTTGCGGCGAGCATTTTCATTTTCTGGATATTGGCTGAACGCGCCGCCTGGCGCGAAGACGAACGCGTGGACCGGGAAGCGCGCGGAGCTGCTGAAAAATGGATTTGGTTTCTTGATTCTGTTCAATGGACGTTTGTCGAAGGAACTGCAGCAACCCGTGGATCCCAGCGATTTGGGTGCGCGCGACGCGGAGGTTGCCGTCGCGGCCGCGCAGCGCGAAGGATTTTCTGGCGACAGTTTCACGGTAATTTATCTGGACATTGAAGAGGGCGGTCGAATGTTGCCGCCGCAAATTAATTACATTGAGGGTTGGAAGAGCGCAGTGGAGTCGAGAGGCTTTGTCGCAGGAGTTTACTGCTCGGGAATGAAAGTGAAAGAAGGCAAAGGGCGAACCATCACGACGGCGGATGACATTCACGAGCGCGTGCCGGTAACGGCCTACTTCATTTACAACGACGCGTGCCCTCCATCGCCGGGCTGTGCTTATTTGAAAAATCCACCGGAGCCGTCGCAGAGCGGGTTTGCCGGCGCGCGCGTCTGGCAGTTCGCGCAATCGCCGCGACGGCGGAATTTTACGGGGCCGTGCAGCGCGACTTACAATTCGGATGGCAATTGCTATCCGCCGGTTAGCACCGCGGCGGGTCGTATTTTGCTTGATCTTGATTCGTCGGTCTCTCCCGATCCGTCTAGCATGGTCGTACATCCCATCAAGTAAGTCGTAGCTTCAGGGGCTAAAGCCCCTTCTGATGCTGAGTGTGGTGGCGGGGCTGAAGCCCCGCCCGTCCGCGTCAACGAGTTGTGAAATGACTCGGATCAATTCGCGGAGCGGGTTTCAATCAGGGCGCGGATTGGCTGTGATGGCTTGCGGCGGATTGTGAAAACGTAACAAGGGCTTCCAGTTTTGCGCGGGCAGCGCCGGAATCAATGGATTCGGTGGCGAGGCGCACGCCATCGAGAAAATCTGTGGCGCGGCCTGCGGCGACGAGCGCGCCTGCCGCATTGGCCAGCACGATTTCACGCTGTGGGCCATGCTCGCGGTAGAGCAGCGAGCGTCCCAGGATTTTGTGAATGATTTCGGCATTGTGTTGCGCGTCGCCGCCGCGAATTGCTTCGAGCGGTGCGCGGCGCAGTCCGAAATCTTCGGGCACGACGGTGTAGCTGCGCACTGCGCCATCGCGCAACTCGGCGATGGAAGTTTCTCCGCTCATGGAAATTTCATCCAGGCCATCGGCGCCGTGAACTACGAGCGCGCGTTGCACGCCTAATTCGCCGAGGGCCTGAGCGACCAATTCGGTGAGGCTCGCGTCATATACGCCTACGATTTGCGCAGACGCTCCGGCGGGATTGGTGAGCGGACCGAGCAGATTAAACACGGTGCGCACGCGCAGCTCGCGGCGCGCGGGAATGGCGTAGCGCGTGGCGGCGTGCATCGCGGGAGCGTAGAGGAATCCGATGCCGATTTGTTCGATGGATTCGGCTACACGTTCGGGCGGGAGTTCGATTTTTACATCGAGGGCTTCGAGCACGTCGGCGGAGCCGCAACGCGAGCCGGTGGAGCGATTACCGTGTTTCGCGACGCGCACGCCTGCGCCGGCGACGACGAACGCGACGGCAGTGGAAATGTTGAAGGTGCCGCGCGCGTCGCCGCCGGTGCCGCAAGTGTCCACGATCACTTCGTCGGGATGTTTGCGGCCAGCGGAAAAAATTGGCGTGGCGTGGCGGCGCATGGCGAGAGCGAAGCCGACGACTTCGTCCACCGTTTCGCCTTTGATGCGCAGGGCGATTAGCAGGGCCGCGATCTGCTCGGTGCTGGCGTGGCCGGAAAGGATTTGCTCCATCGCGGCTTGGGCTTCGGCGCGCGAGAGATCTTCGCTTTTGATCAGTTTTTCGAGAGCTTCGTGAATCATTTTCGTGTGTGCGGTTACCCGCGTGGCGATTGCGCGGCTGCGAATTTTTGTGCGACGCAGCTGCTTGCCCGTGTCGCATCTTCCAAGTAAACTAAGTCGCTTTATTTGTCCTCGAATCTTAGCACTATTCAAGGCGACCTTCAGGAAGCCGATGGAGCCGGAATGAAGATCCATGAATATCAGGCCAAGGGTATCCTTGCGAAATTTGGCGTTCCGGTGCCGCGCGGGGAAGTTGTTTTTAAGAAGGACGAGGCGCGGGCGGTGGCGCTGCGGCTGGGAACTTCGGTGGTGGTAGTGAAGGCGCAGATTCATGCAGGCGGGCGCGGGAAAGCCGGCGGGGTTAAGTTGGCGAAGTCCCCCGACGATGCTTCGACGCTGGCGGAGCAGATTTTAGGGATGAAGTTGGTGACGCCGCAGACGGGTGAAGAGGGGCGCATCGTGCGGCGCTTGTTGATCGAAGAGGGGTTGGACATCAAGCGCGAGCTTTATTTGGGAATTTTGGTGGATCGCGCTCTGGGCGCGCCGATCTTTATGGCCAGCGCGGCGGGCGGAATGGAAATCGAGGAAGTGGCGAAGGATCATCCGGAAGCGATTTTGCGCGAGAAGATTGATCCGGCGACCGGTTTTCAGCCGTTTCAGGCGCGCAAATTGGCTTTTGGATTGGGGTTGACGCCGGAGCAGGTTGGCGCGGCCGTGCCATTCTTTCAGGCGCTGTATCGCGCGTTCATCGAGACGGACGCTTCGATGATTGAAATTAATCCGTGCGTAGTGACGGGCGATGGGAAATTGGTGGCGCTGGATGCGAAAGTAACTTTTGATGATAACGCGCTGTATCGCCATCCCGAATTCAAGGATTTGCGCGATCTGGAAGAGGAAACGCCGCTGGAAGTGGAAGCTTCGAAGTTCAAATTGAATTACATCAAGCTCGATGGCGACATTGCGTGCATGGTGAACGGCGCGGGTTTGGCGATGGCCACGATGGACATCATTAAATTAAGCGGTGGCAGCCCGGCGAATTTTCTGGACGTGGGCGGCGGAGCTTCGGAAGAGCAGGTGAAGAACGCGTTCCGAATTTTGCTGAGCGATCCGAACGTGCGCGCGGTGTTCGTGAATATTTTTGGCGGGATTTTGCGCTGCGATGTGTTGGCCAGCGGCGTGGTGGGTGCGGCGAAGGAATTGAAATTTAAAGTTCCAGTGGTGGTGCGGATGGAAGGCACGAACGTGCAGCAGGGCAAGGAAATTTTGCGCAATTCTGGATTTAATTTTGCGGTGGCAGAAGGAATGAAGGATGGCGCGGAAAAAGCGGTTGCGCTGGCGGGAGGCGCACGATGAGCGTGCTGGTTGACAAGAATACGCGGCTAATCGTGCAGGGGATTACGGGACGCGAGGGAAGTTTTCACGCGCAGCAGATGCTGGATTACGGGACGAAAGTAGTGGCAGGCGTGACGCCGGGGAAGGGTGGGACGAAGCATCTGGGCGTGCCGGTCTTCAATACGGTGGCGGAGGCGGTGAAGGCGACGAAGGCGAATGTGTCGGTGATTTTTGTGCCGCCGCCGTTTGCCGCGGATGCGATTCTGGAAGCGATGGACGCGGATTTGCCGTTGGTAATTTGCATCACGGAAGGCGTACCTACTTTGGACATGGTGCGCGTGGCGGCGGCGTTGAAAAATTCGCGCACGCGATTGGTTGGTCCGAATTGTCCTGGAATTATTTCGCCGGGAAAATGCAAGATTGGGATTATGCCGGGCTCGATTCACAAGCAGGGGCATGTGGGCGTGGTAAGTCGCAGCGGAACCTTGACGTATGAGGCCGTGGATCAACTGACGCATCTGGGGATTGGGCAGTCCACTTGCATTGGGATTGGCGGCGATCCGATCATCGGGACGAGCTTTCTGGACGCGATCAAGATGTTCAACGAAGATCGCGATACACATGCGATTGTGCTGATCGGCGAAATCGGCGGGAACGCCGAGGAAGTGGCGGCCGAGTACATCAAGAAGCACGTGCGCAAGCCGGTCGTCGGTTTCATCGCGGGGCAAACCGCGCCTCCGGGGCGACGGATGGGGCACGCTGGGGCGATCATTAGCGGCGGGCAGGGAACCGCGGCGGAAAAATATAAGGCCATGCGGGCGGCGGGAATTCGCACGGTGCAGAGTCCGGCGGAGATTGGGCACACGATGGCTGAGGCATTAGGGAAATCGACCTCGAAGTCGAAGGCAAGGCCCGCGGCGAAGAAAAAAGCTGGCGCTGCAAAACCGAAAAAGGCGGCAAAGAAAAAGAAGTAGGGCGTCGCGTGCAGCGTCGCGAGCGCGCACATCATTTTAAAATTGGGAGATGAATCGAATGGCTGTCGAGCGAACTTTGGCAATCGTGAAACCAGATGCGGTGGGGCGCGGGTTGACCGCGGACATCCTTAGCCGCGTGCATGCGGCGAAATTCAAGATCATTGCGATCAAATCGGTGCGGTTGACGAAAGCGCAGGCCGAGGGGTTTTACGCGGTACATCGCGAGCGGGGATTTTTCGGCGAGTTGACGGATTTTATGAGCTCGGGCAAAGCCGTGGTGATGGTGCTCGAGGCGGAAAACGGAATCGCAAAGTGGCGCGAGACGATGGGCGCGACTGATCCAGCGAAAGCAGCTCCCGGCAGCATTCGCAAGGAATTAGGTCAGAGCATTCAGTTTAATTGCACGCACGGATCGGACGCGCAGGATACGGCCGCGTACGAGATTGGATATTTCTTTTCCGGGGCGGAACTCGTTTAATTACGCGCCAGGTCGGGGAGCGTTTTCACGCACGATCTTAGCTCGACGCCACGCCGGTTGCCTCCCGGCTCAATGACGTTCCGAGCGGCCGACATCCCCCGTCACCAGATTTCCGTCGGCAGGCCCTCCACAGACGAAAAGTGCCGATCCAGAGTAATCAGCGTCATTCCGTGACGCACTGCGGTGGCAGCGATCCATATGTCGTTTTGCGGGATGGGCTTGCCTCTCGCTCGCAGAGAAGCCTGGATGCGCCCGTACTGGTCCGCTATTTCGAAGTCCCAGTTCACAACTGGAATCTCCGCACAGACCCGCCGAACCTCGGCAAGGTTGAAAGCGTGCCGTGTTGACTGATGGGCGCCGGCGCAAAGTTCTCCCACACTGATAAAGCTGAGAAAACACCGGAAGTCGTGGCCCATATGCCAGCGCAAGCTGGAATCGCGCGCAAGTAGTTTGATCAGAGCGTTGGTATCGATAAGAAACTCACCATTCATTGGCGTCCGGGTGTCCGCACGAGTCATTGATCGCGCGGATCATTTCATCAGCATCCTCACGGCTGATTCTTCCCATGAGCTTCATAAGCGTTTCCGCCGTTGCTCCGCGGGGCCTGGCGGCGTCTCGGCGATTCCGCTGTGTGTCGTACTCGGTCTCGTACCAGTCTAGGAGCCCGTGATACCTATCGGGCAAGTCCTGGCGTTCCGGCATTACATTCCCGTTTGCGCGCAGCGGATGAAATTCGTCTCCCGAACGGAAGAGCCTTCTGCGGCCGGTGCCTGCGCGGGTCAACATACGGTGCTTGGCCGGGCTCGGCGGATTCGACGCTACACAGTGAGTCGAAATATGCTGTGACATCCCCGGCCGCCGAGCGCCTTCCGGGTACTCGCGCTGCGCGCGCTGAAGTATCTCTTGTTTGAAAAAATCGGATCGTTCCGGATGTTCCTGATGTAGCAATGCCGTGGCGACCCAGACCTGGTCGGCGACTTTAATGTTTATGAGGACCTCAGCCTTCATTGGATGGGCTCCTGCGATGCATGACAAATTCTAGCAAACTCAGATTGGGATATCAAGACGATGATGTCATTTATGTCACATTTGTCATTTTCTTCGTATTTGTGCGGCGGGTGTCCACGTTTCACGCGTAGCGCCAGCACGGAACTTCGGCGGTACAATGGCATTTCCAATGGATGCACTGCGGGAACTCGGGAAAACCTTTGTGATTTGTGGAGCTGTGCTGGCTCTTGCCGGAGCTCTTCTGTTAATCGGTGGAAAACTGCCGTTTCGGCTGGGGCGCTTGCCGGGTGATATTGTTTACCAGGGGCGGAATGGCAGTTTTTATTTTCCGGTGGTGACGTGCATTCTGCTTAGCGTGGTTTTGAGTTTGCTGATGTGGGTTGTGAATCATTTCCGCAGATAGAATCATGAGCCAGACATCACTCTTCAATTTGATGCCGGAACGGCGGACCTGGAAGGTCAGCGAGCTGACGGCGCGCATTCGCGAGTTGCTGGAATCGGCGCTGCCGGAAGTGTGGGTGGAGGGTGAGGTCTCGAATTGCCATTCGGCGCAGTCCGGGCATTGCTATTTCACGCTGAAGGATGCGAAGTCGCAGATTCGCTGCGTGTGTTTCCGCGACCAGATGCGCGGAATGAAATTCAAACCCGAGGATGGACTGCACATCACGGTGCGCGGCGCGCTGAGCGTGTATGACGCGCGCGGCGAGTATCAGATCTACGTGACGCTGATCGAGCCGGTGGGACTGGGCGCGCTGCAACTGGCGTTCGAACAGCTGAAGAAGAAACTGGAGTTGGAAGGATTATTCGCGGCGGCGCGGAAGAAGCCGCTGCCGGTGCTGCCGCGCTGCATCGGGGTGATTACCTCGCCTACGGGCGCGGCGATTCGCGACATTCTTCGCGTGCTGAAGCGCCGATTTCCCAACGCGCAAGTGAGTTTGTATCCGGTGAAGGTGCAGGGCGCGGGAGCGGCGGCGGAAATCGTGGAAGCGCTGCGCCATTTCAATCAGACGAAAACGGTGGATGTGCTGATTCTGACGCGGGGCGGCGGGTCGCTGGAAGATTTGTGGGCGTTCAACGAAGAAATTCTGGCGCGGGCAATTTTCGCGTCGCAGATTCCAGTGATCACTGGCGTCGGGCACGAAACGGATTTCACGATTGCGGATTTTGTGGCGGACTTGCGCGCACCCACTCCTTCGGCGGCGGCGGAAATCGTGGTGAAGTCGCGGCAGGAATTCGAGCGGCACATCGCCGAATACCAGCGGCAGATTGCGCACCACATGCGCTACCGGCTATCGCAGTGGCGGCATCGCGTGCGCGATTTGCAGACGCATCGCGGGTTCCGGCACCTCGAATTGGTGCTGCGCAACCGGCGGCAGCAGCTGGACGAGATGGCGAATTCGCTGGCGATCGGTTTGCGGCTGCGCCTGGCAATGGCGCGGCAACGGCTGACGGAGGCGAACGCGCATATTTCATCATTCGATCTGCGCGGGCGCGCGGCAGTGCTGGCGCGGCGGATCGAGCAGCAGCGCGGATTGCTGCGAGCTGCGCTGGAGCGCGTCGTAGCGCGCAAGAGGCGCGGGTTTGCCACGGCGCAGGTGCGATTTGCGGCGCTCGATTTGCGTGCGCGGGTGGGGCATTTGCGCCGGCGATTGGAACGAGATTCCGCTGATCTGCAGGTGCGAATTGATCGCTTGCTGATTGCGAAGCGGCAATTGCTGCAAGCAGCCGCGCTGACGCTCGATGAGCGCAGCCCACTGAAGATTTTGGAGCGCGGCTACGCGATTGCGTACGACGCGTCAGGGAAAGTGCTGCGTTCGCCGGAGCAGGTGGCGCTAGGCGAGGATATTTCAGTGCGGTTGGCGCGGGGGGAGTTCGGCGCTACGGTGCGAAGTAAGAAAAAGTCCGAAGCCTGAGGCTAGTTGCCCTGCCGACAGTTGTTCGCGACCATTCGCGGCGTTGCGCACTCGAGCTCAACCGCTGTGTCGCGCCTACGGCGCTGATATTGCGTTTGTTGGGAGTTGGGAAGTCGGACTTACGGCCGTTGAGCTGACTGCGTGGGTTATTCCTCATCCGCGGCGCCACCCGAAACCTTTAGAACGGCCAGGAATGCTTCCTGAGGGATGTCCACGCGGCCGACTCGTTTCATGCGCTTCTTGCCTTCTTTTTGTTTTTCGAGGAGTTTGCGTTTGCGGGAGATGTCTCCGCCGTAGCATTTGGCAATTACGTTCTTGCGGATGGGGCTGATTGTTTCGCGGGCGATGACGCGGCTGCCGATTGCGGCCTGTATGGCGATTTCGAACATCTGTCGCGGGATGAGTTTGCGCAGACGCGAGACGAGATCGCGGCCTCGTTCGTAGGATTGGTCGCGGTGGCAGATCACCGTGAGCGCGTCCACCGGCTCGCCGCCCACGAGCACATCAAGCTTCACCAGGTCCGATTCGTGATAGCCGGACAAGTGATAATCGAGCGAAGCGTAGCCGCGCGAAACGCTCTTCAGCCGGTCGTAAAAATCCAGAACGATTTCGTTCAGCGGCATTTCGTACGTGAGCATGATGCGCGTGGGCGAAAGATACTCGAATTTCTTCTGGGTGCCGCGTTTTTCTTCGCATAGTTGCAGCACGCCGCCGACGGATTCTTCGGAAGTGATGATCATGGCGGTAAGCATCGGCTCTTCGATCTTCTGAATCGAAGCGGGCGGCGGAAATTTGGTGGGGTTATCCACTTCCATCACTTCGTTCGCGGTAGTGGTGATGCGGTATTGCACGCTGGGCGCGGTGGTGATCAGGCCGATATTGAATTCGCGCTCCAGGCGTTCCTGAACGATTTCCATGTGCAGCAAGCCGAGGAAGCCGCAGCGAAAGCCGAAGCCCAGCGCGACGGAGTTTTCTGGCTCATAGAAGAACGCGGCGTCGTTGAGCTGCAATTTCCCCAGTGCATCGCGCAGCATTTCGTAGTCGCTGGCATTCACGGGAAAAAGTCCCGCGAAGACCATCGGCTTGATGGCTTCGAAGCCCGGAAGAGGCGGCGCGGGATGGCCGTCTTCGACGACGGTGTCACCGACGCGCGCGTCGGCTACGCGTTTTATGTTGGCGATGATGAAGCCGACATCTCCGGCCGCGAGCTCCTGCAGCACGACTGGCTTAGGAGTAAGCACGCCGAGATTTTCCACCTCGTACACTTCATTGCTGGAAGTGAGGCGAATTTTCATGTGCGGCGTCAGGCGGCCTTCCATCACGCGAACCAGAACTACGGCGCCGCGATAAGAATCGAACCAGGAATCGAAAATCAGCGCGCGCAGCGGCGCGTCGGCGGAACCTTTTGGCTCAGGGACCAAGCGCACGATGGCTTCGAGAACTTCTTCGACGCCCAAGCCGCTTTTCGCGCTGATGGGCAGAGCTTCATCGGCCGGAATCGCCAGAACATTTTCGATTTGTTCCTTGGCGTAATCAATGCGAGCGGCGGGCAAGTCAATTTTGTTGATAACGGGAATGATAGTGAGGTTGTGGCGCGAGGCGAGGAATGCGTTGGCCACTGTTTGCGCCTCTACACCCTGGCTCGCGTCCACCACGAGCAGTGCACCTTCGCAAGCGGAAAGCGCGCGGGAAACTTCGTAGGAAAAATCCACATGGCCGGGCGTGTCAATCAGGTTCAACCGGTATTCGTGGCCGTCGCGCGCGGTGTAATGCAGGCGAATGCTTTTGGCTTTGATGGTGATGCCGCGCTCGCGCTCCAGGTCCATGGAATCGAGGACCTGTGAATGCATCTCGCGCTGTGTGAGCGCGCCGGTAAGTTCCAGCAGGCGGTCGGCCAGCGTGGATTTGCCGTGGTCAATGTGCGCAATGATGCAGAAATTGCGGATGTACTGGGGATCCATGTCTCTCTGTGCGAATGCGCGGCGCCGGCGGGTGTGCTGCACGCTCTGCGCGCGGGCGATGCGCCTTTCAAACTATCGAGTTTGCCACACAAGGGCGGAAAATCGAAATTGGAAAGGGGAAGTGGGGTGGGAGCGGCGCGTCCAGAGTTGAAAGTTGACAGTTTAAGGTTCAAAGCTAAGACCAGATTCAATTCCAGAATGTCCCGGCGATCCCACCCAGCTGCGCGGCAAGTGCTCTAGTCGGCGCAACGGCGCCGGGTGGTGTCTTAGCACCTTTCCCGGTAGTCTCGGATTGCCTGTGGGAAGCTGATATCGTAGGCTGTACCCGGTTTGAGGGGTGCGGGACCGTTACCGGCGAGTCCCAAGGAACAGCGGGATATGACCGGAAAGGCAGGCCTGTTGTTACAACGTTGCACGCTACAGCACTTCCAGATCCCCTGCACACGCTCGGTGTGGCCCGATGCACTCTGCGGAATTAGTTGGTTGCCCGCAGACGAACCGCGCGCGGCGAAAGCTCCTCGTTGAATACCACGGCCCAGATCGTCGGAGTGCAAAAAAAGTCCCGAGCGCTGAGGATACTCGGCTACACGCTGGCGACCGCCTGCCTGATTTGGGTGCTGCACGATTTCCACATCGTGCAGGCGATGCGGGAACTGGCGCGCGTGGACTGGAAGTGGGTAGCGATCGGGATGGGGTTCGACATCCTGAGCTACGGAGTGCAGGCGCTGCGCTGGAAATGGCTGCTCAGCCCGTTCGGGAAAGTGAAGCTGACGCACACGATTCGCGCGGTGTACGCGGGGCTTTTCGCCAATCTGGTGTTTCCGCTGCGGCCGGGCGAATTGCTGCGCAGTTACATTGTGTCGGATGCCGAGGACATCACGCTGGGGCGCGTGCTGGGGTCGGTGGGCGTCGAGCGGCTGGTGGATTTGGTGATTGCCACGGCGTCGCTGGCGGTGGTCTCGCTGCTGGTGGATTTGCCGCAGAAATTCCGCAAGGTGGCCGATACGCTGGGAATCGTCACGCTGGTGTTGCTGGCGATCGTGGTGCTGATGATTTACTACCTGGAAGTAAAACTCTCGCAAAATCCAGACGCGAATACCGGTCCGCGGCATCTGCCGGGAAAACTGATGCGCGCGCTGCTGGGATTGCACGCCATGGGCACGTCGCCGAGTTTTTACGCGGCGGTGTTTGCCTCGCTGCTAATGCCGGCGTGCCAGGTGTTGGGGCTGTGGGCAATGATGAAGGCATACGGATTGCAGCTGCCGTTTCTGGCGGCGATTGTGGTGCTGCTGATCATTAATCTGGGCGTGTCTTTGCCGAACGCGCCGGCCAATGTGGGCTCGTATCAATTTTTCTGCGTGCTGGGATTGAGCGTGTTTCAGGTGGAAAAGACTACGGCGACGAGTTTTTCGTTTTTCGCGTTTCTGGCGCTGACGATTCCGTTTATTTTCCTGGGATTTGCGGGTCTGGTGCGCAGCGGGCTGTCGCTGAAATCCATGCGCGAGAAGGTGAAGGAACTGCCCAGCCAGGCGCGCGCGAGCGGGCGGGTGTAAGAAGGCTGCGGCGCGCAGGCGCGTCGAGACGTGCGTGGGAGGCTCCGCTTGCGGCCCCCCGGCAAGGTATCCCCCTCCGGTGAACCCTCGAACGACGCCTCCAAATCAGCTGTCTTTTGTGGTGCTTCTGAGCACGCGCGGCTGAATTCGTTTTGAGAGCGGCTTGGCGTCCGGTATATAGTGGAAGTTCGACCCGCGCGAAAAAAATCGGGATCCGTGACGATGTCGCGGTAAAACTCGCGGGCGGACTTCCCCAGCGAGCCCGCATACCCGAGGAACGCGCCGTTTCCATGGCACAGGACATTAACAAACATCTCGACCGGGCGCGCAAGAGCCTGGAGAAGAACAAGCTGCGCGAAGCCGTCAGCGAGTATCAGGCGGTGCTGGAAGAGGCGCCCGCGCACCAGGAAGCGCTGCAGGCGCTGGCGGACATCTATACACGCTTGAACGAGCCGGCGCTGGCGGCTGAATATTACGGCATTCAGTTTGACCGCCTGGTCGAAACTGGCGATGGCGCCAAGGCCTCCGCTGTTTTCATTCGTTTCCTGCGCACGTTTCCGCAGCCCGCCGACCGTTTGATGCGTTTCGCCACGTTGCTGCAGAAACAGAACCGCGTTTCGGATTCCATCGAACAATTCGGAAATGCCGCGGAGCTTTACGTCAAGGAACAGCGCAGCATCGAAGCGCTGGCATGCTACGAGAGCATGGCGTTGCTGGACCCGGAAAATCCGCAGCGCCATATCGTCCTGGGCGAATTGGCCGAAAAGCTGCGCCATGCGGACATGGCGGCGCGCAGCTACGTGCGTGCGGGGCAATTGACGTTGTCGGTGGGCGCGCTGGATGAAGCGTTGGAATATTTCGGCAGGGCACACCTGCTGGCGCCGCAGGACCGGGCTGGCGCGCTGCTCTTTGGCGAGGCAAAATTGCGCAAGGGTGACGGCGAAGGCGCGGTGATGTTGCTCGAGCCTTTTGCCGCGACGGAACGCGATGCTAATTTTCTGGCGCTTTACGGCGAAGCGCTGCTGCGCACCGGGCGGTTGGGTGCCGCGCGCGAAGTTTTTCAGGCCTATTACTCGCAGAAGCCGGAAGGCTTCGTAAAATTATTCGAATTGGCGGCCGCGTACATCCGCGCGGGCCAAGACCCCCAAGCAGCCGCACTGCTGGTGCAGACCAAAGAAACCATGCGCGCGCTGCGCAAGGAAGTGGAACTGGCGCCCAACCTGGACCGGTTGGCGGCGAGCTATCCGCAGTCGCTGCCATTGGCGGAAGTAGTCGCGAAGCTCTATGAAGAACTGAACCGCGAGACGAAATATTTTGATTCGCTGGTGAAGCTTTTCGATTTGTATCTGGGCGCGGGCCGGTTGAAGGAAGCGTGCGAATCGCTCGACCGGCTGGTGGATATTGACCCGTACGACTACCGGAATCACGAGCGTATCGCGAAACTGGAAGGCAAGGCCGATCCCGGTTTTCTGCAGAATATTCTGGCGCGCGCGGCGAAGGCGGCGACGGTGTCAACGCGCACCGACGGATTTACCGGCGCAGGGCGCGAACCTTCGGAAAACGCGCCGGGCGTGCCCGAGGAAGTGCGCGCCCAACAGGCGCTGGAAGATCTGGTGGTGCAGGTGGAAATTTTCCTGCAGTATTCGTTGCAAAGTAAAGCAGTGGAACGATTGGAGCGCATCGCGGAACTTTTTCCCGCTGAGGAAGACCGGAACGAGCGATTGCGCGCGTTGTACGAACGCGCGAATTGGTGGCCGAAAGGCGCGGGACGCAAACCCACGGCAAAACCAGCGCCGCCTGCGGCAGTGGAAGCTCCTCCGCCGCTGCAGCCCGCGCAGCAATTGGAAGCGTACGGAACGCAGTCCCCTCCTACAGCCGCGGAAACGCATCGCGACCTCGCGGCCATCGCCGAAATTAATCGCCTGATGTACCGCCAACCAACGCCCCGCGAAGTGCTGGTGACCACGGCGGCGGAAATCGGGAAGCATCTGCGCGTCAGCCGCTGCCTGGTTGCAGTGGGCGCGCCGGGGGAAGGCGCGCAAGCCACGGCGGAATATGCCGCGCCGGGATTTGCCGCGGTGGGCCCGCAAAAAATTTCCAGTATCGTGGGAATGGTGACGCAAGTGACGCCCGATTCCATGGGTGGAGTGGAATTGCAGGCGGCTAGCTTGCCGGCGTTGCGCGAATTGGGCCTGGAATCGGCATTGGGCGTGATGCTGACGGACAAGGAAACGCAGGCGCCTTCGGGGGCGTTGTTGATCGGCGACGCGCGCGGCCGAAAATGGAAGCCCAACGAAAGTTATTTTCTGCAGGCTGTCGGCGATCAGTTGGTGATGTCAGTAAATCACACGCGGCTGCGTTCGCTGGTGCGTTCACTGGCGGTGGCGGACGAAAGGACCGGCCTGCTGAATCGCGGAGCGTACATTGATTGCCTGCTGGTGGAATCCAATCGCGCGCGGGCGCAGAACACCGCGATTTCGTTGATCGTCGTGCACGTGGACCGCGGCGGCGATCTGCTGCGCCAGCATGGAGACGCGGCGGTGGATCATTACATCGAGCAACTGGCACGGGCGCTTTCTTCGGCGATTCGCCAGACGGATGTTGCCGTGAAATATACGGCCTGGTCGCTGGCATTCATTTTGCCAGATACATCGCTGGAAAACGCGCGGGCGCTGGGAGAAAAACTGCGCCAGCTGGCTGCGTCGGTGCGGCCGTCGTGGGGCACGCCGGATTTGACAATCAGCGCCGTAGTAGCGGAAGCTTCCTCACGTCCGGGAGACGAAACCGAAGATCGCGTCACCGAATGGATCAACCGCGCCGAAGCCGGGCTCGAAGACGCGCGGCAACACGGTGGCGATACGCTCATAGCGCTTTCCACGCCTTAATTCTGAATCAACCCGAGGACACATGTTCATTACTGATGCTGTGATTTTGCACGGAGCACGCACTCCGATGGCCCGCTACATGGGCGCATTCGATTCGACGACGGCGATTGAGTTGGGCGTAGCCGCCAGCAAAGAAGCGATTCGCCGCGCCGGTACCGAGCCCGCGGATTTCGATCACGTGATTTTCGGAAACGTGATGCAAACCAGCGCCGACGCTCTATACGGCGCGCGCCATGTGGGATTGAAGGCCGGATTGGCCGTCGAAACGCCGGCGGTGACAGTGAACAGGCTTTGTGGCTCCGGAATGGAATCCATCACACAAGCGGCGCAGCGGATACTGCTGGGCGAAGCGCGCGTGGTGCTGGCCGGCGGGATGGAAAATATGTCGCAAGCACCGCACGTGATTCGAGGGGCGCGCGCGGGTTTCCGGCTGGGCGAAGGCAAGCTGGAAGATTCGCTGATGTCCGGACTGTTCGACACCTATTGCGGATTTAGCATGTCCGAAACGGCGGAAAATCTGGCGGCCGAGCAGGGAATCACGCGCCGCGCGTCCGATGAATACGCGTTGCGCAGCCAGCAGGCGGCCGAAGCGGCGTTTCGCGCTGGATATTTCAAGGACGAGATCGTCCCAGTTGAGGTGAAAAAAGGAAAGAAGACGACGACGGTGACGGAGGACGATCACCGGCGCCCGGAAACGACCATGGAAGCGCTCGAATCGTTGCAGCCGGCGTTTCGCAAAGACGGCATCGTAACAGCGGGAAATGCCAGCGGAATCGTAGATGGCGCAGCAGCAGTAGTGGTGACGCACGCGAAGATTGCAAAAGAGCGCGGCTGGAAACCGTTGGGAAAGATCGTCGGTTGGGCGACGGCCGGTGTGCCGCCGCAGATTATGGGAATCGGTCCGGTGCCCGCGATCCAGAAAGCGCTGGCGTTGTCGGGACTAAAACTGGAACAAATGGATCTGGTGGAAGTGAACGAAGCGTTCGCTGCGCAATATCTGGCGGTGGAAAAAGTGCTGGGGCTGAATCGTGACAAGACCAATGTGAACGGTGGCGCGATCGCTCTGGGGCATCCGCTGGCGGCCACGGGAACGCGCCTGGTCTTGAGCTTGCTGCTGGAATTGCGGCGTCGCGGCGCCCGCTATGGCGTCGCCAGCGCGTGCATCGGCGGCGGGCAGGGCATCGCGGTGATTGTCGAATCGGTTTCTTAGGCGCGGCGGCATAACGCGGCAAAGCACACCCGATTCGGGTACCATACCAATGTTAAAATCCGGAAACTTACGGCAAGGAAGATATGGCTTACGATAATTTACTGTTCGAAGTGAGCGAGCAGATCGCGCGCATCACCTTTAATCGTCCGAACGTGCTGAACGCGCTGAACCGCAAGACCATGGACGAGCTGGGCGATTGCCTGAAGAAAGTGCGCGCGGACGATGCGATTCGCGTGCTGATTCTTACCGGCGCGGGCGAGAAAGCGTTCATCGCCGGCGCGGACATCAACGAACTTTCGCAGCAGACTCCCGTCAACGGCCGAGAATTTACGCTGTACGGGCAGGAAATAATTCATCGCCTCGAGACGCTGGGGAAGCCCGCGATCGCCGCGATCAATGGATTCGCGCTGGGCGGAGGATGTGAGCTCGCTTTGGCGTGCACGCTGCGCATCGCCAGCCGCAACGCGAAGCTCGGACAACCGGAAGTGAAGCTTGGAATTATTCCGGGTTACGGCGGATCACAGCGGCTGCCGCGTTTGTGCGGCAAAGGCGTGGCGCATGAATTTATCCTGACCGGCGAGATGATCACGGCGGAAGAAGCCTTGCGCGTCGGATTGGTGAATCGCGTGGTGGAACCGGGCGAGCTGCTCGCGACGGCGGAAGCCATCGCCAAAAAAATAATCGCCAACGCGCCGCTAGCCGTGAAGTACGCGCTGGAAGCCGTGGAACGTGGAATGGAAATGCCGCAGGAAGAAGGTTTGTACCTGGAGGCCACGCTTTTCGGATTGTGTTGCGCGACGCAGGACATGCGCGAAGGTACGCGGGCGTTTCTGGAAAAGCGGCCGCCGAAATTCGAGGGGCGCTGAAGAATGGCGGAAAAATTGAAACCGGCGAATGTGCGGGGCGGATTGAGCGCAGCGGGGCTGCGCATTGGCGTGGTCGCAAGCCAGTTCAATAACTTCATCACGGACCGATTGCTCGCGGGCGCGCTCGATGCGCTGCAGCAGGCTGGAGCCACGGAAGAGCAGATCCAGATCGTGAGGGTTCCGGGATCGCTTGAATTGCCGATCGTCGCAAAAAAACTGGCGGCGAGCGGCCGATTCGATTCCATCATTTGCATTGGCTGCGTTTTGCGTGGAGAAACTTCGCACTACGACGTGGTAGTGTCTGAAACCGCGCGCGGCATTCAGCTCGCACAGCTCGATACTGGCGTGCCGCTGATTTTTTGCGTGCTGACGTGCGACACGCTGGAGCAGGCGATTGATCGCGCCGGACTGAAATCAGGTAACAAAGGCCACGAAGCAGGTCTTGCGGCTGTGGAAATGGCGCAATTACTGCGCAAGATTAGTGGAAAGCCGAGCGCCTCATCCGGCGGCGGTTCGAAGAGCGCGTCGCGCCGCGGGCGGCGCCGTTAGCATGACGCTGCGCCGCAAATCACGCGAGTTCGCGCTGCAAATGCTTTTCGAGTGGGACATGACGCGGCGCAAACCCTCGCAGGTGGAGCAGAATTTTTGGAAGCAGGCCCGCGCTGCGGATTCCACACGCAAATTTGCCAATCAGTTGTTTGAAGGCGCGGTATCAGCGGCGGAGGCGAGCGACAAAACCGTCGAAAAACTTTCCGAAAACTGGAAGCTCGAGAGGCTGGCGGTAGTGGACCGCAGCATCTTGCGCCTGGCGATTTACGAATTGCGCTTCGGCACCGCGCCGGTGAAAGTGGTGATTGACGAAGCGCTGGAACTGGCGAAGAAATTTTCCTCGGCGGACTCTCCGGCATTCCTGAACGGTATTCTGGATGCCGCCAGCAAGAGCGTTGAGCCGCTGCACCCCACCAAGAAGTAGAATTCACCTACGCTTCGATGTGCCCTTCGAAAATGCGCACGGCCGAGCCGCTGACTTTCGGCGTGAGTTTCCCCTTATCAGCCATCACTTCCACGTGAATTTCGCTGGGCCGGCCCATCTCCACGCCTTGTGTGATTTGCAACCGCTCGGCATGCTTCAATTGGCCGTGATGCACCAGGTAGGCGCCGAGGGATCCGCCAGCAGAGCCCGTCGCGGGATCTTCGATCGTTCCCCAGGGAACCATGCCACGCGCGTAGGCGCGTCCGCGGCCACTGAGCGCAAAACAATACGCCATGGTGCCGTGCGGCGAAACCAGATGCGCTAGGGCGGGCATATTCATCTGGATTTTCGCGAGCACCGCGCGGCGGCTCACCGGAACCATCAGGTTGGAAATGCCTGTGGAGACGAATTCGATGGGCAGCGAGGGCGCCAGGTCGCTTGGCTTCAGACCGAGCGCTGCGGCGAGCGCGGCCCGCGTAAAGGGCGCGCGCGTGAAGCGGGCCGGCCGTTGCGTCATGGTGACGCGCACCGGGCGGCCATTGTGAAACGTGAATTCCACGGGAAGAATTCCGGCGCCGGTTTGCTGCAGGATGTGCACGCTGCCCTCGGAGGCGGGGACGACGCCGAGTTCAGCCAGCAGAAACCACGCGCCGATTACGGGATGGCCCGCGAGAGGCAGTTCGCGCGTGGTAGTGAAAATGCGCAGACGAGCCAGCGCGCGATTGTTCGTGGGCCGCTGTATGAAGACTGTTTCGGAAAGATTCATCTCGCGCGCGATGGCCTGCATTTTCGCCGTGGGAATGCCGTCGCCATCGGTGACGACCGCGAGCGGATTTCCCGCAAAGGGTTTGCTGGTGAAAACATCGAGCGTGTACAGTCGGCGATTCATGTAGTTCCGCTTTCTAGCCCGGCCCGGCAGCGGGCGCGCGCCATAATGATGAATGACAAATGATAGCGCGTTCCGCAGTTGGCTCCGGGAAATAAACTTTGGCCGCCGGGCGTGGTAAGTAGCGCTTTGGTAATGGCTGAAAATTGTTTTGGTTTAGAGGCGCTGTAATTCGACACGGGTGCGTTCGCAGCGGACATTTCCCGTGTTGAGAGTTGTTTTCGGTTCGATCAGCACCACGTGAACTTCCTCATTCGCCTCGGGCTTGTGCTCCACACCTTTGGGGACAATGATGAATTCACCCGGCTGCACCGAGGTCTCGCGATCCCGAAAATGCATGCGCAGGCGGCCTTTTACGACGAGAAAAAGTTCGTCCTCGTCGTCGTGATGATGCCAGACAAATTCACCGGTGAACTTCACGATTTTCACGTAGGAATCGTTGAGCTCGCCGATGATCGTGGGGCTCCAGTATTCTTTTACACGGGACAGTTTTTCGTTCAGATTTACTGCTTCCATCTCCGTTCTCCTTTTTGCATTCGCAGCGGGCCACCGCCCCGGAACGCTCGCTGCGTGTTGCTTATAATTTTTGTACCAGCGTCACGACAGAGTCGAGGACGCGATTGGTAGTTTCCGGACGCGTGGTTTCGGAATAAATCCGCAGCATGTTTTCGGTGCCGGAAGCGCGCAGCATCAGCCAGCCGACGTCCCCCAGGTAAACTTTGATGCCGTCGAGATTTTCGCGGCGGGTGATGGGCCAATCGAGCAGGTGCTGGAGCTTCGAGGATGAAAAATGGCCGATCGCTTTTTCCTTCTGGCCGTTTTTTACCTGCAGGTCCACGCGATTGTAACAGTGCGCGCCGAATTCTCTATGCAGCAACGCAACGATCTCGCCGAGGCTCTTTCCGTGCCAGGCCATCACTTCGGCGAGCAGCAGCGCGCTGACGGTTGCGTCGCGCTCGGGCAAGTGCAGCTTGGTTCCGATGCCGCCGCTTTCTTCGCCGCCAAGCAGGATGTCGCTTTCCAGCATGCGGTCGCAAATATATTTGAAGCCGACGGGTGTTTCCCAAACCTGGCGGCCGAATTTCGCGGCGATCTTGTCAATCATTTTGGTGGTGGAAAAAGTTTTGGCCACCGCGCCTTCGAGTTTTCGAGTGCCGGCAAGATGCCACAGCAGGATCGAGAAAATCTGGTGCGGATTGATGAAGGAGCCGTCGCGGTCCACTGCTCCAATGCGGTCGGCATCGCCATCGAGCGCGAAGCCTGCGTCGAATTTGCCTTGCACCACGGCACGTTGCAGCGCTGCGATGTGCGGCTCGATCGGTTCCGGATTCACGCCTCCGAACAGGGGATCGCGCGTGCCGCGAAATTCTTCGCAGGCGATTTCGTGACGACGGAAAAGGTCGCGCAGCAGGCCGCGCCCCGCGCCGTGCATGGGATCAATCACGTAGCGGAATTTGGCGGCGCGCAGGCGGTCCCAATCCACCAGCGCGTCTAGAGTTTCCAAATACGGCGCGCGCAGGTCGAGCGAATGAAGGAGATCGGCGCGCGGCGGCAGCGCTGGAACGCCGTCGCGCTGGACTTTCGCCAGCTCCGCTTCAATTTGTGCGACGATGGCGGGCGAAGCGGAGCTGCCGTAGCTGGCTTTGTACTTCACGCCGTTCCACTGATAAGGATTGTGACTTGCGGTGATCTGAATCCCGCCGGCGGCGCCGCGAAGTTTCACGAGCAGCGAAAGCGCGGGCGTGGGTCCGGCTTCAGCGGCGAGCCATGCGGGAATGCCGGCAGCGGCCACCGTTTCCGCGGCGGCGCGCGCAAAACGTTCGGAGCCGAAGCGCGTGTCGTAGCCGATCAGAATGCCGGCACCGGGCTTTTCCGCACGCACGGCGTAACGGGCGATCGCGTGCGCCACCTTGCGCACGTTTTCGAACGTGAAATCTTCAGCAATGATTGCGCGCCAGCCGTCGGTGCCAAATTGTATGTTGCTCACGGTAAGCCAGTATAAGCGAACGGATTTCCAGGCGGAAGCTGCGTCAAACAATAAAGTGATTCACATCGGGCGCCAAAATGGCGCGTGCTAGAGCAGCCGCGCGAGTTTCTGTTGCTCGAGATACTTTACGATTGTGCCGACTTCTTGGGCGCGGTCGCGCGGGCAGAGCAAGATAGCATCGTCCGTTTCCACCAGGACCAGATCGCGCACGCCGATCGCGGCGATGAATTTTCCGGGCGCCCAGAAGTAATTTCCGCTGGCGTCGGGCGCGAACGACGGGCCAACGGATACGTTCGCGCCGGGTTTGGACGCCAGCAGTTCGTACACAGCATTCCATGAGCCGATATCGCTCCAGCCGACTTTGGCGGGAAGCACCGATACGCGCGCGCCGCTGGCCGGGCGAGTGGCTGGCTCCATGATGGCGTAGTCCACGGAAATATTTTCGAGGGTGGGATAAACGCGTCGCAGCGCCGCGGTATATTTTGGCGTACCGATGGTCGCGGCGAGGCGCATGAGCGCGGAATATGTAGCGGGAAGGAAGCTTCGCAGGCATTCCAGATACGTGGAGACGCGCCAAAAAAATATTCCCGCGTTCCAGAAATAATTTCCGGAGGCGAGGTAGCGGCGTGCCACCGGAAGCGCGGGCTTTTCAGTGAAGCGGCGAACAGCCATAGAGCGGATTCCGCGAACGCGCGCGCCAGCCTTTCCGGCCTCGATGTAACCGTAACCCGTTTCGGGTCGCGAGGGCGGCACGCCGAAAACCACCAGATTACCAGGTGAACTCGCCAAATCCAGCGCGGCGCGCACGAGCTGGCGATAACGCGCGGCGTCGGCGACGTAACTGTCCGACGGCAGGACGGTCATGAGCGCGTCGCCGTGTTGGTGCTGCAAATGAATTGCCGCGAGCGCAATGGCGGCGGTCGTATTGCGGCCGACCGGTTCGGCCAGAATGTGCGCGGCCGGAACTCCGCGAAGCTGGCGGCGCACAGCGGCAGCTTGCTCGATGTTCGTCACAACCCAGAAATCGCGCAGCGCGAAAACCGGTTCCAGGCGCGACACGGTTTCGCGCAGCATAGTCTCCCCGCCGGTGATATTCAGCAGCTGCTTGGGCGTGCGCGTGCGGCTGCGCGGCCAAAAACGAGTGCCGCGTCCGCCCGCTAGCAGCACGGCGCACGTGGGAAGTGATTCACGATTTGCCGCAGCGCGCTTTTTCACGGATACACCACGCGCGACACCGCGGCTTCGCTCACCCCTCGAGCGGCCAGCTTGCGCGCGAATTCATCCAGAGACGCAGGAACGTAAGCGCGGAGCATTGAGGTGCGTTCGCGCGGCGCCAAATGATATGAGCCGAGCGCCGCGGGAAGCAGCCAAGTTTGCGCCGGCGCGTATTCCAGGGATTCGCCGCCCCACTGAATAGAGCCGCGGCCTTCCAGGAATACGGCCAAGTCGAAATGTTCCGCCGAGGTGGCCGCCGCAGTGCTCTCGGCGAATTCCCATTTTTCGACGACGAAAAAGCGGCAAGCGATGAAGTAGGTTTCCGTCACGGGGCCGCGCGCAATCCGCACTGGTGCAACTTTTCCGCCGTGCTGTTCGCCGAAGCGCATCACCTGCAATGCTTTCTCGATGTGCAACTCGCGCGAACGGCCTTGGGCGTCGCGGCGGTTGTAGTCAAACACGCGATAAGTAAGATCCGAATATTCCTGAACTTCGCAGAGCGTCAAACCGGCGCCGATGGTGTGCGCAGTGCCCGCCGGAACAAAAATAGCTTCTCCCGCGCTCATCGGGACGTGCTGCAGGCAATCCTCGGCAGAGCCATCCTCGATGGCGTGCTTGAATATTTCAGGCGTGACGCCGGGTTTCAGTCCCGCCAGAACTTCAGCTCCGGGTCGCGCGTGAATCGCGTACCACATTTCGGTCTTCCCGCGGCCACCAGCGGCTTGTTCATGGCGCGCCGCGTATGGGTCATCCGGATGAACCTGCACAGAAAGTTTTTCGTCCGCGAAAATAAATTTTACGAGCAGCGGAAACGGCGCATCGCTAGCGCTAACCTTTGTTCCGGTCCATGCCGGCGGCAAAGTAGGCCACACTTCGCCAAGCCTCTGTCCCGCGAAAGGGCCCGACGCGAAGCGACATTCCACTCCGGTCATCCAAGCTTCCCCCAGAGGCTCGTCCAGATTGGATTTTTCAGGGAACAGCGGCGCGAGAGTGCGTGCGCCCCACGGCCGCGGGCTGAAAATCGGTTCCAGCCGCGCGGGGCACAGTGAGTCGCTGCCCGGAATCACGCGGCCTTTCCGAAGAAGCGCGCCAGGCGGCGCAGGCCTTCGTCGATCCGCTCCATCGAGGTGGCGTAGGAGAGGCGCAAAAATCCCGGCGCGCCGAAAGCCTCGCCCGGAGTGACCGCGACGTATTCGCGTTCCAGCAGTTGCTTGGCGACAGCGGTGGTGTCCGGCATTTTCGGATTGAAATGCGCCGCGACATTTGGGAACACGTAGAACGCGCCCATCGGCGGCGTGCAGGTGACTCCTGGAATCGTGCGCAAGCCCGCAAGAATGTGTTCACGCCGCCGTGCATACTCCTCTTGCATGGCCGTCACCGTGTCCATCGAGCCACGCATGGCGGCGAGCCCGGCGTACTGGATGATCGAGGTCGGATTCGAAGTGGACTGGCTCTGTAGCTTGGCGATGGCGTCCACTAACGGCTTGGGCGCAAGAATGTAGCCGAGGCGCAGACCGGTCATGGCAAAAGTTTTGGAAAACGAGCCGGCGATGATCAGGCGATCCTTGGGGCCGGGGATGTTCGCGGCGGAAAACGGCTTGGCGTCCTTGTAAACGAAGTGCGAATAACACTCATCGGAAAGCAGCCAGATATTGTGCCGGTTGCAAAAATCCTGCAGGCGGGCGAATTCCATCGGCGGAATCACGGAGCCGGTGGGATTATTCGGCGAGTTGGCGATCACGATCTTGGTTTTCGGCGTCAACGCCGCTTCCACTTGGGAAGCGCGCAAAATGAAGGAATCGTTCTCGAGCGTCTCAACGAAGACGGGCGTTCCCCCCGCATATTTCACCATGTCCGGGTAGCTGACCCAGTAAGGAGCGCCAATGATCACTTCGTCGCCCGGATTGATCAGCGAGCAGATCGCATTGAAAATCGCGTGCTTGCCGCCAACGTTCACAACACACTGTGACGGCTCATACGCTGATCCCAACTGCGCGGCATGCCAGTCGCAAATAGCCTGCCGCAGCGGAGCGATGCCCGCCACCGGCGTGTATTTCGTGCGATTTTCCTCCAGCGCCTGAATGACAGCGCGCTTGATGTGTTCGGGTGTGGGGAAATCCGGCTCGCCGGGCCCGAAGTCCGCAACGTCAATGCCCTGCGCCTTCAGCTTCTCAGCTTCCTGCAGCACCACCATGGTTGGCGAAATGCTGATGCGATTGACGCGATCCGCAAGCTGAAAAGTTTTCTCCATTTGTTTTTCCGTGGCCAGTTCCATCACACTCTCCCAGGAGTACTCAAGTGTATAAGAGCTGCGAATTCACCGCACAGCCGCGATCGCAGCGCGATGCCGTTCCAAGCCGCCTACTTGAATTTGGCGCTGAGCCGCTCCTGCACGATCGCTGGTACAAAATCCTTAATGGGTCCGCCAAGCCGCGCCAGTTCCTTCACCAGCCGCGAACTCAAATAACTGTACTGCTCCGCTGGAAGCATGAAAACCGTTTCGATGTCCGGCTCAATTTTCCGGTTCATCATCGCCATCTGCAGTTCGTATTCGTAATCGGAGACGGCACGGATGCCGCGCACGATCACGCTGGCCTTTTTCGCGCGCGCGTAATCCATCAGCAGCCCGTCGAAGACGTCAATCTCGACATTCACCCACTTGAACGTCGCCGTTTCCAGCATCTCCACGCGCTCTTTCTCGGTGAACAGCGGATCTTTTTCCAGATTGTGCGCGACGGCGACAACGAGCTTGTCGAAAATATTTGACGCGCGGGTGATCAAATCCAAATGGCCATTGGTGACCGGATCAAACGAACCGGGATAGATGGCAGTGACGGGTCTGGAGGCGCCGGAATCCATTCGATGAGCGATTCTAACCTAGAAATTCCCTTGCCGCGGCCAGAAAAATCCTGCCATTGCGGTGACGCACCCGGCCCATGTGGCTGCGTTTGATGCAATGTGAAGCTATTACTGCGAGACGCTGCTATTTGCAAGAGCGGCTTCTGCACCTGACGCGCTTCCGTGCCGGCCGGCCCGAGCCATTGAACGCGCGGAACCTGCTGTTCGAGTCAGTATTTGCCCCATTTGACCCCTCCGGCTTGACCACTGCGACTAAAATGGTCGTTGTTTAAGGTATTGCGCTGGTTGGAGTTGCGGGAAACGATGCACTTGACTTTCCGAGCGGCCAAGCCGTAGAATGAATATGCGACCGTATCAGTCGCATATGCATCTATGATGAAGCTATCGAAGAAAGCCGATTACGGACTGATTGCGCTGAAGCATTTAGCGATGCATGGCGGGCGAGGGTCTTGTAGCGCGGGAGACATCGCCGAGCTCTATAAGATGTCCACGCCGCTGATGGCGAAAGTGCTGCAGAAGCTGGCGAAGGTTGGATTGGTTGCAGCGCGGCACGGTTCGAGTGGCGGCTACACGCTTGGTCGCGATGCTTCGCTGATTTCGGCGCTGGATGTGATCAAGGCGATTGACGGGCCGCTGTTCATCACTTCCTGCATGACTTCGCACGGGGCGTGCGACGTGACGACGACCTGCTCGATTCGCGAGCCTTTGCGGCGCGTGAACGACAGCATTCTGGAAGTGCTGGGTAAGGTCACGATTTCGCAAATGACGGATGAGGCGCCGCTTTCAGAGATGGTCGAATTGCGAGTCTGACACTGAAGGCAAAGCTAACCGCAGAGTTCGCAGAGAAAGACGGAACGGCAGCACGGCAAGTTTTGGAGTTGCATTACTTGGGCTGGCGGCAACAAACACTGAACGGGGTTGAGGAGACACAGAATGGCAATCAAGCTTCCAATTTATTTTGATAATCACGCGACCACGCAGGTGGACCCGCGCGTCGTCGAAGCGATGGTTCCGTATTTTACGGATAAGTACGGCAACGCCGCCAGCCGCAATCATGAATATGGCTGGAAGGCGGAAGAAGCGGTGGAAAATGCGCGCGGACAAATCGCGAAGCTGATCAACGCCACGCCCAAAGAGATTGTGTTCACCAGCGGCGCCACGGAATCCACGAATCTGGCGATCAAGGGCGTCGCTGAAATGTATCGCGAGAAGGGCAATCACATTATTACGCAGGTCACCGAGCACAAGGCGACGCTGGATACCTGTAAGCGCCTGGAGAAAAACGGCTACGAAGTGACCTACCTCGCTGTTCAGAAGGATGGCCGCATCAACCTGGACGAGCTACGCAAGGCGATCACGCCGAAGACGATCCTGATTTCGATCATGTACGCGAACAACGAGATCGGCGTCGTGCAGCCCATCGCGGAAATCGGCAAGATTGCGAAAGAGAAGGGCGTCTTCTTCCACGTGGATGGCGTGCAGGCTGTGGGCAAAATTCCCGTGGACGTGCAGAAGGATGGAATCGATTTGATGTCCATCTCCGCGCACAAAATTTATGGCCCCAAGGGCGTGGGCGCGTTGTACGTGCGCCGCAAGAATCCGCGCGTGCAACTCGCCGCGCAGATTGACGGCGGCGGACACGAGCGCGGCATGCGCTCCGGCACGCTAAATGTGCCCGGAATCGTCGGTCTGGGCAAGGCTTGCGAACTCTGTGGCCAGGAAATGGCGGCGGAGAGCGCGAAACTGTTCAAGCTGCGCGAACGTCTGAGAGCGTCAATCATGTCGCGGCTGGATGAAACATTTATTAACGGCTCGATGGAACATCGCCTGCCGCACAACATCAATATCAGCTTCGCGTACGTCGAAGGCGAATCGCTGCTGATGGGCATCAACGATATCGCGGTGTCCAGCGGCTCGGCCTGCACTTCGGCGACTTTGGAACCCAGCTACGTGTTGAAGGCCCTGGGCGTGGGCGAGGATCTTGCGCACACTTCCATCCGTTTCGGCCTGGGTCGCTTCAACACGGAAGAAGAAGTGGATTACGTGGCCGATCGCGTAGTCGAAACCGTATCGCGTTTGCGTGAACTTTCACCTTTGTATGAAATGGCCAAAGAGGGAGTGGACGTCAGCAAAATGAAATGGCAGGTGGCAGCGGAATAAAAATCGTCTTAAAAGGGGGGAACGTGATCTACGAAGGCACAGTCGGCGTACATCGTACGTTCAGCGGCAACACCCCGGTATTTGACGTATTTTTCGCTCCTAACGTAGACGGCGGCGCGTGCAATTCGCGGCGCTTTCGTGACCTGGAAGAACTGGCGGGATTTTTGGAGTTTTTGAAGTTGCGTGAAGAAGTGGTGGTGCGGACGCTGGAGGAAGTTTGCGCCGGACGTTCGGCATCCATCCCACATGTGACTTTGTCGGATCGAGTGATTGCAGAAGAAGGGCTGGATAGCAGCGTTACCATGAAGAGGAGAATCAACTAATGGCGTATAGCGATAAAGTAATCGAGCATTACAACCATCCGCGCAACGTCGGTTCGCTGGATAAAGCCGATCCGAACGTGGGTACCGGTTTGGTGGGCGCGCCGGAATGCGGCGACGTGATGAAGCTGCAGATGAAAGTGAATCCGCAAACGCGCGTGATCGAAGAAGCGAAGTTCAAGACCTTCGGTTGCGGTTCGGCGATTGCGAGTTCTTCCCTGGCCACCGAATGGGTGAAGGGTAAGACCGTCGAGGAAGCGCTGGCCATCAAGAACACGGACATCGTCCGTGAACTGGCGCTGCCCCCGGTGAAGATTCACTGTTCAGTGCTGGCGGAAGATGCCATCAAGGCTGCGCTCGGCGACTGGAAGAAGAAGCAGGGCGAAGCGGACTTGAAGCCCGCCGAAGCCGCCACGGCGCATAACTAAATTAGCAACCTGTTTGCTGCTGCGCCGCGCACGGCGATTCGTGCGCGGCCTCGATGCAAATGGGACAATGATGTAAGCAGGACAACGAACATGATTCATGTATCCGAAAAAGCTGCTGTAAAAATTCGCGAGCTGTTGCAAAAAGAAGGCGTGCCGGCCGAGTCCGGCGGACTCCGCGTAGGCGTACAGGGCGGCGGATGTTCCGGGCTCAGCTACGCGATGCGTCTGGATACCGAAGCGCGCAACCGCGACAAGGTGTTTGAAGAAAACGGCGCGCGCATTTTCGTGGATCCCAAGAGCTATCTCTATCTTCACGACACCACGCTGGATTATCACGAGGACCTGATGAAGCAGGGCTTCGTCTTCCAGAATCCCCAGGCGGCGCGGAGTTGCGGATGCGGTAGTTCTTTTACCGCCTGAGCTAGGCAGCGGGCTGTAGGCGTTTTACGCAGAGATATTTCTCTCCTGTGCCAATCGCGCTCTTCTTCCCTCGGGCGCGCGCCCGGACGAGACCAGACCCATGAGCGTTCAACGATCCCAAGATGCGCAGGCCGAGGGCATACCAGTCACCAGTTGCTGGAATTGCCGCGCGGCGGTGACGGGCGCGCATTTTTGCGCGGCGTGCGGGAAGGTGCAGCCGCTGCCCGCTGGCGCGAGTTACTTTGCGTTTTTCGGATTGCCGCGGAAGCTGACCATCGAACCGGCGTCGCTGGAAGGCCAGTTCCACATGCTGAGCTGGAAGCTACATCCGGATAATTTTGTGCGCGCCAGCGAGTTTGAGCGCAATTTGTCGCTGGAACGGTCCTCGCAGTTGAATGATGCGTATCGCACGCTGCGCGACCCGATCGCGCGCGTCGAATATCTGCTCGAGCATCTGGGCGTGCGCAAGGAAGGCACCACCAAACAGCAGGCGCCGCCGGAATTGCTCGAGGAAGTTTTCGAGTTGAACGAATCGCTTGATGAATTGCGCGATGCGCGGGCCGCGGGCGGTGATGTCGCGGCCTTGCAGGGCCGTCTGGAAGCGGCGCAGCAAAATTTTCAGGAAGATCTTGCTGACGTGGATGCAGAGCTTGCAGCGCTAGGGCGCGAGTGGGATGCCGCGGTTGATTTCGGCGGCGACGAGGCAAAGAAAACTGCGCTGTTGGCGCGAATGAACGAAGTGCTGAATCGCCGCGCTTACATCCGAAATTTAGTGGCAGGCGTGCAGAAGGAACTTGGGGGCTAAGGAACGATGGGACGTGTAGTTGGAATTGACTTAGGGACGACTTTCAGTCTGATCGCCTATTTGGATCCGCAGGCGAGGGCGCCGAAGTGTATTCCGGGGCCTCACGGCTCGACATTGTGCCCGTCGGTTGTGAGCGTGGACCGCGACGGCAAGGTGATCGTCGGCGAGCCGGCGCGCGCGAAGCTGCTGACGCAGCCGGAGCGTACGATTTATTCCGTGAAACGTCTGATGGGCCGCGGCGTCGCGGACGTGCAGGACGAGCTGAAGATTTTTCCGTTCCGTATTGATCCCGGCAGCGACAACGTGATTCGCGTGCGTCTGGGCGACAAAAGCTTTACCGCGCCGGAAATTTCCGCGTACATTCTGCGCGAACTGAAATCCTGGGCCGAAGTTTATTTCAAGGAACCGGTGGATCGCGCAGTAATCACCGTGCCCGCGTACTTCAACGACGCGCAGCGCCAGGCCACGAAGGATGCTGGGCGCCTGGCCGGGCTCGAAGTGTTGCGCCTTGTGAACGAGCCGACGGCTGCGGCGCTCGCTTACGGCCTGCACAAACAGAAGCGCGGACATGTGGCTGTGTACGATTTTGGCGGCGGCACGTTTGACATCTCGCTGCTGAAGCTGATTAGCACGAATGAAGGCGACATCTATCAGGTGCTCGCGACCAACGGCGACACGCACCTGGGCGGCGACGACATTGACAACGCGCTGCTTGATCTGGCGCGCCGCGAAATCCACAAGAAATTCGGCGTCGAGTTCGATCATCGCGGCGAAGCCATTCAGACGTTGCGCAAAAGCCTGATCCGTGCCAAGCACGAGCTTTCCACCGCGGAAAAGACCATCGTGCAATATCCGCTGGAATCGAAGGGCATGTACGTCCGCGAAATCACGCCCGCAGAATTTGACGAGCTGATTCGCCCGATCATCGCGCGCACCATGGCGCCCGTGAAAATGGCCCTGGCCGATGCCAAACTCGCGCCGAAGGAAATGGACGAAGTGGTGCTGGTGGGCGGCTCGACGCGCATTCCACTGGTCCGCAAGACGGTGGGCGATTATTTTCAGCGCGCACCGCATTGCGAGCTGGACCCTGACGAAGTAGTGGCGCTGGGCGCGGCCGTCCAGGCGGACATTCTCGAAACCGGCGTGAAAACCATGCTGCTGCTGGACGTGACTCCGCTTTCGCTGGGCATCGAAACCATGGGCGGCGTAATTGCCAAAATTATTCCACGCAATTCCACGATTCCGGCCAGCGCGCAGGAGCTTTTCACCACAGGCGTCGAGAATCAGACCGCGATTGACGTCCACGTACTGCAAGGCGAACGTGAACTGGCCAAGGATTGCCGCTCGCTCGCGCGTTTCCAGCTGAAGACGCCGCCGGGACCTGCGGGCCTGGCGCGCATCGAAGTGAAATTCCTGATTGATGCCAACGGCATTCTGCAAGTGGCCGCGCGCGATTTGCGCACCAACGAACAGCACACCGTCGAGGTGCAGCCCAGCTACGGACTTTCCGATACCGAGATCGAGCGCATGCTCGAGGAGTCCATCGAATATGCCGAGCAGGATTTCGCCGAGCGTCAGGTGATTGAAGCGCGCACCGAAGCGGAGACCATCCTCGCAGCGACGGATAAGGCGCTCGCCGACCCGCGCTCGCAGGACATTTCGGCTGCGGAGCGAAAAGCCGTCACGGAATCGGAAGCGCAGCTGCGTGCGGCGCTCGCAGGCAGTGATTACAAATTGATGCGCACGCGCATTGATGAAATCAACGCGGCCACGGCGCATCTGGCGGAAGTGCTGATGAATGGCGCGCTGCAGACCGCGTTCGAAGGCAAGAACCTGGACGACGTGTAGGCGCGCAAGCACGCGAGCGTCAGGCTTGGCTCGTGATGAGATTTTTTCAAGTTGAGCGCTCGACCGTTCTGAAGTTGTGATGAGCGCGTTGAGAGAGGAGCAGCAAAGCATGGGCGGCAAGAATCCATATATTGAAGAAACAAAGTTCGCGCCCGCGACGAAGAAATACAAGGTCACGTTTGTCAGGGAAGGGAAGACGGTCGAAATTGATCCCGACAGAATTCCTTACGGCCACGACGGCTTGCCCGGCAGCATACTGGATATTTCGCAGGGCTATCACATGGGCCTCGATCACGCCTGCGGCGGCGTGTGTGCCTGTTCGACGTGCCACGTGATCGTGCACGAGGGCCTCGATAGCTGCAACGAAGCCACCGATGCGGAGCTCGACCAATTGGACGAAGCGCCGGGAGTGACGCCGAAATCCCGCCTCGGTTGCCAGTGCGTGCCGGACGGGACCAAAGACATAGTGGTGGAAATTCCGGAGTGGAATAAGAATTACGCGAAGGAAGCCGAGCACTAGAATTTGGCGTCGCGGTTCGCTGTGCATCGAGGCGGCGGCATTTTGCCAGCGCGAAAAATTCACATTCAGGAGCGGGAAGGAATGCCGAACACGTTCGATTGGGATAACGCCGAGGAAATCGGAATCCAGCTGGCGGAGAAACATCCGGGCGTGGACCCACTGACGGTGCGCTTCACCGACATGCACAAATGGATCATCGAGCTGCCCGGCTTTACCGGCGACCCGAAGTTATCGAACGAGGGAAAGCTGGAAGCGATTCAAATGGCCTGGCACGAAGAATTTCAAGACAACCAGTAACCAAGTTTCCGCGGACACTGCACTCCCGAAGATTTTCGTTCGTACTCTTTCGTGTAATTCCGCACGCAGCTCTACACGCATCTCTAATCGCAATTTCACATAGTCCAAATTGTCCACCGAATCGCGCCCGCGATTGACTGCATCCAATCCCGCACATCGCGCTGGCGTGATACATTTCTGTCAAAGAACTTGAACTTGGCGGAGCGAATTTGCCGGCAGGAGGCACCACCATGGATGCGGATCTGCGATTTCCCATTGGAAAGTTTCAACGTCCGACGGCGTCGCTGACGGACACTCAGCGTACCGAGTACATTGAAGCGATCGCCGCAGCGCCCGCGCGTCTGAACGACGCCGTGAAAAGTTTGAAACCCGAACAGCTCGACACGCGGTACCGTCCCGAGGGATGGACGGTGCGGCAAGTGGTGCATCACGTTCCAGACAGCCACATGAATGCCTACACCCGCTTCAAACTCGCGCTCACCGAAGATTTGCCGTTGATCAAGCCCTACAACGAAGCCAAGTGGGCCGAGCTGGGCGACGTAAAAACGGCGCCCATCGAACCCTCTCTCGCGCTGCTGGAAAATCTGCACAAGCGCTGGGTGCTGCTGCTGCGCACGCTCGGCCCCGCGGAGTGGCCGCGCCAGTTTCGCCATCCGGAACACGAGAAGCCGATGTCGCTAGACGATACGCTGGCGTTATACGCCTGGCACGGGAAACATCATGTTGCGCACATTACATCGTTGCGCGAACGTGAAGGCTGGCGGTGAAGCGCCGGAAAATAGAAAGACGAAATTAGAAAATGGCAACGCGTAGTTTGATGTCCACCGCGTGCCCGGGCGAGAAGTGAAGGATTAAGACGTAGGAAATTTTCGCGGTCCGGCTCTGCGACTTTTCGAATGTGCAGGTCCCCATATGGAAGACACCAACCATCGCCCTACGTGGAAGACGCTACTGGCCTTCGCGATTATTTATTTTGTGTGGGGCTCGACGTTTCTTGCAATTCGTACGGGCGTGCGCGAAGTTCCGCCGCTGGTTCTGGCCGCTATGCGCTTTTCGGTCGCGGGCCTGGTTCTATTCGGATGGGTGCTCGCGCGAGGCGAACGCGCACCGAGCCTCCGCGAATGGCGCTCCGCATCTATCCTCGGAACGGTAATTTTCTTGTTCGATTACGGCCTGTTGTTCTGGGCCGAGCAGCGCGTGCCTTCGGGCATCGCCGCCGTGATGCTCGCTACCATTCCCGTATTTATGGCGCTGTGCGAAATAATCTTCCTGCGCACCCAGCGGCTCACGTTTCGCTTGACCGCGGCGCTGCTGGTCGGCATCGGCGGAGTGGGAGTGCTGATGAGCCATTCGCTGAATCTGGGCGGCGCGCCGATTGATAAGCTCGGCGCGATGGCGCTGATTGTCGCATCCATCAGCTGGTCGGTCGCGTCAGTGCTGGCGCGCAAACTTCCGCTGCCCGATTCGAAAGTAATGAGCTCGGGAGCGCAAATGCTCTCGGGCGGAATCCTGCTGGCGCTGGCAGCGGGCGCGTTTGGCGAATTTCGAAATTTTCATCCCTGGGCAGTTTCGCGCGGAGCATGGCTTGCGCTGCTTTACTTGATTGTTGCAGGCTCGATCATCGGTTTCACCGCGTACGTGTGGCTGCTCCATCATGAATCACCCACGAAAGTCGGCACTTACGCCTACGTGAATCCGATTGTGGCGGTGCTGGTGGGATATTTTCTGGGAGGCGAAGCGCTCACCGCGCGCACCATCCTCGGAACCTTTCTCGTGCTGATCAGCGTGGTGGTGATCACAACTACGCCAGCGAAGAAACCAATGGAATCAGTCTTGGCGGAAGACGCCGCATAGCTACAATCACGTTGAGTAATTGGGCGTCGCGTGGACTGTTTTTAGCATGTGACACTAGGGGAAGCGACGAGTCGCGCCAAGTTTGATGCCAGCGATCAGCAACCAGAGACAGCCTGAGTAGAGCGCGGCAGGTATCCATAGAATGAACGCATATACGGCCAAGGCCTCAAGCCACCGACTCTGAAAGTTTCCAACCCAACCACGGTCTAAGAGCCAAGCCCACGGGGAACCAAATATAAAACCGTACCCCGCGACGCGTTGTCCGTGAAGGTGAAATCGGCCCGTGGCGATCATCAGCACGTTAAGCAGCAAAGCGATCACAAAAGGCAATGCAAGAAGTGTCCTTTCCAGCCAATTCCATGATTTTGAGCTCTGATTCAAGGATGTCGACGGAACGCGATTTGTGAGTGGCATGCGACCTTTCCGTCCTTCCATGGCTACTCGAGTCGCTGTGTCTTGTCAGCGCGATTTTTCGATCTGCTGCTGCACCTGGTTTCGAAATTCCAGCGGGTGCGCGATCTGGCGAAACGGTTCGGAAGTTCCGCCTGTCCCAATCATCACAATCGTTCCATAACCCAGCATTCTGCCGCCCGTCGTCTCGCTCACTTCGATGCTCTCCACTTTATTCAACAGCATTTCAATGGTCTTGCGGCTCATGAGGCCAGTTTTGATTACCACGCGCCGGTTCGTCACCGCCATTTCTGTGGCGTGGCGCCGCACCACGCCAATCAGAATCACTACAGCCCCGCAAACGAGCAACGCCGCACCGCCAGCTTCCGTCAGGTGCAAGGTGTTCGCGTCCATTTCGCTGTGGCTGAATGCGTAATAAAGCAGGAGCGCTCCGGGCAGGCCGAGCAGCAGGAATCCGATGAAGAGGTGCCCCACCATTACGATCCAATGGAGTTCCGTCTGGTAAATCACTTTCTCGCCGGGAACCAGGTTCGATTCTATGTAGCTCATCTGCTCTCACTCCCGGCCGCATCGGCCGATCACTAAAATCGGCGCGCTTCGTTCGTCATTCATTGAAGCTATCATAGTCGCCGACCAGATCTGGCGATGTCCAAAACACGACATTTAACTACTCGCGTCATCGGCCATCGGAAACTGGCCATCGGCGCTTCCCTCTCGGCTTGATTCAGCCTGCTTGTGAATTCCGCCCGTATCTCTGATAATCTAACGACGTCTTGCCGCATTCCTCTGTGGCGCTATGGTGCAACGGTTAGCACGCGGCCCTTTCAAGGCTGAAATACGGGTTCGATTCCCGTTAGCGCTACCAAATTCTCTCTTTTGACTTGCATCGCTGGCAGATTGCGGACTACCGCGCCCGTTTCGCTCATCCACTATGCCCCACCAAGCGCGCTCCTTAAGGTGCGCTCGTTCGCATCGCATCACAGCTACTATATAATTCCCGCGAAATGCAGACTGCGCTGAAAGACGGGGTACAGTTCCAACCCGCGAGCGATCAATCGCTGCTGATTTACTTTGGCCAGCAGATCACGCCGGACGCTCATCAACGAGTGCGGAAATTGTTGCGCTTGCTCGGGCAGAAACCGATTCGCGGAGTGCGCAATCTCAGTCCCGCGTATTGCTCGATTCTTCTCACCTTCGACGCGCTGCAATTGAACCACGCCGGCCTGGAAGAAATTCTGCGCGGTTATGTCCAGCGCCTCGACGCGTTGCGTATTCCAAAGGGTCGCGAGCTGAAAATTCCCACATGTTACGGCGGCGAGTTTGGTCCCGATCTGAACGAAGTCGCCAGCCTGCACACCCTCACGCCCGCACAGGCAATCGAATTGCATGCTTCCGTTACTTACACCGTTTACTTTCTCGGGTTCGTTCCGGGGTTCGCCTATCTCGGCGAATTGCCCGAAGCGCTCGCGACTCCGCGGATCAATACTCCGCGCCGCAGCACACCGCCCGGCAGCGTGGGCATCGCCGGCAATCAGACAGGAGTGTACCCGTTCGCCACGCCCGGCGGCTGGCGATTAATTGGACGCACTCCTATCGCGATGTTCCGTCCCGACCGCAAGGCGATGAGTTTTCTTTCCATCGGCGATCGCGTGCGCTTCACTCCGATTTCCGCTGCGCGATTTGCTGCGCTGGAAAAAGCATGAGCACAATTCAGGTGCAGGCGCCGGGACTGCAGACGACCGTGCAGGATCTCGGACGTCAAGGTTTCGGTCCCGTCGGCGTCTCACCATCCGGAGCCGCTGATCCTATTTCCCTGCGTCTCGGGAACCGATTGGTTGGGAATACAGAAGGCGCGGCTGGACTGGAAATGATGCTGCTCGGCGGAACATTTATTTTTCCCGAAGGAGCAGTCGTCGCACTGACCGGATCTGATTTCGGCGCGATGCTCGATGATGCACGCGTTGATGTGGGCGCGTCCGTGCAGGTGCGACCGGGCCAAACACTTCGCCTGGGTCCGACAACTTCGGGAGCGCGCTGTTATCTCTGTGTGCAGGGCGGAATCGCGGTGAAGCCGTTTCTCGGAAGCGCGTCCACGCACATTTTGAGCGGCCTTGGCGGTTTCGAGGGCAGGCCGTTGCGCAAGGGCGACGTGCTGCGCATCGGGCGCGCGGTCAAGCGTTTCCGCGGCAGAAAAATCGCTGCGCAAGCGTCGGAGTTGTTGTGCGAACGTAAGGTTTTGCGCGTGACCCCCGGCCCGCAGGCTGATTGGTTTTCCGATCCATCGCTGCACGCGTTCTATGCGGGCACCTATCGCGTTGGAGAGCAATCGAATCGCATGGGCTTGCGGCTCGAAGGCGCAGTCGTCTCACAGCGCAGTGCGCGAGAGATGATCACCGAAGGCGTTTCACTCGGAGCGATCCAGGTGCCCGCCGGAGGCTCGCCCATCATCCTTTTTGTCGAGCAGCAGACCACCGGCGGCTATCCGAAAATCGCGAACGTGATTTCCGCGGACCTCCACCGCGTGGGACAACTTCGCCCGCGCGATGAGATACGATTCGAACCGGTGACATTCGATCAGGCCCGCGCTCTGCTGATCGAGCAGGAAAAAGTGCTGGCGTCCCGGGAGCTGATTCTGGAATGAAACGCATTGATCTGAATTGCGACATGGGCGAAGTGCCGCAAGCCATCACTGACGGCACTCAGGAATTGCTGATGCCGTCGCTGACGTCGGTGAACATCGCGTGTGGTGGGCACGCTGGCGACGCCCAAACCATGAAAGCAACCATCGAGCAGGCGTTGCGCTGGAAGTTGGATGCAGGCGCGCATCCCGGCTATCCGGATCGCGCGAATTTCGGCCGCCTGGAATCGCAACTGCCGCCGGAAGCAATCGCCGATTCTGTTTTCGAGCAGGTCCGGGCGCTCGCCGAAATTGCGGCCGAGTGCGGCGCTCGCGTGACCCACGTAAAGCCTCACGGCGCGCTTTACAATCAAGCCGCGGCGAATCGCCTGATTGCCGGGGCGATCGCTGATGGAGTCGCGCGTTGGAGCCGGGACGTCGCGCTTGTCGGCCTGGCCGGATCGCTGATGCTGGACGTCTTCCGCGAAGCTGGCTTCCGTGTGGCCGCCGAAGCGTTCGCAGATCGGCGTTATGAAGCTGATGGCGCGCTTCGTTCGCGCAAATTCGAAGACGCCCTGATACGCGACCCCGCCGAAGTAGGCGAGCAGGCGCTGCGCATCGCGGAGCGGGGAACGGTGATTGCCCGCGGCGGGATTGAGCTAACCACGAACGCGCAGACGATTTGCATCCACGGCGACGCGCCGGGCGCTCCAGCGATTGCAGCGGCAGTGGCGAAGGCGCTTCGGCGGGCCGCAGTTGGGCTCGTCCCACTCTCGCAATTAACGCGCGGCGATTCGCGCAGCTAATTCTGCCCGTCGGCATCCCGTCGCAATCGCATGCTGCGCGCCTTCTGCCACAACCAGTAAACCGGCACGCCCGATAAAATAATGACCAATCCCGGCCAGGTGTATTGCGGCTTGTAGCGCAACAATTGCACTTCGACGATCCCAGCGAGCAAAAGATAAGTTGCCGGAAGTACCGGGTAACCGAACACTCGATAGGGCCGCTCCATATTCGGCCGCCGGAAACGCAAGAGAAAAAGTCCGACGATCGTCAGCATGTAAAACATCACCACGGCGAAAACCAGGAAGTCGAGTAATTGCCCATACGTGCCCGAGAGGCACAAAACGCACGCCCAGGCACATTGCACCCACAGGGCAACGGCGGGAGTGTTGTGCCGGTTCACGCTGCCTACGCTTCCGAAAAACAAACCATCCTTGGCCATCGCGTAATAAACGCGCGCCCCGGCCAGGATCAGCCCGTTGTTGCATCCCAATGTGGAAATCATCACGGCGATGGCCACCAGCACGGCGCCGCTTGCGCCCACAATCGCTTCAGCGACGGCCGTACCTACGCGGTCGCCGGCGGCAAATTGCAGTCCTCGCGCGGTTACCGATATCCCATCGGGAGTTCCAACCATCGGCAATACATTTAAATACGCAAAGTTGGCCAGAACGTACAGCGCTGTAACGATTCCCGTGCCAAGAATCAACGCAAGCGGCAGATTTCGCCGCGGATTCCGCACTTCCGATGCGATGTAGGTGACGTTGGTCCAAGCACTGGAAGAAAATAGCGCGCCGACCATCGCCAGGCCCACCAGCGTCACGACGCTGACCCACACCGTGTTTTCCGCGGCTTGGTATTTGTGCAGTCCTGAGAAGCTCGCGTTCCGCCAAAAATTGCTGAAATTGGCAGCGCGCGCCGCTTGCGTTGCGAACGCGAAACCCAGCAGCGTCAAGCCCCCCAGCGCCGCAATTTTTGTAATCGTGAAAATATTTTGTACCCGCGCGCCTATGCGCAATCCGCGCGTGTTCATCCATGTAAGAAAAACGATCGAACATATGGCCAGCAGGTTCTGCGTGTTCAGCCCGACGTTGTAAGGCCCCAGCGCGCCGAACCAAAGTTTGTACGGGCCGAATGTCCCCAGCTTCCAGATCCAAGCATACGGCGAGAACCACGACCACAGCACGCCGCTAAAGTTCGCGAAGGCCACGGCCACCGCCGCAATCGTGGCCGTCTGAATCACCAACAGCGTCGCCCATCCATACAGAAATCCCCACATCGGGCCGAGCGATTCGCGCAGGAAAATATATTCGCCGCCGGCGAGCGGCATCGCCGCAGCCAACTCTCCGTAGCACAACGCCGCCATCGTGGTCATCAAACCGCTGACCAGCCAGACAATCAGCAGCAGCGCAGGACTGTCAACTTGCCTCGCGATGCCGGCCGAAACAATAAAAATTCCCGAGCCGATCATCGAGCCCGCCACGATCATGCTGGCGTCGAGCAGGCCAAGGCTCTTCGCCAATTCGGGATGGGCGGCAGCACTCTTCACGTTGAGCGGCTGAATCGGTTCAGGCATAGGCCAAGATTCGCAACACTACACCCAACAATTGGGTTTTGAGCAACTGCAATATAAGCGCGCGAAGCGCGATACGAGCCGCCAGTCCGATCAAAGAGTTCAAGCCCAGCAGCGGACAGCAAGAAAGAAGGAGCGGGTTGTCTTCCGCTGGACCAACACGGATTCGGTTTCTGGAAACATAATCCCCACGGCCCGCAACAAACGCCGCGACCTGGTGTTCTACTGAATCGCAGCGTTAACGTCCAGCCCTAGCCCTGTCAAAGCCATTCCAATTCCACAAGAGGTGATACTTCGAATGAGAACCCTGGCTAAAATTGCAGTGATCGCTGCGGCGATTGCTTTCCTGGTCCCGTTCAGGTCACAGAACGCCAGCGCGCAAGGAAAGCATCCGGCCTATTTGCACGCCCTTTCCGACCTGCGGGATGCGCGCGCACACCTGCAACGCCCGGATGGGGGCCCGTTGCATGCTGAAGAGCGCGCCGCCGTAGCTGAAATCGACAAAGCCATCGCCGAAATCAAGCGCGCCGCATATGACGACGGAAAGAACCTGGCAGATCGCCCTCCCGTGGACGCGCACGATCCTTGGGCCGGACGCCTGCATGATGCCCGCGAGCTTTTGGACAAGGCTCATCACGATCTCGAGAAAGAAGAAGATAATCCCCAAGCGCGTGGACTGCGTGACCGCGTAATTGGGCATATCGATCGTGCCCACGCTCACGTGGACGAAGCGATTGCCATTGCGGATCACCACTAGACGCAAGTAAGTAAAAGTGTGGAAGACAAATTTCCCCGGGCCGGCACAACGCCAGCCCGGGGATTTTTATTTGCGCCGCGTCGCGTTCTGCGAATACGCGCCGCCTTCGAAAGTACAAAACCGCTGGTTCTCGCCTCTCCGGAATTTCTCCTACAAAGTCCTAAGCCTCGCGGGCACGCCTCGGTGAAACCTGCGCTTCGATCCCGCGCAACGCTCGCCGCGAGTGAACCAGGCCAAAATAATGTAAAATCATCGCGACATCCTGGGAACACGGAACAGCCAGCGCACTACCCGGGCGCGCCGCACTGAGCGCGCGCGGCACAAAGGAGATTCATCGTGGCGGATTTAATGCGAACCTCAAACCCGGCTCTCAACGCCAGCGCCTTCCGAGGCGCAGGCGTCGGCGTGGGCGAACCCATGACGCTGCAGGGCACCGTCAACAAGACCGGTGTGCTGCTGCTCTGCGTCATAGCCACGGCCGCCTGGACCTGGAACATCTACACGCGTTCGCAGAATCCCGAGAACGTGCTGCCGCTAATGGTGGTCGGCGGAATCGGCGGATTCATCGTCGCGCTAGTGACGATCTTCAAGAAGACTTGGTCGCCGGTGACCGCACCGATTTACGCCTTGCTCGAAGGCCTGCTGCTCGGCGGCATCTCCGCATTTTACGATACGCGATTCCACGGCATCGCGATTCAAGCCGTGAGCTTGACGTTCGGTACCCTGTTGGTTCTGTTACTGGCATACCGCTCGGGACTGATTCCAGTCACACAAAAATTCCGCCTGGGCGTGGTGGCTGCTACCGGAGGAATTGCACTCTTCTACCTCGCCACCATCGTGCTGGGATTCTTCGGCGTTCATTTCACAACGATCAACGGCTCCGGCCCCATCGGGATAGCCTTCAGCGGTTTTGTTGTGGTGATCGCCGCGCTGAATTTGGTATTGGATTTCGACTTCATTGAAAGCGGTGTGGCCGCCGGAGCGCCGAAGTACATGGAGTGGTACGCGGGCTTCGGCCTGATGGTCACGCTGATTTGGTTATACCTGGAAATTCTGCGCCTGCTCTCGAAGCTACGCAGCCGCGACTGAGCACGGTACTGCCCGCGGCGCTCCGGGAGTATTTCCAGCGGCAACATTTGAAGGTGTAATGCCTCAACGCAGGTCGTGCCGGAGCGGATTTCATCCTTTCCGGTTGTGGTAGCTTGCCACCAGAAATGTAACGTTTCTACCCCACCCATATCGAAATGGAAATCGCAATTCTATCCAACATCTTCTAAACAATTCTTCCAAATAGACTTATCAGCCGACACAGCGTGGCCTGGGAACTGCATTGTATCCACTGGATTCTGAGGCGCGCCCGCCACCTCCAGGGCGATTCGAGGGTGTAAGCGTGAGAGAACGGGTAATGAAACCACACAGCGGCACGCGTGCAATTGACCCCCAACGCGGATTTTCCATGATCGAAATGAGCGTGGTGGTCATGCTGATCCTGATCATCTCGGCGATGGCGCTGATCGCCTACCTGCCCACTTTGCAGGACGCGCGCTTCGACACCGCGATGCGCCAGGTGCTTGATCAACTGAGGCAAGGGCGGGAGTACGCGCTTACGAACCGCCGCTACGTGCAGATCACCTTTCCGACGGTCGTCATCGCCGGCAAAACTTATTATGAGGTCACACTGCTGCAGAGGAATGATTTGACCGCGGGCGCGGGCGCCGTGAATCAGGTCTTAAGCACCCTGCCCATCCAATATCCAGCCCAATACACGTTGGTCTCGGGGGTGGACACGCCTGATGGTTTCTGCGGCGGGGTTCCAACCTCGCCAATCATGTTCGAAGGCTTGGCTGGCGGACCGGTAGGCGGGATGTTGTTCCAAAGCGACGGCGAATTGGTTGATGGAACGACGTTCCAGCCGATTAACGGAACGGTGTTCCTGGGCTACCCAGGGAAAAATACATCGGCCAGAGCAATCACAGTTTTGGGTGGCACCGGCCGAATTCGCGGCTGGAAAGGCACCGGAGCGACTTGGTTCAGGTTCTGAAGGAGATCGGGAAAATGTGGCCAGCAAGCAAACGGCAAGCGGCGAAGGGATTCACGCTTTTAGAGACGATGATCTCGCTGGTAATTCTGGGTGTGGGCGTTTTGGGCTTGGCCGCGATGCTCGCGGACTCGCTGGCCTACATGCAAGGGTCGGAATACGATTTCGTCGCACAGCAGAAAGCCGAAGAAGCCGCCGAAGCGATCTACACCGCCAAATACACGAATAACGCCACCTTCGCGCAGCTATCCAACAACACCGCGGGCAATCCCGCCGGACTCTTCCTGGTCGGGCCGCAACCGCTGCTCGTGCCGGGAGCCGACGGGCTGGTCGGTTCAGTTGCTGACGCCGGCGGAAACCCAGCCTACATCGTCTATCCAGGGCCAGATGGAAAACTCGGCACGGCCGATGACGTGTACCAATCTCTGGGCGCCTTCACGCGCACCATCGCCATCAGTCCCGTGCCGGGCTATACCAGCCTGAATCAGGTCGTGATCACCGTCAACTACTCGACGGGTCGCTTTACGCGCAATTACAAGCTGACCACATATGTTTCAGCGTACTAGAGCCACCAGGAGCAAGGAATGAAGCTGCAAAAAGGATTTACGCTCATCGAGTTAATGGTCTCGATGGGAATTGTGGTTACCGTCGTGGCCATCGCCACTGGCACGCTGTTGCAGGCGGAGCACGCCACCACAGCTGTCGCCTATCAGGCAAACACTCAAGAGAACCTGCGTGCGGGAATGCACTTCATGGTTCGCGACCTGATGCAAGCGGGTGAAGGAATTCCTCAGGGAGGCGTCAGCCTTCCGTACACTGCCCTCTCGGCGGTGAATCGTCCTGGCACGGCCACAATCTTTCCGAATACCTACACCACGCTCCCGGCGATCACTCCCGGTTGGAAAGTCGGGCAGTTCGCAACCTCTCTGAATCCCTCGACTGGTGCGACGCTCACCGGTGTTCAGACCGACATCATCAACATCATTTACGCGGACAACGTTCTGCAGGACACCGCGGGAAACTATCTCTACAGCTACCCGATCATTCAAGCCGCTCCATCCACTCCGGTTTGCGCGGGAACCATCAGTGCTACTGGCGCTTCCGTCACGCTCGCGCCCGGCTGTTTCATCATGCCCGGAGCCACCAACCCCATTACCACGGGCAATTTGATCATGTTCCACAACCAGAACGGCACGGCCCTGGAATATGTAACCAGCGTCGCCGGCCAAACCATTAATTTTACCGCCGGTGATCCCGCAGGCTTGAATCAGACCGGCAAGGCTTTTGGCACCGTCGCGAACCTGGCCACGACGCCGGGCGTGTTTCCACCCACGACCGTCACCCGCGTTTGGATGGTGACCTACTACGTTGATGCGACGAATCCGCAGGACCCGCAATTGATCCGTCAAGTCAATTATCCAGGTTACCCGGCTGGCAACCCCGTGAATCCGCCCCAGGCAATTGCTGACGATATCGAGAACTTGGCCTTCAGCTACGCGATCACCAGCTCGACGGACCCGGCGGGTACGTACGGGGTCACGCCCTTCACGAATGGGCCCGGCAACGCCTCCACGCCCATTTTACCGGACACGCCCGCGCAGATCCGCGCGGTCAACGTGTTCCTGGCAGGCAGATCTGAACAGACCTACGCGGCATTGTCCACGCCGCAATATCTGAGGAACAATCTCAGCACTCAGGTGAGCATTCGCAGCCTTTCTTTCACCAACCAGTTCAACACATCCGCCTCAGCTGTGGCGCCTTAGGCCCGCGAATCGCCAAGCATCATTGCAATTTGAGTTCTTCAAGGAGAGCCGCTGTGAGAATGGAAAGAGAAAAGGGAGTCGCATTAATAACGTCGCTGATGGTTCTGCTGCTCATTTCCGCCATCGTGGTGGGTATGTGCTGGATGGTCATGACCGACCAGCGCCTCGGCGGCAATAATCAGAGCCGCGAGCTGGCCTTCTACGGCGCAGAAGCCGGCATGGAAAAAATGACTACCGATGTGGCCAACGTGTTTGCCACTTCCGGTGCGCTCACGGCGGCGAACGTGGCCTCCATCACGGCCACTCCCCCGACTCTTATCCCGGGCACCCAGTATGTGAATTCCGCCGGCGCTTCCACTTACAACCTGACGTTCGTTCCGGACGCCTTCGGCAATCCCGCGACAAACAACGCCACCATTTTGCCGCCTAGTCCCTACGCCGGCATGCAAGGCTTGATCACTCCGTTCACCATGACGGTGGCGGCGCAGAACACCACGACCGGCTCGGAAGTCAAGTTAACCCGGGAAGTCCAGGTCGTTTCCATTCCTGTCTTTCAATTCGGCATTTATTCGGACTCCGATCTCTCATTCTTCAACGGCCCTTCGTTTGGTTTCGGCGGGCGCACCCACACCAACGGAAATCTTTGGCTGACGCCGAACCAGGGTCCGACTTTCATGGGTGACAAGGTAACCGTGGTAGGCGAAGTCGTACGCACCAATCTGGAAAATGGTTTCGCAGTCACCGGCGCCGGGGCAACTTACGGGGGAGACGTAACCATCGCCCTCGCTCCTGATCCCACCATGGCCAACGAGCCCGGCGGTGCCCCCTATACCAACGCTTCTTGGCGCCAGTTGGGGATCAATGAAGGCAGCGTGACCGGTAACAGCGTTTACGGCGCCGTCAGCACGACCGTGAACAATCCCACTTGGAGCGGGACAGTGATTCCCGCTTATAACGGCCAACTTCAGAACCATGTGCCGGTATTGAGCCTAACCTCCACCGCTTTGGGTGGCATCACCCCCATTTCGCTGATTCGCCGTCCAGTTCCGGGCGAGGCCGCTTTGGCGCCAGCCACATTTGCCCAGCGGCTATTTTCCCAGGCGACGCTACGAGTCTTGCTTGACGATTATCCGACCCCAACCACCATACCGGGTTCCCTCGGCGCGTGCCATACCGCTGATATGATGAGCCTCGACACCGTCACCAGTGGAACCGATCCCACCGATCTCGCGACTTTGGCGTGGTCTGCCACTTCGCCGCTGGGTATTACCGCAAAACCGGCATGGTATACCGGCACGTTCCCGCTGCCTGTTTCCGGCAACGTTTCGGGAACCTACTCCCCCAGCAGCAACTCGTCCACTCTTCTCGCGCCCGGATACTGGATGAAGGCCGGATATCCAACCATCGCTGGTTGCATCAAGATCGAATATCAAGTGAATCCCGGTGGCGCCTGGGTTGATGTCACCCATCAAATCCTGAACCTCGGCTTCACCGGCAGGAACGTCAATCCGACGTATAACGCGGCCGTGCTCGCCCCAAATCTTCCAGCATTGCCAGCGGGTCAAATTGCCGCGCAGGGCCCGAGCGGCGGAGGGGTCGGGACAGTTGGCTGCAATGACCCCAGCACGACCGCCATAATCCGTTTGGCTCGCGTGCGAGATAACCCCTCCACCGGGACCGCCGCAAATCCATGCGCAAATGCTGCCATCACCGCCGCAAACCCGGCCACCGATTTCTGGCCGAACGCGCTCTACGACACGCGTGAAGGTGTTGACCGCGCTACCGGTAATGCGGGCCCAGTTGCCGCGGGTGGTGTCATGTATTATGTGGAGCTCGATGCCAAAAACCTGGTGAATTGGTTCACCGCAAATCAGGCTGGGCTGGGCCTGGACAATAACACCGGCTACACTCTGTATTTCTCAGACCGCCGCGGCGAACAGAAAGACACCAGCGCGGCGCCCAACATCAAGACCGGTTCCTTCGGGTATAACGACATCATAAATCCGAACGATCCGAACAACGGCTGCTCCAACCTCGTGCTCGACGCTGGTGAAGACCTTGAAGGCGACGGCGCCCTCCGCACCTACGGCGGCGTCGAGGTGGCGCCCACCTTGATCACTCCGACGAACTACATGCTGTTAACCCAGAACGTGCTTAACATGACACCCCGGAACGTCAACATGTGGACCGGCGCGAGCTCCATCACCGGTAACTTGCAAGGCGTCACCTACAAACCCGCCGCTACGACCTATTCCGGCGGGCTATTTGCCAACGCCACTTGCGCGCCTACCAATTCCAACCGTCCCGATGTGACCTACGGCAACGCCCAGGAAGCCCGGGAAAATCCGCCGGTTTTCTTCCGCCGCGCTCTGAAGATCGTTGACGGCGCCTCACTCAACATCGGAACTTCCTGCAGCGGAACCGACGGTCTCACCATCGTTGCTGAAAACCCGGTTTACATTCAGGGTGATTACAACGCGCCAGTGGATGACGGAACCTGGGGCGGCGTCAGCATCGCGGCAGCCGTCGAAGGAGACGCTGTCACGTTCCTTTCCAATAAGTGGAACGATGTAAACTCCTTCGCCTTTCCCTACAACATTAACAACCGAATGGCCGCGCCCACGGCGTACCGCGCCGCGATTATTTCGGGCAAGGGCATTCCGTTCCCGTCCATTAACGGACAGGCGCAGGACTTCGGAACCGATGGCGGAGTGCACAACTTCCTCCGCTTCCTGGAAAACTGGGGTCTGGTTTGCCACTACCGCGGCTCGATGGTCAGCTTCTATTACAATCGTCAAGCGGTCGGCACGTACAAGGGAACCGGCGTTTACAATCCGCCCAGCCCGCGTGACTACAGCTTTGACACCAACTTCACCCTGGGCCCGGCGTGTTTGCCTCCGCGCACTCCGTCGTTGCGCTCCGTAAACACCATCGGGTTCTCGCAGGAGATTCTGCCGACCCAGTAACAGCATTCGTACCCCGCAGCGCAATCAGCGGCTCCCGCACCTCCCGGGAGCCGCTTTTTTTGCGCTGCGAACCTACGGGCAAGTGCGCAAGTGCGCAACTGCGCAACTGCGCAAGTGCGTGTGCTGCGTCACATCACGGCGACGCGGGCATAATGCGCACGTTGAAATTTGTGTTCACCGGCGGCGGCGTGCACGTGGGTGCGACGCTGCTCGAGCAAAGTCCCGTAAACACATTGCTGAAATCTCCCGGCAGCGCCAGGCCCACCAGCGGCTCAACATATAAATTGTAACTGTGACCCACCGGCAGCCGCTCCAGATCGAACGAGCCATCAAACTGCGTCGGCGGACTCACCGCGTTGCAACTCCACCCGCCCAGCGTCCCGGCAATCACCGAGCCAGTGTCCGCCTCCACCGCGACCACGTGCGCGCCGACCATTCCAGTAACCGGCGAGCCGGGCGATGGCGCGGCAAACTGCGCCAGAGCGAACGGATTCGCCGGCACGATCCGGCCGCTAATCGCGCCCACGTTCCGCGTGTCGTTCGGGTCAGGATATTGCACGCGGATCCCGGTGCGATCGTCGTCGGCCAGCGGCCCATCGGGCACAGAACCGGTGGGACGAAGGCCGAGAAATTGTCCGGGCGGCGGCGCGAACGGAAACATGATCGCGCGAATGACCGCGGAGTGGTCCAGACCCATCCAGTGCCCGAGCTCGTGAATCAGCAGCGATTCCAGGTCGTACGCGCCCTGGCCCTGCGGCGTTGCCAGCGCACCGGGAGTAGCGAACGTCGCCCGCCCGTCGTTGCGAAACAACGTGTCCGCATCCAGAATCTGTCCCGTGAATGCGGCCGGTGCAGACGCGCCTGCAATGGCTCCTGGTGCATTAGCGGTAATGGTGCGCGTGAAAGCCAGCACGCCGCTCGTGAATCCCGCGCTCGACTGGTCAAAGCAGATGGTGTTCAGTCCATCCACATTGTTTTCCGCGTCGTCGGTGCACGAATTTGCCGCCGCCACTTGTTGCAAAGGCGCCAGCAGCCCTGGGAACTCCGCCGTGTTGAACGTAGTGCCGCTGACTCCGGACCACGCGCCGAAAGAAGCCGTAATCGCCTGGCCAATCTCGGTGATTTGGGCGGGTGTGTTCCGCGCCGCGAGCGTGAGCATCGTTGGTAGTTGAAGCGGGGGTAGCGCCGTGCTCCAGCGGCGATCGAGCGGCGCGCCCAGCGACAAATTCCAGCGGTTCGGCTGCGGACAGCCGCCGGCCAGTGGTATCGTCGAATCCACGGTGTAGGGAAACGCGCCAGCGCCCGAATTCGACGGCAAAAAAAACAGCACGGTCATCGCCATGGTTAGGGCTTGCCTCATTTTTTTTCACCTGACTGCGTGGCCAGCGCCGATTGCACGCGCATCCGCAGCGCTTCGACCGGAAGATTGCGAATCCCCTCGGCGTCGAACTGCCGCGTCGCCGGATCGTAAGTGTCAAACGCGGCGGTATCCTGCACCACAATCTCCGCGCCGCTGCGCGCATCCCTGTGAATGCGAAATGTTCCCTGCACCCAGCTCACAATCGAGTAATCGCCGCGCGACGTGCTCTGCAGGAACAGAATCACTTCCTCGCCGGGCCGAAACCGCGGCACACCGGAAACTGTCGAGTTCAAGTTTCCCACCGACCCTCCCAGCAGTCGCACAGTCAACTGCTGCGCCGCGCCGGACGGCGCGCCCTTCCACGCATCCTCCACCGTAAATGAAGTAAACGTCCAAATTTCGCCGCCGTCCCACGCGGTAGAATTGGCAACGCACTGCGCGCGAACTACCAGCTGCGCCGCCTGCGTCATCTGCGCAACAGACATGCGCTCCAGCGTGGTACCAGAAGCCGTCAGCGCCGCGCCAGCCTGCAACGCTGCGAGAAAAAGAACAATCGTGATATTTCGCCATCGCATATTCATTTCACCTCGTCTCATCTCACCTCCAGCATTCCCGTGGCCGCCGCGCGATCATTGTTCAACGTAGTGATGAACAAAGTGCGCACGCCCGGCAAAGTAGCGCTGGAAATTTGCAGATCAAGCTCGATCATGTTCGGAAAAAGTCCAGCGATAGCCGAAGCTGTCACGATAATGTCGCTGCCGTCCGGCGTGCCACCCGCTCCGCTGAACGAATATACAAATGTGGGATCCAGCAAGTTGCCGTGGATGCACAGGCTCACCACAGCCGAACCGGACGAAGGCCGCGTCACCGTAAGCGGCGAGCCCTGAATTCCGCAATTATTTCCGCCGGTAAGCAGTCCGATGATATCCACATCAACGGGTGCAGACTCCGCCGCCGTCGTTGGCTCCGGGACCGTCAGAACAATGGGTGTAGCCGCGGGCTGGCCGCTCGAGAGCGTAATCGTACCCACCGACACGTCGAACGGAACAATCACAAACGGCACCGGATTCGAAAGCGGGCCATTCGGGCCGGGATTTTGCACTTGAATGGTCAACGTCGCGGCGGATTGCACGTCCGCGGGATTCAATCCGGTGGCGCAACTGGCTGTCCCTGCACACGTGGTGCCGCGCGGCGTGCCGTTAATCGAAATAATGGATGCCGCGCCGCCGCTGCCGGGCACAAATCCGCTGCCCTGCACCTGCAGCGGAAAACTTTCCACCGCTCCCGCAAACACGCTCGACGGCAGAATCACTTCGATCGTTGGCCCGCTGGTGATCGCCACCGTTCCGCTCGCCGCGTCGCTGGTATTTGCTTCACTGGTCGCTGTCACCGCAACCGCGTTCGGCGAAGGTGCGGCCGTTGGTGCGGTGTAAAGCCCCGCGGAATTGATCGTGCCGCAAGCAGTGCCGGAGCAGCCTTGGCCCCCGACGCCGCTCTGTACACTCCAGGTCACGTTCGTATTCGTTGTTCCCGTGACCGTCGCAAAAAATTGTCGCGTCGAAGCCGTTCCGCTAGATGGAGCCAGGAACAGATAGGCCGGCGAGATGCTTACCACCACCGATCCGTGCGCGCCGGAAACGGTAATCAAGGCGCTCGCGCTCTTGCTGGCATCGGCGACGCTCGTCGCCGTCACTGCCACTGGATTCGCTGTGGGCGCGGTTGCCGGCGCCACATAATCAACGGCGACAGCGCTCGGGCCAGTCGGAACAAGGCAAGGACTGGACGCCTGCTGGCAAATTTGTCCCACCGTCGCATTTCCGTTCGCGATTCCATTCACGCTCCAGCTAACCGACGTGTCGGACGTGTTGGTCACAGCCGGCGTCAGCGTCACGCGCTGCCCGGTGGCGATGGACGCGCTCACAGGCGAGACGCTCACGGCAACGTTGCTGACGATGGTGATCGTCGCCGAGAGAATCGAGCCACCTTCTGTCGCGTGAATCGTGACCAGATTCGTTGCGGGAAGATTCGCGGGTGCCCTATACGAAGCGCCCGCCAGACCGGTCGCCACAATGGTGCCCACCACAGAGTCGCCGCCGGAAATTCCGTTCACATCCCACGCAACCTGCGCTCCGGTTGCGCCGCAGAAGGTTGCCGTGAACGTTTGCGCCTGACCCAGCGCCAACTGCGCGCTAGGCGGCGCGATCGCATTGGGATTGGCGCAAGCGATCGTCACCAGCGCACTGCCCTCGTTCGTCGGATCGGCCACGCTCGCCGCCGTCACTGTGACCGTCGCCGGGGAGGGAATTGTAGCGGGCGCGGAGTACACCGCGGACGTCGCGCCATTCACCACGATCGTGCCCAACGTCGCGTTGCCACCGGCCACGCCATTCACGCTCCATGCGACGCCGCCCGCCAGCGTGCCCGTCCCAGAAATACTCGCGCTAAAGATCTGCGCGCCACCCGGCGCCACAGTGGCGGTTGCCGGTAGCACGGAGACTGCGGCACCAGCCTGCAACACGACGACAGCCGATGCGTGGTCGCCCGGATTCACCTGGCTGACTGCCGTAACCGTTACGCTCGCCGGACTAGGCATCGCCGCCGGAGCCGTGTACAGGCCCGCGCCAGAAACCGTGCCGGAAATCGCATTTCCATTGGCGACGCCATTCACTTCCCACACCACCGCCGTGTCCGTCGAGCCGGTAACCGTTGCTTGAAATTGCTGCGTCGCGCCCAGCGTCACCACCGCGTTGGTGGGCTGCACTGAAACGCCGACTGTGACGGCCTGCAATGTGACCACCGCCGACGCGCGGTCGCCCGGATTCACTTGGCTGCTTGCCGTAACCGTCACGTTCGCCGGACTGGGAATCACCGCCGGGGCTGTGTAGAGTCCAGCGCCAGACACCGTGCCGAAAATCGCATTTCCATTCGCGACTCCGTTAACCGCCCACTCTACGGCGACGTCTGTCGAACCAGTCACCGTTGCTTGAAATTGTTGCGTCGCGCCCAACGCCAGCACCGCGCTGGTGGGCTGGACCGTCACGCTGACGGAGGGCTTTGGCGGCGTGCCCGCGTATCCGCAAGCGCCAATCGGTAATATTGTCGTGCAGCAAACCGCCATAGCGAGCAGCCGCTGGTGCCATGCGTCGAAAAATTGCCAAGCGCTCGGACGTGCGCTCAACTGCAACGCATCCCGCAGTGCCTCGTTCGTGCTGAAAACGTTCATAGCCGCGAACGACAAACGCACGCAATGTGCCAAAGCGACGCATATGCGAGAATCGCGGAATCACTGCATCAACACGCTCTCCGCCGCGGGAAATCATTGGCAAACCTCGAAATCGGAACCGGTTAGCCGCAAGACGCAGCATGTTGCGCCCCATCAAAATGCGCGAAACGCACAAATCCTTGATTGTCAGGGAGAATCGCTCGATCCCGCATCGGCACAGAATCGCGACAGCGGATTCCGATTCGGGAAAGGACCTGCCGATTCACTCACGCGCGCATCCTGTCGGGCGGTCGCGCCATGGATGCCTGATGCGGAAGGGCGGGGGCTTCAGCCCCGCCGTCAACCTCGGCAAATTCAAGGGGCTTCAGCCCCTGAAGCCGCGGGTTTACCGTCGAAACCTGACTCGCCGCACCCAACCGGTTGACACAAGCCCGCTCCCGCCGAATAATGCGCCCATGTCCAAGCCTGAAACCGTCCGGCGCATCAAAAGCTACTCAGCCGATAACGGCTACGTTTACCAATATCAATTTCAGGATGTGCATCCCGCGCAGCGCGATGGCGCCAAAGGCAACGAATTCATCTATTACGTCTCCGCCGACCGCAAAACAATGTTCCCCATCCGCGTCTTCGTTCCTCGCGAACCCCTCGATCAATGGACCAAACAAACCGGCCGCGCTCTCACTGGCACAGAAGAGTACGCTGTGGCAAAAATGCGCCTGTTTCAGGCCTTGGATGAGATCGCCGATTTCGCCGCCACCCGCCCAGAACTTACAGTGGACGCAGCAAACCTTCCATCGCTCCTCGAACGCCTGGATTTGTAGCTCGTGATGCGCAGCCCTACCTGAAAATCAGTGAACCGAAATCCCACCACCGGCGTCTGGCTGAATGAGGCAGTGATGGATGCACTGGCAGCCAGTTTTCCGGGAAGCGTGGTGAGCCATGACGATTCGCTCGCGCACGAGTTCGAGCAGCGTCTGGCGGATTGTCCAAAGCTAGCTTTTCGCGTCGCGCTGGGCGTGCTCCACAATCCGGCGGAGGCCGAAGACGTTGCGCAGGAAGCCATGCTGCGCGCCTATCGCAATTTCCATCGCTTGCGCGACCGCGAGCGATTTCGCGGATGGCTGGTGCGCGTTACTTTTCGCATGGCGCTCGATCGCATCCGCTCGAAAACGCGGCGCGAACGTCATGAGCACGACGCAACAGTCGCAACCATAAACGCCCAGCCCGAAGCCAGCGTCGAAAATCTGGTCGCATCGCGCGAATTCGAACGCCAGGTCGCGCAAGCACTCGATGCGCTCCCGGAGAAACTCAGGATCGTGATGGTCCTCGCGGCCGTCGAGGGTTACAACACGCGCGAGGTCGCGAAGCTGGCCGGCCTGCCCGACGGCACCGTGAAGTCGCGTCTATTTCTCGCGCGAAAAAAATTGGCGGAGAGTTTGCAATGCCTTGTGAAAAATACTCCGGCTGGCTAACCGACGCGGCGCTCGGCGAGCTGCGCGCCGAACGCGAGCCCGAGCTGCTCGCACACGCCATGGAATGCAATGCGTGCCGGGAAGCGCTCAGTCACGCGCGTCAGGTGCACGATTTCGTGGATCGCAGCGTCGAATCGCTCGTTGCCGGCGAGCCTTCCCCGCACTTCGCAACGACTCTGCGGCGGCGCATAGCGCAGGAATCTGAGCCGCTGCGTTCCCCATGGATGACATGGGCTCCGCTTATAGCCGGCGCCCTCGCGCTCGCCGTCGTTCTGGCAATCATGGTCGCGCGTGTACCTCGCCGCGGCGCGCCGAACCCGAGTAGCGCGACCAATCCGAAATCCAGTCCCGCACCAGCCGAAACCGTGACTGCGTCTGCCGCGGATCCGCAGCGCGCCGAACGCCCACCGGGCAGGCTCGATTCCGAGCGCCGCGTGCATGCGCGCGCGGCCACAGCAGAGCTTCCCGAAATCATCGTGCCGCAGGGGCAACTCGCTGCGGCAGCACAGTTGAGTGCAGCGATCAATTCAGGTGGAGTGGATGGCAATCAGCTTCTAGCGGTGCGGGAGGAGTCTGAGAGGCCTCTGAATCTGAAACCCATCGAAATAGCGCCAATGGAAATTCCTGCCTTGGACGATGCCACGGAAAAGCCCGCAAATTCGATTCAATTCTGAACGAAAGCCGCCCGACCGGCGTCTTCATCTATAGCTAAGCGCAATCAACGAGTCATCGGAGGCTCTAATGAAAATTTCACGGTGGTTAATCACCGGTGCGATGTTGCTGCTATCTGTGCCGGCTGGGACCCGCGCGCAAGCAACCGCCGCGCCTCAGGCGCCGGAAAGCGCGAAGAAGGAATCAGAGTCGTCCACACCGCTTAAAATCCAAATTGTCTTGACCGATTATGACGGCACCAAGAAGGTGAGCAGCCTGCCGTATTCGTTGTCCTGCGTCGCCGGTAGCGGCAGACCAGGCGGCCCGTGTGCTTCTGTCCGGGTCGGCGTCAAGGTGCCAATTACTACAGCCGCAAAACCGGGTGATAGTGTGGTGCAATATCAATATATTGATGTGGGTACGTCACTCGACGTTAGAGCGGCGCGCGCCGAGGACGGAAGATTCTGGGTGGACTTAACGGTGGACAAGTCTTCGCTGTACATTGCCGCTCAAGGCGACGGCAAAATCCTTGGTAAGGAATCGTCGGACGGAGAAGCCACCCAAGGTAACCAGCCCGTACTGCGCCAGTATAAGGGCTCGGCTGGCGTGTTTGTGCACGAGGGGCAAACAGCCGAAGTGAGCGTGGCGACGGATCCCGTAACAGGTCACGTGTTGAAGGTTGAGCTAACGCTGACCGTAGCGAAGTAGCGCATCGCTTCGCTTCGACGTATCGAACAAGGCAGAGTCTGTCGCACCGGTCCCTAATTAGGACGACGAGCGCTCAAAGAAATCGCGAGCCGAAACACAGTTGCGGCGCGGCGTTACGCCTTTGCCAACACCGCGTGCAGCGCCGCCTCTAGATTTTCGTAGCGAAAAGCATAGCCGTACCGCTGCAAGCACTCCGGCTGCACCCGCTGGCTCGACAGCAACAGCGCATCTGCCATCTCTCCCAGCGCCAGACGCAACGCCAGCGCGGGCGCAGGAAAAATTGCCGGCCGGTGCAGCACGCTTGCCAGCACGCGCGTGAACTCCGTATTCCGCACCGGCTCCGGCGCCACCACGTTCACCGGTCCGTTCCAGTTCGCATCATCCATCGCCCCGCGCAACACCCGCACCGCGTCTTCCAACGCAATCCAGCTCATCCACTGTTTCCCGCTGCCCAGGCGCCCGCCCGCTCCAAATTTAAATGGCGTCAACATGCGCGGCAGCGCCCCGCCATCCGCCGACAGCACAATTCCAAAACGCGCAATCACCGTGCGTATGCCGGAGGCCGCCGCCCGTGCCGCTTCGCCTTCCCACGCGCGGCACAAGATGGACAAGAAATCGTTGCCGTGCGCGCTCGTTTCCGTCAAGACTTCATCGCCGCGGTCACCGTAAAATCCGATTGCCGAAGCGCACACAAACACGCGCGGCTGCTGCTTCAAATGCGCCAGCGCGTCCACCAGCACGCGCGTCGAATCCACGCGGCTGCTGCGCAGTACCTGCTTCCGCCTGGTAGTCCAGCGGCCCTCAGCGATGCTCGCTCCGCTCAAATTCACCACCGCGTCGAATCCTTCCATCGCTGGCACGTCCACCAGCGCGTTCAACGGATTCCATGTCACGTCCCCCACCGCCGCTTGGCTGCCCGGACGCACCATGCGCGAAACGGTATGGCCATCGCCACGCAAGGAGCTCGTAAGCGCCGCTCCCATCAGCCCGGAGCCGCCAGCAATCAAGACTTTCATCGCGCGTCCTTTCGAACCGTGCAAGGTCCCCTGCCAGTACAACTAACGTACGGTCCGCCACCAGTGTCGTCAAGCGAACGGCGCCACCGACGCAGCTTCTTCCGCGACCACCGCCGATCACTCATCCGCGAACAATTTCGCAACCAATCGAGGACGCCTGCACCCATGTAGTATAGAATTTGCAATTCTTCCACGAGGTGGGAATGGCGGTTACCAAGCGGCGCGCGCGCACGGCAATCATTCTCGCAAGCATCTTCATATTTCCCGCCGCAATTTCCCGCGGCAAGCAAGAAAATCCCGGCATACGCGGATTCACGCCCGCGCGCGTAGCCGCCGAGCGTGCCCTCGAACAGCAGATGCGCGCCATTCCCGATCCCGCCCGCGCCGAAAGCAATTTGCGCCACATCACCAGTGAACCGCACATGGCCGGCACTGAAGCCAGCCACCGAGTCGCCGAATGGCTGCGCGACCAATATCGCAGCTACGGCTTCGATGCCGAAATCGTCAGCTACAGCGTCTGGCTCGCGCAACCCCGCGAAATCAAGCTGGAACTGACCGCGCCTGACAAAAAAATTCTAGCCACTCCCGAACAACCGTTCGACGTGGATCCCGACACCTCCAACAAAAATATCGTCGCCGGCTTTAACGCCTTCTCGCCGTCCGGGGACGTCACCGCTCCCGTTGTCTATGTGAATTACGGCATGCAAGCGGATTATCGCGAGCTCGAAAAGCTGGGAATCAGCGTCGCCGGAAAAATCGCCATCGCCCGCTACGGCGGATGCTATCGCGGCATCAAAACAAAACTTGCTGAAGAGCACAAAGCTCTGGCCCTCATTATTTATTCTGATCCCGAAGACGACGGCTATGTTGCAGGCGACGTCTTCCCCAACGGCCCCTGGCGCCCCATGACCGGCATCCAGCGCGGCTCCGTGGAATACACGGAAATATATCCGGGCGACCCACTCACGCCGGGAGTGGCCGCAACTCCTGATGCCAAACGCCTCGCGCCCGCCGACGCCACGAATCTCGCGCACATCCCTACCATGCCCATCAATTCGCAGGACGCCTCCGCAATCCTCGCAGATCTCGACGGCCCGCACGTTCCGCGTCAATGGCAAGGCGGCCTGCCGTTCACATATCACATCGGACCTGGCACAGCTGTGGCGCACATGAAACTCGTGATGGATTATCAGCAGCGCCCGCTCTATGACGTCATCGCAAAACTCCGCGGCACGAACGACAACGAATGGGTTGTCCTCGGCAATCATCACGACGCCTGGGTTTTCGGCGCAGTGGATCCCGGCAGCGGCACCGCGACGATGCTGGAGACCGCGCGCGCGTTCGGTGAATTGGTCCGCGCCGGATGGAAACCCCGCCGCACCATCGTCATGTGCGAATGGGATGGCGAAGAACCCGGGCTGATGGGCTCAACCGAATGGGTGGAAGCAAATCGCGCCGAGCTCCAAGCCAAAGCCGTCGCCTACTTGAACACAGACGTCGGCGTCGCCGGCCCGAATTTCACCGCTTCCGCCACGCCTTCGCTCAAAGAATTAGTGCGTGAAGTGACCCGCGAAGTCCAAGACCCCCGCGACATTCGAAGCGTTTACAACGTCTGGTTGGACCGCGCCAGCCGCCAGCAAGAAGAACCGAGCGGCATCGCGCGGCCTCCCAGCGCGAAATTCACCGCGCCAGGCGAAGCACCCATCGAAGCTCTCGGCGCAGGTTCGGATTTCTGCCCGTTCTTCGACCACGCCGGAATCCCCTCGCTCGATGCCGGATTCGTCGGCGATTACGGCGTGTACCACTCCATGTATGACGATTTATTCTGGATGAAAAAATTCGGCGACCCTTCGTTCGAATATCACGTCGCGCTAGCGAAAATCCTCGGCACCTTAGCGCTTCGGCTCGACGAATCCGATACTCTCCCGTTCGATTACTCCGCTTACGCCGCGGAAATCACCCGTGCCGCAAACGACCTCGCCACACGCGCCTCCAAGCTGGGAATCGGCAGCGCGGACGTGCCAGCAGTAACCGCCGCCGCTGCGCAACTCGCAGCGTCCGCAGGCCGCGCATCGCTCGCGCTGCAGCAGCGCGCAAATGCGTCGCCAAATCCCGCGAAGCAAAATGAATTAAACCGCGAACTCGTCAGCGTCGAACAAGCCTTGCTGGCCCCCGATGGCCTGTCAGGCCGCACCTGGTACAAACACACCATTTACGCACCCGGCACCTACGCCGGATACGCCGCCGAAGTTCTTCCCGGCGCCAACGAAGCTCTCGACCGCCAGGATGCCGCCACCTTCGCCCACGAATCCGCCTCCCTGGCCGCCGCCCTCCGCCGCGCCTCCGCCCGACTCGACGATATCGCGCGCTCCGCTTCCTCGCCCGGTCAATAGCCAGCAGCGATGCATCAGTTATATTATTCCCCGTTACCGTCGCCATGGAGGCAAACGATGTTCGGCCACAGAACCGCAATTCTACTCGTTGCTTTATTGCTAGGCGCATCCGGCGCGCTGGGCCAGACCAAGCCCGATTCTCCAGAATTCGACGTCAAAGAGCACTACACGAAATATGAATACCGCATCCCCATGCGCGACGGCATGCACTTGTTCACCGCCGTGTACGTCCCGAAAGATAGTTCGCAAGCCTATCCGTTTCTGATCAATCGCACGCCGTACAGCGTGGCGCCCTACGGCGTTGATCAATATCGCACTCAACTCGGCCCCTCGACGGACTTCGATAAAGTCGGCTACATTTTCGTGATGCAAGACGTCCGGGGCCGTTACATGTCGGAAGGCACGTTCGTCGAAATGCGTCCGCACATTGACAACAAGAAATCGAATCAAGATGTGGACGACAGCACCGACCTCTACGACACCATCGAATGGCTGCTGAAAAACGTCCCCAATAACAACGGCAAGGCCGGCATCTGGGGCATTTCGTATCCGGGATTTTTCACGTCGGCGAGCATGATTGATACCCATCCAGCTCTGAAGGCCGCCTCGCCGCAGGCGCCCATGACCGATCTCTTCAAGGGAGACGACGCCTACCACGGCGGCGCGTTCATGCTAGCCGCAAATTTCGGGTTCTACGCCTTTTTTCAGCCGCAGGCCAATCCGCAACTGCCGCCGAAAGTGCGCGTTCCCTTTGATTTCGGCACGCCAGATGGCTACGAATTTTTCTTGAAAGCGGGCACGCTGCAAAACCTGAGCAATATGCTAGGCCCCCGGCAAGCCCTCTGGCTCGATCAGGTCCATCACGATACCTACGACGACTACTGGAAATCGCGCAATCTGGCGGCACATACAAAAAACATTCACTGCGCCGTGCTGACCGTCGGCGGCTGGTTTGACGCCGAAGACTTACAAGGACCGTTCACCCTATTCCATGCGATTGATCGCGATGACCCAGAAATTTTCAACGCTTTAGTTGTCGGCCCGTGGGTGCATGGCGGATGGGCGCGCTACGAAGGAGATCACCTCGGCCGCGTTAGTTTTGCGGCGAATACCGGCGACTACTATCGCAAGAACATCCTGTTTCCCTTTTTCGAGCAATACCTGAAAGTGAAGGGCGACGCAAAATTGCCGAAAGCCTATGTCTTCGAGACCGGCACGAACGTCTGGCGTCAATACACCTCGTGGCCGCCAAAAAATACCGAAACGAAAACGCTCTATTTTCACCCAAACGGCGTTCTGTCATTCGACCCGCCGCAAGAACAAGCCGCTGCCTACGACGAATATGTCAGCGACCCCGCGAAGCCCGTGCCATTCGTAAATTACGTCGCACAGACGGTGCCGCAGGAATACATGCTGTCGGACCAGCGCTTCGCCAGGTCCCGGCCCGACGTGCTCACCTATCAGACCGAAGTGCTGCAAGAGGATGTGACGATTGTTGGACCCGTATCCCCGCACCTGTTCGTCTCCACCAGCGGCACCGATTCAGATTGGGACGTGAAACTGATTGATGTCTATCCGCCCGATTATCCGCAAAGCAAGCAAGACGAACCGCGCCCGGAAGAAAAAGGGAAGCCGCAGACGGATGTGCCCGCGCCGGCCTTTGTCATGGGCGGATATGAGCAGTTGGTGCGCGGAGAACCGTTCCGCGGGAAATTCCGCCACAGTTTTGAAAATCCTGAGCCATTCACTCCGGGCAAAGTAGAGGAAGTAACTTTCGCGATGCAGGACGTGAACCACACTTTTCGCCGCGGCCATCGCATCATGGTGCAAATCCAAAGCACCTGGTTCCCGCTCACCGATCGCAATCCGCAAACCTTCCTGAACATCCCGGATGCGAAACCGTCAGACTTTGTAAAGGCGACAGAGCATATGTACCACGGCCAGGGCCAAGCCTCAGGTATCGAAACCAACGTGCTCGTGCCAATCTCCGCGGCAGGAGATAAAAAATAGTTAGGCTCGGCCCACCGAATTTCTGCGTCGATCGCAGCTCGTGATTAAGTGCAAGCCGCGCGTGCATCATGGATTTGAGCTTGAAACTAACGTTCTAGCGCTGCGAATCGCTACCGCTCGATCGGGACCCGCACCGAACCGATTTTTCCGCTCCCTCCGTCGCGCACGATCACTTGCACGGCGGCGGCGTTCGGGAGCACCTGCACATCTCGAGTAAGGATCATCCCTTCCTTCATCAATTGCGCGTACTTCTCGGAATCAATTGCCAGAGGAAGCCGCAGCGGATGCGTCTCGATCACGCGGTTGTTCTCATCCAGTTGAATGTACACCACGCTTACCACGTCGTTCCAAGCGCCGCCGTCCTGTGCAAATTGAAACTGCGCGGTGTCCAGCGAAACTAACAGGCCCAATGTTTTCTCGCTGGGTTCACGTGGCGCCACTTCCGCGCGAATCCGTATTCCGGTCGCGGCCACCGGACTAGTCGCAATTTCTGAAATCATCTCCGCCCAAGTCGGCCCGGCTATTTTCGGCTCTGGCAGCGCGAAATAGCCCTCTCGCGTTTGTACGTGCGCGTCCGGAAGCTTGACTGTCACGCGCACTTTGTGAAAACTCCCGTCCCAATTCACATCGTCCGGATAAAATCCCAGCTGGTACGTCACGCGCGAATCGTCTATGGCTTGCCGTATCGAACCTTTGATCGCATTCGTGTTATAGAACGCAAAGCCGCCCGTACGCCGCGCCAGACTTTCCATAGCGCCGAAATTCTCCATCTCCTGCACAGTGCTCGCGTGCGTGGGCCCTCCGGTGAAGTCGCCGGCAATTAATCCGCGCGCGTCTATCGGATAAACCGCGACGTTCGCATCCGTCAGCGCCCGCATCGTCAATTCGACGTCGCTCGCATACGGAATTTTCTGCCCATCCGCCGTGCGCTGAAGATTATTGCCTTCAATGCTGAACGGAAAACTCCCCGAAACCCACAGCAGGTTTTTTCGCCCCGGCAGCGAGCCCAAATGATCCGCAATAATGCGCAACGCCTCGGCCGTGGGGTGCCGGTGATCCATCGCGAACGTCCGGTTCTCATCAATGCCCGCGTCGTCCGACAGCGGCTGCAAATTCGTATTCAGCACGCTCATGGAGTGGGATTTGGCTACATCCATATCCACTGCGCGCTCGCCCACATATTTCTTCAGCGAGGCATCCAGGCTGGCTGCATCACTCGTGAACTCCTGCAACACGCGCAAGTGCGCCCCGAGCGTGTAAAGCGCCACGCGATCCTCCGCCCGCAGCGTGCGCAGCAGTTTCGCGATCTGACTGCGCATGTAGGCCTGATCGATGCTTCCGGTGTTGAAGGAATCGAGCAAAATTACGGTGAGGTTTGACGGCACGCCGGCCGCCTGAATTTCATTCGAGTAAGTGCCAGCTGGCAGAGGCGGCGCTCCCGGAAGCACCTGGCTCGTTTCCGTCGAAAAAAGTTGGATCGTCCGCGGCGATTTGCTGTCCAGCACCACGAAATCATCCTTCCTCAGTCCGCTCACCGGAATGCCGTGCTTGTCCAGAACGATCACATCAATTTGCACCAGCCGTGTCGCCACGCGCAGCGGCTGCTGTGCCGGTGCCGTCCCCTGTGCCGCGCGGAGCTGTTCGACGCAGCCCAAAGCGCTAATAACGAAGGCGAAAATCGCAATCACGCGTGCGTTCATGAGATCTCGGACTCTCTAGTAGTGGACTCTATTGCGCCATCGACGGCGCGTCAATCTCCGATGACCGTCTGAGGAGTCCACCCGCCCAAACTCGCGTTGCACCCGCCTCCACGATAGAATATGGATGATGCGCGTTCGCGTCCTATTTTTCGGCCAACTGAAAGACATCGCCGGCGTCTCGCAAGAAGACGCCGAACTTTCCGAAGGCGCCCGCGTGGAAGACCTCTACGAGCGTTACGCGCGCCGCTTTCCTCGTCTCGCTGACTTTCGTCCCTGCGTCGCCGCGTCCGTAAATCAAGAATATGCCGAATGGCGCGCCTCGCTCGCCGCGGGTGACGAGGTTGCATTCCTCCCGCCCGTCAGCGGTGGCCAGCAAGCCGTCGTCAGCGGCGACATCATCCTCCTAGTGCGCGAACCCATCCAGCCGCGCGAAATCCTGCAGAACCTAAAAGCCTTCGAAGATGGCGCAGCTGTTATCTTCGACGGTTTCGTCCGCAACAATTTCAAAGGCCAGCGTACGCTGTATCTCGAATACGAAGCCTACGAACCCATGGCCTACACCAAGCTGCGTGAAATCAGCGCGCACATTCACGCTCACTTTGCAGTCCGTCACCTCGCAATCGTGCACCGCCTCGGACGCCTGGAAGTCGGCGACACGAGCGTCTTCATCGCTGTCAGCGCGCCGCACCGCGCCGCCGCCTTCGATGCCTGCCGTTACGCCATTGACACTCTGAAACGCACCGTGCCCATCTGGAAAAAGGAATTCTTTGCCGGCGGCGCCGTATGGGCCGAAGGCGAACCGTTTCCCCAGCCAGCCAATTCCACCTCCCAAGAATCTACCTCTTAGATGAAACGAGCCATCGCCACGCTGTGCACCTTCGCGCTCGCGGGTTTCGGAGCATTTGCGGACGCCGCTTCCGACCCACAGCAGCAACAGCGCCAAAAAGGTCCCATCCGGGTTCAGACGGACCTGGTCAGCATCCTCGCCAGCGTCACCAACGCCAACGGCGAACCAGTGATCGGCCTCGATCAGAGCGCGTTCCAACTAACGGAGCAGGGAATCGTCCAAAAAATTGTGCGCTTTGAACCGCAAACCAATCGCCCGCTCGACCTGGCCTTGATGCTGGACGCCAGCGGCTCCACGGCGATCGAACTCAAGATCGAACGCGACGCCGCAACGCATTTTATCGAGGAAGTGGTGCGTCCCGACGATCGCCTCGCTGTGTTTTCTTTCGCAGCCGACGTTGTGCAACTCTCCAACTTTTCCGCTGATCTCAAGCAGTTGGATGCCGCAGTGCGCCGGGTGGATACCAGCGTGGACATGGGCACCTCGCTCTACGACGCGGTGGTACTCGGCTCGCAATCCGTCCGTCGCCAGGGTGCGGAACGCCGCCGCGCGGTGGTGATCATCACCGACGCGGGCGAAACCACCAGCGTCTCGAAATTTGAAGACGCCCGCCGCGCCGCGATCTCCTCGAACGTCTTGCTTTATACTGTCGTCGTGCGCCCGATGAAATCCGATGCTGGTTGGAATACCGCAGGCGAACACGCCATCTCCACGATCACAGACAGCACCGGCGGCGCGTTGTACTATCCGACCAATCTCAGCGAGCTGGGCGCTATCTTCGACCGCATCAATCGCGAGCTGCGCACCCAATATTTGCTCGGTTACTATCCCAATCCCGCGCCGCCGCCGGGCAGCGACCGGCACGTCGTCGTCACCGTCAATACCGGAGACAATGTGCGTTATCGCAAGGAATATTTCACCACCGGAGTGGCTCAATAATCCGATGAACCAATTTCTCGACGTCGCTATCGCCGCCGCACGCGAAGCCGGCGCCGTGCTGCTCGCCGAACACAGCCGCCCGCAAAAAATCACCTATAAAGGTGACGTGGACCTCGTCACCGAAACCGACAAGCGCTCCGAAGCCATCGTCGTCGGCCGCCTGCGCCGCGAATTTTCCGATCATCGCATCGTCGCCGAAGAAGGCTCCAGCGGTGCAACCTCCGCCTCGCGCTACGAATGGCACGTGGACCCGCTCGACGGCACCACGAATTTCGCCCACGGCTATCCCTGCTTCGCGGTTTCCATCGCGCTGCTCGAAGATGGCGTGCCGCTGGTCGGCGTGGTCTTCAATTCAGTCGCCGATGAGCTTTTTACAGCAGCGCGCGGCCAGGGCGCCTTCCTCAATCAAAAACCGATTCGCGTTTCCAGCGCCGAACGGATGGCCGTCAGTCTGGTGGCTACCGGTTTTCCCACGCACAAACGCGGTGACAACTTGAACATCCATTATTACTGGCACTTCACACTAAATTCTCACGGAGTCCGCCGCGACGGTTCCGCCGCGCTCGATCTCTGCTCCGTCGCCTGCGGCCGCTTCGAAGCCTTCTGGGAATTTGGCTTGAAATCCTGGGACACCGCCGCCGGCATTCTCATCGTCACCGAAGCGGGCGGCAAAGTCACCGACCTGCGCGGCGACCCCTATCGCCCCGGAGGCCCCGACCTGCTAGTCACCAACGGCCACATCCACGCCGAAATGCAGCAGATGATGGCCGAAATCGCCACCCGCGCAAACAACAAGTTATAACGAGCAATCCCCTAAATGAGCTCGACGTGGCGTACAACGATTGACGCCCTACACGCCGCGATGCTAGCGTGACCCAACCTGCTTCATGCGCGCTGTTGATATCATTCGCAAGAAACGCGACGCCGCGGAACTCTCCCGCGAAGAAATTGCATTCATCATTGACGGCGCCACTCACGACCGCGTCCCCGATTATCAATTAGCCGCCTTCCTAATGGCCATCCTCTGGCGCGGCATGACTCGCTCCGAGCTTGCCGCGCTTACCGAATCCATGCTCAATTCCGGCGAGGTCCTCGATTGGTCCGACTTGCCCGCCCCGAAGGTGGACAAGCACTCCACCGGCGGCGTCGGCGACAAAACCTCTCTCGTCGTCGCTCCCATTGTCGCCGCTGCCGGCCTCTATGTCCCAATGATCAGCGGCCGCGGCCTAGGCCACACCGGCGGCACGCTCGATAAACTGGAATCCATCCCCGGCTTCAACGTAAATCTCCAACTCGAAGAATTCCGCCGCACCCTCGCGCTGGCTCATTGCGCCCTGATCGGCCAAACCCCCGAAATCGCCCCCGCCGATAAGAAGCTCTACGCCCTGCGCGACGTCACCGCCACGGTCGAAAGCCCCTACCTCATCACCGCCTCTATCATGAGCAAGAAAATGGCGGAGGGCATTGACGCGCTGGTCCTCGACGTGAAAACTGGCGACGGCGCGTTCATGAAGCAGCAAAAAGATGCCGAATACTTAGCTGAACTGATGGTCGAAACCGGCGTACGCATGGGCAAAAAAGTTGTCGCGCTCATCACCGATATGGAGCAGCCCCTGGGCCGCAAAATCGGCAACGCACTGGAAGTCGAGGAATGTATCGAAATCCTCGACGGCAAAGGCCCCGAAGATCTGCGCGAATTATGCCTCGAACTTTCCGCCTGGATGTTCGTCCTCGGCGGTAAAACAAAATCCGTCGCCGCCGGCCGCGCGCTAGCAGCAGAAATGATTGCTTCCCGCCGCGCGCGTGATACATTCCGCGAAGTGATTCGCTTGCAAGGAGGCGACCCGCGCGTGATTGAAGATCCCAGCCGTTTGCCGCACGCGAAGCATACGGCGCGAGTGGACGCCCGCCGCGCGGGTTACGTCACCGCAATTCACTGCGAACAGGTGGGCGTAGCCAGCATGCTTCTAGGCGGCGGCCGCGAAAAAAAGGAAGACTCAGTTGATCCGGCAGTAGGCCTGATACTCGAAAAAAAAATCGGCGATGCGGTAAAGGCCGGCGAAAATCTCTGCGCCGTGCGCTACAACCTCGACGCGCGCCTGGTTCCAGCCATGCGCCTGCTCTCCGCAAGTTTCGAAATCGGCGACCAAGCTCCACCCGCAGCCCCGCTGGTGCGAAAAATCATCGGCGCGTGATCGGCATGCGGAAAATTGCGCGCAGGCCAAGCCTTTGCCTTTGGTAGCGCCGGCGTCCCGCCGGCTCTTTGCAGTTGAAGTTGGAGCGGCCGCCTGCTTTTGCCTTTTAGGCGGGCGTCTTTGACTTTGATTTTTTGAATCGCGCTGCAGCGCGATTCATCCTTCGATTCGGCTGTGCCGAATCGAAGGGTAGCGGCCGGTTCAAGTGCGTCGAGCCGGGCAGCCGTTCACGTTGCTGAAGAATCTTTGTAGGTCGTGGCTTCAGCCACGACATTAACGTCGCACACGTCGAGCGGCTTTAGCCGCTGAAGTACCGACTTTGAAGTAGTCGCCACACCGGCCCGAAAGGAGGCGCCCGCGCATGCACCGCCTGGTAGGCGTACTGGGATTGCTCACCATGATGGCGTTCGCGTTCCTGTTTTCCACCAATCGCCGCGCCATCCGCGGGAAAACCGTCGCCTGGGGCCTCGGCCTGCAAATCGTCTTCGCCTATCTCGTCATCAATTGGACCTACGGCCAATGGATTTTCCAAAAAGCCGGCGCCGGCGTGAACTGGGTCCTCGATTTCGCCTTCTTCGGCTCGCAATTCGTTTTCGGCGACCTCGGGAAAAAAGGCTCGCCCATGGGATTCTTCTTCGCCTTCCAGGTTCTGCCCACCATCATTTTCATCGCCGCAGTTTTCGCGCTGCTCTATTACTACGGCGTAATGCAATTCATCATCAAGCAAGCCGCGCGCGTAATGACCGGCCTGATGGGCGCCAGCGGCGCCGAATCTCTCAACGTCGCCGCCAGCATTTTCATGGGCCAGACCGAGGCGCCCCTCACCATTCGTCCATTCCTCCCCGAAGTCACGCAATCCGAACTCATGACCATCATGACCAGCGGCATGGCTCACGTTTCGGGCGGCATGATGGCCGCCTACATCGCCTATGGCGTCGAAGCTAAGCACATCCTCGCTGCCGTGATCATGACCGCCCCCGGCACCATCCTGCTTTCCAAAATGATGGTTCCCGAGACTGAAGTGCCAGTAACTTCCGGAAAAGTGGAACTCGCGCCCCTCGAACGCGACACCAACGCTCTCGGCGCAATCTCTCGCGGTACCGTTGACGGCCTCAGCCTCGCTCTCAACGTCGGCGCCATGCTCATCACCTTCATCGCGCTGATTTATCTCGTGGATGGAATCTTCGGCGTAGTGCACAACGGCCTCGCGCATCTCGGCGTCACCTGGTTTCCCTCCAGCGTCGAACAAATCTTCGGCTGGCTCTTTTCACCGATCGCCTGGGTGATTGGTATTCCCTGGCACGATTGTCACGCCATCGGAAATCTCTTGGGCCTGCGCATGGTAACGAACGAGTTGGTCGCCTTTCAGCGCCTCGGCCCCATGAAGGACGGGCTCGATCCCCGCTCCTTCACCATCGCCACCTTCGCGCTCTGCGGCTTCGCGAATTTCAGCTCCATCGGAATTCAAATCGGCGGGATCGGCGCCCTTGCCCCCAATAAGAAGGCCGACCTCGCGCGACTCGGCATTCGCGCCATGCTCACCGGCACCATGGCCAATCTCATGTCTGCCTCCATCGTCGGGATCATGATGCGATGAGCGCCGCAAGCAAAAAATCCTCGGCGCGCGACTCCGAATTCGCCCGCGCCGACCGCGCCGCGAAATTCATCCTCGCGAAAACCAAGCTGCGCCCGAAAATCGCGCTGGTGCTAGGCTCCGGCCTCGGCGCCTTCGCTGACGAACTAACCGAAGCCACACGCATCCCCTACGAAAAAATTCCCGGCTTCCCGCGTTCCACTGCGATCGGCCACGCCGGACGCCTCGTGATCGGCAGAGTCGAAAACATCGCCGTCGCCGCGATGCAGGGCCGCGTCCATTTCTATGAAGGCTACACCGCGCAGCAAGTCGCTTTCCCCATGCGCGTCCTGGGCCGACTCGGCATTCGTTCCGCCATCCTCACGAACGCTGCCGGTGGCATTAATCTGCAATATCAGCAGGGCGCACTCGTGGTCATCAGCGATCACCTAAATCTTCAGGGCATCAATCCGCTGATCGGTCCGAACGACGAGCGTTTCGGCCCGCGCTTTCCAGATATGACCCAAGCCTACTGGAAGCCCTATCGGGAAATCGCGCTCGCCGAAGCCAAAAAGCTCGGCATCGCCGCCCCCGAAGGTGTGTACTCCGCATTAGCCGGACCGAATTACGAAACTCCCGCCGAAATTCGTTATTTGCGTACGATTGGAGCCGATTTGGTGGGCATGTCCACGGTTCCGGAAACGCTGGCCGCGCGCCACATGGGAATTCGCGTGCTCGGAATTTCCTGCGTCACCAACATGGCCGCGGGCATCCTCGACCCGGTGCTGGATCACAAAGAAGTAATCGAGACGGGCGAGCGAGTGAAGGGTCAGTTCATCGCGCTTCTACGCGCCGTGCTGCCGCGCATCGCCGCCGACTCTAAGTAGATAGAAGTCAAATAAAGGAAGGTAAAGTAAAGGAAAGCGAAAAATACATGAGCGAATATGACGCGCTAGTCACCGCCGCGACGCAGGCATTCCAAAACGCGTGCGCCCCCATCTCCAATTTCCGTGTGGGCGCAGCCGTGCGCGCCAAATCCGGCCGTATCTTTACCGGCTGCAATATCGAAAACGCCACGCTCGGCCTAACCTGCTGCGCCGAGCGCGTCGCCATCTTCAAAGCCGTCTCCGAAGGCGAGCGCGGCTTCGACGCCATCGCCGTCGTCACCGACGTGGACCGTCTGACTCCGCCCTGCGGCTCCTGCCGCCAAATCATTTGGGAATTTTGCGGCGACGTGCCAGTCCTGCTGGCCAATCTGAAAGGAAAAGTAGAACAGGAAACATCCGGCAAGCTCCTGCCGCGCGCATTCGATGCTTCATTCCTGTAGCAACTCAAAAGGCAGCAAAGATAAAATCAGTTTCAAAAAGGTGACATGATCGCGAATCTCAAGCTCATTTTTCGCTGCAAAGTCTCAGGATATATCTCTCGTGTTCATCAGCGTTCAGATGTGTTCGCCAGTGGTGCCTTTGTCCTTCTTTGTTTGCTTTCCCTGGCACCATCAACGCTCGCGCAAGAAAAAGTAGACCTGCTGATAACCGGCGGCACAGTGATCGCCATGGACGCGCAGCGCCGCGTCCTCGACGACGGCGCCGTTGCAGTCCGCGCCGATTCCATCGTAGCCGTCGGCCCCCGCGCTGAGCTCGAAGCAAAGTACGCCGCCGCGAAAGTCATCAATGCCCATGGCGCGATCGTAATGCCCGGCCTGATCAACGGCCACACCCACGCTGCTATGACTCTGTTCCGCGGTATCGCCGAAGATCTCTCCCTCGACGACTGGTTGCACGCCTACATCTTTCCGGCCGAAGCGCGCAACGTCACCGAAGATTTCACTGCTTGGGGCACGCGCCTCGCGATTCTGGAAATGTTGCGTGGCGGCACCACCACCTACGCGGACATGTATTACTTCGAAGATGCCGTCGCGCGCGTCACCAAAGAAGCAGGCATGCGCGGCGTCCTCGGCGAAACCGTCATTGACTTCCCGGCGCCCGACAACAAAACGCTGCCCCAAGCCTTTGCGTACACCCAAAAATTCCTCGATCAGTGGAAAGGCGATCCGCTAATCGTCGCCGCCGTCGCTCCTCATTCCATGTACACCTGCTCGGAAAAAACTCTGCAGGACGCCGCGGCCCTGGCCCGCCGCAATGGCGCCCCGATCCTGATTCACATCGCCGAAGCGCCCTTCGAGCTCGAGCAAAGCCGCAATAAGTACGGTCTTACGCCGGTCGCCTATCTTTCGCGTGCCGGCGTGCTCGGTCCAGACGTGGTCGGCGCCCACTGCATCCTGGTGGACAACGCGGACATCACCACCCTCACTCATTTCGGCGTAGGCTGCGTTTACAATCCCTCCAGCAATATGAAAACGGCCGCCGGCGTCATGCCCATCGTCGAAATGCTCGCTGCAGGCGAAGCAATCGGCCTCGCGACCGACGGCGCTGCCAGCAACAACAACCTCGACATGTTTGAAGAAATGGACCTCGCGGCCAAACTCCAGAAACTTGCCCGCATGGATTCGCGCGCTCTTCCCGCTGAGCAGGTCGTCGCGCTCGCCACCATCACCGGCGCCCGCGCCCTGCATCTTGAAAAACAAATCGGCTCGCTCGAGCCAGGGAAAAAAGCAGATTTAATTCTGGTGGACGCCTCTGCCCCGCACGCCACGCCCATGTACAACGTCTATTCGCAGCTGGTTTATGCGTTGAAGGCCAGTGATGTGCGCACAGTAATCATCGCAGGAAAAATCGTGATGGAAGATCGCCAAATGCTGACGCTGAACGAACCCGAAATCCTAGCCAAGGCTCGCGAATACCAAAAACAAGTAGCCGCTTCTCTTGCCAAGCCCGCCGCGAAATAAAACGCCACAGCCAGAGATCATCGCACGCAATAGCAGCGGCGCGCCGATTTCCATTTTCGCTTTTCTATTTTCGCTTTGGCTCTAGTCAGGCTTTCGCGCCGAATTCCGCTGCCGCTGCAACTTCAAAGCAGTCGAACGCAAGGTTTCCGGCACATTCTTGTTCGCGGCGAGTTGTTTCAAGTCGCCAGGCGTCAAATGCGGCAAAAGATGCAAACTCACATCCAGTGGCGACTTCGGATTCTTCGTCAAATTCTTCACCACTACGTAGCTCTTCATAAAATTCCGGTTCTTGGAAATAATCCGCAGCACTTCCTGCGACACATTGGTCATCGCCGCAAAATTTTCGATCTCCAAATCCGTCAGCCGCGGCGACTGCAGCACGCCCCGTTGCACGATCTTGTTCGGATCCCGGATCAGCAGCATCCTTTCCTCGCGCCCGCCTTTCACCGCCAGCTGGATGCGCTGCACGATATTCATCGTGGCCATGCGCTGCAGCAGCGTCGTCCTCTTCTTTGCGTCCGGCTCGGCCTCGGCGGCCGCTTCCGCGATCACTTTCTCTTCCAGAAAAGCGTTCGTCTCAATTTCCGCCAGCAATTCTTTCTGCTCGGGAGTCGCCGCCTCCGAATACGCCAGCGCGATCCCCAGCGCCGGATACGAACTCAGGCGATCCAGATTGTCGAGCAGCGTCTGAATCCCCACGCTGGTCAAATCCGCCGAAACCCGCGTCACAAATTCCGCAGGGCAAGCCGCGTTCGCCGCCATGCGATCCGCCACTTCCGGCCTGCCGCCCATGTTGTCCGCGCAGTATTCAAAAAGTTTCAGGTCCGCATCCGGACGCGCCAGCGCCACCTGCAGCGATTCCAGCGACTGCGTCAGCAAACAGCTTTTCGCGCGCTCCGCGACAGCAGGATCCTTGTCCATGCTCAATACCGCCAGCAACTCAGCGCGATCTTCCGGCGCAAGCGAGATGGTTCCAGCGCACAACGCCAGTTTTTGTTCCGGCCTTGCGTGCCCCGAACGTACCGCCGCTCGTATCTCGGCGCTAATGGGGATATCCTCCCGCAGTTTTCAAATCTTTCTGCGTCAGAATTAACACACTGGGCTGCCCCGGCGGCCCGCCTGCCGCGACCGTCTGCCCATTCAGCTCCAACCAAATCGCGCCGGATTCGCTCGAAGATATTTCCAGCGAATCCACCGCCGTGAACCGGTACACCTGCTGCGCATCCATGTGTCCCGCAAAGAGCGGCTTGCCGTCCGCAATCACTTTCACTTCCGCAGCCTTCGCCGCCGACAGTTTCAAATCCACCGTCCGTGCCGTTCCAGATGCGGACGAACCGCCACTGCCGCCAGCTCCGGCATTAGACGAAATCGCCGGATCAGAAGGCGGGGCATTGGCTGGGTCAGGCGCAGATGGCGAAGCAGGATTGTGAGAAGAAGCCGTAGGTGAAAAAGTCTGCGCGTCCGCAGCCCCAGCGAGATTCGGCCCAGCCCCGCCATCCGGAGCCGAATTCACCGGCTCGCCAGAATGTTTGTGCAACCGCGCCGCAATTTTTGGTCCCAGAAAGTGAACCGCAGCCCAGCCGCCCGCCACAAGAAGCAAAACCACCAAGATCACCACGAAAACGCGCGCCCAGTTGCGGTCCGCCTCTTCCGGTGGATCCGCCACTACGCCCGGTTCAGGCCGCCCGCGAGTCTCCAGCGCGTATTCCGCTACCAGACTGTCTTCATCCAGCCCCAAATAACGCGCCACCGAGCGTATAAAGCCGCGATTGAACACGCCGCCCGGCAGCAGCTCCCACTGTTCACTTTCCAGGGCCGCAAGAAAGCGCGGCGCTATGCGCGTAGCCGCTGAAATTTCTTCCAGTGTGACGCCCCGCATTTCTCGCTCGCGTTTAAGGTGTTCGCCGAAAGGTTTTGAAGGCATCCGCTGGAATCCGCAACTACAGAAAATATAGGCGTCCCTGATGGGAGTGTCAACGCTGGCCGATAACTCATCGGAAGGGTACCCATTGCCCTTTCGTCAATCGCGCCGCGAACGTCGTTGCAGTGTACCGAAACCGTTCACTATAATGTCAACGTTGACTTCAGAATCCAATAACCCGACGAAAGGCATCGCCGAAGAATCCATGCGACGCTCCACGGACGCCCGCCCCTTTGAAGGCGTCGAAAGACGCAGAACTCCGGGTGTGGACATGTCCATCGAATCTTCCAACGAAGTCACTGTATTCCACGAGCTTGGCAAAGCCCTTACGTCTTCCTTGCAGCTCGATCAAGTCCTGCGCACCATCATGGAAAAAATCAATGAGGTTCTGCGGCCCGATACCTGGTCACTCCTCTTGATGGACCAGGAAAAAGACGAGCTTTATTTCCAGATCGCCACCGGCAAGGGCGCGGAATCGCTCAAAGACGTACGCATCAAGGTCGGCCAAGGCTTGGCAGGCTGGGTCGCGCAGACCGGCGAAGCTGTAGTCGTGCGAGACACCGCCAAAGATTCGCGTTTCTTCGGCCAGGTTGACGCGAAAACAAAAATGGAAACGCGCTCCATCGTCGCCGTCCCAGTGCGTTTTCGCGATCAATGCCTCGGCGTCATTGAACTGATCAATAGCATCGGCCCCGAAGGTTTCAGCGCCCGCGACCTCGCGCTGCTCGAAGCGCTCGCGGACTACGCCGCTATCGCCATCGAAAACGCGCGCCACGTGCAGCGCATTCACGAGCTCACTATCACCGACGATTGCACCAGCCTTTACAACGCGCGCCATCTGAATTTCATGCTGGATACCGAAATCTACCGCTCGCACCGCTACGCATTCGAATTCTCCCTGATTTTCATTGACCTCGATCATTTCAAGAGCGTCAACGATACGCACGGCCACCTGATGGGCTCGAAGCTCCTGGCAGAAATCGGCCAAGCCATAAAAGACAAGTGCCGCCTGATTGACCTCGCCTTTCGCTACGGCGGTGACGAATTCGTAGTCCTGCTGCCGCAGACCTCAAAAGAGAATGCGCTGGGCGTCGCCCGCCGCCTGCACAAATTAATCCGCGAAGCCGTCTGGCTGAAAGACACCGGCATCAACGCCCACGTAACCGCCAGCGTAGGCGTAGCCGCATACCCCAGCGACTCCCGCACCAAAGCCGAGCTGCTGCATTTGGCGGACGAAGCCATGTACCTGGTAAAGAACACCACCAGAGACAGCGTAGCCGCCTCCGGCGTAGGCCTCCTGGCCCAAGACAAGTAACGCCCGCGAGCACGAGCTCGCACGCTCTCCTCTAGAACGTAGTCGTAAGCCGCAGCGAAAAACTGCGCGAAGGTCCGATAGCGTTGCCAGAAAATAGCCCGCCGAAATCAATCACGTCCAGGACGTTCGTAAGGTTCTGCCCATCCGCCTGCAGCCGTACATTGTATCGCTCCGATTTGTACACATCGGCGCCCGCCGAGACATTCACTTGAAATGACGGATAAATCCGCCCCGTAGCGAAGTTAACGCGAGACACGACTTGCGGTCCGTACTGCGCCGTCACTCCCGCGATACACTGCTGCATCGTCTCCCCGTCCGGGCACTGAAAATCAAACGGAAGCCCCGTATCGTACTGAACTCCGCCCGCGATCCAAAAACGCGGAGCCACTTGGTAACGCACGCGGGCGCGAACGGTGTTGCGCTGGTCCTGCGAGTCCGGGATATGCCCCGTGGTCGGTAACTCCGCGTCGTCGCCTAGAAATAGTCCGCCCGTCACCGGAAACCAGGCCTGCCCGACGATGTAGGAATAGCTCGCAAATCCCGAAAACCCGTGCCAGTCGGGCACCATCAGCTTCGCTTCAGCTCCGTAAATGATGGACTTGCGGAACGCAATCGGATAGCTGATGGTGGTGTTTTCAATCTGATCGTCATCCGCATAATTATTCACCAACCGCCGAAAATAGTTCGCGTCGAGCTTCACTTTTCCATAGAAATCCTTCGCGATGCCTGCCTCGTAGTAATTTCCCTCGGAAGGCTCCACAGGCAATTGCAGGGAAATAGGATTCAGCATCGTCGCTGCCGTCGAACTGGAAAGCAGAATATTTTCATTCGACGGCGTCTCGAAGACTCGGTCATAGGAAAAATGCACCACCAGACCAGCCGAAGGGAAATAACGCGCTATCGAAAAACGCGGATCCACGGCTTGCCGGTTCAATAACAACTGATAATGGTCCCAGCGGATCCCGGCGTTGATCGTCCAGTTTCCCAGATGCATCTGGTCCTGCACGAACGCGGACTGTTCCAGGTCCGGGCGACTCGCCGCGAAACTAAACGTCAACGGCGTGTCCGGATCAAACTGCGTCGGATCGGAAATCAGGTACCGGAAATTCTCGTTCAGATAAGTGTTGTCAGACTCGACGCCGAACTTCCATTCGTGCCGCCCGTGCACCGCGGTCACCACGCCCCTGAAATATGCTTCGCGAAACCAATTGTGCTGCGCAATCAGAATGGGCGTCGAATAAGCGTCGGAGTAAAAATCATTCGAGTCGCCGCGCGCCATGCCCGAAAAATCGAACAGGACGTTGGAAGAAAAAATGTGCTGGTAGGTAACGATCCCCATGGTCTCCAAATTGTCTGCATTTTGACGCTGCGCTCCCGGTGGCAGCGTGGGATCGATCGGCGTCAAGTGCGGTTCCTGCTGCGCCAATTCGTTGGGGATGTCGTAGCGCGACAGTTCGTGGCGCGCGCTCAAGCTCAGCCGGTCATGTGGAGTCAGCTGTCTCGCGTAGCGCAGCGAAAAATCGCCGGTGGTGCCCGTGTTCGAATAATTCTCCGGAACCACGGAGTTCAGATAGTGGCCCGTGAAAGCGCCACTCGCGCTCCCGCTCAGCGTACTCTTGCCCCACACATACTGTGCGCTTGCGAAAGCGCCTCCCGTGTCGAAGCTCCCTCCCGACAGAACCACCTGCCCGTGCAGGCCCGGATCGGAATCCTGAATGGTGTTGACCTCCACCACGCCCCCCATCTTCCGCCCGTATTCCGCGGGAATTCCCGCCGTGTAGATGCTCATGGACTGCACGTCGTCCGCCTCAATTTCATTGCCGAAACTCGGTGAACGATTGTCTTGCAGCGGCACACCGTCCACCACAAATTGCGTCTGGTATTCCGATCCGCGCGGATGCAGCACGGCATTGCCTTCATACAGCCAGCCCGGCTGCGAATTCACCAGGTCCTGCAAAGACCGCCCCGGCAGCGAACTCAGCCGGCGTTCAATGGTGTCCGAACCGATCTGGCTCACTGCCCCCGCTTGGTCCGGATCGATCAAAGTGTCGGGCGCATTTACCGTCACGGATTGATTCACCGAAGTCAGCTTCAGCCGTATCGTATGCTCGGTCGGGATGGATGAACGAATCTCCACGGTTTCAGACATCGCCAGGAACCCAGCCTGCACGATTTCCAGCTGGTACACGCCAAACGGCAGCCGCTGCACCTCCAGCGTCCCCTGCTCCGTGGTCGTCAAAGAACTTCGGTACTGATTCGCGTCGCTCACGATCAGAACCGTTGTCTTAACGCCCAGTCCCGAGGGGTCAATCACCTTCAGCCGCAATTCTCCCCGGTTGCTCTGGCAATAAACTGGCAACGCGCAAAAGAAAAATAGGACTGCAATTCTCCTCACGGACCCTCGGCCCCACTAATCTCGCAAACAATTCCATACGGCGAACGCCAAGATCGTCTCAGTCGCATCCAATCCACGTCCCTCGCAGGCTTCTTCGTGCGTCCACCCTTCAAACCGAATGTTCCATTCTCCCTCGTTTCATCCCGCTCGTGCGCCGGGATTGTTCCAGAGATGAACGCATTGCACAGCGACTAAAACCAGCCACGCCGTCCAACCGCGTCCTCCGTTTGCTAGCAGGAAACCTCTCGCCTATACTCGTCCTCTAAATAGCTAGTCCCCGCATTACGGAGATTTTGCCCTGCGAAATCAGGATGCAGCGCGCTACGCACGTTGGGCCGCATACGCCGCAGCTCTCATCGCGCTCATCGTCGCCGGTGTTTACGCCCGCCGCGCCATCCAGGCAGCGCGCGCCCGCCAGAACGCGCCACCCCCCATCCCGGAATCCGTGCAGCAGGAATCCGCCGAATTCTCTTACGTCGGCACAGACCAGGGCCGCCAGCTCTTCACCATCCGCGCCTCCCACGCCACCCAATATAAAGACCAGAATCGCGCCCTGCTCCAGGATGTCTGGATCACCATCTACGGCCACGACGGCAGCCGCAACGACAACATCCACACCCGCGAATGTAATTACGAGCCTTCCAGCGGTAACGTCGTCTGCGAGGGCGACGTCCAGATTGATCTCGCCAGCGCCACTCCCGCCTCCGGCAAGCCCGCCGACAAAGATCTGCAAGTCAGCACGCGCAATCTCTCTTTCAATCGCGAAAGCGGCGACGCCACCACCACCGCGCCCGTCCAATTCCGCTTTCCGCAGGGCACTGGCCACGCCGACGGAATGACGTACAGCTCGCAGAAGGAAATTGTCCGCCTCGCTCACAACGTGCAACTCGATTTAGCAGCCTCGGAAAAAAGTGGCGGGCTGCCCGTCACCGCCACCGGCGGCAGCATGGAAATCAGGCGCAACGATCGCATGGTCGTGCTCGATACTCCGGCCAGCGTGCGCCAGGGCGGCCACGAAATATCCGCCGACAAGATTTCCATCGAACTTGACGCCGATTTCCGCGCTCGCCATGCTATCGCGCAGGGCCATCCGCAAGTCACGTCCACCGATCCTCGCGGAAAATCCACGGCCACCGCCGCGCAATTTGATCTCTTCGTCAATGCCGACGGGTGGATCGAGCGCGTCGTTGCCGATGGCAGCGTGGTCGGCTCCCGTGAAGCCCCCGACGCCACAGACCACTTCTCCGCCGCAAATGTGGTGATCAACATGACGCCGCAGCACAATCTCCTGCGCGAAATCACGGCCACTGGCAACGTGAAAGCCACTTCGCGTATGGGCCTGCAATCCCGTTCGCTCGAAACCGAATCCCTGCTCGCCACTATTGGCCCCGGCCCGCGCCAAGGCCAGCAATCCGTTCAAACCGTCAGCACCCTCGCTCCGGGAACGATCGAGACAAAATCAGCCGACGAAACCACCACTCTTCACGCCAAAAAGTTCGTCGCGCAATTTGCCTCCACCGGTAACCTTGATACGCTGCAAGGTCACGGCGGTGCTACCGTCACCAGAAGAATCGGCTCGGCTCCTCCGCAGATCATAAAAGCCGCCGAGCTCGCCGCGAAATTCTCTCCCGACGGCGAATGGCAGACGCTCGATGAAACCGGCGACGTCCACTTCCAGCAAGCCGATCGCCAAGCCTCCGCCAACCGCGCCAACGTCGTCCGCTCCACGGAGCTGATCTCGCTCGACGGCTCGCCTGTCCTCACGGACGCGATGAGCCGCACGACCGCGAAAAATGTCGCCATCAATCAAAAATCTGGCGACATTCGCGCCACCGGCGGCGTCCTTTCCACCTATATCCCCAGCGCGCAAAACTCCGCCATGAGCCTCGGCTCCGGCCCCGGCCACATTTCCGCGCAAACTCTCACCGGTTCCACCACCTCAGGCCACGTCACCTACCTCGGTCACGCGCGCCTGTGGCAAGGCGATTCCGTCCTCGAAGCCATTCAAATCGAAATCTGGCGCGACGAAAAAAAATTGCAAGCCACCGGCAGCGTAGTCGCCAATTTTCCCCAAGCGTCTCCGCCAACGGTCGCGCAGTCTTCTGCGCAACCTTCACCCGCGAAACCGTCGCCCACGAGGTCAGCCACCGCCGCATCCGCCACGCCGCCCGGCCCCACGTTATGGCAGATCCGCGCCCCCATCCTCACGTACTGGGGTGACACCGGCAAAGCCCACCTGGAAACCGGCGTAACCGCCGACTCCCAGCAGGGCTCCATGCAATCCCGCACCCTGGACGTCTTCCTGACGCCGGCAGCCCCACCCAAGGCCTCACTAGCTTCCGCCGAGCTAGGCCAGCAGCCGCTACCGAGTGAAGGCCGCCAACTGGACCACGCGCTAGCCTTCGGCGGCGTCACAGTCCGCCAGGGCGACCGCCGCGGCACGGCCGACCGGGCCGAGTACACCGCCTCCGACGGAAAATTCGTCCTTTCCGGCGGCCAACCCACCATTATTGATGCTTCCAGCGACACAACTACCGGCCATTCGTTGACCTTCTTTGTAGCGAATGATACGATTTTAATCGATTCGCAAGAAGGTTCGCGCACGCTGACCAAGCACCGGGTTGAGAAATGAACCGGCATGTTGAAACTCCAGGCCGCTGAGCTCAGTAAGTCTTATCGAGGGCGGAAGGTCGTCGATAAAATCAGCCTGGAAATTCAGCAAGGTGAAGTGGTTGGGTTGCTCGGGCCGAACGGCGCCGGAAAGACCACGACGTTCTATATCCTGGTCGGCCTCGCGCGTCCGGACTACGGGCGTGTAATTCTCGACGGCGAGGACATCACGGACCTACCCATGTACCTCCGGGCCCGCAGCGGCATCAGCTACCTTCCTCAAGAACCTTCGGTATTTCGGAAAATGACGGTGGAAGAGAACCTGCTCGCGGTCCTCGAAACTCTCCCGTTGACTTCCGAACAGCGCCGCGACCGCGTCGAAGAGTTGCTGGCGCAGATGGGCCTGGAAGGCGTACGTTACAGTCGGGCATATGTCTTGTCCGGCGGAGAACGCCGCCGCCTGGAAATTGCGCGCTCTTTGGTGCTTTCGCCGTCGTTCGTGCTGCTGGATGAGCCGTTCGCGGGAATTGACCCGCTCACGGTTGTGGACATCCAGAAGATTATCGCGGACTTAAGCGCAGCGGGCATTGGCGTGCTAGTGACGGACCATAACGTTCGCGACACCTTGGCCGTCACCAATCGCGCTTACATCATTAACGACGGGAAAATTTTTAGAGCGGGGACTCCGGCCGAGCTTTCGAATGATCCCGAAGTCCGCCGCGTGTATCTCGGTGAAGGATTTCGGCTGAACTAACGGCTATGAACTGGCTCGCACCCAAACTCAGCTTGCGCGTGGCCCAGAAACAAATCCTGACCCCGGGCCTCGTCCAGATGGTCAGCGTTCTCGCGCTCAATCGCCTCGAGCTGCGCGAGATGATCAATCAGGAAATCATGGCTAATCCCGTCCTCGACGAAGTGACCGAAGAGGGCGCGGCCGCCACCGATAGTTACACCGACGAAGCCTTCCTCAAAAAAGAAACCGAAAAAGTCCCCGAAACCGAAGCCGCAAATCCCTTCGACGAATTCGATTTCGGCACTTTCTTCACCCAGTATCTTGACGCCGGCTCCGAACGCGCCGGCAGCAGCGAACGCGAAGATATCGAACGCCCCTCCTTCGACAAGTTTCTTTCCTCCGCGCAAAATCTCGCTGACCATCTCGCCTGGCAACTCAGCGTCAGCATCTGCACCGAAACCGTGCGCAAGATCGCCGAAGGCATCGTCGGCAACCTCGATGAAAATGGCTACCTAACTGCCACGCTCGAAGAACTCGCGCAGTCCGGCAACTACTCGATGGAAGACGTCGAAGAAGCCCTAGCCATGGTCCAGGAATTCGATCCTCCCGGCGTGGGCGCGCGCGATCTGCAAGAGTGTCTGCTGATGCAGCTGAAACTGATTGACCCGCAAAATACCCTGGCGCAGCAAATCATCGCCGAACACTTGAAGCTGCTGCAGAATAATCAGCTGAAAGAAGTCGCCCGCGCCCTGAATCGTCCCGTCGAACTAGTCAAGCGCGCCGTGGATGTCATCAAGCAACTCGACCCCAAGCCGGGCCTGCGTTATAACCACACCGAGCCGCGCCTTGTCGAACCCGACGTTCAATTCCGCAAAGTTGACGGCGAGTGGCAAGCCCTCATGAACGAAGACGACTTGCCGCAGCTCCGCCTCAACCCCATGTATCGCCGCCTGCTAGCGCGTGATGCCGCCGACCGCGACGTCCGCAACTACGTCAAGGAACGTTTCACCGCCGCCATCCAGCTAATGAAAAATATCGAGCAGCGCAAGCATACCATCCAGCGCGTCTGTCAATCCATCCTCCGTCGCCAGGGCGATTTCCTCGATTACGGCGCCGATCACCTAAAGCCGATGATGATCAAGGAAGTTGCCGAAGAGGTCGGTGTACACCCTTCCACCGTCAGCCGCGCCGTCGCCAATAAATACGTCCACACGCCCCAAGGCGTCCTGGAGCTGCGCTATTTCTTCAGCGAATCCGTGAACGGTCCGCAGGGCAGCGAAATGTCTCTGCTCTCCCTCAAGCGCCGCGTCAAAAAAATGATTGATGACGAAGACACCGCGCACCCCCTCACCGACGAGCAAATCACCAAGCGCCTCAGCGAAGAAGGCATTCAAGTCACGCGCCGCACCGTCGCGAAATATCGCGAAGACTTGCGCATTCCCAGCACCCATCGCCGACGGGTCAAGGGTTAAAAACCCGCCGTGACCCGCCGCCGCGCCCCCAGAAATCGCAATCGTGACGCCCGCCAGCTCGTAATTCTCACCGGCCTGTCCGGCTCCGGAAAAGGTTCGGTCCTAAATACATTCGAAGACCTCGGCTTCTATTGCGTGGATAATCTTCCCGTCGGCTTGATCTCCACCTTCAGCGAACTCTACGTCGAAGGCGGCAGCGAAGTCGAACGCGCCGCGCTCCTCGTGGACGCCCGCGAAGGCGAGCAAATCGAAAAGCTCCCCGGCATTTACCGCAAGCTAGTGTCCGAACATCCCGCGACCCTCGTGTTCGTCGAAGCCAGCGATGAAGTTCTGCTCCGTCGTTTCAGCGAAACCCGCCGCCCGCACCCGCTCAGCCCCGATGATTCCATCGCCGCCGGCATTCGCCTCGAACGCCGCCGCATGGCGCCCATTCGCCGCCTCGCCGACGTAATTATTGACACCTCGAAATTCAACATTCACGAGCTGCGCCAGTTCATCATTGACCGCTTTCAGAATCCCGGACGCCGCCCTCTGCTCGTTTCGGTCGTCAGCTTCGGTTTTCGCTACGGTATTCCCGCGGACGCCGATCTCGTCTTCGACGTCCGTTTTCTCCCCAATCCCCATTTCGTCCCGCATCTGCGGAAATTCAGCGGCAAGGATCCGCGCGTCGCGCGTTACATCCGCTCCTTCTCGCAAACCGGCGAATTCCTCCGCCGCATCGAAAGCTTGTTGTTGTATTTGATCCCGCACTATATTGCCGAAGGCAAAAGCTATCTCACCGTCGCGCTAGGCTGCACCGGTGGGCGGCATCGTTCCGTCGCGCTGGCCGAAGTGATTCGTCGCGACCTAAAGCGCAAAGGCTATTCGGCCAAAGTCGTGCATCGCGATACTGAAAAGACCACTGCTTGAAATTTTAAAGCCGCGCAAACGCGGCCAAAGGTTCCCATTTGGATTCTGAAAAACTAGACGGCAGCACGAAACTCACCCAGAGCGAAGAGCTGCGGCGCCTCCTCCACTATCTCGCTCCCTACACGTTGCCTCTCGCTGCCGGCATTCTGCTCATGGCCATTATGGGCGTCGCCGAAGGCCTCGTCGCCTTCGCCATCAAGCCCGCTCTCGACGTCGTTCTGAATCCGCAGTCCGCGCTCCAGAAACTCGTCCTCTTCCAGGTTCCCGGCACCGATCGCATCGTGTACATGAACGATTTCGTTCCCGCCAGAGTTCACCACGTCTGGTCCGTTTTCGCGCTCTCGCTGCTCTTTATTTTCCTGGTAAAAGCAGTCTCCGAATATTTCGGTAGCACCCTCATCCAATATGTCGGCCTCGCGGGCGTCACCAATCTGCGCAACAGCGTTTACTCCAAAGTCGTGCAGCAGCCCGTCGGCTTCTTCCATCACAATCCCGTCGGCCGCGTCATGTCCGCCGTAATCGCTGATATCGAGCAGATGCGCAGCGCCTTCTCCGACTACCTCGCCGATTTCTTTCGCCAGATTTTCAGCCTTGTCATCTTCGTCGCTGTGCTCCTCGTGATTGACTGGCGCATGGCCATTGGCTCCGCCGTTCTCGTTCCGCTCGTCGTCTGGCCCGTCGCAAAACTAACCCGCCGTATCCGACGCTCCACAGAAACCAGCCGCACTCGCCTTGCCGACCTCAGCCAGATCCTCCAGGAAACCATCAGTGGCAATCGCGTAGTGAAAGCCTTCGGCATGGAAGGTTTCGAAATCAAAAAATTTCGCGAATCCGCGCGCAACCTCCTCCGCGAAAATATGCGCTGGATTCGCGCCCTGGCCGCCACCGGCCCCATCATGGACGTTCTCGGCGCCATCGTCATAGCGATGATCCTGCTCTACGCTCGCGGCGAAATTAAAGTGGACCGCATGACCATCGGTTCCTTCGGTGCCTTCACCTTCGCGCTCTTCAAAGCCTACGAGCCCATCAAGCGCCTCGGCAGCATCTATCAGCTTTTCGTGCAGGCGCTCGGCACTTCTTCCCAAGCTTTCAAACTCCTGGATCTCCCCGAAGAAAAACTCGACGCCCCCGGCGCCACCGCCCTGCCGCCGTTTTCGCAAGCTGTGGAATTCGAGAACACCACTTTCCGCTACGACGACGCCGACTCTCCGACTCTCAGCAACATCTCGCTCAAAGTTCCCGCGGGAGCAGTCGTCGCCATCGTCGGCTCCAGCGGTGCGGGCAAAACCACCCTTGTCAATCTCCTCCCCCGATTTTATTCCGCAACTTCTGGCGCCGTGCGCATTGACGGCCACGATCTCCGCGGCGTCACCTTGCGCTCCCTGCGCGGACAAATGGCCATCGTCACCCAGGAAACAATCCTCTTCAACGATACCATCTGGAGCAATCTCTGCTACGGCCGCCCCGATCTCGCCGAAGAAAAAGTTCTAGCCGCCGCCAAAGCCGCCATGGCCCACGATTTCATCATGCAAATGCCCAAGGGCTATCAAACTCTCATCGGTGACCGCGGCCAGCGCCTTTCCGGCGGCCAGCGCCAGCGCCTAGCCATCGCTCGCGCATTACTCAAAGACGCGCCCATTCTCATCCTCGACGAGGCCACCTCCGAGCTCGACTCCGAATCCGAAATGCTCGTGCAAAGCGCGCTCAACAATCTAATGACTGGCCGCACCGTCTTCGTCATTGCTCACCGCCTCTCCACCATTCGCCGCGCGGACTTGATTGCTGTCCTCGAAGGGGGCACAATTCGCGAACGCGGCACTCACGAAGAATTGCTGGAGCGCCGCGGACTCTACGCCCGTTTGTACGAAATGCAGTTTCGCGATGCCGAACCAGCCTCGCGCGCGGCAGGTCCCTTGTAAATATGCCCAGCACCGGGTCACAATCAGTCTCCGTGAATTCTCCGAAACCCACCACGCAATCCACTGGCCTGAAGTCCATGACCGGCTACGCCCAGGCCCGCGCCATCGAAAATGGCTGGAGCCTGCGCGTCACCATCCGCGCAGTGAATCATCGCTTCCTGGATTTGCATCTCCGCATTCCCGAAGGATTCGAACCGCTCGAACCGCGCATCCGCCAGATCCTTCGCGAACGCGTTCGTCGCGGCCATCTGGATTTCACGCTGCACTACGAACTCGCCGGACCCGCGGCCGTCGGCGTGAATCACGATGTCGCCGCCGCATATCTCAAAGCCGTCAATTCGCTCCGCAAAGAATTTGGCATCCAGACCGAGCCCGACCTCGCCTCCATCCTGCGCTTGCCCGGAGTTATTGGCGCGGCCGCTGCATCCCTGGACGGCGAAATCGAGCGCCTCGGCTCAGTAGTCGAACGTTGCCTCGGCGAAGCGCTCGAAAAACTCGATCGCATGCGCGAACAGGAAGCCGGCCACCTCCGCGACGAAATGTCCGGACGTCTGCGCCACATCGCCGCGCTCACCGCGCAACTCGAAACGCTGGCCGAAGGCGCGCGCCCGGCTTTCGCCCGCCGCCTCGCTGCCCGCTTGCAGGAGCTTCTCGGCGAAGCTCCGCTCGATCCCGCGCGCCTCGCTCAGGAAGCTTCCATCGCCGCCGAACGCAGCGATGTCTCCGAGGAACTCGCGCGCCTGCGCAGTCACGTGCAACAATTTGAGTCGCTGCTCGCGGGCGCTGCTGACGTCGGCAAAAAACTCGACTTCCTGCTTCAGGAAATGCAGCGCGAATCGAACACGTTGCTCTCAAAAACGCCGGGCAACGACGCCGAAGGTCTGGACATCACCCGCCTCGGCCTCGAAATTAAATCCGAAATCGAAAAATTGCGCGAACAGGTGCAGAACATCGAATGACTCAAACCGACCCGCTGGTCCTGATCGTCTCCGGCCCCTCGGGTTCCGGAAAATCCACCCTGGTGGAGAAGATTTTGCAGCTCCCCAACGTCCTGCGCTCTGTGTCGTGCACGACACGGGCCCAACGCAAGACGGAGAGCACTAGCAAGTGTTACAATTTCGTATCGGAAGCCGAATTCCAGCAGATGGTCGAGCGCGGTGAGTTTCTGGAGTATGCGCGCGTTTTTGGCAAGAACTGGTATGGTACTCCCAGGAAGTGGCTCGATGAGGCCCGGGAACGCCACAAGACCTTGGTGCTGGAAATTGACGTGCAGGGTGCGGAGCAGGTAAAAGATCAGCTGCCCTCCGCCGTTATGATTTTTGTTCTGCCGCCGTCGAAGCAGGATCTCGAACACCGGCTGCGCGCGCGCGGGCAGGATGGCGAAGACGAAATCCGCCGCCGTCTTGATCGCGCGCGCGACGAAATGTTGCGGTACAACAGTTACAATTACGCCGTCATAAACGACGACGTCGAGCGCGCCGGCCGCGAAATTCAGGCCATCGCTCTGGGCTCGCGTTGCCAGATGGCGCTGAACGAGCAACGAATTCGCGAAATTCTGAAGACTTTTGGAGGCTGATTTTCACATGGCTCATCTCAAGGACGCACCTGATAGCCAGTTTGCTTACGTCGTAGTCGTGGCGCGCCGTGCTCGCCAATTATTGATCGGTGGCCGCCCCATGGTGGATAACCCCCGCTCGCGCAAAACCACGCGCATTGCCGAAGAGGAGCTGCAGAAGGGCCTGCTCGAATACGACGCCCCCCACCTGAACGAACAAGCCGAAGACATCAACGAGAAAAAGAAGAAGTGAGCGTTTGACGCTGCTTTTGAATTGGTAGGGGCGCTGCTTGCTGCGCCCGCCTTTGTGGACTTTGTAGCGGCCGCCTTTAGGCCGGCGCCTCTGACTTTGTAGTAGCCGTTGGTAGCGCCGGCGTCCCGCCGGCTCTGTTGCAGTTGAATTTGTAGCGGCCGCCTGCTTCTGCTTTTTAGGCGGGCGTCTTTGACGTGGTCTTTGAGCTTGTAGCGGCCAGCTTTAGCTGGGCGCCTTTGAAGTTGCCTTTAGTCTTGCGGGCGCCGCGCCGCCCATTACCGGGCAGGGTGCTGTACACACACAACCTTTTGCATTTCATGCCCCAGAAGAGCATGATGAATTTGTGAGAATGTCGAACCTAACCCGCAGCCGTTCCAGTGCCGTCTGCGCCTCTGGTCATGCGACGAACATCGTCATCCCGAGTGCCCGGAGCGTTTTTTGCGAAGGGGGGCCAGCCCCTTTACTTCACGCAGGCACCGCCGCAGGGAGCATCTCTCCTTCTTTCTCTGTGCCCTCCGCTTTTCTCCATGTCCTCTGTGTTAAATCTTTTGACTCTCTCTGCTCCGCCCCCCTCCCAAATCCCCAATTTCTATTCAATACAAATGATCCGCTCCCGAATTACGCAACCCACACAAAACAAACCACTTCATTTTTCCCATGCGACGCAAATAAACGCTATTCTCACGCCTCCAATTCTGCATTTCACTCAAAACAAACTACTTCATCGCAAATCCCTTCACTTTTTCTATTCAATACAAATGAACGGTCACTAGTCATTACTCACCACTCACTCACACAGGCGAAAACCCCATGAAACTCGCCCTAGGCGTAACCGGCGGCGTTGCGGCCTACAAAGCCGCCGAACTAGTCCGCCGCCTGCAAAACGAAAAACTAGACGTCCAGGTCGTGATGACCCGCGCCGCCCAGGAATTCATCACCCCGTTAACCTTCGCCGCCCTCACCGGACAAAAAGTAATCACCGACATTTTCGCAACAGCCGGTTCAGCGCCCGCCAACGTCGAAAGCGCCATCGAACACATCGCCGTAGCCCAGCGCATTGACCTCCTGCTAGTTGCGCCAGCCACCGCGGACATCTTGGGAAAATTCGCCCACGGCATAGCCGAGGATTTTCTCTCCACCTTGTATCTCGCCACGAAAGCCCATGTGGTCGTAGCCCCCGCCATGAACGTAAACATGTGGGAACATCCCGCCACCCAACAAAATCTGGCAACCCTGCGCGCCCGTGGAGTCCACGTAGTCGATCCCGACGAAGGCTACCTGGCCTGCGGCATGACCGGCGCCGGCCGCCTAGCCGCCACCGAATCCATAGTAAAAAAAGTTTGCGATGTCCTCGGCCTCCGTCACGATTTCGCCGGACAAACGGTCCTCGTCACCGCCGGCCCCACCTGCGAAGACCTCGACCCAGTCCGCTTCCTAACCAATCGCTCCTCCGGCAAAATGGGTTACGCCCTGGCAGAAGCAGCCCATCGTCGTGGCGCGCGCGTAATTCTAGTCAGCGGCCCCACCGACCTGAAAATTCCCGAAGGTGTTGACTGGGTTCCGGTGCGCTCCACAGAACAAATGCACCGCGCAGTTCACGAACGGGCCCGTGAAGCAAACGTAGCCATCATGGCCGCCGCCGTTTCCGATTACCGTCCGGCCGCAGCCCAAGATAAAAAAATCAAACGCGGCGATGGCACGTTCACACTGGAGCTCGAACCCACGCCCGACATTCTCGCCGAACTCGGCCGCGAAAAACTCAATCGCATCCTCGTAGGCTTCGCCGCAGAAACAAACAACGTCGCAGAAAACGCCCGCGCCAAACTCCAGCGCAAATCCGCGGACATGATCGTTGCCAACGATGTCACCCAGGCCGGCGCCGGCTTCGATACCGATACCAACATCGTCACCCTTTTCCTCCGCGACGGCCGCGAGCTAGCGTTCCCCCAGCTAAATAAATTCGAAGTCGCCAATCGCATCCTCGATCAGGTACTGGATATTCAGAATCAATCCAAGTAGATTCTCTAGCAGTGGTTTCTCCAGTGGAGGATTCATGGATCCGGCCAAGCGCGCAAGTGTGAGCGCCCGCAGCGACGTGCGTGACGAAGTCCGCAGCGAAACGCAACTTGAAGAACAGGTGAAAGACTGGCTGCGCTACGGCGAAGATCTCGGCCTGGCTCCTTACTATCGCGATCGCCCACCTCTTCACGCAATCGTCGAAGTTACTTCCGCATCGGTTGAATCTGTCGCAACATCGAGCGCTATCTCCGCCGCAGTTCCCGCGGCGATGGCCGCTGCCGTTTTCGGTCGTGCGCCCGCCACTCCTATAATTATCGCGTCGTCGCCGTCTGCGTCGCAAAAGTCCGCGCCATCTGCCACAATCCTGCCCGGCTCCGCGCCATCGCTCTTCGAAGCCATCGAACGCGTCGCAGACGACACTCTTCCGCGCATCCGCGAAGACATCGGCGACTGCACCCGCTGCAAGCTCCATAAAGGCCGCACCAAAATCGTCTTCGGGACCGGCAATCCCAACGCCGACCTCATGTTCGTCGGCGAAGGCCCCGGTCGCGACGAAGACCTCAGCGGCGAACCCTTCGTCGGCCGGGCCGGAAAACTTCTCACCGACATGATCAAAGCCATGGGCCTACAGCGCGAAGACGTCTACATCGCCAACGTAGTAAAATGCCGCCCGCCGGAAAATCGCCTCCCCGAAAAAGACGAAATCACCACCTGCTCGCCATTCCTAATGCGCCAGATTGACGCCATCAAACCCAAAGTGATCTGCACTCTGGGAAGCTGCTCCGCGCAAACCCTCCTGCAAACCGCCCAAGGCATTTCCAAACTCCGCGGCGAGTGGTTCGATTTCCGCGGCGCAAAGCTGATGCCCACTTATCATCCCGCCTACCTGCTCCGCAATCCCGCCGCCAAGCCCGAAGTCTGGAAAGACCTGCAAAAAGTAATGGCCGTCCTCGGCCTGCAACTCAAAAAACGCTAGCCGTTCCGCGCGATGAATATTTCGCTCGCCATAATCCTAGGCCTCACCGGCGCCATCGCGTGGGGCGCCGCCGATTTCGCCGCCCGCTTCGCCTCCCGCCAAGTCGGCGCGTACCGAACTCTCTTCTTCATGCAATTCTTCGGTTTCCTCGCCCTCACCGTAGACCTGAAATCCACCGGCGGTTTCTGGCACGGGATCGCCCCAGGCTGGCATCCCTGGGCGATGGCAGTAGCTGCCGGCCTGCTCAACGTGCTAGCGTCGCTCGCGCTCTATCACTCCTTCGAGCACGGCACTCTGAGCATCGTCGGCCCAGTCTCCTCAAGCTATCCAGCGTTAACCGTCGCGCTGGCGTTACTCAGCGGTGAACGCATCCACGCAGTCCGCGCCTCAGGTCTCGCCGTCTCCCTGCTCGGCGTAATCCTAGCCGCCACTTCCTTCACGCAAACACAAAGCACGAACACAGAAAAGAATCCGCGACATGCGACCGAAACTCACGCCGAACAATCGCGCGCGCATTTATCAACAGGAGTAGGCTGGGCCATCTGCGCCGCCCTAGGCTTCGGCGTGCTCTTCTGGTTCCTGGGATTTTATGTAGTCCCAGCGGTAGGCAGCGCTGTCTCCGTCTGGGTCATGCGCCTCACAGCACTCCTCGCGCTCTCGCTAGCAGCCGCACCCGCGGGCCAATCGCTGAAACTCCCCCGCGGCAAAGTCTGGTGGCTGCTTCTCGCCGTAGGCATCCTTGACACCGCCGCGTTCGTCGTCAACAACGCCGGGCTAAGCACCGGCCAAGTCTCGGTAGTAAGTGTCCTGGCCTCCCTCTACGGCGCCTTCACAGTCCTACTAGCCTGGATCTTCCTCCGCGAACGCCTCGAGCGCTCCCAATGGCTAGGCATAGTCCTAATCTTCATCGGCATCGTCCTCGTGAGCTTATGAAGCATCCAATTTCATTGGTACGCGTGGAGCAAATCAGAGATGCAACTAGCTGAAGTAGAGCAGCGCGGTTTTGCAATACTGCCCGAAGTGCTAACGCGCAGCGAAATCGAGCGCCTTGATGAAAGTCTTAAGCGCAATTCGCTGCCGCGCACTCGCGCGGGAATGCGCCACGCACTCAGGCATCCTGCTGTCCGTGAAATTGCCCGCGACCCAAGACTCCGAGCTATCGCGCAACAAGTTCTCGCGTGCGAACCGTTTCCATTCAGGGCCACATTATTCGACAAGTCTCCGGCCTCCAATTGGCTAGTGGTTTGGCACCAAGAAACGGCGTTGCCGCTGCAAGAACGCCACGAAATCCCCGATTGGGGACCATGGTCAGTAAAGGACGGAGTAATCTACGCGCACGCGCCAGCCAGTGCACTCTCTCGTGTGGTTGCGCTGCGATTGCATCTCGACGATTCGACTCACGAAAATGGTCCGCTGCGTGTTCTTCCCGGCACGCATAAGATGGGCGTGCTGACCGACGACGGAATACACGGCCTGAGCACTCAAGTAACAGCGGTCGATTGTCTGGTTCCGCGCGGCGGGGTTCTAGTCATGAGGCCTTTGATCATCCACGCCTCGTCCAAGTCGCGCTCTGCGAAGCCAAGACGTGTGCTGCACATCGAGTACGCAACCTCCGCCAGCGTCGCCGACGGACTCGAACTTGCTACAGCTTAGCGCACTGTTGGCCAGATGATCGTCGCTCGCGCTCGCTGTTACACTATCCAACTGATCCAATGACGCAACGCTATCTCGAAGTCGTGCTCCCAGTCCCGCTGCGCTCGGCGTTCACCTACGCCGTGCCCACTTCGTTCAACGGCGAAGAACTCGTCGGTCGCCGCGTCTTGGTCCCTTTCCGCAATCGCGCCATGGTCGGTGTCGGACTAGCCGTTTCCAATAACGCGCCAAATACGAAACGCATCAAAGAAATCGCCGAACTTCTCGATCGTGTGCCAGCACTTCCCCCTAAACTAATCGAACTAGGACAATGGATCAGCCGCTACTACCTCGCGCCCATCGGCGAAGCTTTCCGCGCCATGCTTCCGCCAGAAATCGAATTGCGCCACCATCGCGAATACTGGCTCACCGACGAAGGCCGCGCCTATCTGGAAGATCTCGCCACCAACGGAGAAAACACCGACGTCGAAGCCGCCGAGCTCGCCTACCTTCGACTCTTCGAAAAACGAAAAGCCGACACACCCGAACGCGCGCTAACCGAAACCCGCATAGCCCGCATGCCCGGAGGCGCAACCGCCGCAGAAAAATTTGTACGTCGCGGCCATCTAGCAGCCCGCGAAAGCATCCGCCGCCGTAAAACGCGCACGCAAAAAATCGTATCGTGGCGTCCGAACACCGAAGAACGTCCCATCGGCGAGCCCGAGAAGCGCGTTCGCGAAGTTCTCATGGACGCGGGGGTTCCCCTGCCACTCGAAATTCTGCGCGAACGAGCGGCCGTGACTCCGGTCGTCATCAAGCGCCTCGAAAGCGCAGGCATGCTGCTCACATGGGAAGAACCGCTCACCGTCGAAGAAGATCCTTGGGACACCGATTTCACGCCGCCCACAAACGTTCTCAACTCCGAACAAAAACACGGGCTAGCAGAAATCTGGCGCTGGCTGGTCGCCGAAAAATTCACAGCAGCGCTGCTCCACGGCGTCACTGGCAGCGGCAAGACCGAAGTCTATCTCGGCGCGATCGAAGCCGCGCTTTCACGCGGAAAAACTGCCATCGTCCTGGTCCCCGAAATCGCGCTCACCCTCTGGGTCGGTCGCTTGGTGCGCGCGCGCTTTGGCGAACAAGTCGCCATCCTCCACAGCGCGCTACCCGATAGCGAACGAGCCCGCGAATGGTGGCGCGTCCGCAACGGCGATGCCCGCGTAGTAGTGGGCACGCGCTCCGCCGTTTTCGCGCCGCTCGAAAATCTCGGTCTCATAATCGTGGATGAAGAACAGGAAACCAGCTACAAGCAGGAAGAAACTCCGCGTTACCACGGCCGCGACACCGCCGTATATCGCGCGCGCCTCGAAGGCGCCGTAGCGCTGCTAGGCTCCGCCACTCCTTCGCTTGAGACCTACCACAACGCGCGCGACGGAAAATATCATCTGCTCGAACTCACCGCGCGCGTCGCCGCTCGCCCGCTCGCCGAAGTCCGCATCGTTGACCTGCGCGAAGAATTCCGCCACGCTCACCAAGCCGCGCCCGTTTCCGAATCGCTCAGAGCCGCCGTCGCATTGCGCCTCGAAGAAAAAACCCAAGCCATGGTGCTCATCAATCGCCGCGGCTACTCCTGGTCTTCACTTTGTCGCAGTTGTGGTGCCTTCGTGCAATGCGAAAACTGCAGCATCGCCCTCACGTACCACAAAAATCGCCAGCGCCTCGAGTGTCATTACTGCGGCTACTCGCTGCGCCCGCCGAAGCAATGCCCGAAATGCCACGCTGAGTACATGTATTTCGTCGGCGATGGAGCCGAACGCGTGGAAGAATATCTGCGCGAAACTTTCCCCGCCGCGAAAATTGCCAGGCTCGATCGCGACACCGTCCGAACCAAACGCGAATTTCAGCAAGTCCTGGGCGCCTTCGCCAAAGGAGAAGTGGACGTCCTGGTAGGCACGCAAATGGTCGCAAAAGGCCACGATTTCCAGCGCGTCACATTAGTGGGAGTCGTTGCCGCCGATCTCGCGCTAGGCCGTCCCGATTTCCGCGCCGCCGAGCGGACGTTCCAGCTGCTCACACAAGTTGCCGGCCGCGCCGGCCGCGGCGAACTCTCCGGCGAAGTTCTGGTGGAAACCCACTATCCCGAGCACTACGCAATCCAGCACGCCGCGAAGCAGGACTATTTATCCTTCTACGAAAAAGAAGCCCACTTCCGCCGCATGCTGCACTACCCGCCGTTCACTGCGCTAGCCAGCGTCCTGGTCCGCGACAAAAAAATTGAAAATGCGATCCGCTGGTCCCGCGCTCTGGCCGCCTATTTCGCGCCCTACGAAGATCGCGGTGTAAAAATCCTGGGCCCCGCCGCGGCGCCCCTAGCCCGCCTGCGCCAGGAATTCCGCTTCCAATTCCTGCTGAAATCCCCGCAACGCTCCGCCCTCTCCCAAGCCCTAAGCGGCGCTCTGGACTTCTGCGCCAAAAAAGAAATCCCCGAAACCGCCGTGATCGTGGACGTGGACCCGGCCAGTCTTTTCTAATTGTAGAGTTGCGTTACCAGAGGTTATTCGTCGGCCACAAAGTAAAGCACAAAATAAAAATCACCAGCGCCACGCAAGCCAAAAGCTTCCGCGAAGCGTCCAGTGCCTCCCACCGGTCAAACGGCGGCGGATGCGGAAATCGCAAAGACAATATCAGCAGCACAATCCCCCAAAACGCCCACGCATGCCAATAACCCACGCCCAAAAACACCAACGCGACTGCCGCCGTCAGCGAAAAACGTTGATGCCGATTCGGTGCCAAGCTATATAGAATGTGCCCGCCGTCCAGTTGCCACACCGGCAGCAGATTTAAAGCCGTTGCCAGCAACCCAATCCACGCAGCCAGCGCCACCGGATGAAACAATAAAGATTTCGCCTCAGTCCCCGGATGGAACATCGCCATAAAAATCTTCATCAGCCCGGGAAATCCAAAAATTAGCCCGCCGTCTTCTTGCACTCCCGGAATTACTTTCGACACAGCAATTCCATACGCGGTCAACGGCAGCGCCACAATAAATCCCGTAATCGGCCCTGCGATTCCGATATCAAATAGCGCCCGGCGCGTGGTGATCGGCGCGCGAATCCGTATCACCGCGCCAAAAGTTCCGAAAGGGAAGGGCGACGGCAGAAAAAACGGATAGCTGCAATCAATTCCATAATACCGGCACGCGAGATAGTGCCCCATCTCGTGCGCCATGAAAAATCCCAGGAGCGTCAGCGAAAACGGAATTCCCAGCAGCAACATTCCCGGATGTTGAAAGGGCAGCAGAGGTATAGCGAAGAGGCCTTCATTCCCCGAAAACGGCTCCACATTCTGCGCGAACGAAGTCGCAATCAGCGCCCCCGCCGCGAGCGTCATCAGCAAGGTCAAACAGAAAAAAAGAATCGCGGGCCACAGCGGCCGTCGCGGCGCGCGCATCCTTGACGGCGGCAGATCAATAATCTCCGGATAATTTCGGTCCAGAATTTCCAGTGGGACGCGGCTATGCCCGTTGCCGGTGCTATTGCCCATGAAGGTTGGATGCCCTAGCGCGAAAAACGGGTTCGGCGCCGCGCAATTCGTCAGGGCTTCGGCGCCGCGGCGGTCGCCGGCAGCGATTGCAATTCTTTGCCAGGCTTGAAGCGCACCGCTTTGCCGGGAGGAATACTCACTTGCTGTCCAGTGCGTGGGTTACGGCCGATGCCCGTCTTCCGCGGCTTCACGTTGAACACGCCGAAGCGCCGCAGCTCAATCCGTTCGCCGCGACCCAGCGCATTTTTCATCGCCTCGAAGACGGTTTCCACCGCCTGCTCGGCCTTCGTTCGAGTAATATTTGTCTTCTGTACGATTGCGTTCACGATATCGAGCTTGATCACAGTGCCTCCCGCAGGGCGGAAACCTATGCTAGACAGGGGGTTGCAGGTTGTCAAGCGCCGTCCCCTGTAATACACTGCCCGACTCTCATGCGTCTCAGTTCGCGTCAGCTGCTTTGTAAGTCGTGGCTTCGGCGACGGCGCACGCCGTAGCACCGCATTGCGGTTTCGGCCGCTGAAGTACCGCTCTTGTCGTCGCATCGCGCAATAATTTGTTCAGAAGAATCATCCAGAATTCCGGGAGGAAAAGATGTCCGTGAAGTCCGATAAATGGATTCGCAAGATGGCGCAAGAACACAAAATGATCGAGCCGTACGAAGACCGCCAGGTCCGCGACGGCGTCATCAGCTACGGCGTGTCATCGTACGGCTACGACATGCGCGTCGCCGATGAATTCCGCATTTTCACTAATGTAAATTCTTCGATCGTGGACCCCAAGCACTTCGACTCCAAATCCTTCGTGGAATTCAAAGGCGACGTCTGCATCGTGCCGCCGAATTCCTTCGCCCTGGGCCGCTCCGTGGAGTATTTCCGCATCCCGCGCAACGTGCTCACCTTGTGCGTGGGAAAATCCACCTACGCGCGCTGCGGCATCATCGTCAACGTAACGCCGTTTGAACCCGAGTGGGAAGGCTTCGTCACCCTGGAAATCAGCAACACCACGCCGCTACCAGCCAAAATTTACGGCAACGAAGGCCTCTGCCAGGTAATCTTCTTTGAATCCGACGAGCAGTGCGAAGTTTCCTACAAAGACAAAAAAGGCAAATATCAATCGCAGCAGGGAATCGTGCTGCCAAAAATCTAGCCGTCAAGAATCAGCATGTGCGGGGCTAGCCGTAGCCCTGCACATCGTCAGCTTCAGGCTTTGCCGCCCACAACCGGCGAAACCTTCCCCCACTTTCCTGCAAACACAAACGTATCCAATGCCTTCCGTTCCCTCGGCGCCAATTCCGGCGCCTTCAAGTGATCCGGCAAAGTATGCGCCTCGCCCGGATAACCAATCGCAATCCCCGCGACTGCTTCATAACCTTCCGGAATCCCGAAAATTTCCCGCGCCTTCTCCGGCAGAATTCCTCCCATCTGGTGTACCGCCAAACCCAGTTCCTCCGCCTGTATCGTCAGTGTCGCGGAAGCCGCGCCTACGTCGTGAAACGCATGACGATTCAACTCGCCGTTGTGCTCGAATTTCAATTTCGCCACGCTTAACGCCACCACCGGAGCACTCTTTGCCCAGCTCTGGTTAAACTCGATGAAGCAATCCAGCACTCGCTTGTAATTTTCCTGATCGTCCTTCGTCGCCACAATGTAATACCACGGCTGACCGTTGTACGAAGACGCGGCCCAACGCGCCGCCTCAAACAAACTCCGCAATTTCTCCGCTTCCACCGGCCAGTTCGCAAACGCCCGTGGGCTCCATCGCTCGCTGATCAAACTGTGAATCGGCGCGCTGGTCGTTGCAGTTTTCTTCAGTCCACTCATAATCGCTCCTAAGTTAGGATGTTCCAACGGCGAACGTAGGGGCACGGCATGCCGTGCCCGCCGGCGCTCACAATTTCAGACTCAACCCTTCTTCGCCAACTTCCCGTCCACGGAATAGGCCCCTGCTCCATTTACGGACAGCACCAGCAACCCGCCCATGATCGCGACATTCTTCAAGAAGTTGATCATCTGCATCTGCTGCTCCTGCCCCTGCACCGCCCAGAAGTTGTGAAAAAAGTAAGTCACCGGTAACAGATACAGGAACAACAGCCATGCCGCGAACCGCGTGCGGAATCCCGCCAGGATCGCCAAGCCGCAGCCCAGCTCCACCGCCGCCGCAATCGCGATCGCCACGCCGGGCGCCGGCAAGTGGACAGCCGTCGCGTAAGCGACGATCTGTGCATAGCCGCCTACTTTAAAAAATCCGCTGATTAGGAATATCACCGCGATCAGAATTCGCCCCGCCAAAGTAGTTATATCGCTCGTTGAATTCATCCCCGTATCTCCTTTACGAATTTGATTTTTACGCCAAGTCAAACAACAGCACTTCCGATGCTTCCTTCGCTTCCACCCGCACTTCGGCTTCCTTGGTAATGGCCGCTCCATCTCCCGCCTTCAATTCCACGCCGTTCAATTTCACCGCGCCCCGCGCCAGTTGCACCCACGCATGGCGGCCTGACTTCAGCTCATGCTTGGTTTCCTGGCCCTTATCGAGCCGCGTGATGAAGAGGTGCGCGTCCTGATGAATCGTCACCGGAGCTTCCAGCCCCGCAACGTGGTGAAACTTGCCGCGCAAATCCTTGTCCGGAAACGCCAGTTGCTCATATTCCGGCTTCAGGCCCTTGCGATCCGGCGTAATCCATATCTGCAGCAGATGCGTTGGATCCTTGGGCGAAGGATTGAATTCGCTGTGCATCACGCCCGTTCCGGCCGTCATGTGCTGCAATTCCCCAGGACGCAGCACTGCACCCGAGCCCATGCTGTCGCGATGCTCAAGCGCCCCATCCAGAATCCACGTCAGGATTTCCATGTCGCGATGCGGATGCATCCCGAATCCTTGCCCTGGCGCCACCACGTCCTCATTCAATACGCGCAGCGAACGGAACTGCATGAATTGCGGATCGTAGTATTGGTCAAACGAAAATGTGAATCGTGAATCCAGCCACGAAAGCTGGTTGTGGCCGCGTTGCTTACTCGGTCTGATCGTTATCATGTTCCCTCTCCCTCTTCATTCTTTCCGTGCACAATTCATCGGCGCCCCGGCCCAGCTTGCGCGCAATCTTGCGCAATTGTTCCTGCTCCGCGGCGCTTAATCTGCTCATCACCTTTGCGACCATTTTCGCGTGCTCTGGGAACACGCGCGTGATCAGGCGACGACCTTTCGGGGTGAGCTGGATTTGAATCATCCGGCGATCCTCCACCTGGCGTTCCCGCCGCACCCATCCGTGCCGTTCCAGGTTGTCCACCACGAGCGTCACGTTCCCTCCGCTGCGCAAAAGCTTCTTGCCCAGCGTGTGCTGGCACATCGGACCAAGGTGCAGCAGTGCTTCCAGCACGGCAAACTGCCCTGGGGTAACGCCCAGCAGTTCCAGATGCGCGGTCGTCTTCGCCATCGTTGAATCGGACGCGCGGATCAGGTTGATGTACGCGCTCAGGGCTCGTACCGTCTCTGCATCGCCTTGGAAGTGTGTCGGCATATTTGCTTCAAGCTCAAATCGTTCAAGCTTAAACGATTGGATGCGGCTGCAGCCCGGAAGATTCACGCGAGTGTAAACCTTTCAAAACACGGGTGTTGTCGTTGGTAGCGCCGGCGTCCCGCCGGCTCAGTGGCCGTTGAATTTGTAGCGGCCGCCTGCTTCTGCTTTTTAGGCAGGCGGTTCTGAATTTGCCCTTGGATTTGCATTACGCTGCTATCTCAACGCGCCATCTGCCCCTATGGCTTCTGCGTCGGCCGCATCAAAACCTCACTTACAAAACTCTGGGGCGCCTGCGTCACCAACATTTCCACCACGTGCGCTATATCCTCTGGCTGCAACATCTTGCTGATATCCTTCTTCCCATGCGGAGAAAAATCCGTGGCCACGCTTCCAGGACATATCGCGCTGACCCGTATCCCGTAGCCCCGCAAATCCTCCGCCATGCACTCCGTCAAACCGAGGAGCCCCCATTTCGAAGCGCAATAAATCCCGCCTCCTGCAAAGGCATTTTTCCCCGCCAAAGACGCAATATTGATGATCTGGCCGCCCCTCCGCTCAATCATTCCCGGCGCCACCGCCTTGCTCGCCAGGAACACTCCCTTCAAATTGGTGTCTAAAACACTGTCCCAATTCGCTTCCGAGGCTTCGTGCGTGGGGCCGAAATATCCGATCCCCGCGTTGTTCACCAGAATCGCGACCGGACCAAGCGCTTTCTCCGTGTCGCGCACAAAGGCGGAAATTTGCTCGCCATGCGTCACATCCACAGCCGCAGTGAATACGCCCGCCGCTCCAGCACGCAATTCGTTCGCCGCGCTTTCCAGTTCTTGCGCGCGACGTGCGCACAAACTCAGTTTCGCGCCCATTGTTCTCAAACGGTGCGCTACCGCCAGCCCAATTCCGCGGCTCGCACCTGTAACAATTGCCACTATCCCTTCCAAGGGTCTTCCATTATTCATATGCGTGACTCCGATGAGGCGACAATTCACGTCCATTTGCCATCTTATCATTCACGTGAGAACATTCACCCAGCTGGAACTGGGACGCGAATCGGCTCCGCAAGGTGGATTCACCTTGCACGCATGCGCGGCTTTCCCTATAATCCCGGTTTCGTTTAGCTTGTTATCCTTCAGGGGTAGTGACCCTAGGCGATACAGTTCATCCGTACCAATACTGGTCCAGGAGGCAGGGAAGAGATGATACGAATGCGCTTTGCTACGAAGGGAATTCTATTCACTGCTCTCATTCTGTTTTGCATTACCGCCAGACCAGCGGCCGTGCGCGGTCAGGCAGCGGATCAGGGAAAAACTTCTTACACAATTCCCGAGTACAACGCCTTCCAGGCGGCGCGCGCTGAAACCAACGCGCAGAATCGCATCAAGCTTCTCGACGATTTCGTTGCCAAGTTTCCCAACTCCACGCTGAACACCTATGTGTACACGCTCTACCGGGACACCTACATCGAGCTGAAAAATTATCCCAAAGTGATCGAGTACTCCGACAAATTGCTCGCCATGGGGGATAAGCTGGATACCGGCACCCGCCTGCAGGTACTGCAGAACCGCGCGCAGTATTTCCCATACGCATTTAATCCTAAGGATCCGAACGCGCACGATCAGCTCGTTAAGGAACGCGACTTCGCAAAAGAAGGCGCGGACATTCTTTCAAAATATACCAAGCCCGCCGATTCCAAATTGACCGACGCTCAGTTCTCCGACCAAATAAAGCTGGTAATCAATTTCTTCGATGCCGCTGCGGGTTTCGCTGATCTTCAGCTAAAAGATTTTCCAGCTGCGGTCGAAGCCTTCAAGGGCGCCGTCGCGAACAATCCCAAAGACGCGATCTCTTATTACCGCGAGGGTCTCGCTTACTTGGGCGAAGCTCCCCCGCAATCGGTGGATGGTTTCTGGGCGCTCGCCCGCGCCATCAACCTGGGCGTTCCGGACGCCGACAAAATCAAAGACTATCTGCGCAAAGCAATCCTGGTTTACGAACAGCCCGGCTGCGACGCCTCGGTGGACGCGCAACTTGGCGAATTGCTCACGCTCGCCGGCACCTCCGGCGATCGTCCCGCAACCTATACGATTCCCGCGGCCGCCGATCTGCAGAAAATCGCCGCTTCGAGCACGATTCTAACTGTTTTGAGCGATCTTAGTGGCGGCGGCGACAAAGCCAAGCAGACTTGGCTCGCCATCTGCGGCGCGCAGTTTCCTGGCGTCGTCGGCAAAATCATTGAAGTCAAGCAGGGCGAAGGTTTCGTGAACTTCGAAGTCTTCACTGGCGCGGATGAAACCGAAGTGCAAAATGCCACCACCGCGAACATGGACGTGAAGGTCTGGACCGCCGCTCCTCCCGCCGGCACTCCCAACGCTGCGCAGGAAACCCCGCAGCCGGACGTTATTCGCTTGACCAAGGACGACGGCGTCCGCTTCTCCGGCGCCATCGTCAGCTACGATCCGACGCCTTTCCTCCTACACTGGGATCAGGTGAAGGTAGATCCCACAACAATTCCGGAGAAAGCCGAAGCCGGGAAACACCACAAAGTACCGTCCAAGCAGTAATCGTCCAGATTAAGCGTCAAATAAAAATGGCCGGAGCGAAATCGCCCCGGCCATTTTCATTTATGTCGAAATGCGCGTCAGCTACCCTCGCGGAACTACTACCCGCGCTTATGCCCCATATGATCCAACTTATACTCTCCCACCTTACGACTCAAGGTATTCCGGTGTATCCCCAGCACCTTCGCTGCCCGCGACTGATTCCCATCCTGCCGCTCCAGGACTCTCTTGATGAATTTCTTCTCGAACTCCGTCACCGCCTCTTCGAGCAATATCCCGCGCTCCACCATCATCCCAATTAAAGATTCCAGTTGTTCTTTCACGATGACACGCTCCGCATGAGCACTGGGAAAATTGCCGAAAGATGCCGCGCACCAGCGTTCACGACGATCAAGCCGTCGCGCGCTCTGGCCGCTGCGATTTCTCTTAGTCTAATTCGTGGCCGGTAATTCGCTGGTAGGCTTCCCGGTATTTCCCCGTTGTGGCCGCCACCACGTCCGCGGGAAGCGCCGGACCCGGGGCTTGCTTGTTCCATCCAATCTGTTCCAGATAGTCGCGCACGTACTGCTTATCAAAAGAAGGCTGCGTGCGCCCCGGCACATATTCATTCGCCGGCCAAAAGCGCGAAGAATCCGGCGTCAGCGCCTCGTCAATCCATATTAGTTCGTCGCCAATCATCCCAAATTCGAATTTCGTATCCGCGATGATGATCCCGCGGCTCGCCGCATGTTCCACAGCGCTGCGATAAATCGCCAGGCTGGTATCACGCAATTTCTCCGCCAGCGGCCGCCCCACCGTCTCGACCGTCTGTTCGAACGAAATGTTTTCGTCGTGACCCGTCGTCGCCTTCGTCGAAGGCGTGAAAAGCGGTTCCGGCAGGCGGTCAGACTCACGCATGCCTGCGGGCAGCTTGATGCCGCAAATCGCTCCGGTCTTCTGATAATCCTTCCAGCCGGACCCGGAAATATATCCGCGCACAACGCATTCGATCGGCGCGGGGTCGGTCTTGCGCACCAGCATCGCGCGCCCCGCCAGCGCCTCGGCATACGGCGCCAGCTCGCCGCCAAAATCTTTCGCGGAAATAATATGATTCAGCACCAACCCAGCCAGCTTCTCAAACCAGAAGAGCGAAAGCTGCGTCAGCACCTTGCCCTTATCCGGAATCGGCGTGGGCAACACCACGTCAAACGCCGAGAGGCGATCCGTCGCCACGATCAGCAGCTTGTCGCCAACCTCATAAATGTCGCGAACCTTGCCGCGCCCGCGCAGCTTCAATCCGGGAAAATTCGTCTGCGATATTACGGGTGTCATTTGTGGGGATGCCAAGTGATGTTCCTCGATGCAGCGCCGCACATTCTAACGCAGCGCCGACCCATGTCAACCGTTAAGAAAGCCTCGCGCCCGCGTAGCCTGACTTCTTGCGGCTTGCAGAAGGTAGTAGGATTATCTCCGTGAATCACGTCCGCCACCGGGATACGTGCAATGAATAAAAGAACTTTCATGAAACTCATCACTGCGGCCATGGCTTTCCCCTCGGCTTCACGAGCTTTCGCGTGGGCCGCCGCCGAAAAACTCAAAAATTGGGCCGGCAATATCGAATACGGCACCGACATCCTTTACCCGACAAAATCCCAGCAACAAGTTCGTGACTACGTTAAAAAAGAAAGCAAGCTCAAGGTCCTGGGCACTCGCCATTCTTTCAATCACATTGCCGACAGCAAAGACTGCTTCCTCTCACTCCAGCCCATGAACGAAGTCGTGACGCTGGATCCCGCGGCGCGCACCGTCACCGTCGCCGGCAGCATGACCTACGGCCAGCTCGCGCCGTATCTCGACTCCCACGGCTTCGCCTTGCACAATCTCGCATCCCTGCCGCATATTTCGGTAGTTGGCGCGTGCATGACGGCCACTCATGGCTCCGGCGAGAAGAACGGCAATCTCTCCACCGCTGTATCCGCGCTCGAAATCGTCACCGCATCCGGCGACGTGCTGAAATTATCGCGCGCGCGCGACGGCGAAACATTTAATGGCGCCGTCGTCGGTCTCGGTGCCCTCGGCGTCGTCACCGGCATCACGCTCGATATTCAGCCCTCCTACATGATGCGCCAGTACGTGTACGAAAACCTCCCCCTCAGCGCTCTGCAGGACCATTTTGACGCGATCGAATCCAGCGCTTACAGCGTCAGCCTTTTCACCGATTGGCAAAAGCGGCGCATCAACGAAGTGTGGATTAAGAGCCGCGTAGAACCAGGGGTGGAATTCCACGCCACGCCGGAATTTTTTGGCGCAAAACTCGCGACAAAGAACCTGCACCCGATCTCGGACCTCTCGGCAGAGAATTGCACCGAGCAGATGGGTGTTCTTGGCCCCTGGTACGAGCGCCTGCCGCACTTCCGCATGGGCTTCACTCCCAGCGCCGGCAAAGAGCTGCAGACGGAATATTTTGTTCCGCGCCGCCATGCCGTCGAAGCGATTCTAGCCGTCGAACGCTTGCGCGATCAGGTAACCCCGTCTCTGCTGATCACCGAAATTCGCGCCATCGCGGCTGACAACCTGTGGATGAGTCCGTGCCACGAGCAAGACTCCGTAACCATCCACTTCACATGGAAGCCCGACTGGTCCGCCGTCAGCAAGTTGCTCCCGGTCATTGAAAGGGAATTGGCTCCATTCAACGCCAAGCCCCACTGGGCCAAGCTCTTCACCACATCTCCACAAACTCTGCGCAGCCTGTACAAGAAAATACCCGACTTCATCGCCCTGGCCGCGAAGTACGACCCACAGGGAAAGTTCCGCAACGATTTCCTGAACGAAAATATCTTCGGGAGCTAAGTGTGAGGAAATGCTACTGAAGTAATTGCTTCACAAAATCTTGCGCGCAGATCTACGCCGCATTACTCGCGCTCTTCGGGGCCACGGCCGCCGCGCTCTCTTCCCACTTCACGGAAACCAACTTCGAAACCCCAGGCTCCTGCATCGTCACGCCGTACATCACCGAGCCCATTTCCATCGTCTTGCGATTGTGCGTGACCACAATAAATTGCGTCTGGCCGCACATATCCGCCAGCATCTTGTTGAATCGCCCGACGTTCGCTTCGTCCAGCGGCGCGTCCACTTCGTCCAAAATACAGAACGGGCTAGGCTGATACTTGAACACCGCAATCAACAGCGCCAAAGCCGTCAGCGCCTTCTCTCCGCCCGAAAGCAGCAAGATGTTCTGCAAACGCTTGCCGGGAGGCTGCGCCACGATGTCAATCCCCGCTTCGCCCGAACTGTCGGGTTCGCCCAACCGCATCTCGCCATGGCCGCCGCCAAAGAGCGACTGGAACGCAATCGCAAAATGCGCATTAATAAAATTGAACGCCTCTTCGAATTTCTGTCGCGAGACTTGATCCAACTCATTAATCGTCAGCTGCGTGTTCTGGATGGACGCCACCAGATCATCCCGCTCCCGCCGCAAGAAAGTATCGCGCTCCTCGCACTCCTTGAATTCTTCCAGCGCCATCATGTTCACCGGACCCATGGCATCCACGCGCGCCTTCATCTCGTTGTAATTCGTTTCTGCCGCGATTAATTCTTCGCCCGCCAGTAGCTGCGCTTCCTGCGCCATCAATTCTTCCGGTTGCGCGTTCAGTTCCGCCATGCACGTCTGCCGCAGATAATCGCGATCCGCATCATTGCGCGCCTTCTCGATTTGCCGCTGGTTGCGTTCCGCCCGCAATTCATCCAGCGATTGCCGCTTGGCACGCACCGTCTCGTCGAGCTGCGCCGCACGCGTCCGCGCACCCTCCCATTCCGTTTCCAGCGCCGCCTTCGATTCTTCCAGACGGGTCTTTTCCTTGCGCAATTCCTCGACCTGCGCCCCCAACTGCTCGCAGGAACTCTCCAATTCCGTTTTTTCCAGCAGCATCCCGGCGTGCTGTTGCTGCAGCGAAGCCATACGCTCGCCCGCCAGGGTCAATTCCGTAATTAAGTGCTGCTCGGCGGACTCCGCGCTCGAAAGCCGCTCAGACATCGTCGCCAATTCTTCGCGCCGCGCTACCACCTGCTCCTGCAACGCCTGAAAATCCTGCCGCAACTGCGTCAGTCGCCCGCAAACTTGCGCGTTTTCCGCTTCCGCCGCCTCGCGCGATTGCACCGCCAGCGCATGTTCGCGTCGCGCATCCGCGGCACGCTGCCGCGCCGCTTCCGCATCCGCGTGCAGTCGTGCAATTTCCGCGCGCTCTGTTGCGAATTGCTGCTCGATCCGCCGCAATTCGGCACGCGCCTGATCCCGCTGGTGCGTCGCCGCTACCAAAGATTTCTCCGCTTCCATCTGCCGCGCAATCGCAGACGCCACCTGCTCCTCACCGCTTGCGATGGCCATCTCGATCCGCGTCATCTCGGCTTGCCGCTCGTTTACCGCGCGATCCAGCCGCATCGCTTCCGCTTCGTGCTGCCGCAATTCGCGCTTCAAAGCCAGCGGCCCCGCCTCGCCCGCCCGTCCGCCGGAAACCATCCGCCCGTGATAGCAAGTGCCTTCCGGAGTCAGAAAATAACTGTGCGGATTGTCGTGCGCCATCTCCTCGGCCAGCGCCGCGTTCTCCACCACGTAAGCCGTCCGCAATTTCGTCAAAAAGTATTTGGCCGCAGGACCCAGCGGCTCGCGAAACTCCACCAAACGGTCCAAACGCCCCAACACGCCTTCGCGCATCGGCAGGGAAGCGTCCGCTTCCGGCACGGCCAGATTCAATTTGTTCAGCGAGTCCACAAAAAACGTAGCGCGTCCTCCCATCTCATCGCGCAACAGCGAAATTCCGGCGCGCGCCTGGTCGAACGATTCCACCACCACGTATTCCAATTCATCGCGCAAAAATTGTTCGATCGCGCCTTCGTACTTTTCCTGCACTTCGGCGTAATCCGCCAGCAATCCGACCGCGCGAAATGCACCGCCCGGAGTATCGGCACTGCGTTCGCCGCTCACGTTGAAAAGCTTCTGCACCGCGTCTGCCGTGTACGCGCGCTCGCTCAAAATCTGTTCGATCGAAGCATGCCGCGCGCGCTCCGCCGAAAGCCCTTCGCGCATACGCTCCAGCTGTTGCCCGGTTTCCTGCTGCTCGCGACGCAATTCCACCAGCCGCGCTTGTGTCTCGCGTACCATCGCGCCCAATTCCAGCGCGTTCGCTTCCGCCAAAGTAAACGTCTCTTCCGCCGTTGCAACTTTCCCGGCCAGCGCCCCGCATTCGATTTCCACCGCGCGCATCGCGGTAGTTCGTTGCTCTTCGGCCGCAGCATGCCGCGTCGCAGCCTCTTCCGCCTGCATCGACTCCGCCTGCTCCCGCGCCGATTCCTCCACCAGGCGCCCGGCAATCTGCCGCAATTCCTCCATCCGCGCGTCCAGCTGTTGCTGTTCCAGAATGCTGGCGCCAGATTGTTCGGTCGTTTCGCGCAAAGAAGCTTCCACGCTCGACGTCTGCTCGCGGAGCGCAGCCACCGCTTCGCGATGCGCCGTCATGCGGGTGGTCATGTCGCCTACCTGCCGCTCTGCTACTTCCGTCTCGATCACCAGGCGCGCCGCTCGCGCATCAATCTGCGCCGTCTGTTCGCGATTGAACGTAATCCGGTTCTCCGCGCGGTCCAGATCCAGCGCCGTCTGGCCCAACAAATTCTGAATCTGCCGTAACTCCGCGTCCAACTCGTATGTCCTCGCGCTCAATCGCTCCTGTTCGGTTTCTAAACCGTGTACCGAGCGCGCCTCGCTCTCTTCCGCCGTATCCATTTCGCGCAGCAATTTTTCCAGCCGCACCGCTTCCTGATCTAGATGCTCGGCCTTGCTCGCCAGGACGCTGCGCAGCAGTCCCCGCATCTGGTCGCGCAATTCCGCAAAACGCCGCGCCTTCGATGCCTGCCGCTTCAAAGAAGCCAGCTGCTTTTCCACTTCCACCAGAATGTCGTGTACCCGCGAAAGATTTACTTTCGAAGCTTCCAGCTTCGCTTCCGCCAAACGCCGCTTGGTCTTATACATCGTGATCCCCGCGGCCTCTTCAATAATCGCCCGCCGGTCCATGGGCTTCGAATTCAGAATCTGCCCAATGCGTCCCTGCTCGATGATCGCGTAACTGTCCGGGCCCAATCCCATGCCCATGAAAAGTTCCTGCACGTCGCGCAAGCGCGCCACGCGCCCATTAATCAAGTATTCGCTCTGCCCCGAACGATATAACCGCCGGCCCACCACGATTTCGCCCGCCTTCATCGTAATCGCAGGCTTTTCCGTGCCGCGCTTCTTCCAAGGCTTGCCCTTTTCACCCGTCGCAGGCGCGGGCTCAAGAGAAACTTGTCCTGGCGCAGGCGTCTCGCCGTCAGCCATCTCGATAAATCCATCCACGATTTTCGTTTCCGGCTGAGGCTGGTCCTCCACAATCACCGGGCCCGCCGCTTCCACCACCGCGGGCGCCTCGTCCGCCGGCGCATCCATCACCGCAGCCACAGCGTTAGCCAACTCCGGGTCCACCAAAGTCAGCATCACTTCAGACAGCCCCATCGGCGGGCGCTTCGCCGTCCCATTAAATATGCAGTCGGACATGCGCTCCGCGCGCAGCATCCGGTGGCTCTGCTCGCCCAGCACCCAGGAGATCGCGTCCACTACGTTCGACTTCCCGCAGCCGTTCGGCCCCACGATGCAAGTGATGCCCGTGCCGCTGAAAGTGATCGGGGTCTTCTCGCAAAAGGACTTAAATCCAAATAATTCGACCTTGCGTAGTTTCAGCACCAGTTTCCTCGCACAGTTTACTCCCCCTGCCTAGATGGCTGAAGGAGCTTCAATTGATCAAACTTTTTTCGGAGGTATTTCGAGACACAAACGCTGGAGGGTCAATAATCAAGGGCCCTTCCGCCTGGCGCTTCCGGGACGGCGGTTACGGGAATAAAAAGTAGCACGCGCCGCCAGCAGTGTAAAGCCCACTTTTCCAGATTCTGCACATCCTGTAGTGCTTAATCGCGAAACATACCCAGCCCCCAGTGCCGCGAAATCCGGAGGTTTCTAGCCACGACTTTTTTCTCAGGTCCTGAATCACTCCGAACTCGTCACTCATCACTGGTCACTAATCACTTTCTTCTTCATTGACTTACAGGCATCCACAACTTAGCATCCTGCCTGCAGGAGACACGCTTGCCTCAGGATCCTGGACCAACTTTCAATCACGCGTTTGCCGTACTACTCATTCTCGCCATTATCTTTTTTCTTTCATTCGAAGGCTTGCGTCCCCCTGCGCCCCAGCCAGCCACGGTCCCCGCCACGGAATTTTCCTCTGCGCGCGCCCGTGAAATTCTTAATCGGCTGGTTGGCGACGGCGTCCCGCATCCCACTGGCAGCGCGCAAAATGACGTAGTTCGCGGCCGGGTGCTCGACGAACTCTCCAGCGCTGGTTACTCGCCCACGGTACAAACCGGTTTCGCTTGCGATGAACAAGGCGACTGCGGCACTGCGCAAAATGTCCTCGCGCGACTCGACGGCGCAGAGCCAGCAGGGCCCGCAGTTCTGCTAGCCGCGCATTACGATTCCGTCCCTGCCGGCCCCGGGGCTTTCGACGATGGCGCCGGCGCCGCCACCGTCCTCGAAATCGCGCGCATCTGCAAATCGCTGCCGCAGCCACGCCACTCGATCATCTTCCTCATTGACGACGGAGAAGAAGCCGGCCTGCTCGGCGCTCGCGTGTTCGTCAATCAACATCCCTGGGCCAAAGACGTCCGCGCCGTCGTCAACGTTGACAGTCGCGGCACCTCCGGCCCCAGCCTGATGTTCGAAACCGGCGACGCCAATGAATGGGCAGTGGGCCTGTTCGCGCAACACGCCGCGCATCCCGTCACCAGCTCCGTTTTCTACACCGCCTACAAACAAATTCCCAACGACACCGACTTCACAGTGTTCAAAGCCGCCGGATATCAAGGCCTCAACTTCGCCAACATTCGCGACGTTGTCCACTACCACACGCCTCTCGACGATTTCAAAAATGCCGATCCCGCCACGCTGCAACATCACGGGGACAACGCGCTCAGTTCCGTCCAAGCCTTCGCCAACGCCGATATTTCCAATCCTCCGAAATCGGAAGCCGTCTATTTCGACCTCCTGGGCAGCTGGACGGTCCGCTGGCCGGCCACGCGCACCCTCGCCATCGCCGTGTCCGCCGCATTTCTCCTGCTGCTCGAAATCGCGTGGCTGTTCTACAAAAAACGCCTGACCGCGATGAAATTTCTCTGGGGGTTGCTCGCCTGGCTCGTTTCCATTCTCGCCGTCGCCATTTTCGGATTTCTTCTAAGCTTCATTTTGCGAAAAGCCGGCGCCGTGCCCGTTCCGTGGACCGCGCATCCGCATCCCGCCCAAGTCGCGTTCTGGTCCCTCGCGATCACCGTGCTCTCTTTCACCTCACTCCGCTTTGCCCCACGCGCTGGGTTTCTTGGCCTGTGGTCGGGCGGTTGGATCTGGTGGGCGCTGCTTTCTATCACTCTCGGTGCCCGAATTCCCGGCCTCAGCTACGTTTTCCTTGTCGCCACTTGCGCGGCAGCGCTCGCTGGATTGCTGTTGGTTTTTCGTCCTAAGTCTGCATCGCTGGCTGCGATCATCCCGCTGGCCGTTTCCGCCATCGTGGGGTTTCCGCTCACACTTTTGCTCTATCAGGGTTTTGGCGGTCGCGCGCTACTCTTGATCTCCGTGCTGGTCGCCCTGCTCCTTAGCCCGCTCGGACCGCTCTGCGCAGATTTGCAACGCTCACGCGGTTTTTCATTCGTCGCGCTGCCCTGGCTCGCGGGTGCCACCATGCTGCTCGCGTCGTTCGGCGCCATCGTGGTCCCCGCGTTTTCAGCGAGAGCGCCCGAGCACGTCAACCTGGAATACGTCCAGGAAGCGGACTCCGGCAATTCGCAATGGGTCGTCTATCCCGCTTCCGGCCATTTGCCCGAACCGATTCGCCTTGCCACCAATTTCCGCGCGCAGGAATCCGGCGCTTTCCCCTGGATTCCCGACTTCGCATTTTTCGGCGCCGCCCCGCACATCGAACTCGCCCCGCCCACTTTCACCCTCCTGGAATCGTCCGAGCTTCCGGGAAAACGCCGCTACCGCGCTCTGCTTCGCTCCGAGCGGGGCGCGTCCGAAGCGCTGGCAATGTTTCCGCCAGACTCGCGCATCGAGTTCGTGGTGGCCGCGGACGAGCCGCTACAGCCGCAAACTGAAAAAGTTCGCCAATATCAGAACGGCTGGTATGCCTATGATTTTTACGCGATGCCCGCGAAGGGTGTGGAAGTCAGCTTCACTTTGCCGATGGGAAAGCTCGTGGAAGTTTACGTTCTCGATATAACCTACGCCCTCCCGCTCGAGGGCGTGTTCCTGCTGAAATCTCGCCCGCTCACAGCAACTTCCTTCAGCGAAGGCGACTGCACCATCGTCAGCCGCCGCGTCCAATTATTACCGTAGCCGTTCCGTGAGAACGCGTTTCCGGCAGATGTCGAGCTGCAACTTGCGCGCGGAACCGCGTCCAATGTGACCCGGCATCCGCGCCATCGTGTTAGGGATTTGCTCTTCGTTGCGCGAACGCCGCGCCAGAAGCAAATCCCCCGCGCACCTTTACCATAACTTTCGGGCCGAACTATTTCTTCGCTGCCGGCGCGATTACCAATTTCCCGTCGTCGTCTTTATCCAGCACAATCACCGGCTTCTGTTCCGCGTTTTTCTTCTGCGTTTGCGCCAGCCGCGCCGCTTCCGCCACCGTCAGCGGCCGAATCCCCGATTCCACCACTCCCAACGCGACGGCATCGCCATAGTTCGAAAATTTCGATGGCACGTATTCCCCAGGGTTCTTTGAATTCTGATTTACGTTCCGGTCTGCTACGGCGCCGGGGGAGCCGGGGGTGCTGCCGGGCGCTGGGGCCGCGGAGGCTCCATTGATACTTCCCGCGCCGTTCACGCCTCCACCGCTGCCGAGACTTCCTCCGGAGTTGTTCATTGATCCAGCATCATTAAGAATTCCCGTTGGAGATCCGAGAGCCTGTCCATGAGCTGTCCCAGCCAGAATCAAAAAACTTGCCATCAAAAGTGTCTTTTTCATATGTTCCCCATCGCAACCTCGTGCGGGATTCCCCGTCGCGAGCACTGATTCTCACCTATAGGCTAACTGAACACGTTCTTTTGAAAATAGTACGGAAGTACTGTTGGTACCAAAGACGCACTATGTTCATTCGGCCGCTACTGAAACCGGGGTCTTGTCGCTGCAGGCTTCAGATTTCGCGGCGGACGGTTCGGTACAGCCGCAGCGCTCACCGTAGCCACCAATCAGCGAGCGCTATCCTCATTACCTATCTTGCAATCGCGTTTCCATTCCGCCCTTTGCCGCTAACCCGCCCCTCAGATACAATCGTCGTCTTGCCAATCTCATGAAAATGACCGACATACGCCTTCACAACACGCTCTCGGGCCGCCTCGAGTCCCTCCAGCCCCTCCACAAGGGCGAAGTCCGCATCTACAGTTGCGGCCCCACGGTCTACGACTATGCTCATATCGGCAATTTTCGTACCTTCGTCTTCCAGGACGTGCTACGCCGTTTCCTTCTCTTCCGCGGCCTCCGCGTTCTTCAAGTAATGAACCTCACCGACGTGGATGATCGCATCATCCAGAACGCCGCCGCTGCCGGCGTCTCCATCCGCGAGTACACCCAAAAATATGTCGAGGCTTTCCTGCAAGACATGAACGCGCTGCACCTGCAGCAACCCGAAGAAACCGTGCGCGCTACCGACCACATCGAGGACATGGTCGCGCTGATCACCCGCCTGCAAGAAAAAGGCATCACCTATCCCAGCGAAGGTTCCATCTATTACCGCATCGCCAAATTTCCGGATTACGGCAAGCTCTCCAAAATAGATATCGGCGGAATGAAAGCGGGCGCACGCGTGGACAACGATCGCTACGAAAAAGACGATGCCCGCGATTTCGCTCTCTGGAAAGCGCCCAAACCCGGCGAACATTTCTGGGAAACGAGCATCGGCCCTGGCCGTCCGGGATGGCACATCGAATGCGCCGCCATGGCCATGAAGTATCTCGGCGAAACTCTGGACATTCACACCGGAGGCATCGACCTGGCTTTCCCGCATCACGAAAACGAAATCGCCGAAAGCGAACCGGCCACCGGCAAGCCGTTCGTAAAAATCTGGCTGCATGCCGAGCACTTAATCGTTGACGGTGAAAAGATGTCGAAATCGCTCGGCAATTTCTTCACGCTGCGCGATCTCTTCGCCAAGGGCACGAAGCCGTCCTCCATCCGCTATCTGCTGCTGTCGGTTCCGTACCGCCGTCAGCTGAATTTCACGGCCGATAGCCTCACGCAGGCTGCCAATTCCGTCGAACGCCTACGCAATTTCGTCACGCGCCTGAAAACCGAACAGTTCGCCGCCGGGTCCAATCCGCAAATCGCAAAACGCGCCGCAAAAGCCCTCGCCGATTTCGATGCCGGGCTCGCGGACGACTTGAACACCGCGTTCTCGCTCGCCGCCATCTTCGATCTGGTGCGGGACGTCAACACCGCCATGGACCGCGGCGAATTCCTGCAACAGGATGCGCCCGAGGTTCTCTCCGTCATGGAGAAATTCGACTCCATCCTTGCCGTCCTCGCTAATGATGACGATGAAAAACTTCGCGAACTCGGCTTCGGCTCGGGCCCGCCGCGCTGGACCCCGGAAAAAATCGAAAAGCTCATCGAAGAACGCAACGCCGCCAAAAAACGCCGCGATTTCAAACGTTCCGATGAAATACGCCAGGAACTTCTGAACTCTGGTATCATTCTAGAGGACACGCGAGACGGCACTGTCCGTTGGAAGTACAAATGACCATTTCCGCAAAACACGACCTTTCGCTGCATAGCCAGCCTTCTCACGAGCGCCCGAATCTCTACGGCGTTGATTAAGTAAGCCCCCTCCTGCTTTCGTTTTCAGCGAGCACCCGGCGGGAACCGGTCTGCGCGCTGATTTCAAAATTCTTTTCTGGAGGGAGTTATGCACGCGACGGATACCAAAGTTGATTCGAAATTGCCGCACCTCGTTACCGAATTGCCCGGTCCAAAAGCCAGGAAACTAGTCGAGCGCGACCATCACGTAGTCTCGCCGTCCTATACTCGCGATTATCCGCTGGTTGCGAAGGCTGGCCGCGGTGCCACCATCGAAGACGTGGACGGCAACACTTTTCTTGATTTCGCAGCCGGCATCGCGGTAGTTTCCACCGGCCACTGCCATCCCGAAGTTGTCGCCGCCATCCAAAAGCAGGCCGCCGAGCTGATTCACATGTCCGGCACCGATTTCTACTATCCCAGCATGGTTGAACTGGCTGAAAAATTGGCGGCGATCGCGCCAGGTAAAGAACCCAAGCGCGTTTATTTCGGCAATTCCGGCGCCGAAGCGGTGGAAGCAGCCATCAAGCTCGCAAAATTTCACACCAAGCGCGACAAGCTGATCGCCTTTCACGGCGCCTTCCATGGCCGCACCATGGGCGCGCTTTCCTTAACCGCCAGCCGTGCTGTTCAGCGCAAGGGTTTCGGCACGCTGCTCTCCGGCGTTTTTCACATGCCGTATCCTGATACCTATCGCGGCACCTTCGGAATTCGTCCCGAACACGCTGCTGGCGATTGCCTCTCGTATCTTGAAAACGAACTCTTCCGCCGCCGCGTGGATCCCGATGAAGTCGCCGGAATATTCATCGAGCCGATTCAGGGCGAAGGCGGCTACCTGCCCGCGCCCGCGGAATTTCTGCAGGGTCTGCAACGCATCTGCCGCAAGCACGGCATACTGCTGGTTGCCGATGAAGTTCAATCCGGCATGGGTCGCACCGGCAAGTGGTGGGCTTCCGATCACGCGGGCATCGAGCCGGACATCATCTGCACCGCGAAAGGAATTGCGTCGGGCATGCCGCTCAGCGCCATCATTGCGCGCGCCAGCGTCATGAATTGGACTCCCGGGGCGCACGCTTCCACTTTCGGCGGTAATCCGGTTTGCATCGCTGCGTCGCTCGCGACCATCGGCCTGCTCGAACGGAATTACATTGCGAACGCCGCGCAAATGGGCGAATTCATTCGCGGCTTGACTGCTGATTGGACCACGCGCCACAAAATCGTCGGCGAAGTCCGCGGCAAGGGTCTGATGATCGGCATCGAAATCGTGCGCGATCAAAAAACTAAAGAACGCGCTCCCGACCTGCGCAATCGCCTGGTGCAGATGGCTTTCCACAAAGGCTTGCTGATATTGGGCTCGGGTGACACCACGCTGCGCTTCTGCCCTCCGTTGCTGATTGACGAGGAGCAGGCCGAATTCGCGGTGCGCACCGTGGACGCCTGCATCACGGAAATCGAACGGTCGATGTAGGCACGCGCGCCGCCGCAGGGGCGTTTAACCGTCTTGCAAATAGCACAGGCCCGCACGCGCGAGCCTGTGCTATTTTGTTTCCCGCATCCTTTTCGTGCTCGTGAGAAACCGAAAATTGACCAAGAAATCTTCCGCAGGAGCTGCGTTGCCGCGCATTCTCGACGTAGGTTGTGGGCCGACAAAATATCCTGGCTCCATCGGCCTCGATATGAATCCGTCTACCGCTGCCGATGTCCTCTGCCATCTGGACCACGGGGGCTTGCCCTTCCGCGATAATTCCTTCGACCAGCTTCGCGCGGAGCACATCATCGAACACGTGGCGGACATCATCGCCACCATGGAAGAGTTTCATCGCGTCACGAAACCCGGCGGCACCATTTTCATCGCCACGCCGCACTACACGGATTACAGCTCTTTCCGCGACCCCACGCATCGCTGGCACCTGAACACCTACTCGTTTTTATACTTTTATCCTGGCGGAATGCATGGCCGCGATATGTGGTACACCAAAGTGCGCATGCGCGAAGTCAAACTCAACCTGCGATTGCTAAATCTGTGGCGCGCGCTAGGCTTTGAATTTCTGGTCAACCGCAGCCGGTTCTTCCGCCAATTCTGGGAGCATTACCTGAGCTTCGTAATCCGCGGGAAATTAATGGAGTTCACCTTCGAGGTCATCAAGTGATCTCGCCGCTCGGGCCGCTAGCAAAATATGGGAACGTTGCATGACGAACGCACCTCCCGATACCGAAAAATCCTGGCTCGCTGCCATCCGACGCGACTGGGATACCCGCGCGCGTGAAAACGCCCGCGCCTACATCAACTGGCCCGATGTCCCTAATGAAGAGGATGCTTTCTTCGCTTCCGGCAAAACGGACTACGATCACTACGTCACTCCATTCCTGAACAAAATGAGCTTCGACCCGCGCGAAAAAACCGCCCTCGAAATTGGCTGCGGCATCGGGCGCATCGCGCGCTGGATGTCCCAGGATTTTGCGCAATACATCGGCGTAGATGTCTCGCCGGAAATGATTAGCAAAGCCTCCAGCTACAATTTGCCGCGCGCGCATTTTCAAGCCGTCTCCGGCGGCGATCTCGACGGCATTGCGAACGAAAGCGTGGACTTCGTCTGGTCTTTCGCCGTTTTCCAACACGTCCCGGACAAGCGCGCCATTTTTAATTATTTCAGGGAAGCCGCCCGCGTCCTCCGCCCCGGCGGAATTTTCCGGCTGCACATGAAGGGTCTCTGGACGTTGCCGCTCGGCCGCCTCATGCTCGAAGCCGGATTCCCGGACCGCTATCGGGATCGCGACGAGAAGGGGGCGAAATTCAAAATCCCATTCGTTCGCCTACGCTATCTTGACACCTGGCAAGGCCGCTCCATTCGGCCCGATGAAGCCGTGCGCGAATGTGAGTCCGTGGGACTCGGAGTGCTCGACACCGCGGGCGAGTGGACGCCGATGATGTGGATCGGAGGCCGCAAAAAATGAGCGTCGTACAATCCACACGGACCACGGAGGTCCGCTCGACCATGCCAGCTAGCGCCAAGCCACGCATCCTCGACATCGGCTGCGGCAGAAAAAAATATCCCGGCTCGATTGGCATTGATATGAGCGCCGCCGGCCAGGCCGACGTGCTTTGCGATTGGACGCGCACCCCTTTTGCCGACAGCACCTTCGACGAAGTCCGCTTGATCCACATGATCGAAGAAGTGGACGACATTTTTAAAGTGCTCGCGGAGGCGCATCGCGTCGCGAAGCCCGGCGCCCGTGTGGTGATCATGACTCCGCATTACACCGATCACGCTTCCTACTGCAGCCCCGCGCACCGCTGGCATCTATCCAGTTTTTCGCTGTGGTTTTTCAGCGAGAAGCCTGCCGAATACGATTACTACGCCCCCGCGCAATTCCGCGAGCGCCGCGTGCACGTTACCCTGCTGCGCATCTGGCGCGCCCTCGGCTTTCAATTCCTGATAAATCATTTCCGTTGGTTCCGCAAATTCTGGGAGTATTATTTGTGCTTCGTCATTCGCGGCAAGACAGTCGAATGGGAGCTCGAAGTCGTGAAGTAGGTTTTCCACCAGTGCTAGCCCGTTTCATGTTCGCGATTATTGACTTCGCCGCCCGCAAGGGCCTCGGGGCATCGTCCTCATCTAAATCTGTATCCATCGTCGGCGGTGACTCCGCCAAACATCGCGCGCGCCAAACCGGCATTCGCGGCGAAACTTATGCCTATTGGTACCTGCGCCACCACGGGTACGTTCTCGTCGCGCGCAATTTCACATCGCCAGGAATCAAAGGCGAAATTGATATGGTCGGTTACGACGGCGCGACGCTGGCATTTGTAGAAGTGAAAACGCGGACCGTTGTCGATCCCGCGCGCGCTTCGCAGTCATCGTCTCGCCCGGCGCCGCTCACGCCCGAAGAAGCCGTGAACTGGGAAAAACGCCGCAACCTGTCGCGCATGGCCCGGCAATTTCTTCGTGCGCGTCACATCGAAGAAGCCGCCTGCCGCTTCGACGTCCTGGCGATCGAATCTCATCCCGGCGCGAAGCCCGTAGTCCGCTTGCACAAAGGCGCGTTCAACGCCACGCAGCACGAGCATCGGCCGTAGTAGAATATTCGGGCGCAACACCTAGGAGGAGAGTTTGCCGGAGCTTCGCAAAGATCCAATCACCGGACGCTGGGTGATCATCTCCACCGATCGCGGCAAGCGCCCGATGGATTTCGTTCGCGAAAGTGTGCACATTAAAGGCAACCCGGCGATTTGTCCCTTCTGTCCTGGAAATGAAGGCAAGACGCCGAAAGAAATTCTCGCCTACGGACGCAACGGCAGCGGCAAAGACACTCCTGGATGGACGGTCCGCGTGGTGCCGAACAAGTTTCCAGCGCTTGGGATAGAAGGCGGATTGGACCGCGAAGGTGAAGGGCTTTTCGATCGTATGAATGGAGTGGGCGCGCACGAAGTGATCATCGAATCGCCGGATCACCAGAAGACGCTCGCGATGCTGAACGAAAAAGGCGTGGAAGAAGTTCTATGGGCGTACCGCGATCGCATGCTCGATCTGAAAAACGATCGCCGCTTCCGCTATATTCTAATTTTCAAAAATCACGGCGAGCCGGCCGGCGCCACCGTTGAGCATACCCACTCGCAATTAATTGCGTTGCCCATCGTGCCCAATCGCGTGCGCGAAGAAGTGGACAGCGCCAAACGCTACTACGAACAAAAAGAGCGCTGCATTTTCTGCGACATGATCCGCCAGGAAATCGAAACTGCGTCGCGCATGATTATCGAGAGCGATCATTTCATCGCGCTCGCGCCTTATGCACCGCGCTTTCCGTTCGAGACCTGGATTCTGCCGAGGCAGCACAGTTCATCGTTCGAAAATATGCCCGCGCCCTACTACGCACATCTGGCGCGATTGCTGCGCGATTTTCTCGGGCGCCTGGACGCCGCGCTGGCGTTCCCTTCTTACAATTATGTGATCCACACTTCGCCGATCGGCGAAGAAATCAACGACCACTACCACTGGCACATCGAAATGATGCCGAAGCTAACCAAAGTTGCCGGCTTCGAATGGGGCACGGGTTTCTACATCAATCCCACGCCGCCCGAAGAAGCGGCTCGCTTCCTGCGCGAAGCCACCGTTCCGGCGTAACCTCGCCAGCGCTCAGGAAAAAGCAGATTCCTCCGGCTAACCGCGCCTTCTGAATAAAAATGCAACATATTTGTTACCAAATTATTTCGCTGGCTCGTTCTTGGGCTGAATGGAGAGCAACTCCACTTCGAATATCAGCGTAGAATTCGGGCCGATGGGTCCCTTGGCCTGCGGGCCATACGCCAGGTCCGACGGAATAAATAATTGCCACTTGGATCCGACCGGCATTAGTTGCAGCGCTTCGGTCCAACCTTTGATGACGCCCGCCACGGGAATTGTGAGCGGCTGATTGCGCGAATACGAGCTGTCGAATTCGGTGTTGTCGAGCAGAGTGCCTTTGTAATTGCAGACCACGGTGTCGGTGGCGGTGGGCTTGGGGCCGGTGCCTTGCGTCAGGATTTTGTATTGCAGGCCGCTGGGCAGCGTGACTACGCCTTCTTTCGTTTTATTTTCCGCCAGAAACGCGTCGCCCGCCGCCTGATTGGCTTCGCCTACTTTCTTGGCGGCCTCCGCTGCGAGCTGCGCCTTTTCTGCCCGCTGTTTGTTCACTTTAGCTGATAAACCTGTCATCACGGCTTTGGCTTCGTCGCCGGTCAGCACGGTTTTGCCGCCGGCTAGAGCATCCTTCAAGCCCTGCGATAGAATGTTCGGATCCACATCCACGCCATCTCTGTGGATGCTATTGCCGATGTTCATTCCGATGGCATAGCTTTCCTTATCCTTGTCGGTCTTGAGCACCAGCGGAGCTGCCGCAGCGTGATGCTGCGCGGCCGTACCCGTGGAAGACTTTGCCGTTGTGCCCGTTTGCGTTTTCGCGGTTCCGACAATCTGCGTCGAACTAGAATTTTGTGTTTTGCTGGCCGACGCCGCCGCGGATTTCGTGGCCGGCTTCGCTGGCTTTGCCGCCGGTGTCGAGCCGTCCGCTGGCGCGCTGGCCGGTGGCGGAGTTGAGGATGGGTTTGCCGGCGGAGTCTGCTGCGCCGCCGCAGAGCCTGCGAGGAAAATGATTGCAGCCAATACGCTTACAGCGATGTTGGGTAGTTTTCGCATGGACTTAGTTTCGCATTGCTTCGTCGCACGCGCAAACGTCGTGATTCGAGATTGGTGCGTACTGATACGCGATTCGGGCGACGGAATTGTGCGGATTATACGATCTAGCGGTGCAGCGCGATTCACAAATTCAACAGCGACGTCAAGCTCAAAACGACCATCAACAACTCCCCGGTTCGATGAACGTGAACCGGCCACTACAGATTCGAAAACGCGGGATCAAAAGCTCTCCCTTCAATGAGCGAAAAGTGGCGCACCCTCTCGGAGTGATTGGAAGACGAGTCAGGTCATGGGCACGCGCTCTATCGCGGGGCTGCGCGGCGACGCTCACGCTTTTTCTGCGCCGGATAGCAAGCCCTCGACTAGCGCTGTCCATTCGGCGTCGAGGGTGGGGCGCTGAAGGTCGCGGCCGGCGCGGTGATACCAATAATCGGCGTTCGAGGTTGAACCTTCTTTTCGGTGGAGGTAGGCGTGAACCGCCATGCCGTCGGTCGTTTCCAGCTCGTCAACTAATGAGTGGGCTTGGGTCCAATCGCCTTTGGCATCCCACCAGAGCGCAGCGAGCGGGGTGGGGAGCGCTTTGGGCGGCGCTGCATCCACAAGCGATGCTTTGAATAATTCGACGTTCATTTCCCCTACCATCTTTTCACAGCCTGGGGTATTTGCGCCAGGAATGTGGCGCCCAGCGGGACGCGCGGGCGAAGCAGCACCTTGATAATACTCGCCAACCTCTTCGCCAGTGGAGTTGATGTGAAAGACTCGGAAAACGCTAGAGAGCGCGAGCCGCGCGGCGTCCGGGCGAGGATCAACGAGGACTCCTTTCCGAAACGCCTGGCCTTGTCTGCGCCGAGGTGCTCCCCATTTCTTACATGCCATTCTTAGCTTATCGCGCGCGATTCGCGGCGGAATCCAGCGGCGATTCATGCATGCTGAGGATGTACCAGTGATTTTCGGATTTGCGGCAAAGCATCATGCCGCGGCCGGTGGTGTGAATATTTGCGGATTCGATGGTGTAGTCGTAGAGGCTCCAAACCACGTTGCCGACGGCGCGTTGATCATTCATGGACATGGAAAAATGGACGCGCGGGTTGAGGCCGAAATACATTTGCTGGAAATAATTGGTGGCTTGGTCGCGTCCGCGCAGTTCGCCGCTGGGAGAACTGAGAACGAAATCGGGATCGAAGCAGGAAGCGAGCCGGGCGGCGTCGGCGTGGTTGAACGCCTCCGCGCAGGAGTGCATGGCTTGTTCCATTTCCGCGATGACGGAAACCTCTGTCGAACTGGGAGCGGCAATGCCGAGGCGCGCGACGCTGCGTTGGAGGTCAATGGTTACGCCGAGCTGTTCGAGGAGGTCAACGCCGAGGACTCCATCGAGCGGGCCGCCGCAGGCTTTGGCGAGAGCCGACAGATCGATGGCGTGGAGCGTGATGTTGCGGAGAATGTGGCTGCCTAACTTCAGCTCGGCGATGGAAACCACGCGGGCGTTGAGCGCGGTGGTCTGATTCCAGGATTGCACGCGGAGTGCTTTTGAGCGACTGGAGGTGAAAGATTTTTCGTTGAGCATACTTGTGGCGGCGGTGTCTATCAGGAAGCGTTTGTCGGAGCTGTTGATTTGGAGGATCACGACGGGGAGGCGATCGCAGCGTTGCAGGGGGATTTCAGTGGCGTTGGCGTTTGGGGCGGCGATCGAAATTGTGTTTGACGCGGTTTGTGCGTTGGCGGGTTGTGGGTGCGCGGCGAGGCTGAGCGCGAACAGCAAGCTCGCAAAAGCGCGTCGAAGCAAACCGGGCGCGATGCGCATCATTTCCTTGGCGGTGCGGACGGTGTGACTTGGTCAATGCGGCGCAGTATTGCAGCTTTGGCCGAACTGAAAGCGGATGGATCGCGGAAGAGACGCGAACTCCAATTTCCGCCCATGGCCAGGGCTTGAATCTCGAAGGCGAGCTGATGGACGTCCACGTCTTTGCGGATTTCGCCGGCGGACTGCGCGTCGCGGGCGGCGTGTTCCAGATTTCCCAGCCATTTTTTCATGAGGCTGACGATGCGATCGCGGACAGGGCCGGGGCGATCGTCGAATTCGAGCGAGGCGGCGGAGAAGAAGCAGCCGCCGGGAAACGTTTTCTGTTCGCCGTAGGAGAGCCAATTTTCGCAGAGTGCGCGAAGAAGGCGGAGGCCGCGGAGTTGCGCGGTGGGGCGCACGACTTTTTCGACGAAGATGTCGCGAGCCTCGTCCACGACAGCGCATTGCAGGTCTTCCTTGGAGCCGAAGTGCGCGAAGAGGCCGCTCTTGCTGATGCGCAGGGTAGTGGCGAGCTTGCCGATGGTGAGGCCTTCGAGACCTTCGAGGGAAGCGATGTTGACGGCTTTGCGGAGGATGGCGCGGCGGGTTTTGAGGCCGCGGGGGCGGCGCGTTGGATGATCTGTCACGACGGCAGCGCGGCTTCGTGGAGATACGGAACTTTTCGAGCGAATGTTCATTTCGATGGGCTAATAATAGCACGACCGTTCGTTCTATTACAAATAATTTGCGAGAGAGCTGAGCGCCGCGCCAGGAGGTGCCAGAGCGCAAGCGGAACGTGGGATTCTGTGCCGCTCCGGTGCGCCGAGCTGGGGCGCATTCGCAATGCGCCGAACAGATACTGAAACCGAATGTTCGCGGAATGCGTGGTAGAAGGGGCGCAGCAAGCAGCGCCCCTACCGGCCAATTGGAATGCTCGACCTTGGTGACGCGATTTTGTTTTCGGGTGGAAATGAGAGGCGCGTGTTGCGTTGACTTGAAATGGTGCGCGGCCTAACATGCGTTCCGGAGACAACACTGCGACGATGATTGGGCGGACGGTGTCGCACTATCGCATTCTGGAGCAGCTGGGCAGCGGCGGGATGGGCGTGGTTTATAAGGCTGAGGACACGCAGCTGCGGCGTTTTGTGGCTTTGAAGTTTCTCTCCGAGGAATCTCCTTCCGATTCGCAATCTATTGAACGGCTGCTGCGCGAGGCGCGGGCGGCTTCGGCTTTGAATCATCCGAATATTTGCACGATATACGAGATTGGGCAGGATGGGGAGCGGCCGTTTCTGGCGATGGAGTTTCTGGAGGGGCAGACGCTGAAGGAGCGGATTGGGCGCGGCGGCTTTACTTCGGCTGAACTGCTGGATTTTGCAATTCAGGTGGCGGGCGCGCTGGACGCGGCGCACGGCAAGGGGATCATTCACCGCGACATCAAGCCAGCGAACATTTTTGTAACTAGCGCGGGACAAGCGAAGGTGCTGGATTTTGGTTTGGCGAAGCGGGCCGGTGGAATGGGGGAAGGAGTTGAGCACACCCAGAACCTGCGGACGCGGAGCGTGGAACCGCTGCAAAGCGCGGCAGGGTCGGTGGCGGGCACGGTGACATACATGTCGCCGGAACAGGTGCGCGGAGAGCAGTTGGACGCGCGCAGCGATCTATTTTCGTTTGGCGCGGTGCTGTACGAGATCAGCACGGGGAAGGCGCCGTTCCCGGGCGACACCACGGGCATGATTTTCGATGCGATTCTGAATCGCGCGCCGGTGACGCCGAGCCGGCTGAATCCGCAAGTGCTGCCGAAGTTCGAAGAGATCATTCACAAGGCGCTGGAGAAGGATCGCGAGCTGCGCTACCAATCTGCGGGGGAGATACGGACGGATTTGCGGCGGCTGAAGCGGGATTCGGAATCAGGCAACACCGCGCCGATGATCGCGGCACCAACGTCAGGGAATACACACGGTGGAAGGATGCTGATTTATTCGCTGGTGGCGATCGCGGTGGTGCTGGCGGCGATTGGCGGCGGGATCTGGTGGTATCGCATGGCGCGACCCGCGGTTCCGGCAAGCACGAGTTGGCAGCAGATGACATTTTTCACGGACTCGGCGGTGTATCCGGCGCTGTCGCCTGATGGACGCATGCTGGCATTTATTCGCGGAGCCGGTACATTCTTCGGGCCGGGGCAGGTTTACGTGAAGCTGCTGCCGGACGGCGAGCCGGTGGCGTTGACGCACGATGCGACCGCGAAGATGGACCCGGTGTTTTCGCCGGACGGGTCGCGGATTGCGTATGGAACCGCGACTCCGTTCGATACCTGGGAAGTTCCAGTGCTGGGAGGCGAGGCGCATTTGAGGTTTCCGAATGCGTCGTCGTTGACATGGATTGACGACGGGAAGCGGTTGATGTTCTCCGAGATCAAAAATGGAATTCATATGGCCGTGGTGACTACCGATGAAGGGCGCGGGCAGAACCGGGACGTGTACGTGCCGAGCAGCGATCGCAGCATGGCGCACCACTCGTATCTTTCGCCGGACGGCAAGTGGGTGTTGATAGTGGAAATGGGGCCGCAAGCGCTGTTCGTATCTTGCCGTCTGGCGCCGTTTCAGGGCGGCGGTCCGGTGCGGGAAGTGGGGCCCGCCAACAGCGTTTGCACGTCAGGGGCGTGGTCGCCGGACGGCAAGTGGATGTATCTGAGCGCGAGCACCGGCGGAAAATTTCACATCTGGCGACAGCGATTTCCCGACGGAGAGCCGGAGCAAGTGACTTCCGGGCCGAACGAAGAGGAAGGGATCGCGATGGCGGCGGACGGCAAGTCGTTGATCACTTCGGTGGGGATGCGAAACGGAACGGTGTGGCTGCACGATGAAAGCGGCGATCACCAGGTTTCTTCGGAAGGCGACGCGGAAGGAGCTAGTTTTTCCGACGACGGAAAAAAACTGTACTACTTGATGGACAACGGCCAGACGCAAGGATTCGAGCTGTGGGTGCGCGACGTTGCGACCGGCACGAGCGAACGCGTGCTGCCCGGATATGTGATGCAGGACTACTCTGTTTCGGCAGACGGAAAGGAGGTTGCGTTCGCGAAGGCGGATGCGAGCGGCCGAACAGGATTGTGGGTGGCGGCGCTGAACCACCGATCCGCGCCGCGCCATCTGGAGTCTGCCGCGATCGAGGACTCTCCGCGTTTCTTGCCCGACGGCGAGGTGATTTTTCGTTCGATCGAGGGAGGAATTGACTTCCTGTACCGGATGAGGATGGACGGAACGCAGCGCGAGAAAATAAGTGCGAAGCGAATCTTCGATCTATTCGGCGTCTCGCCAAATGGCAGGTGGGCGATTGTGTTAGGTGAAGGGAGCAACGAGGAGAAGTCGCCTGCCGTAATGGCGATGCCGGTGGAGGGAGGGAGTTCGGTTGAGATCTGCTCGATAGACTGCGTGGCGGGATGGAGCGTCCACGGAGAGTTCATGTTTATAAATTTTTATCAGAAGGAAGACCAGAGCACGTACCTGCTGGAGTTACGAGAGCCGGGAGGAATTGCGGACGCGGCGGCAATTGGAAATGTAAGCACGGAAACAATGAAGAAGGTCAAAGCCGCTGAGGTGATTCCACATCGGGTCTACTCTATCGTGAATAAATCGCTCTACGCATACACGTTGGAGAGCACGCAGCGAAATCTATATCGTATCCCACTGCAGTGAGAGGGTTGCGCGATAGGTCTCGAGGGGCGGGTCCGGTGCATTGGTGCGGGACCCGCCCCTACGATCTCCCATGGTGACTTCAGTCGTGGCCGAAGAGCAGGGGGGCGCCTAGTTTGGCTGTGTAATTGGGGCGGTAGCGCTCGGTGTTGTATAGGGTTGCGACGTCCACTCTGCGCGCGCCGGCTGAGGATGCGGGCAGGGGCGCGGAGGCGTAGCAGCCGTTTTGCACGCCGACCATGCGGCCTGTAACGCCGTCGCGAATTAAATCCAGGGCGATGTTGGCGTAGGTAATGGCGACGATCTGGTCAATGGCGTCGGGTTCGCCGCTGCGCAGATCATAGGTTAGATCGCTCTCGATAGTTTCCTCGCCAGTTCTCCGCTGCAGTTCGTCTGCGAGGGCGTGACCGATGTCCACTTTTTTCCTGTGGCCGTAGGCGTCGGCTTCGCCGTATTCGTCCACGACGCGGTTGGTCCAGGTGGCGCCTTCGGATACGATCACCAGGGAATAATGGCTGGAATTCTTGCGCTTATCTTCGACCAGGAGCTTGCAGACGCCATCGAGATCGAACGGAAATTCGGGAATTAAGCAGCGCGCTGAGGTGATGTATGAAGTGTAGAGCGCGGTGAAGCCTGCATCGCGGCCGAAAATACGGAACACGCCGATGCGTTCGTGGGAGCCGAGAGTGGTGCGCTGGCGATTGATGGCATCTTTGGCGCGAGTGATGGCGGTGGAGAAGCCGATACAGTATTCGGTGCCGTGGACATCGTTGTCCATTGTTTTGGGAATGCCGATTACCGGGAATCCCTTGCTGGAGAGGACGGATGCGAAGCTGAGAGTGTCGTCGCCGCCGATGGCGATGAGGCAATCAATGCCGAGGCGCTGGAGATTTTCGAGGACGATGGGAGTGAAATCGTAGAACTTGCCATCGAAGGAAAGTTTTTTAAGTTGGTCGGCAGAGATGTGCTTGGGGACTTTGTTGGTGGCGACTTTGCGGGGATTGGTGCGGGAGGTGTGCAGCCAGGTGCCGCCGCTGCGGTCAATGGTGCGGGTATTTTCGCGGGTGAGCTGAAGATCGAGGCGGTTTTCGCCGGTGTCGGCTTGATTCATGTTGGTGAGGCCTTTCCAGCCTTTGCGGATGCCGGTGACGGTGTGGCCCAGTTCGGTCGCGCGGTAAACGACGGATTTGATTACGGAATTGAGGCCGGGGACGTCGCCGCCGCCGGTTAGGATGCCGATATTCTTGCCTTTCGCCATCGAATTGTTGCTCCTTGGGATGCCGGCGGGGCCGGTGAACACGTGCAGCCGCTGGGCTACGGTGGTGCGATTGCGGATACCGGGACCGGGCGCCGGGTGATGTCGTACTGCCACGAGTACGATTTAATTGCCTGTGCAATTCTACTAGTACACTAAAAACTCGAAAAGATGAATGGGGAAAGGGAAGGGACTGTGCGGGGTGGTCGGAGCGTGAAATGCGCGGTGAGGAGAATTAACTACAAGGGTAATCGTGGTCCAAGTGGCAGTTTTCCAAAGCAGAACAAGTATGACCATGGTATAATGACTATAGTTGTAGTGGAGATTCCTGTGAAGAAAATGGCGGCAGGTTCATTCAAGACCAATTGCCTGGCGGTGATGGACGAAGTGCAGGCCAAACATGAGACTGTGATAATCACGAAGCACGGGAAGCCCGTGGCGAAGCTCGTCTCCGTGGATACGGAAACAGACGAAATCTATAATTTTCTTAAGGGCAAGGGCAGGATTGTAGGTGACGTAGTGGCGCCCGCGATTTCGCGCAAGGAGTGGGGCGACCTCAAGTGATCCTGCTTGATACGCACGTAGTGCTTTGGCTGGCGTTCGACGCAGAACAAGTCTCCGCGAAGGCTCGGAGCGCCATCAGGGATGCACGTAAGAGCGCGAACGGGTTGGCGATCTCCGATATCAGCCTGTTGGAGCTGGCGACGCTGGTGGGCAAGGGCCGCATCAATCTGGACACAACCCTCGAGTCGTTTCTGCAAGAGGTTGAGTCACGGTTCATCGTTCTACCAATCAGTGGGCGGGCGTGCGCGCGGGCGATGTCGCTTCCAGAGACATATCCCAAGGATCCAGCGGATCGCATTATCGGCGCTACTGCGTTGGTTGAGGGGCTAGCGCTGATTACAGCGGATCGTGAGATCCGCCGATCGAGAGCGCTACAGACGATTTGGTGAGGGCAGCGGGCGAAGGTTGCGTGAAGTAAGCGTACCGATACGGAGGCCAAGGCGCGCACCGAAAGAGTCTGCGTGCCAAGCCACAAAATCAGTATCACAGCGGCTAAAGCCACGCTGACTTAGTTGCATTTATGCCGTGGCTGGGGCCACGACCTACGAAGATTATCGCAGGGCGTCGAACGCGGCTAGAATTTGAAGACGATTCCGACTTGGCCGCGGAGATTGTTCTGGGTGCTGTTGCCGATCACGGTGGGATTGCCGAAGCCGGTGCGAACCCAGTCCACGTCGATGGGGCGGAAGGCGATGCGTTGGCTAATGGGAATGTCGAAGCCGCCGCCGACGGTGAGGTCGAAGGCATTGTTGTTCGGCAATCTGCTGAGGTTGATACATTCGCCCTGGACGGTGCAGTTGTTGTAGAGGTCCGCGTAAAAATTGTTGTGAATCCCTCCGAACAGAACCTCCGCAAAGGGTTGAATGCGCTTGAAGTGGAAGCGCAGGACCGGGCCAGCCGTGTAGGTGTACACGTTGCCGTGCACGGATAAGTTGCAATTGGACTGGCTATTGCAGCCTTGGGTATTCGCGGGCACGGTGACGACCTGTCCGTAGCTGCCGTAGTCCGCAAATTCGGCTTTGAGGCCAACGTGTTTGAAGAAGAAATAGGCAAAGGACGCGCTGCCGCCGTTGAAAGAGGAGCTGGCGACGAAGCCATCATGCGGAGAGTACAGGTAGGAGTAATTCACGGCGACTTGCACCTTCTGCGTATCTTGGGCGAAGGCGGCGGCACCGAAGAAGATGGCCAGCGCGAGCAAAAGCAATTTCTTCATTTCAAAGACTCCCGAAAATCCAGTCAAGTGACGGATGCAGGCCGACAACGGTTTCACTTTGCGAGTCTGCGCACACCGCCGCTCGGCCCATTATTTTAGCTGCAATTTGGTTTGTAAGCGCGAATATCGCGCAACTATTGCGCCGATTCTCCGCTGCCGCCTACTGCTGATCCACTTTGGGGTCGAGCTGCTTGGCCTTGGCGATATCGGCCTTGGCGCCGGACTTGTCGCCTTTTTTCTGCTTGGCCAATCCGCGAGCGTAGTAGGCAAGAGCGTTATCGGAATCGAGCTTCAGGGCTTGATCGCAATCCTGGAGAGCGAGGTCGTACTGGGCATTTTGGACGTAGGCGTAGGCGCGGAGGCTGAAGGTGATGGCGTCGCTCGAATCGAGCGTGATGGACTGAGTATAGTCCGTGATAGCGAGGGCGAATTCTTTTTTGTGGGTGTGTGCCTGACCGCGGGCGGCGAAGGCTTTGGCGTTCTTCGGGTCAAGCTTGAGCGAGTTGTCGAGATCCGCTATGGCGCGGTCGAAGTCGCCCTTGTTTTCCAGGGCAGCACCGCGATGGTAGAGAGCCTCAGCGCTTTGCGGATTGTTCTTAATGGCCTGGTCGTAGTCCTGGATGGCAACGTCAATCTGTCCGTTGTCGGCGAGGGCGTTGCCGCGGTTGAGATAGGCGAGGGCGAGAGTTTCGGGTGACTCGTGACCTGATTCGATCAGCGCGGAACAGCCGGCGATTTTGCGGCCGATGTCGTCGCCGGTGCACCAGGCGAGATTTTGATTTTGGGCGCTTTGCGCGCTGGCGGAGCTCGCGAGCAGGGTGGTGATTGCGACGACTGCGAAAGTTACGAGAGCGACGCTGGTGCCGAGGCGGAGGAAGAGTGTTGCAGTTGTGCCGTGCGGGTGAAATCGCGTGTTAAGCCGGGGCGCGATCACTTGCAGCCCACCAGCGACTGCGGTTCGATATTTATGCTCGCCATCGCTAATGGAATCTCCTTGTTAATTGCGGACCATATCATAATTGGGATGAAAAGAATCCGTAAGTTGGAAGATGGTCGCAGAGGGAAGGTTAGGAACATGTAAGGCTGGTATAAAGATTTCATAAAGGAGCGGGAAGCTCAAGCGCGACGGCGAACGTATTTATGAGTTCAAGGCTTTCGCGGAAACGGAGGATGAGTGCTTCGCTGGAGTGCTGTAAGCAACCTGCGAAAAATGGCGCACCCAAGGGGACGATTTTAGAACTTTTCTGGCCGATTTCGTGTCACGCCTGCGAGGGGTTGACTTCTCCACCGGATTAAGCGCGCAGCATTCTTGTATGCCAAATACGAAGGCCCACTACAAATGTCGTCGTCAGGCGATCACGCCACGTGCCGTATCCGGATGAAGCTGCGCAGCCTCGCAGGGACCATGGTTGCGGGGGCCTGCAACGTACCGAATTTGTTGAGGTTGGCATTTCGGATCGACCTCATACGAGCTGCTTAGAAAAAACTGGAACAAACTAATATCGCGGTTGCTGAATACTTAAGCCGGAAACTCATGTCGCCACAGCTTATACGCTGACAGGCCTTACCCCAGTGTCCAGCCGGGCTCGTGGCGGACCCAACGCGTGAATCGAACTCTTTACTGTTCAGTTCGAGGCCGGGTTTTGGCCCAAGCGCCATGGGGAACGTTCATTCCACAGGCGCATGGCATCGTTTGCCCACGCCGTGGTTTTGTCCGTGTGACATGACGTGCAAGGATTAGGAATCTTGTACTTGTCCGTCATCGCGGGCGTGATAAAGCGGAAAGTGTGCGCATGAACCATCGTGTTCGCAGGGCCTTCTGTTTCAATCGCAGGCATGTGACAAGCGACGCATTGACTGCCTGCACTGCCATCCTTGTGGTGCGTGTGCTCCTCTAGCGTGGCCGTCCTTGGGCCGTTCGGCGATGACGGTCCGTGACATTCGAGGCAGAGTTGGTTCGCGGGCTTGCGCAGTTGCGCGTAATTTGAGGTGCCGTGTACATCGTGGCAGTCGAAACATGTGACGCCACGACGATACATCACGCTCTGAACGAAGTCGTTTCCCTGCATGCGATTCTTGTGGGCCGTGCCATCAGGAAAATAGAGAAAATTTTGCGGCTCTCCAAGCGTGTGATCTTCCAGCTTCCAATAATCCGCGAGTTTGAGTCCGACGTGATAGCCGACTGGCCAGTCGTAATACTTGCCTTCAATTGGATTTGAAAGTGGCTGGCCTTGCGAGTGGCACTGAATGCAGGTGTCGCTCGCAGCTACGTAATCCATGTGAGCCGGATTGACGATGTTGCTCCGGGTCGGATGCGCGACATGCTCACTGCCGGGACCGTGACAGCGTTCGCAGCCTACGTTCCACTCAGCTACCTGCTTCGCGTGAATGTCATAATTAACCGAGTGGCAGCCATCGCAGAGTGGCCCGGTTGGACGGTGGAAGTTGTCACCCGGATAGAACTGTGCCCACCAATCGCCGCCAGTCGGTGGCACCTGATACTTGCTCCATTTCTTGTTTATGACTTCCCATTGAACGGGTAAGGGGAAATAGTCATCGCCGATTTTCGTGAAATACCGTTGCTTCCAGATGCTGCCGTAAACGAAGGCCACCTGATCTTTGGAGAACTTGTAGACGTTGTTTGTGGCAAGGTCAGGGATAATCGCGTCTGGGTGCGGGTCGCGGACAACATTTGCCATTGGAGTTTTCTGCCAGTGTTCGTAAATATCTGTGTGGCACTTCTGGCAAGATTGAGAACCGACGTAATGCGCTGAAGCAGAAGTTTGCGTCTGCTGTGTTCGTTCCTGCTGCGTCAGTGGGCGAAGGCTTCGGATGTAGAGAACTAGCTTCCAGCCGTGAACATTTTGCGCCTGATGCGGATTGCCCCATGCGGGCATTCCCGTTAGCTCTACGCCATTTTCAATGATGTAGTGAAGGTCGCCGTCTGTCAGGTTCTGGGTCGGTGCTGCGCGCAAGTCAGGCACGCGTGGATACAGAGACTGCCCAACGGGTGTCAGCCCGCTTCCGTCGTGGCCGTGGCACGTCTGACAATTTGCAAGGAATGCGTCGCGGCCATCCTGAAGGTTCTGCGGAGTCGCATCCAGCGGATTCTTCTCACTTCTTGATGCGCCGGGAATGGAATAATTCCGCGCCGCGCGCGCCGCGAACGACTCAAGACCGGACGGTTGGTTCGTAGCACGAAACCCACGATGAATGAACAGCGCACCACCGACAATCAAGATGGCCAGAACGAGCAGCAACGCGAGCAGAAACGGTTTCCAAAGTTTCACCTTGCCTCCGGCACGCCCTGGAACATATTGGAGATTCTAACTGAGAGGTGGAGGAAGAGCGTATCGCCGAAGCACGGGCGGATGAATGAAGACTGCTTGGCAAGCTCACGTCCGCCGTCTTGCTTCTCCTGGCGGGCGCTCCTCGCTCTGACTTGCCGCTTGCGATCGCAAATTCGGATGGTTGCAGGGTTCGAGGAAGTCGTTTGTAAAGATGAGCGGCCTGAGACATGGGTAACACATCGAAAAATGGCGCGCCCGGGCGGATTCGAACCGTCGACCTTGTGCTTCGGAGGCACACGCTCTATCCATCTGAGCTACGGGCGCAATCGGGAATTAATTTGTCTTGGGATGATTGTATTACGTTCTGTTGGTGGGTCGCAATGGAATGGAGAGCGATAAAGGCGAAGGCGAAAATAGAAAAGAGAAAATGGAAAATCGGGCGGTGAGACTATGGTGTTAATTGTGGCCGCCGGCAAGTTCGCGGACGATGGAGCCTACGAAGGATTTAGCGTCGCCGAAGAGCATCAGGGTTTTGTCGAGGTAATAGAGCGGGTTATCAATTCCGGCGAAGCCGGGGCTCATGCCGCGTTTGATGACCATTACTGTACGGGCTTTATCCACGTCGAGGATGGGCATGCCGTAGATTGGGCTGGAGGGTTCGTTGCGTGCGGCGGGATTGGTGACGTCGTTCGCGCCGATGACCAGGGCCACGTCGGCTTGCGGAAATTCGTCGTTTACTTCTTCCAAGTCGAGAAGTTTGTCGTAGGGAATATCGGCTTCGGCTAGCAGGACGTTCATGTGTCCGGGCATGCGTCCGGCGACGGGATGGATGGCGAACTTTACGTCCACGCCGCGTTTGGTGAGCGCATCGAAAAGTTCGCGGACTTTGTGCTGGGCCTGCGCGACGGCCATGCCGTAGCCGGGGACGATGATCACTTTGTTGGCGGCGGCTAGGATGGCGGCGGCTTCTTCGGGAGTGGCGCTGCGAACGGGGCGAGCTTGTTCGGCGGTTGCGCTCGAGACTTGTTCCTGGCCGAAGGCACCGAAGAGGACGTTGGTGAAGGAGCGATTCATGGCTTTGGACATATTTACGGAGAGGATGAAGCCGGAGGCGCCATCGAGCGCGCCCGCGATGATGAGCAGCTTGCTATCGAGGACGAAGCCCATGGCTGCAGCTGAAAGGCCGGCGTAGGAATTCAGCAGCGAGATGACGGTGGGCATGTCGGCGCCGCCGATGGGGATGATCATCAGCACACCGAAGATCAGCGGGATGATGAGCATCAGCGGGAAGAGATGGATGTGGCTGGGATCGTGGACGAGATATGCCGCGATGCCGATGGCGACGGCGAGGAACAAGAGATTAACGATGTTCTGACCTCTATACGTGATAGGGCGCTGGGGGAGGATTTCTTGCAACTTGCCTGCGGCCATCAGGCTGCCGGTGAAGGTCAGCGCGCCGAGGATCACTTCCATCGAGAGTACGGACATCATGAAGGGCGGGACGTTGGGCGCGCGCAGATAAAATTCGGCGGTGCCGACGAGGGTGACGCAGAATGCGCCGAAAGCGTGGCTGAGCGCCGTTCGTTGCGGGACGGCGGTCATGTGAACCATGCCGAGAGGCACGCCGATGATGGAGCCGAGGACGAGAGCGATGGCAATCCATTTGTATTCAATGATGTTGTGATTCAGGAGCGTGCCAGCGATGGCGAGGAACATGCCGAGTTCACCGGCGCGAACACCGCGGCGGGCGGTGGCGGGGGTGCGCATCCACACCAGAGCGAGGATGAAGAGCGCGGTGGCGATCAGGTAGATGATTTCGATGAAGGTGTCTGTTCCGAGCCAGGGGATCATTATTTTTTCGGGCCGCTGGCCTTGAACATTTTGAGCATGCGATCGGTGATGAGGAAACCGCCGACCACGTTGCTGGTGGCGGCGACGATGGCGAGCGCGCCGAGGATGGTGGAGAGCGTGCTGCGATGTTCGCCGGTGAGGATGATGGCGCCGACGACGGCGATGGCGTCGAGGGCGTTGGTTAGGGACATGAGCGGGGTGTGCAGCAGCGGAGTGATCTGGCGAATTACTTCGAAACCTATGAAAGCCGCAAGCATGAAAACGTAGAGGCTGGTGAGCAGATCCATCTTCATTATTATTTTTTCTCCTGAGAGGCAGTGACTAGGGGCGGCAGTTTGTAAAAATCACGCAGGCGCGAGTTGACGATTTCGCCGCCGGTGGTGAGTAGTGTGTCTCTGATGATTTCATCGGTGCTGGCTTCTTGGGTGAGATCGGGGCGCAGTTTGCCGTCTTTTATCATGTGTAGCAAGAAAGCAGAGACGTTGCGAGCGTACATCTGGCTGGCGTGGTAGGGGACGGTGCTGGCCAGATTGTACCAGCCTATTATGGTGACGCCGTGCGCGATGATTTTTTCGCCGGGTTGAGTGAGTTCGCAATTTCCGCCGCGTTCGGAGGCGAGGTCAACTATTACGGAACCGGGGGACATGCTTTTGACCATGTCGGCTGTGACGAGGAGCGGCGATTTTGTGCCGGGGACTACGGCGGCGGTGATGACCACATCGCTTTCGGCGACTACCTTGCCGAGGAGTTCACGCTGGCGGCGGTAGAAGTCTTCATCCTGGGCGCGGGCGTAGCCGCGGGCGTCTTCTGCGTCTTTGGCCTCGATGGGTAGCTCGACGAAGCGGCCACCGAGGCTTTGGACTTGTTCTTTGGCGGCCGGGCGCATGTCGTAGGCGGAAGCTACCGCGCCGAGGCGGCGGGCGGTGGCTACGGCTTGGAGGCCGGCTACGCCTGCACCGATTACGAAAACGCGGGCAGGGGTGATGGTTCCGGCGGCGGTGGTGAGCATAGGGAAAATTCTGGGGAGCGTGTCTGCGGCGATGACCAGCGCTTTGTATCCGCAGATGGTGGCCATGCTGGAGAGGACGTCCATGCTTTGGGCGCGGGTGGTGCGCGGCATCAGTTCGACGGAAAACGCGGTGACGTTGCGGGCTGCGATTTGTTGGATGGTGGTTAGGCCGCCTAGGGGGCGCAGAAATCCGACCAGAATTTGATCTTTGTGCAGGAGCGGGAGGTCGGCGTCGCCGGTTTTGTCGTTCGAGCCGTAGCAGAGGACTTGGGCGATAATGTCGGCGGTGCGAAAAACTTCGGCGCGATCGGGGATGATTTTTGCGCCTTTGGCAATGTAAGTGGAGTCGGGATAGCCGGCTTCCATTCCGGCATTGGCTTCGACGATTACTTCGAGGCCGCCTTTTGCCAGGGTGGGGATTACGCTCGGGACGAGGGCTACGCGGCGTTCGCCTGGATAGCTTTCTCGCGGGACGCCGACGATCACGAAACTTCCTCCGTGTTGAGACGCATGAGCCGCCGCTGCAGTTGCAGGAAAAAGCCTACGGTGAAGCGGGCAAGAAAGATTGCCGAGGCTGCACGCGTCGCGGTGCGCCATTCTGAAACTGGAAATCATACACTAGCGCGGTATTTTTTGGCGCGGAGCGTTTGGGAGAGTTGCAAATTCAACGATGGCGGCCAAGAAATCAGGCGGCCGCTGCCCTTCGATCCCGCACGGCGGAATCTCAGGATGAATCGCCCTGTAGGGCGATTCACAAGGTCAAAAGCAACGGCACGACCAAAGGCAAAAGAGCCGGCGGGACGCCGGCGCTACGAAGGCAACGGCGCCCATCCCGCAAGGCGCTGGATGACTGCTACAAAGTTAAAGGCTGGGGCCGGGAATATCTTTGCCAGCGCGTGTCAGCAAGCCGCGCGAATGCATGGCACCGCCGATCTTCTGACTTGGTACCGCCACAGTTGCTTTATAATCCGCTGCGAATAAGGAGAATGCCTGTGACTGATTGCTTTCGTGGGGTGTGCGGTTCACGAAGTGATTTGCAGCGGGGCGTCGTGGTGCTTGTGCTGGCATGCGCCGTTTTGTTGGGGGTCGGTTCTGCGCGGGCGCAGAAGCGATCTCCGGCTGGCGATTCTTTGAGCACGCTCTCGCCGGGGGCGCATCGCACTATTTCGCAATTGAGTTCGCTGAACTCGATCGCGGCGGCTGACTGGAAATTTCACGTGGGGGATGTGGCGCACGGCGAGGCACCGGGTTTGGATGATGCGGGATGGCAGACGGTCACTGAGAAATCACACGCGCCCACGGACGCGGTGTGGTATCGGCGATGGATTGAGGTGCCGAAGACGCTGAATGGTTACGATTTGAGCGGGGCGCGGATCTGGTTTCAGTTCGCGGCTTATGCGAATGGGCCGATGCCGGAAATTATTTATTTTAATGGGCGGCGCGTGGCCATGGGCGATGACCTGGAGCCGATCGTGTTGTTTGATCAAGCGCAGCCGGGCGAGCGGGCGCTGGTGGCGGTGAAACTGCTGCACACGGTGGACCAGAAAACCTTTGCCCGGGCTGTGGTGTCCATCGAATTCAACGCAACGCGACCAAACCCGAATGACCTGCTGCAGGAAATGCTTTCCGCGAACGCGCTGCTGCCTTCGCTGGGACCGTCCTCTACTGCTGTTCGTGAGGGCATCGAAGCGGCGAGCGCTGCGGTGGACTTACAAGCGTTGGAACAGGCGCAGCAGCAGGCTTTCGATGCGTCATTGGTGCGCGCGCAGGCGGAACTGGAAAAAATCAAGGGCGACTTGCAGCAGACTTCCATACGGCTGACGGGAAATTCGCACATTGACGCGGCGTGGTTGTGGCCTTGGACGGAAACGGTGCAGGTGGTGCACAGCACTTTTTCGACGGCGCTGCAATTGATGGATGAATATCCGCAATACACTTTTACGCAGTCGGCGGCGGCTTACAGCGAATGGATGTGCCAGAAATATCCGGCGATTTGCCAGGAAATTCAGGAGCGCGTGAAGCAGGGACGCTGGGAGCTGGTCGGCGGGATGTGGGTGGAACCGGATTTGAACATGCCGGACGGCGAATCGCTGGTGCGGCAACTGCTGATCGGCAAACGATATTTCCGCGACAAATTCGGCGTTGATGTGCGGATCGGGTGGAATCCGGATTCTTTCGGGTACAACTGGCAGTTGCCGCAAATCTACAAAAAATCAGGCGTGGATTATTTTGTGACGCAGAAGATGGCGTGGAACGACACCAATCCGTTGCCATTCAAACTTTTCTGGTGGGAATCGCCGGATGGGAGCAAGGTGCTGGCTTATTTTCCGCATGATTACGCGCGAGGGATTGAGCCGGAGCCGTTGGCGGAAGACGTCGCGCGGGCGCGACAACTGAATCCAGGCTTGCCGGAGATGATGCATCTGTTTGGCGTGGGCGATCACGGTGGCGGGCCGACGCGCGCCATGCTGGATGCGGGAGTGCGTTGGACCGATCCGAAGATGGTGTATCCCAAGACGTTTTTTGGGAATGCGCAGGGATTTTTTTCGGACGTGGACGGGAAGCTGGATACGGAACATTCGCCGGTGTGGAATTACAAGACGATCGCGGGCGGTTTGACGGAGTTGCCAGCGCCGCCGGCGGGGATGGTGAGCCTACCTACGTGGAACGACGAATTATATTTCGAATATCACCGCGGAGTTTTCACGTCGCAGGCGGCGCACAAACGGAATATGCGTGAGAGTGAAGAGTGGATGCTGGACGCGGAGAAATATTCTTCGCTGGCGTGGCTTTCCGGCTTGCCGTACCCGGCCGCGAAGCTGAATGAAGCGTGGAAGAAGGTGCTATTCAATCAATTCCACGATTTGGCGGCGGGATCGGGGATTGCGGTGATTTATCAGGAGGCGCAGCGGGATTACGACATGGTGCGGTCTATGACTGGCGAAGCTTCGTCGGCTGCGCTGGCGGAGATTGCGGCACGGGTGGATACGCGATCACCGGCGGGTTCGAGGCCGGTGCTGATTTTCAATCCTCTGGCTTGGGAGCGGAAGGACATTGTGGAATTTTCGGTGCAGATGCCGGAGAACGTGAAGGATGGCGTCGCGGTGATGGATGCGGAAAATCACTCGCTGCCGATGCAGGTGATTTCGTCGGACGTGGCGACGAACACGGTGCGTATGCTGGTCGAGCCGCGAGCGGTTCCGGGGCTGGGTTATGCGCTGTTGCGCGTCGAGCCAGGGCGGCGGGATACGACCACTGATTTGTCGGCGCACGATTTGACGCTGGAGAATTCGCGGTTGCGGGTGGTGGTGGATCCGAAGAACGGCTGCATCACGAGCCTGTATGACAAGCGGTCGCAATTCGAAAGCATCGCATCAGGCGCGTGCGGGAACGAGTTGATCGCGTTTGAGGACAAGCCGAAGGAGTACGACGCTTGGAATATTGACGCGGACTTCGAGAAGTCGTTTACTCGGCTGGACATGGTGGATTCGGTGCAACTGACCGAGCGCGGGCCGTTGCGCGCGACGATTCGCGTGACGCGGACGTGGCAACATTCGAAGTTCGTGCAGGACATCACGCTTTACGCGGGAATAGATCGCGTGGACGTGGTGAATGATTTTGACTGGCACGAAACGCACGTGCTGCTGAAGGCTGCGTTTCCGCTGGCGGCATCGAGCGAGCATGCGACGTACGAAATCCCGTACGGGTCAATCGAGCGGCCGACGACGCGCAACAATTCGTGGGAAGCGGCGAAATTTGAGGTACCGGCGCTGCGCTGGGCGGATCTGGGCGACGCGGGGCACGGATTCAGCCTGATTAATGATTCGAAGTACGGCTACGGCGCGAAGGGCAACGTGCTGCGGATTTCATTGCTGCGTTCGCCGACCTGGCCGGACGCGGATGCGGATCGCGGGCCGCAACGTTTTGCGTACGGGTTGTATCCGCACGTGGGTGATTGGAAGCAGGCGCTGACGGTGCGACGCGGGTACGAATTCAATGAGCGGTTGAGAGCTTTGCCGGTGAGTTCGCATACAGGAGCGTGGGGAGCTGAACATTCTTTTGTGGGTGTGGAGCAGGACAATGTGGTTTTGACGGCGGTGAAGAAGACGGAGGATGGCGACGCCTTACTATTTCGATTTTATGAGTGGGCGGGGAAGAATGCGGAGGTGCGGTTGAGCGTTCCGGCGGGGGCGGCATCTGCTACGTTGACGAATTTGATGGAACTGGCCGAAGGCGCACCGTTGACGATTTCGCGGGACGGGAAAATCACGGTTCCAGTGCATCCGTACGAGATTGTTTCGGTGCGAGTTGAGTATGCGCACGGAAATTCGGGTGCGGCAAGTGCTCAGGCAAAATGAGCAAGTGAGAAGCGTCGGCGTCGCTGGGCCAAGTCGCGACTATTTCGTAAATGCTCAGGCGCGATCGAAGAAGACGGCTTCAGGGGCTAAAGCCCTTCTCGTTTTGGAAGCTTGTCGGCGGGGCTGAAGCCCCGCCCTTCCGGCGGCGCTATTCAGGACGCGGTGGACGCGCGAACGCGCAGGAGAATTTTCGACGCAGGCCGAAAATTTTCGCGGGCTAGCCGCGAGACAGGTTTTTTATTTGTTTGGCTAGCTTCTCAACTTGTTCGGCCTTGTTGATCATCGCCAGCGACAGAACGTTGGAGGAATCGGTTTTCTCGACTTCGTCCTTGAGCTCGGTGGCGAGAACGTAGAGTTTTTCGACGTCGTCGTGGATCTGTTCTTTGTTCTGTTTCAGGACCTGCTTCGGGTCCGGCTTCGCGGCGGAGTCGCCGAAGGGATCGTTGCGGCCGTCGTGCACCGGCGTATTGCCCGCAGGCAGCCTGGGGCTGGGATTCTGCTGCGCGAAGGCGGCGCGAATGGCCAGCAGCGCGAACGGGGCAGCGAAGGTCCAGGAAAATAGTTGGGTGATGAAATTACGCTTTTTCGGGTCCATAATGCGTGCTCCCGTTCGCGGAATGTGCTTGAGGCTGCGGCTGGCCGCAAGGCATAGGGCGGCTGGTCGGGTGGTATAATTCCGCTCCCTCTATCTTATGACTGATTCGTTCTCACGGTGGATGGAAATTGCAGGGAAGACCGGCTTGCGACTGGCGGTCATCCTGGTGTTTGCGATCCTATTAACGCGGATGCTGAAGGCGGTGACGGCGCGGCTGGTGCACTTGGCGAAATCGTCGTCGCGCGCGGGTCAGATGCGCGAACAGCAGACGCGCACGTTGGCGGGGCTGCTGTACAGCATTGGCGCGGCGATTATTGCGCTGATCGCGGTATTGATGGGGTTTGAGGTGTTGGGGTTTGATATCGCTCCGGCGATGGCGACGGCGGGAGTGGCAAGCATTGCGATTGCGTTTGGCGCGCAGAGCCTGCTGAAGGATTTCATCAACGGATTTTTTATCGTGTTTGAGGATCAGTACGTGGTGGGGGATTTGATTCAGGTGAATGGCGAGACGGGACGGGTGGAGCACCTGACTTTACGGCGCACGGTGATACGAAATCCGGCAGGCGCGATGGTGACGGTGCCGAACAGCCTGGTGGGGCAGGTGGCGAATCTGAGCCGCGATTGGTCGCAGGCGTTTGTGGACGTGACAGTGCCGGCGGCGGAGATGGTGGGACGGGCGCTGGCGACTCTGGAAAGAATCGCGGGGGATTTTCGAAATGATGCGGATTGGTCTGCAGCGTTGATTGATGGACCGAGGGTGCTGGGGATCGAAGCGCTGTCCTTGGATGGTACAGTGATTCGGTTGCAAGCGCGGACGATATTGAACCGCAAGGATGATGTGGCGCGCGAATTGCGGCGCCGGATCAAGCTGGGATTCGAGCAGGCGAAAATTCCGCTGAGTCATACACATCAAGTGATGCTGCAGGGGGAAGTGCTGCAGAACGAAGGGTAGCTTCGCGCGGTTCTTGCCGGACAAGCGGCTGCAACCGAACAACTTCAACCGAAGAGCTTCGAGCTAACCGCTGCAATCGAATTGCTTCGATCGACAATGAGGGAGGATGCGATGGGAGAAGTGACGCACGAACAGGTAAATCTGATGCTGCGGCTGTACGACATACGCCGCGAGCCGCGATTGCGTGAGGCGCGGGATTGGTACATCCGGAACTTCAAGCCGACGTCGCTGGAAGACGTGACGAATCTGGCGGCGCCGAATTCGCAGGAAAGCGCGTTCATGCGGATGGTGCTGAGCTACTGGGATATGGTGGCGAATATTGTGAATCGCGGGCTGATTGACGAGGAATTTTTCTTCGAGAGCACGGGCGAGCAGTGGATCGTATGGGAACGGGTGAAGCCGATTGTGGCGGGATGGCGAGAGATGTTCAAGAACCCGCAGGCGTTTGCGCGGCTGGAAGAGCACGTGAAACGGATGGAGGCCTGGCGGGAGAAGAACGCGCCGGGGAGCACGGAAGCGATGCGCACGATGATGGCTTCCATCGCGGCCCGTGAGCGAAAGCCCTGATACAGCGCGGCTTTTGCTAATGGAGCGTGGGAGCCGCGCAGGGTATAGGCGCAAGCGCGGCGTTCTGGCCGCCGCGCAGAAAATTGCTATGAGGTGTGGGCCAGTTATGGTAGTTTTCTGTCCGACCCCCGCGATTGGTGTGTTCCCCGAGGATTTCAATGCACCGGGAAGTTCTGACCTGAGACGCAAAGCCAGCAGAATGCCCGGGGAGGTAAGAGCGAAGATGAACGTCCGCCATCCACTAACGTGTCTGACTGCGCTGCTGATCTGCACGCTGCTGGCGATTCCTGCGGACGTGGTGGCGGCGCAGGCGGCGCAACCGCAGCATGCTGGGAAATTGACCGCGGTGTTGCCGGTGGTGAACGTGATTCGCGGAGCTCAGCAGACGCCGGCTTCAACGTCTGAAGCGATTTATTGGGGCGATGTGATTAATACGGGTCATCTGGCGCGAGCTCGCGTGGCGTTGGACGACGGCTCGGTGCTGAGTGTGGGATCGGAGTCAAATCTGACGGTAACGAAACATGACGGCGGGGCGCAGCAGACGGAACTGGATCTGAATTACGGGCGGGTGCGCGCGAAAGCTGTGAAGCAGGTGAAGCCGAACGCCAGTTTTCAAATTCGCACGCCGACGGGAGTGGCGGGCGTGGTAGGAACCGATTTCGCACTGGATTCCGAGGGAGATACGACGCGGATCGTGGTGTACGAGGGGAAAGTGAATTTCTGCGCGTATAAATCGAAGAAGAAAGAGGAAGAGGAAGGCGCGCAGAGCGGTGACGACCAGAAGAAAGATAAGAACGGCCGAATTCTGGGGCCGTGCGTGATTGTGGGCGCGGGCGAGACGTCGAGCGTGCAATTTAATGCGGCTCCTACGCCACCGGTGCCGGCGACGCCTGTGACGGTGACGGATATGACCAGCACGACGAGCGTGGGCGGGGCTGGCGGAGCTGGCGGCGGATTGGGAGTTGCGGGGGCGACGGCGGTTGGGGTGGGCGCGGCCGTGGCGGTGACGGTGGCGGCTATCGTGATTCGCGCGGCGAGCAAGACGAACACGTGTTCGACGCCGGCGGCTGCGGCGCACGTAGTGCCTTCGTCGAATTGCACGGCGATTAATAACGCAGGGGTTGGGAAGGCGCCTGGGCAGCGGCCGTAGTGGTTTTTGTGAATTTTTCGTGGTGGGTGAACGCTTCAGATAGGCGAACGTTATAAGAAAGTTGGGCACGGCATGCCGTGCCCCTACGGATTCTGAGGTAGCTGCGTAGGACGACTTCAAAGGCAAATTCAAGAACGCCCGCCTAAAAAAAGCAGGCGGCCGCTACAAAGTCAGAACCTTCGACGTCCGAATCCACACAGTCAAACCCCACAAACTAAAACCTAGAACGTCAAAAAACCGGGACAGTTGTGTTGTGCCGAAGTTTACTGCGTGGATAGAAATTCCGCGATGGCGCGATTGGCTACGCCGGGTTGGTCGGTTTCGAAAACGTGGCTGGCGTGCGGGATCAGGACGAGCTTCGCGTGCGGAATGCGTTCGGCGATTAGATGGGCATTCGCGACGGGAACCAGCTGATCAGTTTCGCCGTGGATGATGAGCGTGGAAGATTTGATCTGCGCGATCCGGCTGTAGGTCTCCCAGGCGAGAATGCCTTGTAGTTGGCCGAAATAGCCTTGCGGAGTGGGATACCACTTCATGCGGATGACCATGTCTTCGTCAATACGTGCGCGTGGGGTGCCCGCGTCGTAGATGAACGGGATGATGGCTTCTTTCGCTTCTTCGGGCGTCATACCCTGGCGCATGAGAATTTGCAGGACTTCAGGGGCGGCGTTCACTACGTGTGGCCCACCGGCATTGGTGCAACCCAAGATTAGGGAGCGGACGCGCCGGGGATATTGCAGCGTGAATTCTTGAGCGATCATGCCGCCCATGGATAGGCCGAAGACGTGTGCGCTCGGGACATTTGCGGCATCGAGAACTGCGGCCGCGTCGGAAGCCATTAGCGCGATGGGATAGACGCCTGCTGGCACATCACTCTGGCCGATGCCGCGATTATCGAAAGCGATGGTGCGAAAATTTTGCGCGAGAAACGGGCGGGTGCGATGCCACATGTAGGAGGGATAGCTGAGGCCCATGATGAGCAGCAGAGGTTCGCCTGAACCTTGTTCATCCCAATAGATTTTGGCGCCTTGATTTTTAGTGAAGGGCATGGGGCCTCGTGTGGATTGAGATGGCTTGGCTGTGCCGATTGGCGAGCGGCATGAAATGAGATAGTCACAAACAGATGAATGTTACTAACACGGGCGCCATTGTATATAATCCGGCTCACCATGCCAAATCAAGAAACGCTGTACGAGGTGGACCAGCGGGTGGCCACGATTACGCTGAATCGTCCCGACAAATTGAACGCCTGGACAGCGGTGATGGAGCAGGAAGTGCGGGCCGCGATGATGGAAGCAGAGCGCGACGAAAATGTTCGGGTAATTGTGCTGACGGGCGCGGGGCGCGGATTCTGCGCGGGGGCGGACATGTCCCTGCTGAGCACGGTGGCGACGAAGGGTTTGGATGCGGCGCAGCGGACGCAGGCGGTGCAGGCTGGAGCGGGATCCGGTTCTGGCTCGGGCAATGGCAGTGTGCGGGCGGACTTTCAGAAGAAGTATTCGTATTTTCCGGCGATGAGCAAGCCGGTGATCGCGGCGATCAACGGCCCGGCGGTGGGATTGGGACTGGTGATCGCGCTTTATTGCGATTTGCGTTTTGCTTCGGATGCGGCACGATTCAGCACGGCGTTCGCGCGGCGCGGATTGATTGCTGAATATGGAATGGCGTGGATACTGCCCCGGCTGGTGGGACATGCGAACGCGCTGGATTTATTGTTTTCCGCGCGCTTGATTGACGCAGCGGAGGCGTTTCGCATGGGTTTGGCGAATCAGGTGTACCCGCAGGATGTCTTTCAGGAGAAGGTGCGGGAATACGCTGCGGAGCTGGCTGCGAACGTTAGCCCGCGATCATTGCGCGTGATCAAGCGGCAAGTGTATGACGCGATGTTCCAGACGTTGGGCGAGGCGTTCGAGATTTCCGAGCGGGAAATGCTGGCGAGTTTGCAGTGCGAGGATTTCAAAGAGGGAGTGGCGCATTTTGTAGAGAAGCGCCCGCCGGCTTTCACTGGGAAATAACCGAGACCGATGAACTTTGAGCCGAGCGCGAAGACGAAGGAGCTGCAGCAGCGGTTGCAGACGTTCATGGACGCGCACGTGTATCCGAATGAGCGGCGATTCGAGGAGGAATCGGCGCGCGAACCGTGGAAGCCGACGCAGATCGTGGAAGAGCTGAAGGTAAAGGCGCGCGGCGAGGGATTGTGGAATTTATTTTTGCCGGAGGATCCTGGCGGCGCGGGGCTGAGCAACCTGGAATACGCGCCGCTGTGCGAAATCATGGGACGCAGCCACATGGCGGCGGAGGTTTTTAATTGTTCGGCGCCGGATACGGGGAATATGGAGGTGCTGGCGCGTTATGGCACGGCGGAGCAGAAGGAAAAATGGCTAAGGCCGCTGCTGGCTGGGGAGATTCGCTCATGTTTTTCGATGACCGAGCCGGATGTGGCGTCTTCGGATGCGACCAACATCGCGGCGAGAATTGTGCGGAGCGGAGATCAGTACATTGTGAACGGAAGGAAGTGGTGGTCGTCGGGAGCGGGCGATCCGCGCTGCAAAATCGCGATTTTTATGGGCAAGAGCGATCCCGCGGCTGCGGCGCACAAACAACAGTCGATGATTGTGGTGCCGCTGGATGCGCGGGGCGTGAAGATTGTGCGGATGCTTAAAGTGTTTGGCTACGACCACGCGCCGCACGGGCACGCCGAAATACATTTCGAAAATGTGCGCGTGCCGGCTGCGAACATGCTGCTAGGTGAAGGGCGCGGATTTGAAATTGCGCAGGGGAGGCTAGGGCCGGGGCGAATTCATCATTGCATGCGTTGTATCGGACTGGCGGAGCGGGCGCTCGAGGCGATGTGCAAGCGCGTCCAGACGAGAGTGGCGTTTGGGAAGACGCTCGCGGAGCAGGGAACGATTCGCGCGGGAATTGGGGAATCGCGGATGGAGATCGAGCAGGCGCGGCTGCTCACGTTGAAAGCAGCTTATATGATGGATACGGTGGGGAACAAGGCGGCGCGCGCGGAGATTGCGATGATAAAAGTGGTGGCGCCTGCTGTGGCGTTGCGTGTGCTGGACCGTGCGATACAGGCGCACGGAGGGGCTGGCGTTTCGCAGGATACTTTTCTGGCTGGGGCGTGGGCGATGGTGCGGACATTGCGATTGGCGGATGGGCCGGATGAGGTGCATGTGGAGTCGGTAGCGAAGTGGGAGCTGGCGAAGAGCGGTAAACCTGCCGGGAGCTCGGCAGAGAAGTAATTTTCGTGGTGGCAGACCCGCGACGTTGGCGCGGATCCCGGACTGGAAGATCGTTGATGCCGCTGGTTTTGAAAAATCCGCGGGCGCTAAAGGAATTTGTGGGCCGCGAACTCGGCGTGACGGAATGGTTTCGAGTTACGCAAGCGCGGGTCGTGCAATTTGCGGAGGCTACCGAGGATCGGCAGTGGATTCACATGGACGGGGAGCGGGCTGGTCGCGAATCGCCTTATGGAACGACGATCGCGCATGGGTTTTTGACGCTTTCGTTGATCAGCCAGTTTGTGCATCAGGTGATACGGATTGAAGGTGGCGTGCGATTGGCTGTGAATTATGGGTTAAACAAGGTACGGTTTCCTGCGGCTGTGCGAGTGGATTCGAAGATTCGGGCGCGCGTGGGATTGCTGGCGTTCAGGGAAATTGCGGACTCGTTGGAAGCGATTTATAGCGTTTCAGTGGAAATTGAAGGAGCGGAAAAACCTGGTTGCGTGGCGGAGTGGATTGTTCGGTATTACATCTAAGCGCATTGGGATTCCGTAAGAAGCAGATCTCCTGCCCGCTGCTGCGTGTTCGAAATGACAGCTTATTTTTTAGATGCGGCTGGACTGGGCGGTATGCAGGGATGCCCGCAGTAGCATTTGGATGGTTGCGGGCATGGTTGCAAAGCGGGCGTCTTTGGTCAGGCCCCGATGATAGCGGAAATAAATCTGTTGGACGATTACGGCCAGTTTGAAGCGCGCGAAGGCGAGATAGAAGGCGATCCGAGAAACATCGCTGTGCGTCTGCTGCGCGTAGTGCTGCACGATTTCCGCGCGAGTGAAACTTCCCTCTTCCGTAGTTGGCCCCCAGCGATTTATCTGAACTTCGTCCGGATCGGTTTTATCCACCCAGTAGGCTAGCGCGGTGCCAATGTCTGTGAGTGAATCGCCGATGGAGCACATTTCCCAGTCGAGGACGCCGACGACTTTGGTGATGTCGTTCTCGTCGAGGACGACGTTGTCGTATTTGTAGTCGTTGTGGATTAGCGAAACGGCGGTGGTGGGGGGCAGGTACTGCTGCATCCATGCCGTGATTTTTTCCACTTCGGGATAATCGTGCGTTTTCGAGCCGTGGTAGCGTTCGGTCCAGCCGCGGACTTGGCGCTCGAGATATCCGTCCGGTTTGCCAAGATCGGCGAGGCCAGCGGCGGTGTAGTCCACGTGGTGCAGGCGCACGAGATTATCAATGAAGGATTCGCTGAGACTGCGGGCTTTTGCGGCGGGAAAATCCAAACCGCGCGGAAGAGTGCGGCGCAGGATGATGCCGTGGACCGGTTGCATTAGGTAGAAGGGCGCGCCAATGATGGAATCGTCGTCGCAATAGAGAAGAACTTCGGGGGCGGGCGCGTAAACGGAGTGGAGTTTGGAGAGAACGCGGAATTCGCGGGACATATCGTGCGCGGATTTCACTTTGCTGCCGAAGGGCGGGCGGCGGAGGACTAATTCTTTGGCGCCGAGGCGGAGTGAATAGGTGAGATTGGAATGGCCGGCGGGGAATTGGCGGATTTCGAGCGCACCGGCTTCGTTGGGAAAGTGATTGCGCAGATACGGCTCGAGCGACGCTGCGTTCAGTTCTTCGCCGGCGCGAATAGTTGTGGGTTGATCGAGGAAATCGGTCATCGGAAAATCCCCCTAGCGATACGTGCGCATTGCGGGATCGGTGATGTGTTCGTGGATATTGAAACTGCTGAGCGTGAAGCGTTGGGTGGTGTAAAGAAAGTCGCTCCAGGATGAATTGCGTGACATCCAGGTCATTTGCAGAGTGCTTTCGGGCGAGAGGTGCAGGGCGCGTTGCGTTGCTTCGGCGATGGGACCGCCAGAGGTGAAAATCGCTACTCGTTCACCGTGTTTTTCGGAGGTAAGGAATTTATCGAGGCCGGAATTCACGCGGGAGCAGAATTGCGCCCAGGTTTCCACGCCTTCTGCCTGGATTGTACCGCGCACCCAGTCGCCGATGACGGCAGCGAATAGGCGTTGAAAAGTTTTGCGTTGCTCGGTGTTGTTGGAGGCGGACTGGAACGCGGCGTGGAGGTCGCGGATTTGTTGGTCTTTTTCCAGCAACGCTGGGAGGGTGCCGCGGAGCACTTCTTCTGCACGATATTCGTCGAATTCCGGGAGCGTTTGCGGTTCTGGGAAATTCATGCCAGCTTTTTGGTAGGCGGCGCTCACGAGATCTAGAGTGTCATTTTGCCGTGTGCAGGGGCCGACGCAGACGCGGTCGAATGTGATTTTGCGTTGTGCCCAGTGTTCGCCGAGGAGGCGTGACTGCGCTTCGCCGAGCGCGGACAATTTGTCGTAGTCCGGCTGGAGGAAGGATGCTTGCGCGTGGCGTACGAGATAGAGGATGCCCATCGTCAGGTTGGCTGGTCGTTCAAGATTGGATCACCCGAGATATTGTGAAGGCGAAATGCGCGCGGGTCCAGACTCGGATTGTGCGCATCGCGGGTTCTGAATTCCCGCGCGCAAATTAACCGGCGGCGCCCTCTTCTTTGCCGGATTGGGCGAAAGTCTTGCCTTGCTCTGCTAGGCGCACTAACAGCGGAGCTGGTTGCCAGATTTCACCGTGCTGGCGATGGAATTCCGAGATGCGGGCTAGAACTTGTTTCAGGCCGACCGTATCTGCATACCACATGGGGCCGCCGCGATATGCGGGGAAGCCGTAGCCATTGAGATAAATGATGTCTATGTCGGAGGCGCGCAGGGCGTAGCCCTCTTCGAGAATGCGCGCGCCTTCGTTGACCAGCGCGTAGATGCAGCGGTCCACTATTTCCGCGGGGGAAATTTCGCGCTGCGGGATTCTTACGTCGGTTACCCATTTCCGGATCAGTTCGTCAACCGCGGAATCGGGCGTGGCGCGACGTTGATCGTCGTATTTGTACCAACCTGCGCCGGTTTTCTGGCCAAAGCGGCCCAGCTTGCACAAATTATCTTCGACGAGCGGCTGACGAATACCGGGTTTTTCAAGGTGGCGATATTCCTCGCGGATGCGCCAGCCAACATCGAGGCCGGCGAGATCGCCAGTGGCGAGCGGTCCCATGGCCATGCCGAAATCGGCGAGCGCTTTATCCACGGCGGCGATGCTGGCGCCTTCTTCGACGAGAAATTGCGCTTCGCGGCGATAAGGGCCGAACATGCGATTGCCGACGAAGCCGCGGCAGTTGCCGACGAGCACGCCGACTTTGCCGAGCGATTTTGAAAGCTGCATGCACGTGGCGATTACTTCTTTGGAGGTGGCTTTTCCGCGGACAAGTTCCAGCAGGCGCATCACGTTTGCGGGGCTGAAGAAATGGGTGCCGATTACGGCCGCGGGACGCGAGGTGGCGGAAGCAATTTCGTCAATATTTAGCGTGGAAGTATTGCTGGCGAGGATGGCGCCGGGTTTGCAGACACGATCGAGTTCTTTGAAGACTTCTTTCTTAAGGGCCATGCCTTCGAAGACGGCTTCGATTACCAAATCTACTCTGCTGAAATCGTCGTAGGAGAGCGTGGGAGTAATGCGTTTGAAACGCTCATCAGCGTCTGGTTGCGAGAAGCGGCCGCGTTTCACGGAGTTTGCGTAATTTGACTGGATGGTGGCGAGGCCGCGATCGAGAGTGTTCTGGTCCGCATCTTTTAGTGTGACCGGAATTCCGGCATTGGCGAGAACCATGGCGATGCCGCCGCCCATGGTGCCGGCGCCGACTACCGCGGCTGATTTTATGGGGATGAGAGGAGTGTCTTTGGGGACGTCGGGAATTTTGCTGACTTCGCGTTCGCTGAAGAAAACGTGGATTAGGGCTTTGGATTGGTCGGAGAAGAGACATTCGATGAAAAGCTTTTGCTCGAGCTGGCAGCCTTCGGAGAAGGGCAACGTTGTGGCTCCTTCGATGGCGGTGATCGCGGCGACGGGCGCGAGCAGGCCGCGCTGTTTCTTGGCGACGGTTTCGCGTGCGGCAGAGAAAATGGGAGCGTTCTCGGCGGCCGTGCCGAGTTTTTCATTACGCTCACGCGTCTTGAGAGCGGTCTTAGCGGCGATTTCGCGTGCGAATGCGATTGCGCCAGGGAGAAGGTCACCTTCGATGATGCGATCAACGATACCGTACTGCAGAGCTTCTGTGGCTTTGATGGGATTTCCGGTGGCGCACATTTCGACTGCTTTGGCGACGCCTGCTAGGCGAAAAAGGCGTTGCGTTCCGGCCGCGCCGGGAATGATGCCGAGTTTTACTTCGGGCTGACCGACTTGCGCGCTGGAAACGGCGACGCGATAGTGGCAGGCCATGGCGACTTCCAGGCCGCCGCCGAAAGCAGTGCCGTGAATGGCGACGATCACCGGCTTTTTGTTGTCTTCGATTTTAAGAAGAAATGGGAGCAGGCCCGCGCCGCGCGGCTTTCCGGAGGTCATTTTGCCGAATTCTTTGATGTCGGCGCCGGCGATGAAGGTGCGGCCGCCGCCGATGAGGACGACGGCTTTGATGGCGTCGTCTTGCGCGATTTGATCGAGCGCTTCGGAGATGCCTTCGGGGACCCCGGGGCTGAGGGCATTGACCGGAGGATTATTTATGGTGATTACGGCGATGTTGTTTTCTTTTGTGAGTTTGATGAGGTCGGTCATGGAGAGAATCCTTGGTTTATTTATTTACGCGGATTTCGCGGAGACGGTGCCGGCGTCTGTAGCGACGGAATCTATCACTTTCGTGGCAATGCGCTCGCGATGAAAAGTAGCGTCGCCGAATGCGGTTTCCGAGCCTTTGGCGCGACGGTAGTACAGGTGCACATCATTTTCCCAGGTGAAGCCCATGCCGCCGTGAATCTGGATGCCGCGATTGCCGACGGTGCGGGCGGCATCACTTGCGTACATCTTCGCGATCGAGACGGCGGTTGATGCGTCCGGGGAATTTTCTTCCAGGGCCCATCCGGCATAGTACACCGCGGAGCGGGAACTTTCGGTTTCCAGATACATGTCCGCGCACTGGTGTTGGACGGCTTGAAATGTGCCGATGGGTTTTCCGAACTGTTTGCGCGTTTTAGCGTATTCGACGGTGATGTCGAGCGTGCGTTGCATGCCGCCGACTAGTTCGGCGGAGACAGCGGCCGTGGCGACGTCGAAAGCGCATTCGAGATTGGTGGTGGAGCCGATTTCTTCCGCAGGAGTGTTATTGAATTCAACGACGTAGAGCTTGCGGGTGAGATCCATCGCGGTCATAGGAGAGATGTTCAGGCCGGGGGCTTTGGCGTTGACGACGAAGACGCCATTACGCGCTACTGCGAGAATGAAATCGGCGATGGCGGCATCGGAGACGAAATATTTTTCGCCGGTGAGTTTTCCGTTTGTCGCGGTGAGTTGGATGTCGCGAGGATCCCAGCTGGCGTTGGCCTCGAGAATGGCGACGCTGGAGCGAGCTTCGCCTCGGCAGATGGGCGCCAGATATTTGTGTTTGTTCGCGGGGGAGGCGACGGCATCGAGCACGGAACCGGCCAGTACTACGGTGGAAAAAAACGGGCCGGGCAAGAGCGCGCGGCCGGCCTCTTCCATCAGCAGCATGAGCTCAACTTTGCCGAGACCGACTCCGCCGTAGGTTTCAGGAAAAATAATGCCGGTGTAGCCCTGGTCGGTGAGCTTGGACCAAAGCGCGGCGTCGTAGGCGGTGTCGGTTTCCATCAGGCGTCGCATTTCCGCGCCGGGACATTCGCCGGCGAAGAATTTTCGCGCGCTGTCTTTCAGGAATTCCTGACTTTCACTCAAGCCGAATTGCATGGAGGTTCCCCTTCTGAGTTTTGGCCTAATAACTTCTGGGCAGGCCGAGCACAAAATGTCCGATGATATTGCGCTGCACTTCGGAAGTGCCGGCTTCGATGGTATTGCCGCGGGTGCGCAGATAGGCGTAAGACCACATGCCGTTATCAATGGCGCGCGGGTCGGCGGAGAGGAGCTGGCCGTAAGGGCCGAGGATTTCCTGCGCGATTTGCTGGAGGCGCTGGTTCAGCTCACTCCAGAAAATTTTCTGGATGCTGCCTTCGGGGCCGGGTACGCCGGTGGCGGTGAGGCGGCTGAAGGCGCGCATCTGATTGAAGCGCATGATTTCGATTTCGGCGCTGCACTGTGCGAGCTTCTGGCGAATGACGGGGTCTTGAGCAGCTGGCTGACCGTTGCGCTGGATTTTACGCGCGAGTTCGATGAGGCGGGTGATGTAGCGTTTGAAAATGAGATGGAGGCGTGCGCCGTAGGAGCCGCGTTCGTACATCAGAGTGCTCATGGCGACGTTCCAGCCGTCGTTCACTTTGCCGAGGACGTTTTCGGCGGGGACGCGGACGTCACGGAAAAAAAGCTCGTTGAATTCGGATTCGCCAGTCATTTGGCGCAGCGGGCGAACTTCGACGCCGGGAGATTTCATGTCTATCAGGAGAACGGTGAGACCTTTGTGTTTCGCGGCGGTGGGGTCGGTGCGCACGACGAGCTCGCACCAGTCGCCGACCCAGCCGTAGCTGGTCCAAATTTTTTGGCCGTTGACGACATAGTGATCACCGTGGAGGACTGCTTGGGTTTGCAGGCCGGCGAGGTCGGAGCCAGCGTTCGGTTCAGAGAAGCCCTGGCACCAGATTTCTTCAGCGCTGAGAATTTTTGGAATGAAGCGCTGCTTCTGGGCTTCGGTGCCGTAGGCGATGATGGTGGGGCCGATGAGGCCGAGGCCGAGAGAATTGGCCATGGGCGGTGCTTCGACGCGGGCCATTTCCTCCCAGAAAATCGCTTGCTGCATGAGCGTGGCACTGCGGCCTGCGTATTCCTTGGGCCAGGAGACAGCGGCCCAGCGGCCTTTCTGGAGTTTTCGCTGCCAGGCGCGCAGGTAGGGGAAGGATTCCTCGATGGGTTTTTCGCGCCATTCGTTCCAGTCTTTCGGAACGTTCGTCGCTAGCCAGGCACGGAGTTCTTCGCGGAACTGCAATTCGTCGGGGGTTAGGTTTAAATCCATGGATCAGGCTCCTTCGGGTTGACTGCAAAAGCTTTTCTGCGAAAAGCGCCGCGACACGACGCGTCGAAGTGCGCTTACTTCATTCAGGCACCGGATTTTGCTTTCGATGGCGTTGGCACGGCGAAACCCTGACGCAGCGTGTCTTGTCCCTGCCAATACTTCTTGCGGATGTCTTTTTTCAGGATTTTGCCGGTGCCGGTTTTGGGCAGATTGTCCACGAACTCAAATGAGTGCGGACATTTGTAATGCGCCAGACGCGAGCGGCAGAACTCGATGAGTTCGGCTTCGGTGGCGGCGACATTCGGTTTCAACACCACGAGAGCTTTGGGGACTTCGCCCCATTTGGCGTCGGGGACGGGAATCACGCCGGCTTCCAGAACGGCAGGATGAGCGAGAATGGCTTTTTCCAGTTCAAGCGAAGAAATATTTTCGCCGCCGCTGACGATGATGTCTTTTTTGCGATCAACAATTAGGGCGTAGCCATCTTCGTTGAGCGTCGCCATATCTCCGGTGTGAAACCAGCCGCCGCGTAGGGCTTCGGCGGACGCTTCGGGCTGGCCCCAGTAGCCTTCCATGACGCCGTCACCGCGGACGATGATTTCGCCGATGGATTGGCCGTCGTGCGGGACGTCGTTGTCGTTGGGATCCACCACGCGAAGGTCCACGCCGGGAATTGCGTAGCCGGTCATGGCCTGGCCGGTGAAACGCTGCTCGCCTTGCCAATTCATTCCGGTTTTCATGGGAGAAATGGAAAGTGTGGGCGAAGTTTCGGTGAGGCCGTAGCCGGAAAAACATTCGCAGGCGAGTTTTTCTTCCACTTCGCGAATTAGCGTGGGAGAGGACGCGGCGCCGCCGATAGTGATGCGGCGGAGAGTTGTCAAATTGTAATTGGGGAGCTCGGGGCAATTCACCAGGGCGGTGGCCATGATGGGCACGAGGCTGAGCGAATGCACGCCCTCCTTTTCGATGAGGCGGAAAATTTCCTTTGGGTCGAAGCGCTGGATCATTACGTGACGGCCGCCGAGCAGGGTGAGGAAATGCGCGACGCCCCATCCATTGGCGTGGAAAAGGGGGATGGTGTGAAGCTCGACGGCGGCTCGTTCAATCTGCAGTCCCAGGCAGACGTGCAGCGCGTGGAGGTAAATGTTGCGGTGAGTAAGCATAACCCCTTTGGGATTGGCGCTGGTGCCGCTGGTGTAGAAAAGTTCGGCGACGGATTTTTCGTCAATGGCAGATATGTCCGCTTGCCACGGCGTGGTGGTAGACAGGAGAGCGTCGTAATTTTTGGGGGCGAGCCACGGTGCTTCGGGAGTGCCGTCGAGCTGGCAGCAGAATTTTACGCTTGGGATATCTTTGCGAAAGGCTTCGGCGACGGGAAGGAATTGTTTTTCGATGAAAAGGGCGCTGGCGCCGGAATCGTTGAGGATGTAGCCGAGATCTGCTGGCGTGAGGCGGATATTGAGCGGAAGCAGAACGGCGCCGGCTTCGAGGACGCCGTAATACGCTTCGAGCAGGCGATGGCAATTGCTGCTGAGGAAAGCGACGCGAGCGCCAGGCTGAATTCCGGCTGCGCGCAGAGCTCCGGCGAGACGGCTGACTCGTTCGGACATTTGGGCGTAGGTGAAGCGCTCGTCATTGCAGACGACGGCGGTGCGACGAGGATATTGCTGCGCCGCGTAACGCAGGAAACGCAGTGGAGTGAGTGGAATGTTCATGGCTTATTTTGCCTGAATCGGGCGGATTGACCTCCAGCAACCACCAGAGTATGTCCAGTGACGAAGTCGGATGCCGAGGAAGCAAGAAAAATCGCGGATATGGCACTCGGTCAAATCCGTTTTTTCACAATGGCGTGTGTTTATATCATATGTTACAAGCTAACGGTACTCGTTGCAGGCGGTGCACCGGCGGCACGACCGTTGCGGGGACCGCTGACGATTTTCTGCCGCGCAATCAGAAAGTGAATCTGCAGCCGAGCTGAATCTCCCGTTTGGGCAACGCCGAAGTGAAGCCGAGAGGTGTGCTAGGGGAGAGGGCAGCGCTGCCGTGCACGTTGAAAGTGGTGAAACCGGGCGTGAGTCCGAACAGCGGGCTTACCTCGTTGTTCACGCTGGCGTAATTGGTGTGGTTGGCGATGTTGAAGCCCTCCGCAGTCAGCACCAGGTTGACCCGCTCGCCGAGTTTGTGCTGCCAGGTCAAGCGCGCGTCGAAGTCAACGTAGTTGGGGCCGAGGCCGGTATCGCGGGGAGCACCGATGGGGCGTTCGTTGGTGGTGTGGTTGTTTCCATTGACCTCGCCACCGGCTAGCAAGTTGAAGGGATGGCCGCTGTGATACTGGAAAACCGGCGAAAATTGAAAGCCCGAGAGGAAGGCGTTTTTCCACGGGCTGTTGAAGACTCCTGCGAGTACCACTTTGTTGCGTTCGTCAAATTCGGAGAGAGCGCGTTCCGCAGCCAAGTTCGTGGGATCTTGCGGACCGAAGTCGGTATTGAAATCGGTTCCGGTGTCGAAGGCCTTACTGTAGGTATAACTTCCGAAGAACGAAAAATTGTCACTGAAGCGTTTGTGGACTTCGATGATGCCGCCCTCGTAGAGGCCGGAGGACGCAGCAGTGTATTGATTGTTCTGTGTCACCAGCACGTTCACGAAGCAGGGCGAAACCGGCTGACCGAAACCGTTGAGAGTAACCGCGCAGGGGTAGACGCCGCCTGCGCCGGGACCTGAAGTTTCCAATCCAGCGGCCGGATCGGTGGCGGCGCTGGTATTCCAGTTGCGGTAGGAGACGGACTTGCCGTTCGCCAAGGTTACCGTGCTCATGGGCGTCGAGGCGAACAGGTTGGTATCAATCGCGACGGGTAGGTGAAGGGTGTGGGAATAAATAAAGCTGACAGACACGGAGAAGCCGGGGGTGATCTCGCGTTCGATGCCGAGCGAAGCTTGCTCGGAGTAAGGCGGCCTATAGTTAGGCGGGTTGCTGAACAGCACGGTTAATGGCGAAAGCTGGCCGCTATTCTGAACGAAAATTCCCGAGCCGAACGGTTGCGGGAATAGCCCGCCTGCGGTGGTTGGGAGGAGGGACTGCGGGGTGATACAGGCGTTCTGGCCGGCCGTCGGCGTGGTGCATTGGATCAGGCCCGCGCCGAAGAGGGTCTGAAAGATGGTAGCGGAGTTTTGCAGAAAAGGAAGTCCGGTGCCACCGAGAGGATCTGCGTAAATGGATATAAAGCGGTTACAGGGGCTGGCACCGGTACCCGGAAATATGGTGCCACCGGGGCCGAGCGCAGTGACGCCGATTCCGCAGGTGTTCTGAGCGTTGAGGACCTGATCGGGAACTTGCGAAGTATTGTGCTGATTCTCGACCGTGCTCCTATTCGCGTTCAGCACTCCAAGGCTCAAGTCCACCTGGGGAATCTGGGCGTCAATCGGTCCGTAAAACATTCCAAATCCGCCGCGGACCACCGTCTTGTGATCTTTGAATGGATCCCAGGCGAACGAGACGCGCGGGGCGACATCACCGTAGTAGGTATTCAACGGGTTATATTGCGAGTCGATTCCGTAGCGCAGCCCGTAGTTCAGAGTGAAATTGGGAGCGATTTTCCAGGAGTCCTGCAAATAGAATTCGGTCAGGGGACGGGTGTAGGCGGGATAGTCCGCATCACCAAAACCCTGTTGATAAACCTGCGGCAGGCCGAGAGAAGCGCCCTGCAAAGAATTTAGTTCGACATTGGCGAGCTGGGGACTAAGCAGCACGCCGGGAAGCGGTCCGAAGACGAAGCGGCCCGGCAGGAACGTGTGGGATTCGGAGTGATTGCCCCGCAGCAGCTCGGCGCCTCCGAATTTAATGGTGTGGGTGCCACGGACGAGCGTGACATTGTCGGCAAATTCGTAACGGCGGAGGATGGTGAGATTAGGGAGGAAAATATTGGTGCCGAGGTTGTTCGCGAAGCCGGCAATCTGCACGCCTACTTGTCCTGGCTCATTGGGAATTACGTTGAAGCTGTCGTAATCCCATTGAAAGCGGAACTCGTTCTGAGTGAGAGGACTGAAAATGTGATACCAGGCAGCCTGAAGATTGTTGTCGTAGTTGTGAATGTCACTTCCGGCGGAGAAGCCGGTGAGGGATTGTACGTCAGGGTTCTCCTCCAAATCGTGGCCGTAGCGGTAGGCGAGAGATATGGAATCTGCTGCGCTGATGTGATGGTCCAGACGAGCGGAGAACAGGTACTGGCGAGTGGTGTAATCAAACAAACCGCCGTTGGATTCCAACTGATTGATCCAGTAGGTGTTGAGCGCGGTCTGCCCTGGGGTGAGGCCGGTAAGCTGGCTGGTGGTCAACGCGCTTTGCAACGCGCCGGCGCACGTCGCGGCAGGCAGAGTGGTTACGGTGCCGTTGGGATTGTTGATGCAGGGCACAGGCGTGGCGCCCTGGGCAACGAGTCCGGCGAAAACGGCGTTCTGAGCGGCAGTGGGAAGAAACTCATCCGTGTTGGTGAGCAGCGGAACGGCTTGCTCCGAATTCTGGCGCAAGCCTTCGAATGACAGGAACATGAAGGTTTTGTCTTTCTGGATTGGAGCGCCGATGGCTCCGCCGAATTGATAGCGCGAGAGAGAATTCTTGATGGGTAAACCGACAGAATTTGTGGTGGGATCGAAGATTTCGCCGGGCGCGAGCGCTTGGGTATAAGCGAAAGGATCGCGCGCGTCCAGGGCACTGTTGCGGAAATAGCTGTACACGCTCCCGTGCACGTCGTTGGTTCCTGATTTTGTGACGATGTTGACGGACGCGCCGGTGGCGCCGCCCAAATCCGCGCCGTAGTTGCTGCGATTGACCTGGAATTCTTGGACCGCGTCCTGGCTCACGGTGAGGCGCACGCCGCCGGCATCATCTCCTGTTTCGCCGCCGTCAACCGTGACGCTGTTACCCCGGCCATTGCTGCCGTAGAAGGAAAGGCCGCTTTGAGGAGTTTGCTTTACGCGAAAATCCTGATCGTCGGTGAGGCGAGTTGAATCGGTGACACCGGGCAGCAACAGGGTGAAGTTCAGGTAATCGCGGCGGTCAATCGGGAGATCATCAATGTATTTTTGCGTGATGGTGTTGGACTGGCTGCCGCGTTCGGTTTCCACGACGGGCGGCGCGGCGGAAACTTCCACCACTGAAGATGTGGCCGCGACCTGCAAATGGAAATCCAGAGTGGCCGCCAGTCCGACTGTGATGGTGACGCCCTTCTGGATTTGCGATTGGAATCCGGCGATCTGCGCGGTGAGGTCGTAGGTGCCCGGAGGCAGATTGGAGAAGCGATACTGCCCGTTAGAATCTACATCGGACGTGAGGCGAATGCCTCTGGAAACGTCCTGTGCGGTGATCGAGCCCTTGGGAACGACGGCGCCGCTGGGATCTGTGACCGTTCCGCTGACACTTCCCGAAGCGCCCACACCTTGGGCGTGCGCGATTGGAGTTGCGAGCAGCACGGACGCCGCCAGCATGATGGCGCAGGTAAATGAGATCAGAACTCTCATGGCTCCTCCTAATGTGGGGGACAGCTGCGGGTTTGGGCCGGTTGATGATTGGAATGGGCGTGGTAGACGGTCGAGAATGCTTCTGCGCTTAGCGCCGCGCGCTGGTTCGCGCTTCTGACAGAACACGGCCGGGGAGTTTTTCCGAGAGGCATGGGCAACACTGCGGAAAGTTTTCGACGAATTCGAAGACACACGACCCCCGGTCCGACCCGTTTCCCAAGAATTGTGAGTGTAGGTATCACATCATAGTTACTAACGTCAATAAGAAAGCTGATGCGATAAATCAGAATTCTTGATGGAGGTTGGGCGGGGTGGGGAAGGGCGGTGCCTGCTTGGGGGCAGTGATTGTCGGGGCCGCGGGCGCGCGGTGAGAAAAATCTAGCGCGGAGTTAGCACGATTCGGCCGGAGACAGAGCCATTGCGTAGTTCGGCCATGGCTTCGTTGACTTGCGTGAGGGGGCGCGTGGTTACTTGCGAATGGAATTTTCCGGCGGCGGCCATGGCGAGTACTGCGCGGAGATCCTGGCGAGTGCCTACGGAGGATGCTTGGACGCGGATTTCCGACGCGGCCATTGAAATGGGTGGGAAGCAGATCGATTCAGCGGGCAGGCCGACAACCAGGAGAATTCCGGTGGGCCGGACGCTGAGAAAGGCAGCGTCGTAGGCGGCTTTCGCGGCGGAAGTTACGATCGCGGCGTGAACTCCGCCCACGCGGCGCAATTCTTTGGCGACACTTACGGTCGTGGTGTTCAGGGTTGCGGAGGCGCCAAGACTTTTCGCACGCACGAGTTTTTCATCGGAGACATCAATCGCGGTGACGGCGGCGCCTAGCCCGACGCCGATTTGCACGGCGATCTGGCCCAAGCCGCCGACACCGAAGACCGCCAAACGCTGGCCTGGTTGAATTTTGGCGTGTTGCAGAGCGCGATACACCGTGACGCCGGCGCAGAACAGAGGCGCGGCATCGGTCGCGGAAAGCTGCTCAGGAATTTTCAGCGCGTGGCTGGCAGGCGCTTTGACGAATTCGGCGAAGCCTCCATTCACGGTGACGCCGGTGATTTGCTGTTTGACGCAGAGATTTTCGTTGCCGTCGCGGCAGAATTCACATTCGCCGCAACTCCAGTGCAGCCAAGGGACGCCGACGCGATCGCCGATTTGGAAATTGTCAACGGAAACTCCTTTTTCCACGACGCGTCCGGCGATTTCGTGGCCGAGTATGAGCGGTTTTTTGATGATGCGCGCGAGCTGCGGCCAATCGTTGTCGGCCAAGTGCAAATCTGAATGGCAGACGCCGCAGGCTTCGACGGCGATCAAAACTTCGTGCGCGCCGGGCTGAGGCTGGGGGACATCCTCGATGGTCAGCTGGGTTTTGAATTCGCGCAGAATGGCAGCTTTCATTACCTGGACCTCAGCGAGCTTGTGATTGTGAAGCAAGCTTGCGCGTAAGAGGCGCGAGCTGTCGCGAGTAGCGCGCGGATTGTCAGTAATTGGCGATTACGGCCGGGCACCCCGCAAGAAAAATTCGACGGCATTGCGAACCCGCTCGGTGAGTTTGTGCGGGCCGGTCAGGTCCACGGCCCACTGGCGGACGACGGTATTGAAAAGACCTTCCATAAATTCGGCGAGGTGCACGACCGGAAAGTCGCGGGTGACTTCGCCGTTTTTTTGGCCTTCGGCGATAATTTCGCGCAGCAAGTTTACAGTTGCCGCTTCGGCGCCGCGCAGTTCAGGTGAGCGCACTGGATCCATGGCGCCGGCGAGAATTACGGCTTGCCACAGCGGGCGACCGACTTCGGTGACATTTCCAAGAGTTTCGTAAAAGCGGCGGAGGCGTTGTTCGGTGGTGGCTTTGGTGGAGAGCTCAGATTTCAGGCTTTCGGCCTGGCGGGCGAAGGCGCGGCGGCCGACTTCGCGCAACACAGCTTCTTTGCTGGGGAAGTAGCGGAAGAAAGTGGGCTGGCTGATTTCGAGCGTTTGCACAATGTCGTCAATGCGCGTCTTTTCGTAGCCACGCTGGCGAAAAAGATGCAGGGCCGTTTCGACGATTTGTTCGCGGAGGCGCGCTTTCTTGCGTTCGCGCAGGCCGGCCATCGGTTCTTTCCAGGAAGCGGAGTGGCCGCGTTTTCTGTTGGCGTGGGCGTCGCTATCGCCGTCGCTTGCGGGATCAGGCGCTGGCAACCGCCGGGCGGAAATTTTTGCGTGAGGCATGATGCTGTTCCTCCTGCAAAGCGCACCGGGGTGGGGTGCGGGATCTGTATTGTGTTAGTGGCCCTAACATTATAGTGACTAACGCCAAGTTGCAAGCCCGGTGTGGGTGGTTCCAGTCGCAGCCTACTGCGGAAAGTTCATCTGGCGGAGACGATGCTGCGTCTGGTTGTGATTCCGCGTGACTGGCGCGGCGAGCGTAACAGTGTCGCACACCGTTTCGTGAACGTGCGGACGCGAGCGGAATGCCACGCACGTTTTTCCGCTTTGCGAGACTACACAACCATTTACTGGGTCAAGGATGCGTGGTTTTACTCAAACTGCAGGACTACAATTTCGGGATTCGATCCGAGGCGCAGCGGTGGCCCCCAGGTTCCTGCTCCGCTCGAAGTGAAAACCTGCATCTTGCCGATTCGGCTTAAGCCGTACACAAACTGCCGATAAACGCGCCGCGCCATCCAACTCCAAGGAACGAACTGCCCAAGATGCGTGTGCCCGGACAGCTGGAGGGATACGCCGGCGGCCTCCGCGACTTCTGGATGATCGGGCGCATGCGTCAACAGAATGCTGGCGCGATCATGGTCCAAGCGGATATCGCGCAGCACTGAGGCAAAGTCGGCACCGTGCGTCGCGTTCAGGTAGGACACGCCGGCAATTTGCAAACCGTCTGCTTCCACCTTCTCGTTGCGCAGCACGCGGACACCGGCGGCTGTGATGGCATCGAGATACTTAGTGTCGTCGCGAAATTGCTCATGATTTCCCGCGACGAAATACACGCCTTGTGGTGCCGCGAGCGCGCTTAATGGTTCTGCTGCCTGCCGCGCGTCAATGGCTGTCCCGTCGTACAAATCGCCGGCGATAAAAATTGCATCCGGCTGTTCTTTCAATATCTTCGCGACCATTCGCCGCAAGAAATTGCCATTGCGAACGTGTCCGAGGTGCACGTCACTGATCAGCGCCGCCGTTCTGCCGTGCCAAGCTGCGGGCAAGTTCACGAGCCTCACCGTCGCGCGCGTGATTCGCGTCCAGCCGGCGTTTATAACGCCGGAGACTCCTGCCACGGCCGCAGCAGCGAACAGGAATTCAACCGTGCGATGGAAGTTCACGTCTTGTCCCAGCAACCGCGCAGCCCCAAAAATAATCCACGAGAAAACGGCGGCAAAAAAGAGGAAGGTCAGCATGCCCATCCAGACCGCCGCTGCGCGGTAAAACGCGCGCAGAGGAGCATTGGTGTAGCGATATGCGAGTAGCGAGGCGGCTACAAAGCTCACCGACAAAACGCCTAGACCTAGCTTGATCCAGAACGCTCCAGCCGTAGCGACGCCCGCGGGCGAAAATGTCCATGTCTTATAGAGAAAAATATGTATCAGAAAAAGAAGGGACTGAATCACTGCAATAAATCTAATCAATCGTGTTCGTGTCATTCGATTCCTTGATCCGGGATTCGGATTATCAGCAGCATGTTTCTTTCGCCTAAATCGTTGTGGCGATCTGAGGTTCTTCGCGTCCCTGCTTCGCGAGATTGGCGAGAAGTTCATAGGAGCGCAGCCGGGCCTGGAAATCGTAGGTGTTCGTTACCACGATCAACTCGTTCGCCTGCGTCTGCTCGAGAAACGCATTCAGCCGCGCGGCGACCTGTTCAGGCGCGCCAAAAATCGCTGCTCCAAATTTTGCAGCCACCATCTGTCGTTCTTCCGCTGTCCACTCGAGGCTTCGTGTGGGAGGCGGCAGCGGCCCCGGAACTCCACGGATCAAATTCAGGAACATTTGGATTGGCGTGGTGGCTAAGGACTGAGCTTGTTCGTCTGAGTCTGCCACCAGGATAGGGATTCCTACCATGACGTACGGGCGGTCGAGAACGGAGGAGGGACGAAACGACGCACGATAGATGCGCAGCGCCGGCAACAGAGGGCCCGGCTGAAAATGAGCTGCGAACGCAAACGGCAAGCCAAGTTTTCCGGCCAGTCGCGCGCTAAAGTCACTCGAGCCCAGCAGCCATATGGGAACGTTAGTTCCTTCCCCAGGATAGGCATGCACGCGCCGCGAAGGTTGTGGCTCGGCAAGGTAGCGGCGGAATTCGTCGAGAAGCTCAGGAAAATTGTCGCCCGTGGCGTTCGGGGAACCTCGAAGGGCCCGCGCTGCTTCCGAATCACCGCCGGGCGCGCGGCCGAGGCCCAAGTCAATCCGGCCAGGAAAAAGCGATTCGAGCGTGCCGAATTGTTCTGCGATCGCGAGCGGCGCATGATTCGGCAGCATGATACCGCCGGAACCCACGCGAATTGTCGAAGTCGCGTTTGCGATGTAGCTGATCAAGACCGATGTCGCTGAGCATGCGACCCCGCGAATATTGTGGTGTTCCGCCAGCCAGAATCGCTTGTAGCCCAGGGATTCTGCACGTTGCGCTAGTGCGCGAGCGTTGTGGAAGGCTTCCTCAGCCGTCCCTCCTTGCCGCAAGTGCGCCAAGTCCAGAATTGAAAGCGGGGTGTCGGTGAGACGCGAACGATCTGGCATGGATTCCTCATTCCCCGCACGGAATTGAAGCGGGCATTGAACGCCTACCCTGATTGGATGCTGGAATTCTGCTGCCGATGCGGCCAAGCGCTGCATGCAGGAAGCAGCGTCCCGAGATCACGGAACGGAAGGCACGACAATCCTGCTCAACGGGGCGGGCTGGACTGCAAGAACAAATCCAGCCGCGGGAAAGCTGTTTTTTTCTTGACTCCTTTCATAGAACTTACCAGATGGGATGAGAAGGCCGGTCTCCAGCGGGATGCGATACGCTCCCAATGAACGACGCGCTCTAGGCGCAAAAAGGAGACCGGCGATGAAGAAGATTAGCACTGTGCAGGTATTGGGGAACGAAATTTTGAAGGAGCAAAAGCTAACCATCGGTGTGGATTTGGGAGATCGTTGGTCGTTCTACTGTGTTTTGGATGAAGCGGGCAAAATCATTCTGGAACAGAAAGTAGCGACGACAGCGGAAGCGATGAAGCAGACGTTTGCAAAGATACCGCGAAGTCTCATCGCCCTGGAGACCGGAACACATTCGCCATGGGCGAGCCGGTTGCTAACGGAGCTGGGGCACGAAGTGCTCGTGGCGCACGCACAAAAAGTGGAATTGATCACCAAGAGCAACCGAAAAGATGATCGACACGACGCGCGCACGCTGGCCCGACTGGCGCGCATCGATCCCGAGCTATTGGGGCCGGTGCGGCATCGCAGTGCCCAGGCGCAAATTCACCTGGCGGTGATCCGGGCGCGAGCCGAACTGGTGAGTGCGCGAACGGCCCTGGTGAACGCAGCCCGCGGGTTAGTGAAATCTTATGGCGAACGGCTACCTAAATGTGGCACGTATCAGGTGAACGAGAAACTGGCCGAGGGAGTGAGCGCGGAGTTGCGTGATGTCCTGGCGCCACTGTTGCGAGAGGTCGAATCGCTGAACGAGCACATTAAGGAGTACGACGAACGGATGGAGAAAATCGCCCAGGAAGTGTACCCGGAAGTGTTCTTGCTGAAGCAGGTGAAGGGTGTAGGAACGCAGATCGCGCTGACCTATATCCTGACGATCGAGGACCCGTATCGGTTCGCGAAGAGTCGCGAGGTGGGCTGTTTTCTGGGGTTAAAACCTGGACGCAGGAACTCTGGGAACAGCGAGCCACAGAAGAAAATCAGCAAGGAAGGAGACCGGTATCTGCGCACCATGATGGTGCAGGGAGCGCACTACATTCTGGGGCCGTTTGGCGAAGACAGTGATCTGCGGAGATGGGGATTAAAGCTTGCGGAGCGAGGAGGGAAAAATGCCAAGAAGCGAGCGGTAGTGGCCGTGGCGCGAAAGCTGGCAGTACTGCTGCATCGGTTGTGGGTGGGCGGAGAGGTGTACGAACCACTGCGCAATAGTCAGAAGGCGATGCGGGCAGTGGCTTAGAGTTTCGATCCGGACCGCCGAGCTCGACCGCCGAGTCCAGGTGACTGCGGCTAAGTCCTGGAGCCCAACTCCCACCGAAAAGGTGAGAAGAGAGGACGCTAATCAGGTAGCAGCACCTACTGAATCGAGAACACCCACCTTGCACCGAGCGAATATCGCTCACAAAGAGTGCGGATGGAAGGATGGCGACAGGGGCGGCTTGGCTGAGTAGGAACTGATTCTAAGAAAGAAGAAAGTCAAAGTGTGCCTTGACATCAACCGGCCTTCTCATGGAAGGACTTAGCCGGGTACCGCACCTCATAAACATGCATCGAGCGATAACCAGGGATAGATAAGAAGATTGCCTTTCAAAGCGGAGGCCGGACCGGTGGCTGAACCATGAACTCCTTTCCTAACGCCGTACCAACCGCTGTGCTGGCGCGCTTGTAGGAATCGCGAATAATCCTTGCTTGAGCGACCGGCGGGCAACTTGCGCTAACTTCGTCGCTCTGGCATCAGTCTAAGGTAGGTGCTAAGTTCATTGAATCAAAGTGGAGGCATTAGGATGCAGCGTCTGTGGCGAGTAACCCTCGTTTTTTTGTCTCTCTCTGCCTGTACGATTGGACCATTAGCGCAAGCGCCAGCGGCCCTTTCGACGCGTGACGTAGTGGTTCACGGTCACCATCTGGCCTTCCATGTCCTGCCCGGCCGTTTGCCTGCCCTGGTTTTGGATGCCGGCGGAGGCGCTGACTCCAGCTACTGGAACAGCTTGCTCCCCGAACTTGCCAAACGCACCGGCTCCGAGATCATCACCTACGATCGAGCGGGCTTCGGAGCGAGCGATGAGGTTCCACCTCCCTACCGGATAGAGGATGCGGTCACTGACCTTGAGTCCGGACTCACGCAGCTGGGCGTAACTCACGATCTGGTCCTGATTCCGCACTCGTATGCTGGCGCCATCGCAACCTATCTCGTGATGCGCTATCCGGATTGGATATCCGGCGCAGTGCTTGTCGATACGAACGTGCCGGAGTTCTTTACCGATGAAGAAGTAGCGCACATGGGGCCGATCATTCAACCCATGGTTGCCGAAGAAGCAGCCGCGCATCCAAGCAAGCAGACACGAACCCTGAAAGCAATAACTGATGCCTATGTCGAGACCAGCCACGCCTTTCACAAAGCCGCGTGGCCGGATTCGATTCCGTGCGTGGTAATCGTCTCGGAACGAACGCCCTTCCCACCTAGCATGACCTTCGATGTCGCGCTGTGGATTCAAGCCCACAAAGATTTCGCAGACAAAGCGCCGAATCGAACCTTAATCTTCGCCAAGGACAGCTCGCACGACATTGCCCACGATCGCCCCGAATTGATCGTGGAAGCGACTAGGAAGTTAGTCGATCAACTTAGGTCGGCGAGACCGCAACCGTAGGCATAAAATCTCTGGAAAAGCCATACCGGAATATGGCGCGCCCGTCGGCGCGCCGTTGCTGCAATAGTCTCCCGCGTCAGATTTTCACTAACCGGCGCGCCTAGTGACTGATTTACCGGACATCTCTAACAATGTCGGCTCTGTCAAATCGTTTCTGCGCGTACGTCGGCATTCACTCTGAAGAGTGTGCTTGTTGGTGGCATTCGTTGGCCCAGCGTCGATGACCACGGCTCGCCTGTAATCTATCGGTCGGCTTCGGTCCGACCCAAACATCTCTTCGATCTAAACTTCGACCATGATTACCACTTCAAACTCCCTCTTGCGAGGGAGCGGGATGCCCATTCAAGTGGACGGCGTTCTAGTTCACGCCATGTCCGGTTACGAGCTGTCCCGCGTGCGAACCGAACTTTACCGACTGCGCATACTCCCAACCGTTCCGCCACATCCAGTACAACCGAACTGCCAGCCTTCGGGCCATGGCCACCTTGGCGATGTTCCTTTGCCGACGCATCGCCAGATGAACGTACCGACGTCTCCAGTCCGAATCACATCGCGCTGCGGCTTGTGCCGCTTCTCCCAGCAAGAAACGCAGCAAAGAGCTGCCTTGCTTGGTGATGTGTCCCAGCCGTTGATGGCCGGCACTGGAGTCTTCCGAAGGAATCAGCCCCACATAGCTGCCGATCTGCTTGCCGCACTTGAATCGCTCCGGGGTTCCGATGATCAGCACGAAGGCAAGCGCCGTCAGTGGCCCTACGCCGGGGTGCGTCATTAGACCGCAGCACTTCGGGCCGTTTCTTGGCTTCCTGCTCGACCGCTCGCAGTGAGCGCCTCGATGGTTGGGTTCATGCGGTCCAGCAGATCCAGCAGATCTTGCCGACGCCGTGACGCCCAGGTAGCCAACGGAAGCTTTTCCAGCTGTGCTCGTCCTTGCTCGCTCCACAGCTTCTTCTTCCGTCGCTGCCCTTCGTTCATCGCCAGGGCCTGCAGCTGGTTCATGATCCGCGTCCGCATCTGCACCAGCCGATGCCGGTGCCACAGCAGTTGCCGCAGATCACGATTCTCCGGACTCGGTACCCAGATGCGAGGGAAGTTATTTTCCAGCAGCAGCTTCAACAGAAGCCGGGCATCGTTGCGATCGGTCTTCTGCTTGCGGACTCGTTTGGTCTTGATCTCCGCCGCATCGCCGATCCAGACCTCGATACCCAGCTCTGCCAGCAACCGCTCGAACCAGCGTGAATAGCCGGTGGCCTCCATCCCCACGCGCACGCTGACTCCTCGCTGGCTCAGCTCCCGGTAGAACTTCTCGGCTTCTCCATCACTGTGGTTCAATCGCCGTTCGCCACACTCTCCAGTCTCGGTATCTACAAACGCGATGTACTGATCGCTCGGGTGATAATCCACGCCTATAATCACCATGTTCGGCTCCTTTCTCCCGAGCCTTTGGTCGTCCAAATGGACTTTAGCTGCCGTTTGGCGTGAGGTTCGGATACCTCGAAGAACCTTTAGGTTCATCCGGCTCTCGTGGTTCTGCCTGGTGGCGAAAAACCAGTGTGTCAACGTGTGGGAAGGTTACGCAGAGGTTACGCGGGGAATCTGAATTTGTTAATTGACTGAAAGCAAAGGGGGAAGTTTGGAGGCGCGGGTGGGAATCGAACTAAAGGCGACGCTGAAAAGTCGTAAGTTATTGGTCCTATTGAACGAGAAAAAAGCGAAAAACCGCGAATTTGCGGTAGTCAGGTACACCGCGGGTACACGAATAGCGATTTAGTTGTAGTGCCTAGTATGACGCGTTTTCGGAACTTGAAATCCACTTTACCGGTAAGGGCTGCCAGCTCAACCGGTCGATGCAACACTTTCTTGAAGTCTACTCGCCGGAGTTTGAAATCCTAAAGTTTTTCTGGGACGCTGATTCAAGCGCAGCGCCACCTTGTCCAGATCCGCTTGCGTATAACCAGACAGGTCGGTTCCCCTAGGGAAGTATTGTCGTAAGAGCCCATTCGTGTTTTCGTTCGAGCCACGCTGCCAGGGACTTTGCGGATCACAGAAATAAACCTTCACATCCGTCGCCATGGTGAAGGTCTTGTGCTTGGCCATCTCCAGTCCGCGATCCCAGGTCAAGGAGCGGCGCAGCGCCGCTGGGAGTTTACGTGCATGCCTGATCAGTCGCGTTACCGGAAACTAGGAAAATCCACTTTACCGGTAAGCGCGTTAACCAGGCACTGGGCCTATCCGCGCTCGCGCGTTCAATTTCAATCATCTGGCTGACCAGATGATCCGGTAACCGTTCTTATTTCACTGCGACAACGACCAGAGTGAAGTCATCCTGAAAATTTCCGCTGCAGAAGGCGATCACCTCTTTACGGATTGAAGCCAGCAGTTCGGAGGCACTCAATCCGATCATGCCACCGCACAGCTCAAGCAATCTTCCCTCTCCAAATTCCTGTTCATCCGAATTCATTGCTTCAGTCAAACCATCTGTATAAAGCACCAAGCGGTCGCCTGAGGCCAGCGGGAATCCTCCATCTTCGTATCTCCAGCCCGGAAAGATTCCCATTGGTGTTCCTCCTTCCCTCAAGGGAACTCCCTCACCCGATTTGTGGAAGAGAATGGGCGGCCAATGACCGCCGCTGGCATAGGTCAGCCTGTTTTCGGTCGTATCGATCGTGCAGTACCAGAACGTAACGAATTTATCGGAAGCGATGTTATTGCAGACCACCTCGTTCAATTTCCCCAGGAGAGCGCCCGGCGTGACATCTTCTGCGGCGAAGGCGCGAAAGCTGGCCTGCAAGTTGGCCATCAACAAGGCGGCGCTCATCCCCTTGCCAACCACGTCACCGATGCACACTCCAATCTTACTGTCGCTGAATTTCAGCACATCAAAATAATCTCCGCCAACGTCGCTGGCAGGTTGCCACGTGCCAGCAACTTCCAGCCCTTTCACCTGGGGAATTTTCTTGGGTAGGAGTCCTTCCTGAATTTCTCGCGCCTTATGCAGCTCCTGCACCTGCTCTTGCGATCGCGTATTTCCAATTTCGACGACGCGTTGCAGTTCGAGATTCTTGCCCTCCAGCCGTGCTTGCGTTTGCTCATGCAAATGGCGGACGGTCCCGACGACCAAAACAACGACGACTACAAGCCTACCGGCGCTCCAGAGTTGCGAGAAATAGGAGCTGATGGGAATTCGATACGCCGCCATTATGATCGCCACCGTCAACGAAGCGATCGCAACCGATGTCAGGAACAAAAATATCAAGTACGCGACCCAGTCCCACGGAAAGCGGAGAAGTGACGACAGTGGCGCGAGACGATTCATTATCGGCGTCGTCAAATTGCCGATAAAGAGACAGTAGAGAATTATGGGAACCAAGCCCACGCCCGGACCGCGCACGTTCACGACCCACAGAATCGCAAACAACGCGGCCGCAACCATTGCCAACCTCAACTGCCTTGAAAAGAACGTACGAACGGCAATTGAGTGGGACGAGAGCTTCGCGCTGGTAACCATCATAGGTCTCTTGCCGGCTGCTACTGGATGCGATTAGGACTCGCTGAGCATGTTAGGCGGTACCTAAACGTGAGTCAACGCGGAGCACCAGATGGACAGTCGTCCCTTCGAGCGAACAAGGTGCTTCACCTCAACCGATTGTGCCTGATAGAAGAAAACCAGAAGGGTCAGAATGATTGCAATTACGATTGTGTTGGATCTGGCTTTGTGACGACGATGCGGTATCGCAACGCCTTCGCGAACCGTAGTCGTTATACGTGTTCGCCGTACCATGTGAGCTAACAAGAGGCTACTTCACTCTTCGGTAAAAATCAACGTCAAGCGGCCACAAGTCCAGTTGTTTGCGTCTCAGGATCGAAAGTGCCACACTCGCTGCAAGGGGGTCATTATGACCAACGAACAAATAAAGGCGCTGGCAAAAGTGCGGGCTGCCGCGGTTGCGGCAGAAACAGCGGGCCTTACCGAAGCTGAGATATGCGAAGCGGTTGTAACCGGGTTAGTTCATCCCGGAGTGAAAGGCGGCCGGCCGCCCGGTAACTACAATCCGATCGCCGACTGCCTCGACAAACCAAAAAGTAAAGCACAACGCGAGTGATGCTTGACGAGGTTAACCGGCGAGAAAACGTCAACTGAATCCAAAGTCATCACCCCTAAGAAAGCTGAGCATATGAGACATACTCAACACGAAGGCGTTTTCGAAGTTGTTTTTGTCAACGGACTCGTGCAGACGGCGAATATCAGATTAGATGGAACCGGGCATGTAGTTCCAAACGTGCCGTGGACTGCATTGAAGGTTGCGGCCAAGAAGTGAGACCTAGGGTCCTGCACCACTTCGCTCAGCGGGCGGAATCGAGACAATCGGCAAGCGCTCGCTTATCTTTTGCCTGCTCCATTTCGCGGGCGGCGCATTGCGCGTCTTCATACGAAGGATGGCTCGCGGAAAGGATAACTGAGGCGTTCCGTTCGTGTTGGTCGGCTTCGAGTCTCAGTCGTTGTCCGTTCATTTAGTCCTTTGTAAACACCTGCCTTCTAACACCGTTCGCCGGATCCGCTCATCGGACTCAAGATTTGATGCCGTCACGCTTGCCGCGTATGATTCCCGCCGAAGGCAGCGCGATTTCTGGCACCGAATACCGTATACTCGCGACATTCGCCAACCTCGCCTGAAGAGATACAGAAATGCTTAACGAAGAATGGATCAAAACACTTAGCGATGGCAGAAAGGTGAAATTCATTTACCAAGAACTACCGGACGACGGCGCGTTTATCACCGCGCAGATTGAACGGAACGAGGTCGTCTATTCGGTCATATTGACCGAAGCAAAAAACCCTCTGAGTCGTGAAGATGTTGAAAGCCATTTCAACGGCGAACTCTCGAAAAAGTAGACACGCTGCGTGGGGCAGTTGCTCCGCTTGGGTAAGGCGGCGGAGACCAGCCCGCAGCTGATGAAAACAGGTTTGACGCCGACAGTCTTAGGCGCCCGGCACGGACTGTACAATATTGAACAGTTTTCGGGATTCCGCTCCATGATATTCTTGCCCATGGTGCCTTCAGCAGAACGAAGTGTATCCGTCAGGGTCCCTCGCTTCCCCCAAAAAGCGAAATCAAGAAGCCGCGCCTTCAATGTGAAATTGTTTCTTGACTCGACTGGTCTGGGGAGAAAAGTCGCCAACTTCGAGAAGAAAGAGGCTGTTTTCACGCAGGGCGATACCGCCAAGAATGTGATGTACATTCAGGAAGGCGGTGTAAAGCTCACGGTAGTCAACGAAACCGGCAGAGAAGCCGTTGTGGCGATTCTCGGACCCGGAGACTTCTTTGGGGAAGGGTGCCTTGCGGGCCAATCCATTTGCATGGCAACTGCGACGGCAATTGCACCCACGACTGTGCTTGTCATTGAGAAAAGCGAGATGATTCGAGTGCTCCACGGGGAACACCAATTTTCCGACCGCTTCATCGCTTACATGTTGACGCGAAACATTCGAGTTGAAGAGGACCTGATAGACCAGCTCTTCAACTCCAGCGAGAAACGGCTGGCGCGCACTCTGCTCCTGCTCGCGCGCTTCGCAGCGCCGGGAGAACTTCAAAAGACACTTCCCAAAGTATCGCAAGAGATGCTGGCGGAGATGATTGGCACAACGCGGTCGCGGGTCAATTTTTTCATGAACAAGTTCCGGAAACTGGGTTTTATCCGGTACAACAGCAGCAGGATCCACATCGAAAATTCCCTCCTGAGTGTTGTCCTTCACGACTAGATGACGCTCAACTCCAAACGGAGAGATTCCGCACCTGCGGGCAGCTAGCGGCTAATACGGAAAGTGTTCCAAATTGAACTGATTTGTGGCTGACATTTTCGCATTCTGTCCGAATGAAAAGGAAAGAGCTCACACCCAAACAGCTAGCATCCGTCGCCTGTCCTACCTGCGGGGTGTCTGCAGGGGAGCGTTGTGTGCTTCATTCTGGTGGCCTGCGCTCGGAGCCGCACGTAGACCGGAAACTCGCCGCGATTGAGGCTATTGAAAGGAAATGACGCGCCGCGACGCTGCTGGATGAGTTATTCTACGCGTCCCGGTTGCCGTACGAAGCCACTTTCCCGTCGGCAACAACGGCGAGGTATCGACCATCCTGAATAAACTGCATCACCTTCTTGCCCTGCTGGTGGCATTGCTGTTGGGAAAACTGTAGGCTGCCCACTCCGTGAGCTTCATCTTGAAGTGCTCTCGTTCGGCGTGATAGTGTCGCCGCACGACTGGAGCGCGCGATGCTTATTGGGGAGCGGCTGAAGGCCCTTCGTGAACGGAAAGGTATGTCTCAAGGTGACGTAGAGAAGCGAACGGGTCTGCTTCGTTGCTACATCTCACGCGTCGAAAACGAACACACGGTCCCGTCCGTGGATACTCTAGAAAAGTTGGCCCGCGCTCTGGAGATTCCTATGTACCGGATTTTCACCGATGATGATCATGTGAAGAAGCCGAATATACCGGCAGAAGCCGTTTGGAGCCGGGCAGTTAGCTCGAAAGAGGACAAAGAACTGCGGGCATTCGCAAGATTATTTGCTCGGATGAAAGGCAAGGAACGCAAACTTCTGTTTCACGTGGCGAACAAGATGGCGGGCCGGGCCTGACTCAAACTAGAGGACTCCGGCGAGAAATCCAATCATGCGTCTTCTTAGATGATCTTTCTGCTCTTCAATTCTCGTTTGTAGCGCGTTGTTTAAGTTTGGCGGTGTTTGCAAATTGTCCCACTGCAACTTCATTTTGGCGGCTTCCTCGGCTGGGGCTCGTAAGTAAGCCGCGCGATTATCCGCTACCTGCTGGCATAGAGCCGCCAACTCGTTCGGACTGGTCCGTCCAAGTTCCTCTAGTGTGGGCATCGCTATCCTCATGACCGCGAGTCGCAAACTCAGTTGCACCAATCCCGGTGGTGTTGCAAGGGCCGTGGTGTTTCTCTGATGAAGCACTGCTCGCAGACCCGAGTACCGTCTTTTAGCGTGAAATCGACTCCGCGAGTCGGATCAATGTCGTCACCATATTTTCCACAAAGTTCGGTCTGTGTTTCGCTCATCTTGACTCTTGACTATTAACGCTGAAATATCCAGCCGCAACCATGACAAACCGCGCACTGGGTAGTAGTTTCGTACCCAGATCCGACGCAAGCTCGACACTGATTCCAATCGCTTTTCCCGGCTGCACTCTGATTCGTTCCGAGGCATCTCTTTCCGTTCATCACGTGAGCACATCGAACATTTGATAGTTGTGAAGAATGGCCCGTTGCGGCGCAGTGCGTACACGATGTTACGGGCCTAGGGCGCTTCATATGGATGCCAGGTCCGACAGGCATTCGCGTTTCAAGAGTCGCGTCCCGGTACAGGCGTTGTGGATGTTGCTGTTCCATTTCAGCTCCCTAAAATCTGCTCACGCTGCTTTATTGGTCCGTGACGACTCTTCATTAAAACGGGAGAACGCATAAAAGCGTACGTCGCAATTCATGCAACGATAGGGGCGTACACCAAGGACGCCGAGAATATATTTTTCGAGTGAGCCGCTCCGATGGGAACGAGAACTCTCTGCGCTTCTGCAATTTGGACATAGGCGTTTTTCGGCCAAGATCGACTCCTCTGGCGCTGCATCTTCGTTTGAGGGAACGTGCGCAGTCAGCAACGCCGTCTGATTTCGCAAGGAGCCGTGTGTTGCGAGGAGGGTGCGGCAGGATGCTAGTGAGACACTTCAACCGTACTCGCTTTCAAGCCGGATAGATAGGCGCAACTTGCGCCGGGAGGGGGCATGCGCAGTACCATTACCCACTTTTCCGGTAAGCGCTGCCAGCTCAACCGGTCGATGCAACACCATCCAGCGCATTGATTCGACAATGCTTGCGCGGTAGAACCATCTCTATGGCTGCACCCGGTCAAAACCTAGCCAGGACAGCGTTCCGGCGGGTGGAACCCTAGCAAGCGATTTTAGCTTTTGTTTTCGATGGCAGGCGGGTTCTGGCTTAGTGTTGCGCCGACCCATTGAGATCACCGCGTTAATCGGGACTTGGTCG
>CAWGFF010000003.1:0-529349 GCA_963821765.1 uncultured Acidobacteriota bacterium
GACGCTTCTGGAAGGCGACCGCTATACTGCCGCCCGGCTCTCCGAATGATGCGCTAGATTGTTGCCGCGCACGGCCCTGACCGCCGAAAGGAAGTTGACCCGTTGGAATTCGAACCGCAGGATCAGTTTCAACAGCGCCTGAAAAATTTGAGTGAGATTGAGGGCCTGGGCCACGCGGCTTATCCGCGAAGATTTGCCTGGACGCACACGCCGCGCGAAGTGGGAGAAAAGTTCGGCGAGCGCACGACGGAACAACTGACGGCTGAAGCGGTAGAAGTACGAGCAGCGGGGCGGATTGTTGCGTTGCGGCCGCACGGCAAAGCGGCGTTTGCGCATATTGCCGGCGACGGCGGGCGTTTGCAGATTTACGTGCGGCAGGACGTAGTGGGAGAGGAGGCCTATAAGCTGTTCAAGTTGCTGGATTTGGGCGACATCGTGGGCGTTTCGGGTCATCTGTTCCGTACCAAGACGAACGAGCTGACCGTGAAGGTGGAAAAAATCGAGTTGCTGAGCAAGGCGCTGCTGCCTTTGCCGGAAAAGTGGCATGGGCTGGCGGATATCGAGCAGCGCTACCGGCGGCGCTATCTGGATTTAATTGTTAACGAAGGAGCGCGGGAGATTTTCATCCGACGCGCGAAGATTATTCGAGAGATACGTCGGTTTTTTGACGGGCGAGGATACTCGGAAGTCGAGACGCCGATGATGCATCCCATTTTGGGAGGGGCCACGGCGCGGCCGTTCGTGACGCATCACAACACTTTCGATATGGACCTTTATCTGCGAATCGCGCCGGAGCTTTATCTGAAGCGGCTGGTGGTGGGTGGGATTGACCGAGTGTATGAGATCAACCGCAACTTCCGCAATGAAGGTATTGACGCGATCCACCAGCCGGAGTTCACGATGCTGGAGTTTTACCAGGCCTATAGCGATTACCTGGAACTGATGGATATGACCGAGGAATTATTTCGCGGGCTGGCGGAAAAAGTAACGGGCAGCGCGCAGGTCAAGTATGGCGAACAGACAATTGATTTCGCGCGGTTCGAGCGGCTTTCGATGCGCGAAGCGATCTGCAAGTACTGTCCTGCCGGTGCCGAAGCGAAAGCGGCTGACTTCAAATCTAAAGACGCTTTGAGTGATCTGCTCCGGAGAGTTTCGCTAGAGCTAGAGAAAGAAATCAAGCTATACCGTGGCGATCGAATGCAGCCATGGGAATACGAAAGCGGAAGTCCGGCTCATAAGCTCACAATCCAAAAGGCAACCCTTCAGGAAATCCTGAGGAATTTGAACAGTGAGCAGCTTGGTAAGGCGATTGGAGATTTTTTTGAGGCCGTTGCGGAAGAGCATCTCATCCAGCCGACATTTATATATGACTTTCCGACAGCGATTTCGCCACTATCGAAACAGAAACCGGATGACCCGTCACTGACGGAACGCTTCGAGCTCTTTGTAGCGGGGATGGAGTTGGCCAACGGGTTTTCGGAGTTGAACGATCCGTTCGATCAGGAACGGCGTTTTCGCGCGCAGGTGGAAAAGGGCGGGCAGGAAGCGCCGAAGGAAGTGGACATGGATTACATTCGCGCGCTGGCGCACGGTCTGCCGCCGACGGCGGGCGAAGGCGTGGGCATTGATCGCCTGGTGATGCTGCTGACGGATTCGCACGCAATACGCGAAGTGGTGCTGTTCCCGTTGCTGCGCGCGGAATCGCCGGAATCGCAGGACGCGCCAGCTGGCGACGGGGCTTCACCAAATAGCGGCGGTGGAAGTGATTCAGGCGGCAAACCGAAATGAGCTTCGAATGGCTGGTGGCGCTGCGGTATTTGCGGTCGCCGAACCGGCCGGCGGTACTGCGGATCGTCACATTGCTGGCGGTGATTGGCGTCGCGGCGGGCGTCACCACTCTGGTGATCGCGCTTTCGATGAACACGGGATTTCGCCAGGCGATTCGCGACCGGCTGCTTAGTGTTACCGCGCACATCAACCTGAAACCGATTGGCCCCAACGGAATCCGCGACTATCGCGAAGTGATGGCGCGGTTGAGCGGCACGCCGGGGGTGCGTTCGATCGAGCCGGCAATTTATTCCACGGTTTTGTTATCAGCAGGCGGGCGCGCGCGGGGAATTGTGCTGAAGGGCGTTGAGCCGGAGCTGGAGCGGCGCGCGAGCGAAGCGCTACATCATATTGTGGCGGGCAGCGGAGATTTTGCGCAGGATCCGGACGGCATTCCGGCGGTGCTGGTGGGTCGCATCATGGCGAACGATTTGGATATTTCCGCCGGAGACTACATCACGTTGACCAGCCCGCAGGGAAGCCTCACGCCCTTTGGAATGCTGCCGCGCTCACGACGTTTTCACGTGAGCGGAATTTTCGATTCGGGGTTTTATGATTACGACGCGAACTGGGGGTTCGTGACCCTGGGCTCGGCTCAGTCGCTCGCGGGGATTGGCGACGTGGTCAGTTTGCTGGAAGTCCGCGTGACGCAGATGGACGACGCGCCGGCGATCGCTGAGGAATTATTGCGGCGGGCCGGACCGAGATTCACTACTTCTACATGGATGGACGAGAACCGCGCTTTGTTTCGCGCGCTGAGCCTGGAAAAATTAGCGACGGCGCTGTTCATCGGCCTGATTACGTTCGTTGCCGGGCTGAATATTCTGGTGGTGCTGACGATGACAGTGACGGATCGCGCGCGGGATATTGCCGTGCTGATGGCCATGGGCGCGCGCCGCCAGCAGCTGCGCAAAATTTTCATCTTGCAAGGGCTGGTGGTAAGCATCGCGGGAACCGTGGCCGGCTTGCTACTCGGTTATACCTTTGCGGGGATCGCAAACAAGTGGCGATTGATTCCGCTGAACCCCGAGGTGTACGCGATCCCCTACGTGCCGTTCCACGCGAACGCAGCGGACGCGATATGGATTGCGGCCGCTGCGCTGTTCATCAGCATCGCCGCGACGCTTTTGCCGGCGCGTTCGGCTTCGCGCATCTTGCCTGTGGAAATTCTGCGCTTCGAATGATTCCGTCGCTGGCATTGGAGCCAGCGGGCGCACGCTCCAGCCTCATTTTCTCTCGACAATTTGCAGGAATTGGCGATCCGCTTTGCCTTTTGGCGCGCCGGCCCAGTCGCCGCGAAAAAATGACGCGGCGCGGCCCAATAAGCTTCGCGAATTGGCTTGCAGCAATCTGCAATTCCTGACGCTCCGTGCTAGAATCGAACAAGAGGCGAAGTTCTTGCGGCGTCTTATCTGGCGATGGGACGAGGCCGAGTCGCAGCTATAGGTAACGGTACCGTCATAAAAGAGAAATTTGTTGGATTCGCAGGTGGGAGGCGCCAAATCGGGAATGACTAGATGCCTGTAAACGAAGGACATACAGTTTGGTCCATTCGGCATCTAACGTGAAAGAGATTACAGCCTAGGCGATGCAGACGCAGGCAAATTCGAGCACAGCTGTCCTCGATAATACCGGTGAACCAACCGCGCCGGGAACGCGCGAAATCCTGCGCGGCGAAAATCTCCGAAAAACTTTCCGCTCCGGCGCGCAAGACGTGACTCCTCTGGCGGGGATTAACCTCACGATTGCGCGCGGCGAGATGGTTGCGGTGGTCGGGCCCTCCGGCACCGGGAAAAGTACCTTGCTGCATCTGCTGGCTGCGCTGGACACTCCAACGAGCGGTACAGTATACTTCGCCGGGAAATCACTCCAGTCGTTTTCAGAATCGGAGCTGGCGGAGTATCGCAATCGCGCCGTGGGTTTTGTCTGGCAGCGTCACCACCTGCTGCCGGATTTCACGGCGGCGGAAAATGTAGCGATGCCTCTCCTGGTGCGGGGCGTCGCTTTGGGGCAAGCACTCCGGACCGCGGCGGAGTGGCTAGGCGAAGTCGGATTGGCCGATCGAGCAGAGCAGCGTGGGGGTCAGCTATCTGGGGGCGAACAACAGCGTGTGGCCATCGCGCGAGCGCTGGTGAATGGTCCGGCTTTAGTGTTGGCCGACGAGCCTACCGGCGACCTGGATCAACGCAGCGCCGAAAATATTTTCGAATTGATGCAGCGGCTACACGAGTCGCTGCAGTTGACGTCCATCCTTGCGACACACAACCTTTCATTAGCCCGGCGTGCCGACCGTGTTCTCAACTTGGAACTCGGCGTGTTAGCCCCGGGCGCAGAAGCGCTGAGCGATTCCGCGGCACCTCTCCCGCGGGCTGCCGGCGCTGGGGCGACGACTCCAGGAGACCGTGGGTGACCCGTGTTTGAACGCTATACTGAAAAAGCTAGGCGCGTAATATTTTTCGCACGATATGAGGCGAGCCAATACGGCAGCCCGTACATCGAAACGGAGCACTTGCTGCTGGGGCTGTTGCGCGAGGATAAGGCGCTCGCCAACCGTTTTCTGCGCACGCATGGCTCGATCGAATCCATCCGCAAGGAAATCGAGGCGCGCATCACCGTGCGTGAACGCATCTCGACTTCGGTGGAAGTTCCGCTGAGCCAGGAGTGCAAGCGGATACTGAATTTTGCGGCCGAGGAAGCAGAGCGCCTGGGCCACAAACACGTTGGTACAGAACACCTGCTGCTGGGCGTGCTGCGGGAAGAGAAGTCTTTCGGTGCGGAGATTTTGCTGGAGCGGGGATTGCGACTTTCAACCGTGCGCGAGGAATTGGGACGCAGCGCGGGAGAGAAGGTGCCAGTGAACCGTCCTAAAGAAGCTTCTTTGTTGGCGGAATTCAGCAGGGATTTGACGCAGGCGGCGATGGAAGGGCAGCTGGACCCGCTGGTAGGGCGAGACCGCGAGCTGGAGCGCGCGATTCAGATCCTGTGCCGGCGCACGAAAAATAATCCGGTGCTGATCGGCGAGCCCGGCGTGGGCAAGACGGCGATCGTCGAAGGCCTCGCGCAGAGGATATCGGATGGCGACGTGCCGCCGTTCCTCGCGGACAAGCGCATCCTTTCGCTGGATCTTTCGTTGATCGTGGCGGGCACGAAATATCGCGGACAGTTCGAAGAGCGGCTCAAGACCATCATGAAGGAATTGATGGAGAGCCAGAACGCCATCGTCTTTATTGATGAGCTACACACGCTGGTGGGCGCGGGATCGGCGGAAGGCTCACTGGACGCCGCGAACATTTTGAAGCCGGCGCTGAGCCGCGGCGAAATTCAGTGCATCGGCGCGACGACTCCCGCGGAGTATCGCAAGTCGGTGGAAAAAGATCGTTCGCTCGAGCGGCGCTTCCAGGCCGTGAAAGTGGGCGCGCCGAACGAAGAAGAAGCGATTCGCGTGCTGCAAGGCGTGCGCGACCGCTACGAGAAATTCCACGCCGTCAGCTACACCGACGAAGCTATTCAATACGCGGTGTATCTCTCGAACCGCTACATCCCGGACCGTTTTCTGCCGGACAAAGCGATCGATCTGCTTGATGAAGCCGGCTCGCGCGTGAAATTGCGCCAGGCCATGCTGCCGGACGAAGTTTCCGAAGTGCAGAAGCGCGTGAAGTTCATCACGCACCGCATGGAAACCGCGATCGCCAACCATGAATTCGAGAAAGCGCGGTTCTATTCCGAAGAAGAGCGCAAGGAAAAGGAACACCTGCGCGTGCTGCGCGAGAAGCTGAAGATTGACGATTCCTCGACGGGCATCGTGACGCGCGAGGACATCGAGGAAGTGGTGGCGCGCTGGACTGGCATTCAAGTGTCGGCCATCAAGGAAGACGAACAGCAGAAGTTGCTGCGCATCGAGGAAGAGCTGCACCGCCGCGTCATCAGCCAGGACAAATCAATAACGGCATTGGCACGAGCGATTCGCCGCAGCCGCGCGGGATTGAAGGCTCCGGGCCGTCCGGTGGGCTGCTTCCTGTTCCTCGGACCGACCGGCGTAGGCAAGACGGAAGTGGCACGACGCCTGGCGGAGTTCCTCTTTGGCAGCGAGAAATCGCTGATCCGCTTCGATATGTCCGAATACATGGAGAAGCATTCCGTATCGAAATTGATCGGCGCGCCTCCAGGTTACGTTGGGTATGAAGAAGGCGGCCAATTGACGGAGCGGGTGCGGCGGACGCCTTATTCGGTAATTTTGCTGGATGAGATTGAAAAAGCTCATCCAGACGTGTACAACATCCTGCTACAAGTCTTTGAAGACGGTCAGTTGACCGATGGACTTGGCAACACGGTGGATTTCCGCAACACCATCATCATCCTTACATCAAACTTGGGCGCGCGGCAGTTACAGAAACAGGCGGGTCTGGGTTTTGCGTCGAAGGAACTGGACGCGATGGCCAAGAGCCAGGATGACATGGTGATGGGTGAAGTGAGGCGGGTCTTCAATCCGGAATTCCTGAATCGTCTGGACGAAGTGATTCTGTTCAATTCGCTCAACGATGACGATCTGTTGCGGATTATTGACCTGCTCGTGGGCCAGATCAACGAAACTCTGGTGCATCGCCAGGTGCAGATTGCACTCACGCCTGAAGCGCGCCAGTGGATCCTCGAGAAGACCTGCAGCGACCGAAATTATGGCGCGCGGCCGCTTCGTCGCGCGTTACAGAAGTACGTCGAAGACCCATTGTCGGAAGCTTTGATTCAGGGCGGATTGCAAAGACCAGCGACTCTGGAGATTTATCTCGGAGCCGACGGTCTAGCGTTCCGGCCTGTCGTTGAAGCAACCCCAGTGGCCCACTAGGAATCCTACGCGCAAGCCGGGCGGGAGCAGTCCGGCGGGGGAGCACACAATTTTGGGCGGGATACTGCGGCCTTGACCAAGGCCGCCAGCGGGAAAACTTTTCTGCGTCCATTGCGACTTTTGGTGGTGGTGTATTTGTGCGCGCTGGCGTGGGGACAATCCCTTTCGGCTCAACAAGCTCAGGGTGGGCAAGAAGCGAACGGGCCGCAGTACGTCATCGAAAAAATAGAATTCATCGGCAATCGCCGCATTCAGCGGGACACGTTGCTGGCGAGAATTTTTTCGCGTCCCGGAGATCCTTACAGCCCGGAAGCGGTGCGCCGCGATTTTCAGGCGCTGTGGAACACGCAGTTCTTCGAAGACATCCGCCTGGAAGTGGAAGACAGTCCTGACGCGCCTAACGCAAAAATCCTGGTTTTCTACGTGACCGAGCGCCCGATCATCCGGCGCATCGAGTACAAGGGAAACAAGTCCATTACCGAGTCGGACATATTGGACGCATTCAAGGATAAGAAAGTGGGGCTTTCGGTGGAAAGCCAGTTTGATCCCACGAAAATCAAGCGCGCCGAAGTGGTGATCAAAGGATTGCTGGCCGAGCACGGGCGGCAATTCGCGACAGTGAAACCCACCTACGAACGCATCGCGGCCACGAACGCCGTGAAATTAGTGTTCAATATAGATGAAGGGCCGAAAGTGAAAGTGGGCGAGATCAAATTCGTCGGCGCCAAGGCCTTTTCAGACCGGAAACTGATCCGTTCGATGCACAACGACCGGCCGTACGCGATTCCGCTTTACATCACGGAAATTCCGGTCTTCAGCAAGACCTACGACAAGGCCAAGCTGGATGAAGACCTAGGAGTGGGCATCCACGGGATCTACCAGGACCACGGATATTTCAAGGTTTCGGTCAGCGATCCGGTGGTGAAAATAGCCGATGAGGATCGCCCCGGCATTCCAGGACCTTGGCCGCTGATTGGTTCGAAGAATGGCAAGCGCGCGGACATTACTATTACGATTGACGAGGGGGCGCAGTATCGCATGGGCAGCCTGCGGTTTCGCAGCTCCGACCCGGAGCAAGGGCTGGTGTTCAAATCCGAAGTTCTGGCGCGCGCCTTTCCGCTGAAGCAAGGGGACATCCTGGCCGCGGACAAGCTGCGCAAAGCGCTGGACAACTACAAAAAGCTTTACGGCGAGTACGGCTACATTGACTTCGTGGCAACGCCCATCACCGAGATTGACGACGCGAAGAAAGTCGTGAATCTAACCGTGGAATTCGACCAGCAAAAGCAATTCTTCGTGCGGCGCATCGAGTTTTCCGGAAACACGACCACGCGCGACAAGGTTATCCGCCGCGAACTGCTGCTGGATGAAGGCCAGGTATTCAACAACCGTTTGTGGGAACTCAGCCTGTTGCGCCTGAACCAGCTGAATTATTTCGACACCATCAAGCCGGAAAACGCGGAGCTGAAGCGCAACGTGAAGGCCGGGACGGTGGACATCAAGCTCAAGCTGAAGGAAAAAGGCAAGCAGTCCATCAGCTTCAACGGCGGCATCAGCGGCATCGCCGGCACGTTCATCGGCGGTTCTTACACCACCAACAATTTCCTGGGACTGGGCGAGACGCTTTCGCTTTCCGCGCAAGTGGGCAGCTTCCAGACCGACATCCGTTTTGGCTTCACCGAGCCGTACCTCTTCGATCGCCCGATTTCCACTGGCTTCACGCTTTTTTCGACGAAGTTCGATTACAACCAGGCCGAGCAGCTGGGCATCGCCTTCAATCAGCAGATCGCAATTGATCCCTCGCTGCAACAGAACTACACGACCAACTCGAAAGGCCTAACGGTGTTCGCCAGCTACCCGCTGCGGAAGTTTTCCTTCACGCGCATCGGTGTCACCTACGGTTATTCGACGACGAACATTCAGACGTTCAGCACTTCGGCGCAATTGTTGTTCGACAGCGTGAAGTTTACCGGCCTGGCAGGACCATCGGCGCTAAACGGAATCGATTCGAGCAAGATCACTGCCACCATTTCGTACAGCACGGTGAACAATCCGCAGAATCCGACGAACGGAAAAAGTTTTTACTACGGCCTCGGAATCGAGGGCGGGCCGCTGCAAGGGAACGTCAACACCATCACGAATTCGTTCGTGGCCACCTATTTCCACCCCGTGAATAAGCGCCGCAATGTGATCGGCTTGAAATTCCAGACGGGCATGATCACCGGATTCAACGGAACGGACGTGCCGCCGTACAGCCGGTTCTTCCTGGGCGGTGAGAACGACGTGCGTGGCTTTGATTTCTACACGATCTCGCCCTTCGTCGAGATTCCTTACGCCACCACACAGCCGATAACCTTCGCCAACCCGACGGTGTTGAACGCGCTGGGAAAACCGACACTGCAAACCATCGGCGTGCCGATGATCCAATTCCTGCCTACGAGGCCGGGCGGCGATTTCCAGAACATCGGCAACATGGAATACCGCATTCCGATCGCCGGGCCGGTAACGCTGACGTTGTTCAACGACATCGGCATCAATGGCATTCTGCGGCCATCGCAACTGGCGCTGGATCCCGCGGCGGTCACGGTGTACCAGCAGCAATATCCGAATCCGGATTTTCCGAATCTCAAGATCGCCGCCAACCTGCCGATTTATCCGGGCACCAATTTCAAGGTACACACTTCGGCGGGCGTGGAGCTGGACGTGGTTCTGCCAATCGTGAATGCGCCCTTCCGCATTTATTATGCTTACAACTATTTGCGGCTGACCGATACCATCAACGGCTTGAGCGGCGGTTATGCGCTGAGCGAAGCGGTGAAAGACTCCCTGCCGCCCGGCGTGCTGGAAACGCAGATCGCGCCGCAGTTGCAGGCGTTCATCGTCGCCAATACGCAGCACATCCCGGCGAACCTGATCGAGCCGGTGCACACCTTCCGCTTCACGGTGGGCAAGACATTCTAGGAATTGGCAACGGGAAAGCGAACGCGTGATCGGACCAGTGGCGATGGAAGGCGTCCGGAGCGCGCAACGAATTCAGATGAGAGGGTGAAAGAAATGGGCAACAAGATACTGAGGTTGGGTGTGGCAGCGTTTTTCGTCGCGGCACCCGTGTTCCTGTTTGGTTGCGGCGGGAATTCCACGCCGGTGGGCGTCACCGTGACCCCGCTCAATCCTAGCGTGCCATTGGGCGGCCAGCTGCAGTTTCAAGCCGTAGTCACGGGCACATCCACGACCTCCGTGACGTGGCAGATTTGCTTGGTTCCGACGCCGACGAACGCTGTGCCGACGATTTGCAGCCCGGCGACAACCGGACAAACGCAGCTGCCGAGCGGTTACGGGATCATCACCACCGGGCAGACCAACACGCCGCAGGGAGGGTTTTACACCGCACCGGCGACTCTGCCGCCGACGAACGACTTTTTGGTAGTGGCTACCAGCACGGTCAACACCACGATATTCGGCACCACCGTGGTACACATTGATTCCACGATTCGCGTGGCCGTCACGCCGAATTCGGCGACAATCGCGCCGGGCGATTCCTTCAAATTGACCGCGAACGTGACCGGCACGACGAAAACAGCCGTGACGTGGGAAGTAAACGGAATAGCCGGAGGCAGCATTACGGACGGATTTATCGTTGCGGGAGGTGGCAACGGCAACACGGCCGTTTACACCGCTCCCCTGAGTAATCCGCCGGGTAACGTGACGATAACCGCGGTTTCGGGGTTCGATCCGCTCGAGTCCGGTACCGCGGCTCTAACGATCATCAGTTCCGCCGCCCCGACGCTCACTTCCGCCGCGCCGAACACCGTGGGAGAAGGCTCCGTGCAGCAGGAAGTATATTTAACGGGCACAAACTTCACGTCGAACAGCGTAGTGCTGGCGGGAACTCCCCCCGCGCCGGTGCCCACAATTTTTCTGAGCACCACTTTGCTCGATGCGAAAATTCCCGCGGCTCCGCTTTCGATTTCGGGACCGGTAGCCCTGGTCGTCCAGGCGCAGAACGGCGATGTTTCGAATGGCGTCACCGGGCCGCTGGGTCTGACGGTGATGCCGTCGCGTCCCGCGGTGGTGGCGTTATCACCGGATACCATCGTTCCGAATGCCGGGTCGGCCGGGGTGAATTTGATCGGCGGATTTTTTTCGCCAAGCACCGTCGTCAATTGCAACGGAACGACCGCGGGCACGCGGGTAGCGACGACTCTGACCAGCAGCCAGCAACTGGGCGTCGTGATCCCGAGTACCTGCGCTCCGGCACCGGGACAATATGCGCTGATCGTGCAGAACACGGACGTGGCGGCGCCGAATCCGGCGATGTCCGCGGTAAATCTGACCGTGGAACCGCTGTCCAGCGACATCTCCACCGGCGTAAGCTCCACTTTTCCAGTGGGCGCGTCGCCGCAGGGAATCGCGATTGATACGGCATTGAATCTGGCGGTGATCGCAAATATGGGCGGCAACTCGGTCAGCATCGTGAACCTCACCACTCTGGCGACCACCACCGTTCCGGTAGGGCACGCTCCCACCGCCGTGGCGATTGACGATCAAGTCACGACTGCGACGGGCGCGCTGGGAGATCACATCGCCGCCGTCACCAATAGCGCGGACAACACCGTTTCGGTGATTGATTTGGTCACCCACGCTGTGACGACGTTGACGCTGCCGAATAATAGCACTCCGCCCAACGGACCACCGGTGCCCTACGGAATCGGCATCAATCCGTTGTCGCATCGCGGGCTGGTTGCATACCAATCCACTAACAGCGCTGCCATCATTGATTTTTCCGCCGGAGTTCCCACGTTCATTCAAACAATCAGCGGAGTGCTGACTTCCATCGGCACCGGCATTAAACCTGCCGTCGCCGTAGACCCCAGATTGAACTGGGCCATAATCACGCCCGGTGGCGCCGGCACAATTACCATAGTGGATCTGGGGCGCAATCCCGGGGCCGGCGTGAATCCCGCGGATTTCGGGCGCGCTCCAGTGGTAGTTGCGAATCTGGTGATTTCCAGCACGGTGCAGGGCGTGAGCATTAATGCCGCGACGCACCAGGCGCTTTTCGCCGACCCGCAGGGGCCGAACAATGTGCCGGCGGCTCCGTCGGTTTTCAGTTTCAGCATGCTCGATCAAACGGTCGGCTCGGTTCCGTTTACCCAAGGGGGGATTCCGTTCACCAATCTAGGACTCACGGCCGCTGCGGTGAACCCGCTGGCCAATATTGGAATCGTGGTCAACGGCACCGCTAACAACGGATATGTGCTGGACCTCAAAAACGATCAGGTACTGCAAACCGTCGCAGGCTTCGATTCACCGCAAGGCGTGGCGGTGAACCCCATAACCAACACTGCCTACATTGTGAACCAGGGGAACAACACTGTTTCCGTATTCCCGATGGCTACGGTCGCGCCCAACCCGTTGCAGATTTTAGCGACCAGTCCGGCGACAACGTTCGCGCAGAATCCGGCGGTGGGCATAACTCTTTCGGTCATCGGCAATGGATTCACCGGCGGTTCGCAGGTAATGCTGGATGGCATCGCAGTGCCCACCACTTTTGTCAGCAGCCGCCAGCTCACCGCGGCGATTCCGGCGGCGGATGTGGCGCTCGCGCGGCGCTACGCTGTGTATGTGCAAAATGGCGCGGCTATTTCGAACGTCAGCGGTCTCACGGTGATTCAGCCCGTCACGGTCGGCACTTCGCCCGTAGGCGTAGCTGTGGATCCCTATCTCGATCAGGCGGTGGTGACGAATTCCGGTAGTGACAGCATCTCGGTGGTGAACCTGCTGGACGGCACGCAAATCACGCCACAAGCGCCGAGCTTTTTCACTACCGGCGCGGTGCCTCAAGGCGTGGCCGTTCTGGCGCGGACCGGTCAGGCCGTAGTGACGAATAACGGTAGCAATAACGTGACCGTGCTGGATGAAAAAGGTTTGAACAATGTGTTCAACAGCCCGCAGACGGTGGCGCTGGGATCGGCCACGCTGCCCATCGGAGTAGCCATCGATCCGTACTCGGCGCTGGCAGTCGTCACCGACACCACCGTTACCAGCGGCAATCCGGCGGGCGGCTTTTCGACTTTCACCGTCGCCAGCCAGGTATCTGGAGAGGCGTCATTGGGGAACCCCATTGATTACCTTCCCTTGGGACTGGCGATCGATCCGGCCATCAACAACGACATCACGCAATCCGTCGCCGGCATCGCCACTGCGTCCAACAACAACGGTTTGGATTTAGTGCCGTTGCCGGCCGGCGGGTTCACGAACATCGCGATGCAGCTTCCCACCGGCGTGGTGTTCGATTCGCTGAATCAGGTTTTCGCCGTGGCAGACAGCGCGGCGAACAATGTGGATCTTGTGGATCCCCTGGCGTCGAAGCAGATCTACACGATCAGCGCGGGGATCAACCCGACATCGCTGGACTACAATTTCAATACCAGTACGCTCGTCACCTCGAATTCGGCGAGCAACACGCTTTCGATTATTGATTACGTTTGCCCGCCAAATCCGAATGGCGTTTCGAATTGCCCCACGCCGCACGTGCGTGAGGTGCTCGACGTGGGCGCGGTGGCGGCCGTGGTGCTGGGCCCGAATGCGCTGGCGATTGATCCACGCCTGAACCTGGCGGCGGTGATTGATGCGGCCAACAACCGCATCCTACTGGTGCCGCTACCGCACTAGCACTCCAGAGATTCCACTTCACACGTTGGCGTTGGACGGTCTGTTGCGGCGCTTGCCCGCGCAGGCAAGACCAACCATGCGTTCGGCGCGCGCATCTCATCAAGGCGCGGTTGAATCGGGCGCAACCGGCGGCACGCGAAACGAAAGCGATTGACCAGCTTCTCGCCCGACAGCTATAATCTCCGATTTGTGTTCAGCACGATACGCGGCACAGTTAGTGGCACCGGCATCGTAAGATATCTACTTTAAGGAGTGAGAATGAAGATGCGATTTGCAGTTCCGGCCCTGGCGGCGTTCCTGATGGTTCCCGCTACGTGGGCGCAGACGGGCGGCGCTTCGGCCCCCGCGGCAGCAACCAAGGTAGGAGTCATTGACGTACAGGTAGCAATCACCAGCACCGCGGAAGGGAAGCAGGCCGCAGCGGAATTGCAATCGCAATTCGCGCCCCGGCAAACCGAGCTTTCGAATATGCAGAAGCAGATGGAAGATATTCAGACGCGCCTGCGCACCGGCCAGACCACGCTGAGCGACGATGAAAAGGCGCGGCTGCAGCGCGAGGGCGAACAGCTCCAGCGCACGTTCCAACGGCGTTCGCAGGACGCTCAGGACGATTTCAACGAAGCGCAGCGCGAGATCGTGGACCGCATCGGCCGCCGCATGATTGACGTGCTGAGCAAGTACGCCCGCGAGAATGCGTTCTCGGTCATTCTGGATCGCTCCGGACAGACTTCGCCGGTAATCTTCGCGGCGAATTCGGTGGACGTGACGCAGGATATCATTCGCCTGTTCGACCAAAGCTACCCGGCCAAGGCTGCGGCAACCACGCCGCGTACTCCTGCGCCGCAACGTGCACCAACTCCGAAGCCGGCGACACCGCCTCAGCGGTAATTTCGTAGCGCAGCGGCTGTTGTTGTGCTGCTCGATTCATACGCGATCAAAGGCCTCCCGGATTTTCAGCCGGGAGGCCTTTTTTTGCGGCAGCGAAGTCGAACGCCGCGCAGACTGGCAGCCAATTCGTCCGACTAGTTCGGCAGCCATTCGAACGGAAACATTTTCCCGGCGGCGACGGGATCGACCTTGTGGCCCGCCAGTTCGAAAGCGCGAGCGAGGACGGGATCGCTGCCGCTGGCCAGATCCTTGGCCGTTGGAAGTATCAGTTCATCCGGAGTGACGCCGGTGTGTTCCAAGCTTTTGCTATCTTTCATTATCAAATCCGCTTCGGTGATGGAAAAGCCGTAGAAAATCTTCGTGTCCATGCCCAGTGAGCCGGGATAGTGCCGGGCTTCCATAACCATTCCGGCGCTGTGGTCGCCGATCACCGTCCCGCGATGCTCCAGTTGGATGACGCGCGGAAAAAGCTCGGCGCACGAGGCTGAGACGCTGTCCACCAGGATGATCAGCTGCCCGGTGAAAATGTCGCCGCCGCGCGTCCTGGCGATTTCCGGTTTTAATTCCTTTCGGCCCACGCGATCCGCCATTTTCAGATCGTGGTCAAAGAGGTTGGCGACCACGCGGTCGAGGGTCGTGACGGCGCCGCCGGGGTTCCCGCGCAGGTCCATGATGAGAGTTTTGTGTTTGCGGGCGTCATTAAAGATGCGGTCCACCTCGCGATCTTCAATGAAGAATTCCGGCATTTTCCAGACCATGACGTCGCCCGCGTCCACCCAGCGCTGGCGAACCACGTGATCGGAATTTTCTTCCTGCCTCACCAAGTCCCAGAAATCGCCTCCTCCGTCTTGTCCCGTCAGGTCGAGCACTCTCTTCAGCTCGCGCACCTTGGCGTCAATGTTCAATTGCTGCGTCTGGCCGCTGGGGTTGCGAACCTCGAGGATGGATCCCTTTTGCGGCGCCAGGCTGTTGAAGTAGTAGCTCATTTTCCAGAAGTCAGCTCGTGTAACGTCGAATTTGTTGTAGCCCAGTACCTGATCGCCCGGATGGACTTTTGTTTCCGCGTCGGTTCCGGGACGCACTCTGGTCACGAAGCAATCGTTGCCATACATCTGAAGGCGATACCCGTAATCCACGCGATAGGGACGCGCGGGAGGATTGAAGAAAGTGTGCGAATCGTTCAGGCCGTCGAGGAATCCTGCGATCATGCCGAAGGATTGGCTCAAGGAATCGGCGGCGCTGATCTTTTCATCGTATTGGTGATAGCGAGCGTCCAGATCCACGCCATGAAATTTCGGGTCGTAGTAGTGTTTTTTGACATTGTCGTAGGCGTCGTGCAAAATCGAGCGCGCGCGATCACGATTGAGGTTGTCCATCTTCTGTTGCGAGAACAGACTGGCGCTGGGTATGGCGGCCAGCAGCGCCGCAGCGCCCAACATCCGCAAAATCCACCGCTGGGTCATGGACAGCTCCTTGGTGACATTCTAGGGACGTAGTGCGAGACTATATACATGACATTGAAGCTATTGCCAAGTAGCTTTCTGGCGTCAGATCTGCTGATGGAAACCCGGCGCGGTGAAAGCCGGCGGGCGCCTGCGAATCCGAGGATGGGTGGCAGCGCCTGAACGGCACCGCGAGGAGTCCAGACGGCTCTTCTTGCGTTTTTGGCCGCGAGAAATTATACTGGGTTGCTTCCAGACAGGTCGCATGAGCCAGTGGGCGCAAGCCCACTTTTTTGTTGGACGCGACGGATGGCGGGATGCCGGTGCGTCAATGCCCGTGGTGCCTGCGGTCGAAGGGCGAGTTGGCATCGCGAACCGAAGTTGCTCGCAGGCTGTACTGGAACTTGCAGTCGCGCGTGATCCGAGGTTAGCGGCCCGCCGGATGTTTTCAGGCCGGGCGTGGGAACGAAGCTAAATAGCGCTGTTGGAATAGAATGCAACTGGAAAAGGTTCGAGAGGCGGCCGAGCGAGTGGCAGGCTCGCTGGGCCTCGAAATATTCGACATCGAATGGAAGGTTGGCAAGCAGCGCATGCTGCGTGTGTACATTGACCGGCTGCCCGGCCCGCAGAATCCGGAAGGCTTGGGTGTCACTCACAAGGATTGCGAGCGGGTCAGCGAGCAGTTAAGTGTGATCCTGGACATGGAAGATCTGGTTCGTGGGCCGGCTTATATTTTGGAAGTGAGTTCACCGGGGCTGGACCGGAAATTGATCAAGCCGGCGGACTACGAACGTTTCGTGGGAAGGCTGGCGAAGATCTGGTTGAACGAGCCGCTGGAAAAGCAGGCGTATTTCGAAGGGCGGCTGGCGGGAATCACGGACGGCGTGGTGAAATTCACGGTGCGCGATCGCGAGATCGCAGTGCCGTATGCCGGAATCAAAAAAGCGAATTTGGTGGTAGAGCTTTAGCAACGACGGCAGCTGGTAACTGGCAATCGTAGTTTTTTTCTTGGGACGTACGGGAGAGAGCGAATGGCGAGTCAGCTGTACCAACAGATCGAGCTGATCAGCCGGGAAAAGCATATTGAACCGGAGATCATCATCGCGGCGATTGAAGACGCGATGGTGGTTGCGGCGCGGAAGTATTACCGCACCGAGGAAGAGCTGCGCTCGAAATTCAATCCGACCACCGGCCAGGTGGACGTGTATTCGGTGCACACCGTAGTAGAGGAAGTAGCGGACCCGGTGCGCGAAATTTCCTTGAATGATGCGCGCAAGCGCCAGCCGGATGTGGAAGTGGGCGGCGAAGTCACCGAGTCCAAGCCGACCGACGTGCTGGGACGCATCGCCGCGCAGACTGCGAAGCAAGTGATTCTGCAGAAAGTGCGCGAAGCCGAGCGCGACACGATTTACAACGAATTCCACACGCGCGTGGGCGAGCTGATCAATAGCGTGGTGAAGCGCATGGAAGGTCCGGACATTATTGTGGACATGGGCCGCACCGAAGCGCGGCTCCCGAAGCGCGAGCAATCTCGCCTGGAAGCGTACAACGTGGGCGACCGCCTGCGCGTGACGATTCGCGCGGTGGAGCGTGCGGCGAAAGGGCCGCAGGTGGTGGTTTCGCGCGCCGATCCTGCCCTGGTGCAGCGCTTGTTTGAAATGGAAGTGCCGGAAATTTACGACGGCACGGTGCAGATACGCGCCGTGGCTCGCGAGGCAGGCGAACGCACCAAGATCGCGGTGGAAAGCCGCGACAAGGACGTGGACCCGGTGGGCGCGTGCGTCGGAATGAAAGGGATGCGCGTGCAATCCATCATTCGCGAACTGCGCGGCGAGAAGATTGACATTATTCCGTTCAACGAGGAAACCGTGGCGTTCGCGCAGAAGGCGCTAAGCCCGGCGAAAGTGACACGCGTGCAGATTATTGACCCGGAAGAAAAGCGGCTGGAAGTAATCGTCGAGGATACGCAGCTTTCGCTCGCGATCGGCAAGAAGGGCCAAAACGTCCGCCTCGCCAGCAAATTGATTGGCTGGAACATTGACATCAAGAGCGAGGAAGAAAAGCGCCGCGAGATCGAAGCGCAGATGGCCGCGCTCACCGCTCCGGGAACCGCGCTGACGCAGCTAGCGGGAGTAGGCCCGAAGACCATCGAAAAGCTGGAAGCAGCGGGCGTCACTTCGATCGAAAAGCTGGCGGACATGACGCCGGAACAGCTGGTGGAAATTCCCGGCATCGGCGAGAAAATGGTGGAGAAGATCCACCAATCCGTCGCCGCGTATTTCGAAGCGCTGGAAACGGCGGCCACCGCTGCGCCAGACGCTGCCGTTGTGGCTGAAGGTGAAGGCGTGGCGACAGAAGAAGTTGCGGCTGCGGGCGAAGAAGCAGCGCTCGTGGACGAAGCCACCGAGGAAGCCACCGAGGAAGTTGCCGCGGGCGAAGGCGAAGCAGTACCAGATGCAGCTCCCGCGGACACGGCAGCCGAAGCGGAAGCCGTGGACGAAGCGACGGAAGAAGCCACCGAGGAAGTGCGCGAAGAAGAAATCGGCACATCGGAAGAAGGGGCCGAGCAGTAACGTTAGGGGATTTTCGCGTGCAGTTTACAGTTTGCAAGATTTTGTAAATGCGGGAAAGCGCGGGCACGAGTGCCTGCGCTGCTGAAAAGAGGCGAATGGCAGATCCTAATCAAGTCCGGATTAACGAGCTGGCGCGGGAACTGGAGATCAAGGCGAAAGTCCTGATTGATTACCTCCCCGAAGCCGGCGTCACGGAAAAAAAGACGCACTCGAGCTCGATTGACCTGAAACACGCGGAACTGGTGCGCAAGCATTTCCGCGGCCTGGCGGCTGCGGAAGAAGCTGAAGCGGCGGAGAAGGCCGCGAAGGCTGCATCGGCGAAGAAACCATCGGCGAAGCCTGCCGCAGCTCCCGCAGCTGCGGGGACGAAGCCTGCTGTTGGTGGCGCTGCGCCCGCTGTTCCGGCGACGACTGCAGCGAGGCCCGGGGTTTCTGCGCACGCTCCCGCGGCTGGACCGGCGACGGCTCCAGGTGTCGCGCGACCTGCGGCTCCAGCTGGCGCGACGGCAACCCATCCCACGACTCATCCGACTGGCACCGCGCCCGCGGCCGCAAGGGCCGCTTCGTCTGCGCCAGCGTCTCCCGCTTCGACTGCGGCAGCCCGCCCCGGCGTTGCGCCGGCAACCTCTGCGCCGCGGCCCGGCGTACCACTGCGGCCCGCAGCAGCGCCAGGAAGCGCGCCTGCGGGAGCACGTCCAGCGGCGGCGCCTGGCGCTTCGCGTCCTGCCGGCGGACCATCAACACTACAACGCTATCCAGCTCGTCCGGGAGCGCCCGGCTCTGCGCCGGGACAATCCCGCCCCGGTGCGCCGCAAGGCATGCGTCCGGCAGCTGGAGCGCCGCAACAATATCGTCCGAGCAGCGCGCCGCAGGGCCGTCCCGGTGGTGCGCCCGGGCAGCGTCCTGGTGGACCGCCTTCGCGATTCCCGCAACGCCCTGGCAGCGGCGGTGGGCCGGGTGGCCGCGATAACAAGGGACCAGTAGGCACGCAGCGCCCCGGCGCCGGAGTTCCCAAGGCCGAACCGGGCAAGCCGCTCTATGCGCGCAAGCCGGCAGCACGCGGTCGGCCGTTGATCGAAAAGCGCTACGCCGAGGGCGAGCGCAAGCTGCATCCAGTTCGTCCACGCGCGGGCGCAGGCCCGGGCGGACGCGCGACTGCAGTCGAACCGGTCGCGCCGGTAAAGCGTGAACCGCGCGAGTTGACTGTAACCGAAGGAATCACTGTGCGCGAATTAGCGGAGAAGCTCGACATCCGCGCGAAGGATTTGCTGAAGACTTTGCTGGATCGCGGCGTATTTGCCAGCATCAACCAGGCGCTGGATGTGCCGACGGCGACGAATTTGGCCGAAGCGTTCAACGGCGTGGTGCAGGTCGTCACGTTCGAAGAGCAATTGGTGCAGGAAGAAAAAGTAAAGGAAGAGCGCACGGGCAACGAAGTGCCGCGCGCGCCGGTCGTCACCGTGATGGGACACGTGGATCACGGGAAAACCAGTTTGCTCGACGCGATTCGCGAAGCAGACGTCGCGGGCGGCGAAGCGGGCGGAATCACGCAGCATATCGGCGCGTACGAAGCGCACGTGCAGGGCAAGCGCATCGTGTTCGTGGATACGCCGGGTCACGAAGCCTTCACGCGCATGCGTGCGCGCGGGGCGAAAGTGACGGACATCGTAGTGCTGGTGGTGGCGGCCGACGACGGCATGATGCCGCAGACCGAAGAAGCGATTTCGCACGCGCGCGCTGCGGGTGTGCCGATCATCGTAGCCATCAACAAGATTGACAAGCCGGACGCGCAGGTGGAACGCGTGAAGCGCCAGCTATCCGAAAAAGGGCTGATGCCGGAAGACTGGGGCGGCGATACGGTTATGGTGGAAGTTTCCGCCAAAACCAAGAAGAACATTCCCAAGCTACTGGAAATGATTTTGCTGGTCGGAGACATGCGCGAACTGAAGGCCGATCCGGGCGTGCCTGCCAAGGGAACTGTGCTGGAATCGCGCGTGGATAAGGGCCGTGGCCCGGTGGCGACCATGATCGTGCAGAACGGCACGTTGCATGTGGGCGATGTGTTTATCGTGGGAGCGGTTTATGGCAAAGTGCGCGCAATGTTCGACGATCGCGGCGGCGCCATCAAGCAGGCTGGACCTTCGACTCCTGTGGAAGTCCTCGGGCTGCAGGGCGTGCCGGAAGCGGGCGATCAATTCCAGGTGGCCGACGAAGCGAAGGCGCGGCACATCGTGGAATATCGCCAAGGAAAAGCGCGCGATGCAGCTTTGGCGAAATCTTCGAGCGGCCGTCTGACGCTGGACCAGTTGCACGAGCAGCTAAAAATCGGCGAAGTAAAGGAATTGCCGGTGGTCGTGAAAGCGGACGTGCAAGGATCGGTGGAAGTGCTTAACGAAATGCTGCCGAAGCTTTCGAACGACCAGGTAAAGTTGAAAGTGATTCTGGCGAACGTCGGCGCGGTGAATGAAAGCGACGTGCTGCTGGCTTCCACCTCCGGCGCGGTGATTGTCGCGTTCAACGTGAAGCCCGAACGCAAGGCCGCCGACCTCGCGCAGCGCGAAGGCGTGGACATTCGCAGTTACACGATCATTTACGAGTTGCTGGACGAATTGCAGAAGGCCGTGGCTGGATTGCTGGCTCCGATCATCAAGGAACAGCATCTGGGCCGCGCCGAAGTGCGCGACACCTTCCGCGTGAAGGGCGTGGGCACCATCGCAGGCTGTTCGGTGACGGAAGGAATTATCCGGCGCGACGCGGAAGTGCGCGTGATTCGCGAAGCAGCGGTGATCTTCACTGGTCGCATCAATTCACTGAAGCGCTTCAAGGACGATGCCAAGGAAGTTCGCCAGGGATTTGAATGCGGCATCGGCATTGCGAATTTCGCGGACGTGAAGGTGGGCGACAGCCTGGAGTGCTTCACAGTCGAAAAGATCGCGGCGCTTCCTCCTCCGCCTCCGCCGCGCCCGCGCGCGCCAAGGCAGGAGAGCGCGTAGGAACAGATGTCGTGCAGACGCGCATGATTTCTTGATGGTATAAGCTTCAACAGCGCAGCAGGAGTTGTTGCGCCACACGTCAATGCCGATCGGCCTCCTTACCCTGGAAATCCATATACTTGATGCGCAGTCCCTCAAGGACAAGCGGCAGGTATTGCGCAGCTTGAAAGACCGGCTGCGCGCTCACTACAATGTGGCCGTGGCGGAGCTGGAACATCAGGATACCTGGCAGCGTTCGCGGGTGGGCGTAGTGACGATTTCCAGCGACGGCGGATACCTGGAAAAAACGCTGGCGGAAATCGCAGCGGAATCGGAACGCCTGCTGGGGCGCGATTTGCTTTCGCAAAACGTGGAATATTTCGAAGATCAGAACGAAGACCAGAACGAAGGCCAGAACGAGGAAAGCGTATGACCATCCAAGGGCACCGCTCCGAACGCATTGCAGAGGAAATTCGCAACGAAGTGAGCCTGATGCTCGCGGGTGAACTGAAAGATCCTCGCCTGGCCGCTCCGGTGATGGTGACGGAAGTGCGCATGGGCGCGGGAATGCGCACGGTGCGCGTGTTTGTGAGCCTGGCGGGGGACGAAGCGGAGCGCGCCACGACGCTGGAAGGTTTGCAAGCCGCGAAAGGCTACGTGCGGCACGAACTGGTGGAGCGTTTGCACATGCGGCGCGCGCCCGAAGTGCTGTTCATTCTCGACGAGACGGAAGAGTACGGCAATCGCATCGAGAACCTGCTGCGCAAAGCCAAAAATCCCGAGGAGCGCAGCTCGTAACGCGGCAATCGTCCGCCGCATTTTTATTTTCGCGTCTGCAACAGATGCGAGGCAAAGACTGCGCATGAGGGCAATAGCGGCCGCGCTTCTGCTACCTACAAAATCAATCATGTCTCGCACACCCAAGCAGCCACCCGCCGATGGAATTCTCGTAATAGATAAACCGTCGGGCAAGACTTCGCATGACGTGGTGGAATCCGTGCGCCAGCTTGCGGGCTTTCGCGGCATCGGCCATCTGGGCACGCTCGATCCGCAGGCCACGGGCGTGCTGGTGCTGGCTTTGGGGCGCGCTACTCGATTGGCGCGTTTCTACACAGGACGCCGCAAACGCTACACCTGCGCGGTGCGCTTTGGGTTGGAGACTGATACTTACGACGCTGACGGAGAAGCGCTCGGTGCGGACTCGGCGCCCGCTCTAAACGCCGACGAGCTCGCGGCGTATGCGGCGCGCTTCGTCGGGAAGATTCAGCAGACTCCGCCTGCATATTCCGCGAAAAAAATACGCGGCCGCCCGGCGCACGAACTCGCGCGGAAGAATAAGCCGGTAAATTTGGAACCGGTGGAAGTGGAAGTATTCGAATTCCGGCTCACAGGCGTGGACGGTTCGGTGGCGCGCTTTGTGGTGGAATGTGGCGCGGGAACTTACATTCGTTCGCTCGCATACGAATTGGGAAAGCTGCAAGGCAGCGGCGCGCATCTGGCGGAGATCTCGCGCACGGCGGTCGGCGAATTTACGCTCGATCAAGCGGTGTCGCTGGCCGACCTGGCACAGGATGCGCGGGCCGGGCGATTGCTCGAACGCGTGATTCCACTCGAGAAATTGCTGACGGACTTGCCGCGCGCCACCATCTTGCCGGTAATCGAAAAGCGCGTCCGTCACGGCGCAAAATTTAATCTCGCGCTAGCGCAGATCCAACCGGGCCAGGCGAATGTGGCGCAGAATGCTCCTTCCCAACTAGACTCCGGTGACTGGAAGCCGGCCAGACTGCGCGTCTTCAGCCAACAGGGGCAATTAATCGCGATCGCTGAGCCCGTGGTGCCGCGCACATACCAGCCGGTGGTGGTGCTGGAAGCTGCGCCCTAACTACCGCGGCGTGGAATCTGGTTGCTGCTGTGGGGTCGTTTCCGGCCGGGCTGGCGGCGGTGCGGTTTGCTGTTGCGGTGGAGGAGTTACTTCCGGCCGCGGCTGCGGTGGTGCGGCCACTGGCTCCTGCGGTTGCGCCACCGGCTGCACAAATCCCCCGCGGCGTTCCTGGATCGTGGGGCCCAGCGCGCCCGGGCCGCCCAGCTGGCCGCGACCGGCATAGATCAAATGTTCCTTGTTGCGCGTCGCGGAGTCCACAATGCGCGGCGTGACCAGGATCAAGATCTCGGTATTCGTAAACTGTGCCGCGGTAGTTCCTCCGATGATTCCGTTCAACGGCAGGTTTGCAATTCCCGGCGTGCCATTCAGCGCGGTGGTGTGCTGCGGCGAAAGGTAGCCCGCCAGAAGCGCGGACTCGTCCGCGCGCACGCGCACGGTCTGATGAATTTCCTGGCTGTTCACCACCGGAATATTGTTCAGGCTATTGCCCGCCAGGCTGCTCAGCGTGAATTCAAATTGCAAGGAGACGTCGCCGTTCTCGTGCACGCGCGGCGTGGCTTTCACCTTCAGGCCGAGGTCAATGTACTCCGCATTGGGGAACTGCGTGCCGATTCCGTTGCTGGAAAGCAGGCCGATCAGGGACGATGAATCCAGAATCACCGTCGCCGTGTTGGAGCCGAAATTCGAAATGGCAACGTCTGGCAGGCCATCTCCATTGAAGTCCGCGGTGGCTACGGAATCAGGCGTGGTGCCCACCGGCACCTCGATGGGCGGCGTATTAAAAAAGCCGCCGCCGGCGCCGAGCATCAGCGCGGCGGCGTTGTCTCCGCTGGCGGTAACAAGCAAATCCGGTATGCCGTCGTCATTGAAATCGGCGATAACGAAAGACGTGGGGGTGGTTCCGGCGGCGAAATCCATTCTCGTGCCGCCCGGCAGGATGAAGGTGCCGTCGCCATTGCCCAGAAATACTGAAACACTATCGCCCACGGCATTGGTGTTGGTGGCCGCGCCGCTATCGGCCACGACCAAGTCCAAATTGCCGTCCAGATTCACATCGGCGGACGCGACAAAAACGGGAGTCACGCCCGTGTTGTAGATTGCGCCGTTGGTAAACGTGCCTTTTCCATTGCCCAGGAAAATTTGCAGCGTATTGTCGGTGGAATTGGTGACGGCCAGGTCAATAATCCCCGGCGCATTCGGATTGAACGCGTGGGCGACGATCGAAGTGGGCGCGTTGCCGGTGACGAGCGTCGTCACGGGCGTTTGAAATGTTTCATCGCCATTACCCAGGAAGATGGTGACGGTATTGGCGTTCTTGTTTACGACGGCCAGATCCGCGAAGCCGTCATCATTGAAATCGCCGACCGCAATGGCAGTAGGGCCAGCCCCGGTCGGCAGCGCCAAACTCGGCTCCGCGGTGAATGTGCCGTCGCCGTTTCCGTGCAAAATCGAAACTGTGCCCGCAGTCTGATTCGCGACGGCCATATCCACAATCGTGTTGGTGGTGTCCGTCTTGGTATTGAAGAAACCGGTGGAGATCCATGTGGGACCGGCGCCAACCGGGATCGTGGTGCCAGTTCCGAAGGATCCAGGAGTAGCAGGATTGCCATCGAAGAGTGTCAGCGTTCCGTCGGTGAAGTTCGCCACTGCGAAATCCTGAAAATTATCGTCATTGAAGTCGGCGGTGACCACGAAGTTTGGATTCGTTCCAGTCGTAACCGTGAAGATGGGCAGGGTCGGGCCCGAGCCAGCAAGCGCGGCAGTCTGCGTAGCCGTGGTAGTGGCGTTACCAACCAGGCTGGAGGAATATTGCGCCAAGGACACGGGGAAGCGCTCGCCGACGAAAAACGTCGCAGGCTGGCCATCTTCGGCGCGCAGCAGAACGCGCCGGCCGGAGTGCACCGTCGAAAGAAAATTGGAAAGCGTGGCGGTGGCCCCAGGCAGCGTGTAGAAGAAGGTGGTCTTGCCGCCGCCGAAGGCCAAAACTGGCGGAATCGCTGAAGCCGATCCAAAAACTTGCGTCAGCAACGCGTTCAGCGCCGTGGCGCCGCCCTGTTGCACCAGTTGCGCGGCGTTCGAGGGTATCGAATAAATTGTCGCCGTTTGCGGGCCAGTGATGCCCGCGTCCAGATTGTTGTTGCGATCCACTTCCATCACTTCCAGTTCCAGGATCAGCTCGTCGGGTGGGCGTTCCAGATCTTCGATGATGCCGGTGGCCACGGCGATCGCCTGCGGTGAAGCGCGCATGGTTAGCGTGCGGCTCTTGGTGTCCAGGTCGGTGCGGACGATGCCGGCGATTTCGCGTACCAGCCGCGATAGTTCGGTCATCTGTTCATTTGTTTCCGACGAAGCCAACAGCACGGTGCGCACGATGGAAACTTCGTAGTCTTTGCGTTTCTGCGTCGTATCGGGCGCCACAAAAAACAGGTGCTTCGTAAGCGGCCGCCAGAACGTGTCGGTCGCTTGTCCTAGAACGCGCGTGGCCGTGGCGAAATCCATGTCCTGCAAATCCAGCTGCACCGGAACTTGGCGCACGTCCACGTCGAAGGCGACCTCCACGCCGAAGCGTTGCGCAATTTCCTGATACGCTGATTCCGTTTGTCCGTGCAGGCGAAATGATTGCTTGCCGGGGCGATGATCGAGCTGCACCGCGGGCATCATCACGGGCTCTGCAATGATTTGCCGGGCGCGCGCGGGGTCCAGCGCTTCCATTTCGGTGAGCCGTTCGCGAATCGTGCGGTTCGAAGGATCCAGCTGCATCGCATCGCGCAAAGCCTTCAGGGCGCTTGAAAAGTGGCCGGAGACCGCCTCGCGTTCGGCGAGGTCAACCTTCATCTGCACCACCTGGCCTTTGGCGACGGCTTGCCGCACCAGGTATTCGCGGCTGCTGGGATCCCAATCCACGGCATCGGAGTAGGCGTCGTAAGCCGCTTGCCAGTCGCCGCCCTGCTCGAGCTTCAGGCCTTGCTTGAAGGCTTCCTTGCCCTTCTTCACATCTTGCTTGCGAGGAGGCGCGGGAAGCTTTTGCTGGACAGCGGGCGTCATGATCGGGGCTGCGGGAGTCTGGGTCTGTTGCGCGCCTGTTCCCGTTGCAGTGCCAGGAGCAGCGGAGGAATTCGTGCCAGATTGCTGTATGGCGCGCGAAGACGGCACAGCCAGTGCCGGCAGTAGTGACAAAAGCAGGGTGGCCGCGAAAATCACGGCCCGGCGCGGCAGAGTGGAGCCGCTTTTCGGGCGGCTTCGGGCAGGCGTGTGGGGATGTTGCGGAGAAGTCATTCAGTTATAAGATGCTATTCTACAAGGAAACGTGAGCAAGCGATTAAGGGCATTGAATTTGCTTGATTTTACAGCACCCCAGCGCTAAACTTGAATTTCCAGTTGAAACTGGCTTACAACTGGAAAACTTATGCTCTCCGCTCTTCTCCTGGCTCTGCGCGAAGGCGTCGAAGCTGCGCTCGTCGTCGGCATCGTCCTGGTGTATCTCAATCGCACGGGTCGTCGTGCGCTTACCAGCTACGTTTGGGGGGGCGTGATCCTCGCAGTGTTTGCGAGCTTCGCGGCCGCGGTGCTGCTGGATCGCTGGAAAGTCAGCGAAGACGGCTTCGAAGGCCTGCTGATGCTGGTGGCGTCGGCGCTGGTGATTTCCATGATTGTGTGGATGAACCGCGTGGCGCGCCATCTGAAGAAGCACATCGAAGAGCGCGTGGAAGCCTACGCGCAGAAATCCACACGCGCCGGCAGCTGGGCGATTGGCGCGTTTGTTTTCATGATGGTGGTGCGCGAAGGTGCGGAGCTGGTTTTGGTGCTGCGCGCCGTGGAACTTTCCAGCGCCGGTGTGCAGGTTTGGATCGGTACGGCCATCGGGATTGCGATTGCCGTCGCCGTGGGACTTTTCTTCTTCCAAGGCACGCTGCGCATTCCTCTGCAACGCTTTTTTAAAGCGACCAGCGCGATTCTGATGGTGGTGGCGTTCCAGTTGGCGCTCACCGGCGTACACGAATTAAGTGAGGCGATGTGGATCCCTTCCAGCAAGCTGGAAATGTCCACCATCGGGCCGATTGTGCGCAACGAAGTTTTCTTTTTTGTTTTGATTTTAGGCGCTGCGGCATTGGTGGTGTTGCGCGAATGGTTCAGCGCGAAGCAGCCGGTGGCCGACGTAGCCGCGAATCCCGCCGCGCGGCGCATGCGCGAGTATGAATTCCGCCGCCAGCGGCGCTGGAGTTTTGCCGCGGCGATCTCTGTGTGTCGCGGTAGTCGTTTCGTTCGCCGGGGATTACGTGTACGGGCGCGTTGCAGCGGCGCCTTCGCCGGCTAAGACATTGATCGCCCAGGACAATCTGGTACGCATCCCGCTTTCCGAGCTTAGCGATTCCAGCCTGCATTTCTACACGGCGGATGTGGACGGCAGCGTGATTCGCTTTCTGGTGATCCACAAACTCAACGGCGATTACGCTGTGGCGCTGGATGCCTGCCAGATTTGCGGCACGGCCGGCTATCGCCAGGAGGGCCAGAGCGTCATCTGCCGGAATTGCGGCGCGGCAATCTACATTCCTTCCATCGGCCAGTCCGGCGGCTGCAATCCCATCAGCGTGAAATCTCGCGTGGAAGGAGGCGAAGTGATCGTGGACCTCTCGGCGCTGGGCGACGCCGCCTCCAAGATTCACTCCTGACGCAATGTTTGCCCGCCTGCTAGGAGAATCCTTCGCGCGCAATCCGCGGCGAAAACTGTTGACGGCTGCGGCCTTGATGATCGGCATGGCCGTCGCCACCGCCACGCTCACAATCGCCCTGGAAGTGGGCGACCGCCTGGCGCGCGAATTTCGCAGCCTGGGCGCGAATCTGCTGGTCACGCCCGAATCGGATACTCTTGCCCGTGGAAATCGGCGGCGTGGATTACCGCCCCGTGGATGAGGGCGCGTATCTGAACGAAGCAGACCTCGGCAAGCTGAAAACAATTTTCTGGCGCCATAATATTTTGGGTTTCACGCCGTTTCTCGACGTTCCTGCCTATGTTTCGGAAACCGGTGGCGCGACTACTTTGATCGGCACGTGGTATCAGCACGAAGTGCCGGTTCCGGATGGGACGAAGTTCGAGACTGGCGCGAGTATCACGCATCCTTGGTGGAAAGTGGAAGGCCGGTGGTTCCGCGACGGCGCCGATGAATGCGTCGCCGGCGTGAGCTTGGCCGAGAAGTATCCTGCGGCGTTTTCGCCCGGGAAAACCATACACGTCGCTGGTGGCGGAGTTTCCGGCGCTGGCCGCTCGCTGGTCGTGACGGGAATCATTTCCACGGGCGATGCGGAAGATAACGCGCTGCTGGTACCGCTGTCCGTGGCGCAGGAAATGTCGAATAATCCTGGCAAATTCCGCGAACTCTTCGTCAGCGCGTTGACCAAGCCAGCCGATGCGCTGGCCGAACGCGGCGAGCGCGCGCAGACCGACAAGAATATTCAGCTCACGCCGACGGAGTACGATCGCTGGTTCTGCTCTCCTTATATTTCGTCAATCGGCTACCAGATTCGAACCGTTCTGCCGGGAACTGAAGTCCATGCGATCCGGCGCGTAGCGGAAACTGAGGGCCGCATTCTGACGCGCGTCAGCACTCTGCTGTGGATGGTGACGCTGGCGGCCTTGGGCGCGGCTGCACTGGCCGTCGCGGCTACTTCCGCCACCACGGTGCTCGAACGACGCGCGGAAATCGGCGTAATGAAGGCGCTGGGTGCGAGCAACGCCTTGGTGGGCGGCATTTTTCTGGCCGAGCAAGTGCTGCTGGCAATTGCCGGCGGCGCGATAGGATTTTTCTTGGGCGCGGGCCTTGCGCGATTCCTGGGCGAGAGTGTTTTCGGCACGCCCGCGTCGCCGCGTTTCATTCTATTTCCGGTGGTGCTGGCTCTTGCGGCGATCATCGCGATGGTTGGCAGCCTGATTCCGCTGCGGCGTGCGGCGCACTTTCGGCCGGCCATGATTCTGAGGGGCGAGTAATGTTCTGGCGCCTTGTGTTTCAACTTTTGCGCAGGAGCCGCGGGCGGTTCGTCGTCGCGATATTCGCGATTGTTAGTGGCGCGACGGTCATTTCCGCACTGCTCAATCTCGACCTCGGCGTGCAAAATAAGTTGACGCAGGAATTCCGCACTCTCGGTGCGAACATCGTCGTCTCGCCGGCTAGTGGCGCGCCCGCGCAGATCAGCGGCGCCGAAGTTCCCAGCTTGATGCCGCAGCGCGATGTGCTGGCGGCGTTGCAACAGTTGCCATCGGCGCAAGTTTCAGCGGCCGCGCCATACCTCTATATTGTAGCGCGCGCGCAAAATATTCCCGTCGTTGTCGCTGGGACGTGGCTCGATCAGGCGCCAAAACTCGACGCGACGTGGAAGCTGGAAGGGAACTGGATCGCATCGCGCGCGGATGATTCGCATTGCTTGGTGGGCCGCAATGTGGCGCGGCGTTTGCATCTCGCGCTGGGGGATCCACTCGAGCTGCATTATCTGGATCGCACCTCGCAGTGCAGCGTCGCCGGAATAGTGGACGCGGGCGGCGCCGAAGATAATCAAATTCTTGCGAGCCTGCGCGCCGTGCAGTCGCTGGCAGATTTGCCGGAGCAAATCGGCCTCGCGCAACTGAGCGTGACCGGCACGACGCAAGTGATTGCTGACTACGCGGCACGATTGACCGCCGCCCTGCCGCAATTTCAGGTGCGGCCCATTCGCCAAGTGGCCGAAGCGGAGGGCGCGCTGCTCGGGCGCATCCGGCTGCTGATCGTTTCCATGGTGCTGCTGATCCTGATTCTCACGGCGCTATGCGTGCTCGGGACCATGGCGGCGCTGGCGATGGAACGGCGCAAACTGGTTGGCCTGATGAAATCGCTGGGTGGCTCAATCTCGCGCATTGTGGGAATATTTCTCGCCGAGGTGGGCGTGTTGGGCGCCGCGGGCGGATTGCTGGGCGCGATTTTAGGCTCGGCATTGTCGTACTGGATGGGCCTGAGGGTGTTTGGTACGGCGATCACGCCGCGCTGGGAAGTTTTTCCCGTGACTATCGCGCTGATGGTCCTGGTGACGCTAACCGGCGCAATTCCGTTGCGTCTGCTTGGCAATGTGAAGCCCGCGGATATTCTTCGAGGAGAATAGCGAAACGTGGCAACAGTCGTTCAAGCCGAAGACCTGCGCAAGGAATTCGGGAACGTGCGCGCGCTCGACGGAGTTTCTTTCCGCGTGAATGCAGGCGAGTGGATCGCCATTATGGGTCCGTCCGGCTCAGGCAAAACCACGCTCATCAATATTCTGGGCGGGCTCGATACACCCACGGCCGGGCAGGCAATTGTGGATGGCACGGACGTTGCGCGGCTGGACGAAGCCGGCCTGACGCGCTTCCGCGCCGAGAAAATCGGCTTCATCTTCCAGCAATTCCACCTGGTGCCGTATCTCACCGCGGTGGAAAACGTGATGCTCGCGCAATATTTTCACAGCACCACGGACGAGAAAGAAGCGCGGCAAGCGCTAGAGCGTGTGGGCCTGGGAGATCGCATCGAGCACCTGCCCACGCAGCTTTCCGGCGGCGAGCAGCAACGCGTGGCCGTGGCGCGCGCTCTGATCAATCAACCGAAGCTGATTTTGGCGGACGAGCCCACGGGAAATCTCGATGAAGCCAACGAAGAAATCGTGCTCGGCCTGCTGCGCGAACTGCATAGCGAAGGCCACACGATCCTCATGGTCACGCATGCTCCCTCCATTGGCCGCCTCGCCGACCGCCGCATCGAATTCGCGCACGGGCATCTGGTGCACGGTGCTGCGTCGTTGAAACCCGAGCTGGCTTGACACCGTGAACGAGCGCAAATATGGCACACTATGTCATCGGGGATCACGCGCGGTTTGAAATGAACCGTCGTGGACTCTCGGAAGAAGTTGTTCGTTCTGTGCTCGAAGACCCAGACCAGCTCATTGAGATTCGGCCCGGACGCGTAGTCATGCAGTCGCAAGTGAAAATGAATCTTCCGCCGAAGGCCTATCTGATACGGGTTTTCGTGGATGTGGATCGGGACCCGCAGGAAGTTGTCACGGTGTACCGGACGAGCAAGGTTTCGAAGTATTGGAGGCAAAGCCTGTGAAAGTTAATTATGACCCAAAGACCGACACGCTCAGTTTCATCCTCAAGGAAAACGCCTCCGTCATTGAGAGCGATGAGGAAAAGCCGGGGATCATACTTGACTATGACGGCCAGGGAGATCTGGTTTCAATGGAAATTCTCGACGCCTCGCGGCGCGTAACCGAAGCCAAGAAGGTAGATTTCCAAATCGCCGGCTAAACTTTCGATGCCAATCGCACAAGACGCGCGAAAAAAGCCAGTGAGCATCAAGGTGCACCTCTCGACGGGTGAAGGCGTGGAGATCACGTGGACGGACCAGCACACCAGCCGCTACGATTTTCCGTATTTGCGCGATCATTGCCCCTGTGCGCTGTGCAACGACGAGCGCGAGAAGAAATCCAAAGGCGGCGCCAGCAGCAGCTCGCCGCTGCTGCCCATGTACAAACCGCGCGTCACCGCCAAGAGCGCCAACGCGGTGGGGAACTACGCGCTGCAAATTCAATTTTCCGATAGCCACGCCACGGGAATTTTCAGCTTCGAACATCTCCGCGAAATCTGCCCATGCGAAGACTGCGCGCGCGAATTTCGTTCCACAGCAAAAGAAACCAGCGCGTAGTCGGCCGACGCCAGAGCGAATGACCGGCTAGTAGTTACCCTTAGCGGCGCCCCATCCAGCGCAAGACTTCCTTTTTAGCTGCGTTTCAACGTATAGTTCCTCTCCACACTCTAAAGCGTATGGTTTCCAATTCCACAGGTCCCACATTCACGCCGGGTCGCGCCCGCCCCGTAACCAAAGTCCTGGTGGCCACCACGGCCATGCTGGCGTTCATTTCGTTCTGGCGCGCCGCTGCGATTGTCTTGAACGACCTCGCTTCATCCGCGTATTACGCCGGTGGTGAGGCCGAGCAGTTCATCGGCAAGACGGCGCCATGGTTCATCCTGGGCATCATGCTGTTCTCCTACGCGGTGCGCGCGATTTACGTGGAGAGCTGCAGCATGTTCGTGCGCGGCGGCGTGTATCGCGTGGTGAAAGAAGCACTGGGCGGAACGCTCGCGAAATTTTCCGTATCCGCGCTGATGTTCGACTACGTGCTCACCGGGCCGATCAGCGGCGTTTCCGCGGGGCAATATCTGGTGGGCGTGATCAACGAGCTTTTCCACCATGCCGGAACCACGCTGCACCTGAACGTGGACGCGACGGCCGCGACGGTCGCGATCATGATTACGCTTTATTTCTGGTGGGAAAATATCAAAGGCGTTCCGGAATCCAGCGGCAAAGCCCTGCGCATCATGCAACTCACCACGATTATGGTGGTGGTGCTGATTAGCTGGTGTTTTTACACGTTGTGGGTGCGCAGCGGCTGGAGCCTGCCTCCGTTGCCCAACGCGCACAACATGAAGCTCGATCGCGGTTCGCTCGGCTGGCTGGACCGCTATCAGTGGGCGCACACCATCACGCTGATTATTATTTTTGTCGGCCTGGGCCACTCGGTGCTGGCGATGAGCGGCGAAGAATCGCTCGCGCAGGTGTATCGCGAAATCGAGCATCCCAAGCTGAAGAATCTGAAAAAAGCTGGCCTGGTTATTTTTATTTACAGCTTGGTATTCACCTCGATGGTTTCGTTCTTCGCGGTGATGATTATTCCGGATAGCGTGCGCGGGAATTTCACTGAGAATCTGATCGGCGGGCTGGCCATGCACCTGGTGGGAAGCTTTCCGGTGCGGCTAAGCTTCCACGTGTTTGTCGTGGTGGTCGGCACGCTGATTCTTGCCGGGGCAGTGAACACCGCAATCGTCGGTTCCAACGGCGTGCTGAATCGCGTGTCTGAGGATGGCGTGCTTACCGATTGGTTCCGCCATCCGCATCCGCGCTTCGGCACCACACACCGCATCATCAACTTGGTTGTTGCGTTTCAGATCGTCACGATTATTGCCAGTCGCGGTGACGTCACTTTCCTCGGCAACCTGTACGCCTTCGGCGTGATCTGGAGTTTTTCGATGAAGGGCATCGCGGTGCTGGTGCTGCGTTACACGCATCCGCAGGATCGCGAATATCGCGTGCCGCTGAACCCGGTGATTTTCGGCAAGGAAATTCCCATCGGCCTGGGGCTGATCACGCTGGTGCTGGTGGCGATCGCCATCATTAACTTGTTTACGAAGCCGCAGGCGACCGTCGCGGGCATCATTTTCACCATTTTGCTGTTCACGGTATTCGAAGTTTCCGAGCATCGCATGCGTGTGCACGCTGCGGGCGCCGCTCACGTGGAGCTCGATCAATTTAATCTCGCGCAGGAAGCGGAATTGACGCCCACAAGCGTTGGCGTCGCGCCGGGAAGCATTCTGGTTCCGGTGAGCACGTACTACGCGCTGTACCACCTGGAAGCGGCGCTGCGCCGAGTGCGGCAAAAAGAGGCGGAGATCGTAGTCTTGCATGTGCGGATGTTGCGACGCGCTGCGTCTGGCGAATACGATCTCGCTCCCGATCAGCTTTTCAGCACCATCGAGCAACTGCTTTTCACCAAAGTGCTGGCACTGGCGGAGAAAGAGGGCAAGCCGGTGCGCCTGGCCGTGGCCGCGGCCAATGACTTGTGGGAAGGCATTTTGCGCACTGCGATGAACCTGCAGTCCAGCACCATCGTGGCAGGCAGCTCATCGAAAATGCCGGTCACTGAACAGGCGCGCGAAATCGGCCTCGCCTGGGAACGCATGCCCGAGCCGCGCCCGCGCGTGACCCTGGAAATTTTCACGCCCTCGGGCCAGGAACAGATTTTCTACTTAGGGCCGCACGCGCCGCGGCTTACGCCCAAGGAAATTGATTTACTGCACCGAGTCTGGCTGGAATTGAGCGACAAACTGCCCGGCGAAGAAATCCATCACCACGACATCATTCATTTCGCTCTGGGAGAAGTGGAGCGGGAGATGGCGCAGGGTGAAACGGACGCCGTGCTCGAGCGGCTGCGCCAACATGTGCACGAAATACGCGACCACCGGCTCGATTCCGGCGACGCTCCCAAGAAATTGCCGGGAAGCTGAGCCTGCCGCATCGCTTTTCGCCCTTGCAGTGAATTCCTCAGACCGCTTGCGCGCGCAGGTCCGACGTGCAATTCGGGCACCGCGTGGCCTTCAGCGGAATGGAGGAAGCGCAGTACGGACATTCTTTGGTCGTAGCGGCGGCAGCCGGCGCGGGTTTGTTCCACTTGTTCACCATCTGCACGATCAGGAAAACGGCGATGGCCACGATGACGAAATCCACTATATTGTTCAGAAAAAGACCGTAGTTGAGCGTGGGTGCGCCGGCGGCCTTTGCTTCCGCCAGTGTGGCGTAGGATTTTCCAGAAAGACTCACGAACAAACCGGAAAAATCCACTTTTCCAAGTATCAAGCCGATCGGCGGCATGATGATATCCGCCACTAGCGACGTGACGATTTTTCCGAACGCCGCGCCGATGATGAAACCCACGGCCAGGTCCAGCACGTTGCCCTTCATTGCGAATTCTTTGAACGCTTTCAGCATGGTTGTTCTCCTCGCTTGTTCTCGATCCTCTCTGCGTTTTCTGAATGAGCAGCCGTTTCCATGCTATGGGGTCGAGCCGTGCGTTCTCCGCATCCCGGTCTGCTGCGGCGCAGGTTAGCCGGAACGAGCGTCACTAGCAAGTGCGAATGCGCATGTTTTCGAGTTTGATGGGTGGCGTGAAACTAACGGTGCGCGACTGAGATCGCCGCGGCGAGCGCCCCGCGCAAGACGAGAACGCCTCCAGCCAGGATGAACAGCTGTGGCGCACGATGCGCCGGCACGAACGGCACCGCAAGAATCAAGATACCCACCACCGCAAGAGATCCGGCGCGAATCATTGTTTCCCCGCGCGCCGCCTTTGCGCCAGGCCGCGTAGCCGCTCGCACGCCCCAAAATATGAAAATTGCTCCCAGCGCGACGACTCCTCCCGGCCGCGCTGGCAAACCAATCCGACCTGTCGCAGCCAGCAAAATCAGCAGCGCCCCCAGTAGCAGCACAATGAATTCGCTAAGCAGCCGAAAAAAATTGGTAGGAGTCGCCATGTCCGTGTCGTGTCCGCGCGCCATTATCAGACAAGCCGCCGAAGGGTGCAATCGCGCGTCCCTCATAAGTGGCCCTGGACGCTGGTTCCAGAAGCCGCCAGCGCGGGCGCGGAATGATACAATGGGCTGTTTGGTTCGCCGCGCTGGTTTGTAGCATCGAATACCTGGGAGAAAATTCAGTGCATAAGGTGATTATCATCGGGAGTGGTTGCGCCGGCTTGACCGCGGCGATCTATGCGGCGCGCGCGGATTTGGCTCCATTGGTGCTGGATGGCTACGAGCCGGGCGGGCAGCTGGCGTTGACGACGATGGTCGAGAATTTCCCCGGCTTTCCCGATGGCATTTTGGGGCCGGAGCTGATCGAAAATTCACGCAAGCAGGCGCAGCGCTTCGGCACGGAATTCCAGTCCGGCGCGGTCACATCGGTGGACCTAAGCCGCCGGCCGTTCACCGTCGTCGCCGGAAAAGAAACGTACGAGACCGAGAGCCTGATCGTCGCGGCGGGCGCGTCCGCAAGAATGTTGGGCATCGAATCGGAGCGCCACCTGCTGGGCCACGGCGTTTCCACATGCGCCACGTGCGACGGTTTCTTCTTCCGCGGGAAGGACATCATCGTAGTCGGTGGCGGAGACACCGCCATGGAAGAAGCCACCTTCCTGACGAAATTCGCGAAGAAGGTCACGCTTATCCATCGCCGCAACGAATTTCGCGCCACGAAGATCATGCTGGATCGCGCGCGCGCCAACGAGAAAATCGAATTCCTCACGCCCTACGTCATCGAAGAAGTGCACGACGTGAACAGCAAGTCCGTGGAAAAAGTGAGAATTCGCAACACGGATACGAACGCCACGACCGAACTGGACACCTCCGGCGTTTTCGTCGCCATCGGCCACGATCCGAACACGAAGCTTTTCAAGGGCCAGCTCGATATGGACGAAAACGGCTACCTGATCACCCACGACGGTCCGAAAACGAACATCGAAGGCGTGTTTGCGGCCGGCGACGTGCAAGACCATCATTACCGCCAGGCTATCACCGCGGCCGGCTCCGGCTGTATGGCCGCGATCGAAGCGGAGCGGTTCCTGGAAACTCACAAAGGCTGACGCCACTGCCGCAATTGCCGCATAATTCGGAGTTCATGCCGCCACAACCGCACCAGTTGTTCCAATCCCAATTCACAAGGCTCGGCCTTTTCTAATGCGCTCGCTGCTGCTGCGTCTTTCCGAGAGCAAGCGACTCGCCCCGCTGATGATGAGCAATGGTGTGAGCCGCCGCGTTGCGCGCCGCTTCGTGGCCGGTGAAAAACTGGACGACGCGCTGGAAGCTGCGCGTCAAGTGAATCGTGCGCTGCAGCTGGCGAGCCTGGATCTGCTCGGTGAAAATGTTTCTGACGAAGCGGGAGCGCGTCGCGCTGCCGAGGAATACATCGCCATCTTCAACCGCATCGCGCAGGAACGCCTGGATGCGAACGTCTCGTTGAAGCTGACGCAGCTGGGTCTCGACCTGAGCGAAGACCTCTGCCGGGAGCTGCTCGAAAAAATCGTCGCGCATGCCGCCACTCAATCGAATTTCGTGCGCGTGGATATGGAAGGCTCGGCCTACACGCAACGCACCGTGCAGATGGTGAAGCGCGTGCGCTCCGAGTACTCGAACGTCGGCACTGTAATGCAGGCGTATCTCTATCGCACCGGGCAAGACGTGCAGGATTTACTCGCGGTCGGTTGCCGCCTGCGCCTTTGCAAAGGCGCATACCAGGAGCCGCCGGAGGTCGCGTTCCCGAAGAAAGCCGACGTGGACGCCAACTACGTGAAGCTGATGAGGATTCTGCTGGCGAGCGGAATCTATCACGGCATCGCTACGCACGACCCCGCCATGATTCGCGCGACGCTCGATTTCGTCCGCGAAAAAGACGTCAAGCGCGATCGCTTCGAATTCCAGATGCTCTACGGCATCCGCACCGACCTGCAGCAGAAATTGGTGCGCGACGGCTACCGCGTGCGGGTGTACATTCCGTTCGGCGTGGATTGGTTCCCGTATTTCATGCGCCGCTTGGCCGAACGCCCCGCCAACGTGACTTTCTTCCTGCGCAATCTGCTGCCGCGGTCCTCACAGAAACCCGCCGCGCGACCTACCTCCGGCGTCTAGCCCGAAAATTGTCTTCGCGCTACGACTTGCGGCAGATGGCGACCCCATCGCGCAGCGGCACGATCACGGGGAAAAGTTCCGGCGAGCCGTACACGGTGCGGTTGAATTCCAGAACGCCGCGCGTGTCGTCGTCCTTGGGTTCTTGCGTGACGCGGCCGGACCACAGCACATTGTCCGTGATCAGCAGCCCGCCGCTCGTCAATCGAGGTAAGGACTTTTTCAATGCCGCGGGATATTGGCGTTTGTAAACATCGATCAAAATAATGTCGAACGCGCCATCAACGGTGTCAATCAAATCCACGGCTTCTCCAGTCATGAATCGCACGCTCTTGCTCACCCCGGCGCGTTCGAAATTCTTGCGCGCCAATTCCGCATTGGCCGGGTCGCCATCGGTGCAGTAGATTTCCGCGCCACGGCCCGCCGCGCGTGCGAACCAGATCGCCGAATAGCCGATGGCCGAGCCCATCTCGAAAATTCGCTTCGCTCCGGCAATCCGCGCCATCAGGTACAGCAGCCGCCCGCAATCCGGCCCGATAATGGCGATGTCGTGTTCTTTCGCGTAGCGCTCCATGTCCGCGAGCACTTCGTCGCGCGCGGGCAGCAGGCCCGAAAGATATTTCTCGACTGACGGCTCCAGAATTCCCGGCATATTCGCTCCTAGCTTTGTGCCGCGACGTGCGAGCTTGCTTCTCCGATGGATTCACCGGGCTTCAGCACGTGAATTTCCAGGCCGCTGATGTCTTGCGTCAGTTGGCGCACCTGTTCCGGCCGGCCCACCAGCGGCGGAAACGTTCCAAAGTGCATCGGGATCACGTGGCGCACATTCAAGAAGCGAATCGCCATGGCCGCTTCGCGCGGGCCCATCGTGAATTGATCCCCAATCGGCAGCAGAGCCACATCCGGCGCGTACAATTCCGCGATCAGTTTCATGTCGCCGAACAGCGCCGTGTCGCCGGCGTGATAAATCGTCAGCCCGCCGGGCAGTCGCAGCACGTAACCGCACGCTTCTCCGCCATAGACAATGTGATCACCATCCAAAATGCCGCAGGAATGTACTGCATTGACCATAGTCACTTCGATATCGCCGACTTTCTGCGTGCCGCCTTTGTTCATCGCGTTGTTGTTGGGGACCCCTTTCGATTCCAGCCACGCGCACAGCTCGTAAATTCCCACCACTTGCGGCTTGAATTTCTTGCCGAGCTCCACCGCGTCGGCGATGTGATCGAAATGCCCGTGCGTGACGAGCATCGTGTCCACGCGCTCGAACTTTTTGTTCGCTTCGGGGCACATAGGATTGGTCAGAATCCAGGGATCCACCAGAATTACTTTGCCGCTCGGTGTGTCAATGCGAAATGCCGCGTGACCCAGCCAGGTAATTTTATTGCCGCGGGTGTGTAGCATGCGTGCGTGCCTCCTATTGATATGAATATGAATTGCTGAAAATCTTGCGGACTGAGCTACTTCGCGCCGCCGTGCCCGCTCTCACCGCCGCCGCTGCCAGACGGACCGAGCGTCGCCCGGAACGCTTGCTCGAAAACAGGCTGCGGCCGCGTGCCCAGAAAAAATCCCAGAATCTGTCCGTCGCGCCCGTAGAAAATCGTTTGCGGCATCGTGCCTTTCCATTCTGGATTCACTCCGTCGTAAAACGCGTCCAGATCGATGCCGGGTTTCTGGCGGTAATTGGGAAATGTCGGCTGCGTGCGCGCAATGAATCGCCGTACCAGGTTCATGTCCGATTCGTCATCCATATCCACGCCCACAACGCTCACGCCTTGCGGTTTAAATTCCTTAGCCAGCTCCACAATCATCGGATATTCATCGCGGCAAGGTTCGCACCAGGTGGCCCAGAAGTTCACCACCAGCGGCTTCCCCTTGTATTTCGCGAGTAGCTGCCGGTAGCCGGCAAGGTCAATCAGCTGCGGGTCGGCCGCGCCGGCCGCTTTGCCCGCGCGCGGCGCCGGCTTGCCCGCATCCGTCTCCGCGCGCCCAGGAAAAGCAGCAACAAGGGCCACAGCTAGCACGCCCGCGAAAGTCAGAAGCATCCAACCACGATGCCGGGTGCTATTGATATCGTGTCTCATGCAGCCATTCTATCGGTTTGCCGGGACCGGCGGCAACTCGACCAGCTGCTCGCCGGGCATGTCTGGCAATGCGGCGAGCCGGGGGACCGCACAATTTCCGGCTCGCGCGTGAAGCCCGGGAGAAAAGAACACCACGCAACCGCAATGCTGCGGTAAACTCCATCCCGGTGCTTCGTAGCGCTTCGGACGATTGCGACTGCCGAATCCCTCGAGGACTTTCAGCGAAATCTCACCCGAGCGAAAGAGAGAAAACAGATGCAGCAGATCATCGGTCGAATGGCAACCGTGGCGATTTTCATATTTCTCGCAACTTTAGTTTCCCCATCAAGCTTGCGTGCTCAGAACGACGCTGCCAAGACCTTTAAGGCTAACTGCACTCTGTGCCACGGCGAAGACGGCGGCGCCAATACCCCCACTGGAAAAGCGCTCAAGGCCAAAGATCTGCGCTCAGACGAAGTGCAGAAGCAAACCGACGCGCAGCTCGCCGCGGTCATCAGCAAGGGACGGGCCAAAATGCCGGCCTTCGGCTCGAAGTTTTCTCCGGACTTGATCAATGCGCTCGTGGCCTACATTCGACAACTCCCCAAAAAGTGAAAAAGTTTCCAATGATTGGGCGGACGCTGTGAGTGTGATCCTTGCTTGCATCGCAGCACCCGGCCGCGGGAGGACTCGATGAAGATCGGTGCAGACGACGCCGGTAATACTCCGCGATGGAAATTTTCCACCTCGCAGCCCTTCGACGAGCAGCGCCGATCGTTTCTGGGAACTTTGCTCGCGCTCGGATCATTGTGCGTTGGCGCTTTGCTTGCGGTGCCCTTAATTCGCTTCGCTCTTTTTCCCCTGCTGCGCCGCACCACGGAACTGAAAGCTTCGCCCGTCGGTTCGTTGGCCGAATTCTCGTCGCTGAGCGAGCCCATCGAGCGCACCATTCAGATCGAGCAGGTGGACGGCTGGCGCAAAGCTGTTTCCGAAAAAGCCGTGTACGTCACGAAAGGCTCCACGGGCCAGTTGCTGGTCCTCTCCTCCATCTGCCCGCACCTGGGCTGTACCGTGCCGTGGGTCAGCGAAAAGCGCGAATTTATCTGCCCGTGCCACGGCGCCGTCTATGCGCCGGATGGCGCCCGCATCAGCGGCCCGTGTCTGCGCGGAATGGATACTCTGGAAACCTCCGAGCAGGACGGCCAACTCCTGGTGCGTTTTCAATATTTCCGGCAACTGGTGGCCGACAAGGAAGTGATCGGCTAGTAAAAAGGAAGGATTGTTTCGCCATTGAGACCGCTTCACGAAAATAAGGACGACGCGTCGCAAGAGGTCGCCACAGGCTTCCGCGGCTGGCTGAATCGCCGCACGGGCGTGGATTCGTTGCTGCGCGGTGCATTGGACGAACCCATTCCCGGCGGCGCGCGGCTCGCTTACATTTTCGGTTCCGGCCTCTTATTTATTTTCCTTTCGCAAATCATCACCGGCGTATTCCTGGCGCTGTACTACGTTCCTTCGGCCGATCACGCGCATACCACGGTCGCGTACATCACCAAGTCCGTCACGGCTGGTTCGTTTCTGCGCGGCCTGCATTCCTACGGTGCCAGCGCCATGATCGTGGTACTGCTGCTGCATCTCTCTCAAACGTACCTCTACGGCGCCTACAAAGGCCGTCGCGAGCTGTTGTGGTTTTCCGGCTGCGTGTTGTTCGTGCTGGTGCTGGGGATGGCTTTCACGGGCTACCTGCTGCCTTGGGACCAGAAGGCTTACTTCGCCACCGCCGTGGGCACCAACGCCGCCAGCGAAATTCCTCTGATCGGAGAAAGCGTTAAGCGCCTGATGCGTGGCGGCACGGACATGGGCACTCTCACCATCTCGCGCTTTTTTGTCGCCCACGTGTTCTTGATTCCCGCATGCATCTTCGCGCTGGTCGCTTCGCACCTCTTTCTGTTTCGCAAGGCCGGAGCCGCCGGGCCGTTCACCGAAGATCCCCTGGAACCTAAGCAGAAGCCGGAGTTTTTCTATCCGCGCCAAATCCTGATGGACTTGTCCTTGACGGCGCTGCTCATCATCGGCTTGGGATGCCTCGCCTTCTTCGTCCCGGCGCAGCTCGGTCCCCCCGCCAATCCCGCGGACGCTCAGTACATCCCGCGGCCCGAATGGTACTACTTGCCGATTTTTCAGTGGCTCAAATACTGGCACGGCGCCGCCTCGGTGATTGGTGTGCTGGTAATTCCCACGCTCCTGGCGCTCGCCGTTGTCGCGTTGCCATTTCTTGATCGCAGCGTGGAGCGCCGTCCGTGGAAACGTCCCGTTGCGATGTCCGCCTACCTCTTCGTAATGTGCGCGCTCATAGGCCTGGGCCTGCGCAGTAAATATCTGGACCGCCACGATCCCGAAGTCGCGCAGCAGCTCGCCAAGCAGAAAGCGGAAGAAGTTGCGTACATGAGCAAGCCGTTTGAGCCGGAGCTATCTTCCGCTTCGCTCGCCGCGGCCAACGCGGCGCTGGCCGATCCGCTCGCGGCGAAAGGAAAGGCAATTTTCGAATCGCACTACTGCACGGCCTGCCACGGGGAAGGGGGCGTCGGTACGGCTGCGGCTCCAGCGCTCATCGGGGTCGGCGCGAAGTTTTCCGCCGACCAAATCACGGAGCTATTGCGCCATCCCACCGCGAAGATGAAAGCCGGAGGCATGCCCACCCCGGAGCTGTCGCCAGATGAGATGAAAGCCCTCGTTGCCTACGTCGCCAGCCTCAAATAGCGCCGCAAGCCCCTAGACCGCAATAGTGAGAAGGGCTGGGTAGTACTACCACCGTATTCAGAGCCCGCCTTCACGCCAGCGGCGGCAACCGCTTGTACCCGGCCTGCCTTTGGTGATATAAAAATTGTGGCGCGGTCTTGGTGCATCATCCCAGGCTAAACCGTTCTAAAACCTCTCGTTCGAGGAGAACTCGAAATGGCGTACGTGATTGCCGAGCCTTGCATCGGAACAAAAGATACAGCCTGCGTGGACGTCTGCCCGGTGGATTGCATCCACCCGCGCAAGGATGAGGCAGACTTTGAAGCCGAAACGCAGCTATACATCAGTCCCGTGGAATGTATTGATTGCGGGGCTTGCGTGCCGGTATGCCCGGTAACGGCTATTTTCGCGCTGGAAGATTTGCCAGAGAAGTGGGCCAACTTCACGCCGATCAACGCGGATTGGTACACCAACAAGAAAGCCTAGCCGTTAAGTAACAGCGCGGCCATCGCGCTCCGCCATGCGCCATGATTTCCCGTTGCGGCGGATTTTTGCATCTGTAATTGCATCCGCCGCGCGTTATCTTGTAGCGCGGCGGCCCCTTTAGACTTCCAGTCCCAGAACCTGCCGCCCACTAGGGCTGATCATGCTGGGATTCCACGCCGGCTCCCACACGATTTCCACTTTCACGTCGCGCACTTCTTCTATGGCGGCTACGCGCGCGCGCAACTGCTCGGGAATCGCCTGCGCGGAAGGGCAGCCCTGCGTCGTCAGCGTCATTTTCACCGTTACGTTTCCGGCGTCGTCATATAGCACGTCGTAAATCAGGCCCAGGTCCACGATGTTGATGGGAATTTCCGGGTCGTAGCATTGCCGCGCAGCGTCTAAGATGCGTTCTCGGTCCAGAGCCATTCGTCTTCTCCCTCTATCGCACTCGGCAGTTCTGATTGAATGCCCGATTCTGGCTCGCGTCGTTCTGGCGTGCCTAACCAGCGTGCTACACACTCGCCGGGGTGTCAACTTTTCCCGGTTCTGCGCTGGGCGAGTTGACTGTTAGAATGGCTAGCGCGGGCGCGGCGCTTCTCGGGGCTCGCTTGCGGCACTTTTCACTGACCGCGAAATTCTCCGCGCGCTGCGCGTTCGACAGGAGGCGCCACCTTGAAAATTGATCTTCGCTTCGCCGCACTACTGGCCACGGTCGCGCTGCTTACGTTCGCTGCGCCTCGTTCTCTGCAAAGTTTCACCCGCCCGGCACAGGAGGACCAGACCGCGAAACCGAAACCGCAACGCGCTGTCGAGCCTCCTCCGCGATCCATCGCCATGATCGCGAAGGATTTCGAGTTCGATCCTGCGGTAGTTCACATGAAAGTTGGCGAAAAAGTTCGTTTGCAAGTTATCGCCACCGACCGCACCCATGGCTTGCACGTCAGCGCCTTTCCAGACGGCGCAAAGGCCAATACTCCGCCAGGCCTGGCGTTCATCTTCGGCGAAGATTGCTTCAAATTGAAAAAAGGCGAATCCGTGCCGGTGGACATCGAAGCCACCGAGCCCGGAACGTATTCCTTCCACTGCTGCAAGGAATGCGGCAACGGCCACAAACGGATGAAGGGCCAGATCATCGTCGAACCGTAAGCAGCGATCGAACTGGCGTGGCGTGCAATCCTTACGCGGTCCGCTTTGTCGTCTTGGTCACTTCGCGATTCAACTTCTGCAAACTTCTGCGCCGTGTGAGCGATACTAGATTCAGCGTTGCACTTGCGGCGTGCAAACATGTTTGCATCGGCTGCCGCGATAAATTGTCATTTCGCGAATCAATGTATAAAAGAGTGACGAACCTGCGTCCATGAAAGACTGGCTACCCAGATCGATTCAGTGCCTCCGTCATTACAACGGCCGCACATTTGCCGCCGATTTGATCGCGGGATTCACCGTCGGCCTGGTCGCTCTGCCGCTGGCGATGGCCTTCGCGATTGCTTCGGGCGTGCCCCCGCAGGCCGGTCTGTACACCGCTATCATTGCGGGCTTCCTCATTTCGGCGCTGGGCGGTTCCACCACGCAAATCGGTGGGCCCACCGGCGCGTTTGTCGTCGTCGTGTACGGCATCGTCATGAAATACGGCATGGACGGCCTCTACATGTGCACGCTCATGGCTGGAGTAATGCTGGTGGTTCTGGGTATCACTGGACTGGGCAGTGCCGTGAAATTCATTCCGCGCCCAGTGGTAGTAGGATTCACGAACGGCATCGCGGTGATCATCGCCAGCACCCAGATCAAGGATTTTTTCGGCCTGCACATCGAGAACGTTCCCGGTGAATTCGCGGCGCGCATCGAAACACTGATCGTTAATTTTCACACGCTCTCGCCGGCGGCGACTGGGCTCGCAGTTTTTTCTTTGGCCCTCATAATCTTCTTTATGCGCTTCGTCAAGAAAGTTCCCGGATACATTGTCGCGCTTTTCATCGGAACTGCGCTCGTCGTGATCTTCAAACTGCCCGTGGAAACCATCGGCACCCGCTTCGGCGGTATCCCCTCGGGCCTGCCGCATCTGCAGGTTCCACAATTTCATTTCAACCTGCTTCGGCCGCTGGTTTCGCCGGCGATTACCGTCGCCATGCTTGGCGCCATCGAATCGCTGATGTCCGCCGTGGTTTCTGACCGCATGAGCGGTACCAAGCACAATCCCAACGTCGAGTTGGTGGCCCAGGGCGTCGCCAACATTTGTTCGCCACTCTTCGGTGGGCTGCCGGCCACCGGCGCGATCGCCCGCACCGCCACCAATATTCGCTCGGGGGCAAAGACGCCGGTGGCGGGAATGATTCACGCACTCACCTTGCTCGCGATTATCCTGTTTGCCGCGCCGCTCGCGCGTTTTGTTCCGCTAGCGGTGCTCGCCGCGATTCTGCTGGTGGTTTCCTACAACATGGGCGAGTGGCGCGAAATTCCGGAACTGCTGAAACTTTCGCCGCTGGAGATCGGAACCTGGCTGGTCACTTTCTTCCTGACGGTCTTTGCCGACCTCACCGTTGCAGTCGAAGCCGGCATGATTCTGGCCGCGCTCGTTTACATTCGCAAAGTCACCGAAACTACCACGGTTTCCGAAGTCACCGAACAATATTTGCAGGAAGGCCACGCGCACATTCTACAGCACAAGGAAATTCCGCCGTACGTGGCCATCTTCCGCATTCACGGGCCATTTCTATTTGGTGCCACGGACAAAATCAACGTGATCATCGAGCGCATTCCAGATTTGCCCCCCATTGTGATTCTACGTTTGCGCAACATGACTGCTCTGGACGGCACCGGCTTGCAGGCGCTGGAGAATCTCGCGGACGTCGTCCACAAATCCGGCCGCGCGCTGCTGCTCTGCGGCGGACGCCAGCAGCCTGCGGAAATCATGCGCAACGCGGAGTTCGAGCAGCACGTGGGCGCGGAAAATATCTGCGCCAGCGTCACCGAAGCTTTGCAGCAGGCCCAGAAGCTGTGGTCGCTCAGAAATGAGGTAGGTTCCCGCGCCGGCGCCGACGCCATCACACGGGGAATTGCCGGCCCGCATCACATGACCTGAAGCCCATCACTTTTTGTCGCGCTGAGTTTCGACCCGCGAATCAGCCATCTTCGGAGGAGAGCGGCGGTCCGCGCGCCGAATCGCGGGCAGCTTCTCGTCGCCGGGGCGCTGCATTGCGCCCAAAGCGCGCGCCCACAATTTCGCCTCGTCGCGCAGATCATGAATCGCTAGGCCGCGATGTTGCGCAGGGAATCGCGAAATTTTCACGATTCCGGCAGCCAGCAGCGTTTCCGCCCCGTCGCTATTTCCGCGCCGGTAATGATGAAACGCTGCGGCAATCTGTATGATTCCTTGCAGAAACGTTTTTTCCGGCTCGTCCTCGACGAGCCACACTTCTTCCCATACCTCGTGCGCTTCGAAAAACTGTCGCGCGTTAAAATACTCCAGCCCGCGCTCGAACTTCTCGTATTTTTCGCGGGATTTCATCGCGTGACGGCCCATTTCCCGTTAGAATTTCCTTGCACTTCCTGGTCGGGTGGCATCATAGCAGCCAGTAAAGAGCGAACCGCATGCAAATTCAGATCGCATTGCCTGGCGTGAAGCTCGGCGTCGTCGAAGCGGATGCTGCGAGCGTCGTACTGGTGCATCCCGACCTGGCGAAATTGATGGACGAAGTCTGCGCCCGCAAGCGCGCTGAATTTACCGTGGAAAGCCTCGCGGAATCGGAGCCCGTTCGCGCCGTGCGCGCCATGTTCCGCGAGTGGGGCATGGATCCATCGAAATATCGCCCCTCTTCCGAAGCGCTGCTGCGCCGCGTCGTGCAGGGAAAGGGCCTCTATCGTGTGTCAAACGTTGTGGACATCGGCAATCTCGGCTCGCTCGAAACGGGCTGGCCGTACGGATGCTATGACCGCTCGAAAATCAGTTCGCCGGTCGCGCTACGCCACGGCGCCGCCGGCGAAAAATACGAAGGCATCGGAAAACAAACCTGGCACCTGGAAGGCCGACCGGTCCTGGCCGACCCCGCGGGCCCTTTCGGCAGCCCCATCAGCGATTCGACGCGCAGCATGATCACCGAATCCGCCACGCAAATCATGATCGTGATTTACGCCCCCGCCGGCGTTGCCGACGCCTCGCTGAACCTCGCGATGACCCGGTTGAAAGAGCACATCACGCAATTCGCAAGCGCCGCCGAAGTCCGCTCCGAAATTAGCGCAGTCTGAAGAGCAGAGCCGAAAGACGAAACCGTCACTGCTTCAACTTCGTCCGATGAAATGCGTGGATTGTCTGTGCGAGGCACGCGCCGAAGTGCGTTTGAGAACTCGCTCGCATTCGGGTTATCCTGTTATTGCTTCAGCGAGGCCCTGAGTGGCGAAATTTCAGTTTGTCCTCCTCATTCACGCGCATCAGCCAGTAGGTAACTTTGATGACGTGGTCGAGCGCGCCTACGCCCAATCCTACCTGCCCTTCGTTCAAGTCCTCGCGCGCCACCCTTCCATCCGCATGGGTTTGCATTTCACTGGCTCGCTGCTGGAATGGATTGAGCGCGCCCATCCCGAATACTTCGTTCTGCTGCGCACATTGGTTCAGCGCGGCCAGATAGAACTCGCCGGCGGCGGATTTTACGAGCCGATCCTGATCGCTATTCCGCCCGAAGACCGCCACGAGCAGATCACGCGTCTCGCTGATTACATCGAAAAACATTTCGGCGCCCGCCCCCGCGGCGCCTGGCTTGCTGAACGCGTCTGGGAACCGCAGCTGCCCTCATCTCTTGCGCCTTCCGGCGTCGAATACACGCTGGTGGACGACAATCATTTTCTCGGCGCTGGATTCGAACTCGATCAACTTTACGGTTACTATCTCGCCGAAGACCAGGGCAATTCGGTAAAAGTGCTGCCCGGCCTGAAAGCCCTCCGCTACCTGCTTCCCTTTCACGCGCCCGCGGATACCATCGAATTTCTGCGCGTTTCCGCGAAAGAACATCCCGGAGGGTTCGCGGCCATGGGCGACGACCTGGAAAAATTCGGCGTTTGGCCCGGCACCAACAAGCTTTGCTACACCGACGGCTGGCTGGAAAATCTCTTCATCGCGCTGGAACAGAATTCGGATTGGCTGGAAACCGCAACCCCGGCAGGCGCGGTTGCCTCGCACACTTCGCTCGGACGCGCCGATCTTCCCGCCGCTTCCTACAGCGAAATGATGGAATGGGCGCTGCCCACTCCCGCGCGGAATCGTTATCACGCGCTCACCACCGAATTTGCGGCGCGCCCTGAAATGCTGCCGTTCCTGCGCGGCGGCATCTGGCGCAACTTTTTCTCGAAATACGGCGAATCGAATCTGCTGCACAAAAAAATGCTGCACGTCTCGCGAAAAGTCCGCAAGCTCTTTGAACATCCACATCCGGTGCAGGCCTTTAGCGACGCGCGCGACCAGGCCCGCACGCTGACGTTGCGTGGCCAGTGCAACGACCCCTACTGGCACGGCGTGTTCGGCGGTCTCTATTCGCCGCACCTGCGCACGGAGCTGTGGCGCGGGTTGATTCAGGCCGAAGCGATTGCCGATGCGCTCGCGAACCCAACTGGCCACTATCAGAGCGTCGCCACTATGGATTTTGACTCCGACGGCCGCGACGAAATTTATTTCACCTCCGATCGCTACGCAGCGGTGCTCTCTCCCGGGGACGGCGCCACGATTTCCGCGCTCGATTGCCGCCAGTCCAATGCCGCGCTGGTGAATTCGCTGGCGCGCCGCCCGGAGTCCTATCACGCCAAGCTCAAGAATTTGCGGGCAGGTGAAGCCCGTGGCGCGCAATCCATTCACGAGCAAACGCGCGCGAAAGAAACCGGCCTGGACCGCTGGCTCAATTACGACCGCTGGGCGCGCCACTGTTTCCGCTTGCTGCTTTTCAGCCGCGAGAAGAAACATCCGGATTGCGGCACTTCGCAACTGGCGGAAGATCCGGCGCTCGCCGGCGGAAGCTATCGCATCGCGAAAGTTTCTGCTACGCAGGCGACTCTGCTGTCGGAAGCCAGCGCGGATTGGTCGGCCGAAAAAACCTTTTCGTTCGCGAATAGCGCTGCGGGATTCGGCATCCTTTGCGACCTAACGCTGCGTCGCGCGGCGGCCGGCAGTGCCTCGGTTTACGTCGGCATCGAATCCGTCTTGAATTTCCTCGCGCCGTCCGCGCACGACCGCTATTTTGAATTTGCCGGCGCGCGCCAACCGCTGCGCTGGTCCGCGGTCGCGCCGGGTTCGAATTTGCGTATCCTGGACGAATGGCAAGGTGTCAGCGTGACGCTCACCGCGCCCCACGCGCAGGAATCCTGGATCACACCCATCGAAACGGTTTCCGAATCGGAAGAGGGATTCGAGCGCATTTATCAAGGCTCGCAAATCGTCGCAATCTGGCCGCTGGAAATCGCGTCCGGCGCGGATTGGCACGGTCAGCTGAATTTCAATGTCGCGCGATTGCGATAGCGCCAGCACGGACGGCTCACTCAGCTACTGCGCTGTGTCGTGATGCGTCGCGCGGCGCCGCGCAGCAATCCCCGCTTGCCTTAAAAATCTCCGCCATGCTTGCCGCCCATTGCGCCACTCTGTTACAGTTCGCTGGGAGGAATTTCATGGCTGTTTCGCAGGAACTGCTCGATATCCTGGTTTGCCCGCAGGATAAAACACCGGTCAAGTTGACCGCCGACCAGCGCGGCTTGAAGTGCCCGTCGTGCCATCGCGTCTATCCGATTCGCGAAGACATCCCGGTGATGCTGATTGATGAAGCCCGCATTGAAGCTGAATGAAGCTGCGCAATTCGCCACCGCGTAAAAGTTGAACGCCCCGCCGAACTCGAATGATCCCGCGACTCTGCTGCCTTCATTGCCGCAGGGCGCCGAAATTCTGATTATCCGTCTCCGTTCGCTCGGCGACCTGGTGCTGGAAACCCCCTCCATCGCCGCGCTGCATTCCTGGCGCCCGGATTTGCGAATCAATGTCCTGGTTGAGCCGCGCTTCGCCCCAGTTTTTGAAGGAAATCCCACGGTCGCCGGGCTGATTTTTTCGCGCGGCCTCGGCGAGACGGCGCTCGATTTGCTTCGCCGCACGTTTCCCATCGTCTTCAATCAACACGGCGGCCCGCGCAGCGCCATGCTTACCGGCGCGTCCGGCTCTCCGCTGCGCGTCGGCTGGGCCGGATACCAGTATTCGTTTCTTTACAATGTGACGGTGCCTGACGCGCGAGAATTCTATGGCGCGCCTGCCGTGCACACCGTCGAACATCGCATCTCTCAGTTTTATTTCACCGGCCTGCCGCGCGGTCCGATTCCGCGCGCGCAGGTGTTCGCGCAGCCCGATGCGATAGCGAGAGTCGAGGGCAAGCTGGCGGAGAAGGGAATTGCCGCAGGTACGCCATACGCGGTGTTGCAACCCGGCGCGCGTCTGCCAGAAATGCGCTGGCCCGTCGCAAAATTTGCCGAAATCGCGCGCTGGCTGCGCGAGAAATACGGGATCGCGAGCGTGGTGAATCTAGGGGCGCGCGACGATCAGATTGCAGCTGAGGTTCGCAGCGAATTGGCGAAAATCGCGGTCGTTCTGGATTCGCAGTTGGATATTCGCGAACTGATCGCGCTCGTCGCCGCCGCGCGCATCTTCGTGGGAAATGATTCCGGCCCAGCGCATCTCGCGGCAGCCTTGCAGCGCCCCGCTGTCGTGATTTTCGCTGTCACCGATCCCGTGCAATGGCGCCCGTGGCAGTCAGATCACCGCATCGTGCAAACTGGCGCCACGTTCGATCATCCGCGCGGCGATAAAGCCGTCGTCGCCAGCAATCCGCGGTCAGTTACGGCCATCACTGCAGATGAAGTGCGCCAGAAATGCGAAGAATTGCTCGCCACAAAATAATCGAGCACGCCCAATTCAGGTTCTCGCGCGCATCGCGCGCCATGGCACCGCGCCACACATAACGTTACGGCGCAAATCCGATGGATTGATCCTTATATTCCACCTGCAGCCGCACTTCCTTCGTCTTGCTTTGCTTCAACACATCATTCGACGAAGGAAACGGTGCATAAGGGCTCACTTCCACTGTCACCACCGTCCCCGAGGGCTGCACCGGCCCCTGCTTAATCTCTTCCGCGTTTTCGATGTGGTAGCTTTTCACCGGCCCGTAATAACCATTGGGCCCAAAATCGTCCAGAAAATCCTGGTAGGAATAGCTCGGCCCGGGACTCCACAAGTGATATGCCTGTTCCAGATTTCCGCTCGTCACCGTGTCCAGAAAATGCCGTACCGTGCGCACTTCGGTGTGAAAGCGCAGCAAATACCAGGCAAAGCCCACAACCAGCGCGATAAAAACGATTGTAGTAATAATGTACCGCCGAACCTTATCCGGGGGATGTTCCTGCGACGTATCAAAAATTGCCACGAGATCTCCTCAGTTTATTTTTCGCCAAGCGGTGGCCCGCAGGCAGCGCTAAAGCTGCCGCTTGAACAGCATGATGCTGAAAGTAGTCATCACCGCCGCGATGCCCAGCAAAACTAGCACGTCCACATAGATTCCTTCAATCCCGGTATTTTTCAATGTGAGGTTTCGCAATGCATGCACCGCATACGTGAACGGATCAATCACCGAAACCCATTTCAACCACCACGGAAACGCCGCGATCGGATACACGGCGCCGGAAGGAAAAAACAGCAGCGTATTCAGCACGCCGAAAATCGCGCGCGGCACCAGCGGATCGTCCACCCGCACCATCAGCAGGAACATGAAACTCATCATCGCCAATCCCGTCGCGGCCACCACCACAACCAGATACAACAGCCGCAGCGGGTTCCATATGTCCGGCAGGCCCACAATCAAGCCGCCGATGATCGTCAACACCATGCCCGTCATCATGCCCTTGATCACGCCCGAACCGATCAGCGAGAACACCAGCTCCGATTTCTTGATCGGCGTCACCAGATAGCCTTCGTGCAGCCCGCGCGCTTTGTCGTCAATGTATGTAATTCCGCCGCCGATCATGGCTACCACGAAAATGGAAAGCGCGATGGTGCCGGCCAGCAAATATTTGATGTACTCCACGTACGGATAAATTTCCACCGTGTTCAATTGCACGGAGCCTTCCAGGCGTGGCGTCACGTCCGGCGCATTCAGCTCTTCCACCATCTGCTGCACGCGCTCGATGATCGCGCTGGATATGAATTGGTCCGTATTATCCTCGGTGAACGCGATGCGCGGCCGGTCACGCTGATAGAATCGCCGCGAAAAATCATGCGGCACCACCACCAGCGCCCGCACCTTGCCGGTTTGCAAATCATGCGTCGCTTGTGGCACGGAATCGTACTCAATCACTTTGAACGTGCGCGGCCCTGCTGTTATGCCGTTGAACATTTCACGGATCTTATGCGACTCCACCGAGTGATCCTGGTCCACGAAGCCGATTTCCACGCCGGTCACTTTCCCGCCGAACGCGTAGCCCAGCACGATCAGCTGCACCAGCGGCAGCACCATGGACACCATCATCAGCGCCGGGCTGCGGAAGAATTTCCGCAAGTCGCGTTCGATAAGCGCACCGATTCGCCGGAAATTCATCGGATTCCTTCGGCGTGACGCCGCAATCGCGCATTCCTAACGGTAGAGATGGCCGATATCAAGCCGCGCTCCTTCCTTCGCCGCGTCGCGCAAATCGCTGCCGGTATAATGCAAGAACACATCGTCAAGCGTCGTGCCCTGCACGGTTACTCTCTTCACCTGCACGCTACGCGCCCGCGCCAGATCCATCAAAGCCGCCACAGTGGCCGGTCCGTCATGCGAAGCGATGTGCACCATATCATCCCGCTGCGCCACATCCGCGGCCTGCGCCAGTTTGCGCAGTTGATCCATCCAATCCGCGGGCGCGTTCGCGAACTCCGCTTCCACTGTGTCGTTACCCGGCACGCTATCTTTCAATTTCGCCGGAGTATCCAGCGCCGCGAGCTTGCCGTGATCCACAATCGCGATGCGGTCGCACAATTTATCAGCTTCGTCCATGTAGTGTGTGGTCAGCAGAATCGTCAGGTCCGACCGCTCGCACAAGTTGCGGATTAGTTGCCACACATTCGAGCGCGACACTGGATCGAGACCGGTGGTCGGCTCGTCCAGAAATAGAATCTTCGGCGAATGCACCAGCCCGCGCGCGATTTCCAGTCGCCGGCGCATTCCGCCCGAAAACGTCCGCACCAGCGCATCCTTGAACTTCACCAAATCCACGGATTCCAGCAGGTCGAGAATCAGTTTGTCGCGCGTCGCGCGCGGCACGCCGTAAAGCTTGGCGTGAATCAGCATATTTTCAGAGGCCGTCAATTCGGGATCGGAAGTAAGCGCCTGCGGAATCACACCCATCGCGTTGCGCACGCCGTCGGCGTCCGTGCGCACATCGTGTCCGGCGATGATTGCCGTTCCGGAGGTAGGCGGCGTCAACGTTGTCATCATGCGAATCAGTGTGGTTTTCCCCGCGCCGTTCGGGCCCAGCAGGCCGAAGATCTCCCGCTGCCGCACGCTGAAGCTGATGTCGTTCACGGCCACCAGATCACCGAACTTTTTCGTCAGGTGCTGCACTTCAATCGCGTTGGCGGTAGGTTGCTCCATGGACATGGCTTCACAATCTCGCGAGCCAGCTCTTGTGCGGCGGACGCGGCAGCAGCACAGTTGCGGTCATTCCAGTAAAGAGCCGCCGGCCGGGATTCGGTATGGCTACCTTCACCGCAAAAGTCTTGATGTCGCGCTTGGTGCGGCTCACGTCGCGCTGCGTGGCAAAATCATTTTCCACGCCGCGGAAAATCACGGCGCCTTCCGTGACATCGCCCGAAGGTAGTTGCACGCGCAGCTTCTGTCCGATCACGATCGAATCAATATAAGTTTCCTCGACGTCCGCTCGCACCCACAAATGGTCCACGTCCACCACCACTACGATGGGCGCTCCAATGGCCACCACTTCGCCTTGCTTCGCTACGCGTACCGATACGATCCCGTCCAGCGGCGCATAGATTTTCGTGTATCCCAATTGCGTGGCCATTTGCGCTTCGGTGGCGCGCGCCTGTTCGAGCTGCGCCATCGTGGTGGAAATCGCGCTCTTGCGCGCATCCACCTGAATGCGATTGGCCTGCGCGACGTTCACCGCCGCGGCCTCGGCTTTGGTCGCTTCTTCCAGCGCCGTCACGTTGGCCTGCGAAATCTTCACCGCGGCTTCGGCGTGATCGCGGTCTTGCGCGGAAACTTCGCCTTTGCTGAAGAGCTGCAGCATGCGGCGCAAATCGTCTTGATCGCGTGCCAGTTGCGCGCGCGCAGGACCCAATTGCGCGTCAGCATAAGTCGCGCGGGCGTGCGCTTCGATCAGCGAAGCGTCCGTCTGTCCGTTCGTCCACGAATAATTGTGATTCGCTTCCTTCACTTGTTCTTCCAGGCTCAGCACGTTCGCTTTGGTGGCCGCCAGGTTCGCTTCCAGTTCCGTGCTGTCCAGCACCGCGATCAGGTCGCCCTTCTTCACCGAGCTGCCTTCATCGACGTTCAGAGCGATGATGCGCCCGGTCATCTGCGGGCTCACGATCACCTCGTTGCCGTCCACCACTCCGATTAGCGGGATGTCCGTCCCGCGCGGCGTCGTGAAGTAGTAGGCCACCGCCGCGATCGTGAAAATTACCAGCAGGAACGTCGCAAATTTTCGGCCGGTCATCGGGCCCTCGCTTTTGTTCGAATCAATCCACGATCCAGAAAATCCAGCAGCGCCTGTTTGCGCGCCGCCAGGGCGTGCGGCGCCAGCAGATTGTGTCCCGCCACCTGGCTGAAAATCGCCGCTGCCGCGAAATACGAAGTGGTCATGCCCATAATCGTGAACGCCGTGTCATGCGGATCCACGGCGCGAAATTCCCCCGCCGCCATTCCTTCTTCCAGCGTGCGCACCAATTGGTTGTGAAAAGGACGCAGATACTGGCGCACGATCCAGTCAAATTCCTTCGTTGATTCCATGGCTTCGCGGTGCACCAGCCGCGGGTAATTCGGATGCGAAGCGAGAAAATCAAAATAAGCCGTGATGAATTCGCGCAATCGTACGCGCGGGGAAGTTTGCTCGCGCTGCGGCTGATACACTCCGTTACGCAGCTGCCGAAACAGATTTTCCAGCACCGCGCGATGCAGGTGGCGCTTATCGCCGAAATAATAGTAAAGCATTGCCTTATTGGCATGCGCCGCCGTGGCGATTTGCTCCGTGCGCGCGCCCGCCAGTCCCTGCGCGGCGAAATGCTGCTCGGCCGCGGCCAAAATGCGCCGCGCCGTGGCCGGATTTTCGATTTTTCTTCGTCCACGCCGCACGGTATTCTTCCTCTACGTCGATCTACGGCATTACTTCAGGGAAGGGTATTCTTTAACTAACTGGTTAGTTTAATCCCACAAGCCCTCGACGTCAAGCGCGGCACCGCGCCAATGCGGGCACCCATTTCCTGATACGCGCAGAGAAGGGGATTTGTTACTACGCGTCCAGCGCCCCGCCGGAACCGGCTGGCAGCTCGATGGAATACTTGGTACGCGCCTTTTCCGCATGCATCTCGATCGCCAGCTCAATCAGCCGGTCAATCAGCTTCGGATACGGCAGTCCTGAAGCCTCCCACAGCTTCGGATACATGCTGATGGAGGTGAAACCAGGGATGGTGTTCAGTTCGTTCACAAAAATCTTGCCCGTACGCTTTTCCAGAAAGAAATCGCAGCGCGCCATGCCGGTGCCGTCAATTGCGCGAAAGGCTCGCACAGCGTAATCCTGGAACACGGCCACCTGCGCCTTGGTCAATTTCGCCGGGATTAGCAGCTGCGTCCCCTGTTCCAGATATTTCGCCTGGTAATCGTAATATTCGCGGTGCGGCACAATCTCGCCTGGTATGGATGCGCTCAAATCATCATTCCCCAGCACCGAAACTTCAATTTCGCGCCCCACCACGCCGCGCTCCACCACAATTTTCAGCGCAAACTCCGCTGCGTGATCCATCGCCGCGGAAATTTCGTGCGCGGCCTTCACGCGCGTCATCCCCACAGACGATCCCAGCGTCGCTGGCTTCACGAACAGCGGAAACCGGAATTTCTTCTTGATAGCCTTCAGCACTTTCGCGCGCTCGTGCTCCCACTCCGACCGGCGCACGGCCAGAAACGGCACGATCGGCAAACCAGCCTGCTCGAACAAGCGTTTCTGCACATCCTTGTCCATGCCTACCGCGGATGCCAGCACGCCCGCCCCCACATAAGGCAATCCCGCGAGCTCGATCAACCCTTGCACCGTGCCGTCTTCGCCGAACGTGCCATGCAAAACCGGAAACACCACGTCCACGCCCACGCTCGGCTGGCCCGCCGCGGGCCCCAACGGCACCAGGCTCGCCGCGCTAGGATCGGGCGGAAGCACAACGCGGTCGCCCGATTTCAGCACGTCCGCTAGCAATTTTATCGAGCTGGTTCCCACCAGCCAGCGCCCGTCTTTCGAAATCCCAATCGGCACCGCTTCGTATTTTTCAGGATCGAGCGCGCGAATCACCGAAGCGGCCGAGGCCAGCGAAACTTCGTGCTCGCCCGAGCGCCCCCCGAAAAGCACGCCAATGCGCAAACGCTTCTGCGCGCTCATCGCGTCACCGCCAGAAAATCACTCGGCAGGAGCGTGCTCATCACAGGATTTTCTTCCCCAAGCCGGAGAGCACCAGTTCCACGCCCAGCAACGCAGTGGTGTTGTGCAAATCAATCACCGGATTCACTTCCACCACCTCAAACGAAACCATCTGCTTGCTGTCGGCGATCATCTCCAGCGCCAGGTGCGCTTCGCGATACGTCACGCCTCCGCGCACCGGAGTGCCCACTCCCGGCGCGTCACTAGGGTCCACGAAGTCCATGTCCAGGCTCACGACGATTCCGGCCGTGTCGTCGCCCGCAAATCGCAGCGCCTCAGACATCACTTCACGCATCCCGCGCTCATCAATATCGCGCATCGTAAAAATATGCACGCCCGAATCTTTCACCAGCCGGCGCTCTTTGGCGTCCAGATCGCGAATTCCCACCAGCACCACATTCCGCGGTTCCACCATCGGCTTGATGCCCGCCAAATCCGTCAGCTCCGGCGGCCCGAACCCCATGATGGACGCCAGCGGCATGCCGTGCACGTTGCCCGATGGCGATGAATCCGGTGTGTTCATGTCGCCATGTGCGTCCAACCAGATCACGCCCACGCGTTTCGATTCCTTATTGAAATGCGCCGCAGCTCCCGCGGTTGTGCCGACGGCAATCGAATGATCGCCGCCTAGCACCAGCGGAATCATGTCCTCATCCAAAGTTTTCTTCACCGCGTCGGCCAAGCCTTTGCACGCCTGCGAAATTTCGTCCAGATAACGCGCGCGCTTTTCGCCGTAGGGCTGCTCTTCCGGCTGCGGCACCTGCACGTTGCCGATGTCTTCCACCTGCCGCCCCAGTTGCTTCAGGCGTGTCTGCAATCCCGCCACGCGCAATGCGGACGGACCCATATCCACGCCGCGGCGGCTTGCGCCCAAGTCCATCGGCACACCGATAATGCGAATTTTGTCAGGCATATTTTTGTTTTCGCGACCCCAAGACCGGGGGAGGGAACCCTAAGGATAAACTCGATACAGCATCCGTGGGAAGGGGATGACCTCGCGAATGTGCTCCGTTCCGCATATCCATGCGACGGTGCGTTCCAGGCCCAGGCCAAACCCTGCATGCGGCACGCTTCCGTAGCGCCGCAAATCCAGGTACCACTGAAAAGATTCCTCGGGCAGATTATGTTCACGCAGACGCCGCACCAACGTGTCGTAATCCGCCAGGCGCTCGCCGCCCCCGATAATTTCGCCGTAGCCTTCGGGCGCGATCATGTCGAAACTCAGCGAAAGTTCCGATCGCTCCGCATCCGTCGCCATGTAAAACGCTTTCATTGCCGCCGGATAGCGATGAATCACCACCGGCCGGTCAAATTCCTTAGAAATAATCGTTTCTTCGTCGCCGCCGAAATCATCACCCCATTTTGCGGGGTTCCCGGCCTTCTGCAGCACTTTGATCGCTTCGTCATAGGTGATACGCGGAAAAGGCGGCATGATTTTTTGCAACGACGCCACGTCCCGCTCGATCAATCCCAGCTCCCGCGTGCGATTTTTCGCCACGGACTGCACCACGGCGCTTACGAGTCCTTCCGCCAGCTGAATCATGTCTTCAAGATGCGCGTACGCGGCTTCAGGCTCAAGCATCCAGAATTCCGTCAAGTGCCGCCGCGTCTTCGATTTTTCCGCGCGAAAGGTAGGACCAAACGTATAGACCTTGCCCAGCGCAGCCGCCAGCGCTTCCACATAAAGCTGCCCCGACTGCGTCAGATAAGCCTTCTGCTCATCAATGTAAATCACTTCAAATAGCGTGGTGGTGCCTTCGCACGCCGCCGGAGTGAAAATCGGCGCATCGGTCAGCGTGTAACCCTGCGCGTCCATGTAATTCCGCGCCGCGCGCTCCGCCTCCGCGCGAATACGCAGAATCGCCGCCTGCCGCGGCGTGCGAATCCACAGATGTCGCCGGTCAAGCAGAAAATCAACGCCGTGCTCCTTTAATTGGATCGGATACGGTTCGCCATCCGCGACGCGCTGCACCACTTCGATCGCGCTCACTCCCATTTCAAAGCCGCCCGGCGCTCTTGGTTCGGCCCGAATCGCGCCCGTCGCGATCACGCTGGATTCCTGCGGCAGCCCTTTCAGCGCGCTGAAAACTTCCGGGTGCTCCTTCTGCGAAACCACTCCCTGCATAATCCCCGTGCCGTCGCGGAAAATCGGGAACAGCAATTTCCCCGATTCGCGCAAATTGTAAAGCCAGCCGCGAATCGTGACGCTCCCGCCCGCGTGCGCGCCCGCTTGCTCAATTGTGATGATGGGAACCGGTGCCTGCGCTTCCTGGGTCATGAAGTTTTTCCGTTGGATTATTTGCCGCGAACCATTATGGCATGTACTTCAGTGCAAGTAGCTCAGCATCAGACCGGCGCCTTATTTCTGCGCCTCGAATTTTTCTTCCAGCTTGTCGCAGACTTCGCGAATCTGCTCGAGCGAAGGTCCCGCCGCACCCGCCTGAGCTTTGATCTCGAAAACAAACGGTAGCTCCGCCGACGCGCCCGCGAACCCAGCCAGCGCAGCGTCCCAATCAACCGTCCCCTCGAACGGCAGCAGATGCTCGTCCTTGTCGCCGTGATTATCGTGAATGTGAGTACTCACCACGCGCTCGCGCATCGCGTCAAAACTCGCTTGCACGCCCTCTTCGATGTGCGCGTGGCCGATGTCGAAGCACAATTTCAAATCATGTAAATGCGTGTCAGTGATGAAATGCTGCAACGAAGCCGGCGCGCCCAGCTCGTCCGGCGTATTTTCCAGCGCAATCGTCACGCCACGCGCCTTCGCGAACATCGCAAGACTTTCTAGCGAAGTGAAAGCCGCGTCCAACTTGCGCGCGTCCGCCGCTTGCCGTCCGTGTCCGATATGCTGAATCAAATATTGATACGGTACCTGCTCCGCCACGTCCAGCACGCGCTTGATTTCGTCCACCGCATCCAGCCGCCGAATGCGCTCCGGATCGGAAATGGAAATCGCTACGCCGCTTTCCCGGCCTGGTGAACGGTCGCGGTCCGTCGGCGAGTGTACCGAATGCAGCGCCAGTCGGTATTCGCCCAACGCGTCGACCAGTTCGCGCACTCGTTGCGCGTCGCGATAACTGAAATGCTGCGAAGCGCAGAAAACCTCCACCGCCGAAAATCCCGCCTGTGCGATTTCCGCCAGCAGCCCCGCGCCCAGCGGCTGATTCACAAATCGGTATGTGGAAAGGATGCGTTGCATTCGGCCCTCGACGGCGGAACACTATGGTCAATGGAAAACCCGATTCCGTCAATAGCGCCTGCCGATCGCGGTGCGGAAATGTATTCGTGTGGGAAACAACGTCAGCCGGATGCAAGTCCTACGAGAATGAAAGCGATTATTCCGCCCAGAAACAATGCCGCGAGAATCCACAACGCCACATGCGGGCGCTTGCGCATCAGCCCCCGCGGCGGCTCGTTTTGCTGCGCGAACTCCAGCGAATCCGCTCCGCCCTCTTCAACGCGGCGGCGTTCGACCCGCTCCGCAGCAGACGTTGCGGCCGGTTCCTGTGGATCGTCACTGAATTCGCGGGGCACGGTGACGATGCTAGCACCGAAGAAAAGCAGGCGGCAAGCGAACGCGCGTCCGTCAGAAGAATCTCAGGGAAACCCGTTTAGCTTCAGCCGTCAGAGTGCGGCGTAGAAAAATGCGAATTGCGCGCTAGCGCGCCAGAATTCCCACCAGCAGGAATGCCGCAATTGCACCCGCCAGGATTGCCAGCGCCATCCAGCGGCCCAGCCGCGGATGCGATTCCGGCATGCCCAGCAAGTGAACCGAGGGGTCAGGTCCGTGAAGAATTTTCGCGCCGGCCGCGCGCTGCGCCGCAGAGAGAACTTCCTGATTAGGCACGTGCGCAATCGAAGATTCTCGTCCGCGCTCGGCAGTCTGGCTGGGCATCGCCCGGATACTAGCACCAACGCCCACACGCACAAACAAAATTTCGGGTGATTCGACAACTTTCTACCGTTCTAATTTGAAACGGTGCCTCACACAAACAATGCAATTCCGTCAATCAATGGATCGCGTATCGAACCATCATCAGCGCTACGACGGCGCCCGCGAAGATCGCAAGAACCAGCCAGCGCGAGACGCCGTGGTTCCAATGTCGCAGCTGCCGAACGTGCGCGGAAAGCCCCGGCGCCCCAGGAAATCTGCGCGCGGATTTTTCTCGATATGCGTCGAACCCCGCTGTTTCAGCGCGTTCCATCACTAGTGCGGATACTCGATTAGACTCGTGGCGTGTCATGCCGCCGATATTATCACTGGGATTCCCGGCAACGACGGCATGGAGCGGTGGCGGGGCCAAACAGCTATTGCCGCTTCGAGAAAATGACGTTGCGGTACTAGTTCGAGGAGCGTGCAAGCAGCGTAATCGTTTCGGGAACGCTGTGCCATTGCGGCACACGGCCGGCCACTACTTTCTGATCTTGACCTCAACCACCCGCTTCAGCCATTCAATTCCGCGAGTACTTTCGGAAGCAAAGAAAACTTTGCCAGCGCCGCTTCGCTGCTCAAGTATTCCATTCCGCAAGAAGGTCCCAGGTAAGCGCGTCCCCCTTGAATTCGCGGAAACACGCGCTGCACCTGTCGCGCAATATCCGCAGCCTTCTCCATTTGCTGGTTGCGGCCATCCAAAAATCCCAGCGCCAGCGGCTTCGGCGAGCCGTTGGACGCGATCATTTCGCTCAGCTTGGGACTGGAAACGAAATCGAAGCCGACAATATCTACCGGCAGCTCTAGAAGTTTTTCGTACAACGGCGCGCAGTCCCCGAAATATACGTAGAGCGCCAGCTCCAGTCTGCGATTCGTTTTTTTCGCCCTGTCGCGCGCCTGCAGCAGCGGCTCCAGTGCGCGCGCAAAAATGGGCCACTCGCCCGGATTCCGCAGAATCGCCGGCTCGTCAATCTGAATCATTTCCGCGCCGCACTGCGAGAGCGCTTCAATCTCCGGCGCCAGAATTTCACCGTAGGCAATCGCCCGTGCTTCCAGTGTCGCGGGCGTGGCGGAGCCGCCGTTCTCGGTGCTTCCAGAGAGCGAAAAGTTTGCGAGCGTGAAAGGTCCGGTCAAAACCGGCTTGATCGCCAGTTTCCCGGCTTTGTTCGCCGGCGTGGGCAAATGGCCCAGCGCGTTGCGCGCGAAACTGTATTCCGCTACTACAAGATTCCCGCGCCGCAGCGGCGCGCCGGTAAATAAAGGCTGCCTGCACAATTTTTCGGTATCGAAAAACGGCACGGCGCCTTGCAACTCCACGTTGCCCAGTTTCCCCGCCAGGTACGAGATCGGATCGCTCCAGCGAATCTGTCCGTCGGTGACGATGTCCAGCCCCGCCTTCACCTGGTCGGCGATAGCGCCGCGCGTCACGGTATTTTGCGCGTCCAGCAAATCCGCGGTCGTGCGTTCGCCGCGGTCCAGCGCGACGAGGGTGCGCTGCAGAAGCTGCAAATCCGGAGCGTCTCCCACGCGCGGATAACTTCCCGTGCTCGAAAGATACAAGCCTGGAGAAATGCTGCCCATGGCAGAAGCCTCGGAATCAGCGCAAGAAACTGGAAGAAACTTAGTCGAAACGCCCAGCAGCGTCAAGGGCGAGGCGGAAAAGTCAACCGCAAAGGGCGCTTGAATCAGCGCCTCAGAAAATGCGCAACTCCAATAACGCGCCTTTCTCTGTGTCCTCCGTGATGCCATGAAGGCGTCGGCTCCTTGCGAACGAGTACACTTGGCAGTGCTAACCGACCAAGCCTCGGAAGAAAGGAGCCGAGCCATGTGGATTATAGGTTGTGATTTTCATCCGCGCTATCAGCAGGTCGCAGCGATGAACCAAGAGACCGGCGAGTTGGTCGAACGGCGGCTGAGCCACCAGACGCAGGAAACCGCAGCGTTCTACGAGTCGTTGCCTGGCGGAGCACGCGTCGGGATGGAGGCCAGCTGCACGGCGCAGTGGTTCGAGCGGTTGCTCGACCGCTGCGGGCACCACTTGCAGGTGGGCGATCCAGCCACGATTCGTGCTTCCGTAGTGCGCAAGCAAAAGACGGACGCGCGCGATGCACGGCAGTTGCTGGAATTGCTGCTCGCCGATCGTTTCCCCAGCATCTGGATTCCCACGCCGGCCGAACGGGATTCTCGTCAACTGCTGGTGCATCGTCACAAGCTGGTGAGCTGGCGCACGCAGGTGCGCAACCAGTTGTCGGCGCTGGCCCGCAGTCAGGGAGTTTTTCCCGGCACGCGCTTCTGGACCCAGGCCGGAAGACAGAAGTTGCAATCAGTGCCACTGGACCGCTGGGCGGCGCAGCGCCGGCAAGATCTGCTGCGCCTGCTGAGCGATCTGGACACGCAGATCGCCGAGCTCACCCGGCATATCGAGCAGCAAGCGGGCGCACGCAGCGATGCCGTGGCGTTGATGCAGCAGGACGGTGTCGGTCCCATCGTGAGCCTGGCCTTCGTTCTGACGCTGGGAACCGCACGGCGTTTTCGCCGCGGGAAACAGGTGGCCAGTTATCTGGGCCTGAATCCCAGCGAGCGCAGCAGCGGTGGCAAGCAGCGCTTCGGCCACATCAGCAAACAGGGCAACCGCATGATGCGCTGGTTGCTAGTGGAAGCGGCTTGGATCGCCGTGCGCAAAGATCCCGTGCTGCAGCGGGTTTATCAACGTCTGGCCTTCCGCCGCGGACGCAAGATAGCGGTCGTAGCGGTGGCCAGAAAGTTGGCGGTGAAGTTGTACTGGCGATTGCGGGAATTCGAAGCAAAAAACACCGCAACCGCCGGCTCCCATGCAGGGCAGCTCGGGCAGAGGCTGATGCACTCATCGACTCTGTGATTGGGCACCCTGCCTCCCTCCGCAGCCGTGGAGGGAGTTCGCAGTGAATCATGGTCGCAGTTAGGACCGAATAGATGGCTGGTGGAGCAAATCCACCGCAGGATTCGAAGGAAGCGAGCCTTGGTCGGCCAGCGAAAAGATCCTGTGCACCACACAACGAGTCAAAAACTCGCTAGCGCACAAGTGTCTCTTGACTCCGCCGACGCCTTCATAGACGTCTCTGCGGCAGTCGCTTCTAATATTTCAACTCAGATCGCGCGGAATCACTCGCGTCGCGCCGCGAACTATTCTCCGACAGAGAAATAATTGCAGTCCGGATGATGAAACACCAGCGCGCTAACGCTAGCCTCCGGATCCATCATCATTCCTTCCGTCAAGTGCACGCCGATATCTTCGGGACGCAAGAGCATCCATATCCCCGCCTGATCCTCGAGATTCGGGCACGCCGGATACCCAAAGCTATATCGTTTGCCGCGATAACGCGAAGTAAACCGGTCCGGCATGGTCATCATCGGCGGATCGGGGAAGCCCCAATCCTCGCGTATCCGCCGGTGCAGCCATTCCGCGCAAGCTTCCGCAGTCTCGATCGCCAGCGCCTGCAAACCGTGTGAGTACAGATAACTGCCGGCCGCTTTCGCCTCTTCCGACTTTTCGCGAATGCCCGCGCCCGCTGTAACCACAAACAACGCCACGTGATCGCGCACGCCATTCGCAGGCGGCAGCACATAATCGCTCAGACAAAGTTTGTCGCCCAGCCGCTGCCGCTGAAAATGAAATGTATGAGCAGGCGACGCTTCTCCCGGCGCAAAGAGCGCGATCGAATTTGCGCGCCGCTCCGCTTCGAAAAATTGCCATACCGCGCCAATCTTCATGAATTCCGCGGCTTGCTGCTTCACTTCTTCCATGCTCTGCTGCAGTTCAATCGCGCGCGCATCATGCTCCGCCAGCGCCTTCTCAAAATTCCCGCGAAAGCCCAAATGCCGTCCGAACAGCATGAATGGATTGATGTAACTCCACACCTCATTCAAGTCCGGAACGCTGCGGACTTTTCGGTCAACATACGCAACCGAAGGGATCGGCAAATCAATGCGAATGTGCGGCGAGCGCTCTTCGCCCGCAGCCACAAGCGGTTCCGGCGCCGGTTCGTCGAGCACCGCCGCGCCCACGTGCGTGTGCTGCTGCAATACATTGTCGCGCCGCACCGGATCGCTCAATTCATTCATCAAGCGCAGCCCAGTCATTGCGTCTTTGGCGTAGCAAACCGCCCGGCTGTATTGCGGCGCAATCTTCAAACGCGTGAATTTATCAGAGAGCGCCGCGCCACCCACCAGCAACGGCACCGTTATCCCCGCTTCACGCAAATCGCCAGCCGTAATCACCATCTGCTGCGCGCTTTTCACCAACAGCCCCGAAAGGCCAATGGCGTCCGGCTGGTGTTCACGATGCGCGCGAATCAATTCCTCGGGCGGCACCTTAATTCCCAGGTTGATTACGTCGTATCCGTTATTTTTCAAAATAATCTCGACCAGATTTTTCCCGATGTCGTGCACGTCGCCCTTCACCGTCGCCAACATCACTTTCGCGCGCTTTTCCGTGTCCGCCTTCTCCATGAACTGTTCCAAATGGCCGACGGCGGCCTTCATCGCTTCAGCAGACTGCAACACTTCCGCGACAATCAGCTCGTTGTTGTTGAAGAGCCGGCCCACTTCGCCCATTCCCGCCATCAGCGGGCCATTGATCACCTCGAGCGGCGCAACCTTCTCTTCCAATTTACGATTCAGGTCCTCCACCAGCCCGTCTTTCGATCCTTCGATAATGTAATTGGCAAGCCGCTGGTCCAGAGGCAAATCCGCCGCCCGCTCTTTCTTGCGCGCTCCGCTTCCGCGAAAATGTTCGGCAATCGCGGCGATGTGAAATTGATTGATTGCGGCCTTCTGCTCCTTCGTTTGCTGGCGCCAATCAGCAGGCGCTCCACGCAGCAATTCCGCATCGGGCGCTCCCTCCGGAATCTCGCTAGGCGGCTTGTTGAATAGCAAATCTTCAGCCAGCTTGCGTTCGCGCTCAAGAATCGAACCGAAGCGTTCAATTCGCTCCGCATTCACAATCGCCAAGTCCAGCCCCGCCTTCGTGCAGTGATACAGAAAAACCGAGTTCACCACTTCGCGCGCGCCCGCTGGCAACCCGAACGACACATTCGAAATTCCGAGCACCGTCCGCACGTGGGGAATATTCTGCTTCACCAATCGAATGCCTTCGATCGTTTCCACCGCGCCGCCAATATAATTCTCGTCGCCCGTAGCGCAAGGAAATACCAGCGGATCGAAAATAATATTTTCCGCGTGGACGCCAAATTTCTCCGTCAGCAGTTTGTGCGAACGCTGCGCCACCTCCAGCTTGCGTTCCCGCGAGAAGGCCTGCGCTTGCACCGGATCCTCGTCAATGCATCCAACGATCACCGCTGCGCCGTACGTCCGCGCCAGCGGGCAGATCTTTTCGAATTTCTCTTCGCCGTCTTCCAGATTGATCGAGTTGATGATGCTCTTGCCCTGGCAATAGGTCAGCGCCAGCTCCACGCCGCGCGGATCCGTAGTGTCAATCATGATCGGCGCTTTGATCTTGCGGATCAGCTGCTCGTAGAACGGCGGAATATCGTTCAATTCCTCGCGGTCCGTGCTCTGCAGGCAGACATCCACAATATGCGCGCCGCTTTTCACCTGCCGCCGCGCAATCTCGGTGGCCTCTTCCCACTGTTCGGCAGCCACCAAACTCTTGAACAGCCGCGAACCAATCACGTTCGTCCGCTCGCCCACGATCAAGGGCCGCGTGCTGTCTTCCGCCTCAATTATTTCAATGCCTGAATAAACCGCGCGATGGTTCGGTTCGGGCGTCCGCCGCGGCTTTTTCCCGGAAGCCATCTCCGCGATCGCGCGAATATGCTTCTCGGTAGTCCCGCAGCACCCCCCCACAATATTCAGCCACCCGCGGTCAATAAATCTCTCCAGCTGCTCTGCCAGCGAAGTCGGCGTCTCCTGATACAACCCCTCTTCATTCGGCAACCCGGCGTTCGGGTAACAGGAAACCGCCCGATTCGTCAGCGACTGCAGCGTGCGCACGTGGTCCGTCATGAATTCCGGTCCCGTAGCGCAATTCAATCCCAGCGAAATTAAATCCACATGATCCAGCGAAGCCCACAGCGCCTCGATGCCTTGCCCCGCCAGCATCGTGCCCATCGCCTCGATCGTCACCGAAACCATCAGCGGAACCGGTTGGCCCAGCTCGCGCGCCAATTCCCGAATCGCCAGCAAACCCGCCTTGATGTTCCGGGTATCCTGGCAAGTCTCCAGCAACAGAATATCCGCGCCGCCCTCCAACAATCCGCTCGCCTGCTCGTAATAATTATTGCGCAGCTGCTCGAATGTAATTCCGCCGGTCACGCTGATTGCCCGCGTAGTCGGCCCCATCGAACCGGCCACAAATCGCGGCCTGCCCGCGGTGGAAAATCCGTCCGCGGCTTTGCGCGCCAGCTCGGCGGCCACGCGGCTGATCCGCCGAGCCTCCTCGCCCAATCCGTACTCCGCCAGCACCACCGGCGTGCTGCCAAACGAATTCGTCTCGATAATGTCCGCGCCCGCATGCAGATATTTGCGGTGGATTTCCAGCACCACGTCCGGCCGCGTCATTACCAGGTTTTCGTTGCAGCCTTCCAGGTCCGGCCCGCCAAAATCCTCAGCCGTCAGATTGGCCTGCTGCAGCATGGTTCCCATCGCGCCATCCAGAATCAGGATGCGCTCACGAAGCAATTCGCGAAGGGCCAGGCCCTGTTGGATCAGGTTGGTCATGAGTTCAATAATTTTACCTGAAGGTGGCAGGCACGAAGGGAGGGAGCATTTTTCCGCGCGCCTGAAGCACAACAACGGCGGTCACTCGCGCTGCAGTTCGAATTTTTCTGCGTTAGGCGGATCGTGAAGGCGTTTCGCTCACGGTGCTGCTCAGAAATTCCACCGGCACGTCGCCGGGAAGCAGGCCCGCAGCGGCTCCGCGCGCCAGCAATTCGCGCACGGCCCGGCGTCCTTCTTCACCGTAATCCAGCGTCCAGCGGTTCACATACATCCCTACAAATTTGTCGGCCAGCGTCGGGTCCATGTCCCTGGCAAATTGCAGCGCATAATTCAGCGCCGGCTCACGATGATCCAGCGCGTACGAAACGCTGTCGCGAATCACGCGCGATACCTGTCGTCCCAAATCCTCGCCCAGCTTCCGGCGAATCGCGTTCGCGCCCAGCGGCAGCGGCAATCCGGTCTGCTCCTGCCACCATTGGCCCAGGTCCACCACGCGATGCAGTCCCATCTGCGAGAAAAGCAGTTGCCCTTCGTGAATCAGCAGCCCCGCTTCCACTTCCTTGTTCTGCACAGCATCCAAAATCTTGTCGAAAGGCATCGTCACCGTCTCGACGTTCGGCTCAAACAGCTTCAGTGCCAGATAAGAAGTCGTCAGCATTCCCGGAATCGCGATTTTCCGCCCCGCCAATTCATTTTTCTTGATCGGATGACCGGATACGACGATCGGCCCGTACCCTTCGCCGAAACTCGCGCCGCAATCCATCAAAACATATTTATCCGCCACAAACGGATACGCGTAAAAGCTGATCGCCGTCACGTCGTACACTTCTTTTTTTGCCGCCTGGTTCAGCGACTCAATGTCCGACAAAATATGCTCGAACTTCACGCCCGGCAGGCGCACTTTTCCCGTCGCCAGCGCGTAGAACATGAACGCATCGTCGCTATCCGGCGAATGTGCCAGGAGAATCTCTTGGGTCTTTGGTGAAGCGGCTGGTGTGGACATGCTGGGTCCGTCCTGGCTCTCGCGCGAATCCGTCACTCACTTCGGCTCGACTGCGGCCACGCCGCGAAGACGCTGTGAAGACTATGATGCGCCAGCCGTCTTACCCGTCGCAGTGAAAGAAACCGAGGTGTGTGCGTCTTCCGGCGAGAGCGCCGATTGTGCGCGCTAAGAATACCACACGCCGCCGTCGCCCGTACAGACACGCGCGCGCCAGCCCTCTCACAATGGCGGCCCTGCTCCGGCCCGCTTCGCTCCTCAACCTTCGCTTTTCGTTCCCGGGTGATTGCTAGAGCGCGTGCTGCTGATCAGCGAGGCTTGGACAGCGAGCCCGGCTTTTCGCTAGGCAAAATGAATGTCGCGATACTTTCCACCACTTCCTCCGACACATGACCCAACCGCGCATAGTCCGACGGCTTTGATGGCCCTGTGCCACGGATGAACAGATGATCCAGATCCGGATAAGTCCGCAATGTCACGTTCCTGTTATTCGAAAGCGCATCCGACCAAGCCTGGAAATTCGAAGGCGTCACCTGATAATCCCGCCCACCCTGCAAGATCAGAATCGGAATTTTCAGCTTGGCCGCCGTTTTCAGCGGCTCATAAGCGCGCAGATCCAGCCAATACGCGCCGTACGTCGTCGCGCCTAAGAACTCGATCTTATCTTCCGGCTTCAAGTTGGGGCTTTCAATCTCCTTCGCGGCATCTTCGACCGCATCAATGCGCTTTTGTTCCGCTGCCGTCGGCGTACCGCTCATCGCTGCCAGATAATGAATCTGCTCCAGCACCACTTTTTCCAGCGATCGCGCATTCGCCGCCAGCATCACGATCCCCGCAATTTCCCCGTTGCCAGTCGCAATGCGCGGCGCCAGATACGCACCCAAGCTGTGTCCCACCAGAAACACCTGCCTCGGATCAACTTTCGGCTGCTTCGCCACCAGCGCCACCGCCGCCCGCGCATCGCTGATCGTTTCATCCTCCACGGTCATTCGCATGGGATCGTCGCTGCTCTGAACGGTATATTTTTCCGTGCGCTTGGTGTAACGGAACACCACAATGCCACGGCTCGCAAGTCCCCATGCCAAATCCTTGAATGGTTTGTTCGGTCCGATTGTTTCGTCCTGATCTTCCGGACCCGAACCCTGCACCAGCACCACGGCTGGAAATGGTCCGTTGCCGACGGGCACCGTCAGCGTCCCAGGCAATTCGAATCTCCCGTTCACCAAAGTGAGCGGCTGCTCGCTGAATGAATCTTGTTTGGCGTACGCCGGCGGAGTCCACGGCGCTGCCGGCGCCTGGTGCGGACGGAAACTCAAACCTCCCAGTTTCCCGTCGGGATTGAAAACCACTGTAGCGTCCAGCAACGAATTCTCAAACTTGCACTGCAACTTCACCACTTGCAGCCCCTGCACTTGCGAAGTCTCCGTGCTGCTGATCGCCTGAAACGCGCCAGCCTGCTTGTTCAGATCGCGCCAGCCGTCCGCAAGTTTTCCTGGAGGCAGCGCCTGCGCCATGCGCGCGTCGTAAATTGCTTCCACTTTCTCGAATTGTCCCGCCACCAGTTCCTGAATGATCTGTTTCGCGGCGACAGCTGACGGCGAATCTTGCGCGGCGTCCTGTGCAGAGGCGCGCTGCACCGCGCCAGGCATCGCCAGCAAGAACAAGATCGGTGCGAGCAAACTAATTTTCACGCGGCATCTCCTGCGCATTGGCGCGCCAATCCATTATATGACGGGCTGGGTTTGCAAATCTCTCGCCGAGCCGAGCATCCCGCCTCGGCGCCGCAATTATTGCACCGGTGAACGCGGAGAAGCCGGCAAAGGTGAGGCATGATGCGCCACTAAAAGCCATTGTTCGTCGCGGCGCAAAAATATGTTCGTCGTTTGCACCATGGCGTCGTCGAACCCGTCCGCAAACGCCGTGGTAACGTGCTGCGTGCAGGAAACCCAGCCGACATCGCCCTCCACGCGCACCCATACTCCGCTCAAAGCGATGCGCACGCGTTTCGCGTGCCCGAAAAGCCGCGCCCAGCGCTCGCGCACTTCATCCCAACCCAGCAGCAAATCCCAACCCGGATGCACGCAGGTCACGCCGTCGTCGTGCGACCACACTTCTTCCATCTCCGCTAGGTCCAGCGATTCGAACGCCGCGTAAAACTTCGTGTTCGCGGAGCGCAGCGCGTCTTCGGGGCTTTGTCTCTGTGGGACCGTCTGGGTGGGCATAATTAGGAGTCCGGAATACGAAATTACAAAAAGTTTACGCCAAGGCTGGAGCCGACCTACGCTGCTTGACTACGGCTCTCGCCGCGCCAGTTGCAATCCACCGGCGGCAACTACGATCAGCGCCATCTTGATGACCTCGCCAGGGACAAACGGCAGCGCGCCTTGCTGCAGCGCCACGCTCCAGCCCATTCCCAGGACGAGCGCGAGCCACGCGCAGCCGCACCCAAAAATAATCGCTTCGCCCGAAATCAGCGCGGCAACCAGTGACAACCCCACCAGCCAAGAGCCAGCGGCGCGCGAATCCCGAATCTTCGCGCCGCGTTCCACCAGCCAGCCAGTCACAAACGCCGCAACGGGATACGAAAACAAATAGCCCGCCGTCGGCCCAGCGAAACGCGCGAGGCCAGGCAGCCCCAGCGGCTGAAACACCGGCAACCCCGCCGCGCCCTCGAGCAAATACAAAATCAAAGTGATCGCCCCGCGCCGCGCACCCAACCACACTGCCACCAGAAGCACTCCAAATGTCTGCCCCGTGATCGGCACCGGCGTCCAAGGCAGCGGGATCACGATGTGCGCGCACAATATCAGCAGAATATTTGCCGCGACGATGCGCAGCGCGTCGGCCGCAATACCTTCGCCGGAATAAATTCGATCGGCTGGAACTTTCGCTTGTGACATCCCCATTCCTTTTCGCGTTTCAGCGTTTGGCTAGACCGCAACCGCGACGCCACCCGGTGAATTATGACCGAAACTCGCAGGCATTATACCTGAGGCCGCCGAATCCCACGTTCACTTTTCGTCCGCGCCTTTTTCGCTGGCTATCAGTGGATCGTCCACCGTGGCCACTTTCCCGCGCTTGTCATCGCCATGAACTTTTCCCGCGGTGTCCAGGAAGAAAGATCGCTTGCCGAGTTTTCCGTAGGCCTCGGGCGTGGCCGCCAGCTCGAAATCGTTATCATTTCCGTTGGGATCCGGCGAAATTCGGTAGCGGAAAATGTATCCGTCATGTTTTCCCGCCGCCATGTCCGCCGGCACCAGCGCGGCCTGATCCGGCGAGATTTGATCTTTGGGCGCCGGGCCCATCTGCTCCAGCGATTCCGGCAATTTTCCAAACGCCCGCCGGTAAGTCTGGATCGCTTCGGCCAGCGCGCGCAGATCGGCGATCGCAGTGTCTTCGCGCGTCTGCAGATCCGCCACCGCCCATTGCTTCGCCAGTTGCGGCACGTCAAACAGCACCAATCCCAGCGACAGCAGCCGCCAGCTGCCGCCTTCGCGCACCATGCCGAATTGTGCCTGCTCGCTATTCACCACCGCCACCGGAATGAATGCCAGGTTTTCCTGCACCCGCGGCGTCCCGAACCGGTATTCCACCGTGTTATTCTCGGCCCGGCACCGCAGCACGATGTGCTTTTCAGCGTCGGCAGAAAGCAACGGCTTGCCGGGATCATCCGAAAGTGAAAGCCGCTTCATCAATTCCGCCCGTTGTGTCGCTGGCAGCGCGCGAAACGCTGCAGCGTTTGCCGTAGTCAGGTGACTCGCGAAATCTGTTTCGTTCGCGCGGCACGCCGCCACCAGCGTATCCGCCAAAGCCGTAGCCGGATCCGCCGCTTCGCCGGATTCCTGCGCGCGGGCCGTCGTCGGCAGAATCGCGGCTGTGAAAAGCAGCAGCCCTGCCGCCATCCCGCCGGCGACGCCGCACCGCAATCGGGATCGTGGATTCATCATCAGGACTAAGAGTTGGCCTGCATCAGTATGGTTGCAAGCTCGCGCGTGAATTGTGAGCGCGCCATCACCTGAGCACAGCCTGCCGCTCGCGCCTGCTGCGCCAAATCCGTCTGCACGTGCGACAGAAATGCGATCAGTGGCAGGCCCGGCGCTGTCGCGCACACTCGTTCAATCGCTTGCAGCGAAGCGCCACGCGCGTTCAGATCCACAATCACCAGCTTCGGCGCTTCCTTCGCTATTTCCACAAGCAATGCGTCGCCCGTGGTGCTGGTGCGCACCGTAATCCCCACCTGCTTCGCCGTCTCCAGAATTTTCGCCTGAAAAAATAAATCGTCCACCAGAGCTAGAACCTGCGCCATGCCGCTGCACCTCGTCCGCCGTCGCGCCAAGCAAGCCGCCGTGCTCTTTCGCGCGAATCGCCGCTCTTCGGTGTACCACGCGCCACCGCCCCGCACAAGCGCCCCTTCGACAACTTCCACGCATTGCGGTATAAAAGTATTTCGTCGCCGCTGTTCGGGAGGATTTAATGGCCGCTACTTCAAGCCCAGACGCGCTGCCCGGCCTGGCCGTCCTGGAACAAACTCCAATCATCATCGAGAAAATCGTGTGGGCCGCCAGCGACGAACAGCTCCACTGGAAACCCGCCCCCGATCGCTGGTCCATCAGCGAAGTGCTCGCGCACCTCGCGGACGTGGAAGTCGCCGGCTTCCGCGAGCGCATTCAGAAGATGCTCGAACAAAAAAATCCGCAGCTCGACGCCTACGACCAAAACGCCGCCTACGCCTCGGGCCGCTACTCCTCCGCCAAAGCGCGCGAAAATCTGAAAAAATTCTGCCACGAGCGCGATCGCAGTCTTTCCGCATTGCGTTACGTTGCGCCTGGCGTCCTCGCGCGCCCCGGACAGCACGCCAAAATCGGCCCCATCACCATCGGCCAATTAATGAACGAGTGGGCGTTCCACGACCTGGGCCACATCCGCCAAATCGCCGAACTCTACCGCTCGCGCGCTTTTCACCCATACATCGGCCCGTTTCAGCAGTTCTACACCATCAAGCCGTAGAAACCGGCTCCGCTCCAGCACGATTTCAGGCGCGAGCGTCCTTGGAACTTTGTTTGTGGGTCGTGGCTTTAGCCACCACATCAACTTCGTAAAATCCGGCGGCTTGAGCCGCTGAAGTTCCGCCTTCGCGGAAATCACACACGCTCTTCACGCGAGCGCAAGAGAAACCATGCCAACCGTCGCGCAGCGCATTCTCTCCACCTTCGACCAACTCGAACGACCCACGCTCGATCTCCACACCCTCTTCGAATTCGTCGGCGGCAACGTCCCCGGTGATCGCGAAGCGGTCCTGGATGCCGTCACGAATCTTGTAAAGGAAGGCCTGCTCACCTCCGAAGGCGGTGGCGATTTCTACCGCCGTACCGAAGAAGGCCGCTTAGCCCTCGCCGCCCCCCGCGACGTCACCATGTACATGCGCGAAGGCTGCCACCTCTGCGAAGAAGCCAAAGCCGCCATGCTCCCGATCCTGAAAGCGCTAGGCGCCCGCCTGCAAGAAGTGGATATTGACGACGATCCCGTCCTCCTCGCCCGTTACACCAACGACGTCCCGGTAATTTTCATCGGCTCCCACTTCTTCGCGCAACATCGCATAGACCCAGCCCGCTTCCGCAGCCGCCTCGAAAACGCAAAGCTCTAGCTCTCGATGTAAAGGAGGTTGTCTAGCGCGCAGGTTTCACTGGTTGAAGGATCTTGCAGAGCGGAGCTTTCGACTTTGTCTTTGAATCTGTAGCGGCCGCCTTCAGGCGGGCGTTTTTGCCTTCGGTCTACGCAAAATCACCGAACGCGTCATCCCGAGGAATCTGCTTTTTTCTAATGTAAACTGGAATCCAATCGAAGTTTAGTGCTTCGCTTCTTCCTCTGCCCCAACGCTCTCATCCGGCACATCGCCCGGCCGTCCCTTCACCCGGTCATACACACTGAACGCGCAAGTCGAACCCAGCGCCTCATTGTAATAAGTCGGCACGCCCAGCGCCGTCCGCAATTCCTCATTGAACCGCCGCAAATCACCGAGCTGCTTCACCTGCACCGGAAATTTCTTGCCCTCATGCCCAATCAAAAATTTCTGATATCCCGCGTCCCACAGCGACGTGAATTGCCCCTGCATCATGATGCAAGGAATTTCGGTCATCTGAAAACGGCTCTCCGGTGTCTTGCGCAGCTCCGCGCCGCAATTATATTTCTCGATGCGCACCACGCCGCCGGAATTCCGCACCAGAAAGCCCTTGGCCGAAAGCGATTCCACCGTGGGCTGATCGAATAGTTTGTTCACGTACCACATGGCCATCACAGAATAGGGATTCGCCTCCCCGCCTGTAAAGACAAAAATCGCCGCGTGGAAAAGCGATCGCCACCGCTCCAGCCACGCGGTTTGCCGCCGCTCCCCGCCTACCGGAATATTGCTCGCCCGGTTTCACCCTGAACCTCGCTTGCATTCTGCTAAACTGGCAGCAGATACCTGAATATCAGACGTTTCTCGCAGCATCTAACGCGCAGGTTCGCACGAATAGCAGCGCATCGCTGACTCGAGCCTCCGATAGACGAAAGCCACGAGAACCAGACAGGATTCACGAACCTTGAACGCGGTCAACAAACCGACAGTCGCACCGCGCGACGCAGCGAGCGCCGCCCAAGCCAAAATCGGCGAACACCTCCTCGACCGCATCGGCAACACTCCACTCCTGCGCCTCGAACGCATCACCGCCGCATTCCCCAACGTCGAATTTTACGCCAAAGCAGAATGGTTCAATCCCGGCGGCTCCGTGAAAGACCGCGCAGGCTATTCCATGATCCGTGCCGGCGAACGCTCCGGTGATCTCCGCCCGGGCAAAATTATCCTCGACGCAACCAGCGGCAACACCGGCATCGCCTATGCCATGATCGGCGCCGCGCTCGGCTATCGCGTGAAGCTCTGCCTCCCCACCAGCGCCTCGCCCGAACGCAAACACATCCTCGCAGCCTACGGCGTCGAAATCGTCTATACGCCGGGAGATGAAGGCACCGACGGCGCCATCCGCCGCGTGCGCGAAATCTACGAATCCGATCGCGAAAAATATTTTTATCCGGACCAGTACTGCAATCCCGCGAATCCCGCCGCTCACTACGCCACCACCGCCCCGGAAATCTGGCGCCAGACCAACGGCGCCATTACCCATTTCGTCGCCGGCCTCGGCACCACCGGCACATTCGTCGGCACCACGCGCCGCCTGAAAGAATTAAATCCCGCGATCCGCTGCATCAGTTTTCAACCGGACTCCGGCTTCCATGGCCTCGAAGGCTTGAAGCACCTCGCCACCGCGATCGTTCCGGGCATTTACGACCCTAATCTCGCCGACGAAGACATCGCCGTTCGCACCGAAGATGCGCACAACCTGGTTCGCCGCCTCGCGCGCGAAGAAGGCATCCTCGCCGGCGTCAGTTCCGGCGCTGCCCTATGGGCGTGCATGGACGTCGCCCGCCGCTTGCCCCTCGGCGAACGCGCCGTAATCGTCACCGTTTTCCCCGATTCCGGCGAAAAATACCTTACCGAACAATTTTGGAGCGAAGCATGAGCGCCCCGCTGCTGAAAATCCGCGAAGAACTCGCAGCCCAGATCCGCGCCCACGGCGTCGAAACCTATCCCTACGAATGTTGCGGCGCCATCCTCGGCCGCGACGACATCGGCGGGCGCGAAGTGCTCGCACTGGTTCCCCTCGCCAATCGCCGCAACGATTCGCCGCGCAATCGCTTCGAAGTCACGCCCGGCGACGTGCAACTAGCCGAGAAAATCGCACTCGAAAAAAATATCGAGCTGATCGGCTGGTATCACTCGCATCCCGACGCTCCAGCGCGCCCCAGCGAATTCGATCGCGAGCACGCCTGGCCCTGGTACAGCTACATCATCGTTAGCGTGCAAACCGGCCAGCCGCACGATATGAATTCCTGGCGCTTGCGCGACGACCGCTCCGCCTACGACCCCGAGCCCATTGAATCTTCCGCCCACTCTGCCAGCATCTAAGTTAAAGTATTCCGCCAATCCCGATCCGCTGCGTCACGGATGGATAGCACGAGCCGAAGCCGACAGGAGGAATGCGAATGGCAGTAAAAGTGATCATCCCCACCCCGCTGCGCGCGTACGCGGGTAAACAGGATAGCGTCGAATTGCAGGCCAACAACGTGGCCGAGGCTCTAAGGGGATTGACGTTGCGCTTCGGCGACCTGAAAAAGCACCTCTATTCCGACGACGGCAAACTGCGCAGCTTCGTGAATGTTTACGTGAACGACGAAGACATCCGTTATCTGCAAAAAGATCAGACGCCGCTTCGCGATGGCGATATTGTCAGCATCGTGCCTTCAATCGCGGGCGGTTCGTGCAATTAAACGGGAGAATTTCGTAATGGCCACCAAGTCAGAAATTTCCGCGAATCCGGCGCCGACGACCGCGCCCGTCTCGCTTTCCAAAGAAGAAGTCCTGCGCTACAGCCGCCACCTGATCATGCCCGAAGTCGGCATGGAAGGTCAGCTCAAGCTCAAGCAGGCCAAGGTTTTGTGCATCGGCACTGGCGGACTCGGCGCGCCACTCGGTTTGTATCTCGCCGCTGCTGGAGTCGGCCGCATCGGCCTCGTTGATTTTGACACGGTGGATTCCACCAACCTCCAGCGCCAGATTCTCTTCGGCACCAAGGACGTAGGCCGCCCGAAAATCGCCGCAGCCAGCGACCGCCTGCGCGACCTGAATCCCGATATCCAAATTGACACTTTCGAAACGCATCTCTCCAGCGAAAACGCGCTCGACATTCTGAAAGACTACGACTTCATCGTGGACGGCACCGATAATTTCCCCACGCGCTATCTCGTCAACGACGCGTCCGTCTTCCTCGGTAAGCCCAACGTGTACGGCTCAATTTTTCGCTTCGAAGGCCAGGTAACCGTCTTCGGCTATCCCGATGGCCCCTGCTATCGCTGCTTGTACCCGGAGCCGCCTCCTCCAGGCCTCGTGCCCTCCTGCGCCGAAGGCGGCGTGCTCGGCGTGCTGCCAGGAATCGTCGGCTCGATTCAAGCAGCCGAAACGCTGAAGCTCATCATCGGCGTCGGTGAACCGCTCGTCGGCCGTCTTCTCCTTTTCGACGCGCTCGCCATGCGCTTCCGCGAGCTCAAGCTGCGCAAGAATCCAGATTGCCCGCTTTGCGGCACTCATCCCACCATCAAAAAATTAATAGACTACGCAGAATTCTGCGGCATTCGCGGAGAAGAAGCTCCCGCACCGCTAACTTCCGTCCCCGAAATCACTCCGCGCGATTTAAAAGCGCGCCTGGATCGTGGTGACGATCTCTACATCCTCGACGTTCGCGAACCGCACGAATATCAAATCTGCAACCTCGGCGGCCACCTCATCCCGCTCGGCGATCTCTCCAAACGTGCCAGCGAACTCGACAGCTCCCGCGAAATCGTTGCTCACTGCCGCAGCGGAAAGCGTTCCGCCGAGGCCGTCGAATTCCTGCAGCGCGCCGGCTTTCGCAAGGTCTTGAACCTAAAGGGTGGTATCCTTGCGTGGTCCGATGACGTGGACCCCTCGGTGCCCAAATACTGATTTGCGTTAAACACACGCGCGTTCGGCGCGCGCCCGCGGCGAAAATTTTCTGTATCTCGATCGGAGGATCGAATGCCAGACGTAAAAGTTACAGTCGTAAATAACGGCCCGTTGCTGATTGACGGCGAAGTCGAAGTGGTTGACCAGGAAGGTCATGCCTACGGCCTGGGCGGGCGCACCAAGATTGGCCTCTGCCGCTGCGGCTTCTCGGAACGCAAGCCCTTCTGTGATGGCTCGCACAAGCGCTCCACCTTCCAAAGCGTCGTCCAAGCACACGAGCTGCCCCCGCCACCGGCCAAGTCCTGAACCGCTAGCTCCTGGGTAATCCCCGTGCCAGTGTGTAACGTTTCTACCCCACGCCAAGTTGAGTTGCGCGCCGCGCGCAGCCTCGTCCGGTCAGCCAATCACAGCATCTGATTAATTATAAATAACTTATATAGTACTAGAACCAGTAGAACGAACGGCATCCCACTTGCTCCGTATTTCGCGGGCAAGTGTCACTTTCTTGGGGGATTTGTGGGCCGTTCGGGCAGCATTTGGAGTCTCGTTCATCGCTTCCGCCTCGTCCTGCTATGGACGATTGCCGGAGGCGCATTCCTCGTCTCTCTCTGGATTCTGCGCAATTCTCCTTACGAGGCCAATCCGCTTCTCGATACCTATCTGCAGATGGCTGGTAGCCTAATTGGCTTCACCTTCGCCGCCAACGCCCTGGTTCGCTTCCGCGGCACGCACGATCGAATTTCTCTGATCTTGGCGTTCGGCTTTGTCCTGGCGGGTCTCATCGAAGCTGGCACGAGCATGACCTTTTATCGTGGCGCGCTGGTCTCGGCTACGGCGGGTGATTCGATTTCCTACGGTTGGCTGGCCGGCCGCACTTTGCTCGGAGTTTTGTTGCTCGCAGCTCTCGCCGTCGAACGCCGCATCCCCATCGCTCGCGAACCCGCGAAGGAAATGGCCGCCGCTACTCTCATGGTCGGCGGCGTCGCTTATCTCACCAGCGTCTTTTATTTCATGCTGCCGCACGCGCCGAGAATTCATCCCGGCACCATCATTCCGCGGCCCGCCGATCTTTTGCCCGCGGCAATTTATCTCGCGGCGACTATCGGCTACGCCCGCCGCCTCAATCGCGTCGGTGCATATCTGGACCGCGCATTATTTCTCGCGGCCGCCCTCAACGTTCTCTGCCATGTCACCATGAGCGAATCGCAGCACCAGCTCGATGCTCCTTACACCCTCGCTCATTTCATGATGGTCATGAGCTACGTCATCGTCCTCGGCGGAACCTTGCTCGACAACGCTCAACTCTTCGATCAGGTCAGCCAGCTCGCCGCATCCGATCCGCTGACGGGCCTGGCGAATCACCGCCGTCTGATCGAAGTTCTCGAAACTGAAATCCAGCGCTCCCGCCGCACCGGACGTAGCTTCGCCGTCTTGCTTTTCGATCTGGATGAACTGAAGAAAATCAACGACCGTTTCGGCCATCTCACCGGCAGCCGCGCCATCAAACGTCTCGGCGCCGCCTTATCCGACGGCAGCCGCGCCATTGACACTCCGGCCCGTTATGGCGGCGACGAATTTGCCCTCATCCTTCCGGAATCATCCGAAGCAGACGCAACCCAAGCGGCCGCGCGCATCTGCGAACTTCTAAAGAACGACGGCCAGCAACCCCCGATCAGTGTAAGCGTCGGCGTCGCCGTCTATCCCGACAATGGCGCCACCATCGAAAAACTTCTCGGCGCTGCCGACCGCGCTTTGTACCGCATGAAGGGCAAGAGCCATAAGAAATTTCGTCTGGGACATGTAGCGGCCTGCTTATAGAAAAGGGGGCATTGGAACATGCGATTTGGGACGAGGATCCCAAAAAATTTCGTAGGACCGCGTCGCGAGACGCGTATTCCAATGGAAGTAGGCGTGCAAATCACCGGTCATCCCGTCATGCCCGGGACCGAAACCACGTTCACGGAAAACGTCAGCCCGCGTGGCGCGCGCGTCCTCAGCAATCGTCCCTGGAACACCGGCGACCGGCTGACGATCTCCACACTAACCGGGGCCTTTCGCGCCATCGCTCGCGTCGCCTATTGCCAGACCATCGCGCATTCCGGTTTCGCCGTAGGCCTGGAATTCGTCGAGCCCAGCGGCAACTGGGTCGTCGCCGAATCCTGCTAGCATTTCCGCCATTCAAGCCATCACATCTCAATTTCAAAACGATCGAACCCAGAAGCGCGGGCTTCAGACTCGGGGCGAGGATTGCGGCTTTTCGTTAGGGCCAAACTTCGAAGTTCGGCGAAAGTAAAGTTAACGTGTCATCCCGAACGAAGTCCCCCGCTTTTTCTTTCCCGTCCCGCGAATGAGGGACGGGCGCGGGACGCAGAGAGGGATCTGCTTTTCGCGGAACAGCCCAGAAGCCAGCTAATGAATGTCTAATTCGGAAGGGCGGGGCTTCAGCCCCGCCGTCAAAGCCGACGTGAAAGCGGCTTCAGCCGCTGAGGGAATGCTCCGGCCTACTGCACAAATCCGAAATTGGTGTCCGGCGCCGGCCCCGATCCTTCCGGCAACGTCCCAAACTGCGCTTCGAACCGCGCCACGTTTTCCTTCAACGCCTGCAGCAGCCGCTTCGCGTGCGCCGGGCTCAAAATCACGCTGGATACCAGCTTCCCCTGCGGCACGCTGGGAAATAAATAAATGAAATTCAGCGTGAATTCCTCACCGTTGTGATGGATCACAGCCAGATTGGAATATTGCCCCAGCAATTCCTTCTCATCCGCCTTGATCTGCACCTGTTGTTTCTGTTGCTGGCTCGCTGGCTCGCTCATTCGTCCGCTCCTCTGAAGGTTCCTCGCTCACTATAGCAGAGCAGGGAATCGCGCTGATTAGTTTTTGCTTACGCACTGCGCCAGGCCCATTGACCTCTGCTTTTGTTAAGCGTAGTTTATACTCAGAGTTTAGCCAGGTTAACCCGTGGATGCTCCCGACAAAAATCCGAGCCTGCTCACTGGCCAAACGGCCCATCCGACCACGGAATCTGCTGTCGCGTCCGCCGCAGCTCCGGAACTGATCGGCCTCGTCACTCATGAGGACGTGGACCGCGCTCGCGACCGTTGGGAAGTGGCACGCGCCCGTTGGAGAGGGCGTAGCAAGACCTTTGGCGGCTTCCGCTTGCTGTGGCTTTTGGTCGGCCCCGGAGTTCTCGTCTTCCTCGGCGAAAATGATGCCCCCAGCATGCTTTCCTACTCCGCCGACGGCTCCCGCTACGGCGTCGGCTTCTTCATTCCTTTCGTCGTCCTCACCTTCATTATGGGATTCATCGTTCAGGAAATGACGGTGCGTCTTGGCGCGGTCACCCATCGCGGCCACGCCGAGCTCATCTTCGATCGCTTCGGAAAATTTTGGGGATTCTTCGCGATGGGCGATTTGATTTTTGGAAACTTCCTCACTCTGGTCACGGAGTTCATCGGCGTCCGCGCCGGCCTGGGCTTCTTCGGTGTGCGCCCAGCCATCGCGGTCGGCGGAGCTCTCGTCATCGTCGTTGCAGCCATCACCACCGGCCGCTATTGGACCTGGGAACGAATCACCCTCAGCCTCGCCATCTTCAACGGCCTGTTCATCCCCGCCGCAATTCTGGCGCGCCCCGACTGGCACGCCGTCGGCCACGCAATGCTCACCTGGATGCCGTTCCCCGGCGGGGGCCGCTACGAGATTCTTCTGCTGATCCTCGCCACCATCGGCGCCACCGTTACGCCCTGGATGCTGTTCTTCCAACAAAGCGCCGTCGTGGATAAAGGCATGCAGCCGCGTGACATAAATGCCGGCCGCTTCGATACGCTTCTCGGCGCGCTACTTGCTTCCGTGTTCGCCATTGCCGCGATTCTGGCCACCGTGCCGCTCTTTCATCACGGCATCAACGCCGCCGATTTTCAAGCCGCGCAATTCGCTGAAGCGCTCGAGCCATTAATCGGCCACACCGGCGCCGCGCTCTTCGCTCTCGGAATATTCGAAGCTGGCATCGTCGCCGCCATCGCCATCTCCACTTCGTCCGCGTACGCCTTCGGCGAAGTCATGCAAACCGGCCACAGCTTGAACCGTCCGCTCCGCGAAGCATGGCCCTTCTATCTCACGCTTTTCGGCTCAGCCTGCGCCGCGGCCGCGCTCGTGCTAATCCCACGCTTCCCGCTTGAATTTGTCGTGCTCACGGTCAACGTGATCGCCGTCCTGGCCATGCCTCCCGCACTCGCTTTTCTTCTGCTGCTTGTGAACGATCCCGAAGTTATGGGCGAGCACGTGAACGGCATCTGGGCCAACGTCGCCGGCGTTACCGTTACCATCCTTCTGATTATTGCCGGGCTCGGCTTCGGCCTAGCTACCGTGTTTCCGAAATGGCTGGGTGGCTAAATCTTTCTTGCGCGTGAAATGATTCGCTGAATAGCAGTACGGTGTTAGGGAGGAAAGAAATTGGATTCACACTACGCGGATGTTCCGGAAAATCCAGGCGCGCTCGCACCGATTGACGTTAAATCGGAACAGCTCAGCTTGCGCGATCCTCGCGCGGTTCTCTCATTGCTCGAAGCAGACCAAGTCGTCGCCGCCAAGCGCCGCACCCATTTCGGCCGAAAAAATCTCTCGACGGGAACGAAAGTGCTGCTTTGGGGTCTGCGCATTTATGTAGTGGCCATGTTGCTCATCGTGCTGATCTCCGTGTACCAAGCCGTCCACGCCGCGCACTAGGCCCTTCGAAGCGGGCGGGCCTGCAGTTGAAAATCCCGCGGCACAATGCGAAAATTTCCCCGGCCCCAAAAGTCCCACAGGCAAACCCGCGAATCATGGCGTCTGACAAACTCGCTGACCGCAAGTCCAACTCCAAGTTCAAGCCGAACCTGCTTGGCATCTTCGTGGCATTCATAATCGTTGCCGTTGCAGGGAGCGTCGTCGTCTATTCCCTCAGCGACTGGGCGGCGCCGGAAAAAGCTCGCCAGCTGCGCAATCCGTTTCCTTCCACGCCGCAAACCATCGGCATGGGCATGAGCACCTACACGGATCGCTGCCAGAACTGCCACGGGGAAGACGGCAATGGAAAAGGAGAGCGCGCCGAAAAGCTATCCGTCGCGCCGTCGGATTTCACTGACGCGCACACCATGACCCGCATGACCGATGGCGAGCTTTTCTGGAAAATTTCGGAAGGGCATCGCCCCATGCCCGCGTTCAAAAACAAACTGAGCGAAGAAGATCGCTGGCAACTCGTGGATTACATCCGCACGTTTTCGCAGCCGCTGGTTGATTCACCGGCCGAATCCGCAACACCCGCGCCCAACAAAGACGCTGCGCCCAAATAAAAGCGCAGCGGCCGCCGCACGCACCCGCGCGCGAATGTAACTACTTCACGTTTCCGAGCGCGTCCGCAACTTCCTTCAAATCCGGAAGCGCAGGAATATCGTAATTCTTGAACCACGCGATTTTTCCGGACCGGTCCACGATCGCAATCGCGCGCCCGGTAATCCCTTTTTCCGCCAGGTACACGCCGAATTTTTCGCCCACCGCGCCGCGGGGCTGAAAATCCGCCAGCAACGGATAATGAATCCCCATTTTTTCCGCGAATGCTTTGTGCGACCACGCGCTGTCCACGCTGATCCCCAGCACCTGCGCGTCCAGCTGCTCGAATCGCTTCATGTCATTCACGAAGCAGGCGTGCTCGTTCGTGCACACCGGGCTCCAATCCAGCGGATAGAACACAATCACCACATTTTTCTTTCCCTGATAATCCGAAAGTTTTACTTCCTTCTGGCTCTGATCCTTCAACACAAAATCCGGCGCGGCTGCCCCTACCGAGATTGCCATACGAGATCCTCCCTGTTCGCTTAACGAACAAACTGAAAATTGCGAGTGCGACGTTGCGCGCCATCCATAATAGCCGATGCCTCCCGCGCGGACAAACGCCTGACCGCAGCGCCCAAACATTTGCGCCCGGCAATCTGCTACCATACCTCGTCGTAACCAGGAATCGGATCCGGACACGTGACGCGCATCTCGTACGACGAAGCGTATCCCGCGGTCGAACTTCTGCCGCGCAGCCACAATTGGTGGGCGTGGCTGAAAGGCACGCCGCCCGAATGTATTCATCTGGGCGAAGAATGCGATTGGATTGCGACACTGCTGCCGGACACGCTCTATTTGCGCGGGAAACGCAGCATCAAGCGCGAGCCGCCGCGCCCGGAAATCACGCTGTGCCGCGAATGTTTGAAAGACGCCGTCTTGAGCGAGATGGAATCGTTCGCGGGACGCGTGGTAGCCTTCGAGCCGGACGCGGAAATCTTTACGCAGTATTTTTTCGTGGCGCAACCGGATTTTGCGGCGGTAGGATTGCGGCCGGAAGTTGCGGAAGCCATCGGCCAGCGCCTGGCGCAACCCGGCGGCTCCTGCGCGGAATGTGGATTCGCGGCGACCTGGCTGTGGTTTTCGCACCAGCAGATCGCGAGCCTGGCTGAAGTGGAGCAAGTCGCCGCCGCACCCGGCACCGAGTTCTGCTCGAGGCACGGCGCGCGCAACCTGCTGGCTGCATTCGAGCGCATCAAGGACGCGAACGTGTTCTACATGAATTTGCCGTACGGCGAAGCGGGCGCGTACGTCTGGATCTGAAAATGCAATTGCGCGAAGTGGTGGAAAAATATCTGCACGCGGCGGGTGGCTACGGAAAATCCGTGCCGATCTCATCACTGAACCTGTCGCACCAAGAAACCGAGCGCGTTTTCGACATGCTCGACGAGGACTACCACATCAGCCGCTTCTTCCACTTCAGCAAAGCCGCCGGGCAATCGTTTCAAATCAGCGGTTTTGCGCAGACGCACATTTCGATTGACGCGGAAATCCAGGAAATTTTGTAGGCTATTCCCGCGTGCCCTCAGGTTCACCGCGCCCGCGGCTGAGCCGGTGCGACAATCACAAAAAACGTACTTCAGCGGCTCAAGCCGCACAAATGTTGCAAAGTTAATGTCGTGGCTAAAGCCACGAACTACAAAGACTCCGGAATTCCCAGACCAACCCTGATAGTGGCAGCCACCCAAACTACTCACTTGAGCACCGGATGGAAATCGAATTCGGGATCAATGTCCACGGGAATGTCGCTGGTCTTCGCCAGTAGCGCGCTCAATTCCGCCGGCATGGTGCCATATTTTTTGAACCACGCATCGGTGCGCGCGCGATCTCCGGTAGCCTCCTGCTCCAGCAATTCCTTGGCAAGGGAAGCAATCGCCGCCGGCATTTTTTCGAAATCAATCACGTACAATCCAGTGGCGGCGTCGCGAGTAATCGCGCCCTGCTCCATGTAATAGTTGAACTGCATAATTTCCCCCGCGCCGTGCGCCTCGGCGACGCCGAAGCGCACCGTGCGAAAAATTCCCGCAACGTAAGAAGCGTAAGTGATATTGCGCCGTTCCTTCGGCAATACGCCGTGATCAATCAGCCAGCCGTAGCAGAATTCCCCCACCACGTCGGCCTTTGATTCTTCCAGCGCGGAATAGGAAGACCCGATCGCTTCATTGATGTGCACTTTGCCCTGCGCGGTGTGCGCGAACGCCGGCCCCAGTCCGTGAGATATTTCGTGCATGATGGTGTCGGCCAAATAACCCTCGCCGCTGGCCATCGCGGCCTGGTCCGCGCGCATGGTGCGCTGCGCCAGCGGCAAAATGATGTAGTTCACGCGCGCGTCCATGAAATTCTTCCAGAACATCTTCTTCGAGCCTTTTTCTTCGTGGATGCGCGGATCGTTCGGCAAATTATCCGCGACGGCCTGATAGCCGTGCAGCAAGTCTCCCGCGCGATACGGCGAGTCCACCACTTCCATCGGAGATTGCTTGCCGCGCTTCGAAGGCAGATCGGCGGCAGGCAAGGGAAGCGCTTCCTGCAAATCCGGCACGTATTTCTGATACAGCGCCAGCTTCTCGCTTTCCGCATCATTGCGGATCATCACCGAAGCGCCGTAGGTGGTTTTCACGCCAAGCAGCGAATCGTCATAAACCTCATAGGGGGCGAACACCACATCAAATTTCGGATTTACGAGATCGAGCCAGGCAATGTCGCTCGCGTAATAATCATCCGTAAGCAACGCATCAGCCCGCAGGCGCAAGAATTTCGCAAACGCCGCATCGTCGCTCATCGCCGCAGCCTCGCGCAGGTCCTTCGCCATCGGCTTAAGAAACGCTGCGAACATCTCGTGGTATGGAATCGCGCCTGGCCCGATGAACTCCGTGTTTCCCATTGGAAAAAGGCGGATGACTGTGTAAGGAGAATATATCTCAGGCTTTTTATCCGGATGCTCGTTGACGTACTTTTCGAGATATGCCCGCGTCGTGCCGGGAAGATAAAAACCACGGCCCGGCGGCATAGGCTCGGTCCCAACAAATGGCTTATCATCATCAATCAGATCAAACCGGCTGCCGTTAATTTTCAAGTAGCGACGCAGCAATAGGTCCTGCGGATCCTTGCTGTTCGCGAGCGAAAGATACAGCTTCAGGCCCTCCGGGTCGCTCTGCCGCCAATAAATGCAATCGAGCAGCCCGGATGCATCCACCAGCTTCGCCACCATTTCCTTCTCGCGCGCGCTAAGCCCCTCCGAATTGAAGGGCATGTGCACCTGCTTGAATTTCGCCACGCGCTCGGCCAAATCCGGCACCACATACAGTTTCGCGGATGACGTGGACTTCGCATCGGTCGCAGCGGCGGACTGCGCGGCCGCAGCTGGGTGCTGGTTTGCCGCCAATGGGTAAAGTGTCGCCACGGCGATTGCCGCGGCTGCCGCCAGCGGCAGCAAGGAGCTGAGGACACGGTTCTTAGTCATAGGGTGGCAATTCTACCGTGGCGAGCAAGCGGGAGGAAGTGACACGTTGCGGAATGCGGCGAGCAGGTCGAGGAGCGTTCAAAAGTATTGAATAGAAGGCCTGAAAAGGGCTGAAAAGCATCGAGTCGAAGCGTTTTCTTGTTTGTTGTGAGCAAGTTAGGTCTTTTTCGCGTGCGTTCATTTGTATTGAATAGAAATGTGCGGCAGGGCGAGTTATAAATGGTGAAGCGAGGCGCGCGGAATAAAAAGCGACAAAAACTAGCGATTGATTTGAGTCGCTGGTGTTTGTTTTCAGGGAGTTGCGGCGGTTTTCGATTATGTTTCGCTAGCGATTGAATTGGGAACGGTGGGGAGGCCGTGCGGCGTGCCGAAGCGCGACCAGCGTTGACCATGCATCCCCCTCGTCATGATGAAATCAGCCCACGGCTGATGATAACATGAGTAAATAAAAGAGGTAACAGTGCAGTTCGTAAAGCGCCGGAGTGGGTGCAGCGGCAGGACTTAGTTGGCGGGGCTGCCGAGCTGCTTCAGCTTCGCCTCCGCGCTCGCTTTGATGCCGTCGCGCCGTCGCGGGTCATCCGTAGTGTCCGACGCCAAGAGCTCCAGCGCCTTTTTCGCATTTTCCAACGCCAAATCCTTCTGCCCAGCCGCCAGGTAAGCGTCACCCAAGCTGTCATAAACATTCGGCGAATTGGGATAAGCCGTCACATTCATCTGAAAAAGTTCAATCGCTACTTTTGTATCGCCCATTGCCAAATGCTCATATCCAAAACGATTGAGCAAAGCCTCGGAAAACAACACTACGGACGGATCAGCGTGCCTCTCGTTCACGAACATCTGTTCGGCCTTGCGCATTCCATCCGGCTCATCCGCCAGCGCCAAGAACTTCGATTCCGCCGACCACGGCGCCAGCGCATGAGTAGCTGGAGGCGCCGGCGGCGCGGGCGAATTTCTCAACGTCGCGTTAAACCAATCCACAATCATTCCCGGCAATTCCGGGTGCGCCGCGAACATGTCCGCGCCGTGCCCGCCGACGGAATAGCGCACGAATTTGTTGGCAGGATCCGGCGACACATCGTAGAGCCACTGCATGATTTCCACCACGCCGGGATCATTGAAGTCGTCATCGGCCGCCGCCAGAAAGAGCGGCAGGTCCGGCGAGTTGTGCAAAAATTGGCGCCCCGAACGATCGGTGGTTTCAGACAGCAGCACCAAAGACTTCACTTCCGGATGCCGGCGCGCGAGTTGCACCGCCTGATTCACGCCACAACTCGCTCCGCCAGCTCCGATCAGGCCGCGATTCACGCTCGGCTGCGTCTGCAAATACCGAAAGGCGACGTCCACGTCCGCGGGCCACTGTTGCTTCACGATTTGATCGGCTTCCTGCACCGAGGAAACCTTGTCCGGACCTTTGCCGCCGCTCTCGCCGTAGCCGCGAAAATCCATAGTCATGACGTTGATTCCCGAAGCCGCGAGCCGCGCGGCGAGATCGTCCCAGACTTTGCGCTGGCGATTGCACTGATGCAGCAGCAGAACGCCCGGTCCGGGCTGTGCGGCGGCGAAAAAAGTGGCCTTGAGGATTACGCTGTCGGAAGCGGGCAAATCCACCACGCGCGGCGGCGGTGCTTGTTGCGCGGCGCACGCAATCGGCAACGCGAGCGCAATAATAAGTAGGGATAAGAGAATCCGATGCGAAACATGGCGGCAAGACATGGCCACCTCCCGGGAATCCCGTATTTTAGACACCCGGAGAGATGGAATTGCAAGCGAAATGGAATTGCCAACGGCGACGTGGGCGAAGGCAATTTTCCGGCGGAGCCGGAGTTCAGCTTCCGTGCGCAGGAATGGTTTGGCGCAGCGGCTTTTCGGTTTTGGCGGCGTCGCGTTCGGCTTGTCCGGGCACCAACTGGTAGCCGTGCTTCCCCGGTCCGGGAAAGACCTGCGAGAGCGCCATCAGATTCGCATATTTATTGAAGGCGATTTCCGCGGCATGAATTGTCGGGTCGGGCGGGATGGACTGTGCTTCCACCTTCGTGGACGCGCCGCCGCGCGGGTTGCTGAATTCCAGCGTCAATTTGGCGGCGCCCGGAACTTCGCGAATCACGAAGTTGCCTTCCGGAAAAGTTGTGTTCCCCACCACGAATGGGCGCGACATCCTGAAAACAATTTGGGTGCTGATTTGCGCGCTGGCGGCGAATGCGCCGATGGTCACAGCCATGAGGATGTAGAGCGCGCGCTTTCCGGTGAGCGGCTTCATGAAATCTCCTTGCGATGTGAATGTGCACGCGAGGATATTTCTCATTGGGTGCGATGTCCACAGCAAAAAGCGGCGGACAGGTGACGCGCCACGGTTGTCGCGCGACCGTGCGACCGCGCGAGCTGTGGTGCTATGCTCGTCGCGTGGGAACGGAACACGAATTGCAACAGGAGCGGGCTCGCGCGGGACTTTGCGCGGATTGCATCCATGCACGGCGCATTGAATCCGATCGCGGCGCGATATTTTATTTGTGCGAGCTGGCAGCCGTGGATGCGGCGTATCGAAAATATCCGGCGCTGCCGGTGCTGCGCTGCGCGGGCTACCAGGCAAAGGGCTAGGGGATGAGGCTTCAGGGGCTAAAGCCCCTTCTTGTGGGCGCGCTTTGCGGCGGGGCTGAAGCCCCGCCCTTCCTCCCCGAATTTTGAGTGGAGATCACTGGGCGCGGCGGAGATGTGGCGGCTGCGGCAGGAGGGAAGTCATGGCGATTCAAACGGTGCTGCAATTGGGCGACCCTCGGCTGAGGGAAATCGCGCCGCCTGTTGCAAATCCGCAATCACCAGAGATCGCGACGCTAGTGAAAGACCTCGCCGACACGCTGGCGCACTGGCGGGCAACGACCGGCTACGGCCGAGGCATTGCCGCGCCGCAAATCGGAGTCGCGCAGCGTGTAATTTTCCTGCAATTGCCGGGCGCGGAACGGTGGCCGCTCGTAAATCCGCAAATTACCGAGCGCAGCTTGGAAAAAATCGTAGTTTGGGACGCCTGCCTGAGTTTTCTTTCGATTTTCATGCAAGTGGAACGGCACCGCGAAATCGAAGTGCGCTATCAGGACCTGCGAGGCGAATGGCGGGAAATTCAAGCCGGCGCGGAAAAGGATCTAGCCGAGCTGCTGCAACACGAGATTGACCACCTCGATGGAATCCTCGCTGTGGATCGAATTACGGACATGCGCACGCTGTGCACGCGGGAGGAGTTCGAGAAAAGATATCGCGCGACGAGTCCATACGCGACGAGTGCGGCTCGTTAGCGCATTGATCGCGCCACGCACAGAGTCGGCTCGTGGCTGACTGCGGTGGAGAGGGAACTTCAACGGCTCAAGCCGCTCGGATTTTGCACGGCTGATGTCGTGGCCCTTCGAGCCTGGCAAAGGTAGGCTCTCAGGATAAACTAAAGCCACGACCCACAAAGATTCTAGATCGTTGACGCGAGAGCTAGCTTGCACCGACCGTCGTTTGGCGCGGGGGCTACTTTGCGGCGACAGTGGTGCGGTGCAGGCGGTCCTGGAGTGCTTTGTTTTCGCTGCGGATCTCCGCGGGCAAACGGTCGCCGAATATTTCGAAAAATTTCGCGGTCGCGTCCGCTTCTTCCGACCAATCACGCGCATCCACGCGGAGCAACTCATCCACCACGTCGCGCGAAATCGTCATTCCATCCAGCGTGAGCGACGCGGGAGTAGGAACGTAACCGATGGGTGTTTCCGTTGCCGCCGCGCGCCCTTCGATGCGGTCCAGCATCCACTTCAGCACGCGCACGTTGTCGCCGTAGCCGGGCCACAGGAATTTCCCGTTGGCGTCCTTGCGGAACCAATTCACGTGAAAAATCTTTGGCGCGTGTTTGATTTTCGGGCCCATGTCGAGCCAGTGCTGGAAATAATCGGCCATGTTGTAACCGCAGAAGGGGATCATGGCCATCGGATCGCGCCGCGTGACGCCCACCGTGCCGGTAGCGGCGGCAGTGGTTTCTGAAGCCATGGTGGCGCCGACGAAAACTCCGTGTTGCCAACTGCGCGATTCATAAACCAACGGAGCCAGACGTTCGCGCCTGCCGCCGAAAATGATTGCGGAGATCGGCACGCCCTCCGGATCTTCCCAGTGGGCTGAAATCGAAGGCGACTGCCGCGCCGGCACGGTGTAGCGCGAATTCGGATGCGCTGCGGGACCTTTCTCCGGCGACCACGGCTCGCCCTTCCAATCAATCAATCCCGGAGGCGGGGGCGTGCCGATGCCTTCCCACCACGGCTCGCGCGCGCCACTGATGGCTACGTTCGTAAAAATTGTATTGCGACGCAAGGCGGCCATTACGTTGGGATTGGTCTGGGCGTTCGTTCCGGGCGCCACGCCGAAAAATCCGTTCTCGGGATTGATTGCGCGCAGTGTGCCATCCGCGCCGATGTGCATCCAGGAGATGTCGTCGCCCACGGTCCACACGCGATAGCCGTGCGATTCCAGGGCCGAAACCATCATCGCGAGATTGGTTTTCCCGCAAGCGCTGGGAAATGCCGCGGCCATGTAGGTGACTTTGCCGGACGGATCTTCCAGGCCGAGGATGAGCATGTGCTCGGCCATCCAGCCTTCGGTGCGCGCCATCCAACTGGCGATGCGCAGCGCAAAACATTTCTTCCCGAGCAGCGCGTTCCCGCCGTAGCCGGATCCGACGCTCCAAATTAATTTTTCTTCGGGGAAATGCATCACGAAGCGGCGTTCGGGATCCACGCCGGCCAGCGCGTGCAGGCCTGGCACAAAATTATCGGTATTTCCAATGCGATCCTGCGCCGCCTTGCCCATGCGCGACATGATGCGCATGCTGGCCACCACGTAGCGGCTATCGGTGATCTCCACGCCCACGCGGCTGTAGGGAGAATTTTGCGGGCCCATTAAGTAAGGCGCCACGTACATCGTGCGGCCCTTCATTGAGCCTTCCAGAATCGGGCGCACCCGCGCTTTGCCATCTTCGGGAGACATCCAATTATTGGTGGGACCCGCTTCATCCTTGGTGCGCGTGCAAATAAAGGTGACGCTTTCGGTGCGGGCGACGTCGTTCGGATTGCGGCGGTTTAGATATGAGTGCGGATAAGTTGCGGGATTCAGTTCGGTGATGATGCCGTCGTGCTGCAGGCCGCCGAGCATGCGGTCGTTCTCGGCTTCGGAGCCGTCGCACCAGACGATTTTGTCCGGCTTCGTCAGGCGCGCGGATTCCTCAACCCATTGTTCGAGTGGCGTGGACACCTGGTCTCCGGGAGGAGGGCGCGTGGGGTGCCGCTCGGCTAGCGGGCCGGGCCGGTCGCGACCTCATGTATAAATGCTCTCTACCAGAAAAGTCTAGGCCACGCTTTGGCGAATTGCAAGCATGGGTGCGCTGGCGTGTTTCTTCATAGCTTGCCGCGAAATCCTCACTCCTGGCGCAGCGCTTGCATCGGGTCCACGAGCGTCGCGCGCCGCGCCGGGATGAAGCAGGCCAGCAATCCGGCCAGCAGCAGAGCGGCAGCTACCGCGCCGAACGCCGCAAAATCAAACACGGCGACGTTGTATAGCACGCCGTGCATGACTTTCCCAACGCCGTAAGCGCCAAATAATCCCAGCGCGAGGCCGACGCCCGCCAGAATCATTCCTTCTTTCAGAATTAGCCCGAGCACGTTGCGCTGGCCGGCGCCGAGGGCCATGCGGAGACCGATCTCGTGGGTGCGCTGCGCGACGGCGAAGGACATCACGCCGTAAATTCCGACCGCCGCAAGGAGTAGCGCAATCGCCGCGAAGCCTCCGAACAAACCCGCTGTGAAACGTTGTTGCGACAACGATCGGTCCATGATTTGGTCCATCGTCCGGGGATTCCCCAACGGGAGGTCCGGATCCATGGACTGAACAATTCCAGCGATGCTCCTGGTTAAATTCTCCGGGTCCACGCCCGCACGCAACGCGATGAGCCCGGATGGCCACGGACTCTGCCAGAAAGGCACGTCAATTTCGGGGAAGTCTTCTTCCAGACGGCCGTTGCGGACTTCGTGGTAGACGCCCACGATTTGCCATGCGACTGGGGGACCGAGTTTTGTGACGCCGGGAGTCAGCTGTTCAACGAGGATGCGCTGGGATAAGGGATCCACGCCGGCCAAGAACTTCTTCGCGAAATTTTCATTCACGACGGCTACTTGCACGCCGCCCGCGGGGTCCTGATCGTTGAATGCGCGCCCCTGTGCCATGCGGATGCCGAAAACCTTGAAAAAATCCGGAGTCACCATGTTAAAACCCGCTACAGGCCGCTGGGACATATCCGTGACTTCTTTGCCGGCGATTTGGAACGGCATTCCGAATCTTACGCCCTGCAGCGGCGCGCCCTCGGAGGCCGAGACGGCGGTGACCCCCGGCAGCGCTTGAATTTTTTCCAGCAACTGGCGGTAGAAGGTGGTGATTTGTGCAGAATCCGTCAGGCGGCCTTTTGCTACCGGCAGATCGAAGGTGAGCAAATGATCGCTGCGGAATCCCAGGTCCACATGCGCGACGTTCCAGAGGCTGTGAAGCGCAAGGCCGCCTCCGGCCAGTAAGCTGAGCGCCAGCGCAAACTCCGCAATCACCAGCGCGCGCCGCAAACCGTGCCGTCCGGTGCTGCGCGCCGCTCCGCCGCCTTCCTTCAGCACTTCATTCAAATTCATGCGCGCCGCTCGCCATGCCGGAGCGCAACCGAATAGAACGCCCGCGAGCATCACGGTGCCCAGTGTGAACAGCAAGACTGGCATGCTCATCCTCACATCGGTTTCCGAAAGCAATGTGTACGGCGGCATCGAAGCCACGATCGCTTTCATCAACACCCACGCCAGGCCGATGCCCAGCACGCCTCCGACGGACGCGAGGGCCAAGCTCTCAATCAGGAACTGCGTGAATATTTGCCGACGCGAAGCGCCCACCGAAGCTCGCACGGCGACTTCTCTTTGCCGCGCCGCGCCCCGCGCCAGCAGCAGGTTTGCCACGTTGGCGCAGGCGATCAGCAGCACGAAACCCACCGCCCCCAGCAGCAACGGCAATCCCTTTTTTGTGCCGGGATTGAGGAAATCGTTCTTGAGCGGCTCGACGCTCACGCCCCAGCCCTTATTCGATTTCGGGTAATCCTCCGCGATGTGCCGCGCCACCATATCCATGTCGGCGTTCGCTTGCGCAATGGTGACACCTGGCTTCATGCGGCCTAGGACGACGAGCCAACGAAAATCATGGTTCAGCTGCTCCGGCGTGAAGACCAGCGGCACTACCAATTGCCTGCCCAAGCGATCCGGCTGCCCGGGCGGTTGCACTCCAATCACCGTGTAGAGCTCGCCATTTAAGTGGATTTGTTTATCGATAATGTTCGGATCCGCGCCGAAATGCTTTTCCCACAGCTTGTGAGTAATGATCACCACGTGATCTTTGCCGGCCACCGCGTCGTCGGGTAGTAGATAGCGTCCCATGAACGGCTTGTCGCCTATCAACTGGTCGAGAAATCCCGGCGTGAGGTAGCTGCCTTCGACTTGCTCGGCGCGTTCGACGCCAGCGGACACATTGAATTGATCGCCGGTGACCGCGCCCAATATTTGAAAGACTTTGCTATCGCGCTTCCAATCCAGATAATCGCCGGCCGAAACGGCATTCGTGTGTCCGCCAGAGCTGGCCCACACCACGACCAACTGGTTCGGCTGCGGATAGGGAAACGGCGCGAGCAACGTGGCGTAAAAGATGCTGAAGATCGCGGTGTTCGCGCCAATGCCCAACGCCAGCGCGAAAATCGCGACCGCAGCAAATCCAGGATTTTTTCGCAGGAGACGAAAACCAAAGCGAGTGTCGCGCAGGAAGTTTGCCATGCTGGCGCTCTCCTTCTCCGGCTTAAGAATTTAGGCAAGCCCCGGTAAAGGTCACCACTCGAGCGATTACTCTATTCGGCGAACCCGGCACAATCGCGCAAGCGCGCGAAGCACAGCCCAGACTCGCGAACAACCGAATCCTACATCAGTCCGGGATTTTCAGCGCGGAAATTGCTGCCTCAAGCGGTCGATCTCTCTCGCCGCAGAGCAAATGGACATTCGACCGAATGCTATACTTCCAGAACCATGTACGCGCGCAAGCTGCAAGCAGAATTGGTAATCGGGAACGAGCGCCGCCCCGCGCCGCTCGATTGGCTGGACAGTTTTTGCATGCGCAACTTCACGGGCTCGGCGGAATTTGACGACACGCTGCCGACCGCCGAAGGGCGCCTGGAAGCGGGCCTGGCGGTAGATCCGCAACGTCTGGCGCAAGCGATGAGCGAATGGTTCACGAAACGCGGGAAGGGGAACGGCCAACCAGTAACAATTGAGCTGCGAGAAGTCACTACCCCGAAGTAAGCGCCCGGCAGCGGATTCCGCACGGCCCGCGTGCCCCAATTTCAGAAGCCTACAGAATTTCGGATATTTCCTGCGCGAGATGAAAGCCTACAAAAAAAGAAGAGCCGAACACTGCCTGCGTATGATTGGGGCGTTGCAGCGGTCATCGCAGGAGGAGTTCGGCTCCTCACACCCAGTTCGACGCAAGCCGTGAAAGATGGTTAGCAGGCGCGTTCAGCCGTCCTCAGCCGCCTTCACGGTTTGCGGAAAAAGGACATTAGGCCCTGGCAGGGGCATTTGCCACGCCATTGACGGCGCACTGAGGTGCGCCGCTACAACGGCAAAGTCAAGGGCGCCCGCCTGAAGGTGGCCGCTACCCTTCGATCCCGCACCGCGGGATCGAAGGATGGATCGCGCTGCAGCGCGATTCATAAAGTCAAAATCTTGGCCGACGCGCGTTTTTCCGCAAATTGTTCAGGCGCTTTATTCCGCAGCCTCGAACACTCCGTCGTTTTCCTCGCGATCGCCCGAGCCACGGGGCCCACGGTGCAGGAAAGCTTTAATCTGCGGCATGGCAGCGCGCGTGGCATCTTCCCCCGCGGCGATCAATTGCGGCGATTTCACAAATTCATCCCACAAAATGTGATGTACGTTCGGCTCGATCAACACGTCGGTCATGCCGCGCCAAGGCTGATTGGCTACTAATTGAATAATCGAAAACGACCGGCTGATCACCTCGATGGTATTCCGCGGTTTGGATACCAGCAGCCCCGGCTCCAGATGAATCCCAATGACCATCTCCGCGCCCATTTTGCGCACTGCCGGTGAGGGCACCTGCTCGGTAAGAAATCCATCCACTAGATAGTGATCCTGATGTTCCACTGGTAGAAATAAGCCCGGATACGCGCAAGAAGCCCGCAGCGCCGGCCCAATTTCTCCCTCGGTGAAATGAATTGAGGTGCCTTTCAACAGGTCGGTGGCGACAATCGTCAGCGGAATGCGCATCTGGTGAAAATATTTCGCCGGCGTCAGGCGGTGCAGAAAATCCTGCAGCGGTTCATTGGAAGCCATGCCCATGCGTGAAAGAGTCCAGCGGCCGAAATCGCGGAAATGCGTAATCGCGGCCTGCTGCGCCATGTGCTCGAGGGTTGTGCCGCTGGCGTAGGCCACTGCAATCAGTGCGCCGACCGAAGTGCCGGCGATAAAATCAATCGGAATTTCGTTTTCTTCCAGGACGCGCAGGACGCCTACGTGCGCCACCCCGCGCGCGAATCCCCCACCGAGCGCGAGCCCCACCTTCGGCCGTTCGCCGGATGAGCCATAAGCGAAGCTGCGCAGCCCGCGGACGGCTTTCCCCAGCCATTTTGTGGTGCGTCCCTGGTCAGACATGCTCGTCCCTTCACCACACTTTAACCCAATTCGCGCTGCCAGGTCTTTCCGGGTAGCGGGCTACTTTCAATTTTAGTTACCACTTCTGACTGATTGTGGCAAACTGGCGGCCGTGAAGATAATAGCGCAACGCAAAAAAACGCTCGAGGGAGGCACAAGCCGACCTGACGAATTTTGAATGATTGGATTCAGCACGGTGGGTTGAAAATATGAGCAGCGGACGAAGCAACAAATTGACGGCGCAGATAGGCGAATATTTAGTTTGCGCTGAACTTGGCAAACGCACTTTAATTGCCACTCCCTTTGCGGGGAATGTCCCAACCTTCGACGTTTTGGCGACCGATGAATTTTGCCGCACTGTTCCGATTCAGGTAAAAACAACTCGCGGCGATAAATGGCCAACCGATGCCAGACATTGGCTCAGCATCCAATACGATGAATCAACGAAAACTCAAAAAAATCTAGGACGAAGAGAAATTAAAAACCCAAATTTAATTTATGTTTTTGTTGCACTTGCTCCCGATGACAAAAGTAGAGACCGCTTCTTTATTTTGACGAAATCAGAATTGCAAGAGGTTGTAGTAAAGCATCACTGTGATTGGATGGACAAACATGAATGGAAACGTCCACGCGCTCCAGAATCTTACGATTGCCGATTCTCGATTCCTGAAGTGCAAGACTACGAAAATAATTGGAAACTTATTTCCGATGGATTGGCATCATCAAGCCCGGACCAATCGCTCGATTCAAGCGACGAATAAATAAGAAATCTTCAAAGCAGCCCACGACCTCTTTCCGGTTGACCGCTCCGTACTGCTTTTGTAACCTCACTGGCTGGGCAAACGCCGCGAGGGACACTGGTGAAACGACGCATCGAACGTGCAGCAGTCTTGGGAGCGGGCACCATGGGCGCGCGCATCGCCGCGCATCTGGCCAACGCGGGCATCCCCTGTTACCTGCTGGATATCGTTCCGACCAGCCTCACGCCCGCGGAACAGAGCAAAGGTTTGACGCTGGAAAACGCCGCCGTGCGCAATCGCATCGTCCTCGCGGGCTGTGAAGCCGCCAAGAAATCGCGCCCCGCCGCGTTCTTCACGTCTGATAACGCACGCCTCGTCACCCCCGGTAATCTTGAAGACAACATCGCCTGGTGCGGCCAAGTGGATTGGATCATCGAGGCCGTCGCCGAAAATCTGGAAATCAAGCGCGGCCTTTTCACCCGCGTCGAAACGGTCCGCAAGCCCGGCACTATCGTCACCTCCAACACTTCCGGCCTGCCGATTTACCTGATCGCCGAAGGCCGTTCCGAAGATTTTCAGCAGCACTGGGCCGGAACGCATTTTTTCAATCCGCCGCGCTACATGAAATTGGTCGAGCTAATCGCCGGCCCCAAGACGCTACCGGAGGTTTTGCAATCGCTCGACGAAATCTGCGACCTGCGCCTCGGCAAAGGCGTGGTCCCCGCCAAGGACACGCCTAACTTCATCGCCAATCGCATCGGGACATTTTCCATGCTCAACGCAGTTCGCCAGATGCTGGCCCTGGAAATGACCATAGAGGAAGTGGACGCGTGCACCGGCCCGGCGATCGGCCAGCCGAAATCCGCCACGTTCCGTACTGCCGATCTGGTGGGCCTCGACATTCTCGTGCACGTCATACGCAACATCTACGACAACGCCACCACCGACGCGTCGCGCGACATCTACAAAGTCCCGCCCTTCATGGAAGACATGCTCAAACGCGGCTGGCTGGGCGACAAAACCGGCGGTGGCTTCTACAAGAAAGTAAAAAAGGGCGGCGAATCGGAAATCCTCACGCTCGATTGGCAAAAAATGGAGTATCGCCCGCGTCTGAAAGCAAAATTTCCTTCTATTGAGGCCGGCAAAGGCATTGAGGACACGCGCGAACGCCTGCGGGCGCTGCTTGCGCCGGGCTTGGATGGCAAGGGCGCCGACAAAGCCAATCGCATGTTGTGGTCCAGCCTCAGCCAGACTTGCCTTTACGCTGCGCGCCTGATGCCGGAAATTTCCTACAGCGTTGTGGACCTGGATCGCGCGGCTCGGTGGGGCTTCGCCTGGGAGCTAGGCCCGTTCGAGGTTTGGGACGCTATCGGCGTCGAACGAATGGCCAGAGCGCTGGAACGCGACGGCCAGGAGCTGCCGCCGCTGGTGCGCAAAGTTCTCGACTCGCCTAAAAAATCGTTCTACGAATCGGAGAAGGGAACCACGCGCTATTTCGATGTAAAGTCACAAGCACTCCAGCCCGTCCCCGAGCCTCCCGGCATCATCATCCTGAAATCGCTGAAAGATCGCAGCGGCGTGGTGCAGAAAAATGCCGGCGCCAGCCTGATTGACCTGGGCGACGGCGTGCTCTGCTGCGAATTTCACTCCAAGATGAATTCCATCGGCGGCGACCTGGTCGCGATGATTCACGCGGGAATCACCCGCCTCAGCTCAGATTTCGACGCGATGGTCATCGGCAATCAAGCCGCGAATTTTTCGGTGGGCGCAAATCTGATGCTGGTGCTGATCAGCGCGCAAGAAGGCGAGTGGGACGATATACATATGGCCGTGCGCCAATTCCAGCGGGTGAACATGGCCATAAAATACGCGCCACGGCCCATCGTCGCCGCGCCGCAGGGCATGGCTCTGGGCGGTGGCTGCGAAGTACCGTTGCACGCCGCGCGCATACACGCCGCAGCCGAAACCTACATGGGCCTGGTGGAAACTGGCGTCGGGCTGATTCCGGGCGGCGGTGGCACAAAAGAAATGTTGATCCGAGCGAACGAACACTCGGCGGGCGGCGAAGATCTTGATCTTTTCCATGCGCTCAAGCCGGTATTCGAAAATATTGCCATGGCCAAAGTTTCCAGCAGTGGAGAAGAAGCGCGCGCGCTCGGCTATTTGCGCCCATCCGATCTGATCGCCATGAATCGCGACCGGCAGATAGCCGACGCCAAGCAAACTGCACTGGGACTCCTTCGCGCTGGCTACCATCCACCCGGCCCGGCGCAAATTCGCGTGCTCGGCGAAGAATTCCTCACCGGCGCGAAGCTCGCGATTCACATGATGATTCGCGGCGGCTACGCCTCGGAATATGACGGCGTGGTAGGCCGCAAGCTGGCAAACATACTCGCGGGCGGGGCCATCACCGCGCCCCAGCGGGTGCCGGAACAATACGTTCTCGACCTGGAGCGCGAAGCGTTCGTCAGCCTCTGCGGCGAGCGCAAGACCCAGGAGCGCATTGCGCACACGTTAAAGACAGGAAAACCACTGCGCAATTAATATTTCGCGATCCCGCAAGGCGGGACCGGCATCGCGCGCGCCGCGCAACTTTCACGTGCTCGCCGTGTTGTTTACCAGCGGTGAAACCTATTTGGGCCGGGCTGTATCTAAGTCTAGGAATTCCGCGTATTTTGGTCAGTCGGAGTGGCGAGTCAGCTGATGGAGCTTTTTCCATCGTTTTTGTGAAACACAACGTCGGTACTCCGCTTGTTGCATGCTCCTGGTCCGGGAGCATCGCGGCGGCGGACAAAACCGGGAATGAGCAGCGTGGAACTTTTTTTGAGCGGCGCGCTGTCGAGTTGGGCGATGGCGCGCTGCTCTTCGCATATGCAGATATGCGCGATCTTAAACCGGCTCCCAATCCGAGCCTAGCCGGTCATCACTGATGACGCCAACGGGAGACTTCTGATGCGAAAGAGGATTCAGTTTTATACGTTGTTGGCCATTGCCGTCGCGGGGATGTTCACTCTGTCCGCTTGCGGTGGTGGCGGAGGTGGCAGTCATCCTACGATAAATGATCTCACCGTCCTTCCTGGCTCCATCAGCATTGGCGCCAGCCAGACGGCACAGTTTTCAGCATTTCTGAATGGCACCAGCACGTCGGTCAGCTGGACTGCCAGCGCCGGCACCATTGATGGTACGGGCCTCTTTACCGCGCCGAGTTCTCCCGGCGGCGTCACGATTACGGCCACGTCCGGCTCGAATACCGGCACCACCACCGTCACCGTCGTCGCTGCGCAGACCTTGGTTGTGAATCCCGCCGCGCTCACCATTTCAGCGGGTGGCCTGCAGTCGTTCGCTGCCACACCCAGCGCAGGCGTCACGTGGAGCGTAAACGGAATTGCTTTTGGCGACTGCGTCGCGCCGCTGGTTGGCTCCGTGACGCAATGCCACGGCACGATTGATGGCAATGGCAATTACACTGCGCCGCTCTCGCCTCCTACCGGTGGCACCGTGACGATTGGCGCTGCCGCGGGTGGCAATTCCGGCACTTCCACGGCTCAGATTCTGTTTTCTTCCGCGTCTCTGACCACCAACACGATCGGCACCGGCAAATATGCAATCGCGTTTACTGGGGTGGACTTTACGAATGGTTATCCCGTGGATGTTGCCGGCAGTATCCTGACCAGCGGCTCTGCCGGCTCATCGAACGGCGCGATCAGCGGCGGTGAGATGGATCTCAACGCCCTCTCCGCGACCCCCGGAGTGGCCGTCCAAGTTCTCGTGACGGGCGGTACTTTTGTAGTCGGGCCTCTAGACGGTCGAACATCCATCTTGTTGAGTCTCGCGTCCAATTCCGTGGCGCAGTCGTTTACTTTGCAAGCGACGCTGGGCACTAATCAGCACGCGCTGCTGATTAATTTTGATAACACTTTCACCGCCAGCGGCACGCTGGACGCGCAGAATACTACGTCTTTCGGCGCGGGGCTCACCAACAGGTACGCTTTTCAATACTACGGCCTCGATCAGAACCTCAATCCGGTGACGGTGGCGGGAACCTTTCTCGCCAGCAACAACAGTTGTCTTCCGGTCAATAATCCTAATTCGCCGGTGAACACTCAAGATTTCACCTACGTGCCGCTTAATTCGAACGTACTAACCGTGGTCACCAACGACATTACGCTCAGCGGCTTGTGCACGGCTCCGGATGCTACTTTCGGACGCGGCACCGTTACGATGAATTCCACGGACTTAGGAACCATCAATTTTTCGTATTACATGATTGACCAGACGCACCTGAAACTCGTGGAAATCGATCCGGCTCAGCCTTACATTCTCTATGGCGAAGCCTACGGAGGGCCGCTCGCGACCACGCCGCTCAATGGCGGTGTCGCTTTCACGTTTGGCGGCGCTGCTAACAACGCTCCCTACGCCGGCGGAGCCGTCTTTACGCTCAATGGCGCCAGCGTCAGCAACGGCGGCGCGCTGGACATCAATAACAGCGGAGGTGCCGGCACACAAATCAACAGTACAATTAGCGGCGGAAGCTATGCGAATGTGTCGACCCAGGGCAACGTGCCGGCTCGCTACACTCTTTCGCTTACCACCAGCAAGGGCACAGTTCTATTTGCGGCCTACACTTTCGTCACGCCGTCCAACACAGGCGCCGAGTTGGTGGAAATTGATACCAATAACGGCGTGGACGGCGCCAGCGGCACCGCTTATCAGCGCGGTGGCGTCAGCACGGTGCAAGGCAGCTTCGCATTGAATCTTTCGGGCGTGGGCTCGTCGAAAAATCAGGCCGCGTTCGAGCAGGATATTACCGGCCAGCTCGGCTTGGTCAACAACAGCACGAACCTGACTGGAACGCTGGACATCAATAACGGTGGGCCGATCCTGGGCGTGCCGGTGCAGTCCAGCAGCATCCTGACTGCGCCCGCCGCCAACGGTCGCGGGACCGCGCAGGTGAACGCCTCGGGGAGCGGTGTTACGGCGAACTTCAACCTGGTTTACTATCAGGTTGACAGCAATACCGAATTGCTGCTCGATGCCGATACCAACCGCGTCGCCTCTGGCATGTTGCTCCGGCAGTTCTAACCGGCGCACGCGCTGAAGGAAGTTTGCTTTGCTCCGGCAAGCCGTCGCGGTGGCGTAGCGGCGGCTTGGCCGGGGAGTCTCTCGCCGCAGATCCCCGAGCTTCCAGTGATTCGCCCTACGCGACTCGCTCGAAAATCCCTGCAGCGCCCATGCCGCCGCCGACGCACATGGTCACCATGCCGAAGCGCGCGTTGCGGCGTTCCAGTTCGCGCAGGATCGTCGCGGTAAGTTTCGCGCCCGTGCAGCCCAGTGGATGACCCAATGCGATCGCGCCGCCGTTCACATTCACGCGGGCCGGATCAATGCCCAAAAGCTTGATCACGCTCAGCGCCTGCGCCGCGAACGCCTCATTCAACTCGATCACATCAATCTGATCCAGCCGCAGCCCCGCTAGCTTCAGCGCCTTGGGAATCGCAAATACCGGACCGATCCCCATTTCTTCCGGCGCATAACCAGCAGTCGCGAACGAGACGAATCGCGCCATCTTCTTCAAGCCCAACGCGCGCGCCCGTTCCGCGCTCATCACCACGGCAGCCGCCGCGCCATCGCTGGTCTGCGAGCTGTTTCCCGCCGTCACCACACCATGCGCATGAAATGCCGGCTTCAACTTCCCGAGCGCCTCCAGTGAAGTGTCGGCGCGCGGCCCTTCGTCAGTATCGAATGAAACTTTAACGGTCCGGGGCTTCGCGGACGTGCTCTCCCCAGCGGCAGCGGCTTCCAGCACGGTGCAGCTCACTTCCACCGGAACGATTTCATCTTTGAATTTACCCGCGGCGATCGCCGCCAGCGCTTTCCGATGGCTGGCCAGCGAAAATTCGTCGGCCTGCTCGCGCGAAATGGCATATTTCTTGGCCAGATTTTCGGCAGTCAGCCCCATATTCAAGTAGGTGTCCGGGTGATTGTCCGTCAGCCAAGGATTCGGCGCGATCTTGTTCCCGCCCATCGGAATCATGGACATGGATTCGGTACCGCCCGCCACCACCACTTCAGCGCCGCCGGCAATAATTCGTTCCGCGCCCAAAGCGATGGCCTGCAGCCCGGAAGAGCAAAACCGGTTGACGGTCATCGCGGATACGGTGACGGGCAAGCCCGCGCGCAAGGACGCGATGCGCGCCACGTTCATCCCTTGTTCTGCTTCCGGAGTCGCGCAGCCCACAATCACATCATCGATTTCTGCGGCATCCAAACCCTGAGCGCGGCCGAGCGCTCCCTTGATCGCCACCGCCGCCAAATCGTCTGGACGAGTGGCGCGCAATGTCCCCTTGCCGGCTTTTCCCACGGCGGTGCGAACGGAACTAACGATGACGGCTTCACGCATGTTTCACCTCGAATGTGGACCACTGCTTCTGGATGACGTTCCCTATATTGGATGCGGCAGCGAGGAAAAAGCAACATCGCGGAGCGGGGCGCATGTACGGCGCCTTTAAGTCGTGAAATGACACACCTGAAATCCGGGGATTGTAAAACGATCTAGTGATTCCCGCTGAACTTGATGGTCACCATCATCTCCACCGCGATCGGTTGGCCATTCAACGTCGAGGGCTCGTATTTCCAGCGACGCAGCGCGGTCAGCGCCGGGCCGCGCAGCATCACCGGACCAGACACTGCCTGCACATTCACCACGTTACCCTTGGGATCGATCGTGGTTTTTACCACCACGTCGCCTTGAATTCCGGCTTGTTTCGCGACTACCGGATATTCCGGCATCACGCGCGACAGCAGCCGCGGCTCCCTCACCTTGCCGCCAATTTTCACCGGACCTTCCTGCTGAATTTCCGGTGCTGACGGGGCCGCTACGCTGGACCCGACGATTCCCGATAGCGCGCCGCCGTTCGCTGAACCGTCCGCGGACGCAGCATCCAAAGATGGCGCCTGCACCGCCTGGTCCCCGTCACCTCTTTGTGGCGCGACGGGATGATCTCCCCCTGCGTTCTGTAGCATGCCGGGTGCCAGATTCGACGCCGGCTTGGGCACAATTCTCGGCCCTTCGCCATTCGCGTCGTTGCCATTCGCCAAGATGGAAGGCGTCGCTCCCGGCGCCTGCGCGATCACTGGCACAGGATGCGTCGCCGAATTATGCACGGGCGCCGCCTCCGGTGCGTGGCTGTCCGGAACGGCAGCAGGAGTCTGAAACGCCAGCGGCTGCGGAATTGCCGGTGTATTCGAATTACTCGCGCCATTGCGCGCGGTGTTTGTCGCGTGCGGCCGGAAGTAAAGTACGCCGCCAACGAGCGCGGCAAACAACAGAGTTACGCACGCTGCGATCAATATCCAATTGCTAGTGCGCGATGCGCCGGCGTGCTCCGCGCCCGCTTCGCTGCTGGCATCCAGCCGCGTACCGAACGCATCCACCGGCACGCCATGGCCGCCACTCAAAGATACTCCGCCGCTGAAACTTCCAAAAACAGCGCGCGAACTTTGCGCCGGCGCCTCCGTGGCTTCCGCGGCATGCGGCTCCGCCAATGCGCCCGCATCGGAAGTTTCGACCGGAGGAACCACGGCGACTCCGCGCTGATCACCGCGCAGCTCCGTCATGGTCAAAGATGCCGGCGTTGCAGCGTGTGGCGCCGCCGGGAGTTCCACTGGCGTGCTGGGCACCGCGTCTTGTGCAGCGCCCATTCCCGGAAGTTCCGCAGTGAACGCCGGCAGCACGTTCGCCGGACGTGCCGGCGCGGGAGCCACGTGCGAGACTGGCGCAACGATTTCCGGAGGCGCGGTCGAAGTGGACGAAGCCGCAGGCTGCACTTTTTCTTGCGTCCCCAGCGAAATGAATGCAGGTTCTGGTTTGCTTGGCGCAACTGGAAGCACGGGCGGAGGCGGTGGCGGCGGAGGATTAAATGCCACGGGAGTAAAAGGCACAACCGGCTCGACCGGCGTAGCGGGTGGCGCGACCACTTCTACTGGCGGCGCAACCGGTGTAGGCGGGGGCGCGACAAACGAAACCGGGGCGGCAGGTGCAACCGGCGCAACGGGAGCCGGAGAATTTTGCACGGGCGCAGCTTTCAGCGGAGCTTCCGGAGTCACCACCGGAGCCGCCGCCGAAATCACCGGCGAAGTTTCAATCACCGCAGCCCGAGCTGGACCCTCCGACGGAAAATGAACGCCCCAATATCCCGACTGCTGGTGCGTGAATTCCACTTCCACATAGCCCTGCATATTCGAAAACGTGCGCACTTTCACGACGCGGCAAATCGCGTCCTGGCGCGTCTTTAAATTCGTGACCACCAGCATTTGGCCCGCAGTCACCGCGGTGGACATGCGCAGCACGCCGCCGTGCGGAAACACAATCATCGTGCCGGTTTCTTCCTCGAAGGGTTCGGTGTGCGGCGCGGCTCCACGCGCTGCATCGGTCACGCGAGAGCCATGAACTTTCACAGGGACTTCGAGTGAGAGTGCGTCGGCGCGCAAAGTGGGGCCGCCAGCGGCGGCCGGCTTCGGCGCAACGCTGGTTGGCGCATTCGGCGCGGCAGCAGGCGAGTTCGCAACTTCCACAGAATCCTTGATAAGTGGCGCCATATTCCTCAACGGCAGTAGTACGCCGTCCCCCGGAATTAAAACGTAAAACCCCGTAATCAGTGAATTTTCGCGGGCTGTGCCAAATGGCGCCATAGTACCTTCGTACTGGGGGAGAGCGTTTTAGGCACCAAGGAGGAAAGAGAACAGGAAGCGAAAGTGCAATTCGTGAGCGAAGAAAAAAAGTTCAAGCGCAGCAAACGCCGGAGAACGCGGGGCGAACACGATCGGAGCGATGAATCCGCTGAAATTTCAGGCGCACGCTGCAGCACTGCGCAAAGATTCCGCGCGCGGCAGCGCCGGCCAGCCGATTACTTCCGCTTGACGGAAATGAAAATCGCGGCGGGCGGCGTAATTTTATATACCTTCGAGAAATCGCCCTGGTTTACGGCAATTGCCACGCGCCCGCGCGAATCTATATAGAGCAGCGGCTGGCCCACCGCCACGCCCATGAACGTTTTCTCGTAAGGCACCGTGTAGGGCTTGTTGCCGATCTTCACGGTGACTTTGTCTTCGATCGCGTAACCCAGTTTCTTGAAATCGGTGGCGGAAATATCGGTGATCAGGCTGCCAAAGGGATCGTCCAGCCCGATCACTGTGCCGGTGATGCCCTTCGCGTCCAGGGTCGCCGTCGGCGGATTCAAGCGCACCAGGACATCCAGCGCCGGCCCAGCGTGTGTCCAGTCTTCGCCCAGCGCCAGATGCGCGCCCGCCGGCGAAAAAATATCGCGCCCGTGAAACGTGGAAGAAATCTTGTCGCCAATCATCCACGCCGGATTGGTGATTTCCCGCGCGCCCTCCAGTCCGTCCGCGTCCACGATCGGCGTGATCAATCCGTTATCGGGTACCACAAAATATTGCCCCTTCTTCGTTTTCACGATCACGGCTTTGCGCGAAGTGCCCACGCCCGGGTCCACCACGACGACGAACACCGTCCCCGCGGGATAATACGGCGTCACGCCGGAAAGCATGCGCGAAGCCTCGCCAATCTGAAACGGTGTGACCTGATGGGTGATGTCCATGATGCGCGCATCCGGCGCGATGGCGATCATCACTGCCTTGCAGATCGCGACCGCGTCGTTGGCCGTGCCAAAATCCGTCATGAAAACGATCGCCGGCTGCGCGGCGGGCTTCTTTGCCGCATCCTCCGGCTGCTTTGCTTGGCCACTGCAGCCGGCGAACGCCAGCATCGCAAAAATTAAAATTGCGCCTGCGCGAGCACGGCTGCGGACGAATTGCAAGGCTTCTCCTTCGCGTACACGCCGCGAAAATATTTCACTTCGTGGCATTCATTCGATAGGCGCGAATTATACCGCGCGCCGCTCGCTTGCCAAACCGCTGCCAGCCAGTCAACGCGCCGGCTGCGGCCGCTTGCGATACTGCTCGTAAAGTTCGCGATGTTTATTATCCGTGCTGGTCAGCTGCCCCTTGATGAAGAGATACCGCACTTGCGTCTGCAGTTCCAGCGGATCGCCGCTGGTCACAATGATGTTGGCAATTTTCCCCGTTTCGAGCGTGCCCAGCTGATCGGCCAGCCCAAACATCTGCGCGGCATTCAGCATCACGGCCTTCAACGCCTCGTCGTGCGGCAGTCCGTAGGCCACCGCGGTCCCGGCATACTGCGGCAGCCGCCGCGAAAACGCCGTACCGAAACTGGAAAACGCGATCGGAATTCCCGCCGCAAATAATTCGGACGGCTCCGTGTACGGTTTGTCGTAGGGCGTGTCTTCCTGCTCCGGCAAGCGATTGGTCGGAGCCAGCACCACCGGAATTTTTTTCTCCTTCAGCAGCTCTTTCACTTTCCACGCTTCCGCCCCGCTGCCCAGAATCATTCGCAGATTTTGCTTGGTGCAGAAATCCACCGCGTTGCGAATGTCGCGCGCTTCGTCGGCCACTACCAGCACCGGCAATTTTCCTTGGACCACCGGAACCAGCGCTTCGAGTTTCAAGTCGCGTTCGTAGAGCGCCGCAGAGCCTTTTTCTTTCGCCTGCGCGTAGTGCCGCGCGCGATCCATCCAGTCGCCCAGCGTGTTCACCGACTTGTCGTATTCCTTCTTCACGTCGGCGTACGGCTTTTCTTTAATGCTGAACGTGGCAAAATCGAAAGTCCGCGTTTGGATCGAGGGCCAATTGATCACCATCGCTACTGACCGATTGATTTGCATCTCGTCCATCGTCCAGCCCGCCAGATTAAAGGCCGAAGCCTGCCCCGCGATCAGCCCGCCACTTTGCAAATCGAATCCGGAGGTGCCGGGGGCGGCGATGACTTCGGTGATGCCGTTTGCGCGGGTTATCGGGATGTGCGCGCTTGCGGGATTCACAGCGGTGGCGGCGACTAACTCCGGGTTGTAATCGCCGAGCTCGCTCACGTCCACGGTCGCGCTGACCGCGCTCACTTCGTTCAACCCGATCTGCGTCACGGGATCGAACATCCCCGGATAGACTTCCAGGCCCGTCGCGTCAATCACTTGCGCATCCTGGCGGAATAGCGATGGCGGCGCCCACTGCGGCGATTTTTCCATCGTGAATCAGCACCGTGCCATTTTCGATTGCCGGTCCAGCCAAAGTGAAAACTTTGCCGCCTTTGATTGCGTAGGAAGTGGGAGCTGCAGTTTGCGTCCACGCCGGAATAGCGAGGGAAGCCGTCAGTGCGAGAGCCAAGGCGCGCGAGCTGAAATTTAATATTTTCACCGCGAGCCTCCCGCGACACCGCTTCCTAGGGCGTCGCCATCATCCTGCGGCGGTTTCTTTTTCTGGCCGGGTTTCGGCTCCGGCTTTTGCTCCGATTTTTCCTCAGCCTTCTTTGCCTCTGCGGCTTTCTTTTCCTTGTCCAGCAGCGTCTGTTTTTCCGCGGCCAGCGTTGCGCGACCCGCAATGTCCTTCTGCCGGTCGAAATAAACTTGTCCGTCAATCAAGGTTTTCTCCACCACCGCGTACACGCTTAGCGGATCGTGATTGTAAATAGCCAAGTCCGCGTCTTTGCCCACGTCAATCGAACCAGCGCGCGCGTCAATACCCAACTGAATCGCGGGATTCAAAGTGATCAGTTTCAGTGCGTCGTTCGCAGAAAGGCCGCCGTACTTCATGCTCTTCGCCGCTTCCTGATTTAATTGGCGCGCTTCCTGCGCATCATCGGAATTCACCGAAACAATCACGCCGCGTTCCGCCATGAGCGCCGCGTTATACGGGATCGCGTCGAACGCTTCCATCTTGTAAGCCCACCAATCCGAAAAAGTGGAACCGCCCGCGCCGGATGCCGCGATCTCATCCGCGATCTTGTAGCCCTCCAGCACGTGCTGGAACGTGCGCACCTTGAATCCGAATTCATTCGCCACGCGAATCAGCATCAATATTTCATCCGCGCGATAGCAGTGCGCGTGCACGTAGCGCTTGCCTTCCATCACTTCCACCAGTGGATCCAGACGCACATCGCGCCGCGGCGGAATCGGGCTTTGCTCGCCAGCCGCTTTGCGCTGGTTGTAATCGTCCCACTGCTTTTTATATTCGCGCGCTTCGATGAACGCTTGGCGGATCACTTCTTCCACGCCGAGCCTGGTTCCGGGATAACGCGGCGTCACTCCGGGCGGCGATGGAAAATTCGAGTGCTTGGGATTTTCGCCCAGCGCGAATTTAATTCCGGGGAGCGCGCCCTGAAACGGCAGTTCGCTGGCAGGCTTGCCCCAGCGCAGCTTGATCACCACGGTCTGCCCGCCGATCGGATTCGCGCTGCCGTGCAAAATATTCGCCGTCGTGACGCCGCCCGCCAGATCGCGATAGATATCAATGTCATCGGGATTCAGCACGTCCGCGATATTCGCCATCGAAGAAACTGCCGGCCCCGCTTCATTCACGCTGCCGTCCACCGCGATGTGCGAATGGCAATCAATGATTCCCGGCATTACGTACTGCCCGGTCGCATCGATGATCGCCGCGCCTTCGGGGGCTTTCAGATCCGCGCCCACCGCCGCGATTTTTCCGTCGCGAATCAGGATCGAGCCGTGTTCGATATTTCCATGGGTGACGGTCAGCACCGTAGCGTTCTGAATAAACACAGTGCCGGGGTTTTGCGCGCGTGTAGTCAGCGGCGCGCAAGCCGCGAGAAGCAGGGAAGCGCTGAGGATTGCGCGTCTCATCGGCCGACCCCTTCGCCGCCCTTTGTGCGCCTCGATCCCGCGCCGTCGTCATCCTCAGGCTTTTTCTCGCCGGGTTTTTCCGGCGCTGCTTCGTCGTGAATCTGAAACCAGCGTCCGTCCACGAACACGTGCTTCACTTTGGTCTTCTCGTTGAAGATGTCGCCATCGGTCACCACCAGATTCGCGATTTTTCCCGGCGCGATGCTGCCTAGCCGGTCGCGCAATCCCAAAATATCCGCCGCATCCAGAGTCATCGCACGCAAAGCCGCAGCAGGCGTGAGGCCGGCGTCGGTCGCTCGCTTCAAATTCTTGAAGATGTCCTTCGGGCTGTCGAGTCCGCCGGAGTACAGGCCAAATTTCACGCCAGCCTTCGCCAGTGCCGCGGGAGTTCCCGGCGCGCGATCGCGAAAGCGCAGCTCGCGCAAATTTTGTTCTGCTTCCGGGTCGCCGTCTTTCGCGCGCTCCGGCCATTTCAGATTCACCAGCACCGGGATTTTGCTCGCGGCGAGTGCCGCGGCCACTTCGTAGCCTTGTTGCCCGCCATACAAAACCGCGCGCACCTTCCATTCATCCGCCAAGCGGATCGCGCGCACGATCTGAATCGCATTGTTCGCCGGCAGTAGCACGATTTCATTGCTCTGCAGCGCGCGGTTCAGCACATATTCCGTGCGGTCGTATGGCACCCGCTCCGTCTTTGTTGGATTCGCCTGATAAATCGGCTCGGCTTGCGCGTACCACGATGTGTCGTCCAACACTTGACGCACGTAGGCGATCGTTCCCATCAGCGAATCGGGAAAACCGAAAAATCCGCCCACCGGCTTGAACGAGACCGGTACCGATGCGCGCGGACGCACCACATAATCTCCCGCGCGCTCGCCGCCCAGATCAATCACCGTCGCCTGTCCCGGAAAAATTCCACCTTCCGGCACCATTAGCGCAGTCGTGAATCCCGCGTTCCGCCACAATTCGATGCGCTTGTCGTCCGTCTTCAATTCGTCAGCTGCGACGCGCCACGGCGTGGTCCCCGGCCGGTCTTCCGGCCCAGAAGCGCCCGGACCTCTGCCGGGCTTCTTGCCGTCCTCGTCCTGCGCCAGCCCAATGTTCGTTCCGGCATCAATCAGCCCGGGATAAACCGTCAGTCCAGTGCCGTCAATCACCCAAGCCTCTGCCGGAATCGTCACGTTCGTTCCGACTGCCTGAATTAATCCCTTGGCGATCACCACGGTTCCGTTTTCGATAACTGCTCCAGACACAGTAACGATTCGCGCACCCTTCACCGCGAAATATCGCGGCTCCCCGCCTTCGCCCCGCGCCGTGTACGCCCAGCCAATCAGGATCGCGGCGCAAAGCGCCAGCGCAAATACCGGAATCGAACGGCGGGGGAACGGACGCTTCATTTCACACCTCATCTTTTTTGAAAAAAATGTGAGCCTGCGGGCCGACGACAACAACCGGCAGCCGAATTTAAAGCGATTGATGCTAGCGGCACTCTAGCGGGAACGCAAGGTGTTTGCGAGGTCCACCGGCACGCGAAAGTTCACGCAGCATACGGACAAACCTCGACAGAAGCGGGGAAGCAGTCTTCGGAAAAACACATAGGGCCAAGCTGTTGAAGTTATGGCGACCAGCTTTAGCTGGGCGCCTTTGCTTTTAGTAGCGCTGGCGTCTCGCCGGCTCTGTTGCTTTTGTGTTTGAGCGTGTAGCGGCGGTCCCGCTTTTTCGGATCGGGCAGCATTCGGTTTACTGTTTTTCAACTCGTAGCGGCTCACTCCATCTCGCGATCGACGCCCTTATTTCTTCGTCGCGCTGGCCTTCCATATCAATTGATAAGGCGCGTCCCCAGTCTGATATGACTCCTCGATCTGTATGGTCTTGTCCCCAACGTGCGAATACACCGCCCGCATATGCATTTTCCCGAATTCAGTCTGGATCACTAAATTGTCGCCTTCCCATTTCGCACTCCCGATAATCGCTCCCGGAAAACCATTCCCCACCGTCACCGTGGTGTACGCACCCTTCTTCGGATCCCACGTCAGCACTTCGTGCCCGATCTCATTATCGAGTGAGCTGTCCGCTTCAAAATCCGCAATGATCGAAAATCCGCCCGGCCCCAAATGCGCCTTGTACCACCCCGTTTGCTTCGCGCCGTTCCCGGTCATCGGCGATTTCAGATACTCGCCGTCCATTGTCCAGTCGCCAACCAAGAAATTCAGCCGTTACATTTCCGGCCCGGGCTGCGGCGCTCCGTACCTTCCATCCGCGACTTCAATCGGCAGCCCCGCCAAAGCGCCATTCAGCGCATTAACCGTCACGCAGAATCCGCGAGGCGCCATTATAAGCTCAACCTGGTCGGACCACACCTCTCCGGTCGAAGTCGGCAGCGAATACGTCCCGCCCACGCGCAATTTACTTAACGCGCGTTGGGCAAAAATCCCATTCGCGCCCGCCAGCCGCTCGTCAATCATTTCGCGCTCATCTCCACTTGCACGCGCGGCCACGGCACCAGCCGCGTTTGCGCCGCACGTGCGCGATAACCGCCGGGCTATTGTGTTACGCGGAAATGCGCGAGAGAATCGAGGCATCGCGTCCATCACACGGAGGCAAACCATGGCCACGGCACCTGTCTCGCAGGTCCTCAATCGCGGCGGCGCATTCCTCATCACCCCTTGCCGCCCCGAAGACGTCTTCACCCCCGCGGATTTTTCCGATGACCAGCGCCTGATTGGCCAAACCGCCGAGGAATTCGTGCAGAAAGAAGTCGTCCCGCAAATCCCCGAGCTGGAAGCCCACAAAGATGAACATCTGATGGCCCAGATGCTGAAGAAAGCCGGAGAAATCGGCCTGCTCGGCGGCGGCATTCCCGAAGCTTACGGCGGCTCCGGCCTCGACAAAATTTCGGCCGCGATTCTCGCCGAAAAACTCGCGGGTTACGGATCCTTCGCCGTCTCCCACGGCGGACACTCCGGCATCGGCACGGTGCCCATCGTCTATTTCGGCACCGAAGAGCAAAAAAAGAAATATCTCCCGAAAATCGCAACCGGCGAATTGCTTTCCTGTTATTGCCTCTCGGAACCGCAAGCCGGTTCCGATTCAATGGCGTCGCGCACCCGCGCGGTTCTTTCGCCCGACGGCAAGAACTACATTCTGAACGGCCAGAAAATGTGGATCACCAACGGCGGATTCGCCGACGTGTACGTCGTATTCGCCAAAATTGACGGCGAGAAATTTTCCTGCTTCATCGTCGAACGCGGTACGCCCGGTTTCACCGCTGGCGCCGAAGAAAAGAAGATGGGCATCAAGGGCAGCTCCACCACGCCCATTTTTTTCGAAAATTCCCCAGTCCCGAAAGAAAATCTCTTGCACGAAGCAGGACGGGGCCACGTCGTCGCCTTCAACACTCTCAACGCCGGCCGCTTCAGCCTAGGCGCCTATTGCATCGGCGGCGCGAAGAAAATCCTGGAAGCCTCGTCGAAATATTCCAAGGAACGCACCGCATTCGGCAAGCGCCTCTGCGATTTCGGCCTGATCAAAGCCAAGCTCGGCGAAATGGCAATCCAGATTTACGCCATCGAATCCGAGGTTTATCGCACCGCCGGCGTGATCGAAGCCGCTGTCTCCAGCCCCGACGCCGGCAATGACAAAACCAAACAAGCCATGCAAGTCCTGGAGGAATACGCGATCGAAAGCTCCATCAGCAAAGTGGCCGGCAGCGAAATGGTGGATTATGTGGTGGACGAAGGCGTGCAAATTTTCGGCGGCTACGGTTTTCACGAAGATTATCCCGTGGCGCGCGCCTATCGCGATTCCCGCGTGAATCGCATCTTCGAAGGCACCAACGAAATTAATCGCATGCTCATCATTCAGATGCTCATGAAACGCGCGCTCGGCGGCGTTCTGCCGCTGATTCCCGCGGCCATGAAGCTCGGTGAAGAAGTTCTCGCCGGACCGTCGTTTGAAGAAGCGCCCACCGGCCCCTTCGCCGAAGAAGAAAAATCACTCGAGCAGGCCAAGAAAATTTTCCTGCTGGCTTCCGGCACCGCCATGCAGAAATTCCGCGAGCAGCTCGCCGAACAGCAGGAAATCGTCGCCGCGCTCGCCGATATCGTAATGGACGTTTACGCCATGGAATCCACGCTGCGCCGGGCGCAGAAAGCTTCAGCAGCTCGCGGGGAAGCTGCCAGCGTGATGGGCGACGCCGCCCGCGCCTTCATTTACGACGCCATGGACCGCGTCGAAAAAGATGCGCGCACCGCGCTCGCCGCCACCGCCGAGGGCGACACGCTCATCACCCAGCTCGCCGTGCTGCGCCGCTTCGCGAAACACGCTCCAGTCGACACGATTGCAATCCGCCGCCGCGTCGCCGAAGCCGTGCTCGCGCAAGATCGCTATCCATTCGAAAATCGCTAAGCGATCGCCAGAACCGCCGGAAACGATCCGGCGGTTTTGATTTCATTTCGCCATCTAACGCATCAGTAATACCCGGCGCAGGCGAAAATAAGTGACAAAAAAAGTCTACAGCGTTCTCTTCGGCTCCGAAACGACGTCCCGCCAGCCCGAAGAAACCATTTTCCGCTTTTAGTCGATTTACCTCGCCGAGCCTTCCGCTGCCCTTCGATTTTTCAATGACTTACGCCCGTTCCGTTTGGAAACCTCCGTGCATCTAACCCAGCGAGGGTCGGAGGATCATGAAAACGCATCTCACGAAGTTGCAGACAACGTTGGCGGGGCTGATCGAAAAGGCGAAAGTACGCAAGGGCCTTCTGTTCATTTTGGGAATTTTCTTCGTTCTGCAGGTCTATTTCGTACGCGAATTAATCGCTGCTGAATTGCTCTTCGGGCTGGGTTTCGCGGTCTTGATGGTCTTGGGCGGGATTGTCTATCTCGTCGGCGCCATCGGTGAACGCGGACTGGATTGGGCGGCGGCTGGTATTCAAATCGCTGGCACGGCCGCGCGTCGTAGCTATGCCGGTTTGGAAGAACTCAGTAGAAAGCCATTCCGCCATCCACGTTCAGAGTCTGCCCAGTAATCGCGCTCGCGTGATCGGAAACCAGGAACAGCGCCGCGGCGGCAATCTCATCAGCCGTCTGCGGCCGTCCCTGTAAAATCCCCTGGCACATCTGCTTGAATAATTTTTCGCTGTCCGCCTGAAAATATTCCGCCAGCCCGCGCCCCAGTTCCTGCGACATCAAAGTCTCCGGCACTGGGCCGGGACTCAGCGCATTCACCCGCACTCCTTTGCGCGCGCCTTCGGCGGCCAGCGTGCGCGTCAGTCCCATCAACCCTGCTTTCGATGCCGCATACGCGCCGTTCAATTGGAACGCCGCCTTCGCCGCAATGCTCACGATGTTCAGAATGTTTCCAGAGCCGCGCGCGTACATTTCCGGCAGCACCAGCCGCGACAGCAAGAAGGGCCCGCGCAAATTCGCCGCGATTACTTCATCCCACGAACGCGCGCTCACCTGTTCCAGCGGCGCCACTGGCCCCAACAATCCCGCGTTGTTCACCAGAATGTGAATCGCGCCGAAAGCGTTGCGCGCCTCGCGCACAATTTTTTCGCAATCCTCCTCACGCGCGACGTCTCCCGCCACGCTAGCCGCTTTTCCGCCGGAGTCCTGAATCTCCACCGCCACCTGCTCGATTTCTTTTTCCGTGCGCGCGCTCACCACCACCCAAGCGCCCGCTGCCGCGAACTTTTTAGCAATGGCCTGGCCAATTCCGCGCCCGCCTCCGGTCACCACAGCTACTCGTCCTTTGAGTAACACTCTCTACCTCCAACTCCCACCGCGAAATTGGCATCTTAGCACCGGTGACATCTTTCGGGGGTTGGGACGATGACTAAGCAATCACCGCGGCGAACAAACTGGCAGGGAAGCGGCGCTTCAGGTAAAATAAAGGTCTTTACGGAGAACGAATTGAGTCTGACCCAAATAAACGGCACCAATCACGGAGCCAAGACGCTCGTACGCGTTCGCCCCCGGGGCTTTTGCGCGGGCGTAGTCCGCGCCGTGGACATCGTCGAACTCGCCCTCGAAGCCTACGGCAATCCGGTGTACGTGCACCACGAAATCGTGCACAACCGCTACGTGGTTGACCAATTGCGGCGGCGCGGCGCCATTTTTGTCGAGTCCATCGAGGAAGTTCCGGTCGGCGCGGTGCTGGTCTTCAGCGCCCACGGCGTGCCTCCGCGCGTGCGCACCGAAGCGCAGGAGCGCCAGTTGCGCGTGATTGACGCCACTTGCCCACTGGTCACCAAAGTTCATCTGGAAGCTCTGAAATTCGCGCGCGAAGGCCGCACGCTGCTGCTCATCGGGCATCGGGACCACCAGGAAATTGTCGGTACCTCCGGCGAAGCGCCCGATCAGACCATCGTGGTCGGCAGCGTCGAGGAAGTGGATCAACTCGTCGTCCCGGATCCGGATCGTCTCGCATTTCTTACGCAGACGACTCTTTCGCTCTACGACACGCAGGAAATCGTGGCGCAGCTCCGCCATCGGTTTCCCACGATTGTCGGGCCCGCGTCAGACGACATTTGCTATGCCACCCAGAATCGCCAGGAAGCGGTCGAGGCTCTCACCCGCGAAGTGCAATTGATTTTAGTCGTGGGCTCAGCCAATAGCTCGAATTCCAATCGCCTGGTGGAAGTCGCGAAGCGCGCCGGAGTCGCCGCGCGCCTGATCGAAGACGCGAACGATGTGGAGGGTTCCTGGCTCGATGGCGTAAAGACGCTCGGCCTCACCGCCGGCGCATCAGCGCCCGAAATTTTGGTCGAGCAGGTCAGCCAGCGCCTGGCGAGCCTGGGTTTTACGAATCAGCGCGACCTGGATTTGATCCGCGAAGACGTGCGCTTCACCTTGCCGCCGGAATTAGCTGCGCGGCAGGCCGCGCACTAAGATTTTCCGTCGGCGTGGCGGAATCGGCGGTTTCCCCACGCGGGCCCGGCTCGATTTGAATCAAGGTAAGGAGCCTTTGCGTGGCGGTAAAGATTGTCCGGCAGGCCAACAAGATTGCTCTGCTCGGCGCGCCCACCAGCGCCGCAGCAATGTCCGCCGGGCTCGAAGGCGCACCCACGGCGCTGCGCGCCGCAGGCCTGGTTGAGCGCCTCAAAGCCGTCGGTTACGCCGTCGCCGATCTCGGTGATGACCCCGTCCAGCTCTACAAGCCCGATGAAGATAGCCCCCGCGCCCGCAATCTGACGCGCGTTATCGCGTCGCTGGAATCTCTGAAGCCGCGCGTGGAACAAGCCGTAAAATCCGCCGCGTTACCCCTCATTCTTGCTGGCGATTGCTCCGTTGCGCTCGCCACCGTCGCCGGCGCGCGCCGCTATTTCCGCAAAGTCAGCATGATTTACATGGACCGCGACGCGGATCTCAATACTCCCGCCACCACCGCCACTGGATGCGTGGACGGCATGGTCGTTTCGCACCTCGCCGGACGCGGCGCCGCCGAGCTCGTGCGCTTCTGGGGCGAGCCGCCTCTCGTCCGCGAACCGGATCTCGCGCTCTTCGGTGTTGCACGCCTCGATCCGCCCGAAGAGCAGCTACTGGCAAACTCTCCGCTCCGCCGTTACATGGCGAGCGACGTGCAACGCCTCGGCGCCACTGCCGCAGCCCACGCTGCGATTGATCGCATCCGCGGCAATGGCTATCAATTCGTCCTGCACTTCGATGTGGATGTGATTGCCGATTTCGCCGCCACGAATTATCCCGGCTCCGGTGGCTTGTCGCTCGCGCAAGTCCGCGAAGCGCTGCTGGTTTTCGCGCAGCAACCCGAACTGGCCGCGTTCGAAGTCACGGCCTACAATCCGACGAAAGATCCCGACGGCAGTGGCGCGAAACTAATTATTGACCTGCTCGTCGAAGTGCTCGAAGCGCGCCTCAAGACTCTGCAAGCGGCCGAAGCAGCGCAAGCTCCGCCGCCCGTCGCCGCCGCAGCGGCTGCCGGGAGAGCTTCCAGCGCGTCTCCGGAAAAAACTGCCACTGCGCCAGATTCCGCGGCCATCGCCACTCCCGGCGAAGCTTGGTCTTCTGATTCGCTCGAACTGGAATCAGCCGTCGCTACATCCGACGGCACTCCCGAGACTGACGACGCATCCGACTCCTCCGATACTCCCGACTCGGGCGAAGAATCGAGCGGCTCCCATTCCTGATTCCCCCCGCCGCCGCAAATCCACCGCTTCCTCGCGCTTCGAACGAGCGAAGCCCTATCCCTCCGTCATAATTTTCGACGTAGATGGCGTTTTGGTAGATGTGCGCGGCTCCTTCCAACTGACCACGCTTCAGACCGTAAAATTCTTCACCAAAAAACGCGTCACCCTCCGCGAGCTGCACGTCTGGAAAAATCGCCCCGGCTTCAACGACGATTGGAAACTTTCCACTACCTGGATCAACGAGCTCGGCGGCAATGTCACCTTCGACGAGGTAAAAAAGAAGTACCAGGAAATTTACTGGGGTCAAAATAGTCAGGGCAATGTTCGCAAGGAAAAATGGCTCCTGCGCAATTCCAGTCTCGCGCGTCTCGCGAAAAGATCCGAGCTCGCCATTTTCACCGGACGCTATTGGAGCGAACTGAATTACACGCTCGATCGCAACAAGGTCCGCCGCGACTTCAAGACAATCGTCACAGTCGAGGATGTCGCCAATCCCAAACCGGCTCCCGACGGCCTGATAAAAATCCTCAACGGCCGCGCTCCTCACCAAGCCCTCTACGTCGGCGACAACATTGACGACGCGCTCGCGGCGCAGTCCGCGCAAGTCCCCTTCCTGGCGATCCTCCCCAAAACGGGCGAAGAGCGCCGCCAGCGTAGTACCCGCCTCCGCGACCTTGGCGCCCTGGATATCTTAAGCGATATCAGCTACTTAGAGGCATGGCTGGGCAGCCCCACAACGCGCTGATTTCGTTCCAGTACCTCCCTCCCACCAACTCTGTAGGATATTCGTTAGTACCAAACACGACACCGGTACCATTGTCCCAGCCGCGACTTTCTCCCACACTTGTATGCAGAGGCGGGGCTTAGCGTAGCCCCACATATACGTGACGAACCCCAATGTCCGGCCCGCTGCGGCTCGCGCCTTCATCCGCAGCCTCAACATCCTGCTCAAGTTCGCGCGCATGTACGATTTTGGCCATCCGCGCACTAAAAAACAGTACGAGACTGCATGGTCCGAACTTCGCACCGCTCTCGGCACCGGCACCGAAAATGAAGCCGGCGTGCTCCTCGCCGTTTCCGGCGACCAGCTCTTGCTTGACGGAACGCCTCTCGAATCCGCGGCCGCTGAAAAAAGTTTCGCGCGCATGCTTTCCGCGGCTGGGATCGCCAGCATCCACTTTTCGCCGAAAGTCACGCAAGCCAGTCTGGCGCGCTTCGTGCGCGGCTTTCCCACCAACACCGGTTCCAAACCGGTGCAGCTCGCCGAACAGTTGAAGACCGCTCTGCAGGGTGATCCGCACATTCACGTCAACGAAGTCTGCTTCGTGCCCGCCGATTCCGCTGTCGCGCGTTCCACCGTTGCGCAGCAATTGGCCGCGCACACCCTAGGCTTAAATTCTCAAGCCTCCGATGAATTATTCGCAGATCCCGAGCGCCTGCTGCAATTGATTGTCGCCGCCGAAGGCAGCAAAGGTGGCGGCAGCAAAGGTTCTGGCAGCGGTGGCGGTTCCGGTGACGGAAATGGCGATGGTGATGGTGACGGCAACGGCGAGGGAAATGGCAACGGCAGCGGCAATGGATATGGCGGCGGAAAGGGAGGCAACGGCGGTGGTGTAGGTTCTGGTTACGGCTCCGGCGGTTCAGGCTCCGGTTATGGTCCAGGAGCCGGCGGTGGTTACGGTCCAGGTCCCGGTGGCTACGGTCCTGGCAATGCCGGATCCGGCGGCGGCTCAGGCGAACCTGGTCCCGGTGGCAATGGACCTGGTGGCTACGGTCCCGGCTCGGGCGGAGGTCCCGGCGGTGGCGGGATTCACTACGCGCCCGAATCTGCAGAAATAACTCGCGATCTTCCTTACTCGGGCGGCGCACCCGGTGGGAGCCCAGTTTACGTCGCAGGCGCCAGCGATTTCGGCCAACCTCCCGGCACATCATCCGAAGGCGCTAATCCCGGCGGCGGTTCCGCGCCTAGCACTTGGAACATCGTCGGCAGCAGCGGCACAGGTGGCACTCCACTCGCGCCCGACGCTGGCGGTTTCTGGTTCAACAAGGGAGTTGCAGGCTCCGGGGAACCCGGCCAAGGTTCCGGCAGCGGACCGGAAGGCACAAACGTCCCGGACGTCGGCTCCGGCCCGAGCCCCTGGAACATCGTTGGCGGCAGCGGTGGCGGCACGCCTCTCGCGCCCGAAACACCAGGATTCTGGTTCAACAAAGACGCCGGAACCAGCGAAGCCTCCGGCCCCGGCTCGCGTTCAGGTGGCAGCGGCGCGCTCAACGACATTTCCGCCGTGCAAGGTCCCGGCGGCGGTCTCTCTTCAGGCTTCGGTTCCGGCAAGAGTTCAGGCACCGGCCCACGCACCGGGTCAGGCACCGGGTCAGGTACCGGCTCAGGTACCGGCTCAGGCCGAGGCTCCGGCAAAGGTTCCGGACGCGGACAAGGTAATGGCCGCGGCGATGGCCGCGGGTCCGGGAGTGGCAACGGTTCAGGTCCCGCAGGCGGCGGCAACGCAAGCCCGCGCGGATGGAATTTGGCGGACGCCGTCAGTGAAAGTGCCGACGCCAGCAAGCCCAGCCGCTGGGGCAACGCCACCGCCGGAATTCGCGGCAGCCGTTCGGCTCGCGCAAGCACCGGCTCCATGGCCGTCGAAACCGGATTGATGACTCTGCACGAGGACGAGCTGAAGGGCATCATGCAGATGCTGGCGCAGATCGCCCGTACCAGCGAAGGTTCTGACCAAAAGCTCGATTCGCAACCCTTTCAGTCGCGGCTCTCCACTTTGCCGCGCCGCGCGCGCTTCACCGTCAGCCAGGCGCTCTCAGCCCTCGCCGCGCAAGCGCCCTCCGATTCATCGGACAAGCCCACTCTGCTGAAACTCGCCGAGCACATCGCCATTCGTTTCGCGATGGAAAGCTACGAGCGCGGCGATATCGAAGTCAACGCCGTTCGCCAGGTCCTGGACGAAATGAGCCAGGAACTCGACAGCCTGCGCAAGATCATGGGCGTGTACGAAGAAAAAATGGCGCGCCACGGCATCGAGGTGCAGTCGCACACAGACATGCTGGCCCAGCAATTCTGGGCGCAAGTGCCGGTGGAAAAAAGAAAGGCCGTTCTGGAGTCTGCCGAAGCCTGGTGCGTTCCTCCGGCGCAGATTCGTGAATACGTGGAAGGGCTTGTCGCCGGCGGAGAAAAAGCCGAAGCCGAAAAAGTTCTCACGAATTACGCCAATTGCATCACACACAAATCGGCAGAGACGCGCCGCCAGACCGCCATGGGGCTCGCCGAGCTCGCCAGCACTTACGCCAAACAGGATGAGCGCCTGCTGCTCGGCACCATCCGTCTGGTAGGCGTGCAACTCGCCGAAGAACGCGATTCTGAACTGGAAAGTCTGGTCGGCGCGGCCTTCGTACGCTTGTCGCAGGAAGCCACCAAGTCCCGCTCGTACCCAGCCATCCAGCGCTCCGTGGAACTGGTGGAATACGTCGAAGCGGAACGTCCTGGCCTCGGCAAGAATCTTCGCCCCAGAATCGGCGTCGAAGATCGTCTTCCTGAATTTATCGAAGAAGCACTGAAATCCGGTGAAGCTCCTTCCGGCCTGAAAGATTTGTTGCGCCGCATGCCCGTTGCGGCTTCCGGCCACTTGGCCGGACGCTTCAGCCGCTCCGGCTTCCGCGAAGATTGTGACCTCCTGGTTTCGATGATGCAGGTTCTTGATGTTGAGGGCCTGGAAAATTTGCGCCAGCTGCTCCGCAATGGCGGCCCCACCGAAGCCATCGAAGCGTTAGGTTTGCTCGCGCGCTTGGATCCGGATCTCGTCGAACAGGTTCTTCCCGAGCGCATCATTGATTGGAAACGCACCGCGCAGGATCGCGTCGTCCGCCAGATCGCTTCCAGCGGCGCGCCCGATCGTGGACGCCTGCTGCTGAATCTTTTTGATTTCCTCGATCCGCTCATCCGCCCGCTGGCCGTGGACGAAATTGGGATGGCCGGAGATCAAACCGCCGATATGCGTTTGTTGCGTATCGCTGAAGGCGATCTACCGAAAGACGCCACCAGTTACTTACAGCTAAAAGCCATCGAGGCTCTCGGCCGTCTGCGCACCGCTGGCGCCGAATCCATCCTGCGTAAGATCGCCGAAACACGCCGCGCCTTCCGCTGGGCCAGTCCCAGCGAATTGCGCCTGGTCGCATCGCAGGCCATGGAGAAAATCGATCCCGAGTGGGTGCGTGACTTCGTGCCGCGCAGCGGCCTGAGCATCGCCGAATTTTCCATCGAGCCGCTCGATCTCGATCCCGAATCCTCCGCGATTCGCCAGCGCCGTTACCCCCGCCTGCGCCTCGAGCGTCCTGTCTCCGCCATTACCACCAATCTAAAGGAAAATTGCCACCTCGATATTCCCGAACTCACGCTCGGCGGCGGAGTGGCCGTCTGCGAACAAAGCCTGCATCCCGGCAGCCTGGTAAATCTGAAACTCAACACCACCACGAAAACCGTGAAGGTGCTCGCGATCGTCCGCGACGCCAACACGCAAGCGCGCGCGTTCGAAGTAGTGGATATGGAGCTCGAAGAACGCTCTAAGCTCCGCAAGCTCCTGGTCACCCTGGGCAACGTGATGAAACAAACTTCGCCCAAAGCCCGCGCCCGCCGCGGCGCCCGCACCTTCATCACGCCATCCACAACCTAAACGGCACAACTACCTTCCGCGTCACAATCACGCGATCTAAAGCTGCGCCCGATACCGCGAATGTTTCATCGCTCCCAACCGCGCGGCGCCCAGCCACCACGCGCTCACGAGCAACCCCCCAAAAATTCCCGCGCCTAAAATCAAAGAACGCCTCATCCCGCCCAACATCCCAAACCACCCCAACAATCCCAAGCACGCCGTCAAAAAATAGCACCTGATCGCAACTCTCCGCGCCGTCCACCCGCCAGCCAACATAAAATCGTCCGCAACTACCTCTTCCGCATCTTCGACAAACTGGGCGTCTCGACGCGCGTCGAACTGGTGCTCTATTGCTTGCAGGATCGGCCGGCGGCGCAGGTTGAGATGGTGAGTTGAACGCGGTGTGATTAGTTATTGGTGAGTAGGAATTAGCGAGGCGTGGTTCGCGGGCACGGAACGTAGCGTCGGCAATGCTGTGCGCCTTCAACCGTGCTGTGCGATGGAACAGAAATGGTCTAGAACCAGTACTGGCTGTACGAAATCGGGTGAAAACCTGAACTGATTGTGACGAACACGTTTGGTACAGGTTTTTTGAATCGTCCTGCCCTGCGGGACGATTCACCCTGAGATCCTGGCTGCCCCGAAAGGTGTTCACAACGGTACATCTTTCAATCGCGCCTCTCGCTATTCTGGCCTCCACGCAGAATTTCGGTAATGGAGGCAACACGCATGAAAGTACTTGGAGTCATCAGCACAACGGCCCTGTTATTGCTTTTGGGAGTGAGTGTTCCTGCATTTGCACAGGAACAGCATCAGGAAGACGGCGCTAAGCCAGCGCAGCATGAGGAGCCGGCTAAGCCTGCCGCGAAGCCGGAACAAACCAAACCACAGAAACAAGAACAGCAGGCAACGCCTGCAAAGCAGGAAGAAGCCAAGCCTCAGAAGCAGGAACCGCAACAGCAGGCCAAGACTCAGCAAACCGAAGAGAAAAATCAGCATCCACAAGAAGCCAAAGCTCAACCGCAACAATCCCAGGGCCAGTACGCGCGCAACGGTCAGAAAGACCGCTCCGGACACGTGTACAACGAAAGCCACTTTGGTCCAACCCACCATGCTCGCTTTGAGACAAATGGTGGGCGCGAGTACAACGGACGCCGGGAGTACTCCTACGGCGGCTATTGGTTCTATGCGGGATCATACCCAGCGTGGTTTTACCAGCAGGACGTGTACTTCGTTATGGGAGCAGATGGGCTGTGGTATGCAGTGGCATACGGCGATCCTTCTCTGACGTTCCAAGTCAATATCGGGTAATCACGAGGCGAGGAATTTGCTCTCGGAGGAGGCTGCAATGTTTGGATATGGGCTTTTGGGGACTTTACTAATTATCTGTCTGATTGTTTGGCTCATACGATCTTTGTAAAAGCGGGGGAAATTCGTTGAGCGATCTCAAATTCGTATCCTGGAAGGAAATACTGCTGAAAACTCTGGATGAAACAGATCCTGAAAAGCTGGCTCGGCTTGTGCCACAAGCCGAGCTAGCGATGTTCAAGCGGCAACAAGAACTGCACGACAGTCCCCAGCATAGCGAAGAACTGAGCGCGATGCCGGTAGCATCGGAAGCCTTGCGGGTCGTTAAACGCAGAATTATGAAACGCGCGGTTCTCGGGCCGTCCAAAGACGAAGGCGCGCGATCTGTGAACTCTGCTCCGCGCTCCGAGACTGCGTAAGGGCGGGGGCCCACCCGCCCGACTTGCACGCTCTAGAGAGGGTGGCATTACTTCTTTGAAAGCTCGCGGTTGAAGTGGCTTTCAACATCTTCGCGGCTAAGCGGGAGTCTTGCCTTGGTCAACAAGACCGAATAGACGACCTCATTACCTGCAAGCTGAGCGGTAATAAACGCTCCGTGGTCCGGCAGTTCCAGGTAGATAAACTTAACTTTTCTGCCGTCTTCAAGAGTCTTGATCCACGCTTCGTCTTGCATTTTCGTATTTCTATTCGACTGGGAATACGGTACGTCGCAAATATACGCGGTCCAATGCCAAAACAGTCACAATTTCCTTGGGAATCAACACGGGATCGGGCAAAGCATAGGCCATAGAATACTGGGGGGCCAGTGCCCGTCTTAATGCGCACCCTTCAAAAACCGGAGGGATGCGGCACCCGGCCGTCCCGTGAAGCCGGATAGTTTTTACTTCGCAGTTAACGTGTTCAAACGGGTGCCGAGATCCTGGCTAGGGCGTCGCACGCCCGCCTCGAATCGCGCTCCCTTCACTTCCTCACGCAGTTCCTTCAGGAGCCCACCACGCCCGAATCTAACCGGCGAGAGCTGTACAAAGCAGCCATTCTTGAACTTATTCCGGAGCTGATTCGGATTCGGGTGAAAATTGCGGAAGACGCGATTAATGTGCGTCTCGCGGATCCCAGAATTCCCGGCAGCGAGCGGAAGGAAATAGAAGCCGCACTATCTGCTCTGCGCGGACTGCAGCGACTGAAAGGCTAAACCTGAAATCCCCAAGCTTTCCGAAGGTCAGCGAAGTTAATGCGTTGTGCTGCGCGCAAATCGTTAGCGCCGAGCGCTCCGAAACTGCAGGGCTTCCGCGGCATGTTCGTTGGGCGGCTCTTGCGAGCCGCCCTTGGTGACGTGATAGAGCGCGACTAGTCGCCCCCGCCGGGGACGGTCTTCGGCATATTATTCGGATCGAGCGCTGGCACTGGATTCCCGGGATTCTGAAGATTCGGTATCAAATCGTTCGACGCACCACCCGGGAACCGCTTGATGCTGGGATACTTCATGATCGTCTTGTCGAAATCGAGCAGCACGACGCTAAAAAGTCCCGCCGCCCAACCGTTATCCTGTCCGGCATACTTTCCGGCTGAGTTTGTCAGTGCCCGATCAGGTGCCGCTCCATTAAAGATCATGTCGTACTTCTCGAACGGATCCATGGTCAGGTTGTAGACTGCCGGGATAGAACCCGTATCGAGATTTGGTCCCAACCAGGTATCTTTCGCCGTCCACACGAACTTCCAAGCGATATTAAGCCATGGCTCTTTTGGATCGCCACCCATATCAACGCGAACTGCATGGAGATACTCACCATTGATAAAGATCCATGATTTGCGCGCTGAGTGCGGTGATTTGCCCAGGATGTAGGCGCTGTTGTCGATGCTGTCAAAGTAGATCGGCTTGCCGTTGTTGTCCTTCATTTCGCCGGTCGGTGGGACAGGAATCCCTGCCATCGCCGCCAGAGTTGACCAGCAATCAATGTGGGACATCATCTCTCCATATTGCACGCCCGCGGGAATGTGTCCGGGCCAGGTCATAATGCCCGGAACGCGCCAGCCACCCTCGAAGGCAGAACCCTTCTCGCCGCGGAACGGGGTCGTGCCCGCATCCGGATAAGCGTCGAGCCACGCGCCGTTGTCGGCGGTCAGGATGACGATCGTGTTCGGCGCATCGGCACGGATTTCATCCAACACCTTTCCGATGTCGGCGTCCATTTCCATCAGCGAATCCGAGTAGTCGCCCAGGTGCGAGCGTCCTCGGAAATCTGGAGCCGCATTGGTGGGGTTGTGCATCTTGATCCAGTTCACGTCCATGAAGAACGGCTTGCCGCTCTTGGCGTGCTGCTTGATGTAGTCGACTGCGTAGTCGGCCATCCGTTCGTCCATCGTGGCCATGTAGTCGTACGTGATCGTGGCGACCTTCTTGGCGGGTTGACCTGCCACCCCTTCCCACTCGTCCAGGTTCACCACGGAATCCCACATTTTCTCGAAATCCTCGTTGTAGGACGGGAACCAGGGATGGAACCACTTGTCCGTGTAGGGGTAAGAATAGACGCCGGCGTAGTAGGCGGCGAATTCCTTCATCTCGTCGAAGCCGTGATTGATTGGATAAGCGACGGGCTTATCGCCAAGATGCCACTTGCCAGAGAAGTACGTCGAGTAGCCATTCTTCTTGAAGTATTCAGCAATGGTCGGAGTCTCTGGGCGGAGGTAGTTCTCGTCACCGGGGGCCACCACGATCGACAGGGCCGACCGAATCGGAATTCGCCCGGTAATAAAGGACGCGCGCCCCGCGGTACAGCTTGCCTGTCCGTACCAACTGGTGAAGACGGCGCCTTCCTTGGCCATACGATCAATGTTAGGCGTGGGATGACCAAGTGCGGCACCGCCACCCGAATATGCACCGAAATCGTTCCACCCAGTGTCATCTGTCATCAAGATCACAATATTCGGTTTCTCTTGCGCTTTCGCAGCCGGGACGGATGCTGCGCCGAATAGTGCTGCAACTCCCGCCAAAGTGATGGTGATCCTCTTGGACAATTTCATACTTCTCGCCCTCCTCTGTCATTTTTTACTTTAGGCCTGGGAATCCGATGTTCTCGAGACGGCGACTTACTCAGCTGGCGACCAGCCGCAAATTAGAATGTGGAGGCGCCTTCACTGCCGCCCGGTAAGACTTCTGCAGCGCTGGCCGGAAAGCCAAGCCTCGCCGCCTGAATAACGGCGAACTTATTGCGAGTATTTCAGGCGAAAACTGTGCACGATATTGTCAAAACTACCCATCAATAGCAGGCTCGCGAGAATTTTCCACGAGCGGAGCAAGTGATTGACGCACAGGCGCAAAAATCACTGGCTCCGCATCGCGACGAATCCGGCGATCACTAGCTCGTTAGAAAATGCGCGGTTTTCTTACCGCCTTCCTCTGTGTAATACACGGTCACCTTTGCGCCTTTCGCCACGCCCTTCCCGGTGGCCTTCCCTGCATCTTCCACGGCCTTGCCCGAGAGCTCGAAAGTCTTCTCGGTTCCGTCGGCGGTCTTGATCACCACGGTCTTCGTTCCCGCATCGAATTTCTCGATGGTTCCCTTGGTCGCCTTGAGGCCGTCCTTGCTTACCTTGCCTACTTCCGTGGCGGTTTCGTCCGCACCTTTGCCGGTAGTGCGAACGACAACTTCGGTGCCATCCTTGAGTCCGTCAAAACCGTCTTTGGTGCCCTTCACAGTGGTGTCGCCGGTGTACTTGATGACGTGCTCGGTCCCGTCAGCGGTCTTCACCACAACAGTTTTCGTGGCGTCGTCCACTTTCTTGACGGTGCCATGGATGAAGCTGAAAGGATTCTGCGCCGCGCAGACAACCGCCGCCAACGTTAGAGTAGCCGCCAAAAGCCCTAGTTTTTTCATAGCCGATTCTTTCTCCTTGTGCGAGATATCAACCACAACATTTTAAATCTGCTGTGCGAGCCGAGCCGGCCGCATCGGAACTAAAAAGAAAATTCGGCTCCGGCGATGGCGCCTTGCTGCGTCAAGCGAAGCCCCAGTCGATTTGCACTGGCGCTGTTGTTTACGACCAAGCGCGAGCCTAGCTGGTAGCCGGCGTTAAGGCTGACGTGCTTGTTTAGCGTGAGACCGACGGTGTCGGTCGTGGACACGAAATTGCCGTAGCCGAAGAGATACATTCCGTAAGCATTTCCTTCGACGAACAGACGCGGAGAGTTTGTTAGATAGATCCGGAAATCGGGACCAGCTACAGGAATCGGGGCCAACAGCGATCCCCTGGCAGATTGGGCTGCTCCGCCGTTACCCGCCTGCGCGGCGGCAGTGATGCTTGCCGAGGTATCGAACAGGTCCGCCTGCACACCAATACCGAGATGTCCTCGCTTGCGGCGGATGATGTCGTACTGATAGCCAGGCGCTACCAGAAACGCGTGCAGGTCGCTTCTTACGGTGGTACTAACCTCGAACGTCTGGCCTTGAAAGATGATGGTGCGAGCGAGCACCGTTTGCTGCGACGAGTTAAACCTGCTGAGCGACACATAAAAATGGTTTTTGCGTGTGAATTTCCAGTCCGCTCGAACGGAGAAGGTCGAATACCGGTTGAAGCCCAGGTCCCTCTCGAAGTCAACGGGAACCTGGTCACTACTGCCCTGAATTGATCCCGAAGGGTTTGAGTAGAACCAGTAGGTGTCTAACCGAACCTTGTATTGATCGAAGTCCCCCGACTGCTGCGCCGCAAAGGCTACCGGGAGAAGAATAAGCAAAGCAGAGCCGACGAAGAGCATCCTTGTCAATGCCGCCAACAGACTACTCTTGCCTCCAAACATCCGTCGAAATCCTCCCTGCGGTGATCCGTCGCGAATCCCGTTGACGTGTTACTCGGAAACTCGCTGCGATTCAGGGAGCACCCTAGCTCGACGGTGCGTCGAATAGCTACTGTCAAAACTGACAGGTGCAATATGCTCAGGTCTTTGCGCAGTCGAATCCAGTAGTGGCGTGGCACACTCTGGGCAGCGAAATTCTAAGCGGCAAAGAGTGCTTCAGTTATTGTCTTGCACACCTTCCCGCAACTTCTGCATCACCTGATCAACGCCGAAGCTCGCGGGCGATTGGCGGGGCGGAAATTCCTTGAAGGTCATCAGGAACTGGCCGACAATCGCCTGTGCCGGCACCAGCAAGTAAACGCGATCAATCATCCAGTGGTCGTAGTCCGAAGCTTCGTAGGAAGCCCGCTCGTAGGGATCGGCTCGCAGGTCTTCGATCAGGGGCACGCGCAAAGGGATTAAGGGATTGCCCCAGACGTTGAACCCGTGCTCGCGCTGCTCGAGGAACACGAGTTTCCATTTTTCGTACCGGAGCCCGGCAAAATCGCCGTCATCCGTCCAATAGAAGAATTCTTTGCGCGGTGAAGGGCTTTTGCCCGAGAGCAAGTCCGTTAGGTTGTAGCCATCCAAATGAACTTTGAACGTTTTACCGTTTGACTCGTATCCTGTAAGCAGCTTCTCCTTAACATTCGGTTCACCGGCCGCTGCGAGCAGAGTTGGCGCCCAGTCCTCGTGCGCGGCGATGTCGTTGATCACAGTTCCAGGCTTGATAACGCCGGGCCAGCGAACGATCATCGGAACCCGGTAGCCACCCTCCCAATTCGTGTTCTTCTCGCCACGAAAGGGAGTGGTGCCGCCATCGGGCCAGGAAAAGGTCTCGGCCCCATTGTCCGTCGTGATGATAACGATGGTGTTGTCGGCAATGCCCAAATCATCGAGCTTCTTCAGTAACACGCCGATGTTGTCATCGAATTCCGTCATGCCGGCACCGTACAGACCCTTTTCCGCAACCATTGCCTGATACTTCGGCTGCAGATGGGTCCAGATGTGCATGCGCGTGGTGTTATGCCAAATGAAGAACGGTTTGCCCGCTTTCACAGCGCTATCCATGTCCGCTAGGGTGGCCGCTAGAAATTCTTCGTCTGCCGTCTCCATTCGCTTCTGGCTCAATGGGCCGGAGTCTTCGCAAGTCTGCTTTCCCCACGGGCCAAAACGCGGATCGGGCGGCGCTGGATTTTCGGTGGCGGTGGCCTCGCATTTGTACACGCCGCGAGGACCGAACTTCGCCATAAACGCCGGATTCTTCGGATAGTCCACGTTCTCCGGCTCCTCCTCCGCGTTCAGGTGGTAGAAGTTGCCGAAAAACTTGTCAAAACCGTGAACGGTTGGCAGAAATTCATTCCGGTCGCCCAGATGGTTTTTGCCATTCTGGAAGGTCAGGTAACCACGGCCCTTTAGCAGATCAGCAATGGTGGGATCCTGAGGCTGCAGCCCTAGTTCAGCGCCCGGGAGTCCGACCTTCAGCAGTCCGGTGCGAAACGGACTTTGCCCGGTAATAAATGCCGCTCGGCCCGCCGTGCAGCTTTGCTGCGCGTAATAGTCGGTAAAAAGCGCGCCCTGCTGCGCAACGCGATCAATGTTAGGCGTGCGGTAGCCCATCATGCCCAAGTTGTAGGCGCTGATGTTGGAGTAACCGATGTCGTCGCCAAAGATGACGAGGATGTTCGGCTTTTTCTGCTGCGCAGAGGAGGGCGGAGAAGCGAGCAACGCCAGGAGAACAGGTAGCACTGCGGCAGCAAGAGCCGAGCGGAAGGATCTCTTCATAAACGGCTATTCCTTTCTTCGCGGAGCAAAAAGACTGTCGCGCTGAGTTTCGCGCCAGAGCCCGGCATGCATCCGCGAGACGCACTTATTGTGTTCGGGCGCATCAGAGGCCGTAATTGTCAAAAATGACAGGTGCGGAGCTCTCGCTGATGTGCCACGCAGGAGGACGGGGAGAAACGCGAATCAGGCCCTTCGATCCCGCGCTGGGGGATCTTAGGACGAATCGCGCCGCAAGGCGATTCAGAGATTGGCGTTCCCGGGGGATGGCGATGGCATCGTCAACTGCAAAGGCGCCCGCCCCGCAAAGGGGGCGGGCGCTACAAATTCAACTGCGAGTGCGCGCGACGATACGTCTGGTTCGAAAGGGGACTGGGAAAAGTTATCGGGTAGATGGAATCTTTGGATTGGACATTGCTTGCCGGTGCAGGCAAAGTAAGCATGCCGATCATCTCTCCGACGCGGTGATGGGCGCGAACTCAGAGGTTCCCTCCTAACTTCTGTGCTTTACCGTGTCACTTGCTGACCTTGACGTCCGCAACGAACCAACCCTAGCAACGCGGGCATAGGTATGCCGCAGCGTCTTTGAAGGCGACGCGAGCACACGTGTGCGACAGCGTGGACGTTAAACAAATTCCTGAGGAGGAATTTATGACTTCGAGCAAAAAACTATCGCGGATTCAGGTTTTGATGTTGTCTTTGATTTCATCCTTGGCATTCCCGGTGCATGCCGGGGCGACGCCGGTGGTGGCGGGGAAGTTCACGATTTCCGGCGCGGTGAAATGGGGAAGCGTGAACTTGCCGGCGGGGGAATACACGTTTGCGGTGGAGGATAGCGTGTCGCCGCCGACGGTGTCGATCTTCGCGGCGGATGGCACGGGCAAGGGGATGGTGGTACCGGCGTTCGTCAGCGAAATCAAGGGTGCAGACAGCAAGACAATGACACTGGAGGAGCAAAACGGGCAAATCGTGGTGACGGCGTTATACGTTGAGCGGCTGGGAATTGTGCTGCACTACGCGGGGAAACGTCCGAATGTGGAGTTGGCGCAGAAGCAGGCCGCCCCGGAGTCGAAGATGAGCTCGTACTCGCAAGCGAAGTGACGCAGGCGAAGTAACGCGGTGATTTGAGCGCCGGCGTGGGGGCGGGCTGATGGCGGGCTTGCTCTTGCGCCGGCTTTACTTTTGGGGCGCGTGGTTGGGCAATGACGGTTGCGGTGCGAGGCTTTGGCGCGGGCGTCAGGAGGAGGACTTCGAGGAACGTTTTACTTCTTCGGAGAGGATGATGGCTTCGGCGATTTGCTTCATGGATTTGCGGGTCTGGCGGCTTTGCTGCTGGATGGTGAGGTAGGCGTTTTCTTCTGTGGTGTTCATGTCGCGCTGCAAGATGCCTTTGGCGCGTTCGAGGAGCTTGCGGGTTTCCAGGCGCTCGGAGAGCTGGGAGTTGGCGGTTTCCAGGCGCGCCATTTCGATTTCGGCGCCGACCAGGAAGCCTACTGTGGTGATCAGGCGGATGTCGCGCTGTTTGTAGATGTGGGGGCGGATGTGTTGGAGATTGATTACGCCGACCAGGCGGCCGCGGCAGAGCAGGGGGACGGAGAGGAAGGCCTGGTAGGAATCTTCGGGGAGCTGGTTGAAGAACTTGAAGCGGGGATCTTTGGCGGCGTTGCGGGCGACGGCCACGGGGGTGCGATGTTCGGCGACCCAGCCGGTGATGCCTTGGCCGACGCGGAGTTTGAGGCGGTCGAGAACTTCCTGGTGGGGATTTTTGGAGGCGCGGAGGACTAGTTCTTCTTGTTCCTGGACGTAGATGAAGCACGAGTCGCATTTCACCAGGGCCACGGCGAATTCGAGGACGCGCTCAAGGACTTCGTGGAGAGGATCCTGGTTGGAGGCGGCGATGCTGCTGCCGAAGTCGTGGAGTAAATCTACATCGGCGTCGTGGGTGGTCGTGGTGTCCATATATAAAGTTAGCGAGGGTGAGCGCTTATGTCCAATCGCAAAAGCGGATGTGGGGGATAGGGAATTTGGGAGGTACTTGGCGAGCGGTGGACGCGGTGATGCGGACCAAGTGCACAGCCGGGGTGCGTGGAGATACGGATTGACTCGTTCTGGGGCGCGATGTACCGTGGGTCGGTTTGGGCCCACTGTGTATTAAATCCAGGAGGAACTTGTGAGATTGAAGAAGCTTACGGCAGGTGTGGGTGTGTGTTTGCTTGGCGCGATTACCGTGGCGGCGCAGGCGCCGAAGGCGGAGATTGCGTCGTTGGAATTTCAGACTCCGAAGAATGGCATGGTGCAGCAGTATGAAGCTGGACGGAAACAAAAAGTGGAATGGCACAAGCAGCAGAAGGATACGCAGGCGCTGTACGTATTCGAGACCTTAACTGGGGAACGCACCGGAACTTATCTGGTGGGGCGGCTCGGGCAGCATTGGGCAGATATGGATGCGCCCTCGGTGACGGATGCGGCGGACCTGGTGGAATATCAGAAGGCGATTGGGGCTTCGGTAGACAGGCTGGTGACGGCTTACTACGAGTACATGCCAAAGGTGAGCAATCCGCCGACCGAGATGAACGGGAAGTATACGGACATCATTACCTTTCATGTTCGCTACGGTCACAACGACGATTTCCGCAGCGCCATCGCGCGGGTGCACGATGCGCGGACACAGCTGAAGACGCCGACTCACTATAACTGGTATCACCTGGTGACGGGCGGGCCGGGTGGAACCTACGTGCTGACGATTGAGCATGCGAACTGGGCGTCGTTTGAAGATGATCCGGCGATCAAGCCATTGCGCGACGTGCTGCGAGAGGCGTTTGGGGAGCAGGAAGCGATGTCGGTGATCGAGAGGCTGAACGGGGCGATCGAGAGCACGTACAGCGAGATCATTCAGTTTCGTCCGGATTTGAGTTACATTCCGGCGAAATAAATTGGACGTCGCGTTGTTGCGGCGGGAGGGCGGGTCTTAGACCCGCCCCTACGTCCGGACGTCGACGAACAATTGCAACTGCAAAGGCGCACAGGCGAGATTGCCCTCCTGCGGCGGGTGGGCCTATGCTGCCGGGCACCGGGAATCATGGACAACTTGAGGATGCGCGGGCTAGAGTAGTTGCGCATTGGGATCCGCCTCCAGCAGCAAACGAATAATTGCGCTCGTGGCGCTCGCCGTCTTTGTGTTTTTGTGCGCGGCTGGTGGCGCGCAAAATAGCAAGCTCTCTCCTTCCGGCGGGGCGCAACACACATCCACTTCCACTGGCACTTCATCTGCGGTTCCTACGTTTGAAGATATTTCCGCGCGGGCTGGGCTTACTGTGGCGCACATCGCTTCGCCTGAAAAAAAATATATCGTGGAGTCTATGAGCGGGGGCGTGGGGTTTGTTGATTGCGACAACAGCGGGGTGTTGTCGGCGCTGGTGGTGAATGGTTCGACGGTGGAGCGTTACCGCGGAGGCGGGGATTTGATGGTTACTTTGTACCGGCAGGTGGGGAATCGCGCTGGCGGCGGGGCGGCGGTGAAATTTGAGGATGTGACGCAGGCGGCGGGTTTGACGCGCAAGGGTTGGGGGATGGGAGTGGCAGTGGCGGATTTTGATAATGATGGAATGCTGGATATTTTTGTTACTGGGTATGGGGGAAACGCTTTGTATCGTGGCCTGGGAAATTGCAAGTTTGAGGATGTGACGGAGAAGGCGGGGGTTCGCGGCAGCGGATTCATGACAGGGACGGCGTGGGCGGATTACGATAAGGACGGGTTCGTGGACATTTTTGTCTCGCGCTACGTGCATGTGGATCTGGAGAACGTGGCGGCGTTCGGGACGTGCAAGTTTCGTGGGATCGTGGTGCAGTGCGGGCCTTGGGGGATGACAGGCGAAACGGATTTGCTTTATCACAATCGGGGGGACGGGACGTTTGAGGAAGTGTCGAAGCAGGCGGGGGTGAGCGATCCGAACGGATATTACGGATTGGGCGTGGTGTGGGGCGATTACGACAATGATGGATGGCCGGATTTGTATGTGGCGAACGATACCGGGCCGAATTTTCTGTATCACAACAATCACGACGGGACTTTCACGGACCAGGGGATGTTGGCCGGCGCGGCGTTAAGCAGCGAGGGCGACGCGGATGGTTCGATGGGCGTGGATTTCGGGGATTACGATCACGACGGGCGGCTGGATATTTTCGTGACAAATTTTGCGGATCAGGAAGACAACCTTTATCACAATTTGGGAGCTAAGGGATTCGACGATGTGAGCTGGAAGGCGGGAGTGGCGAAAGCAAGCTATCCTTATGTGAAATGGGGCACGGGATTTTTCGATTTTGATAATGACGGGTGGGTGGATTTGTTTGTGGCTGGTGGGCATGTGTACCCGCAGATGGATCAGTTGGAGAGCGGCGCGCGGTACAAAGAGCCTTTGCTGCTGCACATGAATAATCATGATGGGACGTTCACGGAATCGGCAGCGGCGGCAGGATTGGGTGCGGTGCCGGTGGCTTCGCGGCGGGGGGCGGCGTTTGGAGATGTGGCGAATGATGGGAACGTGGATGTCTTGCTTCTGAATGTGGGCGAGGCGCCGAGTCTGCTCATGAATCATGGAGTGGCGGGGAATCATCGTGTGGAATTTCGATTGGTCGGGACGAAGAGTAATCGAGCGGCGATCGGGGCGCGGGTCACGGTGCGGGCTGGGAAGTTGGTGCAGTTTGCTGAGGTGCGCGGAGGGGCGAGTTATCTTTCGCAGAATGATTTGCGATTGCATTTTGGATTGGGGAAGGCTGTGGGTTTGGATTCGGTGGAAGTTTTGTGGCCCAGTGGGGCGGTGGAGAAATTTTCTGGGGTGGCGGCGGACAAGATTTATACGTTGATCGAGGGGCAGGGAATTCGGGGGACGACGGAGTTGCCGGCGCCCTAGTGAAGCGCGCCGATCGGGAGATTGGCGTTCCCACGGAGTATGCGAAATTAAAAAGGGCGCTGCGATATTTTGCAGCGCCCTTTTTTTTCCGTGCAGTTCTTGTGGCTTGGCTTGTTGTGCAGCTTATGCTGCTGGTTTAGAACAGAAACTTCAGGCCGAACTGGAAGATGCGGCCCAGATGCGCGCCGGAAGGTTGCAGGAAGCCGCCCCAGCCGCCGGCGGTGCAGGAGGCGTCGCCCGCGGAATTATTTGCGCCACCGTAGCAGCCGATGGAGCCGTTGACGCCGTTCCACTGGGTGTGATTGAAAACGTTGAAGGCCTCGGCGCGGAACTGGAACGAATAGGATTCCTTGATGGGGAAGTTCTTGTAGAGCGCCATGTCGAAATTCAAGCGGCTGGGAATGTTCAAGGTATTGCGCCCAACGTCGCCGAAGGTGAGGCCTTGCGGGGCGGCGTAGGCGGCCGGGTTGAACAGCAATGGCCCCGAGCTTTGGTTGAGCGACGCGAGCACTGCTGCCGGCGGCGCAGAATGAGGATTCCCAATGGCGTCCGGGTAGGAGCCGTTGGTACCGACGCCGTTGGCGACGCCGGCGTTGTCGCCAAAAATGCCATTGGTGACGCTGAAAGGTGTGCCGGACGAGAAAATGGTGATGCCGGAAAATTCCCAGTTGGCTAGCAAAATCTTGGAGATGCCTTCGACGTGTCCGGAGGGAATATCGTAAACGTAGCTGATGTTAAGAATGTTGCGCTCATCGAAATTGGAACTGGCGTAGTTGCCCTTGAGGTTGTAAGAGTTGACGAAATTGACATCCTGCCAGTCGGACGCATCGTCGAGCGAGTGTGAGTAAGTGTAGGCCACGCCGATGGTGAGAGGAGCGATGGTGCGGCGCACGGAAACCTGCATGGAATTGTAATTGGAGCTGGCACGATACTCCTTTCCGGTGATATCGCCATAGCCGATGAAGTTGGGGCGCACCTGGTTGGGGTCTATGTTGCCGCAGGCGACGTTGAAATTATTCTGGACTGATTGCGGCAAGGAGCTGACCGGAGTGCCGTCGGCGACACCGGTCTGGCAGTCGTTGGTATTGAGCGGAACGCCCGCAGTGTAAGGATTCTGAGCAGCGGTGGCCGGGTACAATTGATTGAGGTCGCGCTGATTGGCGAGATTGGTGCCCTTGCTGCCGACGTAAGCGATCGTGCCGATAGTGTTCTTGAAGAACTCATGCTGAATGCTGATATTCCATTGCTGGGCATAGGGCCAGATGGCTTTATTGGGAATGGAAGTGACGGACAAGGGGAAGGCCAGAGGAGGACCACTGGCATTTCCCACGCAGGTGTAGCCAGTGGGCTGGCCGCAGGTGGTGCCCGCGATATTGGACTGGCCCGGAGTCAGGACGAGGGGCGCGCTGCCTTCGAGGCTTTCGGCGTTGGCCTCGTTGCCGTTGCCGTGGTCGAAGAAAATGCCATAGCCGGCGCGAATGGAGGTTTTTCCATTGCCCCAAGGATCCCAGGCGAATCCGATCCGGGGAGCAGGATTGAGCCAGTGCTGATCGAGGCATCCGCGTGGATAGCCGGGTCCGCATTGCACGACTCCGTTAAATAGGTACTGGTTGTCGGCGGGGTTGGAGTAAGAGAGTGGGACACTGGTGTTGGGATTGAGCAAGGCGGAGGAATTGGGATCGAGCAAAGGCGCGTTGGCTGGAGTCCAGACGGTGGTGTCGAAATTATATTCTCGGTTGTATTTTTCGTGATAGGTGCCGAAGAAACTGAAGCGAATGCCGAGATTCAAGGTAAGGCGCGATGTGACGTGAAAGTCGTCCTGGATGTAAGGCTCGAGGATCTGGTAGCGATCGTAATATTTGATTTGGTTGTTGGTTTGGGAGTAGGAGGCGATGTTGCCGAGCAAGAGGTCGGCGAAAGCGTTGCCAGTACTAACCGAGGTGTTGGTGGCGTCGAAGGTGAGGGCGCCTTCGATTTGCGGCGAATTCTCCTGGTTTTTCTGGGCGATGACGGCATAAGCGCCGAACTGTAGATTGTGCTTGCCGATAATTTTGGTGACGTTGTCGCGCAGGGTGTAAGTGGGGTTGGCGTTGTTCCATGGCTCGTAGGATGGGTCGGTCTGGAAGGAGTACGCATTATTCCCGCTGACGTTGACGGCGGGAAGTTTGCCACCGAAGCCATTGTCGAAGAACGAGGTCATGGTCATGGACGGCGGACGTTGGAAGGGGCCGATATTGGTCAAGGTGATGTGATCGGCGGTGTAGCTGAAAACGAATTCATTCAGAAGCGAGGGCGAGGCTGTGTAGGTGAGGCGAGCCACGGCGCTGGTTCCTGGGCCGACAAAATTGGTTTGAATATTGGGCAGCGTGGCGTTTGACCAGAGAGTGGGAGTGACGACGGTGTTCCAGGAATCGTGAATATAGTGGAACGAAGCGCGCAGTTTAGGACTGATGTTCTGATCAACGCGCACCAGCTCTTCGCGCCAATTGGTGGGCGTGGGCTGGGAAGTGTTGTAGCACGATTGTGTTGGCGAGGAGCAGCCGATGGTGCTATTTGCCTCCGGAATTGAGGCGAGAATCGCGGAAACGTTCGGATCCGTGGCGGGATTCACGCCGACGATTTGATTGCCGACAATCTGCACGGGCAGATTGGGATTATTTACGGGGCAATCGGCGGGGCCGAGCGAGCAAATGTCGTTGAAGTTTCCGCCGCGTTCGGCGTTGGATGGAACGGAGATAGCGAAGGTGTTGGGAACGATTTCCTTGCGCCACTCCTGGGAGAAGAAAAAGAACGTTTTGGATTTGTCGGTATTGTAGTGGCCGGGAATGTACACGGGGCCGCCGATGGTGTAGCCGAAGTCGTTCTTCTTGTATTCCGGTGCGTTGGGCGAGCTAAGGTCGAAATAGCTGCGGTCGTTGAAGATGTTGTTGCGGTTGAATTCGTACACGTCACCGTGGAAGGAGCTGGTGCCGGATTTGGTTTCCGCTTCGATGGTGCCGGAGGCGTTGCGGCCGTATTGGGCGCCGTAATTGGAGGTCAAGACGCGGACTTCCTGGATGGCATCAATGCTGGGGTAAACGTTCAGCGAGTTGTTGCTGCCGTTGTCCATGTTGTCGCCGCCGTCCACTTCCCAGTTGTTGTTTTCGTCGCGGCCGCCATTGACGCTGTACATCACGTTACCGTTGACGCCGACGGTGCCTTCGTCCTGCCCTGACTGGTTATTTACGCCGGGAGTGAGATTGATGAGCTGGGTGAAGTTGCGTCCGTTGAGCTGGAGCTGGGTCATTTCTTTTGCGGTAACGGTGCCGGCGATTTCCGAGGATTGCGTTTCGACTTGGGCGACTTCTTCGCCGGCGACGACTACTTCGCTGGAGAGCGAGCCGATTTCCAAGCTGACGTCCACGCGCAGTTTTTGGCCGACGCGGATGACCACGCCGTTGGCCTGATATTTCTTGAAGCCTTTGGCAGAGACGCTGATGTTGTAGGCGCCGATGGGGAGGGCGGTGACGACCCATTCACCGTCGTTATTGGAGACGGTGGCGCGGGTGACTCCGATGGTGGCGTTCGTGATGACTACATCGGCGCCGACAACGACGGCGCCGGAGGTATCACGGACTGTGCCGGTGAAAGTGGCTGTGTCTTGCGCCGCGGCGATGGAGGCGCAGAGGAGAAGCGCGAACAGGCAGCAAGCTTGACGAAGAAATTTCATGTACATCTCCAGATAGCGCGGCGTGCGCGCGGATTTTGCTACCCCAAATGCCAAAACCCGAAGGTGCTGGATTGCTGCCTAGCGCGGAGGTGGTGACAGGGCAGCTGGCAGGCTGCGCTGAAACTGGCGCGGGAACGGATATCCCGGCGAGTCGGCTTAATAGATTTAAAAGACGCCACCCCAAGCGTTTTATTAAATTTATTAAAACTGATTTATATACGGGAGCGGGGAGATGTCAAGCGAAAAACTTGGGGTCATTGTGGGGTGGGAGGGGAACCGCGAGCGAGGACGACGGGCGGTTCCAAGACCCGCGCGTTCAGAGCGCGACGAGGTTTACACGGCGCCAATCTGTCCATTCGAGCCTGGATAGTGAGGCTGCAGCGGGCGGTTCGCGAACCGCCCCAACACGAAGTGTGTTAGTTTTTGGGCGTGAAAAGCGGGGACAAATTGGGCGTGCTTGTGGTGCTTGCATTGGCGCTGGCGCTGCGCGTTGGCGCTGGTGCGGTGGGCCAAGCTACGCAGCAGGCAGGACAGTCTGGCGGGGTTGTGGCGGCGCCGGATATCGCGAGGCTGTTTGTGGAGGGGGAAACGGCTTTGCGGACCGGGGATTTGGATCGGGCGGCGGCGGCATTCAAGAAAGTTCTGGCGGTGGATCCGAAGGCGGCGGGGGCTTATGCGAATTTGGGTGTGATTGCTATGCGGCGGCAGCAGTGGGGGCAGGCGCTGGAAATGCTGCGGAAAGCGGAGGGTTTGGCGCCGGAGGTAGCGGGGATTCGGTTGAATATTGGATTAGTTTATTACCGGCAGAACGATTTTCATGCGGCGATTGCGCCGTTTGAATCGGTGGTGCGGGACAAGCCGGAGTCGGTGCAGGCGCGTTATTTGCTGGGGCTCTGTTACTTTTTTACGGAGCGGTATGCGGATGCGGTGACGGCGCTGGATCCGATCTGGCCGTCGGAATCGGGGGACTTGAATTATTTGTACGTGCTGGGGAATGCGGCGAACAAGGCGGGTCAGACGGAGATTGAGGAGCGGGCGCTGACGCGATTTGTGGAGTTGGGGAAGGACACGGCGGAATATCACTTGCTGATGGGGAAGGCGGCGTTGAATCGCGAGGAGAACGACAAAGCGATCGCGGAATTGCAGCAGGCGGCGGAGTTGGACCCGCGTTTGCCTTTTGTGCATTTCAATTTAGGGCTGGCTTATCTGGCCCGGACGGATTTTGAGAAGGCGCGGGACGAATTTTTGCGGGACGCGGAGATCGAGCCGGACGTGGCTTTTGATTACGACCGGCTGGGAGTGGTTTATTCGTATTTGCAGGACGATGCGAAGGCGGAGGAAAATTTCGAGCAGGCTTTGAAGTTGGATGCGCATTTGTCGAGTTCTTATTTTGGATTGGCGCGGATTTATCAGCGGGAGGGGAAATTTACATTGGCTCTGGGGGCGGTGGATGCGGCTTTGCGGATGGACGCTGACAATCCGAATTATCACAATTTAAAGGGGCAGATTTTGCTGCGGTTGGGGAAGACGCAGGAAGCGCAGAAGGAATTGCAGACGGCTACTTTGTTGCTGAATGCCAGTCGCGAGCGGCGGCACAATGAATTGAACGAGGGGGCTTTGCCGTCGCCGGAACTTAGTGCGGAGCCGAAGGTGCAGTGAAAGAGGCGGAAAATCGAAAAGAGAAAATGGAAAATGTGGATCCCTCAGCGGCTAGACAGTTTGCGGAAAAAGGGATGGTTTTTGCGTGGCGGGCGGGTGCTTGCGATTTTCTCACTCCGCTTTGCTTGGGTTTTCCGCCTCCGCAGCCAACCGCCCGCTGGGTTCCGCCGTCCCTTTCTCCGCTTTACGCTTGGCTCGGAATTAACTTGGCCATGCGCATCAGGTTGCACGCCGCCGCAGCCAAGCGAAACATCCAGTCCACTCGCCGGCGTCTGCGGAATTTCGTCTTCCTAAGCCCGGCCACAAATTTGATCCATCCGAAGGCCTTCTCCACCAACTTCCGCTTGCGCTGACTGAGCGCGTAGCCGGCCCCCTCGCGCTCGCTCGGCGTCAACCAGTTCGGCCACTGCCACGATTGCTTCGCATATTCGGCGATGTGCGGTATCACTTGCATCGCGCGCAACTCCACAATGAATTTTTCTTCCTGAAATCCTTTGTCTCCGCCCAGCGTGATCGCCTGCACCTTGCCCCCTTCCTGCTTCCGGCGAATCTTGCGCAACATCTGCAACCCCGCCTCCCGCTCCGCGCGCGTCGCCGACTGCGTGACGCAGGCCTGCACGATCAAGCCATTCCGGTTTTCCGTCAGTACATGCCCCAAGTAGCTCGGCCGGGCTTCTCCCGCGGCGCTCTTCTTGTACAACCGCGCTTCCGGATCCGTCTTGCTCTCGTGCGTGTCGCGCAGCAATTTCTTCCCGCCGTATCCGCTGCCGCGTGCCGGCGGATCCTGCTTCTCGCGAAAACTCCTGCGGTTGGCCCAGGCCTCCAGCAACGTTCCGTCCACCGTGAAGTGCTCGTCCGAGAGCAGCCCTTGTTGCCTGGCCGACTCCAGCACCTGCTGGAAAAATTTCTCGGCGATCTCGCCCTCCAGCAGCCGCTCGCGATTCTTGGTGAACACCGTCACCTCCCACACCGCGTCGTCCATGCTCAGCCCCACGAACCAGCGAAACAGCAAGTTGTACTGCAGCTGTTCCATCAACAGCCGCTCGCTGCGCACGCTGTAGAAAAACTGCAGCAGCAGCGCGCGCAGCAATCTCTCCGGTGCGATCGACGGCCGCCCGCTGCGCGCGTACAGCGCGCTGAATTGCGGCGACATTTCTTTCAGCGCCGCATCTACTAGCACGCGCACTCGCCGCAGCGGATGATCCGCTGGCACTCGTTGCTCGCTGGAAAGGTAGCTGAACATCCCGTCTTGCACTTCGTCGTGTCCTCGCATGCTCCCTTAGACGCTCGCTATCCCCGCTCGTCGCAAACTCCCCCCCTTTTTCCGCAAACTGTAGAGCCGCTTCGGGAGTGCCGCGGTTACGGCACGGCTGAAGCCGTGCACTGACGTCAGGTGAGAGCGCTCGGGTTCGCGCTGCGATTTTTATTTTTGCGAGTTCAGAAATTTTGCGACTTCGCGGGCGGTGGGCATGGAGGTTTGGGCGCCGTTGCGGGTTACGGAGATTGCGGCAACGGCGGAGGCGTAGCGGGCGGCTTCGCGTGGATTTTTGCCGGAGAGCAGGCTTACGGCGAGGCCGGCGTTGAAGGCGTCGCCTGCGGCGGTGGAGTCCACGGCTTTTACGGCGAAGGATGGGATCATTTCGCGAAGGCCTTCGGCGGTGGCGAGGAAGGCGCCTTGCGCACCCATTTTGATGACGACATTTTTGGGGCCGCGCGCGAGGAGAAGATCCGCGCAGCGTGCGGCGGTTGCGGGAGTGACTGGTTCGGTGGGAGGGAGGCCGCAGAGAATGCGCGTCTCGCTTTCGTTGGGAGTGATCCAGGTTACGACCTGGAGTAAGCCTGACGGCAATTCGCGGGCGGGAGCGGGGTCGAGCATCAGCGGAATTTTATGGCGATGCGCGAAGGCGGCGACGGTTTCGAGAGTGATCAGCGGGATTTCCAGTTGGGCGAGGATCATGCCGGCTTTACGTAGTAACGCAGAATGCGCGGCGATATCTTTGGGGAGAAGTTTTCCATTCGCGCCGGGGACTACGACGATGTTGTTCTGGCCGTCGCTGCCGATGTTGATCAGCGCGACGCCGGAGGAACCTTTTACGGTGCGGACAGAATTTACAGCGACTCCCGCTTGGCGGAGAGCGTTTTTGAGCGCGGCTCCGAAGGAATCGTCGCCGACGTTGCCTAACATGCTGACGGGGTAGCCAAGTTTGGCGACGCCTGCTGCTTGATTTGCGCCTTTGCCGCCGTGGAAGGTGCGGAAATCTTTGCCGATGATGGTTTCGCCGGGGAGCGGGACGTGATCGGCGGTGGCGACGAGATCGAGATTGATGCTGCCGACGACCACGATTGGATTGCGCATTTTGCTGTTTGCCCGACTACTTGGCATCGCCGCCTCTCCAGTCCGCTCCAAAATGCGAGCGAACGAATCTTTCGACCTCTGAACTTGCGACCGAATAATTCAGTCCGTGGATGCTCATCAATTCGAGCGGGTCTTTAAGCGAATTTACAGCCACCACCTCGCCATTGCGGTCGAGCACCGGGCCGCCGGAATTTTCATTATCGAACGGCTTGTCGGTTTGGATCCACAGGCCTAAACGGTCGTTAAAGACGCTTCCGATCATGGCTTCCACTAGCGAATAAGCCCGCGTGGGACCCGAGCCTTGTGAGGATATCGCGAAGAGATCAGCACCGGCGTCCGGCGCGTTCCTGCTCAATTTTAGATACGGATAACCGTAGCCCGGAACTTTCACGACTGCCAGATCGTGATCGCTGTCCACGAAAAATGTCGAGACTTCGACACTTTTGCCATCCGGCAAATACATGGTGACGAACTTGTGATTTCCGCCGACGTAGGCATCGGTGACCAGCAGACCATCGGAGGAAATAAAAAATCCGGTTCCCCATCCTTTCGGCGTCGGAATGCTGACAATCGCGCCGCGCGCGGATTGCAGGATTGCGTCCTTCGCGAAGGCGGAGGAGTCGCTGCATGTGGCGGTCGCGGCGTGGCCAGCCTGAGAAGAATTTGAAACTGCTGGTTTGAGGGCGTCATCGGGCGCGTCCAGCTGCACCTTAAACTCGGCGGATGTGACGATATAGTATTTGTAAATCGGAATTCCGTAGCCGTTCACAAACGTAATGGGCCCCTCCGTAATCGTGACCGCCTTGGGCGCGCAGTTCTGCCGCAGAAAGCGAACGTTGAGCGGTGTCTTTACGTGATTGCTAAATGCGCTGCTCTTGAATTTGAAATAGTAAGACGGCAAATGGATGGAGCATGGGGTGGTGCAGACGATCGAGCCATCGAGCTCGACCTGCGCTCCGGAGGGTACGGTTTCGAATTTCACTTCTTTGTCACGCGCAAAGCAATGCGGACTGAATGCTGAAACGAGAGTCGCGAGGATGATTGCCCGGAATCGAATGTGAAACATGTCGGTCACCCCAACAATTCAGCGGACAAGGCTACCACTAACTGGTTCTGGTATGGCAGGCGGGTTGCTGGAGCGCGGGGCGAGGGGATAGGTGTGATTGGCGCGGAGGTCGTGCTAATCTGTTGTTGGTTTTTGTGCCGTTTTATACGCGACCTCGCCCGGGTGGCGGAATGGCATACGCGGAGGACTTAAAAGGTCCTGTGTAGATTGCAAATCACCAATCACACAAAGGATGTTTGTGATGCCTCAACGGTTTGTAATCAATCGCTGTACTCAATTCTACGGGACAGGGGATTGTGTGGCTAAATGGTACGTCAGTACCACGAAGTGAATGGTACTAACTAGTGCTTATTTCCTTTACAAGACGGTGGTCGTTAGTTTACAGTAGTCCCGTGCCGATAAGTCAAAGGCACTGACGCTCCCTGAAAGTTCAAACCGTTTATGGCAACGCCGGGAGCGAGCGCAAGTCACCTGCCCTATGCCAGGCCGCTCTCAGCCGAGAGTGTTGCGCAACTCGATTCGGAGTTGCGTGTGCCTATCCCCACAGAAGTTCCTCGATGGATGTCTGTAGATCAGTGTGCTTCGTACTTGGGCTGTTCGGCTCAGACCGTCCGTTCGGCTACCCTCACGGCCGAAGGCATTTCTGAATACCGGGCGCACCGACTCAAAGAAGGAACAAAGCAGCCGACACTCGATCACGAAATGCGGTCGTTGAAGACAGCCCTCCGCCTCGCGCTTCGTGAGGGTAAGATTCGCAGGATGCCGTCGATTCAAATCACCTCCGACCCGAATCGAAAGAACGAAGGTGAATTTTCTCCAGCGCAATTCACAGCCCTGCTCGCGGAGCTTCCGGAATACAGCAGGCCGTTTGTTCGCTTCCTGTGGTGCACGGGGATGCGCGTGATGGAACCAATGGCACTGACCTGGGCGGAGGTGAACCTTCAACACGGTGAGCTGCGTATCTCCGGCCGTCGAACGAAAAACGGTCGACAGAAGGTTCTGTACCTGAGCGGGGAACCACTGGAGATTTTGAAAGGTCAGCCCAAACGCGGCGACCGAGTGTTCGCCGATGACATGGGCCAGCCGTTGCGGTACGATCCGATGCTCATTCAGTTTCAGCAGGCGGCGAAACGTGCCAAAATTAAGGAAGGGTTTGTGGGGCCTACGGGTGATCCGCGGGAGCCAGGGTTCCACGACTTGAGACGAACCTTTGCACGGGTGGCGAACAGGGCCGGCGTCCCGCACCGGACGATCATGGAGATCGCCGGGTGGAGAAGCGAAGCGATGCTTCTCCGGTATCTTGGGGACACCAAACCGAGCGAGCAACGTGCAGCGTTTGATCGGTTGTCCGTAAGGACAGGATAAGTACAAGTTGTCGTCGGACTACTTCACTAAATCCACTGTATTCACCCTTGCCCGGGTGGCGGAATGGCATACGCGGAGGACTTAAAATCCTTTGTCCTTAACGGGACGTGTGGGTTCGACCCCCACCCCGGGCACCACTTCCTCTTTGAGCAGCACAGCTACGACGGTTGGATACACGCCTAATCGGTTCCTGGCCGGATTCCGGCGTACGAAAAATTCGTAACGAAGAGAATATTTTTTCCATGGTTCGGCAATCCGTTGCTATGTGCGGTAGCGGACCGATAGGGCTAGATCTGCGGACTGGTAAAACTGACAGTTGTCTGAATAGCGCGGGACAGGCAGGATTTCGCTCTCAAACTCGAGCCGGAGATCTAGAAGTTTTATTAATGGTTTGAATTAGAAATCGCTATGCGAAGCCCGAGTAAGGGCCGTGGGAGATATGCGGTGGAGAAATGATTTTGGCGAGCAAACAAATTCATTTACGGATCGGAGGAAGCGATTTGACATGGCAAACGTCTTGAGGAAGCTGATGATTCTGGGAATCTTGGGATACTTTTATTGCCCAACTCCTGTGACTGCCCAGACCGCTCCTGCTGACATCCTGGATTGGCAAGAGGCGGGGCCTTCGAAATCCCCGCACCTGGTATTTTCTGGCGCGGCTTTGACGGTGCCGGCAAGCGCGACGCTAGACCCCGCACGGCCGCTGGATCTCACTGTTTCGCTTCCGTTGCAAAGACCCTCGAACAACGACTTCGTGCTGGCGAGCCTCTCCGGTGCCGCCGCGACGAATCCGCACGACCGGCCGGCGGGTGGCACGAAGTTTCACTTCTGGCCATCGTTCGGCGAATCGCTGCTCTACACCGGGATCATGCACACGTTCAACCTGGCGACGGAGCCGGGAACGCGTGATGCGCTGAACGGACCGTGGTTCCACAACTACATCCACTCCGTGGGGGAATTGCGCGGTTGGAGCGACAACGATAAATTCATGGCGCCCTACGTGGGGCATCCGATCGAAGGATCCGTATTCGGTTTCATCGAGCGGCAGAACGATCCCAAATTCAAGCAAGTGCAGTTGGGAGACGGCCGGGACTACTGGATAAGCCTGCTGCGCTCCATGGCGTTTTCCGCGGTGTGGCACACGCAATGGAAAATTGGACCAATCAGCGAGGCATCCATCGGCAATGTAATGCTGCATGCTTCGCCGGGATTTATCACGCTGGTGGATACGCCGACGCTGGGGTTTGTCACCATGCTGGCGGAAGATGCGGCGGACAGGTATCTGATTGTGGGGTTGGAAAACCGGAGCACGAATCGCACGCTGATCATTCTGGCGCGTAGTTTTTTGAACCCAGGGCGCACGTTTGCAAACATCATGGCGTTCAAACCTCCGTGGGATCGCGCTACGCGGATGGGTTTGTTCGGTGAGAACTACGAGATCCGGAAGGAAATGGTGACGGAATACAAAGAAGGATCGGGGCAGAAGCTTTTTGAATATCACAAGCCGCCTGCGGATCCGGACGAAGCCATGAAGAAGTATCCCCTGGAAGCGCCGATAGAATTGACGGCTTATCCGTATTACGAGACGTTCCTGGGAGGCGGAAGTTGCTTGGGCGGGGGCGGCTCGGGAGCCGCGCGAGTAAACCCGCAACTGCAAGTGGTCGCCCTAGTGGACGGATGCATGCTGATGCACCAGTCGGCGTATAACGTAAGCGGGGATTCGTTGTTCTATGGTGGCGGGGTGCGTTGGACGCCGCTGGCGTCGCATCGCTTTTCACCCTATACGCAAGTGGTTTTCGGCGGGAGGAAAGTGACGCAGGAAGTGGACGATCCACAGTTGAGAAAGAAACTGATGGCGGAGTGGAACAACGGCGCCGGGACATTAGGGCACTATCCGATGCGCAGCGATTGGTCGGTGGAAACCTCTCAGAACGGTCCAAGTCTGCGGGTGGGGGGAGGAGTGGACTGGGTAGTGACGCGTCCGTTCGCGTGGAGAGTGATCAATATGGAATACACACACACGTGGATCGACAGCGTGAACGCGCCGGGAGCCGGGGATGTAATCCGCCCGCAGAATGGGCTCATTATATCCACGCAGGCGGTCATGCGCATCGGCACTTGGTGAGGTGCGCGCGGCATACGCGGCTGCGGAGGCATCCTAACGAACGGAACGGCCGCCCGTGTTTTGCGCGGGCGGCCGTTTTTTGGAATCGAACACGAATTGATTCGCGTGCTGACTTGCGGTTACGCGCCGGCCGAATTACGGCGCACCCCTGTTGCCATGCCGCGGACGGTGAGCACCGGGCACGGGGCGCGCGAGACCACTTTGTGAGCGGTGGCGATTGGCAGGTGAGTGCCGGCGCCTGGGAAACCGCTGGGTTTGTGGATGCCGAGAACGATGAGGTCGGCGCCGCGATGCCTTGCGACTTCCAGAATCTTATCCGCGGGTGAACCCTGTTCGACCACGAAGCGCGGCTCGCACCATAGTTCGGCTTCGGGTGGGACGAGGTTGCGCAGGTGCTGCTCGGTGGCCTTGACAAGTTCGCCGGGGAGCAGCAAATCGCCGGGAGCTTCGTTCGCGATTACGTGCATGAGTGTGAGATGCGCCTGGAATTCCTGCGCGAGAGATATGGCGTGAGCCGCGGCTGCCGTTGATTCCGGGCTGAAGTCCGTGGCGTAAACGATCTCCTTGATCTTGCCATCGCCCAGAGAACCTCCTCGAGTAAATGGACCGACAGTGAACACCGGGCAGGGAGCCTGGCGGAAGATTTCTTCGGCGACCGAACCCAGGAAAAATTTCGCAGCGCCGGAGCGTCCGCTGGTGCCGAGCACGATCAAGTCGATTTTATGTTTTGCGACCGCTTCGAGCACGCCGGCATAGAGATCGCCTTCCGCAATGATCACCAGGGGCTCGAGTCCAGGAAATGATTTGCGCAGCGTTTCGCGCTGATTTTGTGCTTCTGTCTCAGCAGCTTTTTCCAGGGTGGCCCAGGCGGCGGGCTCGGTCATCGGGTTGACTGCTGGCGTGCGCATGTGCAGAGCGAAGAGCTTGGCGCCGAAGCGCTTGGCGACTTCTGCGGCGTAGGGGATTGCGGCATCAGCGGCTGGAGAAAAATCGGTAAGGAACATAACGTTCTGCAACTGAATTCGCGTGCGGGTGTCGAGAGTTTTCATTTCGTGCCTCCTTACTGCTTGGCTTTGAACTGTGTTTGGCCTGACCCCGATTGCAGTCTCGCAAGAAAGTCGCAGGGCGGATGTGACGGTGGTCACATTCGCGCGTGACATGCGGCACTGCCGGTGAGGCGAAGAAGGCGCAAGCTGGCGAGGCGAGGTGGATCATGGCGACCGCGGGAACCAAGACCGAGATCAAACTGCGAAATATACTGTACCTGACGGATTTCTCCGGCCCCTCAGAGGCAGCGCTCTCATTTGCGACGATGCTGGGCCGTGGATACCGCGCGAAAGTGCACGCCCTGCACATTTTACTGCCTACACCGTACCCCTACATGGGGCCGGGATTAAGCGCGCTAGCGCTGGAAGCCGAGGAAGAAAGTGCGCAGGCCGAAATGCAGAAGGTGGAGTCTCAGCTGGCTGGATTGGAGCACGAAACCGTGGTTGAGAGGGGAATCAGCGTCTGGCCGGGAGTGGAACAAGCGATTCGGGAGGGCGCGATTGACTTGATTGTGGTGGGAACGCACGGGCGTACGGGGGCGGACAAATTGCTGATGGGTTCTGTCGCGGAAGAGATCTTTCGGCGATCGCCGGTGCCTGTGCTGACAATTGGTCCGAGCGCGCCAGGGAACGTGCACAATGGCGCGCGCTTCCATCGCGTGCTGTTCGCGACGGATTTGACGCCGGAGTCGCTCGCCGGCGCAGGGTACGCCGTCTCGTTGGCGCGAGAGAACCGTTCGCGCCTGATGTTACTGCTGGTGATGCGCAAGCCTGAGCATCCTACGGCTGATGAGAATCGGATCCACGAAATTTCGGCGGCAGAGGCAATGCACCGCTTGTATGAGATCGTGCCGCATGATGCGCAGCTGGAGTTTCCGGCGGAGGTTGTGGTGGAATTTGGCGAACCGGCGGAGCGGATCGTGGCAGCCGCCAAGCAGCGCGGAGTGGATTTGATCGTGCTGGGCGTGCGGAAGAGCAAGCATATTGGAGCGGCGACACATTTGGAGCGGGCGACGGCGCACAAAGTGGTGGCGCATGCGACGTGCCCGGTGCTTACGGTGCGAGGATAGGCCAGGAGCAAGTGGAATCGTTCGAGTTCTGCGCCGAAGTAGATTTCGCGTTGCGCCAATCGGGAAATTCGCCTTCCCAGGGGAGCGCGAGCAGCGGGCACGGCATGCCGTGCCCCTACCGATGCAGGCGATCAGGATTTTTGCAGGGCGGGGATTACGGCCGAGAAATCTTTTTCGCCGTAGCCTGCGGCTATCGCTTTTTCGAAATCGGCGATGGCTGGGGCGGCGGTGTCCATAGCGACGCCGTGGCGGGCGCCTTCTTCGCGGGCGTAAGTTAGATCTTTGGCCATTAGGCGCAGGATGAAATTTGGTGTGAAGTCGTTTGCGGCGGCACGGGCGGTGATTACTTTTAGCAGCGGGCTGCCCGGGGCTCCGGCGGCGAGTACGGCCACGGATTTTTCTTTGTCGAGCCCGCTCGCCGCAAGCAGCGCCATTGCTTCGGCGACCGACGCGGCTTGAACGCCGCAGAGAAAATTATTGATTAGCTTCAGGGTGGCGCCGCTGCCTGTGGGGCCCAGGTGCACGATGTCGCGGCTCATCACGGCTAGTACAGGGCGGACGGCGGCGAGGGCTTCTGCTGAACCTCCTACCAGGAAGAGCAATTCACCGCATGCGGCTTGAGGTTTCGAGCCGGTGACTGGGGCGTCGAGAAGTTCACATTCGTGTTGCTTCGCCGCGGCAGCAAGCTCCTTGATCCAGCCAACGCTTGCGGTGCTGGATTCGATCAGCCAAGTGCCGGGAGCGGCTCCGGCCAGCGCGCCGGAGGTTTTATCCAGCCAGACAGCGCGGGAGGCGACATCGTCCGCAAGCATGCTGATGATCACGTCGGCTCGCGCGGCGCCATCGCGCGGAGAGCGAGCGACGTAGGCACCGGCTTTCGCGAAGGGCGCGGTTTTTTCCGGATTGCGGTTGTACACGGCTAGCGGAAATCCGGCGGTGAGGACGCGTCCGGCCATTCCTGAACCCATCAGTCCTAAACCTAAGATTGCGACGCGTGGCTTGGTCATTTATTAGTTCACCCCGGTAGAATTATCCCAGTGAGATCACTTCGATTAGTGCCGGTTTGGCGGTGGCCACTTGTAGCGGATTGCGCAGCGCGCGGCCGAAGCCTGCGAATTGGACTTGCATGATGTCTCCGGCGACGAGGCGGACGCCTTCGCCGTAGCTGAGGCAATCGGCGCCGAAGAAATGGACGTGGACGTCGCCGGGGCGGCGATGCGGTTCGTATTTGAAATGGTGGTGCTCCATGTTGCGCAGGCTGTGGCACATTTCGGTTTCACCGGTACGGATTTTTTTGTGCCAGAGCGGTTTGCCGGCGCGTTCGATGGTTACTTTGCCTGCGACCGAATCGAAAGTTGGATCGAGTGCGAGTTCGGGGCCTAGCGCGGGAGTGCGCAGTTTCGAGCCTGCCAGGTTCAGGTAATTCTTTTTTTCAAAAACGTGGTCTGAGAATTCGTTGCCGGTGGCCATGCCGATGCGATGCGGGCGGCCGTCGGTGGCGATGAGGTAAATTCCCGCGAGTTCCGCTTCTTCGCCGCCGTCTTCGGCGTAGGGCGGAATTTCGAGAGGCTCATTGTGGGCGCGCAGGATTGTGCCGGTGCCTTTGTAGAACCACTCGGGGGGCGTACCGATTTGTCCTTCGGCGGGTCGGCCTCCCGCGATTCCCCAGCGGAACATTTTCATGCTGTCGGTGAGATCTTCGCTGGCGATGGCGTGCATGTCCTGCCGATCCCGCGCGCTGCCGAGATGTGTAAGGCCCGTACCAGAGACGAGGCAACGGGATGGCTCTTGGGGATGATCAATGGGAGGGAGGATGCGCCATTCGGATTGTCCGGCGTAGAGCGGGTCGTAATCGAGCACCAGGTTTGAGAGTTTCTGTTGCACGAGGGCGGTCAACTTCAGGTCGTTGGCTATGGCTTCCTGGGCCAGGGAATAGACGGATGGGGTTTGATGGAGCAGGCGCAGACCCGGCTCTTCCACGAGGGCCACGGCGCGGTCGTTGCCTTTGGCGATTTGGATCAGTCGGGTCATTGATAGGGTCATGAGTGACTTATTCGATTACCTCGAATTTTGTGAGAGCTTTTTCGTTTACGGTGAGGCCCAGGCCGGGAAGGTTATCGTCGAGATCCACGTAACCATCCTTGGCTTTGGGCTCGCCTTCGAAGATATACCAGAAAAGTTCGTTGCCTACTTCGACGTCCACGATGGGGAAATATTCTGCCATGGGGGAATTCAAGCTCGCCATTACGACATGGTAGTTGTGCATTTGTCCGGCGTGGGGAATTACGGGGACGGAATGGGATTCGGCTAGGGCTGCGATTTTGCGTGCTTGGGTGATGCCGCCGACGCGGTTGGTGTCGAACTGAATGTAATCCACGGCGCGAGCTTGGAGCAGGTCGCGAAAACCATATTGCGTGAATTCGTGTTCGCCGCCGGCGATGGGGATGCGCGCGTAGGATTTCAGTTCGGCGTAGCCGTGGATGTCGTCGGGGATTACCGGTTCTTCCAGCCAGCGAAGATTGAAAGGCTCGAGAAGCGGGAGCATGCGTTTCGCGTAGTCGAGGCTCCAGCCCATATAGGCGTCGGCCATTACGTCGATGCCATCGCCCACTGCTTCACGGACGGTTTTCACTAGGGCGACATTTTGCTGCATGCCGGCGGCTCCGTCGGTGGGACCCCAACCGAAACGCAACTTCATGGCTTTATAGCCTTCTTTTTTGTAACGCTTGGCTTCGGCGGCTAGTTCGCTGAGTTCGACGCTGTAAAGGCGGCTGGCGTACACGGGGATGCGCGGTTTGGTGCGGCCGCCGAGCAGGCGGAAGGCTGGTTGTTTCGCGGATTTGCCGAGGAGGTCCCAGAGGGCGATGTCCACGGCGGAGATTGCGGCCATGCCTATGCCTTTGCGGCCGAACGCCATCGTTTTGCGATACATGTGCTGCCAGAGGAATTCGATGTTCCAGGGATCGGCGCCTAGGAGCAGAGGCTTGAGATAAAGATCGATTACCTGTTTCGTGATTGGAGGCGCCAGGGCGGCGTTGCCGACGCCCACGTGGCCGTCGTCGGTGAAAATTTCGACGATCAACCAGCCGTGGAAAGTGAAAGTTTGCATGGAGGCTTCGGGGAGGGTGAGCAAGTCCATCGGATTGGTGCAAAAGTGTGGCGGCAAGGGAACCGTCTTGCCGCGCCAGCGGACTGCTCTTGTGCGAATTTCTTTAATTTTCATGGGGCTCCTTCATGAGTTGGTTTGCGCTGCTAATTTTTGCGCCATGTTGAGCGGGGCGACTTTGGGCACCATCGCTAGTATCACCAGAAATGCGATTACGTGGAAGGTGGCGAATAGTTTGAATACGGTTTCGTAACCGAAGCCGTGATCGAGCAGGTAGCCGGCTAATTCGCCGAATATGATTCCACCGATCGCGCCGCCGAATCCTATCAGTCCTGCAACTGAGCCTACTACGCTGCGGGGAAAGAGATCGGTGGGGAGGACCATTATCAGGGTGGACCAGGATTGCTGGCCGAAATAGGCGAAGCTAAAAATTGCGATGGCCCAAGCGATGGGTGCGCGGGAGACCAGGAGGATCAGCGGCATTATCGCGGCGCTTAGGCCCAGCGAGATTATGCGGGCGGTGTTTAGTGTGAAATTTCGGCGGACCAGGTGGCTGGAGAACCAGCCGCCGACCAGGCAGCCGATGCCCGCGGCGGCGTTGGGTATCCAGGCGATAGCGCCAACGGCTTTGATGTCGAAGTGGCGCACGTCGTAAAGATATTTGGGGAGCCAGAAGAGATAGAAGTACCAGGCGGCGTCGGTTAGGAATTTTGCGGTCACTACGCCCCAGGTTTCTTTGAAGCGAAGCAGATCGAGCCAACGAATTCTTGTTGTGGCGGCGGTGATTGCTGGATCTGCCGCTGGCGGAATTTTTCCACGTTCTTCTGCGGTGAGTTGTGGGTGTTCGGCTGGGGGGAAGTAGGATTTGTGCCACCAGGCGGTCCAGAGCAGCCCTAGAGCGCCGGTGATGAAAAAAATCCAGCGCCAGTTGGCATAAGTAAGAATTAGCGCGATGAGTGGTGGGGCGATTACCGCGCCGACGGCGGTGCCGCCATTGATGATCCCCATGGCTGTGGCTCGTTCGTTCACCGAAAACCATTCGGCTACGGCGCGGGTGGAAGTGGGGAAGCCGCCGCCTTCGCCCATTCCTAGCGCAAAGCGGCTGACGGCCAGCATCGTGAAGGTGAGAGCGAGGCCGTGGCTGGCGCAGGCCAGCGACCAGAAGATCATTATTACGGTGAAGCCGCGGCGGGTGCCGAGGGCGTCGGCCAATTTGCCGCCGCCTGCGTACATGAAGGCGTACGCGAGGAGGAAGGCGGATTGGAGGTTGGAGAATTGTTGGTTGGTTAGTGGAATATCTCGGCTAATGGCTTTGATGGCGACGGGAAGAGTTTGGCGGTCCAGATAGCTAATGGCGATTGCGGCGCTTATTAGGATTGCGATTCGCCAGCGCAACATTCAGAGGCTCCCAGGTGATTGCGCACGCAAAAACAAATTCAAGACCAACCTCAAAGACGCCCGCCTGAAAAGAAAAAGCAGGCGGCCGCTACAAATTCAAGGGCAACGTCAAAGACAAAGGAGCCGGCGGGACGCCGGCGCTACGAATTCGACTGTTCGCTTTCGTTCTGAAGTCTATTGGCGCGCATTTAGTGATTGTCGCGGGCTACTGGGGCGCCGCTGCCGCCTACCAGGAAGTCTAGGTCGGCGCCTTGATGGGCTTGTTGGACGTGGTCGGTGTAAAGCTTCACGTAGCCGCGGGCTGGGTTTGGCGGCGGCGTCCATTGGGCGCGCCGGGCGGCTAGCGTGGCGTCGTCCACATTCAGGCTGATGGTGCGGCCGGGAACATCAAGCGTGATCATGTCGCCGCTGCGCGCTAGCGCAAGCGGGCCGCCGGCTGCTGCTTCGGGCGAGGCGTGGAGGACTACGGTGCCGTAGGCTGTGCCGCTCATGCGGGCGTCTGAAATGCGGACCATGTCTTTCACGCCTTTCCGCAGCACTTTCGGAGGGAGAGGCATGTTGCCGACTTCGGCCATGCCGGGATAGCCGCGCGGGCCGCAATTTTGCAGGACCATGACGCACGTCTCATCAATGTCGAGATTTTCCAGGTCAATGCGCGCGTAAAAATCTTCGATGGAGTTGAAGACTACGGCGCGGCCGGTGTGTTGCAGCAAATGGGGACTGGCGGCGGAAAGTTTTATGACGGCGCCGTCAGGAGCGAGATTGCCGCGCAGCACCGCGATGCCCGAATTTTCTTTGAAGGGCTTTGAGAAAGTATGGATCACATCACGATTCCAGCAGGGGGCTTCGGAGACGTTGCGCCCGATGGTTTGGCCGTTCACAGTGAGGGCGTCGCGATCGAGGGCGTCATTTTCGCCGAGTTCGCGGAGGACGGTTGGGAGACCGCCCGCGTAGAAGAAATCCTCCATCAGGTAATTGCCACTCGGCTGGAGATTCACGAGGCATGGGAGATGGGATGCTAGTGTGTCGAAATCGTTCAGAGCTAGCGGGACGCCGATGCGTCCGGCGATAGCGATCAGATGGATTACGGCATTGGTGGAACCACCGATAGCGGCGTTGGCGCGGATGGCATTTTGAAATGCGGCGCGGGTGAGAATTTGCGACATGCGCAGGTCTTCTTTCACCATTTCGACGATGCGGCGCCCGGTGAATTGCGCGAGCGTGTGGCGGCGCGCGTCCACGGCGGGGATAGCGGCGTTGCCGGGCAGCGCCATGCCGAGAGCTTCGACCATGCATGCCATGGTGGAGGCGGTGCCCATCGTCATGCAGTGGCCCTTGGAGCGATGCATGCAGCTTTCGGCTTCAAAAAATTCTTCCAGCTTCATCTGACCGGAGCGAACTTTTTCGGACATTTGCCAGACGCCGGTGCCGGAGCCGATATCGTGCCCTTGAAATTTTCCGGATAACATGGGCCCGCCAGAGAGGCCGATGGTGGGAAGATCGCAGGACGCGGCGCCCATTAAGAGGGAAGGAGTAGTCTTGTCGCAGCCCATGAGCAGGACGACGCCGTCACAGGGATTGCCCCGAATGGATTCTTCCACGTCCATGCTGGCTAGATTGCGGAAGAGCATCGCAGTGGGACGCAATAACACCTCGCCGAGAGACATGACCGGAAACTCCAGCGGAAAGCCGCCTGCTTCCCAGACGCCGCGTTTTACCCATTCGGCGATTTCACGGAAGTGCGCGTTGCAAGGCGTGAATTCAGACCAGGTGTTGCAGATGCCAATGACGGGGCGGCCGGTGAACATGTCGTGCGGCCAGCCTTGATTTTTCATCCAGCTGCGATAGATGAAACCGTCGCGGTCTTTGCGGCCAAACCATTCCTGGCTGCGCAATTTTTTTGTGGTCATGGGTCGTGGACTCCGTATGGAGCGAAACCCTGCGATGATATCGCAAAACTTGACTCGCGGCTGCGGGATATGGAGCGCGCAAACAAGTTGGTTGACGAAATGGGGCCGGGGACTGACTATCTTTGGCGGCAAAGCTGTTCGTGTGGGTGAGCAGAGGCGGCTCGGGAGCTTTGAATATGACTCGTATTCTGCGTTTCGGATTGTATTTCAGGAAGACATTGAGCGTAGCCGTATTTGTGGCGGCGTGCGCGTGCTTGACTGCGATTACGATGATGGCGGCCTCGAGCGTTTTGGCGGCGCCGGGTGCGGTCAGCGCGACGCCAGCTGGAGTTTCGCCGGCGGCGGAGAAAAGCTTGCGGGTTTATTTTGTGGATGTGGAGGGCGGGCAGGCTACTTTGTTTGTTACGCCTGCGGGGCAGTCTTTGCTGATTGATACGGGGTGGGATGGGAACAATGGGCGGGACGCGGACCGGATTGTGGCGGCGGCCAAGTCGGCGGGGCTTACGAAGATTGATTCTGTTTTGATCACGCATTTTCATGAGGATCATGTGGGCGGGGCGCCGCAATTGGCTGCGCGGTTTCCGATTGGGATGTTTATTGATCATGGCGAGAACCGCGAGAGCGGCGATGCGCCGACGGTGCAGGGGTGGCAGGCTTATCAGGCGATGCTGGCGACCGGAAAATACAAGCGGATGGCAGCGAAGCCGGGAGATGTGCTGCCGATCGAGGGCATGCAGGTGGAGGTGATTAGCTCGGACGGTAATTTGATCGCGAAGCCGCTGCCTGGAGCTGGGCAGGAGAACGCTGCTTGCAAGGAGTCGGAAACGCGACCTGCGGACAAGACGGAAAATTTGCGGTCGCTGGGGACGTTGATCACTTTTGGGAAGCTGCGGATTTTGGATTTGGGCGATCTGACTTGGGACAAAGAAATGGAATTGATGTGCCCGGTAAATAAATTGGGGCACGTGGATGTGTACATTGTTTCGCATCACGGCTGGCAGCAGAGCAGCAGTCCGGCACTGGTGTGGGGAATCGCGCCTCGGGTCGCGATTATGGATAACGGCGCGAAGAAGGGCGGGACGCCTTCGACTTGGGACATTATCGAGAAATCGCCGAAGCTGGAGGATTTGTGGCAGGTGCATTATTCGGAAGAGGGTGGTGCGGTGCACAATGTTCCTGCCGAATTTATTGCGAATCCGCAGGGGATGGACGCGGGGAATTATTTGGAGTTGATTGGCCATGCGGATGGGGGATTCGACGTGTTTAATTCACGGACGCAGGAGACGAAGAAATATCCGGCCCGGTGAGTTTGTAGAGACCATCTGGCTTTGATGACTTCCTACGTTTTTGGCAGAAGCGAAATTAACGGCAAGAACTAACCGCAACCACAGCCCGGGCTGTGTCGCACCTACGGCGCTCGAAGTTCTATTTGCGATTTTTCCCAGGCCTTCCGGCCTGGGCTAACTTATGCCGCGACTACGGCGCTGGGCCATGTGCGGACGGAGTGAATGCAGCGCGGATTGGGCGGCCGCAAGAGCAAAGCAACGGCGCCCGCCTAAAGGCGGCCGCTACAAAGTCAACTACCAGGAGCCGGCGAGACGTCAGCGCTACTGAAACGGCTCAATTGGCGGTTCGGGGATTGGTTCGATGCGGCCCAAGCCGAAGATGTAGCCGCCGATGCCTGCTATCAGAAACGCAGTGGCGACCACGAAGGCCCAGGCGTATTCGTGAGTGGCCGCTACTACGTAGCCTGTGACGATGGGCGCGGCGATGGCTGACAATTGATTTCCGAAATTTAGTATTCCACCTAGAGTGCCGACGCTTCCTTCTGGCGCAATCAGCGACGGGATGGACCACCCTACGGGAGCCGCGGCAGCAAGCCCACTCAGAGAAATGCTGATCCAGAAAAGCGCGCGGGTGGGGGTGTGCGCGTAAGCGGCGCCGAAAATGCCAAGGCCGAACGCCGTGCCTGTCACCAGAACGACTTGGCGGACGAGTGAGGCATCCCGGCCACGATGGATGAGCGCATTCACGAGCCACCCGCCGATTACGAGATCGGTGAACGTGGCGAAGAGCCAGGGCACGCTGGAATACAACACCGAGTGCAGCAGGTTTACATGCAGGGTGGAAGCAAGATAGCTGGGCATCCAGGTAAGCAGCAGATAGAAAGTGTAATTGTAAGAGGCATACCCGAGCACAAGGCCCTGGACTTTGCGTTGGCGCAATAGGTAGGCGAGGGAACCAGCTTCCTTGATTTTGGCGTGGCCTTCGGGTTGCGCGCCCCCTTGGCGGATGAATTCGCGCTCGGCGGGCGTGAGGGATTTATCTTCGCTCGGATTGCGATAGATCCAGTAGAAGAGGACGAAATAGACGAAGCTGAGAATGCCGGTGGCGGCGAAGCTCCAGCGCCAGCCGAAGTGGATTAGCAACAGACCCAACAGCGGGACGCCAGCGGCGGGTGCGAATTTCGAGGCGGCATCGAAGATGGCGGTGGCCAGGCTGCGTTCGCGCGATGGAAACCAGTAGCCGACAGCTTTGGAATTGGCCGGGAACGTGGGGGCTTCGCCAACTCCCAGCAGGAGGCGCGCGGCGAAAAAACTACCGACGCCGGTGGCGGCAGCGGCGCCGAAAGATGCAACGCTCCAGAGGAATGTGCTGACACGGCCGACCAATTTTACGCCGAAGCGATCGAGCAGGACGCCGCAGGGAAGTTGCAGCGCGGCGTACGTCCAACTGTAGGCGCTGAGCAGGTAGCCGAATTGCACGGCGCTAATGCCGAAGGCGGCGTGGAGAGCGTCTTGGGAGACGGAGATGTTTACGCGGTCGAAATAATTTATCAGGACGCCGAGGCCCAGGACGCAGGCGATTACCCAGCGGCGGCGGGGGATCGGGGTTGGCTCGATTTGGTCGGAGATTGTTGCGGCACGGGGATGATTCATTTTGTGAGTGGCGGTTGCCGGGGAGATTGTAGTCGAGCGCGCGAGTTCGCGGGGGAAAATGGTGTGCGTTATTCGGCAGACTATTTGCGGCGCGGCCCGGTTCGGCGTTTCGAGTGAGGTGTGGTTTTTGTCGAATACAGGAAGCGAACGGATATATCATTGTGGGCGCTTGGGGCTCGACTGTGCTCCGGCACAATCAAATATGAATCGAAAAGATAGAGTTTTTGCCTCGGTGGACCTTGCGGTGGCGGATATTCCCGACGGGGCGACGGTGATGTTCGGCGGATTCGGCGGCGCGGGATTTCCTAACAACTTAATTCAGGGACTGGCGCGGCGGGGTGCGCGAAATCTGAGCGTAATCAGCAATAATTGCGGAACCGGGGACGGCGAGCTGGGGATTCTTTTCAAGAACCGGCAGATACGGCATGTGGTGGCGGCGTTTCCGGGGCCGGGCGCAACCTATTTTCAACAGCAATTCGACGCAGGGGAAGTGGAGCTGGAACTGGTGCCGCAGGGAATCTTGTGCGAACGGATGCGGGCGTTTGGGGCTGGCATTCCGGCCTTTTATTCGCCGGTGGGAGTGGGCACGGACGTGGCGAAGGGCAAGGAAGAGCGCGTGATTCGCGGGAAGAGATATATTTTGGAGCAGGCGCTGGGCGCGGATTACGCTTTCATCAAAGCGTACCGAGCGGATCGCATGGGGAATCTGGTTTATCGCAAGGCGGCCCGGAATTTTAACCCGATTATGGCTACGGCGGCGAAGATCACGATTGTGGAAGTGGATGAAGTGGTGGAAACCGGAACGCTGGATCCGGAAACCATCGCGACGCCTTCGATTTTTGTGCACCGGATCGTGGTGGCGAAGGGAATTCACAATGCCTAAGGCGCGGCTGACGCGGGAGCAGATCGCCGAACGCGCGGCGCTGGAATTGCCGGATGGGGCTTACGTGAATTTGGGCTGGGGGATCCCGAATTTGATTGCGGCTTACGTGCCCAAGGACGTGGTGATTTATTTTCACAGCGAGAATGGGATTTTAGGGATGGGGCCGCGCGCGAAGCCGGGCGAGGAGGATTACGACCTGGTGGACGCGATGAAAGTGCCGGTGACTTTGGTTCCGGGCGCGGCTTATTTTTCGCAGGTGGATGCGCATGTGATGACGCGCGGCGGGCATCTGGACATTTGTATTTTGGGCGGCTTGCAAGTTTCGGAGCGCGGCGATTTGGCGAATTGGCGGGTGCCGGGAGCGAAGGGCGCGGGCGGGATTGGCGGGGCGATGGATATTTCGGTGGGCGCAAAGAAATTGATTGTTACGATGGAGCACAATGCCAAGGATGGGCAGCGTAAAATTGTGAAGGCTTGCAGCTATCCGCTGACCGCGATTGATTGCGTGAATACGATTATTACGGATTTGGCGGTGATTGACGTGACGGCGGAGGGATTGGTGTTGCGCGAGGTGGCTCCCGGATTCACACCGGAGGAAGTGCAAGCGCAGACCGAGCCAAATTTGCTTTACAGCGGGAAAGTGCCGGAGATGGCTTTGCGGAAGAATTGAGCGCGAGTTTTTTGTGGCTGCGAAATCGGAGTATGATTTTCTGATTATGGAAAACGGCACAATCGAACACGGCACAGTCGAACGGAAGAAGCCGCCGACCTACTGGATCGGCGAAGGCGGCGGTTGGTTGCTGCGGCACGTCGTCAGCGGGCTTGCGGCCACGGGCATTACGCCGAACATGTTTACGTTTTTGGGACTCGCGGTAAATTCTTGGGCTGCGGCGCTTTTTGCCATGGGGATGTTCAGGCAGGCGGCGGCGGTGCTTTTTTTGGCCGGCTTTTTGGATATGGCGGACGGGCAGGTGGCGCGGCGCGTGGGGCGGGTGACGGCGTTTGGCGCGTTTCTGGATTCGACTTTGGATCGTTATTCGGATTTGGCTTTGTACATGGGATTGGTGGTGCATTACACGCTGATTGGGCGGCCGTTTTACATGGCGCTGGCGGCCGTCGCGATGGCGAGTTCGTTTATGGTGAGTTATTCGCGGGCCCGCGCGGAGTCAATTATTCCTTCGTGCAAAGTGGGATTTATGGAGCGGCCGGAGCGGCTGGTGCTGCTGATCATGGGCGGCGCATTTAATCGCATGGCGCAGGTACTGTGGGTGATTGCGGTGGTTTCGACGATTACGGTGATTCACCGCGTGGTTTATACGTGGCAGGAGTTGCGGGCCGGTCGGTCGTTGCCGGCGGCGAACGAGACGCAGGTTTCTTGAGGCGGGAATGAGCGCTACAGCGCGGCGCGAAAGTTTTTAGAACTTCTTCACTGGATTTTCCTGCAGCGATTCTTCCACCGGTTCCGAAACAATTTCCTGCACGCGTTGGCGGAGGGCGTCCACTTCGGCGCGCGAGATCTGCGTGGTGTCAATCGTGTCGTGAATGAAGACCGTGATTTTCTCGGGATGCAGCATCCAATGGCCGGTTTGGAAAAATTGGTAGGAGCCCACCATGCTTACCGGCACGATGGGAATTCCCAGCCTTTGCGCTAGGTTGAAGATGCCTTTCTTGAAGAGTTGCACGTGGCCGGTGCGAGTGCGCGAGCCTTCTGCGAAAGCGAGCAGGCTGACGCCGGCATCGAGCGCGGCTTTGGCGCGTTGCGTCATGATTTCCAGGCCTTCGCGGCTGGGGGTATCCGGCACGGGAATATTTCCGAAGCGGCCCATCATCCAGCCGTACACGGGAACTTTGAAATGCGATTCCAGCTCGAAACCGCGCAGGAATTGCGGGATTGCTGAGTAGGTCACGAACGGGTCGAAGAGATTTACGTGATTGCAGATGAAGATGCTGGTGCGGGCCGGGTCGAAGCCTGGGGCGCGGCGGACTTCGAGGCGAGCTCCGGCTAGGCGAAGAATATTCCGGAAGAAAAGGCGCTGAGGCCAATCGTTCTTGCGCGGGTCAACTACGGCGCCGAGCGCGATGAGAATTGTGCCGACCACGGCGAAGTGTATGCCGCTGAGTGCCCACAGGATTGCGGAGCGGACATTGAGGTAGGCCTTTTTCATACGATCACGTCCAGCGCGGCGGGAAGAATTTCCAGGGACTGGCATTCGAGACGCATACTTTCGCCGTCAACCATTACGTTTACCGGGCCGGCGAGTTCGAAATCAATGCGCTTCGTCGTGGCGCGAAAAGCCTTGGGATGATGGATGTGGGTGCCGGTGAAGAGGCGCGGCAGAGTCCAGATAAGGCCGAGGCGGCCGATCGGGCCCCAGCGGACGTATTCGATCAGGCCGTCGGTGGGATCGGCCTTGGGAGCGATCATCATGTGGCCGCCGGTGAATTTGCTGTTGTTGAAGGAGAGGAAGAGGGCAGGGTCGCGATCCAGTGCTGTTTTTTCCGCGAGGCGATGCGGAAATGCGAGATTTTCGAGTTGCACGAGGCGCGTGAAGACGCCGAGGATGTAGCCGAGTTCGCCCCAGCGTTTGAAACGGCGATTGGTGGTTTCGGCGACGTCGGCGGGGAAGCCGAGCGTGAGAAGATTCAGGAAATAGAGCTCGCCTTGGGCGTGGCGGAGGCGGATCACGTCGCAGGAGCGGCGGTTATTTTTCTTCAGAGCTTCGAGGGTGTGTTCGACGCCTCGCTTGCTGAAATCCTTCAGGAAAGAATTGCCCGTGCCAAGCGGGAGGAGGCCCAGCGTGGGGCGGCCGTGGGTTTCGGCTTCCGGGAACAGTCCGTTGATAATTTCGAAGGAAGTGCCGTCGCCGCCGACTGCGAGGAAGTTTTGCGTTCCTTGGCTGTAGGCTTGGCGCGCGAAGTCCGTGGCTTCTCCGGCGCGGGTGGTCTGCGCCACCGTGAGATCAATTCCCGCGTTGCGAACTTTTTCCAACATGCTGGCGGCGAGATGTCCGGATTTGCCGCCGCCTGCAGCGGGATTTACGATCGCGAGAAATTTTGCGCTCACTGGGGCGAGGGCTCCGGCGTTGAGATAGCGACGTGGATTATAGCGGCACCACGGCGGAACGGTCGCGATTTTGGCGGATTTGTTCGGCCAGCTCGGCGCGTTTGATTTTCAGGGAGGCGGTTAGGGGGAAATCGAGGTTCCAGGGGAGATAGCCGCTGATGCGTTTGTAATTCAGGAGGCGGCGATTGCGTTCGGAGACTTCTTTCACTAGCGCTTCGGTAATTTCCTGGCCGGTGTCAGGATGCAGGATCAGCACGAGTTGTTCGCCGACCATGGTATGGGCGGGCCAGAGATAATTTGCCGCGAAGACGCAGAATTCTTTCACCGGGAGCCCTGCGAAATAGGTTTCGACGTCCTCGGGATAAATATTCTTGCCTTCTTCGGTGACGATCATGTTTTTCTTGCGGCCGAAGAGCTGCAGATGGCCGGAGGGATCGAGGCGGCCTAGGTCTCCGGTTCTGAGCCAGCCGTTTACGATGGTTTCAGCGGTCATTTCGGGATCGTCGAGGTAGTCGGACATGACCGTCTTGCTGCGCACAGCAACTTCGCCGATGCCGTCGGCACCGGGATTCAGAATGCGAATTTCCATTCCGCGAACAGGCTTGCCAACGGTGTCCGGCCGAAAGGGACGCAGATCGTTAACGGTGATCGCAGTGCAGGCTTCGGTGCAGCCATATCCGTTGTATATCGGAATGCCGAGACCATGGAAGAAGTCGATGATGGCTGGTTCGGTGAACGCGCCGCCAACGAGCAGCGCCCGCAGGCCGCCGCCAAAAGCGGCGTGAATATCTTTCAGAAGCGCGCGACTGAGCCGAGGATGAGCGCTGCCCCGCGTGAACGCGCGGTTGAGGGCTATTGCGCGTTCAGGATGCGGCGCTTGAATGGGGGCAAAGCCGCGAACCGGTCGAGGCAGACCGCGCTGAAGATTTTTCAGGATCAGCGGGACGACCGCCATGTAGGTGATTTTGTAGTGCGCGAAAGCTTCGCGGATGTATTCGGGGCGCAGCGTGCGCAGATGCACGACCGTTCCTCCGCCGGTGAAGGGCATGATGAAGCCGCCCATGAAATCGATGGCGTGATTTGTGGGAATGATGCTCAAGTACCGAGCGCCGGGCCAGAACGGGAAAATCGGCGACACCGCCGCACATTGCTCGAGATAATTTTCGTGGGTCAAGCACGCAGCCCTTTGGGCGGCCGCCTGTGCCGGACGAGTAGACGATGCATGCCGGGTCCTTGCGGCGCGCGGGGAACGAAGGTTGGTGCGCTCGAATCGCAGAACTCCTCCCAGCGGAGTGCACCGTGTAGATCGGCGTCCAGACGGCGCTTCTGTTACGAGGACGGGCACACTGAGCTTGCTGAATTCGGGGCTCTGCGTGATTGCGCGCCAGAGGTGATGCTCGACGATGAGAAATTCGCGTGGGAATGGGCGAGAAGCTTCAGATGTTCTGCGGCGGCGAGCTTTGTAATCGAGCGGGACTAAGAACGCCGCCGCAGAAAAAGATTGCGTAGGCCGAGATCAGCCACTTGGACTGATTGGTCATGATTATGGCGGCGCGTGTGCCGTCTTTCAGTCCGGCGTTTTGCAGGGCGCTCGCTAGGGGCAGGGCTTGTTCTTTGAATTGGCGATAGGTGAGGCGCGCGTTTTCGCGATCGCGATCGGCTTCGATCAGGCAGATTTCGTTCGGCCAGCGATCGAGCGCGGCGCGCAGCGCTTCTCCCAGCGAATTGTATTGGCGGAGATCCAGCATTACAGGCGTGATTGAATCCGTTGGGCGAGGGTACGAAAGTCGCTTACGCCCTGGAGTTCGTAGTCGGGCAGTTCGATTTGGAAATGTTGTTCGATGCGGGTAAGGAGATCGAGGGCTTGCAGGCTGTTGATGCCGAGCTTTTTGAAGAAATCGTCGTCGGGGGAGAGCTGATCGCGCTGCACTTTGAAATGTTCGGCGGCCAGTCGCAGGACTTCGTCGGTGGTTTTGTCTATCGTATTCATGTCGTTCTATCTTGCCACAATTTTGGTTGGGTCTGCACGGTTGGCGCGTCGCGCTTCGCTACGGGAGATATGGAAGCGCGTCGGTGCTTTCGACGAACTTGCGCAGGCCTGCGTCCACTGCTGGGCGCATAAAAAGATCACAAAAGATTTCGATTTCGCGGCGAAGCTCTTCGTGCGGGATCGGCTTGATGAATTGCTTGGCGGCGATGGCGGTGCCACGATCGAATTTTTTCAGCTGCGCGGCGGTGGAACGGGCCACGCGGATCGCGTCGCCTTCGGCAGCTACTTGGCTGACGAGGCCGACGCTTTGCGCTTTTGCAGCGTTGATGCTGCGGCCGGTGAGGAGCAAGTCGCGGACTACCGCGTTGCCGAGGTCACGCTTCAAGCGCGGAATGCCACCGAAGCCGGGAATCAGCCCCAGGCGCAGCTCCGGGAAACAGAAGCGCGTCATTTTATCGGCGACGATCAGATCGCAGGTGAGCGCCAGTTCGAAGCCGCCGCCGAACGTGACCCCGTGAACTGCGGCGATGGTGGTGAGCGGCGCTTCGTCGACGGTATTCATCACATGATGAATACGTTCGAGAAAATCGCGCAGGGCGGCGAGGCGTTCGTCTTTCGGGAGCGATTGGGCTACGCGATAAGTTTCGCGAAGATCGGCGCCGGCGCAAAAGCCTTCTGTGCGCGCGCTGGAGATTATTAGCGCGTGGGCTTCGCGTTGCAAGGATGGGAGCGCGGCGATGAATTTTTCCAGGTCGGCCAGCGTGGCGCGGCCGATTTCGTTGCAGGGAGCTCGGTCGAGGGTCAGTTCGATTGTGCCATCGAGCAGTTGCCAGGAGAGTGTTTCGCCTTGGAAAGTGTTCATGAGGGTTTCTTCTGGTAGAGCGCTTCGATTTCCGCCGAGAAGCGCTGGGTGATGGCGTCGCGTTTTAGTTTGCCCATGGTGGTGAGCAAGCCGCTTTCCATGGTGAAGGGTTCGGGGACTACGTGGAAGGCGCGAACTTGTTTGTAGTGGGGTTGTGCGGCGTTTACGGATTCGATGGCGGATTGAATTTGTGCGCCGGTCAATTTGTTGGCGCCGTTTGCACCGCTGGGCGTGACCAGCGCCGCTAGGAAACTGCGCTGATTGCCGATCAGGACGACCTGCTGCGCTTCGGGCAAGTGCTGCGCTAGCTTTTCTTCTATCGGCTCGGGGGCGATGTTGTGGCCGGAATTAAGGATAATCAAATTCTTAATACGGCCGGTGATGCGCCAGTTGCCTTTTTCGCTGGGTTCGCCTTGATCGCCGGTGTGAAACCAGCCGTCTTGCAGGGCCTTGGCGGTTTCCGCGGGGCGCTGCCAGTATCCGGAAAATATATTCGGGCCGCGGACGAGAATTTCACCGTCGTCGGCGCGTTTCATTTCCACGCCAGGGATTGCGGGGCCGACGAAGCCAGGCTCGGCGTGGCCGGGATCGTCGGCGGTACAGATGGCGGTGGTCTCGGTGAGGCCGTACACCTGCAGGACAGGGATGCCTAGCATCATGAAGAAAAGTTGAGTATCAATCGCGAGCGGAGCGGAGCCGCAAATCAAGGCTTTCAGATTGGGGCCGATGCTTTTGCGGATTGCGGGGAACATCAGCGAACTGCCGAGCGCCAGCCACAGAGAATCGCCGAATTTGGATTGTTGATTGTGGCGGCGGATGAAGGCTTGTTGGGCGCGGGGGAAAATTGCTGTCGCCATGCCGCCGCGAGCTTGCACGGTGGATTGAATTCGTGCGCGCACGCGTTCGAGGAGCGTGGGAACATTCAGGAAATATTCTGGGGTGGCTAGTTTTAATTCGTCGGCGAGCTTGTTGAGGTCGGTGGAAAGCGCCAGGACGCTGTGGCGTGAGAGAGCGGTGAGGAGCAGGATCCAGGACGCGGCGAAGCAGAAGGGAGCGTAATGGAAGATGCGATCCGCTTGTGTGCGCGGGCCCATTAATTTGTCGAGGCGGGAATTGGTGCCGCTGACGATGTGGTTTACGTTTCCGGCGGTGAGGATTACGCCTTTTGGCTCGCCCGAAGTTCCGGAGGTGTAGATGATCGAGACTACGTCCGAATCTTCATGGTGCATCGGCGCGGTGGGGGCGCTTGCTTCGCCCGCATACACGCCCTCTAGCAGCGAAATCTGCGGGGCTTGCGGCCAGAGTTTTTTTATTTCGGCAGCTATCGCGGCGTCGAGGCATAAGATGCGCGAGGGCGTGGAGTCTTGCATCATCGCGATTAGCTCAGCGGGTGCTTGGCGGGCGTAAAGCGGGACCACGACTATGCCTTCGGCCATCAGGGCGAGGTCGAGCGCGGCCCAGCGAATGCTGTTGGGGGCCAGCAGGGCGCAGCGATCGCCTTTTTTCAGGCCGCGGGCCACCAGAAAGTGGCGAGCTTGCTGGGTGATGGCGAGCAATTCGTTGCCGGTGACGGAGTGAATTTTTTCGCCGTGGATTTCCTGAAGAACCGGTTCCGTGGCGGATTTCTGCAGCTGGGCGAAAATACTTTCAAGAAATGTCATGCCGCGAGCACTCCGCTATGCTTTTCGAGCAGTTTCAGCAGGTTGGGACCCAGCGGGGGAAGATAATCTTCCCAGCCGAGAACGCCTTGGCGCACGGGGAATTGGGGATAGCGACGCGCGACTTGTTCTTCGAAATAGGTGCCCATGCGCGCCATCAATTGCAGATTGCGAGCTACGGTGCGTTCCATCGCGCAGGGAATTTCCTCGCCTTCGGCGTCGAGGGCGTGGAGGGCGGCGACGATTTTGTCGGCGAGGTCTTGCTCGTCCACGCGCATGAGGAGATGCTGGTGACCGCGTTCGTGGAGGAGGTTGCGAATGCGCTCGTCCATGGTGACACCGGCGGAAGGAATTCCGGCGGGCATGGTGGTGACGATGGCGTGATAGCGCGAGGAGAGCAGGCGATCGGACGCGCGCAGGATGCTGACGAGCTCGTACATGTTGAATTGGTCTGAGCCGAAGACCGGAACGCCGCCTAATTTTTCCGCTACGCGCTCGCAGGCGTCGCGGTCGAGCATTTCCATCGCGACCATTACCGGGAAAACTCTGCGCGATTTTTGGTAGCCGGCTACACCTGCGGCCATTTCGCTGAGATATTTTTCGTAGGCGGCGTCAACTTGAGAGCCGGAGCGATGGAAATAAATTGTGCGGTAGTAGCTTTTCTTGTATGCGCCGGCTACGGAGTGCGCGAGCGCCTTCACTAAGGACGCGCTGACCGGCCACCAGAACGGATTAATCGGGCAGACGGCGAGGACTGGAGTCGTGCCGTCCCAGCCGGCGTCGTGCAGGGCTTTGCGGCCGTATTCAGACCCGAGCGGTTCGAAAGTCCATGCAGTGTCTGTGCCTAGTTCGGTTGGGACGCCGAGTTTTCCAAGGACGGCTTGCGATTCGACATTGCGCGTGATGATGAGGGAATCGCGGCAGTAGCGGCGCGTCATTTTCTGCAGCAGCGGGTCCATGGCGCCTGCTTCGGCGCCGTAGGCGATGCTTAGTTTATTCTGCGCTGACGCTATGCCCAGCGCGCCGATCATCATTGTCGTGAGGGCGTTGGCGAATTTGCTCTTGAACATCGAGCCTTCGCAGGCTACGACGCCGTCATTTTGGCGAACTACTCTGTGAAGGAACGGCGGGAAGACGTCCGGGAGATGCACCTGGCGCGCGTCGCCGAAGTATCCGCGGGTGAGATCGAAATTTTGCGACATGACGCTGAGCGCGAGATTTTCGTCGCCGAGGATGCGGCGGACCTGGCGGATCATTTCTTCGACGCGGACGTCGGAGCCGGTGTTGCGAGTCCCGTTGTATCCGGCGAACAGGAGATTCAGTTTTGCGCCGGGCTGCCATGCGTGCCCGGCGCCCAGCATCCATTCGAACTTGTTGAGTTCGATGAGGCCGCTGACCCAGGATTCCAGGAGCAGGTCGGTCATTGGCGCGGATCCGAAGAGACGCTCGCGGCGCGCGTCGCGGCGTGGACGGGTGCGTCGGCGGGCCATTCGCGATATTTGAATACGAAATGATTTTCGCGGCTGAAACGCAGGAGCGGCAAGCTGTATTGGGAAAACGGCGCGGGATGGCGGCCGAGTTCTTCGACGACGCGAGTGTTGTCGAAAACCGTGTTCCACAGCAGATAAGGGAGAAAAACTTTCAGGAGCGTGGCCAGGCCGCCGATTTTTCCGGCGCGGCCTGCCAGGGCGTTGACGATTTTCTCCGTGGATTTTTCGAAGCTGGGAACGAAGACCGGGCCGCGCTTGCCTTGAGCTTTGGAAAGCGATTCGGTGAGTTCGATGAATGTTTCAGCTTCGCGGCCGGACGAGAGATGGTAAATCTCGTGCGCCGGATTTTCTTTTTGATGCAGCGTCGAGACGGCGTCGGCGACGAAATCCACGGGGACGATATCAATTTTGTCGCCGGGGCGGAAAGGCAGCATGGGTAGTCCGGCGAGGAAAACGAACGCGCGGACCATGTCGAACTGATTGGTTTCCGGGCGGCGGCTATCACCTAGCACGATGCTGGGACGGAAAATGGTGCGCTGCACGTCTGGCAACAGCTGGCGAACCATGTGCTCGCAGAATTTTTTGGTGCGGGCGTAGGGATCGTAGTCGGAGCGATTCCAATCTATCGCGGTGTCTTCCTGGACAACTTCGTTGGAGCGTTGGCCGGCGACGGCAACCGTGCTCACATGACTGAAGCGGCGGAGGCCGTGCTGGTCGCGTGCGCGCTGGGCGAGTTGGATGACTTCGAGCGTGCCGCGCAAATTTACGTTGAGGCAGCTTTTTTCGGATTTGCGATTCAGGGATGCGGCGCAGTGGATTACGGAGTCTGTGGTGCGGACGAGTTGCGCGTAGTCGTCGTCGGAGAGGCCGAAATGCGCGTCGGTGAGATCGCCGCGAAAAATTCGGATGCGGTCGTGCAGGAGTTGATCGAAGCGCTGGAAATCCAGATGCAGCTGGAGAGCGCGCCACAGACGTTCCTGGGCTTCCTGTTCATTGCGCGCGCGGACGAGGAGATTCAACGGGTCGGAATGGCCCGTGAGCAAATTCGACGCGATGTGCGCGCCGATGTATCCGGTGGAACCGGTCAGGAGGATAGCCACAGTAATTGAATGTCAGGATGCCGTTGCCGGACCCGAGCTTGCTGCATGCCGCATCCGCGGGCATTAGCGTCGTTATGCGATGCGAGCGGCACGGAGCGCCGGGGACGCGATTCCGGCTGGCGTCCTTCGATGAGAGGATAACACCACTTGCGCAGAGCGGGAATGTGCACGTTGATCCAGTAATCCCACCAATCGAGGGCGCGGGAATCGTAGCCGAAATCGGCTTGTTCGTCGGGCGGCAGCGCGGCGCTGAGGCGTTCGACGTTGGCGGCTTCGAAGACGTGATCGTTGTGGAGGATGAACGGCTCGAAGAGGGAAATGAGCTTGATGACTTTTTCGAGCTCGCGTTCCTGGCGGGCCAGCGGAGGCTTGGAAGCGAACGGTTCCGTGGCGCGATTGATAGCTTGCACGACGGCTTTTTGCGCCGGAGCGGAGATGGCTTTGTAGCGCGTTTTGGAAACAGGGATGGCGTCGAAGCGCGCGCGCATGCGCTGCTGCAGGTCGGAGTGCGCGCGATAAAATTTTCTGTGGCCAAGGCCAGTGAGTTCGATGGAGCGGCGCATGTTGCAGGCATTGGCTACCGATGTGGCCAGTTGATAGACGCGCTCGTGGCAGCGGGTTACAAGAGCAGCGGAGATCAGAGTCATGCCGCGGCAGACTAGATCAACCGGGATGAGATCGAGGCACTTGAATTCGTTTGTTGGCAGCTGCCGGAAGAAGGTTCCCAGCAAGTAAGAGAGCGAGGCGGAGGTGTTGATGCCTTCGTTCCAGCCCAGGAAAGGTTTCTCGAGAGAGGATTCGACGATAGCGGGGCGGACTACGGCGATCGCGGCTTGCGGATTGGCGTCGAGATAATTGTATATCAGGGATTCGGAGATGCTTTTCGTGAAGGTATAGGTGTTGGGCCAGCCTAGTTCGTTGGCGCGCTGGGTGCCTGCGTCGGTGAGAGTTTGGCGGAGCCAGCGGACGCGGTTTTTACGGATTTGATTTTCTAGCGCTGTGCCCTGCAGGTCTTTCGCGGCATGTTCTTTTTTTTGCGCGGCGCGGCGGAGTTCGGTTGTGACTTCTTCTGATTCGGCGCGGGCTTCTGTTTCTTTGATCAGATTTTCCAGCGATTGCCATTCTTTTACCGCGTCATAATCCGGGATGCCGAGCGGCGAGTAGTTTTTCGGCAATTCTTCCAGGACGCGGCCGTCGCGTTGGCCTACTACGTAGCATGTGGAGAGGTGCAGCAGCGACGCATGGCTACATTCCTTTAGAAAATCGAGGACATAGGCTGTGGAGCGGACGTTCACAGCGAGGGCGTCGCGCAGGTCGGGGTTGAAATCGGTTAGGCCGGAGCTGTTAACGATTACGTCTAACGAGCGCGTGAGTTTTTGCAGGTCCTGCGGGCTCAGGCCGAGGTTCGGTTTGCTTACGTCGCCGTCAACGACTTCGATGCGGTCTTGGAGAAATTGCGCAAATTCGTCGCCGTGTTGTTCGGCTAGTTTTTCGAAAACTGGGGATTCTTCGATTACGCGCTGTAGCCGTTCGAGCGAGGTGTTGGCGCGATTATGGCGCACTAGCAAGTAGATGCGGCCGATTTCGGGGAGATCAGTGAGCAGATTTGCCAGCCAAACTTTTCCGATGAAGCCGGTGGCGCCTATGAGCAGGATATTTTTTCCGCGCAGCGCGTCGCGGACGGAAAAGGCTTGGTGGCCGTTGCGCGATTCGTAGTGCACTACCGGAACGTACACTTTGGGCGCGGCGCGTTCGGCCGTTTTGATGGCGTCGTCCAGAACCTGCGAGTTTTTTTCGAAGCCCAGAATGCGGATCAACTGTTCGCGGGAGACGCGGCCGTCGGGCTGGCTGCCCGTGAAGCGGGCGAAGGCGCCGCGGGGGCGAATAACAGGGTCGAGCAGGCGTCCTGTGGCCATGCCTTCGCGAAAATCGAGGCGATTGGAAATGATGCGCGCGATGCCCAGGTGCTTGGCTAGTGGGCGCATGACGTGGTCGAGGCCCTGGCTGACGAGGACGATCTCGCCGCCTGCGGCGATCGCTTCTTGCAGATTCGCGATGCCTTCTTGCTTCAGGCGCGGCTTCAGAAAATATTCGAAGAATTCTTCGCCCAGGAGATCGAGCCGGTCGCGGCTGACTCCGCGGAGGACGGTGTGGAGCAGGCGAGTGGCGAAGACGCGGTTGGTGAGGTAGAGGAGGGGTCGGGCGAGGGCGAGCGTGGCCATGGCGCCGCGGCGCGTCCAGCGTTGCAGGAAGCTTTGCGAATTCCAAGCGAAGAAGGCGACGGGGCGGACAGCGGTGAGATTGAGCAGGCTGCCTTCGACGCGCCAGAAGACAGGCTCGCGCCGGGGTGCAGACGCTTGTTGTGCAGCCCCGGTTAATTTCGAGATTTGATCGATTGAATTAGACGACGACATACGTGAGTGAGTTGCTGCTGGTGATTCGGAAGTAGTGAAATTATCACGGTACGCGAAGGCAAGCAAGCGGGCGACGGTTCGTTGGTGCAAGCTCGGCTCCAAACGGTCCGGCAATCGGCCTGCAATCGGCTTTAGTGGAATTTCTTATCCAGCGCGGGCAATGTTTCGAGGAAGACGTGGCCGACGATTGCCAGGCTGCGCGGGTCAACTTTTTCCAGAGTGTCGTCGGGAGTGTGCCAATAGGTCGTCTGGACATCGAAATCTATGATGTCGCAGCCGGGAACTCCGCGACGGATGAATGAGAAATGATCGTTGCCGCCTACCGTTGTGGTTTCGTTGACGAAAACATTGCCGTAGCCTAAATGCGCAGCGATTGTCCAAATTAGATCCGTCAGCCAGGGCGTGGAGCCGGTGTCGCGCTTTATTTTCAGATCTGTTGGGCCGATCATGTCGGCGAGAATCATTGCTTTGACGTGTTTGAGGTCGCCTGAGAGCGCCATGCTGGCCGCCATCTCGCGGCTGCCGAAAGTGCTGTTGGTGTCCTTCCACTGGACGCTGTTCTTGTCGGGCCAGTTTTCCTGCGCTTCTTCGCCGTCGAAAAAGACAATCCACGCATTCAGGGTGCTCTTCGCCGTGCGAGTGCAGAAGATTCGGGCTAGCTCCAACATTGTGCCGGTGCCCGAGCCGCCATCATCGGCGCCCACGAAGTTGGGCAAACGTACCGTGTCATAGTGCGTGGTGAAGAGGACGATGCCACTGCCTGTGCCGGGAATCTTGGCGATGATGTTTTTCATCGCGACATCGCCGAGCGGCGTCGAGCCATGGAAGTCGTGTTCCTCGACGGGACAGCCGAAACTTTTTAGCTGGCTGATGATGTAGGTCTGCGCGCGATGGATTCCTTCGGAGCCTGGCGGGCGGGGACCAATTTCGACTAGTTTGCGAACGTGTTCAAAGGCTTGGGCGCCGTCGAAGCCTCCGGTGGCGGACGGAGGGAGAGCTGCGGGGGGATTCGCGGCTTGCGTCGGTGCCGCGGCGTTCACAGTTGGGCGGCTTACGTTCGATGGCTGGGTGTTGCAGGCGACAACGCACAAAAATGCGAAGCTCGCGATGATGGTCCCGATTTTGCGCACCTTAAACCTCCGCATGGACCGCACGGGCTACGGCACAGTGATTATTTTTCTGGCTTCGGGTAGTCGAAGCGGAAGAATTCGCCGGCTGGGCCCGCCACGCCGCGGGTGTTGTAGTTCAGCATGTAGTCCAAGTGCTGCTTGTCTTCTGGGTAGGCTACGCCGTCGGGATATGGGTACGGCGTCGTTGTGTGGAATGGCAGCGGTGTGACTGTGTCGCCGTGGGCTGCGTAGAAGTCCATGTCTTTGGCGAAGCCGTTGGCGTAGAGGAAATAGTCGCGGGTCCAGCCGCTGGGAAGATCCGGCAGATGCGTGGAGTCGAAATCCACCGAGACTTCGTCGCCGGAGCCAAAGATGACATATTCGTCGTCGGTTTTCTTCATCAGGTCGGTGACGTCGCCGTAGCGGGTGTAATTGCCGACTTGGCGGGCGTAGGGGCCTGTGGCGCTGACGTCTTCGTAAATGTAGGAGAGATCGTTCGTCGGATTGCCTTCGACTACGCGGGGGTAGCCGCGGAATTGCAGTTTGGCTTCGGCCAGAGGAACTTCGCTCAATTTGAATTTCGTGTCTTCCGGAGAATTATCCACGCGGATGCGATCCCAATAGACGCGCAGGTTCGTGGAGATGCGAATGAATCGTGCGCCTGGAGGAATTTTCCCGGTGAGGTCGGCGACCATGGTGCGGTAGAGACCTGCGGGGAAGCCCATGTCGTCAATTACTTTCACCCATTGGCCGGAACCATCCTGCACTTCCACGTAGGGCGGCACCGGCGTGATTCCGGCCTGCCATGCGGCATACATCGAACTGGCACTGAAATAATCGGTGAAACCGTCCATGAGCAGGCGGAGCGGGCGCGAGGGATCCCAATCGCCGAGGTCGAGCTCGATCATGTGCATTTCTGCGAAGCCCGCGTAGGGCGCGAGCGGGAAATTCGTGACGTATTTGTGGTCCTGCTCGCTGAGGAGCGGGAGCAGATTTCGGCTGTGATCATCCCATGCGCCGACGGGAAGATGCGCGTCGCGGCTGGCGATCACTTTGAATTGCGGGAAGGGCAGTTCGCTGGCGAAATGCTCGTTGGGATAGACTTCGACGTAATTGGGATGATCCACCGCGAGCAGGCGTGCTTGGTCGAGATAATCCAGCTCCTCCATTGGTTCGAGCATTTTGAAACGCAGGCGGCCCTCTTGCGGCTGGGCTAGCGAGCCGGTGACTTTGAAATATTCAGCGGGGTTGGGAATGTTGCGCTGGTTGGGGCCGATCCAGTGTCCGACGATTCCCGGGCCGATCATGTCTGCAAGAAATTCGAATTTTTGGCCGTTCCAGACAAAGACGATGGGGCAGGAGCTTCCGCGGCGATCAATTTCGGTGATGAGTTCTTCTTTGTGGGCTGGGATTTCGAGTTCGTCTTGCAGAACGCCTGTGGGCCAGAGTAGGCGGATCACGTCGGCTTGGCGTTCGGCGCCCAGGCCGGCGACGATTGGGGCGGGGCCTTGTCCCAGATAGCCGGAGGCGCCGGGGACTTCCCATTTCTGCTGCAACGCGCCTGCGTACATTTCTACTTTTGTGCCGATGGCGGATTTGTTGTCGTTCTCACCTTTGAACGCGATTTTTATCCAGTTGTAGCGATTACCTCCGTCGTTCTTTAGCAGGACTGGCGGAAGATTATTTTGGGTGATCAGCAGGTCAGTCGCGCCGTCGCCATCGAAATCGAAGGCGATGATAGCGCGGGGATTTCTTAGTGTGATTTTGTCCAGGCCGGTAGAGGCGGTCACGTCGCGGAAGCCGGCGGCGCCTTCGTTGCGGAGAAGGACGATGTGTCCCGCGCCGGAGAAATCCTCGCCGACTGCTACCAGATCAATCCAACCGTCGTCATCGTAATCAATTGGCGCGACGCCCCAGCCGCGCATCCAGTCGAGGTCGGGGAGATTCACGCGTTCGAAAGTTTTTCCGTTGTTGTTGCGCCAGAGGCTCAGGCCTGGCGCGCCCCAATGTGTGAAGGCCAGGTCCATCCAGCCGTCCTTGTTGAAATCGACCGCGACGACGCCGGCGGTCGGTGCGGGCATGTCGCTGCTCCATGGAGTGGTGGATTGAAATGCGCCTTCGCGGGGATTTAGATAGGCGACGGGGGATTTTTGCCAACCGGTGACTACGAAATCTATGGCGCGATCGTTGTTGATGTCGCTGGCGAGGGCGCCTACGGATGGGGCGGTTCCGGCGAGAGCGGTCTCGGTAGTCCAATTGGTGAACGTGCCGTTGCCGTTGTTGCGCCACAGGACGTTGCCGGGGGGAGGGACGTCCGTTGGGAATTCAAATGGCGTCGCGGGTTTGGGGAGCGGAAAATCGTTGAAGCGCGTGACGTAGAGATCGAGGTCGCCATCGTGATCGAAATCAATGAACGTGAGTCCAAGAGCGAGCGCTCCTTCCGTGGCTTCGGTGTCTATTCCCGCGTCTTTGGTGACGTCTTTGAATGCCCCGTTGCCTTCGTTGTGGAAGAGGATGACTTTTCCGTCGGTGCTGACGGCCAGATCGGGCTTGCCGTCATTGTCGTAATCGCCTACGGCGCAGCCCATTTGCTGGCCGTGAATTTCGAGGCGGGCTTCGCGGGTGACGTTCAGGAATTTTCCCGCGCCGAGATTTTTGTAGAGGGCGGAATTGCCGCGGCCGTCGGCGTCTGCGAGGAAAATGTCGGGCTTGCCGTCGCTGTTGTAATCAATGATGCAGGCGCCGGCGCCCAAGAATTTGCCGAGCGTGGTGGGAGAAGCCGGCGACGGAGGTTTAGCGCCGCGAGTTCTTCGGGCGCCAATCGTGACGCTGCCAGATGCCGTCGCGCCCGCCGTCGTATCGAGCGTGGCGTTCGCTTGCGCGGCTGCGACGCGTGCTGCGGCGGAGGTGGGCAAGTTCGCGGACTGAGTCACGTTGACGAAATGGACCGGCATCGCTTGCGGCACTGGCTCGGGGGCTGGTTGTAGGATTTCGGCCAGGGAATATTTTCCTTGCTCGCCGTAGATGAAGCTTACGGGCTTGCCAAGTTTTTGCGAGGTCATGTGCTGGAAGCGGTCGAAGTGAATTTTGGCATCGGCGGTTTTGCCGCTGCGTTGCAGTGCTTGGGCCATGCCGAATTCGGCGGAAACCTGGAAGGGATTTAGTTCGAGCGCGCGTTTGAATGACGCGATGGCTTTGTCGTACTGCTGTTGCTGGGAATAAATCAGGCCGAGGAAATATTGGGTGTCGGCGTCGTAAGGATCGAGCGCGGCAACTTTCTGGAAATCGGCGATGGCGGCGTCGGCATCGCCTCCGGCTTTTTCCATCAGGCCCAGGTTGAACCAGGCCCAGGGATTGCGCGGGTCGCGTTCGGCGGATTTTTGCAGGATTGCGCGGGCTTCGTCGAAGCGCTGCATGTTGAGGAAGGCGATGCCGGAGTTGAGGCAGCCGATGTCTGTTTGAGGGTCGAGGATGCAGGCGCGTTGAAATTTGCCCAGGGCTTTTTCAAATTGCTGGCGATTCATGAGCGAAACGCCGAAGTTGTTTTCGCGGATTACGTCGGCGCGGGGATTCGGAGGTGGCTCTTGGGCGGCGGAGTCGTCGTCGGCTTTTGCCGCGGCGGGGTGTGGGTGGGCGCTTTTGTGATGCTGCGGCGGCGAGGGTTGTTCTTGCGTGGGCTGCTGCTGTTGTTGCTCTTGGCTGGCTGCGATTAGAGTGCAGGTGAATAGCGCCAGGAAAATTGTTTCGCGGGTGAAGCGGATCATTACTCTCCCTTTCTGAGTGCGTGGGATATTCTACCGCGTCAAAGTCAAAGCCGCCCAGCTAAAGCTGGCCGCTACAAATTCAAGTTCAAAACCAACAGAGCCGGCGGGACGCCGGTGCTACGTCGTCAACACCCTGGGTCGAGGCGAGGTGCGTGCTAGACTGGCGGGCGCGTTAGCGTGCTTTTTGTTGAGATCACTATGAATGATTTGAATTTTCTTTCTGCTGTGGATATGGCGGAGCAGGTTCGGGCGCGGGCGGTTTCGCCCGTGGAATTGGTGGATGCGCATTTGGTGCGGATTGCGGAGTTGAATGCGCGGCGCGATCCGCAGTTGAATGCGTTTGTGTATGTGGATGTGCACCGCGCGCGAGAACAGGCGAAGGTCGCGGAGCTTGCGGTTGCGTCGCGCGGGCCTGTTGATTCACTTGGCGCGTTGCATGGCGTGCCGATTTCGATAAAGAGTTCGGTGGATGTGGCGGGGTGGCCTTGCGAATGTGGAAGCCGTCTGCGCAAGGGTTATGTGCCGTCGGAGGATGCGACGCTCGTGACGCGATTGTGCGGCGCCGGCGCAATTTTGCTGGGGAATACGAATGTGCCGGAATTTCTCATGGCTTATGAGACGGACAATGCGCTTTACGGGCGGACGAACAGTCCGTGGGATTTGGAGCGGACGCCGGGCGGATCGAGCGGCGGGGAAGCGGCGGCCATCGCGGCGGGATGTTCGGCGGGGGGAGTGGGGAGCGACGGCGGCGGTTCGATACGCGTGCCGGCGCATTATTCGGGGATTTGCGGATTGAAGCCTACGGCGGGGAGGGTGCCTTCGTCGGGACATTATCCCGCGTCGGCGGGTCCGTTTTCGCAGTTGGGAGTTGTGGGTCCGATGGCGCGGACGGTCGCGGACGTGGCGAGGTTATTTGCGGTGATGGCTGGGCCGGACATTGGGGATCCGGCATCGGCGCCGGTGCCTTTGCGCGTGTGGAGCGACGCGGAAATACTGAAGCTGCGTGTGGCTTATTTTGAAGATGATGGCGTGACTCCTGTGACTCCGGAAACTGCTGCGGCGGTGCGGGCTGCGGCGGAGGCTTTGCGCGCGCAGGGATTTAAGGTGGAGGCTTGGCGGCCGCAGAATTTGGATCGCGTGTGGCAGCTTTGGTGGAATTTATTCGGGCGCGCGGTGCAGATGGCGTTTGCTTCGACGGTGGAAGGGCGCGAGGCGGAATTGAGTCCGATGTATCGGTCCTGGCGGGAACGCGTTGCGCTGGAGCCGGCGATGGATGGGCGGGAGTGGCTGAACACTTTAGTGGGGCGCGACGCATTGCGCGAGCGGTTGTTGCGGCAGATGGAAACTTTTCCGATTTTGATTTGTCCGGCTTGCGCGATTCCGGCGTTTCGTCATGGGGAGCGGGAATGGATCGTGCGGGGGAGGAAGGTGGAATATTTGAAGGCGATGAGTTATTCGCAGTGGTTTAATTTGCTGGGGAATCCGGCGGCGGTAGTGCCGGTGGGGCGTTCGCCGGAAGGTTTGCCGATCGGAGTGCAGGTGGTGGGGCGGCCTTGGGAGGATGAAGCGGTGTTAGCGGTGGCGGCGAAGATCGAAACGGCCACTGGTGGTTTTCGCAGGCCGCCGATCTAGCCCGCCGTGTTGGCGCGGGCGATTAGAAAAATCGCGAGGAAGTAGAAGATGAACATCAGCGCGAGATACGCCTGCGCACGCTTGTTAGCGCCGGCGAATTCTTTCCAGACGAAAATGCCCCAAAGGGCGGCGACCATTGGCGCGGACTGGCCGATGGAGTACGAGATTGCAACGCCAGTGAAATTGGCCGCGACGAGATTGAAGACTGTGCCGGTGGTCCAGATGGCGCCGCCGAGCAGGCCGAGGACATGGCCGTTCACGGGGCCACGGAAAAATCCGCTGAACGCGACGGGCTCGCCCACGAGCGGCTTCTTCATGAAATACAAATTCCACCAGAGGCAGGAAAGCAGCGCGCCGCCAGTGAGAAAGACGGCGATGCTGTAGGGACCCAGAGTATTTCCGTGGGTAAGAGCGCGCGTGGAAAATGGCGCCCACAGGCCCATCAGCACACCGGAAATGATACAGACGATGATGCTTTTGCGCGAGGCTTCTCTGTTCGTGCCGAGTTCGCCGTAGGCTTTGCCGTCAAGGATGACGGCGACTACTGCGCAGAGGACCCCGGCGCCGAGCATCGTTACGTTCCCGCGTTGCTGCTGCACGAAGCTGAGGACGGTGCCGACTACCAGGGCGATGCCGATGGCTACGGGGAAGGCGATGGCCAGGCCGGCCATGTCTATCGCGGCTACCAGAAGAAGATTGGCCAGGTTGAAAATTATTCCGGCCAGGAGGGCCCAGCCGATGTTGGAGAGGTCAGCGGAGCGAACATTGTTAAGGAAGCTGGCGGGGCCGTTTGTGGTCGAGCCCATGGTCAGGGCGTAGATCAGCGCGGCTAGGAAAATTCCGATGGCGTAGTCCCAGTAGAAAAGTTCGAAGCGGTAGTTCTTTACGCCTTTGTAGGTGTTGGCCCAGGAACCCCAGCAGGCGGCGGAGACGATCATCATCAATAGGGCGGTGCCGAAGGTTGTTGGTGTGAACATTAGGGTCCTTTGTTTGGATGCGAAAGCTGGCGCGGGTTGCGTGTTTGCGCCGGTACAACGGCAATTGCAGAAACTGTGGCTGCCCGGTTCGATAAAGCTGAACCGGCCGGTACAGAATCGAACGCAACTTCGAAGGCAAAAGAGCCGGTGGGACGCCGGCGCTGCAAATCTAACGGCAAGTCGCGACCGCTAGAACGCCGCGGCTCCTTTTGGGCTTTGCTGCTTGATCAGCGCTACTACTTCGTCGTGTTTGGCCATGGCGCGGGCGCCGATTTTTGTGCAGCATAGCGCGGCGCAGGCGTTTGCAAACAGGCCTACTTTTTGGCTATCCCAGCCTTGCAGAAGTGCGTAGGAGAGGCCGCCCATGAAGGCGTCGCCTGCGCCGGTGGTGTCCACCACGTCCACTTTAAAGGCGGGAACTCTGGCGACTACTTTGGGCGTGGCGATGAGGCAGCCGTCGGCGCCAAGGGTGATGGCGACGACCGTGGGGCCCATGCGCAAGAGAGCGGTGGCGATTTTTTCGTAGTCCGCTTCGCCGGTTAATTCGCGAGCGGCGGCTTTGCAGGGCTTGAGGACGTCCACGAGGCGAAGCGCGCTGCAGAGTTCTGCTTGCGTGCCGAGCTCGGACTCGGCGAAAAAGCTGGGGGAGACGTCGAGATCGAAAATGACGCGGACTTTGCCGTCGTGCGCTACTTGCATCGCTTCTTTAACTGGGGCGATGGGAAGTTGCGAAGCTTCGGTATGGAAATGTTTGGCGGCTAGGATGTGCGGCGCGAAGCGATGCAGCACCTGATAGACAGAAATTTTTCCGGTGACGTTCGGGAACATGTAGATGCAGCGTTCGCCCGCAACGTCCACCGGAATCCAGGTGAGGGCGGAATATTCACCTTTCACGACTTCGATGCCAGAAAGATCCATGTGATCTTCGGTGAACGCTTTCTGAATGATGCGGCCGTTCTCGTCGTCGCCGATCAGGCCGAGCCAACCGGTGCTGACGCCGAGGCGAGCGACCTGCGTGAGATTATTGGCGGTGACGCCGCCGGCGTGGATTTCCATGCGCGTGGCGTTGATTTTTTCTTCGGGACCAAGCAGGCGCGGGACGATGGCGAAATAATCCACGGTGCAACTGCCGATTCCTGCTACGTCAACCTTCGCTGTGGTGTCTGGCATCGGTTCGCGTCTCGCTATTTCACGGCCGCTGCATGCGCGGCGGGCGGCAGCGCCATCAGGTCAGTGAATATTTTATAGAATTTTTCTTTGTTCAGATCTTCGGGGATGCTGACGAGCTGCTCGCCCAGGCCCGGTTGCGCGCCCTCGCTCCAGACCAGCACGTTGCCGTAGCCGGCGGTGTGCGAAATGTCTATGTCCATGAAAAATTGCGTTTGCTCGGTGATGACGCTGGGGTCGAGCCATCCCGCGACGGCCAGCTCGTCCCACATGAATTCTTCGTCGGCATATTTTGCCAGATATTGCGAAGCGGGACTGGGTGATTTCGCGATTTCGGCGATCAGTTCCTTGGTCATGCGAGCTTTTACGGAAATATCCACGGTGGTGACGGTGACTTTGTGCCAGGGCGACGTGAGGACGATGTGCACGGCTTCAGGGTCCCACCAGAAATTAAATTCGCGGCGATTTTCCGCGATCCAATCCTTGGGCACGATGGGGGCGATGCTGCCGCCCATGACGACCAGTTCCTGCGCCAGCTCGGAAACTTGTGGATCGAGGCTGATGGCCTGGGCGATGTCCGTCAACGGGCCGCCGGCGTAGATGGTGACTTCGTGCGGATATTTGTGAACCATGCGGATGATGAAATGCGCGGCGTCTTCACTTTGAGCTTTTAACGTGGGATTGCCCTCGGCGAGATCCGGAACTTCGAAGGGCAAATGATATTTGCCGCGCAGGCCGTCGCCGAGATTCATGCCGGGGCGGTGGCCGTTCCACGCGCCTTGATAATGGACTGTGCCGTAGAGTTTTTCCCAGCGCTCGATCATTTCCATGCGATTGATTAAGGGATAGACGGCGCCGGGATACACAGGAATGTCCTGGTGTCCGGTGAGCTCGAGCATGCGGAGGGTGTGGGCTACTTCTTCGTCGCGCCACATATCGCCGCTAACCACGGTGATGCCCAGGGTTTCGACCTTGGGCGATTGCAGGAACATCAAAATGGATTGCTGGTCGGTGGTCGCGGCGCCGCGGGCGTCCTGGTCAATGATCACTTTTCGTTTGGATTGCGCGCTGGCGGTAGTGGCGGCGATGGATGCTAGCGCGACGATGGCGACGATGCACGGCAAAATTCTCTTCAGGCCCATGGCGATGATTGATCCCCTTGTGTTGTTGCTGCTGAAAATTATTGAAGGCTGGTTTCCCCTGGTCGTGTTCCGGCGGCAGGACACCTGTGGCACCAACGGAGCTTATAGTTCCCTGGTTGGCGTGAGTCAAGGGAAAACGGTGGATCGAGGATTGAGTCGCGTTCTGTCGAAACGGGTCACGTGAATTCACGTCAATAGCGGATGTTATAATCCGCGGATGTTTGCAGGGATCGGAGCGTCGTGGAACTATAAGCAGCCAGGATTCGCCCTGATGGTGTGCGTTGGTGTTGCGGTTAGTGCGCTCGCGTGCAAGGCGCAGACGTCGGCGCACGCGTCGAGCTCGCCGCAGGCGGCGGTGACATTGATAGAGCTGGGTCGCGGGGCTGCGGCGGCGGGACGATTCGCTGATGCGATTGCGGATTATCGCGAAGCGCTGCGTGTTTCGCCGCGCAATTTGGATGCGGAAATGGGTTTGGCGCAGGCATTTCGCGCGGTGCACAATTTTGATGCGACTACGCAGATTCTCGACCAGGCGCGGCGGGATCATCCGAAAAGTGCGGCGCCTCTGGCGATGCTGGGCGATCTGGACCTGGAGCTACAGACTTATGACGCGGCGATCGCGCACTTGACGGCGGCGCTGGCGATTGAGCCCGCGAATTTGGACGCGCGCAACCGGCTGGCCGTGGCGTACAAGGCGAAGGGCGGCGCGGCAGACATGGCTGCGGCGTTGCAACAGATTGCGAAAGTGCTGGCGCGCGATCCGAAAGACGCGCTGGCACTTTACACGCGTGGCGAAATTTATGCGGACCAGAACCGCGACGGCTTGGCGCTGGCGGACGCGGAAAACGTGGTGGAATTGCAGCCGCAGAATGCGCACGGGCGGGCGCTGCTCGGGAAGATTTTAGTGCGCGCGCCGCCGGGGGCTACGGCAGAGGAAATAAAATCGCGCTGCGGGCGGGCGGTCGCGGCGCTGGAGCCTTTGGCGGCCCGGGCGGGGGACGGGGCGTCGTCGCCGGAAATGGATGCGGATTCGGAGACTTTATTTTTGTTGTCGCGGGCTTATCGCTGCGCGGGGGAGGACGAAAAGGCGGCGGCGACCTTGGAGGAATTCGAGAAGTCGTCGCAGAACGACCGGTCCAGTAAGGAAAATCAGATCCAGGCGAAGCATCTGGTTCAGCATGCGGATGAATTGGCGATGAAGAACGATTTCGCCGGATCGCTGGCGGCGTTGCAGCAGACGATTGCGATGGACGCGACTTATCCGGGTGCTTACGCGCAGTTGGCGAAGCTTTATTATTCCGTCGGAGAGATGGAGAAGGCGAGTGACGCGATTCGGCAGGCGCTGGCGCGGGCTCCTTACCATCCGGAATATTTGTATGTGCAGGGGAAAATCTTGGAGAAGCAGGGGAAGATGGACGACGCGCTGGGAGCGTTTCAGCAAACCGTGCTGGTGAATCCGAAGGAGTCGGACGCCTATTTTGAGATAGGGGCGATTTACCAGCAGCGCGGGGAGCGGGCGAAGGCGCGGACGGCGTACCAGAAGGCGGTGGAGATCTCGCCGGACGATCCGGATTATAAACGAGCGCTGGCCGCGTTAAATGGTGGCGCGGCTGTGACGCCGTGACCCTTTTTTGGTGCGAACGCGCGGCTCCGGGACGCGCCGGCGCTCTATGTGATTTCAACGGCATTGCGAGGTGTGGGCGGGCGGCGGGTGCCGATGTCGTGAGCGATACACTGTGCTGTAACGCACATTAGTTCGGCGCGGCGGCGTGCATAGTCGAGGCTACCGCTTAGCAACGGCGGAATTTCATCGCTGGAGGATTTTTACATGCATCGAACACATCGTTACGTCGCCGGGATATTTTTGACTGTCGCTTTGGTCGCGCCTGTGTCGGTAATGGCCGCGCCCGCGCCGCAAGAGGCGGGCGTTCAGGTACGCGTCTATGACTCAGGTCACCACGATTATCACAACTGGGACGAGCACGAGCGTCACGCGTGGGGAGTGTACCTGTCGGACAATCACCGGCACGAAGTCGAATACGCGCACGCCAACCACAAAGAGCAGAGGGACTACTGGAATTGGCGGCACAGTCATCCGGATTAGGCCGCGGAAGATCAATGAATCTTTAAGGAAAAGCCTGACGACTGACCGTCCGGTTCGAAATCTTGAGAATCGAATCGGGCGCAGTCTCGGGAGTGAGCTTCAGTGCAGGTGTTCCTTCGAATCTTTTGGCTCCCCAAGTGATGCAGTCTGCGTCGCTATCGTAGCCGCTACAAACTCAACAGCAATGTCTGAAGACTTGAAATCTGCGCGGCGGGCACGGCATGCCGTGCCCCCAACAACGACAATTCACTGCGCTAGCGCGTTGGGGTGGGGTAGCCGATGAGGTAGGCAATGGGAACGCGGCCTGCGGAGTTGGAGCGCTCGCCTACGTCCCAGTGATATTCGGCGGCGGTTAGTCTGGCGATTATGTCGCGCAGTTCTTGCGGGCGGTAAGTGCGGAGGCAGGAGACTATTCCATCGAAAAGCAGGATGAACGGAATTATGGGGAGCACGTAGGTGAAGAGCAGGCGCGACCAGCGGAAGGGGCGAATCCATGGGGTGAAGAGGAAGGGCAGCAGCGCCCAAAGAAACATCAGCGCGATGGCGGCGGGGGCGCGGCGGGTGACTTCGAAAATGCCGATGGCTTGGCGCGCGTCCACCGCATTTTGCAGGATGGCGCGGGCTTCGGCGGGTTGGAAATGATGGAACGAAGTAAACATCGTGCGGAAGCCGCGAAGTTCGGGCGGGACTTTGGTGGCGTCCACTGGAGCGAAGTGGAACTTAATGTGGTTTTCTGATGCGGCGCCGGCGGATTGGAATGCGTGGAGATTTGGATATTTGTCGGTGAGCAGAATTTGCAGGGAGGTGGGCGCGATTTTTTGTAGGCGGCGAGACAGGTCGAGCCAGGGGCCGCCTCCTCCGGAGCACATATCAATGATGCTGGCGCTGCGGGTGGAATTCAGCACATCTTGCAATACAGGAACGACGGGGGCGTAGGCGGCGAAGCGGTTCATTCCGTTTTGCAGAGTGTCGGTGATTTCGTCGCGGAGGAATTTGGGGAACCAGGATTGTTCGTGCAGCTCGATCAGATGTGCGCGACGCATGAAGGCCTGCCTTGCGAGGAGTATGAGGCAATGGTGGCGGGTGGAGCAATTAGATTGATTTGGGATCTGCGGAAGTTGCAGCACGATGTCAGGCCGACGGCTAGCAGCGGCTATGCCACGAAAAAGCCAATGGCGTCCCGCTTAAGCTGGCCGCTGCAACATCACAGACGATCCGTAGCGCGGACCGTCAATCGGGAGATTGGCATTCCCATTGTGAAGCAACGGCAACCGCGCGCGGCGAGGAGTCGCTGTACCACGATTGAGATTAATACATGATGGTGCGGGTTAGGTGGTGGGGCCAGTTTGTGGTGTGGTAGTGGGTCCAGATGCGGGCGTCTATTTGGGGGATGATGATCTGGTTGTCGGGCGCGCGGAGCTTGTTGATTTCCTCTGTGAGCAAGGCTGTGGCGTAGATGCAGTGGGCGCGGATTTCGATTTCCTGGGTGCTGTCGCGCGGGATCAGCTGATACGTGTTAATGGCTTTTTCGAGAGCGGGGGAATAGGACGTGATGCCCATGACGCGCAGGCCAACGGGAACGATGTAATCGGCGAAGGCGGTCATGGAGTGAACGTCTTCGATCTGAAATTTTCCGGATTTGTGCAGGCCGGCGTACAGGAACCACAGGCCGAGCTGCGCAAGTTTGTAGATCTTGATTTCGTGGCCGTCGTACATGCTGACGTCGTTGAAGCGCGGGAATTCGACGACGAGGCGGTCCACCATGCCCTTGCCGTTGTCGTAGAGGCGCGGCGAGCAAGTGCGGATGAAATTGTGGAAGCGCCCGTTGTATTTCGCGGCGAGCACGGCGCCGCACTGTCGCCACAGCTCCAGCTTTTCATCGAGCATGGGGATTTCGATATTGCCCGCGAAGATTTTTTCCATTTGCGGGCGGGTGAGCTGGGCGAGGTAATGGCCATCGAGGATCGGGATGCCCTGATCCATCGCGCGCTTGATGCAGGCGACTTCAGCGTCGGAATCAGACCAATGCTGGCCGGCGTAATCCACTTGGAATTTTACGTGGGTGGTGAAATCGGTGAACGCGGTGTCTATGACGTCCGCAACCATGATGAAGTCAATGGTTTCGTCGGCATCGCCTGCGCCAACCCCCATGGGCAGGAAATATTCGGGCATGGGAAGTTCTTCGTAGGCCATCCAGCCCGCGACTTCGATCAGCTTGTCCACGTTGGTGTGTACGTCGCGCGAATTTTCGATCACGGGCGGAAGGCTATCGAGGACGGGACTGCCGATGGGTTTGGGCCACGGCACCTTTACACGCGACGCGGAGGAGGCGGCAGCTTGCCGGAGGCTTTCGCCTCCGGCTGCTGCGATCATGGAGCTGGTTGCGGATTGTAGAAACTGCCTTCGTCCAAAGGAGCCCGAGTTCATGTTAGAACACGAACTTGACGCCTGCTTGGAACGCGAACGGTGTGCTGCCCGGCGCGATCTGCGTGATCGCGCGGAAGCCGTTCACTCCGATCTTTGGCATCGTGGCGGCGGTGAGCGGCGCGCAAGTGAACCCGAGCGAGCCCGCTACCGAGCCAGTGAAGCCAGGAGCAGGGGCTGGAGTATTCGGCGTGCAACCGTTTAGCGAAATCGTGGCCGTATTTGGGTTGTTCGGATTCGAGTACACATTGCCGTGGTTGGTGAGGTTGAAGAAATCGCCGGACAATATCACGTGCAATTGGTCATGTACGCGGAGGTCCTTTTGCAACCGCGCATCCCACTCGAAATAACTCGGCTGGTCGAACGGGTAACGCCCCAAGAGGAATGTCTTGCCGGCGGCGTTCGCATAGGTCGGACGGTCGTTATTGTGACCGAGATCGGAAACTCCGTCGCCATTGATGTCTTGTGCGATGTAGAGGGGGAATGGCACGCCGGAGTGAGCGATCAGGCTTGAGCTGACTTCGAAGCCCCAGGGCAACTCGTAAACACCAGCGGCTTTGAATTGCTGAGTGATGTCTAGACCGTTGCGGCCGTAGTCAATGGCCAGATTAATGGGATCCTGCTGGCCGAAGTAGGTATCGGTATCGCGCTCGCTCGCGGCATTGTCCTGGTTTTGCGACCAGATGTAATTGGCGAACAGCTGGAAATGATTGGAGAAACGCTTGGTGAGGTTGACAACCAGCGACTGGTAATTGCCATGACCAAAACTGGCCGTTTCATTGTTGGAAGTGGGCAGCGTGGGGTCCAGGGGCGTAGGACTGAAACTTGAAAACGCTCCGGCGGTATAGTTAGTCGCACCCTGGAGAATAGAGCGCCCAAATGGGTCTGTTCCACCGATGATGTAATTCCGCTGCCAGGCTTCTTCTGAACCGTAGCCGCCGGTCCGCAGATGGGTGGAGTGCACGTAGGAGTATGTAGCCGTCAGCTGCATGTTATACGGCAGCGCTTGCTCGATCCCGCCGGTGAAGTTGGAGACGCGTGGATTCTGGAATGCGGGATCTATGTATCCACCTCCGGACGTGGAAGCGGGGCAGCCGAACTGCGTCCCGCACAGTTGGTTGACGGCTAAGGGCGTGGAATTGGGATTTAGATAGGGAAAGCCAAGTAGCCCGCCGTTTGGAGCCGCGCAACCGCCGATGCAGTGGGTGAGGTTTCCAGCTCCCGCCGTCGGCAAGAAAATGCCAACGGTCAGCGCATAATAGAGCCCCCAAGCAGCGCGAACAACCGTTGGATGAGTCCCTTGTCTCACGTTCCATGCAAGGCCGATGCGCGGGCCCCACTGATTGAAATCACCTGGGACACGCTGTGGCACCGCGGACTCATGCGATCCCGCGCCCTGGCCAACGAGGACGGTGCTTCCCCACATCGGCGTCTGCGGTTGCGGGTTCCATGTGCCGTCCCAGCGCAGTCCGTATGTGATGGTAAGGTTTCTCGCCACTTGCCATTTATCTTGCCAGTAGAGCCCCAGGTCGGTCTGGTAGTTGGGGAAAAGAGTTGTGGCTGGACCCAAGAACGATAGCGGCTTTCCGTTAAGAGCAACGCCCTGACTGAGAAGTCCTCCCCCTGCCACTCCGCTATTGAAATCTGCGATATCGAAGTAATCGTATTCACCCGCGCCCCATCCGACGAAGGAATCTTTGCGGTCCTCGAAGGTGACGGAATCTCCGCCGAACTTCATGTCGTGTTTGCCGAACGAATAGTTGAAGTTGTCCGCGGCTTCGAACTTGCCGTCCTGGTTGTTAATGGGCAGGTAGTAGCGTTGGCCAATGCCATAATTAAAAGCGCTGCCGACATTCAAGCTCGGGAAGCCGGAATCGGAAATCGAAAGGCCGGGCGAATCACTGTTGGAGTGGCGCTCGCGAACCTCTTCTGAAACGCTGATGCGGACCTCGTTCACCTTGCGGCCCAGCACGGTGTTCAAGCCGAAAACAACGGCTCCGCCCTTGTTGATGAAGTCCTCTGTGTTGTTGAACGCCTGGGGAATTTCATTCTGCCCCTGAGCGCCGCTGAACCCGTCAGTATGGTTGCGGGTGAAGTAGCTCCGTACGCTGAAGTGGTTCGCAGGACTGAATTGATAGTCGTAGTGTCCCAGGATAGTGAACAAATTCTGGAACTGGTTGCTGGCGCCTTGGAAGCCCGCTATCGAGGACTTGCCATAGCAGTCCATCAGCACGAGTTCGCCGGCAGTCGGGCTGGTTCCGCAGCCTGGCGGCAACATCGTGCCGGCTGAAACATTGCTGGGCAGCGGGACTGTGCCTGGAGCGCAGGCTCCCGGTGCGCAGTTCGCAAAAGAGGGTCCCGTAATCAGCGGTAGCTCCGCGAGGCACGCTGCTTGATCCGGACCCGGCGAACAAAACTGAGTAACGAGCGGACCATTCTGCAGCTGAGCATCGGTGGCGATAAACAGGAATTGGCGGTCTTTGTGAATGGGGAAGCCGACGGAACCGCCAAACTGATTCTGGGTGGCGATGTTGGGTGGTTCGCCGAGAGCATCATTCGCAGTAAAATCGCTGCCGCGATAGTAATCGTGCGCTTCGCCGTGCCACTGGTTGGTGCCGGATTTGGTGACCACGTTGACCAAGCCACCGGTGGCGCGTCCGAATTCCGGAGCAAATCCGTTGGTGACCACCTGGAATTCCTGCACGGCCTCCAGGGGCACCGTGAAGTTCTTGGTTTCGAGAGAGCCGAAAATTTCGCCGAAGTAGTTGTTGAAGGTGTCCTGGCCGTCCACAACGATGCCGAGGTAATCGCTCTGCTGGCCGCCTAAGCGGATGCCGCCGCGCAGGCCGGGAACCACCTGCGCCGATGAACTTAGCTGCGCGAGGTCGCGATAATCGCGGCCGGAGAGCGGGAGAGTCTCCAAGTCCTTTTGGTTAATGACCTGATTGATGCCGGCGGTGGAGGTATCAATGGGGCCAGCCTCGAGTGCGGACACGGTGACGCTTTGCGTCTGGCCTTTAACCGGGAGAGTGATGTCGAGAGCCAGACTGGCGCCAATGTCCACGACGAGGTCGGTGACGATGGTAGCTGCAAAGCCATCGGCCTCCGCCTGGACTTTGTAAGTGCCGGGCAATAATTGGGCGAAGTCGTACGAGCCGTTGGCGTCGGCGGTGAGCTCGCGCTTATAGCCAGTGGAAGGATTGGAAATGGTCACCTTGGCGCCTGCCACGATGGCGTGCGAGGTGTCGTAAACGACGCCGCGGATTTCGCCGCGCTCCACGGATTGCGCGGACGCGCCAGGAGCGGCGAAGAGAAGGCCCGCGAGCGAAAACACGACGGCCGATGCTGCCAGAAACACAATCTTCACCATTTTCATTGTTGCTCTCCCTCTGGGTGTGGAGCGATCAACCGCGAAATCTGATTGGCCGGAATGTGCGAAGTGCTCGTTTTTCATTTTATTTACCCGCCAGGCGCGAATTCAGCAGCTGAAGAAATTGTTCGGCGTTGACGCCGGTGCAAACCTGAACGTTGGGCTGCACGTGGTCAACCCCCTCGATGATGTAGCGCTCGCCGTGGAGGACATTGCGTTCGACGGTGTCGTGGCGATTGGCGACGGTTTCGCCGCGGGTAAATTCACCGCGCGATTCCACGTCCACATGCATCGCTTGCGTCGAGGTAATGGAAGGATCAATGGCGGTGCCGACTGCAAGCGGATCGTACATCGGGGAGCCGCCGCCTGCGCCGTACTTCGCTTCCTGCTGCAGCAGGAAAGTAAGAACTTTCACCGCGAAATCGTTCTCGGGGCCGTGGGTTTTCGAAAGCTGATCGAGATGCGCCTGGTCGTAGAGAGTTTTGTCGCCCACATCCAAGCCGACCATGGTCAAGCGCCAGCCGGCTTGGAAGACGATCTGCGCCGCTTCGGGATCGTTATAGATATTGGCTTCGGCAGAAGCGTTCACGTTGCCGCCAGAAATTGAGCCGCCCATGATCACGACTTCTTTCACCAGCGGAACGATCGAAGGATCTTTCAGCAGTGCAAGAGCGATGTTGGTGAGCGGGCCGATAGGGACGAGAGTGATCTCGTGCGGTGACTCGTGAATCATTTGAATGATCAGGTCGGGCCCGAAGCGCGGATCGGCTTTGCATTTGCTCGGCGGCAGCTCGACATTGGCCAGGCCGTTCGCGCCGTGCCAGAGTTCGGCGGTGATCAGCTTTTGAAACAGTGGATGCTGGGCGCCGCCGGCGACGGGAATGTCGCAGCGATTGGCGAGCGAGACGAGCTTGAGTGCGTTTTCCAGGCCCTGCTGCGCGGTCACATTGCCGGGGACGACGGTGAGAGCGCGCACATCCAGCTCAGGCGAATTCAGCGCGAGGAGAATAGCGAGCGCGTCGTCGGTGCCGGGGTCGGTATCAATGATTACTTTTTTAAGAGCTGCCGGCGCCGTGGCGTTGGTGGCCGCGCGCGCATTTCCGTCCGCGTGGGTGACGGGCGTGACTGCGAAAATGATGACAGTGAGAACGAGCGCGATGCACGTGGCGTGGGTTGCGCCGCTTGACGTTGTGTCGCCGGGAGAAATGCTCGGGTGCGCGATAGCCGCGCGCGAATTTTTACTTACGCCACGGACGCGAAGCGAAAATTCTGCGCTCCAATCCTTCACGGACTGCGGAGTAATTATGGGAATCACTTCCGGACAGGGCCCCCCAGCCCACAGAATGGAAGCAGGCTATCCCTGGGTCCACGTGGAGTCAACACGAAACTGTGTGCGAACGAAAGTTTTCCACAGAGTGCGAATCGGTTCCATAAAAGAACTCCGCAGTATGAAAACTCGAATGAGTGTTAATGGAATGTTAATGAAGTGATGCGGTGTTGCTATCCGCTTGGAGGGAGAAGGCGTCAAACCTGCAGATGGTGCGTGATCGGGGAGCGACATGGCATGAGGATTGGCGTGCTGCTAGAATCTGTAGCGCGATGAGCCGGCAACGAATTCGTTTTCGCAGTCCCCTCCTTATTTCTCTTTCTATCATTGTCATGGCTACAGCAGACGTGTCCGGCGCATTGCTGGGACCACCGGCACGTGCCGCGTATCGCATCTTGCTTGCGGCGCGCGAGCGGCAGGCCGCGCCCGCACCCTTACCCGCGGCGCCGCGCGGCGAATCCGCAGGACAAGCGCAAGATGAAACGGTGAAGCTGCGACACCGCAGCGAAATAACCAATCCATATCACGTGGAATTTCGCGATGTGACCAATGCTGCGGGGATCCATTTTCATCACGAGCGGGCGTCTTCACCGCAGCGGCTGTACCCGGAAACGATGGGAGCGGGCGTCGCGTGGATTGACTACAACCAGGATGGGTATCTGGACGCGTTTTTCGTGAACAGCGGCTATACCCCGAATTATCACCCGCTGGTGCCACCGCAACCGGCGCTGTATCGCAACAATCGCGACGGAACGTTCACGGACGTCACGGAGCAAAGCAAAATCCACAGCGACGGGACGTTTTTCTTCGGCGCGGCGGTGGGCGATTACGATAACGACGGGTTTCCGGACATTTATATGACCGGGTACCGTCACTCGGTTCTGCTGCACAACAACGGCGACGGGACTTTCACGGACGTGACCGCAAAGGCCGGAGTGGGCGACGACGGAAACTGGGGCACGGCGGCGGGCTGGTTTGATTACGATCACGACGGCAAGCTCGATTTGCTGGTGACGAATTATGTGCAGTACGACGTGGATCATCCCGTGCTCTGCGGGGATGTCCGTCCGGGATTCACAGGGATCCCGCAGAGCAGCGCGTATTGTCATCCGGACAGCTTCCACGGGAGTTCGGCGAAGCTGTATCACAACAATGGCGACGGGACTTTTACAGACGTCACGGAAAAAGCGGGGCTGCTGAACACGGATGGAAAGAGCCTGGCGGTGGTGCTGGCGGATCTGAACGGAGACGGCTGGACCGATATATTCATTGCCAACGACACGCAGCGAAATTTTCTGTACTACAACAACGGCGACGGCACGTTTCGTGACGCAACTTATAAATCGGGTGTCGGATTCAGCGAGGACGGGCGTCCGGAAGCGGGGATGAGCGCTGATGCTGCCGACGTGATGAACAATGGGCTGATGTATCTTTTTGTGAGCCACCTGGATTTCGAACTGAATCGCATGTACCGGAATAATGGGGATGGGACTTTTACCGATTACACGATTGCATCAGGGATCGGGCAGACCAATATATTAAGGAGCGCATTCGGCGCGCGATTTTTCGATTTTGATAATGACGGCTGGCGGGATCTGTTGGTGATCAACGGGCATATTCTGGACAACATTCCGATGTACCACCCGGAAGTGGCGTACGAAGAAGAGAAGATGCTTTATCGCAATCGTGGCGATGGGAATTTCGTGGATGCCACGCGAACCGAGGGCGCGGATTTTCGGCGGCCGCGCGTAGGACGCGGGCTTGCGGTGGGCGACTACAACAACGACGGCTGGCAGGATTTTCTGGTAAGCAATAACGGCGAAGACGCGCAGCTTTTCCGGAATGAAGGCGGCAGTTCTCCGGCGGCGCAGGGCAATCACTGGATCGCGGTGCGCTTGATCGGCGTGAAATCCAATCGCGACGGCATCGGAGCTTCGTTAAAATTGACCGCGGGAGATTTGAAGAGCTATGACCAGGCGAAGGGCGGCATGAGCTATTGCTCCGCGCAGGATCCGCGGATTTATTTTGGATTGAGCAAACATGACAAGGTGGATTCGATCTTGATTCGCTGGCCCAGCGGATACGTGCAAGAGTTGAAGGACATTCCAGCCGATGTGATTGTTACGGTGACGGAAGGCGTGGATGCGAAGGCCCTGAAGTATCGAACGCCGCCGCAGCGGTAGTAAGCCTGCATCGCAAACTAGCATTCAATTGCGTGGGGTCGGTGTGCTCGGATTAAGTCGCGGTTGGGACGAAGCCGGTGGCGACGATATCGTTGCCGCGGCGTTCCAGGATTACTTCCGGGAGCGGCTTGGGCGGAGGGCCGTCGAGAACTGCGCCGTTGGTGGCGGAATAGATGCCGCCGTGGCAGGGGCAGGCGAAGATGTTTTCTTCGGCGCGATAGAAGACGGGGCATGTGTGATGGGTGCAGAGGCGGCTGAACGCCAGGTAGGTTTCCGCCGCGGGCCGTAGGAGGAAGCAGGGACGGTCGTCGGCGGGATAGGTAAAAATCTTGGAGCCGCCCACCGGGATTTCTCCGGCTTGGGCGATTACTTTCGTCGGATATCCGGGTTTGCGTTTTTGCCAATAAGCTACCAGCGCTCCTGCCACGGCTAAGACGCCGGCGATGCCGAACCATTTGTTGAAGCCGCGGCGGGTGACGGTGGGAGCTTGCTCTCGTTGCAGGCGCTCGTAGTCCGTTTCATTAATGGGTGGCTCGTTCAAGTTTTTGGCTCGCTAATCCTCGATCTGTTGCAAGGAAAGCCGAAGAGCACAGCCAGGAGCGGATGTGCCACGGTGTTGCTCACCCATTGGCGCTCAACTTTCGTCTGCGATCGTCTGCGCTCATCTTCCCTCCGCGTCCATCTGTGTTGTCATTCTCTTCATTTGCGGTCACGAAGCTAGATGGCCCAGCTGCAGCCGCGTTTGCAGGACGTGCAGAATCGTGTCGCGCGCGATCATGCCTACGATGGCGCCATCGGCTACCACCGGCATTTGATTGATGTCTTCGGTTTGCATCCGCTGCAGGACGCCGAGCGCGGGCTCGTCCGGCGTGGCACAGTGGGCGCGGTCGAAGGGCATCATCACGGCTTGGATGGAAGTGTTCGCCCACTCGTCGCGAGGAACGGCGCGCGCGGAGGCTAGCGTGACCAAGCCGACGGGGCGCCCCGCGCCGGTGACCACGTGGCAGCGGCGTCCGGTGCGCAGCACTTCGTGGACGTAATCATCCACGGAGATGTTGCGTTCAACCGTGGGCACGTCCTGGGTCATGATATCGCCCGCGCGGACCCCTGTGAGCGTATTGCGCACGGCGACTTGCGCATAGCTTTCGCGCGCGGCGCTCAGCAGGAACCAGCCGATGAAGGCCGTCCAGATGCCGTTGACCAGGCTGCCGTGAAACGCCCACCAGACTCCGATAAAAATCATCAAGTAGGCGAAGAAGCGGCCGGCGTAGGACGCGATCTTTGTGGCGCGGTTGAAATCGCCTGTGACGCCCCAGACGATGCTGCGCAGCACGCGGCCGCCGTCCAGGGGGAAGCCTGGGACAAGATTGAACAGGGCCAGCATCACGTTGATTTCCCAGAGCCACGTGCATGAGGCGACCACCAGTTCGTTGCCACGGAAATAATGCGTGACCAGCCAGAAGCTCCCGGCGAGGAACAGGCTGGCAAGCGGCCCGGCGATGGCGATATTGAATTCCTGCAAAGAGCTGGAAGGATCGCGCGTGATGCTGGAAAGCCCGCCGAACACATACAGCGTGATGGATTGCACCGGAATGCGATAATGCCGCGCAACGACGCTGTGGCTGAGTTCGTGAAACAACAGTGAGCCGAAAAACAAGATGCTGGTGATGATGCCAAGCGCCCAGTGCTGCTGCGTGGACCAGCCGGGATGCAGCGAGGTGAATTGCTGCCCGAGCGACACCGTGATCAGCAGGAAGATGATGATCCAACTGGAGTGCAGGTACACGGGAATGCCAAAGATGCGGAAGAGTTGAAAGCCGCCGGTAAGCTGGCCCGAGCGCGCCGGCGTGTTGGCGGAGGCCGGGGCGCCGGGATGCTCTGGATCGGGAGGGGGCGTGGTTGTGGGTGTAGTGGCCATGTTGGAAGCGTGTGCGCCTGATGCAGATTCTAGCAGAGGTGGGGCGGTTGCGGGGTTCGGCTTCTCTGTGATGGCTGGCGTTGAGTGTGGATTTCCACGGCGTGTTTGGGCGGCCACGTTTGTGAGTGGGCTGCGTGAACTTTAGTTGTGGCTGAGTCCGATGGTTTGCGACCGCAAGGTGTTGAAAATGTTGGGTTGGAGCTTCGGTTGGCGTTGTGGAACTTCTGTTTTCCTCGATTGGCTACCCTCCTGCTTTTGGTTCGTTTGCAGCCCAGCTCATCCGGAGGACATGGCCATGGAAAGCGGAATCGGATTTGCGGCGGTGGCGGGAGCGATTTTTGTCTCGTATGCGGTGGCGCTGGGGATGGAGTGGCTCAGTTTGGTTTTGCTGATGCGTGTGATGCCGGCGCGGCCTGCGCCGCAGACAGTGGCGGCGATTTCGCAGTCGCGTGGTGGCGGTGAGTCGAAGCGGCGGGCGGCGTAGGAGATATCGCAAGGCGGAAAAAGCTAGCGGGACGCCTGCCTACCGGTAGGCAGGCCGGCGCTACGTAGGCTAGGAGGTGACACATGCTTTTTCTGCGGACGTTGTTGTTTGTTGTGAGTTTTGGGTTCTTGGGAGTGGCAGTTGCGATCGTCCTTTATGACCTTTATTTGGCGTTTGAGTTGAGCCGGATTCTGCAGCTGGGCTCGCGTGCGCCCAAGGACTTGGCGACGAGCCAGGTAGCTGGCACATCGGCCGAAAACGCGCCGCTTTCAGGCCCAGCAGCTGGGACGGCGGCGTTTGGCACGGACGCTCGCGTTACTGCGCCCGTTGCGCGCCCTGCTTTTTATTTGCCGCCGCGATCTGCCGGGCCGCGGCGGACAATACGTTGGTCCGCTGCTGCGAAATTCGCGGTACTTGCTGCGCTCTCGAGTCTGCTGGGCAAGAGCATTTTGGTGGTGCCGGACGGTTTCGCGGCGGTGCGGGTGAGCCAGATTTCCGGCGTGCGGCCGGGAACGTTGTATGCCGGGACGCATTTGCTGGTGCCTCTGGTACAGCGCGCGCAGCTTTTCGATATCCGCGAAAAAGTTTATTCGACGGCTGCTTCGGAAAATCCGCGCGACAAGGGGCTCGAGGTGCTGACGGTGGAAGCGCGCGAAGGTTTGTCGGTCGGGCTCGCGGTAACTGTGCGCTATCGCGTGGATCCGCGTCATTTGGACTATGTGGATGCAAATCTGCCGGAGCCGATTGAAGAGGAAATCGTAGCGCCTGTGGTCACGAGCACGTTCCGGGACCTGGCGCCGAATTATATTGTGCGCGATGTTTTTTCCACCAAGCGCGATGAATTCCGGCAGCGCGCCACGCAAGCCATCACGGCCCGGCTAGGCGAGGACCAAATTATCGTGAAGGAAGTGCTGCTGCGCAAAGTGTTGCTCCCCGAACAGTATCAGCAAGGGCTGCAAGGCTTGTTGCTGAAGGAGCAGGAAGACGATCAAGTGACCGTGGACCAGAGCATCGAGCAGAAAAAAGTGAAGATCGCGGAATCGCAGGCGGAGGCGCAGAAGGTGAGGCAGATCAAACGCGCAGAGGGCGATGCGCGGACGCGGGTGTTGATGGCGCAGGCGGAATCGGATTCGATGCAATACACGCTGCCGTTGAAGCAGAAACAGATCGAGCAGTCGCGGCTGGAAGCCGAGGCGCGCAAGCAGACCACAATCGAAGATGCGGAAGCGGCGGCATCGGCGCGCGTGAAAAATGCGGAGGCGGAAGCGCAGGCCAAGGTGATTGACAGCAAGGCCGAGCAGCAGCGGCGCGAATTGTTCGCGGAGACGCAGAACGAGGAAACCGTGCGCGGCGCGGAGGCCGCGGCGCAGGCGAAAGTGATTGACGGGAAGGCGGAGAAGGAGCGGCAGGACTTGCTTGCAGCTGCGGAGGCGAATCAGATTCGTCTGACAGCTCAGGCGGGCGCGGAAAAAATGCAGCTGGAAGCCTCGGCGCTGAAGGTGAACCCGATGCTGGTGCAGTTGACGGTGGCGCAGAGGTTGAGCGACCGGGTGCAGATCATGATGGTGCCGACCGACGGGAAATTTTTCTTTACCAATGATGTGCTGAAGTCGGCGCAGGCTTTTGGGGGATTGAATGATCCGCCGACGCGGGCTGGTGGAAGCGAGTGAAGCTGCGACATTGAAGAGATTCCTGGCCGGGGTTCTCGCGGCCTGTTCCGCGAGTAGGGCAGCCCGGTTCGGGAGTGACGCCGGCAAAAAACCCTTGCGGGTGGCACGGTGAGGACCAGGCGACAATGCGACGCGACCGCCGCAGCGAAGATTGCGTCCTGGAGCCGAGCCGCAGCCACCCAGCCGGCGGGCGCTACGCGTGCACAGCCTAGAGTGCGTTGCTTTTGAATTTGTAGCGGCCACCTTCAGGCGGGCGTTTTTGACGTTGCATTGATTGTGCCACGATGACTGCGCGGACACGCGGCGCGCGATGCGTGCGGCTTTGAGGATTAGACGGTGTGCTAAGATGACGATTCGCGAACTTGTTTCACGATTCGCGCACACTGATGCGGCCTTTCTGCCGGATTCCTCTCGCCATCCGCGTTGCAGTCTTCACACTTCTCATCGGTTTTTTTTCGGGCTCCGCAGCGCGAGTCAGTCACGCGCAAACGGCGTCCGCGCTGCCGAAATCATGGAATGACGCGGTGGCCAAGCTTGGCGACGAGGTTGCTGCTGCCATGAGCCCGGCTGCAGTGACGCTCAGCGTGAATAATATTTCTTCGCTTGATGCTTCGTATGCCGGCGCGGTTGAAGCGGCCGTGCGAGAGCAACTGCAGCGGCACAGCTTCTCGTTCGCGCCGGAAAATACGCTGGCGGCACAATCCGCGATTCGATTGCAGCTCTCACTTTCGGAATCTGCCGCCGAATATGTTTGGGTAATGCAGGTTCTCAACAATTCGAGCGATGGGGCTTCGGCGCCGGCGATAATCGTCGCTGTTCCCAAAACGGATTCCGCGCATGTTGAAGCGGACGAGCAGTCCTTGTCGCTGGAAAAGCGATTCGTGTGGAAACAGCCGGAAAGGTTCCTCGATTTTACGTTGCTGGAGGATCCCTCCTCTGGCGAATCTACGCTGTTGGTCCTCGAAACAAAACGCGTTGCAGTCTACAAATCATCCGGTGGGGGATGGCAGCTCTCTCGCAGCGCTGTAATTCCTCAAGTGTCGACTCCTTCGCGTAACCCAGAAGGCACAATTGACCTTAAAGCAGGAATAATCTCGCTCAAAGGTTTGAAGTGCGCTGGTGATCCCGATTTCGCGGGGAGCCTGCAGTGCAAGCCTTTAAAGCCAAGCAACGAGCTTCACACTTGGAGCATCTTTCCACGGTTTCCGAACGGCGTGGGCGAAATGGTGCACGGGGAATGCCGGGGCGAACCAATCTCGCTCTATAGCGGAGAAGGCGATTGGACGCAGACGGATTCGATACAGGGATACTTGATGGATCTTAACCGCACTTCGTATGTTGCGGTCGGCAACGCCATGCAAACGGACGGTCCGGTGTTGTCACTGCAGCCGGAGCCGGACGCGAGCGCCGCACGCGCGATCGTTCACAATCTGAAGACAGGTGAATACGAGGCCTATGTTGTTACGGCGACTTGCGGCAATTAGCGCGTTGGCGGGTTTGGCGTTGGCGGCGTTGCCCGCGCGCAGTTCGCGGCGGCCGCGGTATGGCGGGACTTTGCGCGTGGAGATCGGGGCTGCTGTTGCGTCGCTTGATCCGGATGTGACGGCTGCGACGGCGGAAGAAGCGGCTGCGAAATTGCAGATTGATTCGCTGATCTTTGATCATCGGGATGCTGATGGGGAGTTTGCTGGGGCGGCGGGGAGTGGGGCGTTTCGCGTGACGGCTTTCGAGGAAGGGAAGCGGGTGGTGCTTGCGGCGAATGAGGAATTTCGCGAGGGGCGATCTTTCGTTGACTCGATTGAGATCAGCATGGGGCGGGCGTCGCACGAGCGGCTTGTTGATTTGGAATTGAACAAGACGGATCTGGCGGAGATTGCGCCGCAGGACGCGCGGCGGGCGGCGGAGCAGGGGGTGCGCGTTAGACTTTCGCAGCCGAATGAATTACTAGCGCTGGTTTTTGTCGGCGGGAGTGCGGGACGCGATGCGGCAGGAAGAGCGAATAGTCAAGCGAACGACCAGGCGCGTGTCGCGGCAGCCGAACAAGCGATGGGGCAAGCGTTATCGTTGGCTATCGATCGCGTGGCCATTGTGAATTTTATTCTGCAGAAGACTGGGGAGCCGGCGGGCGGGTTGTTGCCGCAGTGGTCGAGCGGCACTGCGTTCTTGTTTCCGGCGGTGGTGCCGACGGCGGCCGATCTGGAGCACGCGAAGGAACTTTGGAAGCAAATCGCGCCGTCGGGTGGTTTGGTGTTGGGATATGATTCCGCTGATCCGCTGGAGCAGAGCGTGGCGGAAAGAATTGTAGTGAACGCGAAAGAAGCGGGCATGGCGGTGCGGGCGCAGGTAATGCCTGCTGCGGGCGCGGGGAATGTGCGCGGCGCGGCTGCTGGGCAATCGGCGCACGTGGATGTCGAGCTGGTGCGTTGGCGGATGACCTCACCGTTGCCGGGCGTGGCGCTGAAAGATTTTGCGGCGCGGATCTATGCGGGACCGCTGGCTGGTGTGGAGGCTGCTGCGTTCCCAGAGACGGCTTCGCCGGAGGACATCTATAAGCAGCAGCGGGCGGTGTTGAACACGTTTCGCGTAGTGCCGCTGGTGTGGCTGCCGCAGGTTTATGGTTTGAGCGCGCGCGTGCGGAATTGGAAGACACCGGGACCGGGTGAGAATTGGCCTTTGGCGGATGTTTGGTTGGATACGGAAACGCCAACGCCAACGCCGACAGGAGTCCAATGAGCGCGTGCGACCACACTGCCTCGAAAGCGACGCCCTGGGGCGGCAGCTCCCTGTACACACACAACCTTTTGCATTTCGCGCGCCCGAAGAGGATGATGAATCTGTGAAAATGTCGAACACAACCCACGGCCGATCCAGCGCCGTCCACGCCGCTGACGATGCCAACAGCATCGTCATCCTGCCCGCCCCGAGTGGTTTCTGCGAAGGGAGGCCGGCACCTTTGCCTCAAGCCGGACCCGCTGCAGCTGGAATCTCTCCTTCTTTCTCTGTGACCTCCGCTTTTCTCTCTGTTCTCTGTGTTAAATCTTTTGCCTTTCTCAGCGCCGCTTGCCCCCAAAGTCGCCAATTTCTATTCGATACAAACGAGCCGCTCCCCAATTTTGCAACTCACACAAAACAAACCACTTCAATTTCCCTCTGCGACGCAAGTCAATATCTTTCTCGCACCGCGAATCTGGCAATTCACACAAAACAAACCACTTCGTTACAAATCACGTCATTTTTTCTATTCAATACAAATGAGCTGTTACCAATCACTGATCGCCAATCACAAGTCACTAGTCACCAATTACTAATCACCAACCACTATTCAACACTCACCAACACGCGGAGTACTCCGTGACGTTTAGGACCAGGTTATTCGTCAACTTCATGCTGGCGTTGCTGCTGGCCGTGGGATTGATCGCGGCGGGAGTGACCGTGGTGACGCGGCGGGCGTTTGACGAAATGAATCGCGAGCACACGGATGCGCTGCTGGCGCAATTTCAAAGGGAGTTTGCGCGGCGGGGCAGTGAAGTGGTGGAGAGGGTGAAGGGCATTGCCGACGCGGAGCCTACGGTGCGGATGGCCATCGATTTGAGCCGGCCGAACGCGGATGTGTCGGTGTATGTGAACGACGCGCATGGCGTATCGAAATCGCACCAGCTGGATTTGCTCGATTTTGTGAACAATGACGGGACCATTATTTCCTCGCAGGAATCTCCGGCGCGTTTCAATTACAAAATGGAGTGGGTGACGAAGCCGGAGGATTGGCCGGCGCGCGGCGCGTTCCTGACGAAGCTCGATACGGAAGCGGGGCCGGTGCTGGCGCTGCTGTCTGTCGCCACGGTGCGCGTGGGCGATCGGGATTTGTACGTGGTGGGTGGCGAACGGTTGGGCAAGGAATTCCTGGCGTCGCTGGTGCTGCCCACGAATATGCGCGCGCTGTTGTATCTGAATCTCGATCAGGAATTTCAGGAAGCGAATTTGTTGGACGCGAATGGGCCGGCGCCGGACGCGGATCGCTTCGCGCCGCTGCTGGCAAAAGAAAAGGCGAACCCGGTGGAGCAGTCCACGGAAATTCGCTGGAGCATTGATGCGGCGAGCGCGGAAATGTTTCATGCCGTGCCGCTGCAGGGACGCTCGAAGGAATTGCTGGGCGTGTTATTCGTTGGCGTCTCACAACGCGCCGTGGTGACTTTGGAGCGGCGGATTCGTTGGCTGGCGCTGGGAGTGGTGGCGGTGGGATTGCTTTTTGGTTTGATGTTGAGTTGGTGGGGAGCGGCGCGAGTGACTCGTCCGGTGCAGAAGCTGGCGGAAGGCGCGCAGGAAGTGGCGGATGGAAATTGGAGCGCGCGAGTGAACGTGCGCGGGAGTGACGAGATCGGGCAGCTGGCCAAATCTTTCAACAAGATGACCGAGCAACTGGTGGAGCAGCGAGACAAGCTGGTGCAAGTGGAGCGAGTGGCCGCTTGGCGGGAACTGGCGCGGCGGCTCGCGCATGAATTGAAGAATCCGCTATTTCCGTTGCAGACTACCGTGGAAAATCTGCGCAAGGCGCGCGAGCAAAATTCTTCGCAGTTCGAGGAAGTGTTTCAGGAGTCCACCGGGATATTGCTGGCTGAGATTGAGAATTTGAAAGCGATCGTCGGACGCTTCAGCGATTTCGCGAAGATGCCGCAGCCGGAATTAAGCACGGTGAACCTGAACGAGATCGTGCGCACCGTGGTGAAATTGTTCGAAGGGCAGTTCAGCGCGGTGGGACGTCCGGCCATCACTCCGGAGTTGCACCTGGAGGATGACCTGCCGCTGATACAGGCGGACGCGACGCTGCTGCACAGGGCGATTGAAAATCTGGTGCTGAATGCGATGGACGCGATGCCGGCGGGTGGCGTGCTGATGCTGCGCACGACGCACAAGGATGGCGAAGTGACGCTGGAAATTTCGGATACCGGGACGGGGTTGACGCCGGAAGAATCCGAACGGCTTTTTACTCCCTACTACACGACCAAGCAGCACGGAACTGGGCTGGGACTCGCGATCGTCCAAGCGGTGGTAGCGGACCATGGCGGACGAATTTCCGTCGAGAGCGAAACTGGCGTGGGGACTTCTTTTCATATTGACCTGCCGATCAAGCCGCCGCACAAGGCGCAAACTTTTCCGATCGTTTTCGAGAAAAAAGAAGACGAGGCGTAGCCTCCCGTGTCTGCAAAAGCCCACATCTTAATTATTGATGACGACGCGAACACCCTGGCGTCCTTGGCGCGAGCTTTTCGGCTGGCAGGCCATGACGCGACTGTCTGCGACAATGCCGCACGCGCGCTGGAATTGGCGAAGGCCGAGCGCTTCGATCTGATTCTTTCCGATGTGGTGATGCCGGGGCGCGACGGGATCGCTTTGCTGGAGGATTTTAAGGCGATCGGTTTGACTTCGCCGGTGGTGATGATGTCCGGGCAGGCTTCGATTGAAATGGCGGTGAAGGCCACGCGATTGGGCGCCAGCGACTTTCTGGAGAAGCCCATCTCGAGTGAAAAGCTGTTGCTGACGGTGGAGAACGCGCTGCGGGTACGGCATCTGGAGGAAGAAAACCGTGATTTGAAGCGCAGGCTCGGGCGGCATCACATTGTGTGGGCCAGCGCGGCGATGAAGGAAGTAATGGCGCAGGTGGAGCACGTGGCGGCGAGTGAAACGCGGGTGTGCATTCGCGGCGAGACGGGAACGGGGAAGGAATTGATCGCGCGCACGTTGCATGAAAAGAGTGGGCGTCGTGGCGGGCCGTTTATTTCGCTGAATTGCGCGGCGGTGCCTTCGGAGTTGATGGAGACGGAATTGTTCGGGCACGAGAAGGGATCGTTCACCGGCGCGGCTTCGCGGCATACGGGGAAATTCGAGCAAGCGCACCGCGGCACTTTGTTCTTGGATGAGATTGGCGATATGCCGATGACCATGCAGGCGAAACTATTGCGTGTGCTGGAAGAGGGCGAGATCGAGCGCGTCGGCGGGGATAAACCGTTCGCGGTGGATGTGCGCGTGGTGGTGGCTACGCATCGAAATTTAGAGGAGCAGGTGCGGCAGGGGGCTTTTCGCGAGGATCTGTATCATCGCGTGTTTGTGTTTCCGATTCTGCTGCCTCCTTTGCGTGAGCGGCGCGAGGATATACGCGTGCTCGCTGAGCATTTCGTGCGTCAGCTGGAGGAGCAGAACAATTGGAAGCTGCGGAAGTTGTCGCCGGAAGCGATTGCGGAACTCGAAAAATATTCGTGGCCGGGGAATGTGCGGGAGTTGCGAAACGTGGTCGAACGCGTGTTGCTGTTGGCGCCGAGCGATGTGGTGGACGCGGAGACTGTGCGCCGGGCATTGCCTGGCGCGGCGGGCGCTGCTGTTGGCGGCGGAACGGCCTCTGCGAAAATTGCGCTGGAGATGGGGACTTTGGCGCAGCGGGTGGAAGCGTTCGAGCGGGAGACTTTGCTGGCGGAATTGAAATTGCATCATCATCACATGACGAATACCGCGAAGGCTCTGGGGTTGGAGCGGAGTCATCTTTACAAGAAGTGCCAGCAGCTGGGGATTGATTTGCGGGCGATACGGCAGACGGAGTAGGGCGCAACGCGATAGCGCGATCCACCTCAATTACAAAGGCGTCGCGGTTTTCTTCCGCCAAGAGATGAAGTAACTGGACGCAATGTAGAGGACCATCTATGAGAGATGCGCCGGGGTCAAGGATGTTTTTTTGACAGGGATTTCCTGGGGCGGTGGGAGACCGCCGGTGAGGGCGAAGAGGAACGGGAACGGTTGGCATCGGTCGAGTTCGCGATTCGTCCTTCTCTGGGTATCGATCAACGACACGGGAAGCCGGGTCGCGATCACTCATCTATTCGAGCACGTGGCTCGTGAGGACGGCTTCGCTCTGTCCGGCACGAGGCCGGACAGGCCGACGGCCCCATCAGAGGCTCAGCCAGTAGTAGCCTGGCTAGAAGGCATCTCATAAATACCTCAGGAGGATGACGGCACAAGCAAGCTGAACCATCCCGAGGAAATTCTCTGGGTAGTATTCCCAGCGAATGACGACGCGGCGAAAATTATGAAGCCACGCGAACAAGCGCTCGATTTTCCAACGACGCCGGTAACGCCGCAGGACGCGGCCGTCTTGCGTCGCGGCTTTGCTTCGCCTGGAATTGTGCGGCGCAATCAACTGCACTCCGAAGCGCTCGCGAATCTGCACATCCAGCGGGTCACTATCGTAAGCGCGGTCGCCGATCAAACGTTCGGGAGTTTCGGCCAGGAAGCGTCGTTCGATGGTGGATTCAACGAGCTTTGTTTCATGAGGCGAAGCGCTGGCCACGTGCACGGCGAGAGGAAGACCATGGCCGTCGCTGATCGCCATGATTTTGCTGCCTTTGCCGCGGCGAGTAGGGCCGACAGCAGAGCCCCTTTTTTCGCCGAACTGAAGGTCGCATCGATGAAGGACTCGCTCAAATCCAGCTTCCCTCGGTCGCGTAAGTCTTCGGCCAGTTTCTGGAGCAGTTGGGTAAGCAACCCGGACCGCTGCCACTGCTGGAAGCGGCGATGACAGGTTTGATAGGGAGGATAACGACGCGGCAGATCGTGCCAAGGAGCGCCGGTGCGCAAAACCCAAAAAACACCGTTCAGCACCGCTCGCGTATCTTGCCACGGCCGACCGCGTCCATCCTCCCGCCGTTTCGGACGGAACAGCGGTTCGAGAACAGCCCATTGGGCGTCGGTAAGGTCCATGCTCTCGATTTACGCCGTTTGTCATAAGTTTCAACCGTTCACGAGCTTGAATGTGTTTATGAGATAACTTCTAGTGTCCTCGCGGGCACGTCGCGCGTCTCGACCTCGGCGCCGGAACTGGTCGTAATCGATTTCTTCGCGGAGCATGCGATACAAACGCAACACTAATTTACGCGCGACCGCCACGATGGCGATGGCGGAGTTTTTGCGCGCGGTCAGATGGAAGTAGAAGCGGCGCAGATCTTCGTCCTCGCGGATGGTGGTACGGGCGGCTTCGACCAGCAAGAAGCGCAGCAGCCGATTGCCTTGCTTGGTGATGTGGCCGAAGCGTTGGGTGTCGCCGCTGGAATGTTCCTTGGGATCCAGACCGCAGTAGGCGGCGATGCGGCGAGCGCGATCGAAGCGGGTGACCGGTTCCAGCGTGTGCACCACGGCCAGGGCCGTCAGCAGACCGACGCCGGGATGGGTGCGCAGGCGGATGACGCGCGGATCGTTTTGCGCGCGCTGTTCCAGTTGCGCTTCGACGACTGCGATCTGTTCGGCCAGCGAGGCGAGCAGGAGCAGAGAGTGTTGCCGCTGTGTGGCGAACGCGCCGTCCAGGGGCAAGGCGGCGAACTGTTGCTGGCCGCGCGCGGTGAACAGTTTCGGTCCGAGCCGCAAGCGATGATTGAGCGCGACGGCCTGCAGGCCGTTGCGCAACATGGTGCGGATGCGGACCAGGCGATGACGATAGCGCAGCAGCGCCAGAACGTCGCGGCTGGCGGGAGCAGGAACGTGCACGGCGGGAAAATCATCGTGCACGAGCAGATCGAGCAAGAGCTGCGCGTCGCGGCGATCGTTTTTCTGCCGGCGGCGGGCGAATTGGCGAATGGCCAGAGCATCACCCACCCGCAGCTGGTGCCCGGCCTGTTCGATGATGCGATGAAACCACAACGCGTAGCCGGAAGCCTCGACACCGACGATGGCTCCCGGTGGGAACTGCGCATAAAACGCCGCGACGTCGTCATGCTCGTGATCGAGCTCGCGCTCGTGCACTTCTCCGTCGGCGGTATCCATCCAGCAAACGGTTTGGGTTCTGACGTGCAAATCCACTCCGATGTACACTGCCATTGGCGCCTCCTGTTTCGACCGATGCCAACCGGTTCCGGGTGAGCATAACAACGCCCACCCCAGGAGGCGCATCTCTCATGACATCAGGGAGGCGGTCATGGTGGTCCACAGCACTTTGTTATTTAGGGTTACGGCGAAGGCGGCTACAGCTGCGAAAAATCCCCACATGAAGAGTTCACCGACGAAGGCTTGTATCCAATGAGGCTTTAGGCCGCTGTCTGGCAGGCGCGGCTCAAGCGACGGCCAGAGCCTGGGGACGCGGCGGCAGAATTCGCGATAGGATTCTCCCTGCTCTTTTTGCAGATTGGATTCTTCCAGGCCGATCAGGCGCCGACAGAAAATAATATTTCCCACGACGATCACCGCGAATCCCAAGCGGCTCGCCAGTAATCCCATGCCGACAGCCATCAGCATGTTCCCGACATAGAGCGGATTGCGCAAATGGCGATAGGGACCAGACGCGACGACTTTTTCCGCGCGTAGGTCGTGGTCCTGCATTACGTCGGAGCGCAGATAGGAAGTGGCCCAGGTGCGCAGAAGCGCCGTGAGCAACATCAGCAGCGCGGCGAAAGCAAGGCCGCAGCGCGCGAGCAGGTCGGCGTGCGGGGAATTTGCGCCAACGGTGATATTGACGAGATATTGCACGATGTTGACGTGATCGAACGCGTAAAGCCAGAAACCCAGGCCGAAGATCAGGCCGAAGATCCAGAAGCGGTTGCGAAACTCGAAGTCTGTGGCTTTCATGTGACTCCTGGCGCTAATGGATGTGCCGACATTATTCTATACGCCCGGTGGAGTGGGTTTGTTTCGGATCGTCTCCTGGTCACGAGGTCTTGCGGGCGGCGAAAGCACGCGGCTGAAGAGCAAGTGCGAGGGGAAATACGCCACGAAAACCAGGAAAAGGAAAGTGATGGCGAGGTGCGTGGGAGCAGGGCCGAAGGAGCGATGAAGGAAGGGATCTTTCACCGCGAAGTTGAGATTTTGATCGGGGGTGACGAAGCGCGAGGCGATGAGGACCGGTAGCAGGATGGCGGATTGCAGTTTGCACGCGCGGCGATCATAGCCGAGGCGGGCGAGCGACCAGAGCAGGATGAATGGCAGGACGATGTGAAACAGCGAGAGCAAGCGGGCCCAGAGCGGGGTGGTCGAGTCGAAAAGATATTCTGTGCCGCCGATCAGGTGGCGGCCGAGGAATAACCTGGCGGCCACGTCGAGGGTCCAGACGATGTCTATGAGGACAGACGAAACGGCTTGGCTGGAAATCAGAAGCGCGCTGTTGGTGTAGAGGCCCACGCAGGTGAGGATTACGGCGATGTCGCAGAGGTGCAGGAAATTCGCAGGACCCCATGCGTGCCAGTAGGCGGCGAACCAGACGGTCAGACTCAGCAGAGCGAGCCATCGGAACCAATCGGGGATTTCTTGGCGTGATGCCAGTGCAGTCGTGGCCATTCTTGCCTGCTAACGGGGGCATCGTAACAAAAGGATCGGCGAAATCCCAATGGGCGCCGATACGGCTCGGCAAATTCCACATTTGTTGGCAGACTAAGTGGGCGCATGCGAAGATTTGAATGGCGATGACGATTAATCCAGCTTGGTTTGGGGCGGGCGGAGCGTGCGCTGCGGCAGGATTGTTTGCTTGGGGGGCGGTGGCGCCCGCGTCGCAGATTTTTGGGCCGACGTTGCGGCGGTTGGATGATGCATCGCGGATGGCGATTACCTTTGATGATGGGCCGAATCCGAGTGCTACTCCTGGAATACTGAAGCTTCTGGAGAGATACGATGCGGCTGCTACATTTTTCCTGATTGGACAGCGCGTGCGGGCGTTTCCGGGGTTGGCGCGGGAGATTGCTGAGCGCGGGCATGCAGTTGGCAATCACACGGAGACGCATCCGTCGCTTGCGTTTTTATCTGCGGGACGGATCACCGAAGAGTTGCAGAGTTGCGACGATGCGATTATCGAAGCGACGGGGAAAAGGCCGCGATGGATGCGGCCGCCATTTGGTTACCGCAGCCCTATGCTTGATGGAATCGTGCGGCGGCGCGGCGGGGCTGGTGTGGCGATGTGGAACGTCGCGGCGCGGGACTGGCGTACGCATTCACCTGAGCGCGTGATTCAGCGCTTGCACAGGGCGCGTGGCGGGGATATCGTCCTTTTGCACGATGGAGATCACCGCGTATTGGAAGGGAAGCGCGGCCACGTGCTGGCGGCGCTGGAATATTGGTTGCCGCGCTGGCGCGACGCGGGCATACAATTTGTGAATCTGGAAGAAACGCAACTCAAAACTCAGGCGGGCTAGAGCGCATGGACGAAAAAAGATATTACGACGAGAAGCCCGAAACGAAGCAGATGACTTTGGTGTGTCCTCATTGCCGGGAAGAAGGTGTGTATCCCGTGCGTTGGATGGCGCGGACGAAAAAAGGCGCGCTGCCTCCGGGCGGGAACGAAGATGATCGCGCGAAATTCGCAAAGGCGCGATCGTACATGGTGCGGATGGATGACATGGTGGCTTGCCGGAACATTCGTTGCCGGAAACGGTTTGATTTGACCGGGCAGACGGTGATTCTGACGTAAGTTCGACGGAGTAACACAGAGAAACGCGAGAGACAGAACCACTGCAGAGACGCAGCGAAAACCTACCGCAACGGCTGCCCGGTCTGTCCCGAAAGACACGGGACAGACCGGCCGCTACAAATTCAAAATCAAAGTCGAACCTAGAGTCAGAGTCAAAATCGCGCAAGCCGTAAGAACAAGATCGCCGCCACGGAGTCAACGGTCTTGTCTGCGCGCTTTTTCGGCGAAGGTTGTTGGGGTTAGGAGTTTACGGGGATGCGTTCGAGGACTTCGCGGATTTTGGCTGCCAGCGCGTTCAGGTTGAAGGGCTTCTGCAGGAAGTCCATGCCGCCCTGCAGGACGCCGTGGCGGAAGACGCTGTCGTCGGTGTAGCCGGAGATGTAGAGGATTTTTAGGTCAGGGCGCGCGGCGGTGAGGCGCGCGGCGAGTTCGCGGCCGCTCAAGCGCGGCATGACCACGTCGGTGATGAGCAGCTGAATTTTTCCGACGTGGGCGGCGGCGAGTTCCAAGGCTTGCTGGCCGTCGGCCGCATCGAGAACCTGATAACCGCGGGCAGAGAGATATTCGCTGACGAGTTCGCGAACGCTCTGTTCATCTTCGACGAATAATACGGTTTCGGTGCCGGGCTGGGGGCCCTTCACTGTTTTTTCCGGCGCGGTTTTTTCCGCGGGCGCCTGTACCATCGGCAGATAGACTTTGAACGTTGTGCCGTGCCCGAGTTCGCTGTACACCCAGACGTATCCGCCGCTTTGCTTTACAACCCCGTACACAGTAGCGAGGCCCAGACCAGTGCCGCGACCTTGCGCCTTGGTGGTGAAAAACGGCTCGAAGATGCGGGCTTTAGTGGCGGCATCCATGCCGGTGCCGGTATCGCTCACCGTCAGCATCACGTAGGGGCCCGGGTCCACGACGGCGTGCTGGGTGGCGTAATCGCGTTCGAGCTGGACGTTGGAAGTTTCGATGCTAAGGCGGCCGCCGTCGGGCATCGCGTCGCGCGCGTTGACTACCAGGTTCAGGGCGACCTGCTCGATCTGGCTGGGGTCGGCTTTCACGCGGCCCAGGTTGGCGCCGGGCAGAAACGCGAGTTCAATATTGGCGCCGATGACGCGCGAAACCATTTGAATCATTCCGGCGACGACTTCGTTCAAGTCCAGAACGCGCGGCTGCAATACCTGCATGCGGCTGAAGGCTAGGAGCTGGCGTGTGAGGGCCGCGGCGCGCTCGGCGGCTTGCTGAATCTGTTCGACGTTCTGGAGCGCGGGATTCTGCCGATCGGCAGAGCCATGGGGCAGGCGGTCCAGAAGCATTTCGGCATGGCCCTTCACAACCATTAGTAGATTATTGAAATCGTGGGCGACGCCGCCGGCGAGTTCGCCGATAGCCTGTAACTTTTGCGACTGGCGCAGCTGGTCCGCGAGTTGTTTGCGATCGGTGATATCGAGCGCGACGCCGATCACGCCGACGATTTCGCCATCGGTGCCGCGCAGCGGACGCACATGGGATTCGAAGACCCGTTTTTGCCAGTGCAATTCGTAGGTGAGCGCTTCGCCGGCCAGAGCACGCCAGTGCGCCGCAATGGACGGGTGCTGGGGATCGTCGGTCTGAAAGTATTCGAGGAGGGTTTTGCCGGTAAGGCCGCCGGATTTGACGCCGAGCGAATCCAGGGCAGCGCCCATGCTGGAGGTGTAGCGCAGTTCTTTGTCGGTGGTCCAGAGAATGGCGGGCATGCGCTCGAGAATCACGGCCAGGCGTGCACGGCCTTCATGACGTTCGATCTGGGATTTTTCCAAGTCTTCGAGCATGCCGTTGATGGCGACACCGAGGAATGCCAGCTCGTCGTGACCGGGGACATCCAGGCGCGCCGCCAGATCCCCGCTGGCACCGATCTGGGTAACGTTTTCGGTCAGGTTGGCGATGCGCGAAATGACGAAGCGTTCTAGAAGGTAGAGGGTGGCGGCGCCGAATACGAATCCCGCCGCGATCAGCAACAACAGGAACTGGAGCAGGCTGGTATGGCCTTGGTCGTAAATGGTGCGGGGCAGGAGCACGCGGATGATGACGGCGGGGTGGCCGTAGATGTCGTCCAATACCTGGTAAGCCGCGAGAGACTGGCTATCGAGCGGGTGGATGTAATGGGGAGAACCTTTGGAAATAGCGGCAGCCGCGGCGCCGAAATCGGGGCTCAGCTTCTTGGAAGACAGCGGCTGAGCATCCACTGGCATGAGCGTTAGGCCGGCCAGATGCTGGATTTCGGCGGCATCGAGTACACGGCCCATAATCATGGTGCCGGCAATCGGCCCGGAGGCATCGCTCGCAAGAATGGGCCGGGAATCCACCAAAACTGGGCCGCCAGGGAGGTCGAGAATTCCAGCCACTTTGCTGTGGGGATCTTGCAGGTTGACCAGCAGCGAGCCGGGCTTGAGGTGCTCATCCAGGCCCGCAGGGATAGGCATCTGGCCACTGCGGGTCAGATTGAAACCACGCGAGAAGAGTTTGCGGCCTTTGGCATCGAAGATCACCACGAAGTTGATTTTCAGCTCCTGAAACGTGGTGGAGGGGAACTCGGTTTTGACGTAACCGGGGCGCAGGCCGCGGGCAAATTGGGAAGTGAAATCCCAAGTAGCGTATTCGCTGGTGGTCTGGTCGAGCGTGCTCAATTCGTTCGCCAGGGCGCTGGAGGCGCGGGCGATATCTCCGCCGGCGAAATCCTCTTCCAACCTGGCGAACCCGCGCATGAGTACAATGCGCGAGAGCACAAACAGGCCACCGACCAGACCAAGCATGGTGATGCCGATGATCAGCAGCGTCTTCCGCCGAAGGGAGGACGGCACACGGAGTTGGGCAATGTGGAGGGGCGCCACGAGAGGCCTCAAGAGCTATTATATCGGCAGGGGGCATGGGATGGATTTAGCGGTGTCGTAGTCGTACATGCCCCAGGGCATGGGATGAGGCCGGAAGGAAAGCTGGCGGGCGGCTGGGGGGAGGGTTTATGCTTCCTGCATCTCGCTGCGATGCATCTCTGCGGCTGCGGTTAGGCATCCTTGTTAGTAAGTTCGTCCTTGCCGAATCGCAGGGAAGAGGGGTCATATGACAATAAGCTTGCTACGTTTGCCGCATACCCTTCTGTTGTTTCTGGCCGCCGGATGCGCGCTTTCTTTAGCGGCGCAGGAAGCGGGGCCGATGCCTCCTGCACCGCCTGCGAATTCCGCTTCGGCTGCGGCGAGCCAGACTGCCTCGCAGAAACCTGCGGAACCTGCTGGTGGCGCTGCTGATTCGGGAACCGTCGTCGCTCCGGCGCCAACTTCTGGTTCTGGGGCGACCGCCAGCGGAACGGCGGCGCCTGCGTCGAGTGGCGCGACCGCTGGTGCGGGTATTCCGCCGGGTTCAAGTTCCGCAGCTACGCCTGCGGCGGCGCCGACTGCGACTGCGAAGATCATGGTGCCGGCGGGGACACATATTCCGCTGGTGCTGCACAATGCCATCTCTACGCGCAGCGCGCGGCCGGGCGACCCGGTGTATTTCGAGACTTTGTTTCCAGTGATGATAGATGGGAAAGTGGTGATTCCGGCGGGATCGTATGTGAGCGGAGAAGTGACGGAATCGAAGCGGCCAGGGCGGGTGAAAGGGCGCGGCGAATTGATGATCAAGCTGACCACGATGATTTTGCCGAACGCCTACATGGTGAACATGAACGCGGTACCCAGTAATGCGGGCACCGGCGGCAATGAGACGACAGACAGCGAAGGGAAAATCATCGGCGATTCGGAAAAAGGGCACGACATCGGAACGATCGCGAAAACCACCGCGGCGGGCGCGGGCATCGGTGGCCTGGCGTCGCAAACCGGGCGAGGCGTGGGAATCGGCGCGGCGGCAGGAGCGGCAGTGGGTTTGGCGGCGGTGCTTTTGACGCGCGGGCCGGATGCGGAAATGCCGCGGGGGTCCACTGTGGAAGCGGTGATTGACCGCTCGCTTTTTCTGGACGCGGATAAGGTGCAGTTCAGCGGACCGGGGCAGGCTTCGTCGTTGGCGGGGCCGCCGAATCGCGAGCCGGTGCGGAATAAGGATCCATTTTAGATTTGAGATTGGTGGTTCAGGCTTAAGTGGCGCTGCGATTCGCTCGCGCAAGCGCGTGCTGTAGGGAATTTGCAGCGGGTCTGAAGCGTAATGGCGAAAAACTCTCCGCATCGAAATTCGATTTTCCGGTAACAATCCAATCACGCATTATTTTGGCCGTGGCAGGGGCAAGCAGGATGCCGTTGCGGTAGTGTCCGGTGGCTAGCCACAGGCCGGGGATATCCGTCGGGCCGATAATGGGTAGGAGATCCGGGGTGCCGGGGCGCAGGCCGGACCATTCTTCGACAATCTTCGCGTCGGCGAGGGCTGGAACTAGTTCGAGCGCGGCGTCGAGAATTTGACGGACGCCCTGCGGCGTGACTTGTTTTACGAAGCCGGCATCTTCCAGAGTGCTGCCGGCGATGATGCGGCCGTCGCGGCGCGGGACCAGGTAGCCGAGCTGCGAGCGGAGAACTTTTTTCAGGTGTACAGTTGCGGAACGCAGAGCCAGCATTTGGCCGCGGACTGGATGCACTGGGGCGTAATGGCGCAGTTGCGGTTGCGGATCCGATGCGCGCGCGGCGTCTGAGGTTGAGCTGCCTGCGATCGTTCCGCAAAAACTTCCGGCGGCGACGATTACTTGCTTGGCTGCGATCTTTTGGCCGCCAGCAATCACGCCGACGCACGCTTTTCCTTCACAGAGCAGGGCATCTACGGCGCAATTGGCGCGAATTTCGGCGCCGCACAGCTTCGCGGCCGAGAGAACGGCTTCGACGAGTAGCCGCGGGTCAACCGTCGCTTCGTCGGGCAGCGAGGCGATCGCGCCGGCGTGCGGTGCGAGCGACGGCTCGAGTTTGCAGGCTTCTTTTGGTGACAGCGCTACGGCAGCTAATCCGAGATGGTGAAATTCGGCCACCATTGCATTACGCTGCGCTTCCGCATCTGGACCGTGAAACACCTCGAACGTGCCATTGTGCGTGAAATCCGTGGACTTGCCGGACGCCCTCTCGACGGCCGCTGTAAATTCGGGGTAAAGACGCAGGCTTTCTATGCCGAGGGGAACGAGCGCTGAGGTTTCTGGCGAATCGGGCCCGGGCGCAAGCATTCCAGCAGCGGCCCAAGAAGCTTCGCGGCCAGGCTCCTGGCGATCGAGCAGGGCGACGCGCAATTTTTCGTTGGAAAGCTCGAACGCGATCGAGCTGCCGATCAGTCCGCCGCCAACGATGAGTACGTCGTAAGCGCTCACCGATTGATATTATCAGGAATTGCCGGGCGGACCTTGCTCCGCGAGGCGGCTGACGAGTCGCTGTGCGCCTGCGTGGACCGTATGCGAATTTCACGGCTGCATTTCACGTCAGAGGGAATCAACGAGTTCGACGGAGAGGAGGCGGGCTTTTTGGGCCAGGGTTTGGGCGCGGGACCAGTCGCCGGCTTTTCCGGCTTCGTCGGATTGGGCGAGGAAGCTGCGAATTTTTTCAACGAGGTCGCTTTGCGCGGCGTTCAAAACTTTGCCGTTGGCCTGCTGCAGATTTTTTTGCGCGACGTTGATGTCTTCACCGGTGGTGCGGCGCAGACTAGCTTGATCGCCGGGGGAAAGTTGCGGCGAGATTTGCGGCGGCGGAGTACGCGCGGGCTGCTCGGCTTGGTTATCCGAGGAGGCTTCGGCAGGTTGGCGGTGGGGAGGCGGAGGAGGTTTGGTGTGCGTCGCCTCGACGGGTAGCGGCGCGGCGGTGGTGGTGGCGGGAGTTGGCGGAGGCGCCACGGCCTCGACCGGGGGAAGTGCGTCGGTGTCTGGCGCGACGTTTGTAATCGGTTTGGAGTCGGCCGCAGAAGGCGCGGGTGCGGCGGTAACCGGCACGGCGGCTTTCACCGTCGTGTGGTCACACCCCATCACGCTTAATGACAACCCGCTGAGAAAAAAGGCTGCCAGCAATGCGGATTCTGTTTTTCGGCTGGGCATTTATCTTCTAATTTTTAACCAAAAGCTCTCTCATACAAAACCTGCCACGATCAAAAGGCCTGGCTTCAGGGGCTAAAGCCCGTTTTTTGCCCGATGTTACGGCGGGGCTGAAGCCCCGCCCTTCCGGTTTGGTTGATTACTGGACTGCTTTTAACCATTTCCAAATACTTCTGACTTTATATTTTCTCTTCAGCAAACGGCCGCCCGAAATCGCGATGCTTTCCTTGCGGCGCTTCCAGGGAACGCGCCAGCGGCAATTCCAGGCGAAAGGTGGTACCGCGTCCAGGCTCGGATTCGAATTCTATCCGACCGTTGTGCAACTGCACAAACCGAAAAGTATTGGCGAGTCCGATGCCGGTACCTCCGGGACGGGTTGTAAAGAAAAGCTGGAAAATTTTCTTTTGATTTTCGGGAGAGATACCCGCGCCGGAATCGGTCACGGCGATGACCGCGAAATCTCCGTGGCGGCGCAGGCTGAGGGCGATCGTGCCGCCGGGGCTGGTGAAGTCGCTGGCGTTCAGCAAGAGATTGAGCACGGCTTGATGAATCAGTTGGCCATCCACCAGCACGCGCGGAAATTCCGGGGGCAAATCCGCGCGGAGTTCGATGCCGGCTTTGGTGATGGTGGGGCGGGCGGCTTCCAGCACGTCGTCGAGCAATATGCGCAGGTCGGTTTCTTCCAGCTTAATTTCCAGCGGTTTGGTGAAATTCAAAAAAGTCTTTACGGCGCGGTCGAGCCGGTCGATTTCGCTATCGAGCATTTTCACGGCCTGCTGTGGTTCGGGCTCGACGGGCATATTGGCTTTCAAGACTTCGAGCCAGAGGCGCATGGAGTTGAGGGGATTCTTAACTTCGTGCGCGACGCCGGCAGTGACGCGGCCGAGCGCTGCGAGGCGTTCGGAGACTTGAAGTTGGTTGCCAATGCGCTCGAGCGATTCCACGTCGCGCAGGGTGATGAGCGCGCCCATGGCCAGGCCGTGCTCGCGAATAACCTGGGCGCTGAGGCCGATGCGTTGCGAGCCGTGCAGACCCTCGAGGGTGATTTCGGCATTTTCGATATGGCCGACTTCGTCGCCGTGGATGCCGAGGGCCTCACGCGCGGGATGGCCGGGAGGGAAAATTTCGCTGACGCGCAATCCGCGCAGGACTTCGGAGCGCTGGCCAAGGAATTTTTCAACCGAGGGGCTGACCAGCACGGCGTTACCCCGCGCGTTGAAAAGCAGCAGGCCGTCTTCCAGGCCGCCCATCACCTGATCGAGATTTTCGCGCAGCGTGCTGAAAATTTCGCGCACGTCGCGTAATTGCTTTCCGATGCCGATGATCTTGGTGCTGACGGCGCCGAATTCGTCGCCGCGCTCGACCGGTTCGAGATCGAATTCTCCGGCGGAAATGCGGTCGAGTTGCGCGGAGATGCGGTCAATGGGAGCGAGCGAAGCGCGGCTGACGATCAGCGCCAGCAAAGTGGAGAGCAAGACGGAGGCCAGCGCGTAATATCCCGCCGATTCGAGGCCAGGCGAAATTTCGTTGCGGATCAGCGCGGAGGAAAGGCCGATGCGAATGTCGCCGAAGGGGCCCCCGATATTGAATGGCAGCGAATCCTCGTACACCAGCGGCGGACCGTAGAGGGTGCGCAACTGCTGAAAGAATCCGCCGCGTTCCAGCGAATCAACGGGCGGGCGCTGGGCAATTTTTTCGCCGCGCAGGCTGGGGTCGCTGGAGACCAAAACGATTCCGTCGAGGTCGCTGATGGTAATTTCGTAGATGGTGGGGGAGTAGCCGATGGCGGATTCCATCACGGAATTCAGGGTGCTGCTATCGTCGAGGGCGCGTTGCACGTAGGCGCGCAAATCGGCGGGGCTGGCGGAAGCGGGGGATTCGCCGCGAGCTGCGGCGTCGGTTAAAGAATTCTGGCACGCGAGATAGATTTGGCGGGCGACGAAGCGGGCGCGGTCATCGGCCTGGCGCAAGGTCTGGCGGGTGAGGCGCGCGATGTAGAGGGCCGAAACGGTGGTGACGACTGCCAGGACGAGCAGGGAAGTCGCCAGCGTGAATTTAGTTTTCAGGCTGAGACGCATCTCTCCGCCCCGCCTCGTATTCTTTTAATTTATTGTGCAGAGTTTTCAGGCTGATGCCTAGAAGCTCCGCGGCGCGCGTTTTGTTCTGGCTAGTGGCGCCGAGAGTTTGCAGGATCAGCTCACGCTCGACGGCGTCCACGGTGGTGCCGATGGGGAAGCGCAGGCCGCCCAAGCCGGAAGTGGTCATGGCAGTGACGCGGCCAAATTCAGCGGGCAGATGCTGGCGCGTGATGGTGCCGCGATCGGATGCGATGGCGGAACGCTCGAGCACGTTGCGCAGTTCGCGCACGTTTCCGGGCCAGGGATAGGACCTGAAGAGCTCCATGACGTCGGTGCCAACGCCGGTGACTTTTTTTCCGTGTTTAGCGGAGATGTCGGCGAGCAGGTGGTCCACCAGCAGCGGCAAATCTTCTTTGTGTTCGCGCAGCGGTGGAAGATGGATGTTGAAAACGTTCAGTCGGAAATAGAGGTCCTGGCGCAGGTGTCCGTCGGCGACCGCTTGTTCGGGATTTTTGTTGGTGGCGGCTACGACGCGCACGTCCACGGGAGTTTCGACTTTGCTGCCGAGGCGGCGGACTTTGTGATCTTCCAGGACGCGAAGTAGTTTGGCTTGGGTCTGCGCGGGCATTTCGCCGATTTCATCGAGCAGCAGCGTGCCACCGTCGGCGAGTTCGAAGCAGCCGATGCGGCGTTCGGCGGCGCCGGTAAACGCGCCTTTCTCGTGGCCGAAAATTTCGCTTTCCATGAGCGATTCGGGGATGGCGGAGCAATTGATGGCGACGAAGGGGCGATCGGCGCGCGGCGATAGCATGTGGATCGAGCGCGCGACCATTTCTTTGCCGGAACCGGTTTCGCCGGTGATGAGAACCGAGGCGGTGGAGGGCGCGGCAATTTCCACCTGGCGCATTACGTCTTGCATAGGCGCCGAAGTGCCTACGAGCGTGCCGAGTTTCCCGGCAGCGCGCAGATCGCGAGTGAGAGCGACGACGGCTTGTTGGTTGCGGACGTGACCGAGTGCGCGTTCGAGCAGTGCGCGCAGCACCGGAGGCTTCAGCGGTTTTTCGATGTACCAGTAAGCACCTGCTTCGATGGCTTGGACGACGCGTTCGTCGCTGCCGCGGCCAGTGATGATGATTACCGGAATGCGGAGTATGTCGTCGCCCAGTTGCTTGAGCAGGTCGAGACCGTTCATGCCGGGCAACTCGACGTCCGCGAGGATTAGGCTGGGCTGGAATTCCTGAAATTTAGCGAGGGCTTCTTCACCGCTGCCGACGCCGAGAATTTCCCAGTTCCATTTGCGCAGCAGGGCTTCGTAGCCTTTACGGGCGTTGTCTTCATCTTCAACGATCAGGATGCGCTGCTGGTTGGAAGTCGAGGTGGTCATCGGAACCATGAATGTAGCAGCAGTACGGCGGAAATCCAAGGGAGCGGGGCTAACGGGTGCTGGTGTCATTTGAATCTCAGCCGTAATTAGCCTTACCGGGCGGTTAGATCGCAAGCCGCCCTTCTTTTTGGTCTATGGAAAAAACAAATAAAACAAAATAGGACTTGACAAAACAAAAGGAGCATGATAAGATGTTAACTGAAATTAGGGTTGAATGGCCTGAGCATTATCTGGCCCAAGAATTAGGGGAGTGGAACGAATATATGAACACTTCAAAAACAATCAAAGATGCGCTCTTAGAGCTTCGCTCTAAAGAAGCATTTTACGTCAAAAAGACCGAAGAAGTAAGGTCTTTGATTCAAGGCCTTGAATCCTTCGGCAGAAATGGCGACGAACAAAACAAAGAAGTCTTGGTCATCAATGGTCAGGAATTCATAAACTCAGGAATCGCCGAGGCGGCTGCTACCATGATTCGCCGAGCCAAGCGACCGATGCATGTTTCAGAAATCATTAAGGGGCTAGAAGCAGGCGGCTATCACTTTAGAGCTAAGAAACCCGAAAACTCGGTAGCGCCCGTCCTCTATCAAGCAGCGGAGAAAGGCATGCATGAATTAGTGAAAAAGCCCAAAAATACATACTCTTTGAAAGAAGTTGAGGACCGAGCGAATCAGTAGGCAATAAAAAGGGCTAAAACGGTTACAGCCGTCTTAGCCCGGTAAAAACAAGGATTGAAAGGCAGCGAGCCAATGCAACCCCGTTTCAATTTACACGTATTAGCACGTCCACCGCCATTTGTCAAGCCGCTTTTAGCGGCACCGGGCCAAATATGACAAATGGAGGATAAAATGAACGTGCTAAGTAAAGAAAAGCAGACTCAGATAGTAAGCGCACTCGTTGAAGGTAATTCGATTCGCTCTACTGCCCGCATGGTTGGCGTTGAGCATAAGACTGTGATGCGCGTCCTGCTGCGTGTTGGAGATCGTTGCGGCCAATTGCTAGACGAACGGATGCGGCGATTGCCTTGCAAGATTGTGCAAATGGATGAAATTTGGACGTTCGTTGCCAAAAAGGAAAAGCGGCTGACGAAGGACGACAACCCCGAACTAATGGGAGATCAATACGTATTCGTATCTATGGATTCAGAATCGAAACTGATTCCTTCGTTCTATGTCGGCAAGCGCACAGCAGCTAGCGCGTGGTATTTCGTCAGAGACTTGGAAGAACGGCTTGCGTATCGCGTCCAATTGACTACAGACGGCTTTCCTGCCTATAGACCCGCCGTTGAGGACGCATTCGGCGCAAATGTGGACTATGCAATGCTGATTAAGACCTATCAGGAAGGGGGTGAAACAGACAAGCGGTACAGCCCCGGCCAGATCGTCAATGCGTTGCCTATACCAGTCACAGGCAATCCTAAAGCGCACCTAATCTCTACATCACATATTGAACGGCAGAATCTTACGATTCGGATGCAACTGCGAAGGTTTACACGGCTAACGAATGCTTTCAGTAAGAAATTAGAGAATATGAAAGCGGCCTTGAGTTTGCATTTCGCTTGGTATAACTTCTGCCGCATACATACAACGTTACGTGTTACGCCTGCTATGGCCGCTGGTGTAGCAAATGAAGTGTGGAATTTAGAACGATTTGTTAATTGAAGGAATCCCGCCAAGTTTAGGCTTGGCGGGCTAGAGGATTACGCGCAAGCGCAATGCCTCGCCGCTGGTTTGCACGATCTGAGTAGGTGACAGCGGAGAATCGAAGCTATTTCTCAGCAACGAAAAAGCTGGAGCGGATGGGAGCGAACATCCGTTGACAAATCTTGTCGCCAGGAGGACGGCCTCATGCGTCCGCCTTAAAAGTAGCGGGTCTGAGTAATCAGGCCCGCTTTAATCTATTTGCGGAGTTTTCACCATGAAACCATTTTTGTTGCTAGTCATCCTGCTATCTGCTTCGTCAGTTCATCCTCAACAACACGCTCCTACAGTTGAAGTTTGTCGTGCGGATTACGCAGTTTGGAATGCGGAAATAAAGCAAACGTCCCGCGAAACGACGATGAAAAGGCTTTCCCTTAACGAGTTGATAGCAAGGCAATCGGAAATGGCTGCTTGTCTTCAAGTGGAACTGGCGATGTTAGACGCATCCAACGTAGATGAACTTCTTCGGGTATCAAAATATGAAGTACTCAGCGGCGCTTACCTCAGTGAAATCACCGAAAGACAGGAACATTTCATTGACCGCCACAAGATGTGGCAACAATTTCTCCACGAAGATACGGCAGGCAGTCGCTAGGATTCCGATGAAAAAAGAAATAATCTGCCCAAAATGCGGCGACCAAGTGATGCAAGCTTTGTCCGCAGAACTATCAATGCCTTATAGAGTGGAAACTGCGATGGGTGGATTTAATGTTGTTCCCGATATAGGTCTGCCGTTTCTGGGCTATGAGTGTCCGGGTGTTGAAACCTGAAACAGAAGCAGCGGCTCTCGGAGGATTGCACCTTAAGCGACCCGGGCCCGTTGCGTCAATGACGGATTCAAGCGGTGCTGCAATGAGTCGAGTTCCCGGTAGCCTTTCACTCGCCGGAATTTCGTCTGCGCCTCCAGCAACCCGGTCGCTGTCCAGCGCAAGGCTTGGTCTCCGGCGTGCCAGCGCTTCACGTTTCGTGCTACTTTCTCGACGGTCGACAGGCACGACTCGATAGGATTGGTCGAAGCCAATGTTCTGCGCAGCCGTTCACCCACGCCCAGCCGGTGCACCGTCAGCGTTTCCTCCAGACCTTCCTCCAGACTCCGCGCCGCGCTGGGGTTGATGCGTTCCAGTTGCCGGAAGATTTTCTCCAGCTCGGCCTTGGCCGCCGCGTACTCGGCCATCGCGTAGGCGTTGCGGATTCTCCGGTCGTAATCGCCCTGGGCGTTTTTCGGCAGATGATCTTTTACGTTTCGCCGTTTGTGGATCTGGCAACGCTGCACCTCGGCCCGCTCACCGAACACCCGCTCGATCCCGGCTCGCAACGCTTTCGCTCCGTCGATCACGAACAAGTAGCGCCGCTCCGGATCCAAACCGCGCGCCACCAGGTCTTCCAGCAACTCCGTCACCACCGTGGTGTTTTCCGTCGCTCCTTGCCACAGCCCTAAAACCTCTTTTTCGCCGCTGCTTTGAATGCCCAGCGCCACTACCAGCACCTGCTTGCCAAAATGAATCCCATCGATCAGGATGGCCACCAAGTCCAGATCGCTGAGTTTCTTCTCGCACAGTTCTTTCAACTGCGCCGCACTGGCCTGGACGAATTCCCGGCTCACGCTGGATTTCTCGATCCCGTACCCGGAAAGCACCGAGTGGACCGCACGTTGGTAATTCCGCGAGGTCAGTCCGGCCACGATGCCTTCGCGTACCGCGCGCTGCCGCCGTCCGTCGTGTTGCAGCCGCGCGTAACTGTCCAGTTCGACTTCCTGGCCCTCGCGTGTGCGCACCCGCGGCCGCGTCACCGCCACTTTCTGTCCGCTGAAAATCACGTAACCCGGCTGCCGCCCCCAGCGCACGGCACCCGACTCCGGCCCCGGACGGTGCGGGGGCCCTACGCGCCGCGTTACCTCGTCTTCCAGAATGGCCCGCAAAATCTGCATCCCAGCTTCACCGCTCAGTTGCTCCACCCGGGGCTGCAAATCCTCCCACACCTCCACCAGCGGCAGCGGCACCTGGACTAACACTTCTTTCCGCCCCAATACTTCGAACTTCCCCTTGGACTTGACTGCCTTTCCCTGATAGTTTTTTCTCACAGCGGCTCTCCTCCTAAAAAGAGATCTCACCCCAGACTCTATCCGAGTCTGGGCCGAGAGCCGCTGCTTCTGTTTCAGGTTTCAACTAAAGGCGGGACAACTTCGTGTGGTTTTGTCGAGATTTACCGGAAAGGGCGTCCATCAGCGCCCAGGAATCAGTAACCTGTTCATCGTATCTCTTACAAAATTCTGGGTCGTCAAAGTCCTCCCAAGTTACAATCCTCATGGTTTTTGGGTCAAATTTCATTTTGTCCTCTTTTGCCAAACTCGAAGAAAAATCGTTTTTTTTGCAAAATTCACAAACGTCAAATAACACCACTACCGGGCTAACGGTAGCTCGAGCAGCTCTCGATTTTGATGGCGGCCTTTGCGCCGGGAGAATTGCAGCCGGCCGCCTCGCCGCCTGAACGTGCTTTGGTTCTCGCGCGCTTCCGTGCGTCTCGGGATCTCACTAAGTTCTGCCTAGATGCAGCGGGCGCTCCAGGACAAGCTCGAGCTTGATGTTTAGAGGCAGGGTCAGTTCCTGGCCGAGGCCGGAGGTGATCATGAAGGCGGTGGCAGCGGAGATGGCCGCGCCCATGGCCGCGTCTTGTTTATCCCGTTTGGCAATTCCCGGCTCGGCGCCGACGAATGCGGCTTCGGCAGCGGCGAAGGCGGCGTCTTCGTGTTTGCTGCTTGTGGCGCGGATTTCGCCTTCGCGGTCGTAGAGGACGCGGATGGAATGGACTCCGGGAGCGTCAATCAAATCGGCTACCAGCGGAATCCAACCTGTGGGACTGCGGATTTCATCGAAGGTGAGCCACAGGCGCGCGCGGCCGACTTTTCCGGCGGGTTGGATTTTGTCAATGTGGCCGCGGATTTGTGCGCCGGCGGGTAGCGTGGCGCCTTCCGCCGTGACGAGGGGTTCGAGGGTGCGCGCGAGAAATTGCTTACCTACTTTGTCTTCTTTGGTGGAGATGCTTGTTTGCAGGGAGATCAAGAAACGAGTGCCGCGCGGGGCGGCGTCGGCTGTAGCGTCCTGCGATTGAGGGCTGGGATCTTGCGATTGAGCTTGGGTTGTTGCGCCTGCGATGCCTGCAAATAGCAGCAGAACGGACGTAAATGCGAAAATCCTCCAGCGTTTCATGAACTCCTCCAAATTTTGGATTGGCGCTTTCAGCTGGAGGCGAAAGCGGGTGCGTCTTGAAGTGAATATAGCAAAACTTCGGCATCGACGCGAGCGCGGGTATTCGGTTTGCGCAAAGACGCGTAATGCGCTCGCAGCGGCCATCCCGGGGCGAGGGGTGGATCGCAGTCAAAGGCAAATTCAACTACGCCGGCCTAAAATGCAAAAGCAGGCGGCCGCTACAAAGTCAAATCCCGAGCCCGCGGGGTTAGCGGGCCGGATGATGAGCGAAGTTTTAGAAAAAACTGTACAGGAACAGGCGGGCGTGAATTATAATCCGCGCAGTTTTACGGGTTTCGGTAGGACACGCTCGATACTCCGTTTTTCGGCCCCCATGAGAGTCCTGTGGTTTTTTCGTTACGCCGCCAGCGGGGGAAGAATGGGTGGAATCATCAGCGCGGTGCCAGGGGGACGGTAGCTGTGCTGAGGAGGCGTACTTTGAAAGTGCTAGAACGTGCCGCGATCTTGGTGATGGCTGGGTTTTTTGTGGTGACGGCGGGCTTTGCTGACGATACCAAGCCTCGGCCGCCGGACGGTTCCGCGAGTGCGCCGGCGGCGACCACAGCGACTGCCTCATCAACGGACGACAAGTCTGCGAAAAACGCCGCGGGTTCGGGTAATTCCGCGGCCACTACGGACGCCTCCGACGCAGCTACTGGCGTCCCGACAAGCTCTCCAACCGCTGTACCGGCAGGTTCGTCTTCCTCGTCATCCGCGTCGTCAGAATCGGGTTCGCCTGCTGCGCTGCCCGAACCCACTTCTGGCGCGGCCAACGCAAACGCGAAGAATGCGGCCGACGAGGACTCCGAGCAGCCGAATTTTACGCCGATGCCGGCGCTCGACGGCAACCCGGGACTCTTCACGCTGGAAACTGGCGAGACGCTGCCGAAGCACGGCTGGTCCTTGGGTGTGGGATTGAACAAGTTTTCGCGCATGCCGGGAGACATCACTTCGCTGCAGCTGATTCCGTCGTTCGGATACGGCGTCAACCGCTGGTTCTCGATATTTTTTCAGATGAATTCTTACGACTACATCCACGTCGGCGAGCCGAGCCTGCTGAGTCTGGCATCGGTGAATGCCGCGAAGCCGCAATACCAGAACACGATTTACAATTCGATCATTCCTTCAACTGGTTTCCCGCCGGCTTATGTGGAGGATGCTCCGTTCGCATCGCACAACGGCAGCGGCACAGGAGAAATGGATCTGGGATTCAAGATTGGGCTGCTGTCCGAACGACGAGGCAAACCGATCAGCCTTTCCATTCGCAACGATTTTTACATTCCTACGCAGACCGGGCTGGCGAGCCTGCTGCAGAATCAGGTGCAGTATGGAAAATTTAATTATGGGATCGGTTTGGAGGCGAGCAAGACGTTCTTTCACGGTGGGATTACGGCGACGGCGAACTGGTCGTATCGTCTCACGCGGAATTCAAGCTATACCGCGATCGTCGGCGGCACGCCGGAGACGGTGGTGCTGAACCTGGCGGATCAGATGCAGGTAGGCGCGGGGCTTTTGATTTTTCCGACGAAGCGTTTTCAGATCATGACGGAATATGACGGCACGATATTCGTTGGCGGCAACGCAATTCAGAACACCACTTTCGGTGCGCGCGATCCTGTGGACAACATTATTGGGTTCCGGCTGTATGCGTGGAAGTGGGCGGCGATGGACCTGGGCTACCGTTATTCGCTGAACCTGGTGAATAATCGGGACCGCAATGGATTTGTAATTAAACTAGGCGTGGCGCACTGGCCGTCGAAACCGCTGCCTCCTGATGTGGTGACGGCGACGTGCGATGTGGATAAGGCGGCGGTGCGAGAGGGGTCGGAAGATTACGTCACCGCGTCCGCGCACGCGACCGACGCCAACGGGCTGCCTTTGACTTACCAATGGACCGCGACGGGCGGCTCAATTGATGGAGCGGGACCGTACGTGCGTTGGAATTCCGGCGGCGTGAGCGCGGGAAGCTACGTGCTGACGTCGCGAGTGGATAACGGCGCGGGCAAGAACGCGAGTTGCTCCGCGAACGTGACCGTGCAGCCGAAACCGGCGCTTCCTGCGCCGACGATGACCTGCAGCGCGGACCGTTCGACCGTGTTGGCCGGAGAACGCGCAGAGATTACCGCGAACGTGAACGACTCATCGGGGACAGCGATACGATTCACGTGGTTGGCGAACGGCGGGCAAATTATCGGCAGCGGCTCAATGGTGCAATTGGATACATCGGGGCTCGCGCCGGGAACCTATACTGTCACTGGGCGCGCGGAAAATGAATTGCACAGCGCGTGCGATTGCACGGCAGCGGTGACGGTGCAAGCGCCGCCTGCTGCGCCGCAGGCGAGTAAAGTGAGCGCTTGCGATTTTGCTCCGGGCAGCGCGCGTGCGGACAACGTTTGCAAACGCAATCTGGATGACGTCGCGGTGCGTTTGCAGAGTGATCCGCGGTCGAAAGTGGTGCTGGCGGGTTACGCGGATCCCAAGGAAGCGGGGGCCACGACACTGGCCGGCGAGCGCGCGGCGAGCGCGCAGAAATATTTGCAGGAGAAGGGCGTGGACGCTTCGCGGGTGGAAGTCCGCACCGCGGCCGGAGAGGCTGGCGCGGGTCAGGAGAATCGGCGGGTGGATATCGTTTTTGTTCCGGATGGCGCGACGTATTGAGTTAGCGTTGATTTCGGTTTGATTTCGAGCTGGTTGCAGTCTATCGCAGGTGCTGAGGGAGAAAGGAAGCAGCAGGGCGTCAGGCGATCGTCGCGGGCCGTGGGAATTGGGCGGGTTGTGGCATAGATTTGAGCAGTCGCGTAGAAGAGGTATCGTGCTGCCGCGCTCCGCCAGAGTTGGCGCGGCCCGATGCTTCGAACCGCAAATAATTTCAGGCCTCGCGCTGATTCCGCCGCAACTTTTTTGCCGGGCGTCTAGGCCCGTATTCGAACATGACTTCGCGTAACAGGTCCCTCTGGTGCTCTTCCATTTTGCTGTTTGGAGTGGCGTGCGTGTGTGCTTTGTTGTGGGCGACGCAAGCGGACGCGCAGGTTTGGCAGGCGATGGGGCCGGCGGGCGGCGATGTGCGGGCGCTGGCGAGCGATCCTGCGCATCCCGAGGTGTTGTATCTGGGCACGCCGGATGGCGCGATTTTCACGTCGCGTGATGCCGGAGCCGATTGGGAACCGCTGGGGCTGATTGGTGAAAATCAGAACGCGGTGGTGACGGCGATTCTGGTGGACCCGCGAAATTCGGCGCGGCTGTTTGCGGCGACTTGGACGCGCGAAGCCGCCGGCGAAGGTGGCGGAGTTTTTTTGAGCAGCGATGGCGGCGTGACTTGGCGCGAGTCCGCGCTTGCCGGGCATGCGGTGCGTGCGCTGGTGCAGCCGGCTTCGGATCCGGCGGTGCTTGTGGCTGGTGCGCTGGATGGAGTTTTCTGGTCGCGCGATTCTGGCGAGACATGGCAGCGGATTACGCCGGCGGGTGACGGCGAGTTACGCAATTTTGATTCGCTGGCGATTGACCCGCGCGATCCGCTGGTAATCTACGCCGGGACGTTTCATCTGCCTTGGAAGACCATTGACGGCGGCGCGCACTGGACGGCAATTCATGCGGGAATGATTGATGATTCCGACGTTCTGAGCATGGTGACGGATCGAGAGAACCCTCGGCGCATTTTTGCCAGCGCGTGTTCCGGGATTTATCGCAGCAACGATGGCGGCGCGGCATGGGAAAAACTTGAAGGCATTCCGTATTCCGCGCGGCGCACGCCGGTTATCCGGCAGGACGCGGCGCACCCGGCGATTTTGTATGCCGGGACGACGGAGGGATTGTGGAAGACGACGAACCGCGGCGCTTCTTGGCGGCGAATTTCGCCGGGGAGCTGGGTGATTAATTCGATGGTGATATTGCCCGGCGACGTCGGCGGCGAATCACGCGTGTTGCTGGGGACGGAACAGCACGGAGTACTCGCGAGTGACGATGGCGGCGCGAGTTTCCACGCGTCAAATTCGGGATTTCACCATCACCGGATCGTTTCGCTGGCCGTGGATGCGCGGGATCCGGAGCGCGCGGCGGCGGTTCTGGAAAATGCGCCGGATGCGTTGCTGACCACCGAAGATGGCGGCAACAGCTGGGTGCCGATGGGCGCGGACCTCGATGGGGAAGCAGTGCGGCAGATTTTTTCTTCGCCTGTGGGGTGGTGGGCCGCGCTCGCATCGGGTGGGCTGGCGCGATTTGATGCGCAACGAAACACTTGGGCGCGCGTTGGCGTGATTTCGGATTCGTCAGCGCTGAATTCCGTGGGCGATTTGGCAGGCGGGCGCAGCGAGCTCCACGCTTTTCGTCCCAACGTGAACGACATATTTTTCGGTGGCTCCGCTTGGTTCGCCGCCACTGAGCAGGGGCTTTTCGTTTCGCACGATTCCGGCAGGTCGTGGGTGGAGTTGCCGTTTGGGCAGGGCAAATTGGCGGTGGGTTCGGTGCGCGGGTCGCCGGACGGGAGGCAGATTCGGCTGGCCTCTTCGGGCGGAATGGTTTTCTCCGCAGATGCAGGACGGACGTGGGCGTGGCATGACCTGCCGCTGGAATCAGGCGGCGCGGTACGCATCGAATGGACTAGTGACGATATTTTATTGGCGGCGTCGCGTGCCGGTCTGTACATTTCGCGCGATGCCGGAATCTCGTGGACGAAGGCGCAAACAGGACTTCCCGGGGGGCTGGCTGATGGCATGCTGACCGGGCCGGATTTCTGGCTGGTCTCGATACAACGTGCGGGGCTATACATTTCGCGTGATCAAGGCGCGACATGGGCGCGCGTGAAACGCAGCGGTTCGGTAGGTGCAGCGCGCGCTGGCGACGGACAGTTCCCGGTGCTGGCGGCGAGCGGCGATGCGGGGCGAATTTACGCCGGCTCTGCGAATGATGGCCTGTTTGTTCTCGATTTGTCCGCGAAACGCACGCCGAAATCCTTCGCGACAGCCGCGACGGGCGGCCACTGAGCAAGTGCTGGACGAGGGGTAGCGGTGGCAATTGAACGGGCTGTGATGCCAGTTGTCCGCCAGTTGTCGCAATTTTCCCTCATTGAAACTTCGCTGTTCCCAACGTTGCACGATCTACGGGAAGAAAGACTTAGTCGGCTGCGTACTATTACGGACTTGTTAATTGTTCCATTTTGACTCTACACTCCGGTCCTCACTCTTTGCCGAATCGACACTTAAACACCGTTAGATCGGGCAGATCCGGAAACGTTCCCATTTGGTGCTCGTGTTGCAAATGATTTTGGGAACGAGACGGAAAAGGGGACCGAATACCATGGCCGTAGGACAGGTGTTTACCTCGCAGCGCCCGATATCGGCGACAGTGTTGATTGTGGATGATGAGGACGCAACCAGGAGTCTGTGCCACGACGTGGTGACAGATTCAGGCTTGCGCACGCGCACGGCTGCGACGACGGAGCAGGCGCTGGAAATTCTGGATCAGATGCCGGTGGATATACTGATCACGGATTTGCGTGTGCCGCAGATCGGCGGGCTGGAATTGCTCAAGCGCGTGCGCAGCAGCTATCCGCAGACGGCGGTGCTGGTGCTGACGCAATACGGCACGATTGAGAGCGCGGTGGAGGCGACGCGTCTGGGAGCGGCGGATTACATTACCAAGCCGTTTCACATTCCGGAGCTGCGCAGCAAGCTGGACCGCATGATTCGTCTGCTGGACGTGGATCAGGAAAACCGTGTGTTGCGCGAGACGCTGCGGACGCGGCCGGGCTTCGCGGATTTGATCGGCGTGTCGGTGAAGATGCAGCGCGTGTACCGGTTAATTGAGCGGGTGAGCCAGCATGCGTATCCTGTGTTGATTTTGGGTGAGAGCGGCACGGGCAAGGAACTGGTGGCGCGCTCGGTGCATTATTCGGGCGTGCGACGGAACAAGCCGTTCATTCCGGTGGATTGCTCGTCGCTGGTGCCTACACTAATCGAGGCGGAATTGTTCGGCTACGTGAAAGGCGCGTTCACGGGCGCGCTGCACGCGAAACAGGGGCTGATGGAAATCGCCGACGGCGGCACTTTATTCCTGGATGAAATCGGAGACTTGCCGTTTGATATGCAGGCCAAGCTATTGCGCGCGCTGCAGGAGAAGGAAGTGCGTCCGGTGGGTTCGACGGACCGCATACCGCTTTCGGCGCGCATCATCGCCGCGACCAACCGCGATCTGGATGCTTCTGTAAGGCAGGGAACTTTCCGCCAAGATCTTTTTTTCCGGTTGAACGTGGTGCAGATCAAGATTCCGCCGCTGCGCGAGCGGAAGACCGACATCCCTATACTGGTGAATTCCTTTCTGGAGAAATTCAGCGAGGCGAATGGCAAGATGCGCACGATTTCCGAGGATGCCATCGCGCGCATGATGGCTTATGACTGGCCGGGCAACGTGCGCGAGCTGGAAAACGCCATCGAGCGGGCCATCGCGCTGGGTTCCGGGCCCATTTTACACGCGGGCGATCTGCCGACGAATCTGCAATACGGCACGGGCGAGCGGCTGCCGCAGAATGACGAGCTGCTGCCGCTGGATGAGCTGGAGCGGCGTGCGATCCTGCGCGCGTTGCGCGAAGCCGGCGGAGATAAGCTGGTGGCCGCACGAATGCTGGGGATCGGCAAGACCACTTTGTACCGGAAGCTGAAGCAGTATGACGCGCAGTCCCAACCGAATTGACCTGCGCATGGCTGGCAGACGAAATCGCTGAACCTCGCGTTGAGCCCTGACGAATTTTGCCCGGCAAGAAATCCCTAGAGGGGACTTTCTGTATCGAAGTGGGAAGTTCCTCCGCGTTTCGTTTTGCTTCGCATCACCACTGCACTGATACATAAAGATTTACGCGCCAGCCACTTGGTCCGAATAATGCAATAGATCGTGCATGGGAAAGTCATCGCGCTTCGTGGAAGCGCCATGCGAATGAACATCGTGGGTTGCGAAGTAAATCGCGCTGCGGCAGACAGCGTTTTAGTGTCTGGATTGCAAACCTGCACAACCCGCGCGGGAGCGTTGCGATGAAGCAGGCAGCATTGCACAGTGTGCTGGCGCGAGTGAGTGGACACTCGTCGCGGGTTTCCGCAGCTGGCGAGTCTCACACTGCAGCGCATCTGCCATTCGCAGACGCGGCCTTCGCGGCCGTGTTTGACACGAGCGCCGAAGCGTTGGTGGTGGTTAGCGCGAAAGGGGTCATCGAGCGGGTCAATCCCCGAGCCAGCGAGATGCTACACCGTCAGGAAAGCGAACTGCAGCAGGCGGATCTGGGGAACTTCTTGATGCGGCCGAGTGCGGAGGAGTTTTCGCGGTTGTGCGCGTTGCAGGCCGGTTCCAGCGCGCCGTCCATGGCGGAGGGCCTGCTGGTGAGCGGTTTTCCCGTGCGCATCAGTTTCCGCGCAAGTCTGGACGGAGCGCAACATCTGGTGTTGTGCCTGGAAGAAGGCTCGGTGGTGCAGCGCGCCGACGCGAAATGGATGCAGGTGGAGGCGGAGCTGACCAGCGTGCTGGATTCCATCGAGACCGGGACAATTTTGCTGGACGCGGCGGGGCGCATTCGTTTCTGCAACGCGCGGTTTGGGCAGTACTTCGGGATGGAGCGGCGACAGATGCAGTCTTTGGGAACGATTGAGAACCTGACAGACCTGGTGGCGCCGCGCTTTCGCGCTCCTGAAAATTTTGCCGCGCCGTGGAAAGTGTTTGCGGCAGGCGAGGGAGTTCCAGGACACGACGAGCTGGAAATGATGCGGCCGACGCGGCGCATTCTGGAGCGGTTTGCGCGGCCGGTGCTGGACCGCGAAGGCCGGGCAGTTGGATGGCTGGAGCTGTACTACGACGTGACTGGTGAACGGCAGATTCAGTCGAAGCTGCTGCAGACGGAAAAAATGGCGGCGGTGGGGCAATTGGTTTCCGGCATCGCGCACGAATTGAACAATCCGCTGACGGCAATAATGGGTTACGGGCAACTGCTGTTAGGGCAAGGGCTGAAGCCGGAACAATATTCGGAAGCGAGCAAGGTGTTTCAGCAGGCGGAGCGGGCGCGGCGCATCGTGAAAAACCTGCTGTATTTTGCGCGCGAAAACGAGCCGGAGCGCACCCGGGTGGATTTGAATGAAATCGCGGAGCGCACGCTGGCGCTGCGCAGTTACGAATTGCGCGTGGAGAATATTTTGGTGGAATGCGAGTTGGCGCGCGACTTGCCGGAAACAATGGCTGATCCTTACCAGTTGCAGCAGGTGGTGTTGAACTTGCTGATGAACGCGGAGCAAGCATTGCTGCAGGAGCGCGGGCAGGGAAAAGTGAAAATCAAGACGAGGGTGGCCGACGGCAATCGGATTGCACTGGAAATATCCGACGATGGCCCCGGAGTTCCGCGGGAAATTGCTTCGCGGATTTTCGATCCATTTTTTACGACCAAGCCTTCGGGAGTGGGGACGGGATTGGGGCTTTCGATTGTTTACGGAATCGTGAAGCAGCACGGCGGGGAAGTGACGTTTGAAAACCTGAGCACAGGAGGAGCGCGTTTTGTGGTGGAATTGCCGGTGCTCGAGATTCCCGCGACCGAGCGGCAGCCGGCGCCAGCGGAATTCGCGAGCGATTCGCAGCCGGCGCGCAGCGGGCGGATTTTGGTGGTGGAAGATGAGCCGAGCGTGGCGCAACTGATCGTGGACGTGCTGCGGGAGGAAGGGCATCAAGTGGAAGCGGTGCTGGAAAGCCAGGAAGGGCTGGCGCGGCTTTCACGCACGCACTACGACCTGGTGGTGTGCGATTTGCGCATGCCGAGACTGGATGGTCCGGCGTTTTACGAGGCGCTGATTCGCGCGGGAAGTCCGGTGCAGAATAACATGCTGTTCGTCACCGGAGACACGCTGGCGCCACGCACCATGCAATTTCTGGAGAAGAGCAAGCTGCCGTATCTGGCGAAACCATTTCTGGTGGAAGAATTGAAGCTGGCGGTGAACCGCCGGCTGGAACGCAGCCGCCCGCGTGAGGAGCGCGTGTTGGTTTCCGGTCCAGGAACGACCCAATCCAAATGAGAAAGAACCAGAAAGCCATGCCGATATCCGCGGGAGAAAAGGTGAATGCGCTCGCGCGCGGCGCGTTGCTGTGCGTCGCGGACACCGGGCTCGCTGAACGCCTGACGCGGGAAATCAAGCTTTGCGCGGAAGTGAAAAGTGTTTCCATCGCGACGGGCTTGCCGGATTTGCTCGAGCGGATGGAGCAGGATTTGCCGCGAGTGATTCTGCTGGATGGTGAATTGTTCCGGGATGCTCCGCTGTCGGAATTTCTGCGGCAGCTGACGGAGACCGCGCCAGTGATTTTGCTGGCGGCGCCCGACCGGCAGCCCGAGATGCTGCGCATGGTAGCGGAGGGCGAAGTGGAATTCGTGGCGCGCCAGGGTGAGTTTATCCCGCTGTGCGCCTGCCTGGTGGAGCGGCGGTTGCGCTGGGCGCAGCGCTCAGGATCGGCCGGCGGATCGCCATGGGCGGAAATGCCCGAAGACGTGGCGGAGATTTTTCGGCACGAGATTAATAATCCGCTTACCGGCATTCTGGGCAACGCGGAACTCTTGCTTTCTCATGGCGCGCGGTTGCCCGCCGCAGATACGCAAAGATTACAGACCGTGGTGGACCTGGCGGTAAGGTTGCGCGAGACCATCCGGCGGCTGAGTGACGCGTGGGATAGCCAGCCACGGCTGCCGAAATCATCAGAGCCGGGTCCGGCTTCGGGCGTTTCGTTGGCTTGACTTATCGTTGTGATTGCGGCGGGGTGTTTCTTCTGAGCTTAAAGGCTACTTCGAGCCTTTTAGGTAGCGGTCAAACCAATCAATGGTACGGCGAATCGCGTCAATTTGATTTTCGCGCTTGGCGAAACCGTGGCCTTCGTTCGAGTAGTAATGCGCGTCCACGGTTTTTCCGGAGTCTTGCAGGATTTTTACCACCTGCTCGGCCTCTTCCTTCGGGACACGAATATCGTTGTCACCCTGCAGCACCAGCAGCGGGGCTTTGGCGTTCTTGATGAAAGTGAGCGGGGAATCGGCGTCGTAGATGGCGCGATCTTTATCCGGGTCGCCCAGCAGGGATTTTTCATATTGCTGGAGGAAGGGATCTTCGTGCTGGAGCATGGTGAGCCAGTTGATGATGCCGTACTCTTCCACAGCCGCGGCCCATACCTCGGGTGCTTTGCCGACGGCCATCAACGTCATGTAGCCGCCGTAGGAGCCGCCGGTGATGCCGATTTTTTTGGAATCGACGTAGCCGGTGGCTTCCAGGAATTTCACGCCGTAGATTTCGTCCTGCAGGTCGCCGCCGCCCAGGTCTTTCACGTTGGCTTGTTGAAAAACCATGCCATAACCTGTGGACCCCCGGACATTGGGTGCGATGCAGATGTAGCCGCGGGTGGCGAGCGCGACGACGGTGCGATTGAAATAATCGGTGGTCTGGCCGGTGGGCCCGCCGTGCGGCAGCACGATTGCGGGATTCGTTCCGTCCCGCTTCAGATTGAAGGGCACCCAGACGAAGGCGCTGATAATTTTTCCGTCGAAGCTTTTGTAGTGGACCAGCTGCGAAGGCGGAATTTTCGCGGCGGTGAGGCTGGCGATGGCGGAAAAAGTCAGCTGGCGCGCTGATTTCTGTGCGAGGCCGTAAACCCATAAATCGCCAGGTTGCGTGGAGCTCTGGTGCGAAACCAGGAGCCGCGCGCCCAGATGCGCAAAAGGTGACGGATTTCCAGCGTAGCTATTCAGTCCCGCGGGCAAATTGATTTTTACGCCGTGGCGCGTGGCGGTGTCGGCGAGATAGGCGTCGCTGCGGCCGTCTTCGTTCACTTCATAGGTAAATTGTTTGCCGTCGGGCGAAAAATCTCCGGCGTTGGCTTCCCACTTCAGGTCGGTCACCCATGTGAGTTTTTTGGTGGCGACGTCAATTTCGGCCACGTTGCTGTAGCCGCCGGGGCGGTCGGAGGCAACCAGGAGCGTCGCGCCGTCGGGTGATATGGAGGAAGCCATGGTGCGATGATCGCCGTCGTGCGGCGACAAATTTTCCTGCGCGCCGGTTGCGGCATCAATGCGATAGGCGTCCGAATCGCTGAAGCCGGCGTTGAAGCGCGTTGCGTAGATGTACTTGCCATCGGGGCTCCAGATGGCGTTGCTCCACAGATGGTCCACGGTTTTTTCTTGCGTCAAGTTGCGCACGGCGCGCGTTTTCCAGTCCATGACGGCGATATCGGTGGCGGAAGCGGTCTTGGGTTTGTAGGCGAAGGCGATCGACTTGCCATCGCGCGACCAGACGGCGCTGGTTTCGGAAATTTCCGGCGTGTGGGTGAGGTTCACGACCTCGCCGCCGTCGCTGGGAATGGCGAAGAGGTCGTACATTTCGCCACCGCCCTGATCGGATTGAAATACGATCCATTTTCCGTCGGGAGACCAAGTGGCGCCGGATTGCCGGTCGTCGGACTGGCTCAGTTGGATCGGCCAACCGCCCGCAGCGCTGACTTTCCACAGATTGTTGCGGCCAGTGAGATTGGTGCTGAAGACAACTTGCTTGCCGTCCGGAGACCAGGCGCCGCCGCCGACGGAGCGCGTGTAAAAGAGATCGTCCACCGGGATCGGAACCGCGCCCAGGGCGGGGAGCGAGCTTACCGATTTCGGATCGGTGATTTCGCGCGAGTCGGGCGAATCGGAGGCAGCCAGCACGGTGATCGAAAATACGAGCAGCAGCGCAAGTCGGCTGAATTTCACGAGGCGTCTCCTGTGCTACGGGCAGCGCCATAATAGGCCGGAGGCTTTGAGGCGTCAATGCGCCAGCAAATCTGCTAATCGGGCAGCTTCCGATGACCCATCAGGACTTCTGGATTGGCGGGAATATAGGACTTAATCGCGGAGAACGGTTTTAGTTCCGGGTTCGTTCAGATAGACGGAGTATTGAGATTCCAATCGAGTTGCAGCGCGCTGTTTCGTCCGCCGGTAAAAGCGAACCAGCCATTCACCAACCACAAATGAGGCGGCAATGAAAAGAGTGGCGAACAGGTAGCGCCTTGCTTCAGTTTTTAGAGTTGTTCCATTGAATTTCTCCCACCATGGGCCGAGAAAGGCAACCGAGAATAGAATGGAGATGGCGATCGTGCCGGCCAAAAACAGAAATGCCAGCCGGTCCAACCAATGTCGCCCCGTTTTCAAGCTATCGTGAGAAAGGCCAACGTATCGCGGCGATTGCTCAACGAGTTGTGAATCCGTCAGCGCTTCTGCGACGGGCAGCATTCCCGCCACAAGCGAGGCCGCTTCTTGTATTTCTTTCGCGACACTGGCTTCGGAGTCGGACTCGCTGGTGGCGTGGAAGAATGCTTCGCGATGGGCCAACAGCCAATTGCCGCCTGCTTTCAAGCTAATCTCGCGAGGCCACTCGCGGGACAAGACCGCTGCACAGCGGCCGGGTGTGAAGAATTGTTCGAGCAGCGGGCGATTCTCTCCGGTTAATGTGTAGCGACTTTCGAACTCGATCTGGCCGGGCAGAGAGACTTTCCGCCACCAGCCACGCCCCAGGAAGGACGCGGTGCGAGTCGGTTTCAAGTCGAACTTGGGGAACGAACGGTCGTTGAAACGGTAGCCGGCCCAGTTGAGGTAATAGGTGCGGCCCTTGATGCTGGAGCGAACTTCCTGAAACGAAAAAATCTGCACGTGCGGATTCGGCCACTGCAAGGTGTGCACGATTGAGTTTGCGGGAATAGTGAATGCGTCCGCGAGTTCGTCCCGATAGGGATTCCCGGTCTCCCAGAATTCAGTCCCCATCGCTCGCGCCGAGCCTCTTAGCGCGGCGGCGCGCATATCTCTGGGAGTCTTTCTGAGGATCGACGAAAATCTCCACAGCCATATTGCGAAGGATGCCAACAATCCAAAACTGAGAAATCGAATCGCGTCTAAGTGCATAGTTATTGCTTCGGCAATATCGATTGTAGGGGAAATTGACCCGCGTGTGAGGCAAGTGGTTGATCAAATGTGTGGGGAATACAAACATTGCAATTGACCGCAGATTGAGGCCGATTGCGGATGCGGCGCTTACTTGGCTTTGCTGGCGGGGCTTTCTTCTTTCAGCACCAGCACGAGGATGCGGCCGTCGGAGTGGAGGCTGCCGCCGGTAGCGGTGCTGGCTGCGGTGACGGGGTCGGCGGGGGTGACGTGGGTGCGCTGTACTACCAGGCCGGTGCGCGAGAGCGTGTCATTGACGTACTCGCGTTCGCTGTCAATTTCCGGGTCAATTTTGTGGGTCACGTTGTTGTTGCGTTCATCGCGCTCGAACCCGACGTCGTGGGTGGCGGCGACGCACCAGAGCGGGCGGCCCTCCGCGAGGTATGGAGATATCCACACGCGCAGGTGATTGCGAGACATGACGACGCGCACCGGCTCGGCGTGCGCGAAACCGTAATCTTGCGGGCGATCGAAGAGGTACAGTGTGCTCATCGGCATGGTGAGGCAGTCTTTTTTTTCGAGCGAATCAATCACCGCGTTCACGAGTGCGTCTTGCACGGTACGGTCCACTTGCACCCAACCGGCTCTGGCGAATATTTGCAGCACTTGTTCGGCTGTGCCCACGAGCAAGATGTTGACCATGTCTCCCGGCTTGCCTTGCGGGTCGGAAACTCGGCGTGGAATTTTTCGCAGCAGCGCGGCGCTGATGGAAGGCACCGCAGTTTCCGGCGGGCCGCCGATAGCTATCGCTGCGGCGGTGCTCAGGCCGGATTGAGAACTTCGATTTTCACCTGGAAGTTACCTTTGGCGCCTTCCGCGTCGGGCAAGCGCTGGTTAATCCCGAGGAACAGCCGTCCAGCGACCGGCGCTTCGTAATCTGTGCTGGCACCTACGGCGAATGGTTGCGCGACTTCGTCATCGCCGAGGCGGGCGATCAGCGAGCCGTGACCTGCGTTGCTGACGGCGTAGTCGTGAATCAAATCCCCGAAGCCGCGCGGGAGTCCGTCTGGGCCAAATGTTCGGCCGTTGGGATGCTTTTTATCCGCCGGGTAGGTGATGGTGCCCGTCGCGGTGAGGCGCAGCTTTTCTCCGGCGCGCAGGTCAATTTTTGTGTCCACCCATTGTTTCGCGGCGTCCACATCAATTTGGCAGGAGGTGACGCTGGCGGGCGATGATTGCGCTTTCGCAGGCTGCAGGGAAACGGCGAAGGAGGCGGATAATAATGCCGCAGCGAGGAACCGAAGTAAGGGAGATCCGTGAAAATTCACGGCTTGTTACCGCAAGTCCTGGAGTTGCGCGACATGGGACGCGCCATTAATTCCCTGAAAGGTTCTTCGGCGATTTCAGGTTTAGCGTGGCGATCAGCACGCGGGCGCATTCTGGCGCAGGGACTTTGCCGAAGAGCACCACGTCGCGCGCTGCCACTGGTTTACCGTACAGAATTGTATTCGCACTGTTGTCCGGCCGCAGCGTGGAACCTGCCAGAGAGATGCCCACGAAAAGTCCGCGAGCGCGCGAATAGGAAAACACCTCAGCATGCATAGTCACGTCGGTTTCGGCCGATACGTTGCGTCCCACAGGACCTGCGGCCACCGAAGCGTCGGCGCCCAGCTTCACCTTGCTGGTAAGAATGCTGCTGGCAGCGCGATCGTTCATCAACAGCAGCACAAAATCCGTGGCTTGACCACCGAGTTGCACGCCGAAACTTCCGCCTTCGAGGGCCATCATGGTTGGCGCGCCCCAGGGACCTTTGAAATTGGGGCCGCTGCGGCAAGTCATCAGGCCTCGTCCATAGCTCGCGCCCAGGACGAACGCCAACTTCACCACCGAAGGCAGCACCACGACACATTCCGCCTTGCCGATGACGCTCTTGGGAATGTCGTCGGGGATGTTCATGATCTCTTTCATCACCCGGCCGGCATCTTCGACGCGCCCACATTCTTTTGCGGCCTCCGGCGCGGTCGGCATAAGCGCCGCAATCAGCACCGCGGCGGCAACAGCTTTAATCATCAAGTCTCCTGATTTGTTGGCAGCGATCCGAACGGCAAATTCGCCCAGCGGCCCGGCGCAAGGTCCTCACGGAGAACTAGTACGCATTTTCTGCAGTCCGCAGTGAATTCTACATGGCTGGAGAAACCACGGCAACACCGGGGGCTGGCGAGATCCCGTGTAGGCCCGGGAAAAGACCTGCAAATCAGCGGCAGCTATTTACTTCGGGCGCGAGTTTACCTACCATGTGCGGTGCCAGCGAGGTCGCTCCCGGGCGAGATGTACCTTTGCGGGCGCCCCGAGAAAGCAACTAAAACCGATGCCACGTGCCGCAAGACTCGTCGTTATTGAACCGAATGGTGTTCGCAGGGAAGTCGCCATCGCCACCACGCCGTTCCGCATAGGACGGCAAGCCGGGAACGAATTGACGCTGCGCGACAGCCGCATCAGCCGCGAGCAGGCACAGATTCTTTCCGTGAATGGCGCCATGGTGCTGGAAGACATGGGCAGCCGCCATGGAACGTTCGTCAACGGCCAGAAGGTGATAAAGCACGAGCTGCAGCCGAAAGACCAGGTGGATTTCGGTATGGCGGATTCGTACAAGCTGCTGTTTCTGGGCGAAGGCGCGACGATCGAGGAATTAGTGGAGCGCGTCGAAGCGCCCGCGCCCACACATTCCGGTTCGCGCGAGCTGTATCACCTGGGCGTGCTGCTGGAAGTGGCGCGCACGCTGGGTACCGGGCTATCGCTGGAAGACGTGCTGACGGCCGTAGTGGATGCGGCGATTCAACTGACGCGCACCGAACGCGGCGTGCTGCTGCTGGCGAACGAGTCGCACGAATTGCAGATGATTGTTGCGCGCGATGCGCAGCGCCGCACGCTGCGCCCCGACCAATTGCAGGTTTCGCAGTCCGTGGTGAAGCGCGTGGCGCAGACGCGGCGCGAACTGATCGTCAGCGATACGGGTGAAGACGGCGGAATGAGCCAGCAGGAAAGCGTGGCGCGGCTGGAGCTGCACACGGTGATTGCGATTCCCGTGGATAAGCTGCCGGTAATCGAAACGCTCGACGCCACGATTTCCACGCGACAAGGTGAGCTGCTCGGTGTGCTGTACCTGGATAGCCATGTGCCGTCGAGCGCATTCACGGATCTGGACCGCGAAGTATTGCGCACGCTGGCGCGCGAGGCTGCGACCGTCGTCGAGAACGCGCGATTATTTGCCGCTTCGCGCGCCAAGCAGCGGCTGGATCACGAAATCGAAATTGCCAGCCAGATTCAGAAGCAGTTGCTGCCGAAATCGCTCCCCGATTTGCCGGACGTAGCGGTGGCTGGTTCGACGCTCTCCTGCCATTCGGTGGGCGGCGACTGCTTTGACGTGATTGGGCTGGGCGGCGGGCGCCACGGATTTTTCGTGGGCGATATCTCCGGCAAGGGTGTTACGGCGGCGCTGCTGGCTACTTTGCTGCAGGGTGTTTTCTTCACTACCGCTGCGATGGATATATCGCTGCCCGGAGTTTTCTCGCGCGTCAATCAATATTTGTGCGAGCGCACCGGTGAAGACCGCTACGCCACCGTTTTCTACGGCATTCTCGACAAGATGGGCCGCTTTGAGTATGTGAATGCAGGGCACGTGCCGCCGTTGCTGAAACGCAAAGCAGGTGGATTGGAAGGTCTGGGTTCCGCGAATTTTCCGGTCGGCATGTTTGCCGAAGCTGAATACCAGAGCGCGCGCGTGCAATTCGAACCGGGTGATTTTCTGGTCATTTATACGGACGGCGTCTCGGAAGCCAGCAACACGCGCAATGAGCTGTTCGAAGAATTCCGGCTGCGCAAAATTGTGGAAGAATTTACCGGGGACAACGTCCACCAACTTGGCGACGCGATCCGCGAAGGCATGCGTGCATTCACCGAAGGCGCCGCGCAATCGGATGACATTACGCTCCTGGTAATCCAGTACAAGGGAAACGCAGCGTGAAACGCAAGTCCGCTCAGCCCGGCGAGGTCGGACTGCCGCTTGAAACGCTCGAGCAGGTAGTGGCGACGCTCAATCCGGAATCCGAACCGGGCGAACTCGCCGCGCAGATGGTGTGCGTGCTGGCGGCGCCGGGGCGGTTGGAAGGGGCGCGGCTGTGGCGCGTGGTGGGCGGGGCGGCGTCGGTGTGGCAGGAAAGCGGCGAGCTGCCCAAGCCGGACGCGGCGCGCGTCGAGCGAATTCTGCAAGGGAAGGACCCCGGCGCCAACGGCAGCTATTGCACTTTTGTGTTGGGGCACGGGACAAGTCCCGTGGGGATCCTGGAAGCGTGGCCCAAGGGACCGCTCGATCCTCGAACTCGAGGATGGCTGGAGCTTTTCCGGCGTTATGCGGAAGTGGCGCTGGAGAGCAGCGAGCGGCGCCACGCGGTGATCGAGCTTTCCACGATTGTCGAAGCAACCAAGCGGCTGAATTCCACGCTCGATCTCGCTGAACTTCTGAACATTATTTTGCAGCTTACCACGCGGCACACGGGCGCCGAGCGTGGAACGGTGTTTCTGGTGGACCGCGAGCGCAATGAAATCTGGTCGCTTGTTGGGTTGGGCCTCGATACCCACGAAATTCGGCTGCCGACGAGCCGTGGGATTGCCGGATGGGTCGCCGAACACGGCGAGACGGTGAACCTGGAAGACGCTTACGCCGATCCGCGGTTTGAATCCGAGGTGGATATCCGGCTTGGCTTCCGCACCAAGTCGCTGCTGTGCTTGCCGATTCGCAGCAAGAGCGGCGAGACGATCGGCGTGCTGCAACTTCTGAACAAGAAGGCGGGGCCGTTTACGCGCGCGGATGAAAACTTGTTGCGCGCGATTTCCGATCACGTGGCGCTGGCTTTGGAAAATGCGCAACTGCACCGCGACTTGCTGCACAAGCAGCGCATGGAACGCGATCTGGCGCTGGCGCGCAGCATTCAGCTGGGATTGCTGCCGGAGCGTCCGCCGGTGCTGACGGGATTTGAGATTGGCGTGGCGCACCGGCCATCGTTAGAAGTAGGCGGCGACTATTACGATTTCATCGCGCTTGCGCCGGATACGATTCTCACCGTGGTGGCGGACGTGGAAGGCAAGGGCGTCGGCTCCGCGATGGTGATGGCTAACCTGCAAGCGACGCTGCACGCGTTACTGGCACACCTGCATTCGCTCGAGCGCCTGGTGGAATCCCTGAACGACATGATGCTGGCCGATACGCGCGGTCAGAAATTCATGACCATGTTTGTGGGCTTGCTCGATCAGCCGCGCCGCACCTTGCATTATGTGAACGCCGGGCACGTGCAGCCCGCCGTGGTGCGCGTGAATGGCGAGGTGGAATACCTCACCGAGGGCGGCATGGTCGTGGGACTTTTCGCGGGCGTGCGCTATGAGCGCGGGCATGTGAAGCTGGAGCCGGGCGACGTGGTGGTTTTCTGCACCGACGGAATCACCGAGGCGAATAATTCCTCGGAGGAAGAATTCGGCACGCAGCGGCTGGTGGACCTGGTGACGCGCGAGCGCCATTTGCCGGCGCAGGAGATTGTGCAAGCGGTGATGACCGCGGTGGATACATTCTCGCGCGGCGGAACGCATGAAGACGACCGCGTGATTCTCATTCTGAAGGTTTCTTAGCTCGTCCCGTCTGTAGTTTTCAAGTTCCGGTAGAAGAGTAGTGGCGGGTGCCGAAATTCCACAGCGAGATTGCGATGGTCAGGAACACCACGGCAACCACTGGCACGAGCGGAGCATATTGCGGCGAGATGGTGCGGCCGAGCATGCGCACGCTGGGATAGAACGATGCGAGACCAAAGGGAATAATCCAGCAGAGGAAAAATTGCACCACGCCGCTGTAAATCGAAAGAGGGTAGCGGCCGAAAGCCATCACGTTCCACACCGGTGGGTGGACGCCGATGCGATCTTCGAACCAGAACGAGACCGTGCTGAGGATCAGGAAGACCGATATATAAATGATGCCGGCGCACAGGCCGAAGAAAAATAGCATGGCGACTTTCGCGGGAGTCCACGCGAGGCCCAGATGGCGCGTCGCCCACCACATGCAGAAAACGCCGGTAGCGACTTCCTGCAATGATTCGATGCGAAAGGTTTCGAAGAGCACCTGGAAGAGTGAAGAGATCGGCCGCAGCAGCACGCGATCGAATTTCCCCTCGATGATGTAGTTGTTTCCGAAATCGTAGAGATTCAGGCTAATGATATTGAAGATGCCATAGGGAATCAGCGAGAAGCCGTAGAGGAACAGCACCTCCTCGAAGCGCCAGCCGGCAAGCTGCGGAACTTTCTGGAACAACACCACGACGAAGCTCAGCGCAAAGAGCGTGGCGGCGAAGCTGGTGGCGAGGCTGATGAAGAAATCGCCGCGATAGCTGACGCGCACTTTGGCGTACTGCGAGAAATAGTCGAAGAACAGCGCGAAATGCCGCCGCGCGGCGTCGAGGAAGCCCACGATGCCGGACTTTTCAGTGATGGGTGTTGTGGTTGACATGGATTGCGTAGGGCCGGCGTTTTTAGTTGATTTTAGATCTAAACCTGCCGGCGAGACGCCGGCGCACGAATTACCCTCCATGAATTGTGATCTTGCGCGCTGCGCGTTCCCACCATATATGCGCGAGCCATAACAGCGCGATCACCCACACCCACTGAATTCCCAGCGCGCGCAAAGCTGATCCGCGATCCAGCTTGCCGAGATAAATCTGCAGCGGAGTGTAGGCGATATGCTCGAACGGCAGCCATGCCAGCACTTTTTGCACGCGGTCGGGGAAAAATGACATGGGAATCAGCAGGCCGGAAAGCAGCTCAATCAGCCAGTATTTCGCGCGAATCAGCGCGAGAATGGATTTCAGCGGAATCGCGCATGTGCCGATCACGAAATTGATCGCGGCCATCAGGAAGAAGCTGCCCAGCACGGCGACGAGGAACAGCAGAAAATTCTCGCGCGACGCTGGCCTTTGCACCGGAAACACAAGCGCCACCACGACCGCCGTCGGCAGCGTCAAAAGACCCAGGCGAAATGCTGATTCCCCGATTGCGCGCGAAATCCACATCCACTGCACGGACACCGGCTTGATCAGGTCCATGGCGATCTTGCCTTCGATCACTTCGTAGGCCATCTCCTGGTCAATCGTGTTCCAGTAGAACGAGCGGATCATCCAGCCAACGCTCACGTAAGTAATCATCTGCGCCAGGTTGTAGCCCGCGATGGAAATGCCACCGCTGTACACGGCGCTCCAGATGAAGTAGTACACAGTGACGTTCAAGAAATAAGTGATGATGCCGGTGAAATAGCGCAGACGAAAAGCGAGGATGTTGACGAACCCCACGCGCGAAAATTCCGCGTAAGGCACCAGCGCCTGCACCCAGCTGCTCACACGCTCACCTCAAGATGCGCGTCGCCGGCATAGATGCGTTTGATGATTTCTTCGATGGGCTCGTCCTCGATGAGCAGGTCGCGGACTTCGACAGCATCCAGGATCTTGCGGATCAGATCAGAAGTGGAAACCTTTACGCGGTCGAAGCGGATGCGATAGGTCAGCTCGTCCACCTGGTCCACTTCCAGGCCATCGCGCGAGAAGGCGTCGAGGCAGTCGGCTTGTGTGCGGTCCTTCAGTACAAATTTAATCTGCTTGGTGCGGAGCAGTTGTTGTTTCAGTTGCGCCAGCTGCCCGTCGTAGAGCACTTTGCCGTGGTCAATAATCATGATGCGGCGGCAAAGCTCCTCGATATCGTCGAGGTCATGCGTCGTCAGCAGAACGGTAGTGCGGAATTCGCGATTGATGGCGCGCAGAAAATGACGAATGTGGTCTTTGGCGACTACGTCGAGGCCGATGGTCGGTTCGTCCAGAAACAGCAGCGGGGGATTGTGCAGCAGCGCGGCGGCCAGGTCGCAGCGCATGCGTTCGCCGAGCGAAAGTTTGCGCACGGGCGTGTGCAGGTAATCACGAATATTCAGGATGGCGTCGAAATGTTCCATGCGCGCATCAAAATCGCGCTGCGAGACGTCGTAGATGCGCCGCAACAGCTTGAACGATTCGATCACGGCGATATCCCACCACAGCTGGGTGCGCTGACCGAACACCACGCCGATGGTTTTCACATACTGGCGGCGCTGGCGGTAGGGGACGTATCCATTTATTCGAATTTCGCCGCTGGTGGGAACCAGAATTCCGGTAAGCATCTTGATGGTGGTGGATTTTCCGGCGCCGTTCGGCCCAATGTAGCCGACCATTTCGCCGCGTTCGATGGTAAATCCGACGCGGTCCACCGCTGCCACGGTGCGGTAATCGCGGACGAAAAGATTTTGAATCGAGCCCCACACGCCTTCGCGCCGCTTGAAGGTGCGGAAGTGTTTTGAGAGCTCGTGGACGTGAATTAAGGAGTCGGCGCTCATCCGATTGGGAATTCTAGCATTTACGGGGATTGAGTGCAGTCGCCGCGCACCGGCACGCAAGTCCGTGCGGCGCGTCACGTGCACCGGGCGCGCATCGTACCTCTGCAACCCCGTCTGGCTGCTTTAGACGTGGGAAAGTGAAACTCGGCGCGCAGGAATTAGAGGGGATTTGAGGCTGTGTCGAGCAGCGGACCAGGGAACGTGCGACGCAACGGCACGCCGCCGCCTAGCCCTTATGGCAGACCGAGCAATGCTTCGCCTCGTAATTTTCCATCGTGACTTCGAACATGTTGTTGCATCCAATGCAGACGCGATGGATCTTCGCAGGCGGCTTTTCGCCCGGTTTCGTCTCGGTGGCATGCGCGGAGTGCTGGCTGTGTTGTGGCTCGCTCATTGGCGGATTCTAACATGAAGCGAATCCCGCTGGCCGCCGCAACTCTTCATATGCCCGAGACCCCGCGCGGCACCGGCCGGGATTCGGGCCCAAGCACTCTTGCGGCGTTTGCGCGGGCAAGCCGGGAAAGGGTCTGCTACAATTTTACGACTTCGGGGGAAGCCTGCGCCGTAGCGGTGCGCGCTCTTAGATGCCGGAAAGCAATAAGCCAAAATGGGTGATTGCGGGCCTCGCCGCAGCTTTGGGCGTGGTGTTGCTGATTGTGCTAGCCGAACGCGGACCTGCGCCGCAAGTACAGATTGTGAGCGTAACCCGCGAGGATTTGACCGCGTCCATCACTGGCAACGGGAAGGTCGAGCCGATTTCGCCCACGGTTGCGCGCGCGGAATTCTCCACGTTTGTCACAGAAGTGAAGTCCACGGAGGGGCAGTCGGTCCGCAGGGGCCAGCTGATTTTGACCTTGGATTCGGCCGATATTCGCGCGCAGCTCTCGCAAGCCCGCGCGGATCTGCTGGCGGCGCAGACGGATTTGCGCAATGCCCGCGCCGGCGGGCCGCCTGATGAAGTAGCGCAGTTGCAAGGGAATTTGCAGAACGCCGAAACGCAAGTTGCCAGCCTCGAAAGATCGCAACAGGCTCTCGCACAGCTGGTCACGAAAGGGGCAGCCACGCAGGACGAAGTGGCGCAGAACCAGGCCGCCCTGGCGACAGCGCGGGCCAACCTGCAAACTTTTCAGCAGAAGAAGGCGGCACTGCAGCAACGCGCTTCGGTAAACGTGGAAAGCGCCGGCCTGCGCGTGAAGCAGCAGCAGGATCTGGTGGCCGCTCTGGAAGGAAAAGTTCGTGCAGCCACGGTGATCGCGCAGGCGGATGGCACGATCTATGCAATGCCCGTGCGCAAAGGTGATTTCGTGAAGTTGGGCGATGTGTTGGCGGAAATGGCGGACCTGCGCCACGTGCGCGTGCGCGCGTTTGTGGATGAACCGGATTTGGGCTCACTCGCGCAGAATCAGGATGTGCAGGTGCTGTGGGACGCGATGCCCAATCGCATCTGGAACGGCAAAGTCGAGCAGGTGCCCAAGCAAGTGGTGGCGCGCGGATCGCGCAGCGTGGGCGAGGTACTGTGCTCGGTGGATAACGACAAAGTCGAACTGCTGCCGAATGTGAACGTGGAAGTGCGCATTCTGGTGCACGAGCAGCACGCAGTCCTGGTGATTCCGCGAGGTGCGGTGCGCTATGACCAGGGACAACATTTCGTGTTGGCCTACTATGGCGACGCAGTGCACCGCCGGGATATAAAGGTGGGAGTCGCCGGTGCCGATAAATACGAGGTGCTTGCCGGGTTGAACCAGGGCGACAAAGTGGCGCTGGCGGGCGACGTGGATTTGCGCGACGGCATGAAGGTCCGACCTGCGGAGGGCAAATGAGCACGGGGCGTGCGAATGGCGCGAGAATCACGGAGATCGGGAAAATTGTTCGCTTAGCGGCCGTTGCCGCGGCCGTTTTCCTAGCGATCGGCGCGCCTGCGCGGTGTGCCGCGCCGCGATCTGCGCACACTGTGAACGAGTCGAATTCCCTCGCGGCCGCCGCTATGCCAGGCGATAACTCAGCCCTGCTGCAGACCGCGCAACGGCAATTCAACGCGGGGAATTATTCCGCGGCGATCGCCACGCTGCAATCCGCTATCACGCAAAATTCCAACAGCGCGGAGGCTTATTACTGGTTGGGACGCACCTATTACGAAATTCGCGATTATGACAATGCAATTACCGCGGGCGAGAAATCCATTGCGCTCGATCCCAAGAATTCAGTTTACCATCAATGGCTGGGAAGAATTTACGGCGGCAAGGCGGACCGCGACCGCAGTTTTTCGTACGCGCGGAAAGTAAAGAAGGAATTCGAAGCGGCGGTGGAGCTGAACCCAGCCAATCTGGCGGCGCGGCGAGATTTGGAAGAATATGATTTACAGGCGCCGTGGGTGGTGGGCGGCAATAAGGACGAAGCCAAGGCGCAGGTGGATGCCATCACGGCGCGTGATCCCGTCGCCGGGCATCTGGCGCGCGCCGTCTATGATATGGATGGATTGAAGAAGCCGGACCTCGCCGAGAAGGAATACCGCGAAGTTCTGGCCGCCAAGCCGGGCAAAATTGAACCGTATCTGGAAGTGATCGCTTTCTTTCAGCGGCAGAACAAGCCGGCGGATATGCAGACAGCGATCGAAGCAGCAGCGCTGGTGGCTCCGAACGATCCGCGGCTGGGGTACTGGCGCGGCGCGGCCTTGACGCTCGCCAATTCGAATCTCGCCGACGCCGAAAAATACCTGAAGGCTTATCTGGCCAGCACTCCGGATCGCAGCGATTGGCCTTCGCACGCGGCGGCGCGCGTCTGGTTGGGCCGCGTGTTTGAAGCGCAGGGAAAACGCGGCGAGGCTGCCGAGCAATATCGCGCCGCGCTGCAACTGGATTCCGACGACAAGGACGCCAAGGCGCGGCTGGACAAGCTGGCAAAGTCCGCGCGTTAAAAAGTCCGTGAAAGACTTACTAGAAACTCGCGCTAGTCATCCCGCATCTCATTTGATAGTGGTTCCTCATTCGCCCGCGCCGACGAGCACCCCAATCCTTTGGGCCGAAACCTGGAGCTTGGCGTTGCAGGAGTTGCGCGGCAATAAAGTGCGCGCGATGCTCACCATGCTGGGGGTGATTATCGGCAGCGCCTGCATTGTGCTGGTGGTCACGGTCGCTCTGGTGGGAAAACGCTACGTTGTCGGACAAATCGAAGGCGTCGGCGTGAATCTGATTCATGCCGAACTGGTTCACACCGGTGATACGCAACGCACTACGCTGGGTGACGAGATTACGCTGGCGGACATGGAAGCCGCCAAAAATACACTTCCTCACGTGGCGGTCGTCGCCGGCTCGCACGATATGCCGATGAGTTTCGTGGTCAATGGAGTGAGCCGTCCAGTCAGTTTGGTGGGCGTCACCGAGGGTTTTCAGGCAATCCGCCGTTTCCTGATTCTCCGCGGCCGTTATTTTGACCAGGACGACATGAATTCGCGCAGCAAGGTCTGCGTGATCACCCGGGAACTCGCTGATTTGGCTTTTCCCAATCAAGATCCGCTTGGCAAGGATATCCGTTTAGGAGATTTGCATTTCACTGTGATTGGCGTGTTTCACGAACGAACCGCCACCTTCGGGCTGACGGAAGTCACGAGGAATTCCGTGATCGTGCCGATCGGGCTCATCAAGTACTACACGGGGGAAGAATACCTGCGCACGCTCTACGTGCAAGCTGACCGGCCCGAAAACGTTCCTGAGCTCACCAAACAGGTCGGCGAGCTGCTGAGTAGCCGTCATCGGCGCGGAGCGGAGTATTTGACGGAAAATCTGGCGTCTCTGCTGGATTCCGCGCGCAGGATTTCAATGGCGCTGACGATATTGTTGATTGTGGTGGCGACGATCGCGCTGACCATCAGCGGCATTGGAATCATGAATATCATGCTAGTGACGGTGACGGAGCGCACACGCGAGATTGGCATTCGCAAAGCGATCGGAGCGCCGCGCGTTGCCATCCTCTACCAATTCCTGATGGAAGCTTTCTTGATCAGCGGGACGGGCGCGTTGCTGGGCATCGCGATTGCGGTGGCGATTCCCGCGGTGCTGAATATTGTGATCAGCCTCGTGCCGGAATTAGCGGACGCGGGCGTGCACATTCCGGTGTCGTGGGTCTCGGTGATTCTGGCGTTTTTGGTATCCTGTTCCACGGGAATTTTGTTCGGGTATCTTCCGGCGAATCGCGCGGCGCGATTGCAGCCTACGGAATCGTTGCGTCATGAATAAATCGCCATCACCAAGAACGCTCGCGGTTTGGATTCCGGCGCTGCTGGGGTTGCTCGTGTTGTGCGCTGCGGTTCCGGCGCGCGCGCAGGAAGATCGCAAGCTCAGCATGCGCGAAGCCGTCGCGCTGGCGCTGCAGAACAGCCGCGATCTGGCGCTGGCTCGCGTGCAGTACACCGTCGCGCTAAACGAAGCCGGCGTGGATCGCTCCGCGTTCCGGCCCAACCTGTATACCGGTTCTGGCGCAGCCTACACCTACGGTTTTCCAAGCATCGGCGGGGGACCGCCGGCAGTCTTCCAGTTGAATTACAACCAGGCGATTTTCGATCCCGTGCTGAAAGCTCAACAGCAAGCCGCGGAAGATCACGCCAAGAACATGAAGCTGGAAATTGATCGCGCGCGCGACGACGTGATCGTGCGCACGGCGGTCGCCTACCTGGAACTGGCCGAGGTGCGCCATTCTCTGGAGCTGCTGCGCAAGGAACAAGTGAGCGCGGAGAAAATTCTGGGTGTGACGCGCGATCGCGTGGCGGCGAATCAAGAGCTCGCGATCGAAGTGACTCGCAGCGAATTGACCGCGGCGCGCGTCCAGGAGCGCATCATCAAACTCGAAAGCCGCGACGAAACTCTTACGCAGCGGATCCGCAACCTGACGGGCGTCGCCGACACCCAATCAATCGAAGTGGACACCGGAGAACCCTCTTTCGCGACCGATCTGCAGGAAACAGAGCTCGCCAATCTCGCGATTCAGAGCGACCGCGGCATTCAGGAAGCGGAAAACGACCGCCTGGCGCGCCAGCATATTCTGCGTGGTGCGAAGCTCAGTTACTGGCCGACCCTGAGCGTCATCGGGCAGTACAGCGTTCTCTCCAATTTCAATAACTATACGAAATATTACAGTGGCCAGTACCAGGCCAATAATTTTGCGGTCGGCGTGCAGGTTAGCATTCCGCTGTTCTCCGCCAGGACGCGCGCAAATGTGGCGCTGGCCAAAAGCGAATTGCAGCTGTCCGAGTTGTCACTGGGGAATAAGCGGCAGGAAGTCCGTCAGGATGTGCTGCAGAAACAGCGCGAGGTGCGCGAACTGCAGGCAACCTACGAAGTTGCGCGCCTGGATTTGAAGCTGGCGCAGGAAACGGTGGAACTGACGCAGGCGAAATTCGACCAGGGCGGGGCCACGTTGCGCGATATCGAACAGGTTCGCCTGGATGAAAATGACAAATGGGTGGCCTTCTTGGACGCCGATTTTGCGCGCCAGCGCAGTCAGTTGACGCTGTTGCAGGCCACCGGCCAGTTGGCGAAGGTGTTTCAATAGCACGGCGCGGGAAAAGCATGGCTTGGGCTGGCTGTGGAAATCGAGTAAAATTGACGCTTGGTGGTTAAGGTGCAGTTCATGCGTCTTTCTGGAAGCCCTGAGGGGGTTATAGTAAATGGCGTCTGTAATGAAAACGTTGCTGTTGAATCCGCCGAGCTTCGAAAAATTTGATGGCGGCGCGGGCTCGCGTTGGCCCGCCACGCGCGAAATTGAGTCGTACTGGTATCCGGTCTGGCTCACCTATCCCGCCGGAATGCTCGAAGGCAGCCGGCTCCTGGACGGCCCTCCGCACCACATCACGCCCGCGGAAGTAGCGCAGATCGCGCAGGATTATGAGTTTGTCGTGCTGTTCACCTCCACCGTGGGTTTCTGGAGCGACCTGAAAATGGCGCGGGCCATGAAGGAAAAAAAGCCCGGGCTGAAAATCTGTTTTGTCGGGCCCCAAGTGCAGATTAAGCCGGCGGAAAGCCTGCTGGCGAGTCCGGACATCGATTTCGTGGTGCGCGGTGAGTTTGATATTTCGGTCGTCGAGTACGCGCAGGGCAAGCCGCTCTCCGAAATTTTGAGCGCGAGCTACTTGAAGGACGGCAAAGTCGTTCACAACCCGCAGCGGCCCATGCTGCAGACCGCCGAGCTGGATGCGCTGCCTTTCGCCACCGAGGTTTACCAGAAGCATCTCACTATTGAAAAATACAATGTCCCGTTCCTGCTGAACCCTTACGTTTCGTTCTACACCTCGCGCGGCTGCCCGGCTCTTTGTACCTTTTGCCTGTGGCCGCAGACGCTTTCCGGCCACGCCTGGCGCGTGCGTTCAGTGGAAAACGTAGCGCGCGAATTCAGGCAAGCGCACAAAATGTTCCCACAGGCGAAGGAATTTTTCTTCGACGACGACACTTTCAATATCCGCAAGGACCGCGTTCTCGCGCTCTGCAAGGAATTCAAGCCGGTGGGCTTCCAATGGTCCTGCACGGCGCGCGTACATAGTGACTACGAAACTCTGAAAGCCATGGCAGATTCCGGCGCGCGTCTGCTGATCGTCGGCTTCGAATCCGGCGACCCGCAAATCCTGAAGAACTTGAAGAAGGGCGCCACCGTGGAAATGGGCCGCACCTTCGTGCAGAACTGCAAGAAAGTAGGCATCCACGTGCACGGCGATTTCATCATTGGCCTTCCGGGCGAAACCAAAGAAACCATCGAAAAAACCATCAACTACGCCAAGGAACTGGACTGCGAGACGATTCAGGTTTCCATGGCACACGCTTACCCCGGCACGGAACTGTACGAGCAGGGGATGCGCGAAGGTTTTCTCGCCGGCGAAGCGATTACGGATGATATGGGCCACCAGCTCCCGCACCTGCAGTACCCGCACCTCACGCGCGAGTACATGGTCGAATCCGTCAACCGCTTTTACGACGAATATTATTTCCGCCCGCGCGTCGCCTGGCGCATCGTGCGCGAAGCCCTGTGGGATTCCCACGAACGCAAACGCCTGTTCCACGAAGCCGTGGATTTCATGAAGCTGCGCCACGATCGCCGCAAGGTCGCCAAAAAAGGAGTGCAGAAAAAAGTCATGGTGCAAGTCCAAGCGTCTCCCATGGAGCCGCAAACTTCCGGCGCAGCGGGCGAATCACAGGGCGCATGACGTCTTCGCAAGGCCTGCACCTGAAAACCTACGTTTTCCTTTTGTTCATGGTTACGTTTGGCCCGCTAGGCGACGTGTTTCTGGCCGACGGCATGAAAAAAGTAGGCGCGTTGAATATGCAGGATCCCTCATCCATATTTCATTTTTTTGCGCGTGCGTTTACGTCTGGAACTGTCTGGCTCGGTGTGCTTCTTTTGTTCGCGTTTTTTGTTTCCTACACGCTGGTGCTTTCCTGGGCGGATTTCAGCTTCGTGCAGCCGGCTTCTTCGCTGTCCTATGTGATCGTGGCGCTGCTGGGTCATTTTTTTCTGGATGAATTTGTCAGCCCGTTGCGCTGGGCTGGGATTGCGCTGCTCTGCCTGGGAGTTTTGATTGTGGGCTACACGCCGCCGCGAACTACTGAGCGAGACTGATGGCCTGGACGGTGGCTCGCGACGTGCTCCTGCCGCTGGCGCTCGCGTCGTTCGCGTATTACCTGGTGGCGATCGTCGCGGCGCTGCGGTTTTTTCGCCGCCGTGATGCCGCCGCGGTTCCTGCCAATTCCAATTTCACGCCGCCGATCAGCATTTTGAAGCCAATCTACGGACTAGACCGCGAGACTTACCAGAATTACGCCAGCTTTTGCGCGCAGGATTATCCAGATTACGAAATATTGTTCTGCGTGAGCGACGAGCAAGATCCCGCGATTCCGGTGATTGCAAAACTGGCGAGTGATTTTCCCGATCGCCGCATTAATCTGCTGATTGGCGCGGAGCCGCTGGGCGTGAGCGACAAAGTCAACAAGCTTTGCCGCATGGCGCGCGAGGCACGGCACGAAATTCTGGCGGTCAGCGATAGCGATGTGCGCGTCGAGCCGGGATATTTGCGCGCCATCGCCGCGCCCTTTCGAGATTCGGCCGTCGGCGCGGTCACTTGCCTCTATCGCGGGCTTACCGATGGCTCGCTCGCGGCAAATCTGGAAGCGATCGGCAACAGCACGGACTTTACCGCGGGGGTGCTGGTGGCGTGGCTGTTCGCTCCGGTGAACTTCACCCTTGGCGCCACCATGGCCACCAGCAAAAAACACCTGGCTGAAATCGGCGGCTTCGAATCGCTGGTGGATCATTTTTCTGACGACTACGAACTCGGCAATCGCATCGCCGCACGCGGCCATCGCGTGGAGCTCGGCACTTTTCCGGTTTCGATCGTGTATCCGGTACAGACGCTCGCCGACGCCTTTCGCCACCAGCTGCGTTGGAACGTAAGCATTCGTTTTTCGCGTCCCGCCGGGCATCTGGGATTGATTTTCACGCAGGCGCTCCCACTCGCGTTGCTGGCAGCAATCGTCGCGCCATCCGCGGCGTGGGCAATTAGTTTGTTGGTCGGCTATTTGCTGCTGCGAGGAATTTCAGCTTGGGTCGTTGGTGTGTACGGAATGCGTGACGCCGGCGTTCGTAGGCACATGGAATTGTTGCCGCTGCGCGATGCTTTCGCCTTCATCGTCTGGGTCGCCAGCTTCTTTCCCCAGCGTATCCACTGGCGCGGCCGCGAATTTTATGTGCGCGACAAACGCTTGGTTCCAACCGCTCCGCGCGAGCGGTAGGACGGGCCTCTCCGGGCTGTCACTCGCCGCTCTTCTGCTGTTTGGCCTTGTGCAGCAATTCGTAGACTGCGTTGGCGTCGAGAAACTCGTGTTCAAGGTCTTTCGATCGGAGCCGTGTACGTACATACTCCACCGCCTGCTCCAGGCGATCCAGCGCTCGCGAAATATTTTCAGTGTTCGTGTGTGTGACGTCGCGCCACAAACTGTAAGGGCTACCCGCGAGGCGCAGCGCGTCCTGCAATCCCGGACCAGCGAGCGACAGAGGTAGACCGGTCTCGTCCGTTTCGTCTCGCACCACACGCGCTAGCGCGACGGCGAGCAGTTGCGGTAAATGCGAAACAATCCCCACGGCCCAATCGTGCGTTTCCGCGTCGGTCCAAAGCGGCTCCGCGCCTAACGCGCGCACCAGCGCGGCGAATCCCTTCACTCGCGGATCCGGATCGCCCTCCAATCCGATTAACGCGTAGCGCGCACCGGAAAATAACGCGGCGTCGGCTCGCGCGATCCCGGAAGTTTCCTTCCCGGCCATGGGATGCCCGCCAAGAAAGCGCACACCGCCCGCAAAAGCAGTTTTCGCCGCGCGGCAGATGACCGCTTTGGTGCTGCCCGTGTCCGTCACCAGCGCGCCCGTGCCCGCCGCTGCAAAAATTGCCGGAAGCGCCTCAATCGTCGCGCCAATCGGCAGCGCCACGTATACCAGGTCCGCGCCACGGACCGCGCTTGCGAGATCGTGCGCCGTTTCCCGCACCGCGCCACGCGCGAGCGCGGCCTCGGCCGTTTCTGCGCGGTCGAATCCTACAGTGGCAATGTTCGGGAAATGTTTGCGCAGCGCGAGGCCGAAAGATCCACCGATCAGTCCGGATCCGAGGATGGCTACACGTGAGAAGGGAACTGCGCTGGGCGTCGAAGGCACGCGATAGTTTAATGCAAATTACCGAATTTCGTCAGTCAGCATGCGGAGGTCGAGCGTGCCGCGCGCCGCTCGCCGCCGCCTTCTTCCGGCTCGACGACTTCCACCTGCGAGACGTCCTCGAGCTTTTCGATCTGCCGCACCAGCGTATTTTCGGCGCGATCGGCCTGCACGGTCATCTGCACGTCCAGAAAATGGCCGTCCTCGGTGGTGTCCGCCGTCAAGTGCAGCAAGTCGAAGCGGCGCCGGCGCGTAACTCCCAGGATGCGCACCAGCGCGCCTTCGCTCTGCTTCACGCGCAGCTGCAGGGTGAATTTGTTCACCGCGCAACCTCGCGGGCCACTTCGTGCTGGTGCAGCATTTCGGAATTGGAGCGCCCTGGGCCGACAATTGGCCAGACGTTTGCTTCCTGATGGATCAGCACGTGCGCGAGCACGGGTCCAGGCTCCGCCAGTAGCCGGTCAATCGCGCTGGATACGTCGCCGCGATCGTCCACGCGAAACGCGGGAATACCCATGGATTCGGCGACACGGCAGAAGTCAGGGTTGTCGGAGAGATCCACTTCGCTGTAGCGCTTGTCGTGGAACAATTCCTGCCACTGGCGCACCATGCCCAGCGCGCGATTGTCGAAGAGCACAATCTTCACCGGCAAATCGTAGCGGCGCAGCGTCGCGAGCTCCTGCAGGTTCATCATGATCGAGCCATCGCCGGAGACATTGATCACCGTGGCATTCGGGAACGCGAGTTGCGCGCCAATTGCCGCGGGCAGGCCGTATCCCATGGTGCCCAGGCCGCCGCTGCTCAGATGTTGCGAGGGGCGATTGAAATGAAAATGCTGCGCCACCCACATCTGGTGCTGTCCCACGTCGCAAGCCACGATGGAATCATCGCCCGCGCGATCCGAAAGGCTCTTCAGAAAGCCCGGCGCATACACTTCGGTGCCGGGTGCGGCGTAATCCCAGGCGTGCGTTTCTTTCGAATCGGCACATTCGCGCCGCCACGGCTCGATTTCCGTCAGCTTGCACGTCAGCGCTTTCAACGCATGACGCAAATTGCCGATGGCTGGAACGTCCGCGCGGCGCAGTTTGCCGACTTCGGCGCGGTCCACATCCAGGTGAATCACTTTGGCGTTGGGCGCGAACGCGTTCAGCCGGCCGGTTGCGCGGTCGTCGAAACGCGCGCCCACGCAAACCAGCAGGTCGCACGTTTGCACCGCGTGATTCGCGGTTTTTGTCCCGTGCATGCCCATCATTCCCAGCGCGAGTTCGTGCGTGGTGGGCAGGGCGCCCAAGCCTTTCAGCGTGGCGACCACAGGAATGCGCGTGGTTGCGATGAAAGTGCGGAATTCATCTAGCGCGTTGGCCATTCCGATGCCGCCGCCCGCGTAGACCACCGGGCTGCGGCTCTCGCGCATCAGCGTGAGCGCGCGCGTGATGGATTCCTGGGATGGCCCCGCGATTTCTTCGCTCGCGTCGTCGTGGAATTCGTATTCGGCCACGGTATTGGCGATGTCTTTCGGCAAATCAATCAGCACAGGACCGGGACGTCCCGAACGCGCGATGCGGAAAGCTTCATGCACGATGCGCGGCAGTTCGGCGGCGGTTTTTGCGAGGAAGCTGTGCTTCACCACGGGCATGGTGATGCCGAAGATATCCACTTCTTGAAACGCGTCGGTGCCCATCAGCGAGGTGGCGACTTGTCCGGTGATCGCGACCATTGGAACGGAATCCATATAGGCGTTCGCGATTCCCGTCACCAGATTGGTTGCGCCGGGGCCGGACGTAGCCATGCACACACCCACTTTTCCAGTGGCGCGCGCGTAACCGTCCGCGGCAAGGGCCGCAGCCTGTTCATGGCGCACCAGGATGTGCCGGATCTTGGAATCCAGCAGAGCGTCGTACACCGGCATGATTGCGCCGCCGGGGTACCCGAAAATGATTTCGACGCCCTCGTGCTCCAGAGCCTTTACCAAAAATTCTGCGCCCTTCATTTGGCACCTCTTGCGGTCGCCGCCGTCTCCGGCTTCAGCCAGGACATTTGTGCGCGCAGCTCTGCACCTACTTTTTCGATCGGATGGTTCTTGTCTTTCTCCAGAAGCTTGTTGTAAACCGGCCTTCCGGTCTGATTCTCAAGGATCCATTCCTTGGCAAAAGCGCCGGACTGAATCTCGGTGAGAATCTTTTTCATGCTTTCGCGCACATGCTCGTCAATCACGCGTGAGCCGCGCGTAATGTCGCCGTACTTGGCCGTCTCGCTGATGAACTGGTGCATCTTGGCGATGCCGCCTTCGTAAATCAGGTCCACGATCAACTTCAGTTCATGAAGGCATTCGAAATACGCGGCTTCCGGCTGATATCCGGCTTGCACCAGCGTTTCCCAGCCCGCCTGAATCAACTCGCGCGCGCCGCCGCACAGCACAGCCTGCTCGCCGAATAGATCCGTTTCGGTCTCTTCCGCGAAGGTGGTTTGAATCACTCCGGCGCGTGTGCCGCCTATAGCGCTCGCATATGCCAGCGTGCGATCAAACGCGTGGCCCGAAGCATCCTGATGAATCGCGAGCAGGCACGGCACACCGCCGCCGCCTTCATAAGTCCGTCGCACCAGATTTCCCGGACCTTTCGGCGCGACCATGGTGATGTCCACTGTCTTCGGCGGCGTGATCTGTCCGTAGTGAATATTGAAGCCGTGCGAAAACAAGATCATCGCGCCTTCTTTCAGGCCAGGCGCCACTTCGTTCTGATATAGCGCCGGCTGTGCCATGTCCGGCGCGAGCATCACGATTACGTCCGCGCCTTCTGCTGCTTCTGCCGGGCCGGTAAGCTTCCAGCCGTCCTGCTCGGCCTGTTTCCACGACGGGCCGCCGCGGCGAAGTCCTACCGTCACATTTAATTTGCTGTCGCGCAGATTCAGCGCGTGCGCGCGGCCCTGGCTGCCGTAGCCCAGCACCGCAATGCGCTTTCCTTCCAGAGCGCGCGGATTCGTGTCGGTGTCCCAGAACATTTTCGCCATCGTCATTCTCCTTGTAGTTGCAATTTCTACGCGGCGCTGGTTACAGCGCCCAGCGATGCCGATGTAACAAGCTTTGCGTACTTGGCCATCACGCCGCTGGTGTAACGCGGCGCGGGCGGTTTCCATAGTGCGCGGCGCTCCTCGAGATTGGCTTGAACGTCTAGGCGTCGCGCGCGCACGTCCACCGTGACAATGTCGCCATCGCGCAACAGCGCGATCGGTCCGCCGTTCGCTGCTTCCGGAGCGATATGCCCGACCATCAGCCCGTGCGTCGCGCCGCTGAAGCGGCCGTCGGTAATCAGCGCAACGCTTCCGTCAATTCCTTGGCCTGCGAGCGCGCCGGTCACCGCCAACATTTCGCGCATGCCCGGCCCACCCTTCGGTCCTTCGTAACGTATGACGACCACATCCCCTGGCAGAATCTGGCGGCTCTGTACTGCAGCGAATGCAGCTTCTTCCGAATCGAAAACGCGCGCCGGGCCGCTGTGCAGCACGCGTTCGTGCCCGGCAAGTTTTACGACGCAGCCTTCTGGAGCAATCGAGCCATGCAGAATGGCCAGTCCACCGTCGGCCTTCAGAGGATTCGTTAGCGGCCGGATTACTTCCTGTTCGGCCGTCTCCGTCGCGTCGTGAATTTCTTCGAACAGCTTGCGGCCCGAAGTGGTGATTCCGTCGTGCAGCAGTCCCGCCTCCCGCAAACGCTTGCCGAGCAGGCGCATCCCGCCCGCGCGAAACATATCCGGCGCGGTAAAACGCCCGCCCGGTTTCAGGTCCGCCAGGATCGGTGTCTTCGCGGAAATTTCATCGAAATCTTTCAGGGCCAGCGGCACGCCTGCGTCCGAAGCAATCGCCAGCAGGTGCAGCACGGCGTTGGTGGAGCCTCCAGTAGCAGCCACCGACGCGATCGCGTTCTGCAGCGATTCCCGCGTGATGATTTGCTTCGGACGAATATCTTCTTTCAGCAGCTGTATCACCAGCTTGCCGCAATCGAACGCGGCCTTGCCCTTGCGCGGATCCGTTGCCGGAATTTCGTTCGCGCCCATCGGCGAGATTCCCAGAAACGTGATCGCGGTGGCCATGGTGTTCGCCGTGAATTGTCCGCCGCACGCTCCCGCGCCCGGACACGCGACGTCTTCCAGTTCGCCCAGCTGCTTTTCCGTCATTTTGCCCGCGGCGCACGCGCCCACTGCTTCAAACACATCCTGAATGGTGACTTCGTGCCCCGCGAAATGTCCCGCCAGAATCGAGCCGCCGTAAAGCGAAAGGGAAGGAATGTTCAGCCTTGCCAGAGCCATCACCGTCGCGGGAATCGTCTTGTCGCAGCCGCAAATCGCCACCACCCCATCGAACGCGTGCGCGCGCACGAAAAGCTCGATGGAATCGGCGATCACTTCGCGCGACACCAGCGACGCTTTCATGCCTTCGGTGCCCATGGTGATGCCGTCGGAAATGGTGATGGTGTCAAATTCGATGGGAGTGCCGCCCGCGGCACGAACACCGGCCTTCACGCGCTCGGCCAGCTGCCGCAGATGAAAATTGCACGGAGTAACTTCGGTCCAGGTATTGGCGATGGCCACGAGCGGACGCGCCAAATCGGCGTCGGTGAGGCCGGTGGCCTTCAGCATGGCCCTCGCGGGCGCGCGGGAAATCCCCTTCTTGATGGCGTCGCTTTGCATGTCGTCTTTACAAGTAGGCGTCCGGGAGCAGGATAAGTCCAATTTGTAATTCTTGGCGAATTCATAAATGAAGCTTATATGAGATTTCCGCACACGGCGCTTGACGGCGGCACGCTGCTTTCGTATAGTTGGCCTTGCTAGGGACTTAATAGAACACAAGGCGCGTGGGTAATGAGTTTTATTACCGTTTCGCTTTTACCAGCCGCTTCCCTTATACGGGGAGCGGGCCGGCGAGACGCGCGCGGATCACCTAGCACTTAGTAACCAAGAACCGCACCAAGTCTTCTAAGCCGGCCGCGACCCCCAGGGGGAACGCGGCCTTTTTTGTTTTTTGGGCTCATTTTCGGTGCTAGATGCAAAGGGAGAAGCGGGATGAGTGAAATCAAAATTGGAGACTGGCGCGCGAAAATTGACGCGATTGACACCACTCTGCTGCATCTGCTGAACGTGCGCGCAAGCTTCGCTCTCGAAGTGGGCCGGCTGAAAGGCGCTCGCGGCATCGCCCTGCGTGTCCCCGTGCGCGAACAGGAAATTCTAACGCGCATGAAGAAGCTGAACCCTGGGCCGCTCGATAGCGAGGCCGTCGGCAAAATCTACAGCCAGATCCTGCACGAATCCATACGCATTCAGGAAGATCACGGCCTGGGCACGGCGCGCATTCCCAAACGCGAGAAGGCGCGCCCCATGCAAAAACGTCGCAAGGCGGCGGCATGAAAAGCATGGCCACAGCGCGCATCGGGTTTCAGGGCGAACGCGGAGCATTCAGCGAAGAAGCCGCGCTGAAGCTGCTCGGCGCGGACGTCACGCTGGTGCCCTGCGCCACGTTTGACGCGACGTTCTCCGCGATTCGCGAACAAGCCGCGGACTACGTGCTTGCGCCAATGGAGAACAGCCTGGCAGGCTCCGTGCATCGCTCGTTCGATCTGCTCGTCGAGAGCGGCCTGCATATCGTCGGCGAGGTGATTATCCCGATCGTGCACAATTTGATCGGCGTGCCGGGAGCGACGCTCGAGCGCATCGCGTCGGTGGAATCTCATCCGGTAGCGCTAGCGCAATGCGAACGATTCTTCATTGAGAATCCGCGGCTGAGACGAATTCCCGCGGAAGACACTGCGGGAAGCGTGCGCGAAGTAATGCGCGCCGGCGATTCCAGACGCGCGGCCATCGCCAGCAAACGCGCCGCTGAGCTTTATGGCGCCGTAATCCTGCAAGAGCATCTGGAAGACGACCGCGAAAACTACACCCGTTTCTTCCTGCTCGCGCCATCCGCGGCGCAGCCGCAAGATTTTCCCGCCGCCGACAAAATCTCGCTCGTATTTCAGCTCGCGCACAAGCCCGGTGCATTGCATCACGCGCTGGAGCCCTTCGCTCGACGCAATATCAACATGATGAAAATCGAAAGCCGTCCAGTGCACGGACGGCCGTGGCAATACCGTTTCTATCTCGACCTGCAGGCCGCAGCCGGCGACCCCGAATTTGCGGCCGCGCTCAGCGAACTCGCACAGCAAGCAGTGGAACTGAAAGTTCTTGGCTCGTACAAATCGGCAGACACGCTGCAAGCGGGAAAATTCAAATCCGAGGAAACCCGATGATGGTCAATATGGCAGCAACCGCAACAGAAGACGAAATCAATCACGTGGTCGCGCGTATCAAGGAGTGCGGCTACCAGGCGCACATGATTCGCGGCGAAGAAAGGACGGTGATCGGCGTGGTCGGCAAGAGCGATCACCACCGCAGCGAACTGGACGCCCTCAGCGCTGCTCCCGGCGTCGAAGCGATCATACACATCGCACATTCCTTCAAGCTAGCCTCGCGTAGCGTCCGCCCTGAAGGCTCGATCGTTGAGTTGGGCAATGGTGTATCCGTTGGCGGGACGGAAATCGTGGCGGCGGCCGGTCCGTGCGCGGTCGAGTCCGCAGCGCAAATCGGCGAAATCGCCGAAAGCGTGGCGCGCGCCGGAGCAAAATTATTGCGCGGCGGCGCGTTCAAGCCGCGCTCTTCTCCGTACTCTTTCCAAGGCCTCGGCGAAGAAGGCCTGAAACTGCTGCGCGCCGCGGCGGATGACAACGGCCTGCTGGTGGTCAGCGAAGTCATGGATCCTTCGCAGATTGCCGTGATGCTGCGGTACGTAGATGTGATGCAAGTGGGCGCGCGCAACATGCAGAATTATTATCTGTTGCGTGCGCTTGGCGAAACTCAGAAGCCGGTGCTGCTGAAGCGGGGCATGTCTGCCACCATCGAAGAATTGCTGCTCAGCGCCGAGTACATCATGTCCGGCGGGAACTACAACGTGATTTTGTGCGAGCGCGGCATACGCACCTTTGACACCTACATGCGGAACACCATGGACATCGCCGCGATTCCGGTAATCAAACAGCTCTCTCATTTGCCCGTGGTCGCCGACCCGTCGCACGGCACCGGACGCCGCGACAAAGTCGGCGCCATGGCCCGGGCCGCCGTAGCCGCGGGCGCCGACGGCTTGCTGATCGAAGTCCACCAGGACCCCGAACGCGCCCTATCCGACGGCGCCCAATCCCTCTACCCCGATCAATTCGCCCAACTGATGGCCGAAGCAAGGATAATCGCTCCAGCCGTAGGCCGCCGCATCGGCGAGGAGAAGGCCCACCAGCGAGCCGCGGTGTGAGAGCTGACTGGGATTGGTGAGCACTGATGGGTCTTTCGTGCATCGTGACTTGTAATTCGTGATCCGCGATCCGCGACGGATGGTTCGAATCCCATAAGTCGGGACTTATAATTCGCGGGTTGCTGCTGCGGATATTCCTAGGAACGCCATGCTCGCGAATCGCGTTTCGCCCAGTGCCAATCGCGCGCGTCCACCCGCGCGAACATCCGCGCGGCCCACGCGCTTACTGGACGTCGGTGACCTTTCCATTTGTAAAGATGACTTTCATGTCGGGGTAAAAATACATTTGCTTGGCGCCTAGGTTGACAATCTTTTGCGGCTGGCCCAGGATTCCGACCACTTGATCTGTCGTCTGGCCCAGCGCGATTGTCTTCGGAGCCGCAGCCGGTTGTGCGGCGGCTTGCTGCGCCGGGGCCGCATTGTCCGCGGGCGCGGCCTCCTGCGAGTCGGCCTCCGCTGTAATTACTTCCTCGATGGTCTTCATGACCTCGTCGGCGGGAGGAGCAACGTTCTTCTGAAATGGAAATTTCAGCTGGCAATAATAACGGACGTCGTTATAGGGATCGCTATAGAACTGAAAAACGACGCCGTCCGGCTTCACGATATAGTCCGTAACCCAAAACTTTTCACCCGTAACGAATTTGCGCTGCGGGATAGCGGTGGTTTGTTGATTGGCCGGCGACAGCGCGATGCCCCAGGCCATGTTGGCCCCGAAGCCGAAGGAGATCGCGCCGTTCTTGTAGGTATTGGTGGGCGGCGCGACGGCTTCGGTGCTCGCCATCACCAGGCCGTCCTTGTGCAGGTCGAGAACGGAGCCGGCTGTCGCAATATCCGAGCGGTCCGCGGTCATTTTGGTGCGCTTGAACTCAGCAGCGAGGCGCTTTTGAATTTCGGGGCGCGAATCTTGACCTTGCAACGCAGGCGCTACACAAGCCAGTGCCAGCCCAAACGCAAGAACCCGGGCCGGATGAATTGCTCGGCGCATAAACTGCCTCCTCATGAGGTGCAGCGCGATTTCCATTTTGAAGTGTGGACGGACCGACGGATAAATTACACCTGTCGCTGTTGATACGCAATTCTGGAGCGCTTCAGCTGCATGGCTCGGAAACGGTCGGGCGAGCGTCGGCGGCTCGGCTTAGGGAAGTGCGCACTCTATTACTCGCCCTGTTCGGCGATGAAGGCTTCCACCGTGAGGACCGTTGCTTGCGCGGGGAAAACTTTCTCGATTAGGACGCGATGAACTTCGGGATCAGCGTCGAAGCAGGCATCCTTCAGGACGACGCAGTGGTAATCCAGGTCGGCAGCGCGGCGCAGCGTAGAAAGCGCGATGCCGCTGGTAGAAATTCCGAAGAGCACCAGATTTTCGATGCCGCGCGCGCGCAGAATCAGATGCAGTTGATTCTCGGAGAATGCGCCCACGCGCTGCTTATAGACGACGAGATCTTCGGGACGAGCGATGGCGCTATGGAAAGCAGCGGACGGCGTGCCGATGACGAAAAGATTGTTATCTTTCAGCCGCTTCCAGCGCGACTCCGTATCGGGGAGCTCGGGATGGCCGGGAGCAAATCCAAGTCCCACGTGGATAATCAGAAATTGTTTCTTGCGCGCAAAATCCACGGCTTTGGCTGCGTTGGTGACGACGGCGTCGGCAGCGGGGACGAACCCAAAAATCCCGTTCTGGAGATCGAGTGTCAGCAGCGCCGTCTTTTTTTGGTCCAGTTTCATGTGGCTTCCTTCATGTTTATTTCGACGACACAGGATATCACCGTATTTACATCTGTTTAGGGTGATGCCATAATCCCCGGACTGAGGGACGGAGGCGCGTCCATGCGCAACAAGATACGAGTAATTTCCCTTATCGCGATGGTTCTCGCCGTGATTCTCACTGCACTAATTGCTCGCCCGGCATTTGCAGCGGACGACGACAAGCCCGCGACCCCGGCGTCAACGGCGATGACTGCGCCAGCAGCTTCGCCCGTGCCTACTGCGGTGCGGCCCGACCGGCAAAAGAAAGTTTTCACCAACGACGACATTGGTCAGATGTGGCCGAAAGAGCAAGCGCCGACCAGCGCTGCACAGGCGTCCGCGGCGAGCGTTTCCACTGCGCCGCAGGTGCGGAGATCAGTTGCGGCCTCTCGCGCCGCGCGCGTAATAGTCGTGTCCGTCAGCCCGCAGCAAGACCCGCTGTGGTATGCCACGCAGGTTGAAGCGCTTAGCGCGGAACTCGACAGCATTAGCAGCAGAGAAGCGAGCTTGCGAGATTTTCGCGCCACGGGAACGGGACCAGGATTGACCATTGGGCTGCAATTCGACGCGCCTTGCGACGGCATCACGACGGATAACGCAATTGCGCAGCTGGAAATGCGCCGGCGGGAAATCGAGCAGCAGATTGATGAGCTGCAGGACAGGGCGCGGCAAAATGGCGTGTCGCCCGCGGTATTTCAAAATCCAGCCGGGATTTTGCAAGCGGCGCAGAAGTCGTTGAGTCCGGGACAGGAACGAGCGGTTCTGATGGAACGACAGAGCGACCTGATCGGCCAGTATGACGGCGTGCAGAATCAGTTGGCGGACATGTCGAACGCGGCTGCGGCACAGGGAATCACGCTGCTCCCGGTAACTCCGAACTGGGGCGGCAACCTGACTACCAATCGCATCCAATCGCTCGACGAGCGCACCACGCAGATCCAAAACGCACTCAGCGAAAATGAACAAGCCGCCCGGCGCGCAGGCTTAGCCCCAACGGCGCTGCCCTAACCACTAAGGCGTGTTTGTCGCGGCTGATGCCATGACAAACAAATGTCATCCACTCCGGGTCTCGCAACCTTACGGTCCTGTTTCATGCTCATTTACAGTGATTACCTGAGGGAAGGGATTTTTCCCCGCAGCTATGATTTGCATCGCCCGCCCAATTTCTGGGAGAGGTGGGTTGTGCAAAAAATTTCGGTGTTACGCTTCGCATTGCTGAGTCTTTCCTGCGCCGGTTTGTTGCTTGTGGGCGCTCCTGCAAACCAACTCCGAGCTGGTCCCGCACCAGTAGAGTTCCCACGCTTGCCGCCCGGCGACGAACCCGCAACAGCCACATTTACCGGCAAAATTGTTTCGCAGAACGGCGACCGGTTCATCCTGCGAGACGACGTGAACGAGGTCTGGTATCACCTCGACGACCAAGCGCAGGCGCAAAAATATTTTGGCAAAAATGTGGTGGTGACCGGCATCCTGGACGGCCGTTCGGACATGATTCGCGTCCGCAGCATGGCTGAGGCAAAGTAATAAAAAAGCTTCGCGAGGAAGGGAAGCGAATAAGCGCGCAGCCGATGCGAACGCGCGGGCGCTTTGCGCCAAACCCGTTAGATAACTTTCCGGCCGCTACAAACGCTCTGCTTGTGACCGGCTCAGCGGGTTTCGGCGGCGTGGCGCGCGGCGGGGATAGCTGACGCGCGTGTGGCGAGCGGGTCAAGATTTGGAGCCTGGTTGATGACGGTAACTCCCGAAGACGCCCAAGCGAGACGGCCATTACTATTGGCCACCTCGCCCACGATTTTGGTGAACAGGCGATCCTGCATTTCGGTTCGTTTGGTATAGTCCACCACGTAGTTGACAGTAAATTCCAACGAGGCGGCATTCACCGCGAGCGCCACGACAGGTTCGATGGGCGGGTTTTCGGTACGATAATCGTCGCTCACCGCGTTCCAGGAAGTCTGCGCCGCGACCAGGTATTCTCCGATCACTTCGTTCGCGACGCGGAGGAGCGTAGCCCTGGCCAGCGTGGCGTCACTCGTGATGGTCAACACGACCTTAATCTGGTCCCAAATGAAGCGAAATCCCTGAGAGTAGTTGAACACCGAACCCTTCAAGACCGCGTTATTGGGGATGCGCACGATGCGTCCGCTGTACAAATCCCTGCCGACCCAGCTGCCAACTTCCATCAAGGTGGTGCGCAGCAAGCCGATGTCAATCACGTCACCGCGCGTTTCGCCGATCTGAACTCTGTCTCCCACGTCGTACAACTTCGAAAAGCCAATCGAGAAAGCGCCCGCAATACTGGCGAGCACATCCTGCAGCGCGACAGCGACTCCCGCGCCGGCGACGCCGATGGCGAAGCTGAGGCGGCCCAGGCGATCTTCAAAAAGAATCGCCAGGAAAAGGAGAATCGCGAGGTAGCCGGTGAATACGACAAACTTGCGAACTCTATAGCGCGCATCGGCACGGCCAAACCGCCGGGGCAGCGTTTGTTCCAGCACGTGAAAGCCGCCGTGAATGATGAGAATTCCGATGACGGCGGCGACGCACTTCTCGACCAGCCCGAGAGACATAGCCTGTTTGAATAGCTCGTTCATTCAGACACCATTTGACCCCGATCGCGACCGCAAGCGCAGACGATGTCAGGAATTTGCCCGACGTTTCTCCCAAAGCTCCCAGAACAGTGCGACGGTGGCAGGCGCAAAGCCCGCGTAGTGATTATTGGCGTAGGCGTACACTTTGATGCCGCGGCGGGTGGTTTGGTAGCAATAATCCACCCAGCGCGAAAGGGCCGCGCGACGGTCCACGATGGTCTTGTCCCACACCTTCGTTTGCTCTTCAATGCCTTTGCGGTCGCCGAGCCACCGCACATACGTGAAGTCGGCGGTAATGGGATCGAGGCGGCTGGTCAGCTCAGCGATGCCGGGCATCCAGGCTTGATCGATGACGGCGAGGGCCACGTGATGTTCGCGCAGCAGCTGCGTGAAATTTTCGTCGAGCCAATTCTTGTTGCGGATTTCGACGGCGAATTGATGGCCCTTGGGAAGTTTCTTCAGGAAGGGGCGCAGGCGCGCGAGAAATTCGGCGCCGGATTTGAATTTGGTGCGATTGAAATAGGGAAACTGGAAGAGCATGGGGCCGAGCCTGTCTTTGCCAAGGATTTCAGCGGTGGCCACGAAGGCCTCGAATTCCTCATCGCAATCTTCCAGGCATTTTTCATGGGTGATGGATTGGGGGATTTTCAGCGAAAAAACGAAACCGGGCGGCGTCTTGTTGGCCCATCCAGTGACGGTGGAGCGCGCCGGGGCGCGGTAGAAAGTGCTGTCCACTTCCACCGTGTTGAATTTTGTGGCGTAGTAAGTGAGAAAATCGCGCGGCTGCATTCCGTCGGGGTAGAACGCGCCTTCCCAGCCTGCCGCGGTGAATGCGGATGTGCCTACGCGGATGTCAGGATCTGTGTGAGCGGCCACGATGGGCAGAGCCTAACGTACTGGCGGAGTGCGCGGCAAGCGAGCTTTTGCGGTAGAGGAGAAGCAGAGGGGAGGTTGACGAAAAACGGATCCGTCAGTAAAGTAGATCAGGGTCGTGCGAACGGCCCTTTTTTGTTGTCTCCCTCTCGGCTGGGAGGTCGTACAATTGGCAGTACATCAGATTCTGGATCTGATTATCCTGGTTCGAGTCCAGGCCTCCCAGCCAACTTTTACAGCGCAATAAAATTCCCGACAATGCCGTGCGGCGCGTGAACAATTGGTATCCGAGATTTTTTGGCTGCTAAGCGGCCTGTGTTAAAATCAAAGTCAGAGGGAAGATATGGGGTTATTTGTGAAGATTTCGCGGGTTGCGTGCCTGATAGGCGCGATGCTGTTGTTGTTCGCGCTTGGTGGCGCGCGCGTTCAGGCACACGACGTGTCCGCACAGCGTGCGCAGGATCATGCGCTGCGGCTTTACAACACGCACACCGGCGAACGCCTGGAGATTGTGTTCCGGCGCGGAGAAGAATACGTTCCTGGCGCGCTGGCGAAGCTGGATTATTTCCTGCGCGACCATAACACCGGCGAGGTGCGCCATTTTGATCCGCGGCTGTACGATATTCTCGCCGATCTGACGGCGTCGGTCGGCCGTCCTGACGGCGAGATTGATATCGTGTGTGGCTACCGCACCCCTTCCACGAACGAATCGCTGCGCGCCCATACGACGGGGGTCGCCAAGAACAGCCTGCACATTCAGGCGGAAGCGATTGATTTGCGCATGCCGGGGGTGAACACGCTCACGCTGCGCAGGGCCGCGCTGGCGCTGCACCGCGGCGGCGTGGGTTATTATCCGCACTCGGATTTCATTCACGTTGACACCGGCCGCGTTCGGCAGTGGTGTTTCGATTGTCCCGCCAACCTGATCACCGGTCAGTAACCCGAGTAATTAACCCGGGAACCTAGCCCGGATACGGGTAACCTTTATCGAGGACCTTCTGGAGCGTAGCGTCGTGCCCGTAGATGTCGTCGTAGAAGTGAACGGTTCCATCCTCTGTGACGATCACCGTGCCATAAACAATCAACACCGGAATCGGGCGCGCCAGATTCACCTGCTGCGGCGCGTCGCCATTCATAGCCGCGCGCACGCGAGCCATATCCCAGTTTCCCGGATTGCCGCGCAGCACCCACACAGCGAGATCGGCCGGCTTTTCCAGGCGAATGCAGCCGTGGCTGAAATCGCGGCGCGTTTTGGAGAAGAATACCTGCTCAGGTGTGTCGTGCATATACACGTTATAGTCATTCGGAAAGATGAACTTCACCAGGCCGAGTGAGTTCTTGGGTCCGGGATTTTGCCGGATGAAAAGCTTGCCGGCGCGGAGCTGCTGCAGCACGTCAGCCGAGACGATCCCCGAGGTAACAACCTGCTGGCGGCTGTCCACCACCGAGAAGCCTTTCTTTTCCAGGTAGTCGGGATCGCGGACAATTTTCGGAATGAACTCGGCTTTGGCGATCGAATAAGGAACGCTCCAGTACGGTCGGAATATCACGTACTGCATGCGGTCTTCAAATACCGGAGTGTTGTGGTCATACGCCTTGCCGACGACCACGTTCATGGTGAGAGCGACATTGAAATTTTCGTCGTATGCGCGCAAGCGAAACTCCGGAATATTCGCGACGATCGGCGCGGCGTGAAGCCCAATGGGCAGCCAGCGCCAGCGTTCCAGAGTGAGCTGCATCTGGCGCACGCGAGCGGCGAGCGGAGTATTCAGATCAGCGAACGTTTGCGAAGTGATTTTGCCGTCCGCGGTCCGGCCGAAGCGGCCTTGGAAATGTTTTACGGCGTCCACGAGCGGAGCTTGATACACGGTGGCGTCCGCTGGGACGTTCGCGTCAGCGGGAAGATCACCGACCAGATGCAGAAATTGAGCGAGTTGGGCGACGCCGGAATAGCTGTCCCCTGGAGCGATGGTTTTTGCAGCCGGTGGAAGTGGCTGGCCGTTGTATTCCTTCGCGTATTGCAGATAGGCGTGCAGGGCTTGAATCGTGCGTTGGTAACCGGGGTAGGGAGGTTCGACCTGTGCGAGGACCGCGGCGACATCGGGCGCGTCCACGACATCTGCTTTCACGAATTGGGGCAAATCGTATTTCTTGGCCTGGACATCGAGGCCAAAATCGAAATGTTTGGGATTCACCTTGCCGATGTGCAGGTCCGAGATGTAGCGCATCGCGCAAACGGTGAGAGCGGCATCGAATTGCACTGCGTCTGCTTCCGACGGTTGTGACGCTGTAGGTTTGAGTTTTGCGAGGCGAGCGCTCCAACGGGGGCCGTCGTAATCGTCCGCGGACAATCCCTTTTGGCCGGCCTGCAGAAGGATTGCGATTATTTGTCGCGCCTGCGGCGTTGGTTCCATGCCGCGGACCCAGGGCAGGGAATTGCCGTATGAATCGTAAAATTCCTTTACGAGTTTGCCGTAATCGCTGAAATCGGGCCAGCGCAGCTCCGGGAGGTTTCCTGCCTGTATGATCGCGCCCAAGGCAGCTTGACCTTCAGGACTGAGCTGTTGGGGAGCGGCCGCGGGCTGCGCGGAAGTTTGTGATTGTGAGCGTGCGTTAGCCGTCGAGCCGGTGTTGCAACCGTACAGCAGAGTTAACGCGACGAGGGGCAGCGTAAACAGCATGCCCGCGGAAACGCGAAGTGGCTTCACTGGAGTCCTCCCGAATGCGATGCCGTTGTTGGCTGTACTTCAGGTGCGCGTAGAAACCGAACACTAGGTAGATGCCGCCCAATGCGATTCGGCGCGCACAGTTCTTGCTGCAGTTGCGCTGTCTTGCGCTGCGTCTTCTGCGCGAGCAAATCGCTCGCGGCGCAGCAGATTCTACATCATCTGAGGCAGGCATGTAGCGGAGGACGCGTGCGCGAAGATCTGCGGCACTCAAATCAAGACGAAGCAAGGGTTTTCAGGTCTGGCAGCGTTCTCGATGTCTTCGCCGCTGCTTGGGGCTCTCCGCGACGATTTGACACGGCGTCCCCACAGTGAAGCGAAACCGTCCGAACGTTTTAGGAACCGCCGGATTGGGCTAATTTCCTTGCCGGGCACGCAGTGCCGCGCTTGGCGGCGAGCTCAGACGCCCACAGCAGAATATCGAACAGGCGAGCGCGTTCCAGATTGTCGAGGCCGCGCATGGGATGCACCAGTCCGGCGGCTTGCTGCGCGCAGGAATGCAGGAAGCGGTCAATGGAAACGGAGGCGGCTTCATCGGGATCGGCGAAGCGGTTCGCGCTGCACACACTCAGGCGTTCGTAGCAGCGCGCGATAAAATGGTCCACGCAAAGATGTTTCAGTTCCACCGCGGACATCGCGGGGCGGCCGCAATTTACGGTGTCGCAGCGAGCAGGTTTGTGCGCGGTGGATGGCCGGTCTTGTTGCCCTTCCGATCCTTGTTTTTCATCCGGGAATTGCTGTGTATCTTCGTTCATTAGGCTCATGGGTCCCAAGGCCTCGAATTGCGTGTGGGTGACGCTAACCCACGCGGTTGATCCATTCGGTGTTTACGTTTCGTGTCAGCACATGCGCACATCAGACATCTCGCTGGTCCGCGAAGAAGTCTCGGCGGATTCGGGCAATTCCGCTTCGTAGGTGTGAACTTTCACACGCACGTCAATCAGCGCGGCCACGAGTTTGCGCACTGCCGGCGAATCTTCCCAATGGTTCTCTGTGGCCTGCGGTTCGGTATCCCACAGGCTGAGCACGCGAATCAGCCGCGGCTCTTTGTGCGACGTGAGCACGAAGATGCCGGCGAAACCAGTTTGCCGCTTCAGAATTTCCGCGACTTCGCGGCGCATGCAATTCCGCAGAAGCTGTTCTTTTCCTGCCTTTGCAATAAATTCCACCGCACGTGCGTTCAAGTTTGCAGCCTCCGTGTATTGACTCGATCCCAAGAAGAGACGCGCCACACGAGCATCGGGGTTGCCAATCGCTTTCGCGGGAGCGTCCAATTCCAGATACGTGGCTGAACCCATTTTATAGATTCCTCGCTTCCGCCCGAATGCCCAGCGGGCGCAGATGGGGGAGGCGCACCCCGGTGGGGTTCCCTGACCGTCAGGGCCGGGGCGCGCCCAGGGGGATGGACATCGGCTTGACGCCATCGTGCGGACTGGGCCATCTGCTCTCCCAATCCAATCTCAGTACAAGTACGCATAGGTAGTGCGCGTGCGTGACGAAACGTTTCACCGTGGCACGAAATATTTTGTGCGGGCCGCAACGGGAACGAAGCGAGGAAATAAGAGGACGGCGCCGCGTTGAGGTCTGGTAGTCCTGGGCTGGCGTTCGATTGCGCTGCTCATCCGCGGCGGGATATACTCGGTTCCCTTTCGAGGCGCGTGTGGAATTTTTCTCCTTTGATGAGGCCTACCTTAAACGGCTCCGGGAACGGGACTTCCCGACGGAGCAGCACTTCGTTGCATATTTTCGAAAATTGCTGGTCATCAAGCTAAGGTCGCGGTTGCGCGGTTCGGAGGCTGTAGAAGATATCGCGCAGGAGACATTTCTGCGGGTGTTCAAGGCGATGAGTTCCGAAAGGGGAATCCGTCAGCCGGAAAGACTTGGAGCGTTTGTTAACTCCATTTGTAACAATGTGTTGCAGGAGTTCTACCGATCGTCGAGTCACGGCACGCAGCTAGATGACGACACCCCGGAGCCCGTGGACCAGGTGTTGGACCTGGACGGGCTTCTAGTGAGCAATGAGACGCGCGAACAGGTGAGGAAAGTCCTCGACCGTCTTTCCGAAAAGGACAGGCAGCTGCTGCGCGCTATCTTCCTGGAAGAAAAGGAGAAAGACCAGGTCTGTAGGGAATTTGGCGTGGATCGCGATTATCTGCGGGTGTTATTGCATCGCGCGAAGAACAACTTCCGCGCTTTCTACGAGAAGAGCGGTGCCGAGAGGCCCTGGGCGCCGAAACAATAGAGAACCTGGATGTAACGATTCGGGGGCGCGCGACACTACTAGTAGGACGGAATACATGGAACACCTACAAGCTGTCCAAATGAAAGCCGCTGAGCGGTACGTGCTCGGGGAACTACCGAGCGACCTCCGCGAACAATACGAGGAGCACTTCTTCGGCTGCGTAGAATGCGCGGAAGAGCTGACCTTGGCGGCGGCGTTCGTTGAGAATAGTCGGGCGGCTATGGGCTCCGAGCCCGTGATACCGACCGTTCGTCTGCCGGTGAGGGGCGCGCGGCGGCCCACCTCGAGCGGGTGGTGGGGCGTGTTGTTGCGGCCAAACTTCGCGGTGCCGGTATTTGCGGCGCTGTTACTGCTGGTGGCGTACCAAACTTTTCTAGTGATTCCGCGGCTGAAGGGCACGGCAACGCAATCGGTTGGTGCGCTGGCGACCGCTTCACCGCAGGCGCTCGCGTCGTTTTCGCTAATCACGGCCGATTCGCGCGGCGGCGAACCTCTGACGGTGACGGTTGCGCCGCGCGAGCCGTTCAGTTTGTATTTTGATATTCCTCCGGGCGGAAATTACTCCTCGTACGTCTGTAACATTTTAAATTCCGCCGGAGTGCCGGAATTTTCCTTGAACATTACCGCCGAACAGGCTAAGAATGCCGTGCAGTTGCTGATTCCTTCATCGAGCTTGGGACCCGGCAAGCATGTAGTCGTTATCCGCGGGCTTGGCGCGCTGGGCAGCGCGGCCGGCGGTGCCACCGAAGTGGCTAGCTACCCATTCACACTCGTCCTTTCGCAATAAATAATCGGTTCGTGAAGCAGGAGGGCAATTCCGATGGCGACCGACCCCATCAAGAAGACTTATATTTATAACGCGCACGCGTATGGGTTCAGTGGTGCGATGGATCGTCCTTTCGCCCACTCGAACCAGGTGCACGCTGGAGCTGCGCTGCCGACCACCGGCGGCTTCGAGAACGCACGTGCCGAGAATTATCGCTTGCAGGAAGTCCTGACCTATGGGGCTGCGCATTCGCTGGTCAGCGGGAATAAAAACGAAAAGGATGGCAGCTATAACGCGCTGGCGAGCGCAACGCTCGAAGGATTGAACATTCTGGACATGGTCACGGCGGATCGCATCGTTGCCCGCGTTTCCTCCAAGCAATATATAGACGAAGCAGAGCCGACCATTCTCACTTTCGGTACTCGCATCGAAAACCTGCGCATAGCCGGATGCCCGGTCCAAGTCGAGTTCGATAACGACCTATTCCGCCGGCTCGGCACCTTTAAATCCTTCCTGGACGAATTTAACGGGAATCAGCAGACGCGAGAAATGCTGCAGGCGCGGCTGCTCGGGAATAAGCCTAAATCCGACGTACCGGAATATCTTCACGAGAGGTATAACTGGTTCGATAAGGACACGTTTGGTTCGAAAGGGATCGTGCTTTGCACTGTGGTCAAGGAAATCAAGACCAATTGCCCGGAACTTCAAATATACGGGAACGTCATCGTCGTCCCGCAATTCGGCAGAATTTATTTTGGGGAGCTGCAATTGCAGCGCTACCAGCGCGAGCTTTCCACATTCCGCGTGGAGTTGGGCTCGGCGGTAGGCGGCACGGGGGGCGGTCCGGGCGGCACAGGCGGCGGGTCCACGTATCCCTGAGATGGTTGATCGTTTCGATCGCGGCTCTGGGATTTTGTGGTTGCAGTCGGCGCAGCCTGGAGCAACCCGAGAATCGGTTCCAGCTTGCGCGAAGCGAGTTCGAGCGCGGCGATTTCCTAGGTGCATCCCGCGATGCAGATGCTGCCTATCGCGTATATTCCGCGAGCAATCCGGAGTGGGCGTGGCGCTTTCGAGTGCTAGAGGCGGAAGTACTCGTTTCGCGCGGATTGAGCGGTGATTCGCTCGCCCTCCTGGATTCGCCTCTACCTGCCAGCCTGGCCCAGAGCGAAATCGCGGTCCGGAAAGAGTTGTTCGAGGGTCTTGCGGATTGTGGATTACGGCGCTTCCCCGACGCGAAAGGCCACTTAGCCGAAGCGGACCGGCTGGCGAGGGTTAATCCAGATGGTGTTCTCTCGGAAGTGATTCTTGGCCAGGGGACACTCGCTTTCCTCCAGGGCGATTATCCGGCTGCGACGCTTTTCTTTCATGAAGCGTTGCAGCAAGCTCAGCGGAACGATCAGGCGTACGTCCAATCGAAGGCGCTGGGAAGCCTGGGTCTAGCAGCGATGTACCAGGAGCACTTTGATGAGTCCATTGATTGGTACACGAAGTCCGTGGCGCTTTCCCGAGCCGTCTATGCCAGAGCAATCACCGCGAAGACACTCGGCAACATGGGCTGGAGCTACCATCGGATGGGCGATGAAGACCAAGCGTTGTCTTTATCCATTGAAGCGAAAGAAGCCGCAGTACAACTGGGCGCGGAAAAAGACGAGATGCTCTGGCTGCGGAATATCGGAACGATCCAGTATTCCCGGCATGATTTTTCTGCAGCAGAAACGGATTACGTCCAGAGCTTAGCGCTCGCGCGCCAACTCCAGAACAACCCCACGGTGGCGGACTGTCTAAACAACCTCGCTCATGTGGAACTCAAGAAAGGCGATTACGAAGTGGCGGCGAAATATAACACGGAGGCGCTCGCCCTGGAACGCGCAGGTAATGATCGGTTGTCGGAACTTTATTCGCTGATCACGGACGGCTATATCGCTGCCGGCCAGAAAGATTTCACCAGAGCCGGATCGGACTTCACCGCAGTAATTCGAGAAAAGACTTCTGATCGCTATTTGATCCGGCAGGCGGAGGAAGGCCTGGCCGACGTCGCCGTCGCCGAAAAGAAACCCGCGGTTGCCGACCTGCATTTCCGGAAGGCGATAGCGTCAATCGAGGCGGCGCGGTCGTCGGTGAGACGCGAAGACCTCCGGCTCTCTTTTCTTTCCGGCGCGGCGGGCTTTTATGGAGATTACATCGATTTCCTGATCTCGCAGCGGCGAACGGAAGATGCGCTGGGAGTGGTAGAAGTCAGCAGGGCACGTACTCTGCAGGAAGGGCTTGGGTTCGGATCCTTGGCGGGGGATTCTTCGCCCAGGAATTTTCACGCGCAACGAACCTCGAAACTGTTAGGCGCGACGATCCTTTCCTACTGGCTGGGTCTCGACCATTCCTATTTGTGGGTGATCACTCCGGACCGCCTGGAGATTTTCAACTTGCCACCGGCGGCGGAGATTGATCCGTTGGTGCAGTCCTACCGGCTGGCGCTGCTTGGATCGCGCGATGTGCTCGAGACGCAGAATGCGGCGGGACGGAAGCTTTATGATTTGCTAGTCGCGCCTGCTGCGAAAATGATTCCGAAGGGCGCGCGGGTCACGATATTGCCGGATGGCAGCCTCTACGGATTGAACTTCGAGACTTTGCTGGCGCCTTCGCCGCAATTGCACTACTGGATCGAAGATGTGGATGTATCGTACGCCAATTCTTTGACGCTATTGGCCGCAGGGGCTTCGCGGCGTGGGTCAGCTGCGAAGAAACTTTTGCTGGTTGGCGATCCCATTTCGCCGGACGCGGAATTTCCGAAATTGCCGCAGGCCGCGGCGGAAATGACGGGGATCGAGAATTATTTCTCCGCAACTGAGCGCACGGTTTTTTCCGGCGCCGAGGCGACGCCGGATTCATATCTGAAGAGCCAGCCCGCCGGCTTTTCCTACATTCATTTCGTGGCGCACGGCACGGCGAGCCGTACCAGCCCGCTCGATTCGGCGGTGATTCTCTCCAGGCAAGGTGACGACTACAAGCTCTACGCCCGCGATATTATTCAGCGTCCTCTGCATGCGGACCTGGTGACGATTTCCGCCTGCCACGGCGAGGGCGTGCGCACGTATTCCGGTGAAGGCTTGGTGGGATTGTCTTGGGCGTTTTTGCGAGCCGGCGCGCATGGCGTGATTGCCGCGCTTTGGGAGGTAAATGACAATTCCACGCCTCAGCTGATGGATCATTTGTATTCGGAAATCGGCAAGGGCGTTCCGCCGGACGCAGCTCTGCGCGACGCGAAATTGGCGCTTCTACATTCCGGCAGCGTTTATCGAAGGCCGTTTTACTGGGCGCCTTTTGAGTTGTATCGCGGCTCCTAGATTGTCTTGAGAACTTCGGGCGGGCCTACGATTGCCGCCGCGCGCGTGTGAAAAACATGTACGCAACGAGTAGGATCGCAAAAATTGCGGAGATCATCGCTCCTGCGATGCGGTCCCATGTGCTGGTGAACCGCACTTCAACCTGGTGGGCGCCTGCCGGAAGTGCTATCAGCATTTGAGCGGTTTCTGGAGCTGCGCCGGGCTGAATGGATTTGCCGTCCACTTGCACGCCCCATCCGGGATAATTCAGCAGGCGCAGCGCCAGGGTGACCGGCGGCGCGCTTTCTGTCGTGAAGCGTTTCTCGTTCGCGTTCCAGCGCTCGATTTGCACGGCGTTGTCGGGCGCGGGCTCGAAGGCGCGCGTGGTGTGAACAAACTGCTGAACGCGCGGCGCGGGCTTGCCGATTATTTCGCCTTCGGGGTCGCTGCCTGGCAATTCGTAGCGATCGCAGCCTAGCGGTTGATATTCGTCGGCGCCTTCGTAGCCGCGGCCGGCTTGAATTGCCTTGGTGAGAACGGGAATGTCTTCGCTGTCCCACCAGCCGTCGCATACCAGGGCTGCAGCTAGCGTCGTCAGAGCGATGGCGACCGCGAAGCCACCAATCCAAGGGCGCTTGGCGCGTCCGATGGCTGCGGCGAGAAAAAACGCGAACACGATGCCCAACACGCCCAGCCAGCGCCAGGGAAACTGCACAAATTCCAGTTTGGGCAGCACGCGCCACAAAAACATGCTGGGACGAAACATCAGCAATACTGCGGCGGATCCGAGGGCGAGCAGCATCCACCAAATCTCCGGAAACTCCCGGCGCCGGCGCGCAACTAATACCGCCGCGATGCCGGTGAGGAGCATCACGCCCATCGCCACGCCGGAAACCTTCCAATTGAAGAACAGAAATTCGGGATCAATCGCGTGCGTGAACAGGAAATTTTGGTCGGGACTCAAGAGATCGGCAAGTACCTGACGTATCTGCACCCAGCGCTGTTCATAAGCCGCTGGAACTATATAGAACGCTGCGAGGCCGAAGCCCGCAGCCACGGAAACTCCGCCGAGAAGCAAAGGCCGCAGGCTGCGCCGCAAAATGGACGCGACGGAGAAGAGCAGCATCAGGGAGTAAGTTGCCAGTACCGCGGCGGGCGCGTTCGCCAGCCAGATCAGCGCAAACGGCACCGCGAGGAATTGCAGGCCATGCCAGCCTTCGCGTAGCAGGCGCATCATGCCGCACAGCGCCAGTGGCAGCAGCGCGCTCGCGAGGAGTTCGGCGAAATCGCTGCGGTAGTACACGACGATCAGGTGATAAGGATTAACGGCGTAAAGGACCGCGGCGGCCGCGGCCTCGCGCGGCGAAAGCCATTCGCGCGCGAATCGCCACATCGAATATCCGGCCAGCAGCAGCGCCAGCCAGATGAACGCTCCCGGCGCCATTTTCCACGGCAGCAGGGAACCGAGCGTCGCTCCGAAAAGCCACGAAGCGGGTGGGTAAAAAATGAAGCGCGGCTCGCCGTAGCCCCAGTTGGCCCATTCGGCCCAACGCGGAAAAAAAATCCCTTCGCGCCATTCGCCCGCGACATCGAGCCACGAAGCCAGATGAAATTGGAAATCGTGACCGGACGCATTGCCGAGAAAAAACATCGGCGCGATCACGGCAGTGGCAGCGACGGCCACCAGCAATAGCGCCAGGCGCGGCGAGTCAGCGGCTGAGCGCGACGCGGGCTGCGATGTGGGTTCGGTGATTACGCTCGCGTGAATGATTTTCGTCCCATGCAGAATCGCCGGATCCTCTTCCTCGTTGCCACAGCGAACCGGCAGAGAATAGCGAATTGCGCGCGTTTTGCGCCAGTCGCGCCAGTTGGACAACCGGCGTTTTCAAGCCGTCGCGTGCGGCATTGCGTATCAGAGTATGCGTGTAAGCGGCTCGCTTGCCAATATGCTGCCGCAGCGGGTAGAGTTCTTCGGGTTGCGCGCCGCCGATAGACTCCGCAGTAAGCTTGCTCGGCACGAACCCGCGGCGCCTTGATTGCGAGCGGCGCAGCCGATACGGGATGAGCACGGGAGGCACATTGACAGCCGAAGATCAGAGGCTGCAGGCCAGCGCCGAGCGTGTCGCGCACTGGAAACGCTGGGGGCCTTACCTGGCGGAGCGGCAATGGGGCACCGTCCGCGAGGATTACAGCGCCAACGGTGACGCGTGGGATTATTTTCCGCACGATCACGCGCGTTCTCGCGCATATCGCTGGGGAGAAGACGGCATCGCTGGATTTTGCGACCGCCACCAGCACATCTGTTTCGGCTTGGCTCTGTGGAACGAAAAGGATCGCATCCTGAAGGAGCGGCTTTTCGGATTGACCAACCGCGAAGGGAATCACGGCGAGGACGTAAAAGAGTATTACTACTATCTGGATGCCACGCCCACAAGTTCCTACTTGCAGTTTCTTTACAAATATCCGCATGCAGCGTACCCGTACGACCAGTTGCGCGAAGAAAACGCCAAACGCACCCGCCACGAGCCGGAGTACGAACTGATTGACACCGGAGTATTCGCGGAAAATCGCTACTTCGACATATTCGTGGAGTACGCGAAGGTGACGTTCGAAGATATTGTGGTGCGCATTACCGCGTGGAATCGCGGTCCGCAACCAGCACGGCTGCATCTGCTGCCTTCACTATGGTTTCGCAATCGTTGGGATTGGGGCGATGCGTACAATACTCCGCAAGTGGTGCGCGTGGCGGGCTACCAAGGAGCTGAATTATGGGAGCTGACCGAATTCCATTACGGCCAGCGCTGGCTGGTGATCGAAGGAAATCCGGAGCCGCTCTTCACCGACAACGAAACGAATATGGAGCGGTTGTTCGGACAGAAGAACAAGACTCCCTATGTGAAGGATGCCTTCCACCGGTACTTGGTCAACGGCGAACGTGGCGCCGTGAACCCCGCGCTGACCGGGACCAAAGCCGCGGCGCATTTCACATCGGAAATTGCTCCGGGCCAAAGCTGGACGATCCGCGCGCGGCTGACGGACCAGAACCTTGCGGAAAATCGCACGCCCGCGCGGGAACTTTTCGGGCCGGCGTTTGACGCGGTCTTCGAACAGCGCAAGAAAGAGGCCGACGAATTCTACGACAAGCGTATTGACCCGAAGCTCAGCGAAGACGCGCGTCGCGTGCAGCGGCAGGCGTTCGCGGGCCTGCTTTGGTGCAAACAGAGCTATCACTATGACGTCCGGCGCTGGCTGGACGGAGATTCGACGCAGCCGCAGCCCGATCCAGCCCGCAAAGACGGCCGCAATCACGAGTGGACGCACCTCTACAACTCCGACGTGATTTCCATGCCGGACACGTGGGAATACCCGTGGTACGCATCCTGGGATCTGGCGTTTCATTGCGTTTCGATGGCGCTGATTGATCCGGAATTCGCGAAGCAGCAGCTGATTCTGTTCCATCGCGAATGGTACATGAATCCCAGCGGACAGGTTCCCGCGTACGAATGGAATTTTTCCGATGTGAATCCCCCGGTCTTGGCGTGGGCGACCTGGCGGGTCTATAAAATCGCGGGTCGCGTGGAAGGCAAGGAGGACCGCAACTTCCTGGTGCGGATGTTTCACAAACTCTTGCTGAATTTTACCTGGTGGGTGAACCGCAAGGACCCTGAAGGGAAAAACGTGTTTGAAGGCGGCTTCCTCGGCTTGGATAACATCGGCGTATTCGACCGCTCCTCACCGCTAGGCCCGGGGAATTTCATCGAGCAGTCTGACGGCACCAGTTGGATGGCCATGTTTTGCCTGGACATGCTGGCGATGTCCATGGAATTGGCGCACGACGATCCGGCGTATGAAGACGTGGCTAGCAAATTTTTCGAGCACTTCGTGTACATCGCCCAGGCCATGAACGATATCGGCGGCGAAGGCATCGGCCTGTGGGACGAAAAGGATGGTTTCTATTACGACGTGCTGCACCTGGGGCCGACCAATCATGTGCCAATGAAAGTTCGGTCCATGGTGGGGCTGATTCCGCTCTTTGCGGTGGAGACGTTTGAACCGGAAGATCTAGCGCGAGTGCCGGGTTTCTGCAAGCGCATGGATTGGTTTTTGGCGCATAACCCGGACGTCGCCGAGCACGTGGACATGACTGAAACCACGGAGAAAGGCGCGCGTGTGCTGCTGAGCATCGCCAACCGCAAAAAGCTGGAGCGAATTTACAAATACGTGCTGGATGAAAATGAATTTCTGTCGGCGCACGGATTGCGGGCGCTTTCCAAATACCACAAGGATCACCCATTCGTTCTTCATGTGAACGGGCTTTCGCAAGCGGTGGATTACGAGCCCGCCGAATCCACGGGAGATTTGTTCGGCGGCAATTCCAATTGGCGCGGGCCGGTGTGGTTCCCGCTGAATTTCCTGATGATCGAATCGTTGCAGCGCGTGCACTATTACTACGGCGACGGCTTCAAAGTGGAATTCCCCACCGGATCGGGGCAACAGAAAACATTGTGGGAAGCAGCCCAGGAAGTTTCGCGGCGGCTATCGCACATTTTCCTGGAAAAAGATGGGCGGCGCGCGGTGTACGGCGACGTGGAGCTATTTCAGAAGGATCCGTTCTGGCGCGACCTGATTCTATTCTATGAGTATTTCAATGGCGATAACGGCGCGGGATTGGGCGCGAGCCATCAGACCGGATGGACAGCGCTGGTAGCGAAATTGATCGAGCAGAGCGGGGAGTAGTCGCCTTTTTTTCCGCCGAACGCGGCGCTCAAAAATCCGTGACCAGGCCGAGCCCCAGCGAAACACGGTTGATATAATTGAAATACGCGACGGTCAGAACGGTTTCGCGCACAGCGGCGTCGTCCCAGCCGGCCTTTTTGACCGCGTCGGTATCGGATTCTTCGATGTCATCCGGATGGCGCGTCAGTTTGTCCGCGAAACGAAAAAGCGCTTTGACGTTGGAATCCACCGCGGCGTTTTCATAATCCGTGGTGAGTTTCCGCGCCAGGGCCTTGTCCACGCCGAAGCGCCGCAGCAATTCCATGTGAAACATCACGCAATACGCCGAAGAATTGATGCCGCTCACCACCAGGCTGATCTGTTCCTTCACGATCATGGAAAGAGCGCCGTCAGTCATCACCGCGTCGCTCATTTGCAATTGCGCTTCGATCACTGCCGGCTTGGCCCCCAGCGTCTTGAAGTAATGCGGAAGGAATCCCAATTTCTGCTCGATTTTTCCGTATAGCTCGCGCAGGCGCCCGTCTGCCTGGGCCTCCTCGATCTCACTAACGAATGGCATCGTGTAGCTCCTCGGATGAAATAAATGTGGAATGAAAGTGAAAGTTGGGCGTTCGCGAATTGTATCACGCGCAAATGAATGGAAGGTTACAGGTACCTATCGCGCGAATGGATGCGATGGATTGATTTGGCGGATGCGCCCGGCGGGTGGAAATAAACGCTCTAGCTCGCGGCTTCCACGAACTCGATAAGGACCTTTTTCGCGCCGGGCGCGGCGGCGAGGAAGAAATTGACGCGAGTGCCGTCTGCGCCGGCGCGCGTGGCGGGATAGAGAGGTTCCAGCGCGAACCGCGTACGCAGGATTTCCGTCGCGCGGTCCACGTCGCGAACGTAAATTTCGATCTGCTGAATTCCCTCGCCGAATTTTTGCAGGAAGCGAGAAATGGCCCCGGGACCTTCTGGATGGCTCGTAGTGAGAATATCGAATTCGATGGATGCGTCCAGATGCAATTCGAATTCCATAGCGTCCTGATCGGCGGGCACCTGCGCCAGCCGCGGAGAATTATTCGCCGCGCGGATCTTCTGGAATGTTTCCGGGTGCACTGCGATGCCCACGACGATGGCGGATGGCCCGAAGTGGGCGTGCGGTGTGTCAGCAGGCTCGCCTGGCAAGGTCAGTTCGCGAAATTCCGGATCGGAAACCCAGCGGCTGAGTAGGGGAGTGCAGAGACTGACGCCGGTAAGATAAAGCCGCATGCCGGACTCGGCCTTGAGGCGAGCGTCCGAGGCTGCGAGGTCTTGGATCCATTGAGCGATGCCGGCTGCATCCGTCATAAGCGCCCGCCGTCACGGTGCGGTGGGGTGTGCGGGTTTCACAGCGTTGATATTGGTCAGGGTGACGTAACTGGGTTGCCCGGCGCGAACCGTCACGGGAACATCCCAGCGTTCCCGCGCGTCTCCCACTACTGCCTCAATATTAAGCGTGCCCAGCCAGTAATTCCCAGCAGGAATTCCGCGCAGGGCGCCTTGGCCCTGCATATCCGTCTCGGCGCGAGCCACCAGATATTTTCCGCGCGCCAGGTCCGCGGTTTCGCGGGTCAATTCCTCCGAGTGCTTGGCCTTCAGCATGTCCCATTTGTGGCCGGGGTTCACTTCTTCCAGGTTGAGGTCCAAGCCATCCTTGCTGGCGGGATCGGCGATGATGAATGTGCGGATGGCGTCATGGTATTCGGTTACCTGGAGATCGTATTTGGCGGGATTCTTGGCGCGGTCCTCGAGCTTGTATTTTGGCGTGGGGAAACCCTCGGCGTGGTCGCCCACCATTCGCTCCGTGTATGCGGTGTAAAACTCCGGAATGTTCATGATGTCGTCTGCTTTAAGCATTTTGGTGAAATCTTCACCGGAGAGATTGACGCGGTGGTTCGCCTTCATCCAGGCTTTCAGTTCCTTGGAAACGTCCAGCGCGTCTATGAATTTATCCTGATTGGCAACGGGCGAGGCGGCTTCGGCTTCCTTCTGTATGTCCGCATAGCTCTTGCTCAGCAAGTAGAAAGGAAGCGTGCGCACGGGTTCGTCTTCGCCAGCCGAGGGAGTGACGCGCGCCGTAAATTGCACCGTGCCGGTCTGCGCGGCCGCGCGCGGAGCTTTTGCCATGACGCCCGCGATTAGGAAGAGCACAGAAAGCGTGGAGACTAAAATCCTGGCATAAATTTTCATAACGCCAATCGTAGCAGATACGCGAAGGCTCAGATATGGGATGGTCGTGAAGGTAAACGCCCGGGTGCGCACGAATCTCGCGGACGAAAAGAGATCAGTATAGGTGGAAAGTTACTTCGATGGTTTGGCGGACCGGCGCGGGCCTACCATTCGGTCCTGCGGCCGGGCGGAATCGCCAGGTCCGTACTGCCTCGATCGCTTTTTCGTCCAGGCCCAGGCCGAGTCCCTTGAGCACCTGAATGTCAGTCGCCTTGCCGTCCGCTGTGATGATCGCGACCAGCGTGACGGTCCCTTGATATTTTGCTTTCACAGCTTCGTCGGAATACTGCGCTTGCGGGCAGTAGATGCACGCCGGGTAGCCGTAGCCGCCAGTGCCGGCGTTGAACACGCCACCGCCGGTGCCGCCGCCTGATCCGGGGCCCACGCCGCCGCCGCTGCCGCTGCCGACGCCCGTGCCATTACCCGAGCCGATTCCATTGCCGCTGCCAGGGCCGTTCGAATCGTTGACCACTTTCGACAGCGGGTCGCCCCAGTTATTCATGTCGGGGCTGGGCAGCTTTAGTTCCGGCGGACCCAAAACTGTGGGAGTCATCGCCAGGCGCGCATTCGGATTCGTGACCACCTTCGGCGGTGTGAACTGCGTCATCGCAAATTTCGGAAGTTTGCCGCGGCTCGCAGGCAATGGATCGTGCGCGCCACCGCCACCACCGCCACCGGCTTTCTTCGCGCCGGGAGGCAGCTTGGGCAAGAACGGCGAAATGGTGGTGATCTCGACGTTCGAATTGGCCTTGGTGGTGGAAGGCGAAGGCAGCACCAGCAGCAACGGGCCGATGATCAGCACCAGGATCACGACGTGAACAGCGAGAGACAGCGCCTGCACGCGCGTAAATTGCGTATTCTTGGACCACAGCTCCGGCACGGCCACGGGCTGGCTCGTCGTTTTCAGCGGCGCGAGCTTCGGCGGGGAAATAATATCGCGCAAGTTCTGCCAGAAGCCGCTGAACCCTGCGTTCCAATTGATCAGCAGGTCGGAATTCACCGGGCCCTTCGGCGTCGGCGCGAAAAACTCGCTCAGATTGTCGCGCAGGCTTTCGCCGAATCCAGGGGTGTTAAATACCGTCGGCTTCATGCCCTTCGTGTTTATGGGGCGTTCAAAGAGGAAATCCTTGATGTTGGAAAAGAAATTCCGCAGCTCAGAATCCGAGACGGGAGACTTGTAGCGGCCGATCTGGAGGGTCGGTTCCGCCTTGTTGCTGTTTGTATCGGTGATAGGCGTTGGAATGTCTGCCATTTGAGCTGCCTGCTGCGTACTGCCTCAGTCCTCTGTAACCTTAGACGCGCCGCCACGGAAAAGGATGTCTGGCCGGGCGCGGCTGACATCGTCTAAAAACCATTGTAACATACGAGTTGCAAGTTTCGTTGTGCAGCAACTCACAACTGCGCTTCGCTCGACCGTTCGTGGAGCCAGGTGTTTCAGCTGCCCCGCGCGCAACTCTATCACGCTAGATAGAAAGGCTTCCGAACCCCTAGAGATGGCTAAACCTGTGGACCTGAAAAGCACGCTGAATCTTCCCAAGACGGATTTTCCCATGAAAGCCAAGCTGCCCGAGCGCGAGCCGGAGCAGCTCGCTGCCTGGGAGGCTCAGGGATTGTATTACCGCATTCTGGAATCGCGCGCGGATGCTCCGCTATTTGTGCTGCACGATGGGCCGCCTTATCCCACCGGCGAAATCCATCTGGGCACCGGGCTGAATAAAGTAGTGAAAGACATGATTGTGAAGTCCAAGACCATGTCTGGTTTTCGCGCGCCCTACATTCCTGGTTGGGATTGCCACGGTCTGCCCATCGAGACGAAAGTCGAAAAAGAGCTCGGCGGCAAGACTAGCAAGGTCCCGGCTGCGGAATTTCGACGCATGTGCCGGCAGTTCGCTGCTGGGTTCGTCGAGAAGCACAAGGTTGAATTCAAGCGCTTGGGAGTTTTGGGGCAGTGGGACCGGCCGTATCTCACGATGGACGCGCGCGATGAGGCTTCGATTGCCGGCGCGTTTCTCGATTTTTACGAGAAGGGTTACGTCTATCGCGGTTTGAAGCCAGTGTATTGGTGCATCTTTGACCGCACGGCGCTGGCTGAAGCCGAAGTGGAATACGAGGACCACACCAGCCCTTCCATCTGGGTTCGGTTCCCGGTCGTCGCTGGGGAAAAAGCGAAAGCGCTGGGGCTCGCTGGCGACGTCAGCGCTTTGATCTGGACCACCACGCCTTGGACGCTCCCTGCAAACCGCGCTTTGGCGTTTCATCCGGAGTTCGAGTACGTTGTGGCCGATACTTCCGCCGGAAAATTGCTGCTGGCAAAAGAGCGCGTGAACGCGCTCGAAACCGAACTGCACATCGAAGTTCACTCAGTGCACGCAACTTGGAAAGGCGCGAAATTCGAAGGTGTTTTGTTTCAGCATCCGTTTCTCGATACGCAGGTTCCGGGCGTTCTCGCGGATTACGTGACGCTCGATCAAGGCAGCGGCATCGTGCACACCGCTCCAGGCCACGGCGCGGACGACTTCCGCACGGGCCAAAAATATGGCCTCGAATCCTACGCGCCGCAGGACGACGACGGCCGCTTCATCGAAGGCTTGCCGGAATACAAAGGCAAGACGGTGTTCGAAGCGAACCCCATCGTCATCGAGCTGCTCAAGAAGCGCGACATGCTCGTCGGAGAAAAGAAAATCGCGCACAGCTATCCCCATTGCTGGCGCTGCCACAATCCGGTGATCTTCCGCGCTACGGAACAGTGGTTCATTCAGATGGACGCCGGTTCGGCCGCGATTCCCGCACCGAAAGCGCCAGCGCTGCGGCCGCGCGCGCTCGAAGAAATCGAAAAAGTGAAATGGCTCCCGGCATGGGGTCGCGAACGCATGCGCGAAATGATCGCAGGGCGTCCGGACTGGTGCATTTCTCGCCAGCGTTTCTGGGGCGTGCCGCTGATCGTTTTTTATTGCGATGCTTGCGGCCTGCAACTGAAAGATCCCGTCGCGCTGCGCCACGTACTGCCATTTTTCGAACGCGAAGGCGCGGACGTTTGGTTTACGCGCACCGCCGAAGAGTTGCTGCCGCCGGGAACGAAGTGTTCGTGCGGTCACGGCAAGTGGCGCAAAGAAACGGACATTCTGGACGTGTGGTTCGAATCCGGCTCGACGCACTTAGCCGTCCTGACGCGCGACAATCAGCGCTGGCCGGCGGACGTGTACCTCGAAGGTCCGGACCAGTATCGCGGATGGTTCCAGAGTTCGTTGCTGGTGGGCATCGGCACGCGCGGCGGCGCTCCCTATCGTGAAGTTGTGACGCACGGCTGGACGCTGGACGAAAAAGGCGCGCCGATGTCCAAGTCGCTCGGCAACGCCATTTATCCCGCGGAAATCTGCGCGAAGTGGGGCGCGGACCTGCTGCGGATTTGGGTGGTCTCGCAGGATTACACCGCGGACGTGCGCATCTCCGAAGCGATGATGACGCAACTGGCGGAGGCGTATCGCAAGATCCGCAACACGTTTCGCTTCGCGCTCAGCAATTTGTACGACTTCGATCCGGCGCGCGATTCGCTTGCCGACGCCGACCTGTGGGAAATGGACGCGTGGATGCTGCGGCGCACCGGCGCTCTGGCGCGCGAGTGCCGCGAGTGGTACGAAAATTTCGAATTTCATCGTGTCTATCACGCGTTGCACGATTTCTGCACCGTGGACCTCAGCTCGTTTTATTTCGACGTGCTGAAGGATCGCCTGTACACGTTCGCGCCGAGAAGTCGCGGGCGCCGCTCGGCGCAGACTGCCGTGTATCGCATCGCCAGCACGCTGCTGCGGCTGATCGCGCCAATCACCGTGTTCACCGCCGAAGAAGTATGGAAGCATCTGCCACGCGCTTCATCCGAGCCGGTCAGCGTGCACATGGCGACGTTCCCGGTCGCTGCGGAACTCGAGCGCGTGCTGGATGAGGCGCGTGCGAAGAACTGGCATCGTTTGCTGCAGGTGCGCGAGGAAGTGTTGAAAGCGCTCGAGCCGGTGCGCGCCGCAAAAACCATCACGTCCGGTCTCGAAGCCCGCGTAACGCTTGCGGCAAACGCTGAATTGGCAGCACTGCTGCGCAACTACGCGCCCTATCTGCCGGGGCTGTTCATCGTGTCGCAAGTGGAGATCGCCGACGGAAAAGGCGAGGGCGCGACGCCGAGCGGCATCGAAGGCTTGCAGATTCGCGTCGAGCGCGCGCTCGGCAAAAAATGTGAGCGCTGCTGGAATTTTTCCACCCACGTCGGCGAAAACACCAAGTACCATCCCGCGATCTGCGAACGCTGCGTCGCCGCACAGCAGGAGATCGAACGCGACGGCGGCCTGGCTGCCGGGAGTTCGCAGTCCTGATGGCCGCTTCAACTTTTCGTGGACCTGCGCTGGGAATCATTTCGCTGGGCGCGCTGGCTGCAGACCAGCTCAGCAAGCACGCGGTGGAAAAATATACGGCTGTAGGCTCGCTGCGCGTCGTGATTCCCGGCCTGTTGAACCTGGTGCACACCACCAATCCCGGAGTCGCATTCGGCCTGTTCGCCGATTCCGAAAATCCTTGGAGAGGTCCGCTGCTGATTGCATTTTCCGTGACCGTGATCGCGATGCTGCTCTGGTTGCTCGCCACCGGCCGCGCGGGTGGGCGCTTGGGCGAGTGCGGCCTCGCGCTGATTCTAGGCGGAGCGCTGGGAAATGTGGCGGATCGCTTTCTGCGCCATAGCGTCACGGACTTCATTGACTTCCATATCGGCGCGCATCACTGGTACACATTCAATGTGGCGGATTCCGCGATCGTCCTGGGCGCTGCGCTGGTGGTGCTGGAACTCTTTCGCGAGCAGGCGCATCCTAATCAGGAGCCGGCATAGGCATGCATCCGATACTTTTCAATTTCTTCGGCATCCCGATTTACTCCTACGGCGTATTGGTCGCTACGGGTGTGCTGATCAGTTTGTGGTACGGCCGCCGCCAGGCGCCGCGCGCGGGCATTGATCCCGACAAATTGTGGAACATGGGGATATATTTCGTCCTGGTGGCGCTGCTGGTGGCGAAAATCTGGCTGATCTTGAGCGCGTGGGATTTTTACATGGCGAATCCGCGAGACATTTTCAGCGTCGCGACGTTTCAATCGGGAGGCACGTTTTACGGCGGCGTTGTAGGCGGCGTACTGACGATTCTGTTGTACACACACTTTCAGAAAATGCCGCTGCTGCCCACCCTCGATGTTTGCGCAGCCGCGCTGCCTATCGGCCACGCCATCGGACGGCTGGGATGTTTTGCGGCGGGCTGCTGCTACGGCAAGCCGACCACGGTGGCATGGGGCGTCGTGTTCAAAAATCCCATGGCCGGGCAGTTGGCCGGTACGCCGCTGGGAGTTCATCTGCATCCGACGCAGTTGTACGAAGCCGGCCTGGAATTTCTGAATTTTCTTTTCTTGATGTGGCTGGGCAAACGTCAGCGTTTTATCGGCGAAATAATCGGCGCCTACATGATTCTGTACGGCACCGAGCGAGGCATACTCGAATTTTTTCGCGGCGACCCCGGACGCACCATGATGTTTCACGACAGCGTTTCGCTGATGCAGATCACGAGTTTGGTATTGATTCTGACCGGCGCTTTCCTGTGGTGGCGCGGACTCCAAGGCAAGGCGCCGATTCAGCCGGTGACGCCTGCGCGCGCCGAAGCGGGCGATTAGCGCGGCGGACGCCTGTACCGCGCGAAGCGGAACCGACGAATCCCTTCATGCACGATTATTCCGACAGCGACACCGACGACAATTTCGACGCGCCAGACGATTCGCTCCGTCACCACGAATTCGTGGTAGCCGAAGACGACGCCGGACAGCGCCTGGACCGCTTTCTCGCCGCACAATTTCCAGACGTTAGCCGCACCCACGTGCAGACGCTGATTGACGAAGGCCGCGTGCTCGTCAGCGGCATCACCAAGAAACCCTCGCATCACCTGGAATCCGGAGAAACCATCACCGTGGAAATTCCCGCGCCTCCGCTGCCCGGCGTGGAAGCCGAAAATATTCCGCTCGACATTCTTTACGAGGACGAAGACATCGCCATCGTAAACAAACCAGCCGGAATGATTGTTCATCCCGGCGCGGGGGCGGATACTGGCACGCTGGTCGCCGCGCTTTTGCATCGCTTCGGCGTCGAAAAAGGACTCTCCAGCGTCGGCGGCCCACTGCGTCCCGGAATCGTGCATCGCCTGGACAAGGGAACTTCCGGAGCGATGGCCATCGCGCGCAACGACGCGGCCCATCTGAAGCTGGTGGAAGAATTTCGTGAGCGCCGCGTGCAGAAAACTTACATCGCACTCTTACACGGCAATACCAAGGGAGATAAAGGGCGCATCGAATTGCCCGTCGCGCGTGATTTGCGCCGCCGCTCGCGCATGACTGCCCGCCGCAGCGAAGGCCGCGAAGCGCGCACCGATTGGCGCTTGCTTTTGCGGCTGGGCGCATTTTCATTGATCGAAGCGGACCTGCACACGGGCCGCACGCACCAGATCCGCGTGCATTTTTCCGCCCTGGCGCTGCCCGTGGTGGGTGACACGCTTTACGGCGCGCCGCATCAGGAATCCGTTGGGCGCGAGCAGTTGCCTTCGCTCGGACGCAACTTTCTGCACGCCGCGCGCATCGCACTAGAACACCCCCGCACGGGCCAGCGCATGGAATTTCGCGCCCCTCTGTCGCCGGAGTTGATGACGTACATAAGGACTCTCGGCTCGCTGACAAACTCGGCGCCCGGTGGGATTGACGCCGCGTTGCGGGATTACCTATGATGATTCGCGTGAAAAACCTGCGCACGATTGCCTCGCGTTCGATGCTGATGCTGCCGGCGCTCTTGCTGATTTCCGCCGGCGCAACCCGTGCGCAACAAACTCCGTCACAAGCGCCGCCGCCTCCACCGCCCGCCACTTCCAGCGATGCGCCGGCGCAGAATTCGGAGCAGAACGCCGCGAAGCCTGCAGGAGCGCAGGCCGCCACGCCGCCGATCGTATCCACCACGGGCCTGGTGCACTTGGTCGCCACGGTGATGGATCGCCACCACGAATTCGTAACCGACCTCGATCAGGCCGATTTCAAAGTCCTGGAAGATGGCACGGCACAGCAAATTCGCTACTTCGGGCGCGACACCGATTTGCCGCTGCGCATCGGCATCCTGCTGGACACTTCCAATAGCATTCGCCCGCGCCTGGAATTCGAAAAGGAAGCGGCCAATGATTTTCTGCAGCACGTGATCCGAAGAAATAAGGACCTGGCGTTCCTGATGACCTTCGACAATGAGCCCGAAGTGATTCAGGATTACACCGGCGACCTGGCGTTGCTCAGCGACGCGATTCGCAAACAGCGCGCCGGAGGCGGCACGGCGCTGGACGACGCTATTTATCGCGCGGCCGAAAAGCTTTCCAATCCACCGCTGCCTAAGGGACCGAATCCTGAAGTCCGCCGCGTGCTGATCGTGATCAGTGACGGCGACGACAACCTGAGCGATCACGCGCTGAGCGAATCCGTGGAAGCAGCCATCCGCGCCGAAGCCGCGATTTATTGCGTCAGCACCAATACCGATTGGTTGGCCATTGATGGTGACAAGCCGCGCAAGATGCACGTCGAAGGCGGCGACAAGGTTCTGGAGGAGTTCGCAGACCAGAGCGGCGGGCGGGTTTTCTATCCCTATAAGGTGGACGATCTGGCGCAATCTTTCGTGGATATTGGCACGGAGCTGCGCAGCCAATATTTCATCGCGTACTCGCCCTCGAATCCACAGTCCACGGGAAAATATCGCAAGATTGACGTGCAGACTGACCGCAAGGGCCTGAACGTGCGCACCCGCAAAGGCTATTACGCTACGTCACCAACTACGCCGCCGTCCCCTGGCAAGTAAGCAGTCACGCCGCGGTTTTCTCTGCGTCCGGCGTCCACCCCGAGGCAGTCGGGGCGTCACTGCGGTGAATTCAAACCAGCCACGAAGTATGGAGAACCACTCGCTATTTGAACGGCGCGTAATATCCCTTGCGCGCGAGAACCTTCACGTCGGGGCGGTCAACCGTCACTTGTATTTTGCGGAAGGTGCCATCGCGTTTGAGGTTGAGGGGATAGTAGCCCAGCACGTACTGCGAACGCAGTTCCTCGGAAATTTCGTCGAAAGCTTTTTCCAGTGATTTTTCGTTATGCACGTCAATCACGCGTCCGCCAGTGTCCTCGGCCATGCGGTGCGCCACGCCCGGGCCAGTGCCGAACGTAGCCATGCGATCGCTGATCAACAAAATGTGAATTACGGCGTCGGAGCGCTGTGCGGCTTCGATCGCGTCCTGCATGCGCAATTTGCTGCCGGTATCCTCGGCGTCGGTCAGAATTATCACACCCTTGCGTCCTGCTTCTGTTGCAAGCTCATCGTGGCAGGCCAGATAGATAGCGTCGTAGAGATCCGTACCGCCCGCGTTGTTGCCTTGCGGAATTGTGCCGGGCGTCACCACTCCGCCTCCGCCCACTGAATTCACGCGCGCGCGGCGAATTGCGCTGGCCAGCACTGAAGTGTCCTGAGTGAAATCGGCGAGCAGGTCCACGTCGAAGTCGAAGGTGATGACCATCGCTTCGTCCTTCGGGCGCATTACTTCGCGCAGGAAGCGGGAAGCGGCATCCTGTTCGGCGTCAATCATGCGGTCCATGCTGGCGCTGGTGTCAATCAGCAGGCCCAGCGTAATCGGCATATTCACTTCTCTCGCGAAAAATTCTACCTTCTGCTCGACGCCATCTTCCGTGATCTTGAAATCATCCTTATTCAGGTCGGTGACAATCCCATGCTGCTTGTTGCGCACCGTGGCAAACACGTTGACGACGTTAGTCTGAACTTTCAGCGGCCCTTGTCCCTGTTCTTGCGGCACATTCTGCTGGCTGGGTGGCTCGCCCGCTGGTTGTTCCGTTGGTAGCGTGGCGCGCGCGTGCGCATTCGGCTGCGCCGCGCCCCGGGCTGGCGCTTCCGTCGTGACGCCTATATATCCTGCCAACGCAATTGTGAAAATGCCCGCCGCGAGGCTGGTCAGCCGCATTGTATAATCTCCCTGGAATCGGTAGCGTCTGATACGATGCACCGAGCGCGCCAGCGGATGTTCGCAGAAGCAGCCCGGTGCGAAACGAAAGCAGGACTTCAAATGGTGCCGTCCGGCCGAAACGAGAATCTCTCATGACGCGATTAATTTCGACGCTGCGTATTGTATTACTTTTCGGCGCTCTTGCGGCGGCTCGGCAGTCCGCCGCCCCGGGATCGCAGCAGCAGGAATCCAAGCCGCCCGTGCAGCCGGGGCAGCTGGCGCCGCCCCCGAAACCCGCCACTCCCGCGCAAGCTCCGCCGGTGCAGACGCCGCAGCCGCAGACCGGGCAGTCGCAATCCGCGCCGCCATCTGCTTCGCCGCACCAGAATCCCAAGACAGGTCAGGACACGCGGCAGGTTCTGAAAGTCCGCACAAACCTGGTGATCGTTCCGGTCACGGTGAAAAATCGCGACGGCCAGTTGATCGGCGACCTGCAGCGCGACGAATTCCGAGTGTTCTGCGACAACGTGGAACAGCAAATTGTTTACTTTACCTCCGATCCTTATCCGCTGTCCGCCGTCGTGCTGATTGACGACGACCTCTCGATTAAGTCCGCAGACCAGGTGCAAAAAAGTTTAACCGCCATCTCCGGCGGATTCGGGCCCAACGACGAAGTGGCAATCGTGACCTACGATCAATTTCCCAACACTGTCTCGGAATTTTCTTTCAACAACGACTTGTTATTCACGCAGCTTAAGCGCCTGGACCTTCATTCCCACTATCCGGGCTCGCCGGTTGGCGGTCCGCTGACGTCTGGCGCCACCTCCAATGGGCGATCGCTGGAAACCGGAGCGCCAACAACGCTCGGCGTGCAACAGCAGAAGCAGGATAAGGACATGGACGACGCGGTGTACGCGGCGGGCGAGATGCTCAAGAGTCGCGGGCGCGACCGCCGCAAAATTATTTTCCTGATTTCGGACGGAAATAATTCGCGCACCAACGAACACACGTTGGACCAGACTTTGCAGCTCTTGCTGAAGTCCGATGTCTCGGTTTATTCCATTTCGGTGGGCCACGCGCTCGGCCAGAAGGAAAGCTCGCGGCTGGAGCGATATGCCACGTCCACTGGCGGCGATACTTTTTACGCGGGGAAGGATCGCGGCCTCGAAAATCTCTACGCGTCCGTCACCGAGCAAGCCCGCAACCAGTACACCATCACGTTTCAACCGCAAGACACCGACCGCAGCAAGGATTTTCACAGCATCGAAGTGCGCGTGCGCCGTCCGGACTTGGACGTAACCGCGCGCCAAGGCTATTACCAGAGCGGATTGCACTAATTTTTTTGCGCGCGGCAGTTTTTCATGCGCCACGGTTTCATAAATTGCGTTCACGCGAAAGTTTTTCTGCTTGACTTCAACGGCGGCGGCCTTTATAGATTAACGAAGCGAACGAAGCGCGTCGTGAATTTTGCGACGCAGCTGAATCGCGGGGAGAACGTTCCACAGTAGTTCATGCGCGGAACATCCCGGGCTTAGTCAGGCAGAGAAGCCCAATCGGGAAATGAAACGGGGCGTCACGAGAAATCGCGACGCCCCGTTTTTTTTGCGCGGTGAGGATTCTCGCACGCTGCGCCGTCTCAACCGCAGCTAGGACCCTGTATTTTCTTGTGCGCCCGCTTGCGGTTGGGCCGGCCGGATCGAAATTAACTGCTCGTGCGCGGGGCACAGCGGTTTGTAATCGCAGAATCCGCAGACGAATCCCGGCTTCGCGGAAAATTCGCGCGCGCGAATCAGGTCCGCCACTTCCGCGATTTTTTCCCTGGTTTCTTTCAGCGCTTTGGCATCGCGCGTCGCGGGCACAGCTTCATTCGTCATCAGGTTGTAGAACACCAGGCGCACCGGATCGAGGTCGAGCACTTCTTCCGCCGCCAGCGCGTACACGCCGAGCTGCAAGTCTTTCGCCGCGGCCTTCGCGTCTTTCGGCCGGCCGGTCTTGTAATCCATAATCTCGACTTGATTTCCGTCGAGGCGGTTCACCTGGTCCATTCGCCCCGTGACAATCACGTCGTGCTCCAGCGAAAGCTCGAAAGTTTTTTCCTGGTACAGCACGTCAGCCGGCGCCCCGCTGTAGCTGCGATGAAACGCCTCGAGCTGTTCGCGCCCCGCCTTGCGGTATTCCTCTTCATGATAGTCGTCAATGAATCCCGCGGCGGACCATTCGCGATCGTAAATCCCGAACACTTCCGCCAGGGAAACTTTCTTGCGCTTGCTATATTCCGCCACAAATTCTCTGACGGTGCGGTGCATCACGTTGCCGAAAGTCGCCATCGCGTGCGCGCCGCCGCGAATTCCCCAGACGTACTGGAACATGTAGCGCATCGGGCAGCGATCGTAGGCGTCAATCGCTGAGGCGCTCAGCTGCAGCGGCTCGGGACGCGGCGGATGAAACGCCTTGGCCCACAGCGCCACCCGCGAATACGCCCGCGACGGCTCACTGCCCGCAGGAAATAATTGCGCGGGGTCGCTCGAATTGGCCTCGGGCCCGGCCGTCTCCAAGGCAGGCGGCACGTGAACTTTGGGCGTGAGCTGATGCGTGTCCAGGCTTTTGATTTTCGCATTCGCCAGAAAATCATCGAGAAACGGCGAAGGCTTTTTGCGTTTGTTCACCAGAGTCGAAAGCGTCAGTTGCCGCTCCGCGCGCGTAAGCGCCACGTAGAAAAGCCGCCGCTCCTCCTGCATCTGGAAATCAAATTTGGGCTGTTCTTCTTTCATCAGCTCGGGCGGAAATTCGAACACCACTTTGCGCACGCCGGAAGGGAAGTCGTTCTTCGAGACGCGCAGGATGAAAACGTGCGGGAATTCCAGGCCCTTCGCGGAATGTACGGTCATCAACTGCACGGCGTCGTCGGAAAGTTCTTCTTCCAGCGTGATGTCGCCGCCCGCTTCGTAAAAATAGGCGAGGTATTCGATGAAATTGCGCAGCTGTTTTTCTTCGCTCTTGCGTTCCCACTCTTTTACGAACTTCACGAAGCGATCCAGGTAGTAGCGATCCTGATCCGAAGGCAGCGGCGCGAGAGCCAGCCCGGCGATTAATTCGTCCAGCACTTCCGTCGCGCTGGAGCGCTTCGCGCTTTGCCGCAGCCGGCTCAGCAGCTGCACCAATTCGCCGAGCCGCCCGCGCTCGTTGAAGGGCGCCTCGTTCTGCGCCGTTTCCAGCTCGTCGCCCATCGGCCGCCGATGATTTTTTTCGGCGCGCTCCGCCAGGCGCACCAGGTCGCGCGGTTCCAGGCCCCAGTACGGCGCGGCCAGCACGCGCGCGCAGGCCACGTTGTCGCCAGGCACGACGATCAGCCGCAGCCACGCGAGCAAATCGCGCACCAGCGTGCTGGATAGAATAGATAATTTGCGAATCACAAACGGAATTTCCCGCCGGCGCAATTCATCCACCAGTTTTTCCCGGTGCGTGTGCTTGCGGTATAGCACGGCGAAATGACGCCAGGGCGCGCCCGCCGTGTGTAGCCGCTCAATTTCGGAAGCGACCCAATGCGCTTCCTCCTCAGGCAGGCCGAATTCTGCGATGCGGATTTTTTCGCCCTCCCGATTCTCGGTGGTGAGCGCTTTGGGCGGCAGCAGCGGAGATTTTTCGTTGTGCCGGATCACTTCGCCGGCCACGCGCAGGATGCGCTGCGTCGAGCGGTAATTCTGCGAGAGCGAAACTAGGAATTTCTGCGTGGCGGCGCCCAGCTTCGCGTCGGTGACGCCGCAGAAGCGTTTCAAAAAGATCGTGAAGCTGCCGAAGGACGCGCCGCGGAAGCGGTAAATCGCCTGGTCGTCATCACCCACCGCGACGATATTCCGGCGTTCGCCGGCCAGCAGCCACAGCAGCTCAAGCTGCGCGATGTTGGTATCCTGAAATTCGTCCACCAGAATGTAGCGGTACTGCTCGCGCATCTGCGTCAGCAGCGCCGAGTCGCTGCGAAGCCTTTGTACTGCATGTAAAAGTTGTTCGCCGAACGTCAGCAGGTTGCGCTCCCGCAGCAGCCGCTCGCTGATGCGATAGACGCGCGCCAGTTCCTCCTGCCGCGCCACTTCATCCTCCGCGATTTGCAGCGCATCGGATTCCAGCAATTTCTTGCCGGCTTCGTGCTTCTTGCGCAGTCCCACTACGAACCGCTCGTAGTCTTCCGGCGTCACCAGCTCGTCCTGGCAGCGCGAAAAGAATTTCACGAAGTCGCTGATGAATTCGCCGGGATCCTGCAGCCTGCGGAAATGTTTCAGGTCGAGTTCGCCGATGTGCCGCCGCAGCAAAATCTTGTGATCAATTTCGTCCAGGGGCTGCGAATCTGGATTCGTCGCTTGCAGGATCTTTTCCAGGCAAAATTTATGAAACGTGCTGAGCCACACGCCCTCGGCTCGTTCGCCGATCGCTTTCACCACGCGGTGCTTCATCCCGCCGGCAGCTTTGTCGGTGAACGTGAGTCCCAGGATGCTCTCGCCCGCCAGCTCCGGATTCGTCTCCAGCAAATTACGAATTCGCTCGACGATCACGCGCGTCTTGCCCGTGCCCGCGCCCGCCACCACCAGCAGCGGGCCATCACCATGCTCCACGGCCACGCGTTGCGCTGCATTCAAACCGGCATTCCGTTCCAAATTTTCGTTGGCTTTCATGGATTGCAATTCTCGCACGACTATCCTAACAGATTTTCTAGCGGGCGAACGGAAGGCGAAGACCCCCCGCTGCTCCGGCGTTGTTTTTCGTCTGCTGGCATAGGCCGTCAGTCGCGCCGGTGCTGCAGGATGCACAAAGACTACGGACATCAGCAAAATTGACCGCATTTCGCCCGGCGCTTATACTTCTATTTCCGGCCGAGCAAGCCCGAAGGAGCAATCATCATGGAACGACCTGTCATCCTAAGCGCCGTGCGCACACCCATCGGAAAATTCATGGGAGGCCTCTCGCCTCTTTCTGCGACGGAGCTCGGCGCGAAAGTCGTCACCGAAGTTGTGCGTCGCGCCGGCATCGAATCGAATCAGGTGGACGAAGCGATTTTGGGCAATGTCGTGCAAGCGGGCCTCGGCCAGAATCCCGCGCGTCAAGCGGCGTTGCGCGGCGGCCTCGACCCGCGCGTCGCAGCCATGACCATCAACAAAGTTTGCGGCTCCGGCCTGAAAGCGGTCGGCCTCGCCGCGCAAGCGGTGCAGTTGGGCGAATCCGAAGTGGTCGTCGCCGGCGGCATGGAATCCATGTCCAATTGTCCTTACCTGCTGAAAGGCGCGCGCAGCGGCTTCCGCCTGGGCAATCAGGAAATGATTGACTCCATGATTAACGACGGCCTGTGGGACGTGTACGAAAATTTTCACATGGGCGTGACCGGCGAGCTAGTAGCGGAAAAATATAAAATCTCGCGCGAGGAACAAGACCAGTTCGCGTTCGAAAGCCATCAGAAAGCGATTCGCGCCATGAAATCCTGTTTCTTCAGCGCGCAGATCGTGCCCGTGGAAATTCCGCAGAAGAAGGGCGAGCCCATCGTCATCAAGGCCGACGAATCCCCGCGCGAAGATACTTCGCTGGAAGTTCTTGCGAAGCTGAAACCCGCATTCAAAAAAGACGGCACCGTAACAGCAGGGAACGCGCCCGGAACGAACGACGGCGCTGCGGCCGTGATCGTCACCAGCGAAAAAAATGCCGCGCGCTTCGGAAAACAGCCCATGGCGCGCATCGTCGCGCAAGCCGTCAGCGGCGTCGAACCGAAGTGGGTAATGATGGCGCCCGTGGAGGCTGTCGAAAAACTGCTGCAGAAGACCGGCTGGGACCGCGACAAAGACGTGGACCTCTATGAATTGAACGAAGCGTTTGCGGTGGCAGCCATCGCCGTAACCCGCGTGCTGAAGCTCAACCCCGAAAAAGTAAACGTCAACGGCGGCGCGGTTGCATTAGGTCATCCGATCGGCGCTTCCGGCGCGCGCGTCCTGGTCACGCTCCTCTACGAATTGCAGCGCCGCAACCTGAAACGCGGCATAGCAGCCCTCTGCCTCGGCGGCGGCAACGCCGTAGCGCTCGCCATCGAACTCTCGTAGCGCCGGCATCTTACTGGTTCCTGCGTCGCAATAAAGAAATTGGAGCTTCCGTGGCAGAGCGATTTCTCAAGCGATTTGCTTGACGGTCCTCCATCTCCTATGTTTCCTTTACCGCTTCTGCGTCATCCGCGTTGTTACGGCATTTCGCTGCCAAGGAGGCACGTTGAAATCGGCAGCTCTCGGATTCCGCGCCCACTCTGGCTGGGCCGCGCTCGTCGCGCTCTCCGTGTCCAAAGGTGCGCCGTGCGTTCTGGCGCGGCAGCGAATTCACCTGGTGGAGACTTTCACGTACCGTTTTCGGCAGCCTTACCATACCGCGAAGAATTTGCCGCTTGACGAAGCACGTGCCTTTATCGCCGACGTCCAGACTCAAGCGCGAAGCCTCGCCTATCGCGCGGTCCGCGGGCTCCAGGAAAATCTGCGCGCGCAGGGCTACCGGCTGACGCGTTGCGGTCTGGTTCTCGCGTCGGGAAGGCCGCTGCCGAACCTGCCGGATATTCTGGCGTCACACGCGCTGATTCACACTGCCGATGGTGGACTCTTCCGCGAAGCGCTGCTCCATGCCAGCGCCCGCTGCGGACTTTTGAGCAAGACCGCGAAGGAACGCGAACTCCCGGACGAGGCATCGCGCGTTCTGCGTCTCACGCCCCGCGTACTCACGCGCCGCGTTGCCGATCTTGGCCGTCCGCTCGGCGCGCCCTGGTCGCGGGACGAGAAACTCGCGTCGCTGATCGCGTGGCTCGCGCTCGCGTCGAAGCCATCGAACCTTCGCCGCTCGCGCCGCGCTTCCTGAATCTCCGCGACTTACTTCGCTTCCTTTAGCTCCTCAACTTCCATTATCATCAGCACCTATGTCACTCGACCAAATTAAGAAAATCGCCGTGCTCGGCGCCGGCACCATGGGCAACGGTATCGCGCACGTTTTTGCGCGCGCCAGCTACAGCGTGATTTTGCGCGACGTCGAAACACGCTTTCTCGAACGCGGCCTGGAAACCATCGGCAAAAATCTCGACCGCGAAGTGAAGAAAGAAAAAATTACCGCCGCCGACAAGCCAATTGCCCTCTCGCGCATTCAGCCGACCACGGACATCTCTGTGCTGGCCGCCGCCGATTTCGCCATCGAAGCCGTCCCCGAACAGCTCGATCTGAAACTCCGCGTCCTGAAGGATGTAGACGCGGTACTCAAACCCGGTGTGATACTCGCGACCAACACATCTTCGATCTCCATCACGCAGCTGGCCGCGCAGACCTCGCGCCCGGATAAATTCATCGGCATGCACTTCATGAATCCCGTACCGATTATGGCGTTGGTGGAAGTAATCCGCGGCCTGGCCACCAGCGACGACACTTTTCAGACCACAACGCAGCTATGCGAGAAGCTCGAGAAGAAGCCCGTCGCCGTGAACGACGCTCCGGGCTTCGTTTCCAATCGCGTCCTGATGCCGCTAATTAACGAAGCCGCTTTCGCGGTGATGGAAGGCGTCGCCACCCCCGAAGCAGTGGACGCCGTGATGAAAATGGGCATGAACCATCCGATGGGTCCGCTCGAGCTTGCGGATTTTATCGGCCTGGATGTGTGCGTGAATATCCTCGAAGTGTTGCAAACCGGTTTCGGCGATCCCAAATATCGCGCCTGCCCGCTGCTGCGCAAATACGTAGCGGCCGGCTGGCTAGGCCGCAAATCCGGCCGTGGCTTCTACAAATACTAGCGGAAGCATAGGCAATCTTGCCTGTGCGCTTTGGCGTTCCGCTCGCAATTCAGCTGTTATTCGAACAGCGCCGATCTATTTTGGCCTTTTGTGAGGGACCGCCTCCGGATCAAGTCCGAGTTTCTTCACCTCCTTCCGAGCTCGCGAGTAATCCTGTGCCGTCATAGAAGTGGAAAGCAGAAACTCAGCCTTGCGCTCGATGGTGTACCTCTCAACCGTCGCTCCGCGCTTTCGAGTCTTTGCGGAATCCATGGTTCCTCTTGGTTCGTTTCATGTTGCGTGAAATACCGGCAAACAATGCGGTTCAATTAGGCTAGGACGTAATTATCCCTTGAAAACAAGTAAGACATTTGACAAGGAGCGTTCATCACGCGCTTTGACCTTTCGCGTTCGCATCGCTTTTGCGTCTATCACGGTGGCGGGAACTGGCAAGCTTCCGTAATCCGTTTTGCTTCGCCCACTCCGAAAGGTCGTCTAGCTCTTTAAACTTTCTCTCCATTTTCTGAATATCCTCTTCAAGGTAAATGCCCGGTGCTCCAACGATTCTGTCGAACTGCTGCATCGGCCATCTGAAATCCGAAAAATCTGAAATCTTTCCATCGAAAGCCTGCCGAATAGCGAGAGACAATTCATAGGCGTACCAGTCCGCCGCTTGCAGCGGCACATATCCGTACTCAAGTCGCCCATCCTCCATCATCGTGTCTTTCTTCAATCCAAAATTGATGTGGTTGATCTGCCCCTCTTCAGAAAGATGATGTAGGAGTTTCCCCTTCCCTATATCCCCATCCTCGAAAACAATTCTGACTGGGGCCGCACTTTGAAACCAATCTCTGAGCAACCATTGACGTACGTGCTTCTCGCACGTTCGACCCGCGATACTGTAGGCGCACAAACGAAAATTCATTCGGGTAGTCTCGTCCATTTTTTCAAGGGCATCGTTCACGACGGTGCATCCGAATTTCCGATAAACATGCCTCTTGAGAATGTCCATTAAGTCTGAAGACAGAGCGCGGCGAAGTTCTTCCCTTTCTTGCGCTGGTTTGTCCTGCCAATGCCTGAAAGGACCGCTAAAATTAGTCAAATTGACGGCGCGGAAGAATTCGATGCCGTCATCCTTCAGCCTCTTGCCCCATTGCTCGCTGAACTCGCGCCAGTCATCTTCTGACGCTATAAAGCCAGCAACAGTCAAAACTGTTGTTTTGCTGTCTCCGCTCGCGTCGAAAGCGCCAGTTATCATTCCCACAAGCACCTTCCCAGGACTCATCCACCAAGGGGCGACAATAAAAGCTAAGTAAGTCAGCGGTATTGATTGAGGCCGCGAACTTTCCAGCGCAAAAGGTATTATAGGCCTTCCCTGTTCTCACGGGATAGTTACCACCCTAAAATAATCTTTGCTTTTTGTTCGCCTAGTGATATTATGACCCTCGAAATGGCCGAGCCGGGAACGGGCACTCAGTGTTAAACTCACTCCGCCTCGGTCTCCAGCTAAGACCAAACAGATAGTCCTCTTGAGGTGGCACTGTGAACGACGAAAAGTCAAAAAACCTGGATCTAGCAATCTCGCAAATTGAAAAGCAGTACGGCAAAGGCTCGATCATGCGCCTCGGGAACAAGGACGTTCTGGTTCCCGTGAACGTGATCCCGACCGGCTCGATCTCGATTGACGCCGCGCTCGGTGTCGGCGGCTTTCCGCGTGGACGCGTGATCGAAGTGTACGGCCCGGAATCCGGCGGCAAGACCACGCTCACTCTGCACGTGATTGCCGAAGCCCAAAAGCTGGGCGGCCAGGCGGCCTTCATTGACGCCGAGCATGCTCTAGATCCTTCCTACGCGCGCAAGCTGGGCGTGGATGTAGACAACTTGCTGGTATCGCAGCCGGACAATGGCGAACAAGCGCTGGAAATCGCCGAAGCGCTGATCCGTTCGAACGCCGTGGACATTATTGTGGTGGACTCGGTGGCCGCTCTGGTGCCGCGCGCTGAACTGGAAGGCGATATGGGCGACGCGCAGATGGGCCTGCAGGCGCGGTTGATGTCGCAAGCGCTGCGCAAGCTCACCGCCATCGTCTCGAAATCGAAGACCTGCCTGATCTTCATCAACCAGATCCGCGAGAAGATCGGCGTGATGTTCGGCAATCCGGAAACTACCACTGGCGGCCGCGCGCTTAAGTTTTACGCTTCGATTCGCGTGGATATCCGCCGCATTCAATCCATCAAGGAAGGTGATCGCGTCATCGGCTCGCGCACGCGCGCGAAGATCGTGAAAAACAAAGTTGCCGCGCCGTTCCGCGAGGCCGAGTTCGACATCATTTACGGCGAAGGCGTCTCGCGCGAAGGCGATTTGATTGACCTCGGCGTCACCAATGGCCTGCTCGAAAAATCCGGCACCTGGATTTCGTACAAAAACGAACGCCTCGGCCAGGGCCGCGAAAATGCCCGCGTATTTCTGAAGGAAAACACGGACATCCGCGGAAAGATTGAACACGACCTGCGCAAGGCACTGGGGCTGCTCGCGCATCCCGCCGTTCCCGCCGATGGCAACGGCAAGCCTTCTGCCGAAGCGCAAAAACTGGCCACGGATGCCGCCAAGCAACCACCGAAAGCGGCCGCCGCCACGGCTTCGTCGCAGAGCCGCTCGAGCCGCTAGCCCGAAGAACGGCAGTACCACCGCACGAATTACTTCACCCCGGACGCGGGGCGGCTTCTCGCCGCCTCGCTCTGTGCGCGCTTTTGCTGTGGTGCGTCACATCTGTCCTTTGGTCCAGTATGCCGGGCAGGAACGCTGTCCTCCTTAGCAGTTGCACTCCCCACTATTACTTCCGTAAACTGATATTCACTCGGCTGTAGCATGCGATTCGCGGGCCGATACAGGACTCGATGCAACCTAGCCCAGCCTTCAGACAGTTTGTACCGGTCATTTGCCTTTTTCTCGCAGGCACCTTCGCAGTCGCAGCGGGCGCGGCCCCGGCGAATTCCACCACCACGCGCACGCGCCACAAAAAATCCAGCGGCATTTCGGCGTACGGCGATCCAACCAAGAATGATGATGCAAGCTACGACGATCCGGTAATCCGCCAGATCGCGGTGGACGCACTGGGCCATGCTAACGGTTCCGTGCTGGCGATGGATCCTTCTACTGGCCGCATCCTCACCATCGTCAATCAGAAGATGGCTTTCTCTTCCGGGTTCGAACCGTGTTCGACGATCAAGCCGGTGATCGCTCTGGCGGGATTGCAAGAGGGCGTAATCACTCGCGACACCATGCTGCAAGTGGGCCATCGCCGCTATATGGACCTCACCGAAGCGATGGCGCATTCCAATAATGTCTATTTTGAACAAGTCGGCACGCGCCTGGGTTTCCCGCGAGTTCATCAATATGCGCGATTGGTTGGCTTGGGCGAGCGCGCCGGCTACGATATTCCAGAAGAGCAGCCGGGCCTGGTGCCTTCCGTGCCTCCGGCCTATGGCGGTGTCGCGCGCATGTCCAGTTTCGGAGAAGGCATTCGCCTGACGCCACTGCAGCTGGCGTCGCTGGTAGCCACGCTCGCGAACGGCGGCACGCAGTATTACCTGCAATATCCGCGCACCGCGGAAGCGCGCCGAAATTTTCAGCCGCGCGTGCGCCAGCAACTCGATATCGCGCCCTTGCTGCCTGATTTGCGCGAAGGCATGCTGGCCGCCGTGATGTACGGCACCGCGAAACAAAGCTACGATCCGGATGGCGAGCAGGCTCTCGGCAAGACCGGCACGTGCAATGATGAATCGCTTGGCGGACGCCTCGGCTGGTTTGTTTCTTATGCCGACCAGGCGCATCCGAAGATCGTGCTGGTTGTACTGATTCGCGGAGGCGGCCGCGCGGTGAGCGGTCCGCATGCTTCTGAAATCGCCGGCCGCATTTATCATGGCTTGCGCGAGCGAAATTATTTTGCCGAATCTGCGCGCCGCGCGCAGTACACCACTGCAGCGGGCGCTTCGCACTAACCGACCGGTGCGCCGGCCTGCCTGTAGGCAAGCGTCTCGCCGGCTGTAGTGCTTCGGCCTCGGGTTTTCTCTGCATCTCTGCGGTTCACTGCTTTTGAATTCAAGCGCCGCAATCTTCAAAAATCGTCCGTTACCCCCATGAACAAATCCGCGGCATTTCACTTCCTGACCCGCGGCGCATTGCGCTATGCTCCCATCTTCGTAAATCGTTCGCTTTAGGGAATTATGGGAACAACACTGAAAATTCTGCTCTGCATTTTGTTGCTTGCCATCGCCGTAACCGGTGTCGTCGGCGGCGTGAATTACTTCCGCGCGGCCGCCGCCGATTACCAGGTCATGACCCAACCTTCTCCTTCGCGCGAAGACGCTCATCGCATGCAGGAGCAACTGGTCCTGTTCAGCGAGGCGAGGGTCCCGGCGCGCCAGCCGTTCCCAGCTTTCCTGCAGAGTATGGGCTTCACCTCGAACACCGCCACACGCTTGATGGCTTCCGCGCAATCCGTTTTCGATCTGCGCCATCTGCGCGCGGGAAACAGCTTTGTGGTTGGCCGCTCGAGCCTGGGCGATCTCCGCGAAGTGCGCTATCGCATTGACGCCGATCGCGTTCTTTACATTCGTCCGCAAGGTGATGATTTTCACGCCGAGGTCCAGACCATTCCGTCGGAAACCGAGGAAGTGGGCGTCGTCGGACAAGTGAACGGCTCGCTTTTCAACGCTGTGCTGGACGCAGGAGAAAGGCCCGAACTGGCCATGCACCTGGCGGCGATATTCGGCTGGGACCTGGATTTTTACACCGATCCGCGGCCGGGCGATACGTTCCGCGTGGTGGTCGAAAAGAAAACGCTCGACAGCGGAGAAGTGGTTTCCTACGGCCGCATTCTCGCAGCGGAGTACAACAACGGCGCACATCCTTACCGCGCGGTCTTGTTTCATGGCCCCAATGGCGAGCCCGCATATTACACGCCAGAAGGGAAGTCCATGAAGAAGGCGTTTCTGCATTCGCCGCTGAAGTTTGCCGCGGTGATTACTTCGCATTTCAGCCAGCACCGCTATCATCCCATTCTGAAAGAATACCGGCCGCACCTGGGGATTGATTACGCCGCGCCCACCGGCACGCCCGTGCAAACCATCGGCGATGGCCGCGTGATTTTTGCGGGCAGAAAAGGCGGCGCAGGCAACCTGATCGAGATTCAGCACAGCAACGGTTACACCACCTACTACATGCACTTGTCGCGCGTGCTGGTACGGTCCGGCGAACGCGTCCAGCAGGGCCAGCGGATTGGCCTGGTCGGCATGACCGGCCTCGCCACCGGCCCGCATCTGGATTTCCGCATCCAACGCGGCAAGGAATTCCTGAATTTCGAGCGCCTGCCGCTGCCGCCGTCCGACCCAGTATCCAAGCGCGACTGGAGCGAATTCGCGGCTGCGCGCGACCACGCGTTGGCGCTGATGCCGCCCCTTCCGTCGCAGCAATCCCCAACCGTCGCTAAGAATTCCACGCCAGTGTCTTTGCCAGCCGCTTTGCTTAATCCCACTCAGTAGTCAGTCCGCGCGAGGCTGAGGTTATTGTGGCGTGAGCCTGCCGCTGGCGCCACACGACAAAAGATTCCCTTCTTACACCCTCAATCGCGAGCGCATTTTCGTACTGTGACGACTGACATCGAAGACAAGGATTTACGTGACGTAATGCCGGAAGAGAGGAGCCGCGGCAAGCGCCGCGTGGATGCGGCTCATCAGAAGAAGAAACGCCAGCTCGAAGAGGATGCGATGCGGGCTATCGCTTCAGGAGACTTGCACGCCTTCGTCAGGATGCTGCACGAAGCCGGGATGAAGGACGGGACGCCCGAGTACGCGAACGCTTTGAAGATTTTCCACGCTTCGGCACGCCAGCGCTGAGTGAAATCTTGTGAATGGTCTTGAGGCGCTTGTTCTGCTCGGTCTGTGAGAATTGAGACAGCGAAGCAGCCATCAGTTCAGCCACTTCTGCTGCAGCTCGGCGGACGGATTTTCCGCTTTTTGCCATGCGTACAGATTGCTCCCGATTAGAATTCGATTCAAGAAGTTTAACTCCGGAGCTTGTTTGCATTCGGAACGGTCACGAGTCAATGGCGCGAAACCGGCGCGGGCTTCCGCGTTGACTTGGGTTTCTGCGGCGGCCTAAGATGCTCGCTTGAGCGTTTTGCACACGTGAGCGACCAGACCGTCTCGCATTACCGAATCGTCGAAAAAGTCGGCGCCGGCGGGATGGGCGTGGTTTATCGCGCGCATGATGACCGGCTGAACCGCGACGTCGCCCTGAAATTCCTTCCTGACGAATTGAACCACGATGAAAACGCGCGCGCGCTTTTGATCCGTGAGGCGCGTACCGCCTCCGCGCTGAACCATCCCAACATTTGCACGATCTACGACGTAGGCGAAGCGGACGGCAAGAGCTACATCGTGATGGAATTCGTCAGCGGGCGATCGCTCGCCGAGCAAATCCCGGAAGACGGGCTGCCCGTCGAGACGGTGATTCGCTATGGCGAGCAAATCGCCGACGCCATGGCGCACGCGCACGAACGTGGCGTAATCCACCGCGATTTGAAAACTCCAAACGTGATCGTCATGCCCGGAGGCCGCGTCAAAGTGCTCGATTTCGGCTTGGCCAAGCACATGACGCCGGGCGAAATCACGCTGAAGACGCAATCCATCAGCACGTTGACGTCGGAAGGCGCGATCGTGGGGACGATGCATTACATGGCGCCGGAATTGTTTCGCGGCGAGCCGGCGGACGCGCGCAGCGATGTGTGGGCGCTAGGCGTGGTGCTGTATGAAATGGCCAATGGCAAGCGGCCGTTCCGCGGGAGAACGTCGTACGAATTGAGCTCCATGATTTTGCACGATTCACCGCCACCGTTGCGGGACAACGTGCCGCTGGGTCTGCGTTCCGTGATCGAGCACTGCCTTGCGAAGGAGCCGGCGCAGCGTTATCAGCATGCGAGTGAAATTCGTGCGGTACTGGAAGCTTTGCGCACGAATTCGGCGGTGATTCCGGCGAGCGCGATTCAAGCGTCGGTCATTCTTCCGTCCATTCCAGCGCCTCGCTCGCGGTTCGGCCGCGCGGTCCTGGTGTCGTCGGTCGTGGCGGCGTTGCTATTGATAACCGCATTTGTCTGGAGACTGGTTGAGGTGAAATGGCGCGGAGCGCCGGCCGTGGGCGCGGCATCCATTCAATCGCTGGCCGTGCTGCCGCTGGAAAATCTAACCGGCGATCCCAAGCAGGATTATTTCGCCGATGGAATGAGTGACGCGCTGATCACTGAGCTTTCGCAGATCAAGAAACTGCGCGTCATCTCGCGAACTTCGGTGATGCAGTACAAGGACAAACACGAAAGCCCCGCGCAGATCGCGCAGGAGCTGGGCGTGGACGCGCTGGTGGAAGGCTCGGTGCTGCGCTCCGACGATCGCGTGCGCATTTCCGCAGAACTGGTGCAGCCCCAAACCGGCCAGAATCTTTGGGCGCACAGTTACGAACGCACCGTGACGGATATTCTGGCGCTGCAAAGCGACGTAGCGCGCGACATCGTGGCGCAAATACAAATCGAATTGACGCAGCCGGAGCAAGAGCGCCTGGCGAAAACCCGTACGGTCGTTCCCGCGGCATACGATGCCTACCTGCAAGGAAATTACTACGCTGCCAAACGCACGGGCCAAGCGGTGACGCAAGCGATCGCGGATTATCGTCAGGCGATCCAGCTGGATCCCACGTATGCGCCGTCCTATGCGGGGCTCGCGGGCGCGCTGACGCTGGCCGCGGATTACAAGGATGTGCCATCGTCGGAAGTGCTGCCCGAGGCCGAGGCTGCGGCGGTGAAAGCCTTGCAGCTTGACGACAATCTGGCTTCCGCACATGCCGTGCTCGGCTTCATCCGGCTTTTCCGGCTGGAATGGCCTGGGGTTCTGGATGAGTTTCAGCGCGCGATTCAATTGAATCCCGGAGAAGCGAATAGTCACCACTGGTACGCCCTGGCGCTTTCGGCGGCCGGAAGAAGCGACGAAGCCATCTCGGAAATGAAGCTGGCGCAGGAACTCGACCCGCGTTCTCTGATCATCAATGCAAATCTATCGTGGGTTCTGTACCTGGCCGGGAAAAATGACGAAGCTGTCGCGCAGGCGCAAAAAACGATTGCGATGGATTCCAGCTTTGCGGTTGCGCATGGCTATCTCGGCCAGGCTTATCTGCAGCAGCGCCAGTTCGACAAAGGGCTGCAGGAATTGCAACAGGCGCTCGCGCTGTCAGGAAATGAAACTTCGTTCAGGGCCGAGCTGGCGAACGCCGATGCGGTGGCGGGAAAGAAAGTGGAAGCACTGGCGAGCCTGCATGAATTGCTGCAGCAGTCAGCGCGGCAATATGTTTCGCCTTACAGCATCGCGCTCGTTTATGTCGGCTTGGATCAAAAGGATGAAGCGTTCGAGTGGCTGGATAAGGCGTATGCGGAGCGTTCGGTTCGCCTGATCAATATCGCCGTGCATCCTCGATTTGCCGGGTTACGTTCCGATCCGAGATTCAAGGCGCTGGTGCAGCGGATCGGGCTGCCTCTTGCGGCGGCCGGCGGAGAAGCGAAATAAATTCGTTCTCAGCGAAGATGTTCGTGCTGCGTTGTGCGCTGAGAAAATGACTGCTATGCAATCTTTCTTGACGCTGTGTTTTGCCTCTACTACACTTTCGCCGTCCCGCGCACGCCGCCCCAAAATCGGCCCTAGTCTCCAGTCCAAGGAATTATTCGTGCGCCGACCAGGGAGAGCCAGATGGCCAAAATTAGCTTCACGCTGAAGGGTATTTCCAGGGAAATCATCAAAGCCGAGAAGAAACTGCGCTCGATTCGCGGGAAAGTCATCGCGGGCGACCAGCACAAGATCAATTTGAACTTGCAGGGCCTGGAGAAGTGCCAGGGCATCGTCAGGAATTTTTGCAGGCCACCCACCACGCACTTCGGGCAGACGTTCACGAAGAAATCCAAAGCCAAAGCCAAAGCCTGAACGAAACAAGGCCATGCGCAGTGCCAGAGAGTCGCGCGCGGGAGACGCATATCCCGCTTCCAGGATTTGAAGCACGCTGAAGGAGAACATCATGGCCAAAGTTGCTTTTTCGGTTCATCCGATTACCAGCGCAATTCGCAGGGCCGAGAAGAAGCTGCGCGCCATTCGGCCAAAGGTCAGCAAGGCTGAACAGAAAGAAATCGATCTGAATCTGCGGATGCTCGAGAAATCGTATCGCCTGCTGCGATTCCCGTGCACGAAAGTGAAGGCGCGGGAAATCCAGTTGCCGTTCGGGCAGTGGTTCACGACCAATCCAAAGTAGAGCACGCGGGAGAGCTGGCGCCCTTGTTTTTCCGCACGCGGATGCGAGCTGTTCTGCATGCCTAAACCAAAGCGGGTGCTTTTCCGCCGTTCTCCTTTTTTGGTTTCCTATTGGGATGCGGACCGGCTGGTCTTCGAGAATTACGCTACGGGTAAGGGCGCAACGGCCGCGCCGATCGCGACCGAAGTGCTGAACTTCTTCGCCTATTGGCGTTCCGCTGCTGCGCTTTTCCTTCACTTCCCGCAATATTCTTCGTCGTCTTTGCGCGCGGCTCTTAAGGAGCTGGTGCGACACTCATTGCTGCAGCGATCCGACCGCAAGCCAGAACCGCTCGAGCGTTCGATGGAAGCGTGGAAAGATTGGAATCCTTCTGCGGGATTCTTTCACTTCACAGGGCGCGATCTTCCGTTTGAGGCTGACCTGGTAGGCATGGGGCGTTACATGGAGGCGCTCACGCATGAGAAGGCGATGCCTGTGCCGGTGAAACATTACCGGCGCGCGGCGCAGACTTTTTTGCCTGCGCCGCGTGTGGACGGCGAATTCACTCGCGTGCTTACCGCGCGAAGAACGTGGCGAAGATTTGCGACGGGGAAACTGTCGCTACAGGATTTGGCTACGCTTTTGGGGCTGACATTTGGAGTGCGCGAGTGGGTTCACGTGCCGCCGCTGGGGCGGTTTGCGGTGAAGACTTCTCCGTCGGGTGGAGCTTTGCATCCGATCGAGGCCTATGTGGTGGCGCGAGACGTGGAGGGAATTTCGCCGGGGATTTATCACTACGACGCGACGCGGCATCGATTGGAATTGCTGCGACGCGGAATGACGCGCGATCGGATGTCTGACTACGTGATGGGGCAGCGATGGTTTTCCGAAGCTGCCGTGTTTGTGCTGATGACCGCGGTGTTCACGCGCACACAGTGGAAGTATCGCTATCCGCGGGCTTATCGCGTGGTGCTGGCGGAGACGGGACATTTGTGCCAGACGTTTTGTTTGGTGGCGACCTGGCTGGGGCTTGCGCCGTTTTGCACGATGGCGATGGCGGATTCGAAGATTGATCGCGATTTGGGGATTGATGGAGTGAGCGAAGGCGTGTTGTACGTCGCGGGCGTGGGAAAAAGGCCGGAAGGCGAAGATTGGAAAACTGCGTCGTTGCCGATTGATCCGACGGGCAAGAAGCGAAGGTTGCGCGGATAGCTGGGCGACGAAATCGAAGAGAGAGCCTTCGCTGCGCTCAGGATGACGGCCACTTCAAAATCAAAATCAAACGACAAAGGCAAAAAAAGTCAAGGGCGCCCGCCTGAAGGCGGCCGCTACACAGTCAAAAGCAAATTGAAATGCTAGGAGCCGGCGGGACGCCGGCGCTGCTTGCGCGCGCCGCAGGTGCTGCTTACGCTTTTAGTTCCCAGGTGTCGCCGGCGCGGAGGAGTTTGGCTAGATCGCCTTTGCCTTTTTTGGCGATTACGTCGCGGATCTGCTGTTGAATCAGATCTTCGTAGCGGGGGACGCCTTGCAGGGCGCGGAGGACGCCGATCGGGGTAGGGAATCCGGGCATGGAATCCATGCGCGAAAGAGCGAAGGCGTAAACGGGATTCGGGTTGTGCTCGTCGTGCACCAGCAAATCTTTTTCGGTGATGCCGTTTCCCAGGGCAACTACTTCGAGATCGAGGCCCACCAGACGAATTCCGTTGTCGCGATTTTTTCCGAAGATCAGCGGCTTGCCGTGTTCGAGTTGAACGACTTGTTCGCTGCGGGCTTCTTTTTCGGTGATGGTTTCCCAGGCGCCGTCGTTGAAAATATTGCAATTTTGCAGAATCTCGATGTAGGCGGAGCCTTGATGCGCTGCCGCTTTCCGCAGTGTTTCTTTCAGGTGCTGCTGGAAGACATCTACAGATCGCGCGATGAAGGTGGCTTCGGAGCCGAGAGCGAGCGAGAGCGGGCTGAAGGGGCGATCCACGGAACCGAACGGAGTGGATTTGGCTTTTTTGCCGACTTCGGACGTGGGGGAGTATTGGCCTTTGGTGAGGCCGTAAATTTTGTTGTTGAACATCAGGACTTTGAGGCCGACGTTGCGGCGCAGCATGTGAATGGTGTGATTGCCGCCAATGGAAAGCGAGTCGCCGTCGCCGGTAGCCACCCAGACGTCGAGGTCGGGGCGAATTAGCTTCACACCAGTGGCGATCGCGGGAGCGCGGCCGTGGATCGTGTGGAAGCCGAACGTGTTCATGTAATAGGGGAAGCGGCTGGAGCAACCGATGCCGGAGATGAAGACGAATTTTTCGCGCGGGACGCCTAGTTCGGCGAAAACGGCCTGGACGGCGGCGAGGATGGCATAGTCGCCGCAGCCCGGGCACCAGCGGATTTCCTGGTCGGTTTGGAAGTCTTTTTTCGTGTACACCGGCAATGTGGCCGTGGTCATTTTCAATCACCCCAAAGGCGCCCGCCTGAAGGCGGCCGCTACAAAATCCAAAACAAAGGCAAAAAAACGCCCGCCTAAAAAAAAAGCAGGCGGCCGCTACAAATTCAAAAACAAAGTCAAAAACAATTCAAGAGCCAAGAGCCGGCGCTACAGATTCAAAGGCGGGCGGGTCCGAGACCCGTCCCTACGAAAACTTAGTCCAGGAGCTCTTCGATTTTTGCTTCGATTTCTGATTGCTTGAAGGGCTTGCCTTGGATTTTGCCGTAGCTTTCGGCGTCCACTAAGAATTTTGCGCGCAGAATCATTGACAACTGGCCCATATTCATTTCCGGGACTAAAACTTTTTTGTAGCGCTTCAGAATATCGCCGAGATTTCGTGGCAGAGGATTCAGGTAGCGCAGGTGGACGTGGCCAATGCGATGGCCTTTTTCGCGCATCGGTTTCATGGCGGCGGTGATTGGCCCGGCCGTGGAGCCCCAGGCAACGATGAGCAAATCTCCGGACTGATCGCCTTCGGGAACGATTTCGGGGATATCTTGCGCGATCCCTTCCACTTTTTCGGCGCGGGTGCGAACCATGTGCTCGTGGTTCAGCGGCTCGTAGTTGATGTTGCCGGTGACGTCCTGCTTTTCGATGCCGCCGACGCGATGTTCGAGGCCGGGAGTGCCGGGAATGGCCCAGGGGCGCGCGAGCGTGGAAGGATTGCGATTGTACGGGAGAAATCCTTCGGGATTGGTTTCGAAGTGCACCGGAATTTGCGGCAACTCGGCGACGGTGGGAATTTTCCAGGGTTCCGCGCCGTTGGCGAGATAGCCGTCGGAGAGAATAATTACAGGTACCATATATTTAATGGCGATGCGGCTGGCCTCGAGGGCAATCCAAAAGCAATCGCCGGAAGACGAAGGCGCGAGCACCGGAACAGGAGCTTCGGAATTGCGTCCGTACATGGCTTGGAGAAGATCGGCTTGCTCGGTTTTCGTTGGCAGCCCAGTGGAAGGGCCGCCACGTTGAATATCGCAGATCACCAGCGGCAATTCGACGGCGACGGCCAGGCCGATCGCTTCGGTTTTCAGCGCCATGCCGGGGCCGGAAGTGGTGGTGATGGCCAGCGCGCCGGTGTAAGAGGCGCCGATGGCGGAAGAGACGGCGGCGATTTCATCCTCGGCTTGAAAAGTGGTGACGCCGAAATCCTTGTACATAGAGAGTTCGTGAAGAATGTCGGAAGCCGGCGTGATCGGATACGAGCCAAGGAAGAGCGGGATTCCAGCTTGCTGCGAAGCGGCGACGAATCCGAGAGCGAGCGCGGCATTACCGCTGATATTGCGATAGGTGCCTGGCGACAACTTGGCAGGAGGAATTTCGTAGCTGATTTGAAAAGCTTCGGTGGCTTCGCAAAAGCTGTAGCCGGCTTGCATGGCTAGCTTATTGGCGGTTACCAGCTGGGGCTTGTTCTTGAATTTATCGTCGAGATAGCGAAGGGTGGGCTCCATGGAGCGGTTGTAGAGCCAATAGCACATGCCGAGCGCGAAGAAATTTTTGCAGCGGTCCATGCTCTTCGCATCCAGGCCGACGTCTTTGAGCGCGGCGCGGGTGAGCTTGGTGAGCTGAACGGCGAATAGACGATAGCCATCCAGCGAATGATCCTCGAGAGGGCTGACGGTGATTTGCGCCTTGCGCAGATCGCTTTCGCCAAAGTCATCGGAGTTGACGATGAGAATGCCGTTGGTTTTCAAGTCCGCCAGATTCATTTTGAGCGCGGCGGGATTCATGGCGATCAGGACGTCCACGCTGTCTCCGGGCGTGTACACGTTGCTGGAGGAGAAATGGACCTGGAATCCGCTGACGCCGGGCAGGGTGCCGGCGGGGGCGCGGATCTCGGCAGGGTAGTCCGGGAAGGTGGCCAGGTCGTTGCCGTACAGGGCGACGGTGTTGGTGAACTGGCTGCCGGTGATTTGCATGCCGTCACCGGAGTCACCGCAGAAGCGGATGACCGCTTGGTCTATGGTTTCTTTCTTGCGACCCAAGATTTCAGAGATAGTTGTGGACATTCCTAATAGGCCCTCGCGGCGCTGGAAGTAAAGAATCGCCCGACTACCCTGTTTTTGGGACGGGAAATACAGGGGAGGCGATGGTTGATGATGCGTCCAAAAGTATTGAATAGAATTGGGACTTTTGTTGGCACAAAAAGACTTACGGGTGTTGCCGAGATTTCATTTGCTCCATTTGTATTGAATAGAAATGCGAGGCGCAGAACGGATTTTGACGAATTTGAGGAGCCAGGTGTCCGGGCAGCAGCGGGCGCAGAGTCAGGCGTTTTATGAGAACCAGAATTGGAAAAGGTAATGGGGAACTGTGAGGCGCCGTAGTCAACTGCGCGGCGCAAAAGGTTGCGCGGGTTCGCTGCTTCTCGCATAACTCCAAAGACAGAGTGCCCAAGTCCGATAATAGGCTACCACAATGAGCGTGAGTTTGCCCGGTACACACTAAGATGATGTTTCGTAAGAGTTGGGATGTCCGCGTGGGAAGATGGGTATGGGAACCGATCGGGAACCTGGGCGAGCGCGGTAACGTCTTAGTGGTAGCTCGCGGTATCGGGCGAATGGGGCAAACAGGTCGAGGATGTGAGTGAGCGCGAAGGTGCCCGCTTCGTCCCGAATAACGCGGGACGAAACGGCCGCTCCACTAAGCTACCTATCACCTGGGTGTCGGGCAGCGTTGCGATGAAAATTGGCTTGGCAAATTCGGTGAAGGCCGCGCCTACGACCGCGCATGGGGTGAGGCATTGGTTTTTGGCGCTGGGAGGGCCGGGACTGATTCTGCTCGGATTGATTGACAGCTCGGTGATACCCGTGCCGGGCAGTATGGACGCGATGACGATCGTGCTATCGGCGCATCAGCGGACATGGTGGCCGTATTACGCGGCGATGGCGACGGTAGGGTCGGTGCTGGGCGCGTATTTGACTTATCGGCTGGCACGGAACCGCGGGGAGAAAGCGCTGAACGACAGGCTCTCGAAGCGCAACGCAAAGAAAGTGGTAAGTGTGTTTGAGCGCTGGGGATTTGGGGCCATTGCGTTGCCGGCGCTGCTGCCGCCGCCGATGCCGATGGTGCCGTTTGTGATCGCGGCGGGGGCGCTGCAGTATTCGCCGAGGAAATTCTTGCTGGCGATCTCGCTAGGGCGGCTGCTGCGGTATTCCATTTTGGCGTATCTCGGAGCTGTGTACGGGCGCAAAATATTTGCGGTGGTGTTGGCGCATGGAGAAGTGGCTTTGTTTGTGACGATCGGAGTGGCGGTCGCGGTGACGGTGGTGTTGTTGCTGATGCGCTACAGGCGGAAGAGGGAAGTGCTGGCGGGGGGAGATTAGCGGACGAGTTGGGGCGGGCGGAAATTAATCGGTTCCGCGTCGAGCTAGTTGATTGGTGCGAGCCAGATGTCTTGATCTACGTAGGCTGTGAGCGGGGTTCCGGCGGGGATGTCAACATTCTTGCCGTGTTTGATGAGACCAATCGGACCGAACAGGACTGTCAACGCCACGGTCGCGCCGGTTTTGCTGTCTCCTTCTCGGCCTTTTGTGCCGCGAATCCGCACGTGATTGCTGCCGGAGACCAAGTATTGAAGCTGTGAAGAAACCCTCCGAATTTCCATCTTGCAAAATAAAAAGTCAGCCGTAAGCTGGCGGCATGAGCCAAGAAAATCCGATCAGCAAGCAGCCTCTGATTCGCCACGTAAACCGACAGCAGATGAGTTGGCGAGCCGTGGATGTAGAACACCTCATCAGCGAGGACCATCCGGCGAGAGCCATTTGGACATTGGTAGGGCGCCTGGACCTGAGCGCCTTTTATCAAGCGATCGAGAGCAGCACGGAGGAAGGGGGGCGGCCGGCGATTGATCCGCAACTGCTGATCAGTATGTGGGTGTATGCCTATAGCCAGGGGATTGGTTCGGCACGAGAAGTGGCCCGGCGCTGTGAATACGATCCGGCCTTCCAGTGGCTGACGGGATTGCAGGAAGTGAACTACCACACGCTGGCGGATTTCCGTGTCGAGAAGCAGCAGGAACTCGATGAACTGTTCACGCAGGTGTTGGGGGCGCTCAGCAAAGAAGGGCTGATCACGCTGGAGCAAGTGATGCAAGACGGCACGAAGATTAAGGCCCTGGCGAGCAGTAGAAGTTATCTCCAGGAGGAGACGATTCGCGAGCATCTGGAGAAAGCGCGACGGCGCGTAGCACAGATGGGCGATCCCCGGAACGAGGAGAGTAGTCCGAAAGCAAAGAAAGCCCAGGCCCGTGCGCGGCGCGAGCAACAAGAACGGTTGGAGGGTGCGCTGGAAGAGCTAAAGAAGTGGCAGGCACGCAAAAGCGGAGAAAAGGCCAAGAGGGAGACACGGGTAAGCACCAGCGATCCGCAAGCGCGGGTGATGAAGCATCCTGATAAGGGATTCGCGCTCAGCTACAACGCGCAGATTTCCACCGATGCAGCGAATGGATTGATTGTGGGAGTGGCGGTGACACAGGAGGCCAACGACATGGCCCAGTTATTGCCGGCGGTGGACCGCGTGGAGCAGCGGCTGGAGAAAAAGCCTCAACAGATGGTGGCCGACAGCGGTTACACCACACGAGAGAATATCGAAAAGATGGCCGGGCGAGAGGTCGATTTTCTGGGGACCATGCGACACGAAGATGTGCCGCGTGGCGCGAACCTCGGGAACCGGTTTCCACCGAGCGCATTCGTCTATCAGCCGGAGAGGAACCGGTGTATTTGTCCAGAGGGCAAAGTCCTGCTTCCGCAGGCACGACGCAAGGTAGGAGCAGGGATGACTTACCACCTCTACGAAGCCCGGTTGGAGGATTGCCGAAGCTGTCCTCGCAAACCGGAGTGTTGTCCGGACAACAAGAAGAACGGCCGTTCCGTAGCGCAACTGGAAGAAAGCTCGGTGGTGGTGGCGTTTCGCAAGAAGATGGCGAGCGAGGAAGTCCAGGAGCGATATCGTCGTCGTGGACGAATCGTGGAGTTTTGTCACGCCTGGATCAAGAGCAAGCTGGGGCTGCGGCAGTTCCATGTGCGGGGCCTGGCGAAGGTCCAGATGGAAATGCTGTGGGCTTGCCTCACCTACAACCTGCAGCACTGGATCCGCTTGAAAAAGCTCAACGCCACACCAGCCGTCACCTGACAGAGAAAGAGAACAGCGAGAAGAACCGCGACCATCTCTCAAAATAGCAAGTCAACATTTCAGAAAACTCAGACGCAATCCGCAATCTCTCTCTACATCGAGGTTTCTTCACAGCTTCTATTGCATTTGAACGCTGAGTTCTCCTGGTCTGCCCATCATTCCGGCCTTCTTGGCGTCGGTTACGGTGGCTATGGCATGAGCCCCTTTCGGGACGACGATGGAAGTTCCGACTTTCAGATCATCGTCGAGCAGGAATTCCACGGGGTCGCCTTCGTGAGCGGTTTTCGAGTTTAGATCGGCGGCGAATTTCAGAGAAACTTGCACGCCTTCCTTCAGCAGACAGCCGTTGCTCGCGCTGCAATTTGGTTGGGAGGGGTCGGTTGGTGTGCCACCACGAACGGCTTCCACATTGCCGGAGGGTTTCGCGGATTGGGGGGCGAGCATGGCTTCCAACACGGATTTATCCACGCCGGCGTTTTTCAAGGTGATGAGTGCTTGGAGAGGTGTCGAAATCCGTGCTGCTGGACTGGATATCTTTGACGATCAGGGCGGCGTCGAAACCCTGCGTGGTCATATTAATGATATCTGCATTGCTAAGCGGCTTTTGCGTTTGAGCGAACGATGCAGGAACCGCGACGACGGTTAGCGCGAGGCGCACCAGGAAACGGGCTGGTTTCATGAAGGCCACTCCCGAGAACTTTAGCTTCCGTGAGCGTCGAGCATATCTCAAATGGCGAGTATCAGCGGACTAGATTTCTTTTTGAGTACTTATGGTGACGGGCGACGGGCGCAATGGATCAGCGCGGAATGCCAGAGTGGAACGGTTTAGAGCCGCCGGTTGGAAAGGATCATCGCGGCTGCGGATGGAGATTCCTGCTGATAGCCAATTGCGACGCGATCTGCGCGACTTTCATTCGGGGCGAAGGACACTGGCCGTTGCGGCAAGTCAGGTCGGGGGAGGCTGGACCGAACCTGTCCTAGAGTACCATTGACTTTCGCTTTTGGTTCGCCTAGTATATAGGCTTGAGGCTGGGCCCAGAGGGGAGTGAAATGGCACTGACGAAGAGGCAGAAAGAAGTACTGAACTACCTGGTGGGGTTCATCAACAAGAATGGGTATTCGCCGAGTTTTGAAGAGATTGCGCACGCGCTGAAGCTGACTTCGCTGGCGACCGTGCACAAGCACCTTTCGACGCTGGAGAAAAAGGGCTACATACGGCGAGGGTACAACCAGAGCCGGTCAATTGAAGTGGTGCAACTGCCGAAGCCGATTCGCGAGCAGGTGTTGGACCGTCATGTGATCGAGCTGCCGCTGGCGGGACGTATTGCGGCGGGACGTCCTTTGGAAGCCGTGGAGACGAACGAGACGATTTCGCTGGCTGATTTTGCGCGCGGGCAGAATACGTTCGTGCTGCAGGTGAAGGGTGAATCCATGCGCGACGACCATATATTGGACGGCGATTACATTGTGGTGGAGCAGACTCAGGTGGCCAACCCTGGAGAGATCGTGGTGGCGCTGGTCGGCGAAGACGACGCCACGGTGAAGAGGTTCTACCGCGAGCCAGGCGGTAAAGTGCGGCTGCAGCCGGCGAATTCGACGATGGCGCCGATTGTGGTGCAGGGCACAGATGTGAAGATTCAGGGGCGAGTTGTGGGAGTGCTGCGCAAGTATTAAGATTTGGGCTGGGAGATTTGCGATGAGCCGGCCTGAACGCTCGGAAGCTGCGGCGTCCTACTTCACTTATATAGATCGCATTCCGCATGATGACGTCCTCGGCGTGATGGAAGCGCAGCTGGAGGATGTCGGCAGGATCCTGGCATCAATTTCCGAAGAAAAATCATTGCATCGGTACGCGCCGGAGAAGTGGAGCATCCGGCAGGTATTGAGCCATATGAATGATACGGAGCGCGCGTTTGCGTTTCGCGCTTTGTGGTTCGGACGCGATTTTCACGATCCCCTGCCAAGTTTTGACCAAAACATTAGTGTGAATGCGGCGCGCGCGGATGAGTATTCGTGGGCTAGCCATGTGGCGGAGTTTCGCGATGTGCGGCGGGCTACGCTGGCGTTGTTTCGGAAGTTACCGAGCGAGGCGTGGCGGCGGAGTGGCGTGGCTAGCGGGAACCTGGTTACGGTGAATGCGTTGGCGTACATGATCGCGGGGCATGTGGCGCATCATGTGGCGATTTTGCGGGAGAGGTATTTGTAGCAACGGGCCGGGTAAATCAAAATCAAAGTCAACGACGCCCGCCTAAAAAAAGCAGGCGGCCGCTACAAAGTCAAAGTCGGCGTCAAAGGCAACTGAGCCGGCGGGACGCCGGCGCTACCAAAATCAACGGCGCCCGCCTAAAGGCGGCCGCTACAGAGGCAACCGCTACAGAGGCAACCGCTACAGAGGCAACCGCTACAGAGGCAACCGCGAAGCGACGCTGGCCGGGGCGTCTTGGCAATGCGGGCCCCCCCTTCAGTCGCGGAAGAAATCTCGCTGAAGAAATCTCGCTTGCGGTTTGGTGGTTAAAGTTCTAGCATGCAGGTCCCCAGCTTGACCGGACGGAGTTATCTCGCCGGACACACTTGTCCCATTTTGGGTTTGGCACGGATGGCGCGCGGGACTACATTCAAAGACCCCGGTCCTTATTGGCGATGATCTTTATGGTAGGGCGAAATTGGGCCTGAGGTAGGAGGGTAAATGTGGGGAGACAAGAAACCGGAGGCTCCCGGGAAGAAGGCGGTCCCGCAGCAGCCGCAATCGTCTCAGCAAGTGCAGCCAGCTAAACCAACCGTACCGAGTGCAAACGCACCGGCTTATCCTGGGGAGGCAAAAACGATGGCACCGAATGAACCGACGTATCCGAACACAAGTTCGGGCAACACGGCACGGCTGGGTTCGAGCCTGCATGTGAAGGGCGAGATCACCGGGAATGAAGACCTGCTGATTGATGGCACGGTCGAGGGATTGGTTCAGCTCGAAGACCGCAAGCTGACGGTGGGAGCGAGCGCGAAGGTGACGGCGGATGTGATTGCGCGCGAAGTGGTGGTGTACGGTAACGTGAAGGGCAACCTGCGCGCGCGCGACCGGATTGAGATCAAGAAGGACGGCTCGGTGGTGGGGGATTTGACCACGGCGCGGATTTCGATCGAGGACGGAGCTTATTTCAAGGGCTCGATCGAGATTGACAAGACGGGCGACGCGGCCGATGAAAGCAGCAAAGCGTCGTTTTCGCGCGCGAATCGCGGCGCGGCGGCGACGACTACTTCGTAGACGTGGTCCTGGGTTTTGCTTTGCAAGGTGGCGGGCCGCCTCGGGTGGCCCGCCGCTGAACTCGTTGTGTCGCGCTTCCTCGAATCCTTCCTTTCGCTTTTCTGCAAGCGAGTCTTCGTTGACATAAATCGCGCCGTACTTTAGACTCGTTGTTTGCCCTTAGACGGAAAGGTGTGACTGCTAGATGCCGACGTATATTCCAAGAGGCCGCGAGGCCGAAGAGTTGATGGTAGGGAAGAACTGGTTCGTGATAGACGCCGAAGGAGTGGTGCTCGGGCGGCTGGCGACGCGTATTGCGCGATTGCTGATTGGGAAGGATAAGCCGACGTACACGCCGCATCTGGATTGCGGAGATCATGTGGTGGTGGTGAACGCGGAGAAGGTGAAGTTGACGGGCAACAAGATTGATCAAAAGTTGTATCGTCATCACAGCGGCTGGCCGGGCGGATTGAAGGAAGTGCCGATTCGCACGTTGCTGCAACGCCGGCCGGAAGAGGTTGTGCGCGAGGCGGTGCTGGGAATGCTGCCGAAGAACAAGCTGCGCGCGCGTCGAGCAAAGAAGCTGCGTGTTTATGCCGGAAGTGAAGGCCTCGCCCGCCACACCGGACAAAAGCCTCAGCCACTCTCGCTGTAACCTCGTACACGGGAACCGAAAAAAAACCGTTTCGCGGATTGGTCCGCAGGGACGATTCAGGCTTGTCCTCGGCGATGCTCCGTTTACGGAGAGCGCTTGGGAAAATTAGGAGGAACTTTGAGTTCAGGTGCGAGTTCGCTGGAAGGAACAGCAAAACAATTTTACGGCACGGGGCGCCGGCGGGAATCCATCGCGCGCGTGTACATCAAGCAGGGCGCGGCGCGGTTCACGGTGAACGGCCGGCCGGTGGATGAATATTTCCGCAACGTGGCGTGGAATACAGCGGCTGTGGAGCCGCTGAAGTTCACGCAGATGCTGGACCAGGTGGAAGTGAAGTGCATCGTGAAGGGCGGCGGCGTGGGTGGGCAGTCGGGAGCGGTGCGCATGGGGCTTTCGCGCGCGCTTTCGAGGTTGAACCCGGAATTGCGCCCGGCTTTGCGCAAGAATGGATTTTTGACGCGGGATCCGCGCATGAAGGAACGCAAGAAGTACGGACAGAAGGGCGCGCGACGGAGATTCCAGTTCAGTAAGCGGTAGTTTGCGGCAGGGGGCGGGGATGAGACCCGCCCCCACAGAGTTGTCGTTGCATTTTGGTGGTTGGGTATGGATCAAGCGTCGAGAAATTGGGGCTTGATTAATTCACGGCCGGGAACGGACCGGCAAAAAAGGATGCTGCCCTAGCGATTGCACGCGGGTCGCGGGGAAATAAGCATCCCTTCACGAGAGGAGGAACTTTGGGAGTCGAAATTACGATGAAAGAGCTGCTGGAGGCTGGAGTTCACTTTGGCCACCAGACGCGCCGCTGGAACCCGAAGATGAAGGAATATATTTTCGGGGAACGCAATGGAATCCACATTATTGACCTGCAGAAGACCTTGAAGATGTTCCGCGACGCCGCGCGTTACGTGGCTGAGCTGGCGGGACAAGGCAAACGAGTTCTTTTTCTCGGGACGAAGCGCCAGGCGCAGGAAGCCATCGCCGAAGAAGCGAACCGCTGCGGCATGTTCTACGTGAACCACCGCTGGCTGGGCGGCACCATGACGAACTGGGTGACGCTGCAGAAATCCATCAAGCGATTGAAGCTGTTGAAGGGCATGGTGGAAGACGGGCGGATGGCACAGTTCTCAAAGAAGGAAGCGGCGCGGCTGGAACGCGAACTGAAACATTTGAAGCAGAATTTTTCCGGGGTGGAAAACATGACCACGCTGCCGGATGCGCTGTTCGTGATTGATCCGAACGCGGAGCTGATCGCGGTGCATGAAGCGCGCCGCATGGGCATTCCAGTGGTGGCGATCGTGGATACGAACTGCGATCCGGATTTGGTGGATTGGGTGATTCCGGGCAACGATGACGCATTGCGCGCTATTCGCCTGTTCACTTCGAAGATTTCGGATGCGGTGATCGTGGGCCACCAATCCTTCGAGCAGACGCAGATCGCCGATCAGAAGGCGATTGAAGGCAGCGGCGAAGAGGGCGTGGATTACGTGGACACCAGCGCCTACGAAGTTTACGAGAAACAGGAAGGCGATTTCGTGGAAGGGGAGCCGGGTGATGTGGTGGCGAGCGAAGAAGCGGCCGCCGCGGCCGTGCCGACCGAAGACGAGACGCAGCCTCGGTAAGAGCGATTCCTCGCGTTTTGATTTTCAATCGCTGGAGTTGAGCGGGGCAGACCAGCCACACGCAGAGTGCGTCCCCAAATCATAAAAAGGAATTGAGTACAATTATGGCAACGGCAGACGGAAAACCGAATATTTCGGCGCAGCAAGTGAAAGAGCTGCGCGACCGCACCGGCGTGGGTTTCGCGGCGTGCCGCGAAGCGTTGGTGGAAGCGAGCGGCGACATCGAGCGGGCGATTGACCTGCTGCGCAAAAAAGGGCAGGCAACGGCGGCGAAGAAGGCGCAACGGGCGACGTCCGAGGGGCTGGTGAGTTGTTATATTCACGCGGGCGGAAAAATCGGGGTGTTGATCGAAGTAAACTGCGAGAGCGATTTCGTGGCGCGCACGGACGATTTTCAGCGGTTGTGCCACGACGTGGCGATGCACATCGCGGCGCTGGATCCGCGTTTTCTGCGGCGCGAGGAAGTGACGCAGGAGACATTGGACCGCGAGCGAGAAATCTACAAGGAACAGGCCAAGGCGACAGGCAAGCCGGAAGCGGTGATCGAGAAGATCGTCAGCGGCAAGATGGAAAAATTCTACGAAGAGAATTGTTTGTACGAGCAGCACTTCATCAAGGACGAAGGTTTGACGGTGAAGGAGCTGATTGACCACCTGATCGCGAAGATCGGCGAGAATATTGCGGTGCGGCGATTTTCGAGATTCAAGGTGGGCGAGATGGACGGGGCGGGGCAGCGGCCAGCGGCTGGTGCTGAACCTGAGGCTCCCGTGCCGGTGCCGAGCGCGTAGATTTTTCCGCAATTCGAAGGGCTTTACGATCCGCCGCGTTTGCGGCGGATTTTTTTTGCGCGGACGGGCCCGCGAACGGCGGGCGGGTTTGAGACCCGCCCCTACTGCAGTCGATCAAATGGCGCGGCGCAAGGTTGTGTGAGGTTGCGGGGATTCTCTGCTAAAATACGCGCGGCCAGGGGGCTGGCTCATCCGTGACGAAAAAAGCCGCACGAAGCAAGGCGAAGACGGTTCCAGCAAGCGCGACTTCCAAGGGAAAGACGTCAATCCAAACTATCGCGAGCGAGATGGATGCCACGAGTGGCACGCCGGTTTATCAGCGGCTCGTGCTGAAACTTTCTGGGGAGTCGCTGGCGGGGCCGCAGGAATCCGGAATTCACGCCGAGACGATTCAGGGAATGGCGCACGAGGTGAAAGAAATCTGCGACCTGGGCGTGCAGGTGGCGATCGTGGTGGGCGGCGGGAATTTTTTTCGCGGGACACGACAGAAGGAATTGGCGATTGACCGCGCGACCGGCGACTACATGGGCATGCTGGCGACGGTGATCAACGGACTGGCAATGCTAGATGCGCTGGAAAAAGCCGGTTGCCATACGCGATTGCTGAGCGCAATTGAAATGCATCAGGTGGCGGAGCCGTTTATACGGCGGCGCGCGACGCGCCATCTGGAAAAAGGCCGCGTGGTGATTTTCGCGGCCGGCACTGGGAATCCTTATTTTTCAACGGACACGGCGGCGGCGTTGCGCGCAATGGAAATCAAGGCGCAGGTAATTCTGAAGGCGACGCGCGTGGACGGCGTGTACGACGCGGACCCGGAAAAAGTGAAGGGCGCGACGAAATTTGAAACAATCACTTACCTGGACGTGCTGCAAAAGGGGCTTTCAGTGATGGACGCGACGGCCATTTCGCTGTGCATGGACAACCAAATGCCGATCGTGGTGTTCAATATGACTGTTCCGGGGAATTTGAAGCGCGTGGTGCTAGGCGAGCGGGTCGGCTCAGTAGTCACGATGGCGTGAGAGACGAACGGCGGAGGCGAATTTTTCGATGACTGTGATTGCCACCAGTAAAGACGCGCTGGCGCAAGCCAAGACGCGCATGGAAAAAGCCGTGGAAGATTTTCGCAAGGAATTGGGGAGCGTGCGCACCGGGCGCGCGAACACGTCGCTGCTGGATCACGTGCGCGTGGATTATCACGGCACGCCGATGCCGATTAATCAGCTGGGCACGTTAAATGTGCCGGACGCTTCGACGATTGTGATTTCGCCTTGGGATCCGGGAGCGGTGGCGCTGATTGACAAGGCGATCCGCTTGACGGATCTGGGATTGAATCCGACGAATGATGGGAAAGTGGTGCGCGTGCCGATTCCGGCTTTGACCGAGGACCGGCGCAAAGACATGGTGAAGCACATTCACAAGGTTCTGGAAAATCACCGCACGGCGATACGGAATATTCGGCGAGATATTAAGGAAGGCGTGGAGAAATTGGAGAAGGAAAAGAAGATCAGCGAGGACGAGCGCAAGAGATCGCTGGATGAACTGGAGAAGGTGACACATTCGGAAACAAAGAAGATTGAGGATTTGTCGGCGGCGAAAGAGAAGGAAGTGATGGAGATTAAGTAGGGCGGTTTCTGTTTGCGCGGCGAATTTTGGTGATTTCCTCGTTTTTGGCCTACCTCGTAGTGCGATTTCTCGCAGCGAAGAATTCAACGTCAACGTCAAAGTCAAAGACGCCCGCCTGAAGGCGGCCGCGACAACTTCAACTGCAAGATCAACTGCAAAAAAGCCGGCGAGACGCCGGCGCTACGCGAGCCAGGGGGCCGGAAGGGTTCTAGTTCAGGGTGCGGACGTCTTCGGGAAGAATTAGCGTGAAGGTGCAGGTTCCGGTTGTGGCGGAGCACGCGAGAGTACCGCGGCGGACTAGTTTGGCGGGCGAGGCGTCGGGAAACATGGGGCCAAAATCCAAGGCGCGGAGTTTTTCTGTGAAGGGGCGCAGGTCCTGGCTTCCGCTGATGAATTTTACCGCTTCGACTTTTGGATATTTTGCGCCGGGTGAGAGCAAGACGAAGAAATCGGCGCGAGCGTTTTGTTTCAAGAGATCTCCTGCGGGGAAAACGCGAATTTTCGTGAGCTCAGGCTTATTTTTCGCGACGAGTTCGTCAATTCCAGCGTTGCCGCCGAGCAGAACGATGAGGCGCGCGCGCGTTTCGGGCACGGAATGCGTGGCGGCCATGGCTTCCGCGTACATGCGCTCGGCTTGTTGCTTGTCGCCGCGTTTTTCGTAGATTTGCGCGAGATGATCGCCGACTTCGCCGTGCTGATTGAGCAGCCAGGAGGCGCGAATGTAGCGTTCGGCCTGGTCGAGATCGCCTTCGCGAAATTTGATCCAGCCGAGCGTGTCCCAGTAAACACCGACGCTCGCAACCTGATTGAGATCGTCGAGCGAGAGGCGGGAAAGCTCGATATTGCGTAGATTGGCGGCGGTGGCGGCGATGGCCGACTCGGCGTATTGGGCGGCTTTGTCGAGCTCGAGATTGTGCTCGGCGAGAGCGAATGCGACGTTGTTCCAGACCACGGGAGTTTGCGAGAGTTCCACACCTTTTTCGAATGCGTCCAGCGCTTTGTCTTTTTCGCCCGTGTTGAGGAGCGCCATGCCGAGACTGACTTCGAGTTCGGCACTGTCTGGCGCAAGGACGGTAGCCTTGTCAAGCTCCGGAATGGCTTCGGAATATCTGTGCTGTTCGAGGAAAAGAGCGCCGAGGGCGGCGTGGGCGACGGGATCGAGCGGATTCACGGCGATCTGTTTGCGGAATGCGTGGGCGGCTTCGGGGAATTTCTGCTGCTGTTGCAGCGTGAGGCCCAGGTAATTGTAAACGTGCTCGTCGTACGGATTGGCGGAGATCTGTTTCTGAAATGCGGCGGCGGCATCGTCGAATTGGCCGAGGCGCAGGTAGGCGAGGCCGAGATCGTTCCAGCCCTGCTTGCTTTTGGGATCAATCTCGACGGCATGTTGCAGCAGCGGAATGGCTTCGCGAACATTTCCGGCATTGAGCGCGGCGATGCCGGCCTCGAGGAGTTCATCGGCGCTGACGGTGGAGGGGATCGTGGGTGCGCCGGTGGTGGAATTTTCGACGGTGAGCAGCTGGGTTTCGTCGGATTCGACAGCGCGGGAAAAAGCGAGGTAATCGCTGACGCGCGCGGCGGGGAGTTCGCGCATTTTGAAATTTAGGGAGCGCTGCGCGGTCAGGATGTGATTTTCGAAGCGATAGCTGGATTTAAAGTCGGCGTAGTCGCGTTCGACGGAAACAGCGACTGGGGCGCGCGCGGAGAAATTGTCGGGCAGCGTCATTTTCAGGTCCATGGTGACGTCGAGCGGGCTGCCGAGATGGATTGGGTCGGTAGAATCTTCGGACGCGTCGGGCAAGCCGATGGCGAGGAGGGGGACGCCGACTTTTGATTTCTTGCTGGACCAGTCGAGATAATTTGCTTGGGCGAAGTCGAGATCGAGCTCAAAAGGCTTTTCGGTGTCGGAGGGATCGCTCGGCTTCACGTTAGTGATTTCGCCTTTGATGCCATCGAGCGCGGCAATGGTCTGGCCGAGTTCTTTCCATTGAGTTTCGGGAGTGCGACGGAATGCGACGCGGAGGGCGTACTCGTTATCGCCGCGTAGGAAATAGCGCAACTTGGCGGTTAGTTTGCCGAGATCGTTCACGCGGGCTTCGATTTCGACGTGCTGGGTGGAGAGAAACGGCGGGTCCATGGGAGTTTGGACAAGTTTGCCGGCGCCATTGGGCTCGACGAGTAGAGCGGATTTATTGCGCAGAGGGGGCGAGAGCAAGCGGAAGGGCGCGACTTCGGCGGTGGAATCCATCCAGATTAATTCTCGCCGATGGGGACGGCGGTGATCATGTGATCGAATTGCGAGGGCGAAGGGACGTCGGGATCGATATTGCAGGCGAAGGGAATCAGGACGGCGTCGGAGGAAATGTCCGCGGCCATTAGCATCGCGGCGAGCAGGATGACCTTATCTTTGCCGTCGCCGTACTGATTTTTGAAAACTTCGGCTGCCTAGTGCGGCTGAAAACGGCCGAGCCCGAACGACAGGCTCACGTAGCGGATATTCTGTGCGACGTAGTTGTAGAGCGCAGCCATCTTATCGAGTTCGGCTGTTTTGCCCTGAACGAGTTCCTGGGCTTTGGCGCGAATTTCCGGAGTCGGCGTGGGTGCGGCCTTTTTCCAAGTTCGGCATACCAGGCCGCCACCGCCGGCCAGCCTTTGAACGTGGTGATCTGGACATCTCTCGCTCTGTTTTTCTTCCGAAGGTTTTGTTTTTCTCTTTTTCAGTTCTTCGTCCGTCTGGGCGTGCCAGGCAGACTGTGTTTCCAAAGATAGAAATCGCTCTCGGCCGTCCGCATCCTTCTTCGAGAATGAAGCAGCGTCAACGGTCAGCTTCTGTCCATCAAACGTTTGAGGGAGTAATCGGCCGATTTCCCCACGATTACCGAGCGATCGGCTGGAACGTTGATCTCGAGTTGCTCGTCCAGGATGATGGCGTCCTGCAGGAACAGATATTGCGAATACCAGAATTCGTTCTGGGGGCCAGCGGAGTGACGGGCGGGGTGAGAATGTCGTACTCGATGGTGTCACCGGCATGGAGCGAAGGAACAGTGATGTGTTTTTCTTTGTAGTCGGTGTATTCCGGCGCATCGCGTTTGACGCCGCCGGTCATTTCCTTGATGGCGTCTGGCTGTGGCGGAGATGACAGACCCACCGGTTTCATGAGTACGTGCACGTACTTCACGTCCATCTGTTCGTTGGCCGAGCTGAATCCGAAAACAAGTTCGCCGAGCTGCTGGACGCCTGCGTCACTCTGCACTTTGATTCGCGCGGTGAGATCGCGTTCGCCCGTGCCGTCATTTTCAAAGCGCACTTTCGTGACGTACTTTTCCACGACGAACGGCTCGCTTTGAATAGTCAGGCTGTGATGTCTTCTGCATCGGCGCAGGCAGGGGAGTAGGCTGCGTCGAGGGGTTCGGCGGTGAAAGCTGTCTGCTGTGCTGAAACGGAAAGCTGCCAAAAGAAAAATACCGAGGAGAGGCCGCCCAGAGGTCTCCTCTCTTTCATCCCATCTCCCAGAAAAAATCCAATTTCGCCCCGAGACAGTTTAGGGGCGAATGCGGGGGCGGGAGTAAATGGCGGCCGAATCCGGTGAGTTGAGCAAATGCAACGATCGGACCAACGCGCTGAGAGCCGCAGCTTTCTCCAGACCCATGATTAATTTGGGACGTAATGGCGATTTTTCGCTAAGAACCGAGGAGCCGTGAAAAGACACTATTCTGATGTAAGCCATTCAAAAAAGGACTCTTACGCAACCAACAGAATGCTTGCTGGTTTAAAAAAAGGAACTTGCAGTCTAGTTTCGGGTGTCTAAAGCGATAACATTTTGTGACAGGTCACTCAATTTGCGCCCTTGTTTCTGCTTGAAGCTATCGCCCTTGCGCGTAGCAAATGGGCGCGTTTTGGAAGCGGAAAATTAAAGAGGACGGCGCACTGCACGAATCGGACCAAATCCTGCGATTTATTTTTTGGTTGATTCGAGTTGACAACGCCTACTGATTCTCCTATACTTCCGCGGTTGCTTTGAGGGCCTTTGGGCTCGGTGGTGATTAGGGAAGTCTTTCGACCCCGGAACAAAGAACGACGGAACGGGGAAGGAAGAGCGGCCGAAATGGGGCGCCAGCCCCGCAAAGCCGTGTGAGCCTCTCCGCTATTGTAGGAGATGCAGTTCACTCCTCGGGGTGACGCGTCATCGCGGAGTACCTGGTAATTCCTTCGGGTTTGGCGCCTTTTCTGTTCATTCACTCGCAGAATTTTGCGCGGGCTAATTTGCCGCGCAGAAATGCGCGGGAAAATATTTAAATAGCGAGTTTTTCGAATCGAATTTTTTCAACAGGGGGAAAGCGTGCCGACGTTTTCACAACTGGTGCGCCACGGCCGCGAAAAGATCCGGACGAAGACAAAGTCGCCCGCGCTGGAAGGATGTCCTGAAAAGCGCGGCGTTTGCGTCCGGGTTTACACTCAGACGCCGAAGAAGCCGAACTCCGCGCTGCGCAAAGTTGCGCGCGCGCGTCTGACGAACAGCGCCGAAGTCACGACTTACATTCCCGGCATCGGCCATAATTTGCAGGAGCACTCGATCGTGCTGGTTCGCGGCGGCCGCGTGAAGGATTTGCCGGGAGTTCGCTATCACATCATTCGCGGCACGCTCGATGCGGCCGGCGTTGAGAATCGAAAGCAAGCGCGCTCGAAATACGGCGCCAAGCGGCCCAAAGCCGCACAGAAGTAGGAGAGCGGAAAGATGCCACGTAAAGGTTGGGTTCTTCGCCGCAAGATTCCGGGCGATCCGGTCTTCGGCAGCGATCTGGTGCAGAAGTTTATCTCCAGCATGATGTACGACGGCAAGCGCGCCACCGCGCAGGCGATTTTCTATAACGCGATGGATCAGGTCGCGAAGAAGACGAACGACGACGCGTTCAAGCTTTTCAAGAAGGCCGTCGAGAACTGCAAGCCGGTGCTGGAAGTGAAGACGCGGCGCGTCGGCGGCGCGAACTACCAGGTTCCGGTGGAAGTGAATCCGTTCCGCAGGCAGTCGCTCGCGATTCACTGGCTGGTGCTGTATTCGCGCACGCGCGGCGGCAAGTCCATGACGGACAAGCTGGCCGAAGAAATTATGGACGCTGCGAATGGCCGCGGCGGCGCGGTGAAAAAGAAGGAGGACGTTCACCGCATGGCGGAGGCCAACAAGGCTTTCGCGCATTATCGCTGGTAGCGCGGGGCCTAATTCAGCATGGCACGCCAAGTCCAACTCGATCAGACCCGCAACATCGGGATCATGGCTCACATTGACGCCGGAAAGACCACGTCGACCGAGCGCATCCTGTTCTATACGGGTGTGACTTACAAGATCGGCGAAGTGCACGAAGGCACTACGGTCATGGACTGGATGGAGCAGGAGCGCGAGCGCGGCATCACGATCACGTCCGCCGCGACGACGGCCTCCTGGAAGCGCTTCGGCAAGAAATACCGCATCAACATCATTGATACGCCGGGCCACGTGGATTTCACGGTGGAAGTCGAGCGTTCGCTGCGCGTGCTGGACGGCGCGGTCGCGATTTTTGACGCGGTCGCCGGCGTGCAGCCGCAATCGGAAACGGTGTGGCGCCAGGCGGACAAGTATCGCGTTCCGCGCATTGCGTTCATCAACAAGATGGACCGCATCGGCGCCGATTTCGATCACTCGGTCCGCTCGATGCGCCAGCGCCTTTCAGCCCATCCGGTTCCCCTGCAATTTCCGATCGGGCGTGAAGACAATTTTATCGGCGTGATCGACTTTATCGAAGAGCGCGCCATCATCTGGAAGGACGAAACGCTCGGCGCGGAATACGAAACTCTTCCGCTGGAAAAACTGTGGGATGCGGAATATCTGAAGTCGCATCCGGCACTGGAAGTCGCCGTGAAGGCTTCGGCGCTGACACCGGAATTTTACAAAGAGCATCGCGACAAAGTCGTCGAGTACATCGCCGAGCATGACGACGCCATGCTGACGAAATATCTCGAGCAGCACAAACTCGAGCCTGCCGAACTGCGCGCATCGCTTCGCCGCTCGACGATCGCGCTGAAGCTGGTTCCGGTGCTGGCCGGTTCCGCGTTCAAGAACAAGGGCCTGCAGCCGCTGCTCGACGCGGTGGTGGATTACCTGCCGTCGCCGGCGACGTTCCTCCGGTGGAGGGCACGGATCCGAATGGCGACGAGCCGATTCTGCGGCGCGCTTCGGACGACCAGCCGTTCGCTGCGCTGGCGTTCAAGATCATGACCGACCCGTTTGTCGGCCACGTGACTTATATTCGCGTTTATTCCGGCGTACTGAAGACCGGGCAGAACGTTTACAACTCGACGAGCAAGACGCGCGAGCGCATTGGCCGCTTGCTGCGCATGCACGCGAACAAGCGCGAGGAAATCGAGTCGATCGAAGCGGGCGACATCGCGGCATGCGTCGGCCTGAAGAATGTGACCACCGGCGACACGCTGTGCGATGAAGACAAGCCGATCGTTCTCGAGAACATCGATTTCCCGGCGCCCGTGATTTCCGTCGCGATCGAGCCGAAGACCAAAGCCGACCAGGAAAAAATGGGCATCGCGCTCGGCAAGCTGGCGCAGGAAGATCCCACGTTCCGCGTGCACACCGATCACGATACCGATCAGACTTTGATTTCCGGCATGGGCGAGTTGCACCTGGAAATCATCGTCGACCGCATGATGCGCGAATTCGGCGTGCAGGCCAACGTGGGCCGGCCGCAAGTCGCCTACCGCGAAACGATTCTGAGGATGGCGGAAGGCGAAGGGAAGTACATCAAGCAGACCGGCGGCCGCGGCCAGTACGGCCACGCGTGATTGAGGGTGCATCCGCTGCCGAATCCGAGTCACGAAGACATGCACGAGATGTCGACCGACGAAATCGACGAAATGGCCAAGAAAGGCGGCGGCAAGGGCGGCAAGTGGCACTTCGACAAGGAACATCGGCTGCTTTTCATCGACAAGATCGTCGGCGGAGCGATTCCCAAGGAATTCATCGCGCCGATCGAAGACGGCATTCGCGAAGCGATGGAAACCGGCGTTCTGGCGGGCTACGAAATGGTGGACGCGGCGGTGGTGCTCACCGACGGCAGCTACCACGACGTGGACAGCTCGGAAATGGCGTTCAAGATTGCGGGCTCGATGGCTTTCAAGGATGCCTGCAAGCAAGCGCGAATCCGAAACTGCTCGAGCCGATCATGAGCGTCGAAGTGGTGGTCCCGGAAGATTACATGGGCCCGGTGATTCGCGGACTTGAATTCGCGGCGCGGCCAGATGCAGGGACGCGAATCGCGCGGCGGCACCGAAATCATCAACGTGCAGGTGCCGCTGGCGGCGATGTTCGGCTATGCGACGGAAATTCGCAGCCGCACGCAGGGCCGCGGCAGCTTCACCATGCACTTCTCGCATTACGAGCAGGCTCCGGCGAAACATTGCGGAAGAGATTATCGGCAGCGCGAACGGCGACGAAAGCCGAAGAAGTAAGCGCTAGCATGGAATTTAGCAGTCAGAACAGTTTGACGTGAGGAGCTGAGAGAGAAATGGCGAAGGAGAAATTCGAGCGGAACAAGCCGCACGTGAATATTGGGACGATCGGGCACATCGACCACGGCAAGACGACGTTGACGGCGGCGATCACGAAAGTGTTGTCGAAGAACAATCCGAAGGTGGCGTTCCGGGCGTTCGATTCGATCGACAACGCGCCGGAAGAGCGCGAGCGCGGAATCACGATTGCGGTGTCGCACGTGGAGTATGAGACGGCGAACCGGCACTACGCGCACATCGATTGCCCGGGGCACGCGGACTACGTGAAGAACATGATCACCGGCGCGGCGCAGATGGACGGCGCGATTCTGGTGGTGGCGGCGACGGACGGACCGATGCCGCAGACGCGCGAGCACATTTTGCTGGCGCGGCAGGTGGGCGTGCCGTCCATTGTGGTGTTTCTGAACAAGTGCGACATGGTGGACGATCCGGAGCTGCTGGAGCTGGTGGAGCTGGAAGTGCGCGAACTGTTGAAGAGCTATCAGTATCCGGGCGACACGATTCCGGTGATACGCGGCTCGGCGCTGAAGGCGCTGGAAGGCGATGCGAAGTGGGAGAAGTCGATCCTGGAATTGATGGAAGCGGTGGACAAGAGCATTCCGCTGCCGCTGCGCGACATCGACAAGCCGTTCGCGATGCCGATCGAGGATATTTTCTCGATTTCGGGCCGCGGCACGGTGGTGACGGGACGAGTCGAGCGCGGCAAAGTGAAAGTGGGCGAGGAAATCGAGATTGTGGGCTTCCGTCCGACGATGAAGAAGACGGTGACGGGCGTGGAGATGTTCCGCAAGCTGTTGGACGAAGGGATGGCGGGCGACAACGTTGGGTTGCTGCTGCGCGGGACGGAAAAAGATGAAGTGGAGCGCGGGCAGGTGCTGGCCAAGCCGGGCTCGATCACGCCGCACACGAAGTTCAAGGCGGAGGCGTACGTGTTGACGAAGGAAGAAGGCGGGCGGCACACGCCGTTCTTCACGGGCTACCGGCCGCAGTTTTATTTCCGCACCACGGACGTGACGGGAGACGTGAAGCTGCCGGCGGGAGTGGAGATGGTGATGCCGGGCGACAACGTGTCGGCGGAGATCACGCTGATCACGCCGGTAGCGCTGGAGAAGGGGTTGCGCTTCGCGATTCGCGAAGGCGGCCACACCGTCGGCGCCGGCGCCGTCGCCGAGATCATCGAGTAAACATGTCAAACGGAGAAAAAATTCGCATTCGTTTGAAGGCGTACGACCACCGCATTCTCGATCAATCCACGCGGGAGATTGTGGACACCGCGAAGCGCACGGGCGCGGAAGTGGCCGGGCCGATTCCGCTGCCGACGGTGATCAACCGTTGGACTGTGCTGCGTTCGCCGCACGTGGACAAGAAATCGCGCGAGCAGTTCGAAATGCGCACGCACAAGCGGCTGATCGACATTCTCGAGCCGACGCCGGACACGGTGGACGCGCTGATGAAGCTCGATCTGCCGCCGGGCGTGGACGTCGAAATCAAGGCCTTCGGGCGCGAACACGCGACAAGTAACGCGAGCTGCAAGGCAGCAGTTTAAGCGCATGCGAATCGAAACGCCGCGAAAGGAAGGAGAAGAGCGAGAGAAATGGCAGTCAACGGAATACTCGGAATCAAGCTGGGGATGACGCAAGTGTTCGCCGAAGATGGCGCGGCGGTCCCGTGCACGGTGCTGCAGGCGGGCCCGTGCGTGGTGGTGCAGCGCCGCACGAAAGACAAGGACGGTTACGACGCGGTGCAATTGGGCCTGGTGGAATTCATCAAGCCGCAGCGCGTGAACAAGGCGCATGACCGGCCATTTCAAAAAGGCCGGCGTGGCGCCGATGCGCTACCTGGGCGAAGTTCGCATCGAAGAATCGAAGGACGAAACGAAGTCCGGCGACCGCGTGCTGGTTGACGGCTTCAAGGTCGGCGAATGCGTCGACGTGACCGGCGTCAGCAAGGGCAAGGGCTTTCAGGGCGGCGTGAAGCGCTGGCACTATCGCGGCGGCGACGCGGCGCACGGCTCGATGTTCCATCGCGCGCCGGGCGGCATCGGCGCCAGCTCGTTTCCGTCGCGCGTGTGGAAGGGCCAGCATTTTCCGGGGCATATGGGCAACGAGCGAAAGACGTCCAAGAATTTGCGCGTGGTGAAAATCGACGCGGACGAGAATTTGCTGCTGGTGTGCGGCGCGGTGCCGGGCCGGCAGGGCAGCTACATTTTCATTCGCAAAGCCGAAGGCGCAAGTCGTAAGATCGAAAGTTCGGAAGCGAGAAGAAAGACGACGATGCCCGTTGTGGACGTAAAAAATCTGGAAGGCAAGACAGTCGGGCAGGTGGATCTGGCCGACGACGTGTTTGCGGCAAGGTGAACCCGCACCTGCTGCACGAAACGGTGCGGCACTATCTGGCGGCGAGCGCGCGGGAACGCACAAGACGAAAGACAAGAGCGAAGTCAGCGGCTCGGGCAAGAAGCTATGGAAGCAGAAGGGCACAGGCCGCGCGCGTATTGGCTCGATTCGTTCGCCGCTCTGGCGCCACGGCGGCACGGTCCACGGTCCGGTGCCGCGCAAATACGACTACGCGCTGCCGAAGAAGATGATTCTGGGCGCGTTGCGCTCGGCGCTGTCGGCGAAATTCGCGGAAACAAATTGATCGTGGTCGAGGCTGGACAGCTCGATTCGCACAAGACCAAGCCGTTTCGCAGGCATTGACAAGCTCGACGAAGAGACCGCAGCATGTTGCTGGTGGAAAGCGGCGCGAAACGTGAACCTGGAGCGCGCCAGCCGCAACATCGAGGGCGTGACACTGGTCCGCCGACGGCGATTCAGCCATACGATTTGCTGCGCCACGAGCACTTGGTGCTGTCGCGCGAAGCGGCGGCGAAGTTGAGCCGCTCGCTTTCGGCGACGCGGCCGGAAGTGCCGGTGCAGATCGAGCCAGCTCGCTGCGCCGGCGAAAAAGGCTGCGCAGCAGAAGCGCGGAAGCGAAAGCTCCGGCGAAGGCGGCAGCCAGCGAAAGCGAAAAGCGGCGAAGAAGCCCGCGGCGAAAAAAGAAGCTAAGGCCAAGGCGAAGCCAAAGGAACAAGGGATAAGCCATGGAACAGCTTTACGAAATCATTCGCCGGCCGATCATCACCGAAAAGGGCCTGGGCGTGAAGGAGACGCAGCACACGGTGGTGTTCGAAGTGGCGCGAAGCCACCAAGACGCAGATCAAGGAAGCCGTGCAGCGCGTTTCAACGTGAAAGTGGACGATGTGCGTACCGCGATTTATCACGGCAAGCTGCGCCGCCGAGGACGGCCGAAGGCCTCCGCCGCGACTGGAAGAAAGCGTACGTCAAGCTGGCGCCTGGCGAAAAGATGATCGAGTACGCAGAGAAATTGTAGTTTGGCGGAAATGCAGTTAAGCACGCCGGAGCAATCAGGCTGTTCGAGCCCGAAGCATTCGACCGGAAGGCAAGAGGCAATAATGGCGCTAAAAACATTCAAACCATACACACCGTCGCGGCGCTTTCTGACCATGCTCGACAAGAGCGAGATCACCAAGCAGAAGCCGGAAAAGTCCCTGGTCGAACCGAAGAAGCGCACGGGCGGCCGCAACTCTCACGGCGAGATCACGTCATGGCATCGCGGCGGCGGGCACCAGAAGAAATACCGCGCGATCGATTTCCGGCGCGAAAAGACCGGAATCCCCGCGAAGGTTGCCGCCATCGAATACGACCCGAATCGTTCGGCTCGAATCGTCCTGTTGCACTACGCGGATGGCGAGAAGCGCTACATCTTGCATCCGGTGGGCCTCGAAGTCGGCATGACGGTGCAGAACGGCGCAGGGGCGGAAATTCTGCCCGGCAACGCATTGCCGATTCGCAATATTCCGCCCGGCACGATGGTGCATAACCTGGAGCTGTCTCCCGGCAAGGGCGGTCAGCTGGTGCGTTCGGCGGGAGGCGCGGCGCAGTTGATGAGCAAAGAAGGCGATTTCGCGCTCGTCAAGCTGCCCTCGGGCGAAATGCGGAAATTTGCGTTGATTGCATGGCGACGATCGGCCAGCTCGGCAATCTGGACCACGAAAACGTCACTTACGGCAAGGCAGGGCGCACGCGCTGGCACGGCAGCCGGCCAACGGTCCGCGGCGTGGCGATGAACCCGGTCGATCACCCGCACGGCGGCGGTGAAGGCCGCGTGAAGGGCAATCACCCGCAAACGCCGTGGGGCTTTCCGACTTTGGGCGCGAAGACGCGCAAGAAGCGTCCGAGCGACAGGATGATCGTGCAGCGGCGGAAGCCATAACGTTTGTGTTTGCAGTGAGCAGCAGAAAAGCAATGAACCCGGCGCGGCGGGAAAATGAGGAGTCACGCGATGACAGCGACACGATCGAGAGCAGTCGCGAACAATGAGCGTCACGACGAACAACTCGCGGGACGTGCGCGACGCGCAACCGCGCGCGGAAAGCGGTTTCGCGCCCCGCAACGAAGCCGGCGCTGAAGATGCTTCGAAGGTCGTGCCGCCGCCGCAGGTGCTGTACAGGATTTGCCGGCCCGGCTGGGCCGTGATTGTTGAGAAGACTCCGAACGCGCAGGGGACGCGGTTTGTGTGTCCTTTCTGCCCGGTGTCGCATCGTGTGTCGGGGCCGGTTCGCGGATTCGAAGAGTGCGCCGCGCGCAATGGGTGAAGCTGCGCCGCGTGGAGAGAGTAGGGACAGAAACGATGCCGCGCTCGCTAAAGAAGGGCCCGTTCATCGATGGCCACCTGCGCAAGAAGGTGGAAGGGATGAACGCGCGCAACGAAAAGAAAGTCTTCAAGACGTGGTCGCGGCGTTCGACGATTTTGCCGGACATGATCGGGCACACGATCGCCGTGCACAACGGCAAGAAGTTCATTCCCGTGTACATCACCGAGCAAATGGTCGGGCACAAGCTGGGCGAATTCGCGCCGACGCGCACGTTCAAAGGCCACGCGGTGAAAGCGGCGCTCGAAAGGGCGGCGGCAGCGGCAGGCGCGCCCGCGGCGCGGCAGCGGCACCGGCAGGCGGAGCGCGCCGGCAGCGAAGTCTGAAAGGGCATAAACGATGGCAACGGCAATTCAGGAAACGACGGCAAGGCATCCAGATTGAGGGCATGGCCAAGGCGCGTTACACGCGCGTTTCGCCGCAGAAGGCGCGGCTGGTGATTGACCTGATTCGCGGCCAGCGCGCCGAAGAAGCGCTGCACACGCTGCAATTCACGAAGAAGCGCGTGGCGCAAGGAAATCGAGAAGACGCTGCGCAGCGCCATCGCCAACGCGGAACGCAAGGCGGAAGAATCCGGCGAGACGCTCGACGTGGATGAGCTGTTCGTCACGCGCTGCTTCGTCAACGAGGGGCCGCGCTGGAAGCGTATGCGTCCGGCGCCGATGGGCCGCGGATTCCGTTACCAGAAGCGTACCAGCCACATTGTCGTGGAGGTGTCCGAGCATCACGCGCGCCGTGGCAGATCGCGTGGCGGCAGCGGCAGCGGAAGCGCAGGCGTCGAAGGGCGTGAAGGGCGCGGTACGCAAGGCTCGCAAGGCACTGGAACAACGAAACAAGCCGGGCAGAAAAAGAAGAAGTAAGCGGGAGGACAGTTTGGGGCAGAAAACACATCCGTACGGTTTTCGGCTGGGCTACAACAAGGTCTGGAAGTCGCGCTGGTTCGCAAAGAAGGATTACGCCGACCTGCTGCATGAAGACGTGTCACTGCGCAAGCAGCTGAAGGAAAAGCTGAAGTCCGCGGGCATCAGCGGGATTGACGTCGAGCGCGCCGCCAACAAGCTGGTGGTGCGGATTTATACCGCGCGTCCCGGAATCATCATCGGCCGAAAAGGCTCGGAAATCGACAAGCTCAAGGCCGACGTGCAGAAGCGCACCAAGCGCGAAGTGCACATTGATATTCAGGAAGTGCACCGGCCGGAGCTGGATGCGCATCTGGTGGCGGAATCGATCGCGCTGCAACTGGAAAAGCGCGTGGCGTTCCGGCGGGCGATGCGCAAGGCGGTGGATTCGGCGCTGCGTTTTGGATGCAAGGGGATCAAGGTGCGCGTCGCGGGCCGGTTGAACGGCGCGGAAATCGCGCGCAAAGAATGGTATCTGCAGGGGCGGTTGCCTTTGCAAACGCTGCGCGCGGACATTGATTTCGGCACGGCCGAAGCGCACACCACGTACGGCGTGATTGGCGTGAAGTGCTGGATCTATCAGGGCGAAAAAATCCCGCAGCGCGTAAACAAGAACGCAGTGGCTGCGGCGGCAAAAGCTTAAGCTTAGAGATTAAGGACACGGGCAAAAATTTATGTTGATGCCGAAAAAAGTAAAGTACCGCAAGCAGCAGCGCGGGCGGCGGACTGGCAAGGCGTGGCGCGGCGGAGCGCTGGCGTTTGGCGAGTACGGGTTGAAGGCGCTGGAACCGGCGTGGATCACGGACCGGCAGATTGAAGCGGCGCGCGTGGCGATTACGCGCTTCATCAAGCGCGGCGGAAAATTGTGGATCCGGATTTTTCCGGACAAGCCTTACACGAAGAAGCCGGCCGAGACTCGTATGGGCAAGGGCAAAGGTCCACCGGAGAAGTGGGTGGCGGTGGTGAAGCCGGGACGAGTGATGTTCGAAATGGCGGGCGTGGATTTGGCGTCCGCAAGCGAAGCGATGAAGCTGGCGTCGCACAAACTGCCCATCCGGACGAAGTTCGTCAGCCGGGCGGAGGAACTGTAATGGCGGACCGTAACGCGAGGCGCACGGTGAAGTACCGCGAGATGAGCAAAGCCGAGCTCGAAACCCAGCAGGGCGAGCTGGCGGAGCAGATTTTCCGGCTGCGTTTTCAGCTTTCAACCGGACAGGCCGAAGGTTTGAAGAAGCTGCGGGAAGCGAAGCGCGATTTCGCGCGGATCAAGACGGTGCTGCGCGAAACTGAATTGAGGAAGGCGTAATGGCAAACGAAGCAGCAGTAGGGACGCAAGAGAGCACGGCGGAGCGCGGAGTCCGGCAGGAACTGACCGGCATCGTTACCTCGACGAAGATGCAGAAGACCATCGTGGTGAAGGTGACGCGCGCGGTGCAGCACCCGCTGTATCACCGGGTGGTGCGGCACACCAAGAAATACTACGCGCACGATGAGACCGGGGAAGCGCATGTTGGCGACACGGTACAGATTGCTTCGACGCGGCCGCTTTCGAAGTTGAAGCGCTGGCGGCTGAAGGAAGTAGTGCAGCGCTCGACGCGCGTGGCGTAACGGGCAGCGACCGGCTAGCTTAGGACTGAAGTCAGGCGGCAGTAAAGGGAGCAAGATCATGGTACAGATGCGAACATGGCTGACGGTGGCGGACAATTCCGGCGCGCGCCAGCTGACCTGCATCCTTCCCTTGGGCGGAGATGCGGGGTTGACGGCGGGATTGGGCGACGTCGTCACGGCGGCGGTGAAAGAAGCGCAGCCGGAAAGCCAGGTAAAGAAGGGCACGGTAGTGAAGTGCGTGATTGTGCGCACGCGCAAAGAGCAGCGGCGCAAGGACGGGACCTACATCCGCTTTGACGATAACGCGGCGGTTTTGATTAACGATGCGAACGAGCCGATTGGAACGCGCGTCTTCGGGCCGGTAGCCCGCGAATTGCGCGACAAGAAGTTCACCAAGATCATCTCGCTCGCTCCGGAAGTGTGGTAACCATGAGAAAAATACAGGAAAAGCCGGCAGCATTCAGCATCCGCCACGGCGACACGGTGAAGATCATGTCCGGGCGATCGAAAGGGAAGACCGGGAAAGTGCTTTCGGTGAATCCCTGGAAACTGACGGTGACGGTCGAGCACGCGAACATGATGAAGAAGCACACGCGGCCGAACCCGTCGAAGAACATCAAGGGCGGAATTCTGGAGAAGGAAGGGCCGGTGCATGTTTCGAACGTGCTGCTGGTCTGCCCGGGATGCGGCAAGCACACGCGCGCGGGACATACGACGCTGCCGGATGGAACCAAGGTGCGTTCGTGCCGGCGCTGCAACACGACTTTTGAGAACTAGAGATTTTTTCAAGGTAAGGGCGAGAAATGATTACGCGTTTGCATGAAAAGTACCGCAAGGATGCAGTGCCGGCGCTCTCGAAGCGCTTCGGATTCACCAACACGATGGCTGTGCCGCGGGTGAAGAAGGTGACGGTGAACATCGGGATGGGCGAAGCGAGCGCGAACGTGAAGCTGCTGGACACGGCCGCGGCGGAGCTGGGACAGATTACCGGGCAGAAGCCGGTGATCACGCGGGCGAAGAAGTCCATCGCGAATTTCAAGATTCGCAAGGGCATGGCCATCGGCTGCATGGTGACGCTGCGCGGCGAGCGGATGTACGAGTTCCTCGACCGGCTATCGAGCATCGTGCTGCCGCGCGTGCGCGACTTCAAGGGATTGCCGCCGAATTCTTTCGACGGGCGCGGCAATTACACGCTGGGGCTGAAGGACCAGCTGGTGTTTCCGGAGATTGATTACACGCGCGTGGACAAAATCAAGGGCATGAACATCACGATCACCACAACCGCCCGCAACGACGAAGAAGGGCGCGAGCTGCTGAAGCTGCTCGGCGTGCCGTTCCGGGTGCAGAGCTAGGCTTTAAGGAGAAAGAGCGAGTATGGGACGCACCGCACAATTCGCGAAGCAGTTGAAGAAGCCGAAGTTCAAGATCCGCTGGCGCAACCGCTGCAGGGTTTGCGGACGTCCGCGCGCTTTCCTGCGCAAGTTTGAGATGTGCCGCATCTGTTTCCGCGGCTTCGCGCTGAAGGGCGAAATTCCCGGCGTGACCAAGCGAGCTGGTAGTTTTCGGGAGGTTTGGCTTTAAAGCCCGCATGGATTGACTGTGGCTGAAGCCGCGAAGCAGTGGAAATGCAGCGAGCCGGGAAAGAAGTAAGGACGAGGAAGAATGACGACTGATCCGATTGCCGATTTGCTGACGCGAATTCGCAACGCCTCGCGCGCGAAGCACTCGCGCGTGGATTTGCCCAGCTCGAAGCTGAAGGTGGAGCTGGCGCGCATCCTGAAAGAGGAAGGATATCTGGCGAATTTCAAGGTCGTGGAAGAACAGAAGCCGAAGAAGACGCTGCGCCTGTTTCTGCGCTACACGCCGGACCGCCGCAGCGTGATTACGGACCTGAAGCGCGTGTCGCGGCCAGGATCGCGGCGCTACGTGGGGAAGACGGACATCCGGCAGGTGGTCGGCGGAATGGGAATTTCGATTGTGTCCACGGCCAAGGGATTGATGACCGGGCAGGCGGCGCGCAAGGCCGGCATCGGCGGCGAAATTATGTGCGAGGTCTGGTAAGAGTTCGGCGGGAATTTCGTTAACACGAGGATCGAACAGAGCCATGTCGCGAATTGGAAACAAAATTATTCCGGTGCCGTCCGGCGTGAAGATTCAGATCAAGGACGACGCCGTGGAAGTGCAGGGCCCCAAGGGCAAGATGCGCGTGGTGGTGCCCAAGGGAATCAGCTTCGAGCAGAAGGACGGCATTCTGATCGCGAAGCGCGAATCGGACGACAAGCGCGCGCTGCACGGGCTGGCGCGAGCGCTGGTGGCGAATGCGGTGACCGGCGTTACGACCGGTTTCAAGAAGGATCTGGATATCGTGGGCGTCGGCTACCGCGCTGAGGTGAAGGGCAAGAACGTGGTGCTGGCGCTGGGCTATTCGCATCCAATTGAGTTTCCGATCCCCGAAGGAATCGCGATCACCATCGAAAAGCAGGTGCACATGGTGGTGACCGGCGCAGACAAGAATCAGGTGGGCCAGGTGGCCGCGAATCTGCGCGCGCTGCGTCCGCCGGATCCGTACAAGCAGAAGGGCGTGCGCATTACCGGCGAGCGCTTGAAGAAGAAGGCCGGCAAGGCCGGCGCGAAGTCGGCAGCGGCCTAGGCCAGGAGGAGAGCGAACGTGGCAGCACCGGTTCACAAATTATCGCGGGAAGCGCATCGCCGCCGCATTCACGTGCGGACGCGCAAGACGCTGGTGGGCACGGCAGAACGTCCACGGCTTTGCGTGCATCGCTCGTCGAAGCACATACGCGCGCAGGTGGTGGACGATCAGACCAATCGCACGATCGTTTCCGCCAGCTCGCTGGACGGGGAAGTGCGCAAGTCCATCAAGGGCGGCGGCAATATCGCCGCGGCCAAAGTGGTGGGCAAGGCCATCGCGGAACGCGCGCAAGCCAAGGGCGTGGAAAAAGTGGTTTACGATCGCGGCGGATATCAATATCACGGGCGCGTGAAGGCGCTCGCGGAAGCGGCCCGGGAGGCGGGCCTGAAGTTCTGACAATTATGTCGAAACAAGAGCTCAAAGACTCGCTGTCCGTTCGCCGTCCGGTGGAAACCAACCAGGCGAACTTGAAGGATCAGGTGGTTTCGATCAACCGCTGCACCAAGGTAGTGAAGGGCGGAAAAAATCTCAGCTTCTCCGCGCTGGTGGTGGTGGGCGATCAGGGCGGCCACGCCGGATTCGGGATGGGCAAGGCGCGCGAAGTGCCCATGGCCATCCGCAAGGCGATTGAAGCGGCCAAGAAGAACATGGTGAAGCTGAACATGAAGGGCACGACGATCCCGCATCAGGTGCTCGGGCGTTACGGCTCTGGCCAAGTGCTGCTGAAGCCCGCGCCGGAAGGAACCGGAATCATCGCCGGCGGCGCGGTGCGCGCGGTGATGGAGGTTGCGGGGATTCAGAACGTGCTGACGAAGTCGCTGGGCACATCGAACCCGCACAACGTGATCAAGGCGACGTTTGACGCGCTGATGCATTTGAAGGATGCGGCCAAGGTGGCGGAAGGCCGCGGGAAGATTGCGGAGGAAGCGACGGCATCGTAGTTCCTTCGCGCAAATAAAATGACGACTACGAAAGAAACGGCGGGCAAGAAGAAAACCGGGAAATTGAAAATCAAGTGGGTGGTCAGTTTCATCGGCTGCCCACGCGACATGCGCCAGACCGTTCGCGGGCTGGGATTCCGGCGCATGCAACAGGTGCTGGAAGTGGACGACACGCCATCTATTCGCGGCATGATCGCGCGCGTGCACCATCTCGTACAGATTGAGGGCTGAGAATGGCACAGAAACCGACACTATCGAATTTGAAACCGCCGCGCGGCTCGCGTCATCGCAAGGTGCGCGTAGGACGCGGCATGGGCTCGAAGATGGGCAAGACCTCGGGCGCGGGCAACAAGGGACAGCAGTCCCGTCGCGGATATTCGCGTCGGCCGGGATTTGAAGGCGGACAGATGCCGCTGCACCGGCGATTGCCGAAGCGCGGATTTTCGGCGCCGGATTCGACGACGTACGCGGTGATTAACGTTGAGAGCCTGAATGTTTTCGAGGCGGGCGAAACGATTTCACCGGAAATTCTCTACGCGCTGGGCGTCCTGCGCGTGAAGCGCGAAGGCTTGAAGATTCTGGGCAGCGGTGAATTGAAAGTGGCGCTGACGGTGCAGGCGCATGCGTTCAGCAAGTCGGCGGAGGCAAAGATTACGGCCGCCGGAGGAAAGGTCGAAGTCCTGCAATGAACAAGCTGTTCCTGGCAATTCGGAATATTTTCAGCACGCCGGATTTGCGCAACCGGGTGCTGTTTACGCTGGGCATGCTGGCGGTGTATCGCCTGGGTGGCCACATTCCGACCCCGGGAATCAATACGGCGCTTTTGCAGGACATGTTCCAGCAGGGGCCAAGGCTCGGTTCTGGGGTTGATTGACCTTTTCAGCGGCGGCAACCTGCGCCGTCTGACAATTTTCGCGCTGGGCATCATGCCGTACATCACGGCTTCGATTATTTTGCAGTTGATGGTGGTGGTGTGGCCTTACCTGGAGCGTTTGCAGAAGGAAGGCGAGCTGGGTCGGCGCAAGATTACGCAGTACACGCGCTACCTGACGATCATTCTGAGCGTGTTTCAATCGTTCACGATCGCGAAGACCTTGCAGCTGCAGAACATGAACGGCGAGGCTCTGGTATACCACCCGGGATTGCGATTTACGCTGATGACTATCCTGACGCTGACCACGGGATCGGCGTTCATCATGTGGCTGGGCGAGCAGATCAGCGAGCGCGGGATCGGGAATGGCATGTCGCTGATTATTTTCGCGGGCATCGTGGTGGGATTGCCGAACGCGGTGCACGACCTGTATTTGAAGACCACGAGCGGTGAGTGGGGATCGCTGGCGGGCGTGATTTTGATCGGGCTGATTGTTTTGATGCTGGCGGTGGTGGCGTTCATCGTGTTCGTCGAAGGCGGGCAGCGGCGGATTCCAGTGCAGTACGCCAAGCGCGTGATGGGGCGGAAAGTGATGGGCGGGCAGATGACTTACCTGCCGCTGCGCGTGAATTCCGGGGGAGTGATTCCGCCGATTTTCGCGAGCTCGCTGCTGACTTTTCCGCAGACATTGGCGCTGTTTTTTCAGAACAAGTCCACGGCGTTCGGGAAGTTCGCGAATATGATCAAGTGGGGCGAGCCGCTCTATACATTGATCTACGTGACGCTGATCATATTTTTTGCGTTTTTTTACGTGGGTATTATTTTTAATCCGACGGAGCTGGCGGACAACATGCGGAAGTACGGCGGGTTCGTGCCGGGGATTCGTCCGGGGCGGAATACGTCGGAATATATTAATCGCATTTTGACGCGGCTTACGTTTGTTGGCGGCGTGTACCTGGCGGTGGTTTGCTTGCTGCCGGAATGGATGATTTCGGGGATTCACCTGCAGCATTTGTGGCTGGTGGGCGACTGGTTTGACCGGCACATGTGGCGCTTCGTGCTGGATGGCTTGAACGTGCAATTTTATTTCGGTGGCACGTCGCTATTGATCGTCGTCGGCGTGGCCATGGACACGGTGCAGCAACTGGAAGCGCAGTTGGTGATGCGGAATTATGACGGGTTCGTGCGCAAGGGCCGAGTCCGGGGCCGTCGCAGTTAATGACCGATGCATCGGCGGTGAGGATGGCGCTCAAACGGGCGTTAATTTTTCTGGGTCCGCCAGGAGCTGGAAAAGGGACCCAGGCGAAGCGCATGGCCAAGCAGTTGGGCGTGCCGCATCTTTCCACCGGTGACATGCTGCGGGACGCAGTGACGCGGCGCACGTCAGCGGGGCGGCTGGCGGCCCCGATCATGGAACGCGGCGACCTGGTGCCGGACGAAGTCGTGCTGGAGATGGTGGAGGACCGGCTGTCGCGAGAGGACTGCGACCAGGGATTCATCTTCGACGGTTTTCCGCGGACGATTCGGCAAGCGGAAGAGCTGGACAAGATTTTGCAGCGGCGCGGGCTGGGCAAAGCGCTGGTAATTCAGTTTCTGGTGAGCCCGGAAACGTTGGTACGGCGAGTGGCGGGCCGCTGGACGTGCAGCGTGGGCGGTGAGACGTACAATATTCACGAGCGGCCGCCGAAAACGCCGGGGATTTGCGACAACGACGGCGGAAAATTGATTCAGCGCTCAGATGACCAGCCGGAAATCGTGAAAGAACGATTTGCGGCGTACGAACGGCAGACCGAGCCGCTGGCGAATTATTATCGGACGCATGGGGTGCTGGAAACGGTGGACGGTGATGCAGGGGTGGAAGAAGTAACCCGCGCATTGAATGAGATTCTGAAGCGCGCGGAAGGGCGCGATGGTCATCTGTAAATCGCCGGCAGAGTTGGAGAAGATGTACCGCGCGGGACAGGTCGTATGGGGCGCGCTGGCGGAAATGCGCACGATGATCCGGCCGGGCATCTCGACGAAAGAGCTGGATGAGTTCGCCGAAGGTTACACGAAAGATCACGGCGCGCGTCCGGCGTTCAAGGGGTACCGGGGATATCCGGGCTCGGTGTGCACTTCGATCAATCAGGAAGTGGTGCACGGGATTCCATCGGCGGCGCGGAAGCTGCACGAGGGCGACATTCTTTCGATGGATTTTGGCGTCGAGCTGGATGGGTATTTTGGCGACGCGGCGTTGACGGTGCCGGTAGGCAAGGTGACGCCAGAGCGCGAGAAGTTGTTGCGCGTGACGCGGGAATCGCTGGAGCAGGGTATCGCGAAGATCCGGGCAGGGAATCGCCTGGGAGATGTATCAGCCGCGGTGCAGCAGTGGGTGGAAAAGAACGGATATTCGGTGGTGCGCGAGTTCGTGGGCCACGGGATCGGCACCAAGATGCACGAAGATCCGCAGCTGCCGAATTACGGATCTCCGGGTCAAGGCCCCAAGCTGCAAGAGGGCATGGTGCTGGCCATCGAACCGATGGTGAACACGGGCGGCCCGGGCGTGCGAGTGCTGGATGATGAGTGGACCGCGGTGACGGCGGACGGCAGCGACTCGGCGCACTTCGAGCACACCGTGGCGGTGACTAAAAACGGACCGTGGATTCTGACGCGGCCGAAAGAAGCGGCGGGGCCAGTCTGGTAGGCACTGGGATTTGGCGGAAGAGTTGGCTGGAGTAGAACACAGGAGCGCATGCGACCAAGGCCAGAGAAGGAAAAGAAGAATCCGGGCGAGAGCGGGAAGGAAGACGCCATCGAAGTGATGGCTACCGTGATCGAGCCGCTGCCGAACGCGATGTTTCGCGTGGAGCTGGAGAATAAGCATCAGGTGCTGGCGCATATTTCAGGGAAGATGCGCAAAAATTTCATTCGTATTTTGTCGGGAGATCGCGTGGCAGTGGAGTTGTCGCCCTACGATCTGACGCGCGGCCGGATCGTTTACCGTTACAAGTAGAGCGGCGGCGCGGAGCAGCAGAATTATGGGGCCCCCAAGAGGGCATGGAGTGGAAAAATGAAGGTTCGGGCATCGGTAAAGAAAATCTGCATGAAGTGCAAGATTGTTCATCGGCGCGGCGTGGTGCGCGTGATTTGCACGAACGCCAAGCACCGCCAACGCCAGGGATAGGTTAGGCCAGAGGCCGGAGGATACAGAATGGCTCGCATCGCAGGTGTGGATTTGCCGCCGAACAAGCGGCTTTGGATTGGGCTCACTTCGATTTACGGGATCGGGCAGGCGCGCGCGAAGTCGCTGGCTGCAAAAGCGAACGTGGACCACACCAAGAAGATCAAGGATTTGACCGAGGATGAAGCGACGCGTCTGCGCGCCGCAATCGAGGCCGAAGGGGGCATCGAAGGCGACCTGCGCAAAGAGACGCAGATGAATATCCGGCGGCTGATCGAAATTCAGGCCTATCGCGGATTGCGTCATCGCCGTAATTTACCGGTTAGGGGACAGCGCACGCACACCAACGCGCGTACGCGTAAGGGACCACGGAAGGGCGCAGTGGCGGCGAAGAAGATCGCGGCCCGCAAGTAGTGGCATTCGTAAGGATTGAACGGCTTAGAACGACAGGAGAGACACGAGCGTGGCAAAAGAACCGAAAGACGCGGCAGCAGCACCGGGAGGAGCGCCGGCGGCAGCGGCGAAGACTTCCAAGCGCAAGAAGGAATTCCGCAAGAAAAAGGAAAAGCGCGTGGTGCCGCACGGCGTGGTGTGCATCCAGGCGACATTCAATAATACGATTGTGACGCTGACGGATCCCGATGGCCGCGCGGTGAGCTGGTCTTCCGCAGGCTCGGTGGGATTCAAGGGCTCACGCAAGGGCACACCGTATGCAGCGCAGCAAGCTGCCGCGACGGCGGCAGGCGTGGCGCGCGACCAATACGGAATGAAATCGGTGGAAGTGCGCGTGAAGGGACCAGGCGCGGGACGCGAATCAGCGGTGCGCGCGCTGGCTTCTTCGGGCTTGCACATTAATGCGATCAAGGACGTGACGCCGGTGCCGCACAACGGCTGCCGTCCGCCCAAGCGCCGCCGCGTATAACGCGGGCGACAGAGATTCAGGGAAATTGCAGAGTTGAGATAAAGGAGATAGGACTTGGCAAGACATCGTGAAGCGGTTTGCCGACTGTGCCGACGGGAAGGGCAGAAGCTCTTCTTAAAAGGCCTGCGGTGTTTTACAGAAAAGTGCGCGATTGAAAAGCGCAATTTCGTTCCCGGGCAGCACGGCCAAGCGCGGCGGGCGAAGATGGTGGGCTACGGCGTGCAGTTGCGCGAGAAGCAGAAGGTGAAGCGCACCTACGGGTTGCTGGAGCGGCAATTCCGCACGTACTTCGAAAAAGCGCTGCGGACCAAGGGGCCGACCGGCTCGAACCTGATGGTGATGTTGGAACGGCGCCTGGACAACGTGGTTTACCGCATGGGCCTGGGCGGCTCGCGTTCGCAAGCACGGCAGTTGGTGCTGCACGGGCACATCCGCGTGAAAGGTCAGAAGGTGAACATTCCCAGCTACCTGGTGAACGTGGGCGATGAAGTCACGCTGAAGGACAAGATGCACGAAAACGTGATGATCATGGAAGCGCGCAATCTGGCGAAGAGCCAGGGCGTGGCTCCGTGGCTGGATATTGACCCGGCGAATTTCAAGGCGCGCGTGGTAGCGATGCCGCGTCGCGAAGACGTGCAGACGCCGCCGATGAACGAACAGCTGATCGTGGAACTGTATTCGAAGTAGCGCGCGGAGATTATCAACGTTTATAAGTTTGTCGGTTCGCCGCGGGCGAGCCAGGAGGAATGTCGAAGATGTGGAAGGGCTTCCAGAAACCAAAGCGGTTGGCAGCAGAACCAGAAACACTGACCGACAAGTACGGAAAATTCTCAGCGCAGCCTTTTGAGCGCGGCTGGGGAACCACCGTCGGAAACTCCCTGCGGCGCGCGTTGCTGAGCTCGATTGAAGGCGCGGCGATCACCGCGGTGAAAATCGAAGGCGTGCTGCACGAGTTTTCGCCGATTCCCGGCGTCGTGGAAGACGCGACGGACATCATCCTGAACCTGAAGCAGGTTCCGCTGAAGTTGAACACGGACCAGCCAAAGACGATCACTTTGATCGTGGATACGCCGGGACCAGTTACGTCGGCGAAAATCGAAGAGGATGCGGACATTGCGGTGCTTGATAAGAACGTGTACATCGCGACCGTGAGCGAAGGCGGCAAGTTCGAGCTGGAGTTGCGCGTGAAGAATGGCCGCGGTTATGTGGCGGCGGACCGCAACTTCGACGAAGACCTGCCCATCGGCTACATTCCGATCGATTCGGTACACTCGCCGGTGCGCAAGGTTAACTACGCGGTGGAAGCAGCTCGTTTGGGACAGATGACCGATTACGAGAAGCTCACGCTGGAAGTTTGGACCAACGCGGCGATTACTCCGCAGGACGCAATCGGGCTGGCGTCGAAGCTGATGAAGGATCACATGAGCATCTTCATCAATTTCGAAGAGACGCCGGACCTGCCGGAAGAAGTCGTCGAGAACTACAGCGATCCGCGCTTGGAATTTTTGGACCGCTCGGTGGAAGAACTCGAGCTTTCGGTGCGTTCCTACAACTGCCTGAAAAACGCGAACATTCAGAACCTGCGCGAACTGGTGCAGAAGACCGAATCCGAAATGCTGAAGACCAAGAATTTCGGACGCAAGTCGCTGAATGAGATCAAGGACATCCTGCACAAGATGGGCTTGAGCCTGGGCATGAAGTTTGACGAGCACGGCCGAATCATCTGGCCGCCGCTACCAAGCCAGACTGCGCCTCCGCCTTCCGAGGGGGATGCCACGGCAATGTAATCGCGCGGGAAACCGCACGAGCCACGGTAAGCGACTATGAGACACCTTAAATCAGGGTCAAAACTCGGGAAGCAGCCCGCGCATCGCCGCGCGGTGTTGCGCAACCTGGTGACGAACCTCATCGAGAAAGAACGCATTCACACCACCATCCTGCGGGCGAAGGCTACCCGCAGGTTGGCGGAGAAAATGATTACGCTGGGCAAGCGCGATTCGCTGCACGCGCGACGCCAGGCGGCGGCTTTCCTGATGACTCCGGGAGCTACCGAAAAGCTGTTCAGCGACCTCGCGCCGCGATTTGCGGATCGTCCGGGGGGCTACACCCGCATTATCCGGGCGGGCTGGCGATTGGGAGACGGAGCGGACCTGGCGATTCTGGAATTCATCGGCTCGGAGTTGAAGAAGAAGGACAAGAAGCCGAGCCGGAAGCAGGATGTGGAGACTCCGGGACAGGAAGAGGTAAGGGAAGCGACGGCGACGAAGTAAGGTCGTTCATTTTTTGGTGATTCGCAGAATTGAAAAAGGCCCGCTTCGATCCGTCGGAGCGGGCCTTTTTGTTTTTCTCTCAAGTGTTGAGGGCAAAGAGCCGGCGAGACGCCGGCGCTACCAACGTCAAAGGCGCCGGCCTGAAGGCCGCCGCTACAAAGTCAAAAACTGAGCTCGGCGAGGATCGCCTCGTCTGAACGAAATCCTGTCTCGAAATTTTACTGCTTGATGCCTAGCCATGAACTGTATATGGCTTTCTGCTGATCCGTCGGGTGCTCCATTAATTTTAGTGTGTAGGTGGGGTTGGGATTGGCGTTGATGGTTACCGTGAAGTCCTTGAATTCGGCGAAGCGCAGAACGGTGACGCGCACCGTATCGCCGGGCTTGCGTGCGGCGATGTCCTTGGTGAATCCATCGAAGTCCACCGCGCGGCTGTCCACGGCGTAAACGATATCGTCGCGGTCGAGGCCCGCTGATTCGGTGGGGCTGCCAGGAATGATGTTGCGGATCTTGGCGCGGCCGTCGTCGTTCTTGGTAGTATCAATGCCGATCCATGGTTTCGCCGGATCCAGCTTCTTTTCAACTGCAATTCCCGCGTACGCGAAATACTCTTCGTAGGGAATCGGATCTTTCCCGGAGATATAGCGTTGGAAGAAGTCGCTGACCTCTTTCACGCTCTTGCCGGAAACCTCCGATGCGGCTTTGATGGCATCGTCGGGTTGGAAACCGAGCTTGGGGAGCGCGTAGCGGGAGTAGAGCAGGCGCATCCAGTCGTCGAGGGATTTCTGATTGTTGGTGTCGTGGCGGATCGCGAAATCAATGATGTGGCCCATAATTTGGCCGCCGTCGTAGTAGGAATACCAGGTATTTAGAAGATTGTTGTCCTGATGGATCACGCTATCACGGGGGAACCAGGTGTCCCAGCTGGTGTCTTCGATGCTGCGCTCGCTGCGGCCTGGATAGGCTTCAAATTTTGTGATGAGCTGGCTGATGCTATCGAGATATTGCTCGGGAGTGATCAGCCCAGCGCGCTCCAATGCTAGCGCGCCGTAATAGCTTGTGAGGCCTTCGGAGATCCACAGAGACGGCGTGTGGACCATTTGCGAATAATCAAAAGGGCCGAGAGGCAGCGGGCGCAGGCGCTTGACGTTCCACGCGTGGAAGAATTCGTGCGCGGAGACGAAGAGCTTCAGGTTGTAGCGATTAACGTAGCCGGGCGCTGGCTCCGTGGAATCCCAGTCGGCGGCGAAATCAATTTGGGTGGAATTCAGATGTTCCAGGCCGCCGCCGGTCTTGGGCCAGACGTGGAAAATAAAATAATAGTCCTTGAATGGAGCAGCCTGCCCGGAAGAGCCGGCCACGGGTTGAAATACGGCAACATCCTGAGCGACTATTTTCTGCAGGTCGTCTGTGAACTTCGCGAAGTCTTTTTGACCCATGACGTCGTGGACGATGACGTGATACTTCGTGCCGAATACTTCGAAGTCCTTTTCGGCGAAATCGGAAATTTCCAGCGGGCAATCGGCGAAGGTGTCGTAGTTCGCTGCCTGGAAGGTCGTGGCCGAGACGTGGTCCATGCCGGTGGCGACACGCCAACGGGTGGGTACTGCGATGGAAAGCGTGGCGGGGCGGTCTTTTGCGCCGACCACATACATCCAGACAGAAGGGCCGCCGATGAACGCGTGGCGCTCGTTGTATTGCGCGATGTTGTTCTGTAGCGTGTTGGCGTAAACCTGATATTCGACGGTGACGGATTTCGCGCCCGAGAGGTCAACGCGCCAGGTCTGGCTGTCTGTCTTGCGCCAGGTCAATTCCTGGCCGCTGGTTGCGCGTGCGCGGAAACGCTGCACGTTCGCGGCGTAGTTTTCGATGTAGTAGGAGCCCGGGGCCCAATCGGGGATCGCGACATCCACTGTGGCGCCCGAGAGCGCGTCCACATGCATCGTGACATCGAGCAGATGGGAGTTGGGCCTCTCGAACTTCAATTCGTAGGCGACCGGGTTGGCTCCGAAAGCGGCTGCTGAGAATGTCAGAAACCAGATGCCGGCAAGCAGCGGGAGATAGCGCAAGGAACGGCTGGACATCGGTGTCTCCATTTCTATAAGTGGATTTTCTAAGCGGTGTTGATTGGGGCGACTCCGGCGGCTTTTCTTTCGTCCTCTTGCCGCTTTTCACGAGCCTTCCGCAACAGAACAGAAAGCGATGCGACGATCTGCGCGGCGATGCCGCCCGTGGTGTCTATGAGCACATCGCCCACTGCGGCAGTACGGCCGGGAACGAACGACTGATGATATTCATCGAGCGCGGCATAACAGGTGACGATCAAAATCGTCACCAGAGCCCAGCGCAGGTACAAGCCTTTTTCGCCGGCGCGGATTCCGCGCAGGATGAGCATGCTGAGAATGAAATATTCGGTCAAGTGTCCGCACTTGCGAATGATGTGGTGGAGGAAGTCGAGAGTTTCAGCGGAAGCGTGAGGAAGAAAAAAACGCAGTATCGGAATGATCACACTGCCGGTGTTATCCGACTTGAACAGGCCCGTCGAAAATACGGAGATCATGACGGCCCAAATAAGCGCAGGCCACCAGTTACGGAGCCATTTCATACTAGCGGTCCGGCCCGGCACAACGGCGGATTGGCTGAATGCTGAGGATCAAAGGGGCGCTCTATTCGCGTCGGTAATTGGGAGCTTCGCGCGTGATGATGACGTCGTGCACGTGACTTTCGAGCAAGCCGGCCGACGAGATGCGGATGAACTTGCTGCGTTCCTGAAGCTCGGTGAGATTGGCCGCGCCGCAGTAACCCATGCCGCTGCGCAGACCGCCGACAAGCTGATCCACCAGGCCTGCGAGAGGGCCTTTGTAGGGAACCTGGCCTTCGATGCCTTCGGGAACGGACTTGCCGCGTTCCACGCCTTCCTGCGCGTAGCGATCCGCTGAGCCTGCTTCCATGGCGCCGAGCGAGCCCATGCCGCGATAGGATTTGAACGTGCGGCCTTGATACAGAATCGTTTCGCCGGGCGATTCTTCCGTGCCGGCGAAGAGGCCGCCGATCATCACGGAATTGGCGCCGGCGGCGATGGCCTTCGTGATGTCACCCGAAAATTTGATTCCGCCATCAGCGATGATCGGGACGCCCGTGCCTTTCGCCGCGCGAGAGGTTTCGATGATCGCGGTGATCTGCGGAACGCCTGCGCCGGTGACGACGCGCGTGGTGCAGATGGAGCCGGGACCGATGCCAATTTTGAGGCCGTCCACGCCGAGGGAAATCAGATCGCGGGCGCCTTCGGCGGTGGCTACGTTGCCGGCTACTACTTGCATCTCCGGGAATTTCTGCTTCACGGCGCGAATCGCATCCATCACGCGGGTGCTGTGGCCGTGCGCGGTGTCAATCGCCAGGACGTCCACTTTTTCGCGCGCCATTTCCGCGGCGCGCTCCAGAAAATCGCCGGTCGCGCCGATGGCGGCGCCGACGCGCAGGCGGCCGTGCTCGTCCTTAGTGGCGTTGGGAAATTCGATTTTTTTCTGGATGTCTTTTACGGTGATCAGGCCTTTGAGATTGAAGTCCGCGTCCACAACTAGAAGTTTTTCGATGCGATGGCGCTGCAGGATTTTTTCGGCTTCTTCGAGGGTGGTGCCCACTGGAACAGTGACGAGATTATCCTTGGTCATCACCGAACTGACGGGCTGATCGAGATTGCGTTCGAAACGCAAATCGCGATTGGTAAGAATGCCGACGAGGCGCGCGCCGCGAGTGACCGGCAGACCCGATACTTTGTATTTGTTCATGATGTCGAGCGCCTGGCGGACGGAAAGTTCGGGCGCGATGGTGACCGGGTCAACGATCATGCCGCTTTCCGAGCGCTTCACGCGGTCCACTTCCTCGGCCTGCCGGTCAATGGTCATGTTGCGATGGATGAAGCCGATGCCGCCCTGGCGCGCGATGGCAATGGCCAGGCGCGCGTCTGTGACTGTGTCCATGGCCGCAGCGACGATAGGAATGTTGAGCGAAATTTTGCGCGAGAGGCAGGTGCGCGTGTCTGCCTGCGTTGGCAGGATCGACGACTTGCCTGGTAGAAGCAGGACGTCGTCGAATGTCAGCGCTTCGGAAATGGGTCCTTCAATCATCTATTCTCCTGTGAGTCCGAAGGTCTCCATATACAGCAAAGCCCAGCGGAATGAGCTGGGCTCGAGGAAGATTCACTTGTAGCGGCAGACCTTCATTATTGAAGCACTCATTTTATGTGCATCGGCGGATGAAATCAAGCCGCGAGGGCCGGAGGAAAGACCGCTCTTGTGCTGGATCAGAAATTCGGATACGAATCTAGCGTGGATAATTCACAGATTCACGTTCGCCGGTTAGACCAATCGGAAGGCCATTTGTATCGAGAGATCCGATTGGAGGCGTTGCGACTGAATCCCGAAGCTTTTGGCAGCACGTTTGAAGCGGAGAGCGTTCGGCCGCTCGAGCATTTTTCTGAGCGCGTAGCGAGTTGCCCTGTCTTTGCAGCTTTTCGCGGCGCGGAAATTGTGGGCGTGGCGGGATTCTTAGGACGCGAAGGCCTGAAGGATGCGCACAAGGGTTATCTCTGGGGGATGTATGTGCGGGCTGACGCGCGGAACGCTGGCGTGGGGAGGAAGCTTGCTGAGGCTGTGATTGATTATGCGCGGGAGCATGTGGAAATTTTGCAGCTGGACGCGGTGAGCGAGAACGAGGCGGCGCGACGGCTTTATGCGAGCTTGGGTTTTGTGGAATATGGGGTCGAGCGCAAGGCGTTGAAGCAACATGGTCGTTATTATGATGAGGTGCTGATGGCGAAAGACCTCACCGCCGATGGAACTGATTTGAAAGCTGACGCCTCGTAAGGTTGCGCGAAACCTCAGGACTCCCTACCATATAAAGAGTGAAGGAATTCAGACCACATCCACTGCTGCGCAATCCTCATGCGATGACCATCGCGGCGAATTTCTGGCCGCGGCCTGTGCCGAGACTGCCGCCCGGCGTCGCGCGTTCGTTTGAGACCGAACCTGGTACGCAGGTTCTGGGACAGTGCCACTGGCAGCAGAATCCGCGCGAACATCCCACGTTAGTAGTGCTGCACGGCCTCGAAGGCTCGTGCGAATCCGGCTACATGCGCGGAACGGGCGAAAAGGCTTGGATCGCGGGATTTAATGTGGTGCGTCTGAATCAGAGGAATTGCGGCGGCACGGAGAAGTTGAGTCCGACGCTATACCATTCTGGATTGAGCTGCGACAGTCGCGCTGTGGTGATGGAGCTGGCCGAGCGCGACGGGTTGCCGGAAATATTTGCCGCGGGATATTCCATGGGCGGCAACCTGGTGCTGAAGATGGCGGGAGAAATGGGCGTTGCGCCACCAGCGGAATTGCGCGGCGTGGTGGCGATTGCGCCGGCGCTTGATCTGGCCGCATGTGCCGATGCATTGAGCCAGCCGCGCAATTTCATTTATGAGCATCATTTTGTGACGCGGCTGAAGCGGCACATGCGACATAAGGCGAGCTTGTACGCGAACTTATATCCGCTACACGCGGTGCCCGGCTTCCCACGCATTTCCAGCGTGCGCGAGTTTGACGATGTGATTACCGCGCGATATTGCGGGTTCGAAGATGCCGGCGATTATTACGCGCGCTCCAGTGCGTCGCGGGTGGTTTCCGAAATTCACGTGCCCACTTTGATTATTGCAGCGAAAGACGATCCGTTTGTGCCGTTCGGGCCATTTCAAAATCCCGCGATTCTGGGAAACCGGTGGATCACTCTGCTGGCGCCGGAGCATGGCGGCCATTGCGCGTTTATTTCCCAGGAAGAAGGGCCGGAGCGGTTTTGGGCGGAGGCGAGGATTGTGGAGTTTTGCGCGGGCCATTCGGAATTGGCGAGCATGGCGAACGCGCTGCGTGAGAGCCGGCCGAAGCAGGCTCGTGAATCGATTTAGGGCGTAGCGATCCGGTGGATGCCCTTCGAGCCCGCCTCTGGCAGGCGCTCAGGGTAAACCGGCGCTACGCTAGGCGATGGGGGTTTCGAGCGATAGTTGGAATCCCGGCGTGAGTAGCTGGGCCTCGCCTGATTCAGAGATCACCATGTCGTCTTCGCAGCGCATGCCGTAATCACCGACCACGTAAATGCCGGGTTCGTTCGAAAAGGTCATGCCGGGTTCGAGAATCGTGGTATTTCCATGGACCAGGTATGGCGATTCGTGGCCGTCCATGCCGATGCCGTGGCCCAGGCGATGCGAAAAGTATTTGTAGCCGGGACCGAATCCGGCGTCGGTGATGACTTTGCGCGCGGCATCATCTACCGAGCCGCATTGGCGGCCGGCAACGGCAGCTGCGAGCGCGGCATTTTGCGCGTTGCGCACAATTTCAAAGGCGTGCTGAAGTTTTTCCGGCGGCTTGCCTAGGACACCCATGCGCGTGACGTCCGATTGATAGCCTTCAACCGTGGTGCCATCGTCAATCATTACGCCAACACCCTCGCGCAGCACCTGCTCTTCCCGCGAGCCGTGGGGAAGGGCAGAGGATGGTCCGAAAAACACGGAGGCTTCACCTTGCAGGCCCATGCGGGCGTAGCCGCGCGCTGCAAGCTCGGAGACTTCGCGCTGCGTCATGCCTTCACGCAATGAAGCGAAAACGGCCTTGTACACATCGCACGTGGCTGAACAGGCCAGGCGCATCAATTCCAGCTCGTGCGCACTTTTTTGAGCGCGGCAACCGACGGTGATGGGGTCGCCGCTGGTGTAATCGAGCGAAGTCGCGGCATGACGCAACCCATCGTAGAAAACGTAGCGCGTGGTGGCTTCAACGCCGATCTGTCCCGTGCGAATACCGCGCTCCAGCAGCCATTTTTCGATGATCGGGTAGGGGCTTTCATCTTCCTGCCAAACGCGAAGTTCCATGGGCCAGCGCATCTGTTCGCGCAGGCGGCCTTCTTCAAACGCTGGGGCGACCAGCAGCGGATCGCCTTGCCGGGGCACCAGAAAAGCGAGGATGCGTTCGCTGGGCCACCAGCGGATGCCGGTGTAATAGACCAGCGTGGTTCCAGGAGTAACGTACAAAGCTTCAAAACGCGGCTTCGCGTCCGTCATAAGTTGCTGCGCGCGAGCGACGCGGGCTTGCAGTTCTTCGGTGCGGATCGGTTTCGCGCGATCACCGAGGGGCTTCAAGGCGTCAAAAGCCGGAGGAAGTGGCGCTCCGCCGGATTGCACCGGGAGCCGCTGCCCGGCTGCGGTTTCGTCGAAGGCTGCTCCAGTGGCAACGCTGCCCGTAGCGACAGCAACGGTCTTGAATAAGTCGCGCCGAGAAAATTTCATGGAGCTCCTAACGATGGAATTAGTGAAAATGCGAGATCAGGACGGCATCCGTAACAGCGCGGCCGTGAGCGTAGATGATCTGCTTCCCGTCGGGTGATAAAGTGTAGGCGCCCCACTGAAAATCCGGACCTAGGTTCATCACTTGTTTGGCGGCGGCCGGCGCGCTGCCCTGCGGACCAACGGGCTGGGCCCAGAGGCTGATCACGCCATCTTTGTTGAAAGGATACAAAACCGCGCGACCGTCCTTCGTCCAGGCCAGTTTCTGTCCGCCGTCGCCGTTGAAGGCACCTTGAAGTTCTGGTGGCAGGCCATAGACGTTGCGTATTTCTCCTCCGTTCAGGCCGACGACCGCGAGCTTTGGAGGTTTGCCAGGTTCGGGCTGATAGGCGCACGCCACCGAGTTTCCATCCGGCGAGATTACCGGCGAGAACAATTCCTCCTTGGAGATTTCAGTGGGCGCGCTGCCATCAATTCCAACGCGCATCAGGTGAGTGGAGTCGCCGATAACAGCAATGTAAACGACAAATTTTCCATCCGGCGAGCAACTGGGATGCACGGCAATCTTCCCGGTGCTGAGCTGAGTGAGATTGGATCCGTCCATGTCCGCGCGCCAGATGGAGCTGCTGTCGCTGCCGCGCCCCATACCGAAGACAAAGTGCTGGCCGTCTCCGCAACTGGAAAGCCAATTTGGAATCACAACCCCGGGTGCGATGTCGTGGACATTCGAGCCATCGGGTGACGCGCTCGCGAGCTGGATGCTCCCGGATGTGTAGTAGGTGTAAATGATTTTGTCGCCGGGCGCCCAAATGATGCCGGAAATGCCGTCGGCGCGGCTGATGCCGCTGGAGATTTGGCGAGGCGCCGAGAAGGAAGCGGAGCTGCCGAAATTGGCGAGCCACAAATTACCGGTGAGAGTTACCTGCGCGGTGGCAAGCGCGGAGCCGTCGGAGGTGATGCTGGTTCCACTGTAAAAATTCAAGTCGTTGGTGACGCGGCGAACTTCGGCGTCCGGATAACTGAGCGAAAAAAGTTGAGCGTTAAGGGACGTTTTGGCGACGCGCGCGTTGAAAAGGAGCGCGGAGCCATCCGGCAGCCAAGCCATTTGATCGGGAGAAATCCAGTCCATCGAACCCAGGCGTTTTTTTGTTTTGGAGTCAACGTCCACAATCTCGACGGCGGATTTGTCGAATTCGCCGGTGGGATTGTCCGCGACGGCGATGCGCTTGCCGTCGGGAGACCATGCCGGGCCATTATCGGAAAAGCGGGGCGGATTTGTCAGAACCATCAGGGGCTGTTCGCCGCTGCCATCTGAGTTTGCAAGCATCAAGTACGAAGTCTTGGTCTTACTGGATTGGCGAACGAACACAAACCGCTTGCCGTTCGGAGAAAAGCTGATCGGACTATCCACATCCACAATTATCTGGCGTGGCGCGCCCCCCAGAGAAGGCGCCTGAAACAGTGTTCCAACGCCAACGGATTCGTCACTCTTTACGAAGTAAAGGTAATTGCCATCGAGCGAAAAATTCAATCCTTCTATTTCGCCGGGCGAACCGAGTTCCACTTGCGCGGTGCTGCCGGTGGCGAGTTGGCGAATCCAGATGCCGTGGCTACCTTTTTCGTCGGCGACGTAGGCGACCCACTTGCCATCCGCCGAAATAGTGACGGAATGGATGTTGCCCGTGGAGGTGATGGGCGAAATCGTCATTTGAGAAAACGAGGCCGCTTGCTCGTGATGATGCCCGAAGCGATCGTGCAGAGCGATGGCAGCTATCGCACCAACGGCGAGAAGAATAATCACAGCCACGGCGATCCACAGGCCCACACGCCTGCCGCCATCCGCAGCTAGGCTTGTTGGGCCTGCGTCAGACGACCGAGCTGGAGTCGTGTTCGAAGCGGCCGATTGCGCCGAGGTGGTGCTGGGACTGGGATTCGCCGTCGGGCTGGCCGCGCCCCACGCACCGGTCGAGCCGCTGGGACTTCGCGAAGAGTCAGTGTCTCGTTTCAGGCGTTTCAAATCGCCGCGCAGCTCGGCGGCGGTCTGGTAGCGCAGGTCGCGATCTTTTTCGAGGGATTTTCCGATGATTTCTTCCAGCTTGGCTGGGAGCATGGAATTGAGCGAGGTGGGCGACGCGGGCGTCCGATTCAGAATGGCGTCGAAGATAACCGCCGACGTATTGCCGTTGAATGCGGCTTGGCCCGTGGCCATCTCGTAGAGCACGGCGCCGAGACTGAAGAGATCGGTGCGGGCATCGAGGTCTTCGCCGCGCGCTTGCTCGGGCGACATGTATGCAACCGTGCCGATCGCCGACCCGGGACTGGTGAGAAATAAATTGTCGGTGGTGGGCTGCGTGACGCTATTGCCCGCACCGATTGCTTCACCGACGCGCCGGGTGGCAGTTTGCTTGGCCAAACCAAAATCGAGAATTTTTGCCTGGCCGCGAGAGGTTATGAAGATATTTGCCGGCTTGATGTCGCGATGAATGATTCCGCGGGAATGGGCGGCATCGAGCGCATCAGCGATTTGTGCCCCAAAATCGAGCAGGGCATCGGTAGCCATCGCTCGGCCGCCGATGCGCTCGCGGAGGGTCTGCCCCTCGAGGACTTCCATCACGAGATAGGGGCGGCCGTTGTGCTCGCCGACGTCATAAATCGTGCAAATGGCGGGATGATTCAGCGAAGAAGCGGCGCGGGCCTCACGCTGGAAGCGTTCGAGCGCGGCCGGATCGCGCGCGAGGTCCGCGGAAAGAAATTTGAGCGCGACTTGGCGGCCCAAGCGCGTATCTTCGGCCCGAAAGACCTGGCCCATGCCGCCGCTGCCCAGGGGTTCGAGAATGCGGTAATGCGAGATTGTTTCGCCGATCATCTTCGTGTTTGCCCGTTTTTATCCGCACGCCATCCTAAACAACTGCGCGAGATGGCGCAAGAAGCTAAAAGAGATCGGATTCTCGTCTGGCGAAGAAAACGGGAAAAACCATGGCTTCTTAATACAAGCCGCGAGGCCCCGATTCAGGCAAGAATTCTTGCAACTTTTCCAAAGGCGGTGGGTTTCACTCCCCAGCAGCAAAGGGGCTCCGGCCCCCGGCCATAATCGATTTTTAATCTAAGGAGAAATCCATATGGGGAATCCTAAAGCTATGGGTGTGTTCGCTGCATTTCTTGCCGCGCTGGCGCTTTCCAGTTGCGGTGGAGGCGGCGGGGTGGGAACCACTTCGACGCAGGGCCAAGCTTCGGTTTATACCGTGGGAACTGATGCTTCTTTGCCGAGCGTCATATCCTGCGAAGTCAACGTAACCGGAATCACGCTGTTCAACGGCACCACGAACGTGAGCGTGCTATCGCAGCCGCAAATCGTGGATTTTGCGCAACTCAGCGGTTTACATCAGTTATTGGACCTCACCTCCGTGCCGACCGGCACTTACACTTCGGCGACCATTACGATCGCATCGCCCGTGATTGGATACATTGATACCTCCGTGAATCCGCCGGTGATCAGCACTATCAACGGAACGCTGTCGCAATCGAGCGTGACGGTGAATTTCGCTAATCCGGTAATGGTTTCCGACGCGGATTTATTCGGATTGCGCATGGAATTCGATTTGCGCCAGTCGCTGCAGACTGATGGGAACGGCCAGGTGACGGGCGCGGTGAATCCGGTGTTTGAAGTCGCGCTATTGAATTCGACCGATTCGCAGGTTTCCATTGATGACTTTCACGGCGGCGTGGTGGGCGTGACCGGCGCGAACACGTTTACGATCCAGGGGCCGCATGGACGTCAATGGAACGTCACGACCAACGACAATACGATGCTCGACGATCCCAGCACTGCGGTGAGTTCGTTTACGACCAATACCATTGTGGAGGTTTCGGGAACACTGGATCCAGTTACGCACGACATTGACGCGTCTGAGGTGGAGGTCGTCTCCAGCAACGGGTTCTTCATGGGGGGGGTATTCACGAGCATCCGTCCGCAATCGGGTCCCGCCACGCAAGCGGATTTGTACGTTCGTGAATTGTTGCCGGCGATAAACGGGGTTTCGGACGGGCAGATTGAAACGTTCAACTTGAGTGGGTCGGAAAAATACATGATCGAGCACATCAATCTACCGTTGACGACGCTGCTCTTCAACAATTCGGAGCTGGCCGCTGGGCAACGCGTGGGCATTGGTGGAGCGCTCAGTACCACCAACGGCGCCACTACCCTTACGGTTCACCGCGTGGTTCTACGGCGCCAGGGACAAGCGGGCGGCTGGGTTCCCGGCAGCACGGTGGTGCAGGACAATAATGCCGGTACGTTCCAGTTGAGCGACCAGTGGACGGCGGGCGTATTGCTGCCGCAACCGCTGACCGTGATGACCACGAACGAGACCAACTTCATCAATCTGAGCGGACTCGGCGCGCTGCAAGGGACGCAGCCGATTTCGATTCGCGTCGTTGGCTTCATACTGATCAATCAAACGACGGGCCAGCCGGTGATGGTGGCGCGTTCGGTGGAGGAACTCGCATCATAACCATCCATAAGAGTCATACCATGTCATAACCGTTGCGGAGAGTTTCTCGGCGACGCGCCACGGTCCCGCTTTTCACCAGGCGGGACTGTGGCATTTTTTTTTGACTTGCACCTGCGGAAGCCAGAGCTACAATCCCGGCATGGATAAGCCCGAAAATTTCCAGAAGTTCTGGACGTTCTACGTTCTGGCGCACCGCCAGCCGCTCACGCGAATCGTTCATACTGCCGGGACGCTGGTAGGATGGTCGCTGCTGGTTGCGGCGATTGTATTGCACAGGCCGTGGCTGATTTTGGCGGCGTTTGCTGTGCCCTATGCGCTCGCGTGGTGTTCACACTTCTTCGTGGAGCACAATCGTCCGGCGACGTTCGGGCATCCGTTGTGGTCGTGGCTCGCGGATCAGAAAATGGTGGCGATGGTGCTGGCGGGGAAGATGGAAGCTGAGGTGCAGCGCTGCGCCGCGCTGGAACGTGCTGGATCTGCCGCATGACGGCTGAATCCGTTCTGTATTAACGGCGCGCCTGACATCGGCACAGTGACGCCTCAGTGTTCCAGTTGGGTTGCGACAATCTGCTTGCCGCGCACTTTGACCTCGATCGCCGTCGGGGGCCGCACGGCTTGGCCGCTGACAATCGCTCCGCGGACCACTCCATTCGGACCGGTTCCATAACGCGCGAGATCGAACACCGACCGGTTGCAAGGATCTCCCACCATGGGATGATCGGCGTGAAAGCCGTAATCGTGTTCCAGCTTGCCGAGGTCGGTTACATATTCTAGTTCGCATGTCCCGTAGGGCTCCCGCAACGAGAAGGCCCAATAAACCCCGCCGGGAAGATGCACGACGACCGCTGAAAGATTATCGCCGGTTTGCGGCACATGAAATTCGAATCGCTTGGACGACCACGGCTTCGCAAGTTCCGCTGTGGTGGCGACTGGCCCGGGTCCCACGACCAAAACCACAACCGGCTGCGGCGACGCGACTGGCGGAAGATCCACAACCGGCACCGCGCGGGATCCTGAGATTGGGCGGGAGCACCAGAATGTTTCCACAAAAAAAGTGCAAGCGACACCAGACCGATGGTGATCGCGGCGATCGCCAGCCATTTTTGCGCGGGGATTTTTTCGGCCACGCCGGTGGGACCTCGAAACTGTGACGCCGCCGGGCGCGGCGATTCGGGCGCGGGCTTGTGACGGGCCGGGTTGCCGCTAACGCCGGGTATGTTCGGCTCTTGTGGCTTGAATGGATCTTGTTCTTTAGGCGTGTCAGACATGGCGAACCGCTCTGTGGTAACCCTCAGCTTGATTTGGTTTGCAGGAATTTGCAAGCAGGGTGATGCCTTATACGTTAATGGATACGCGCGAGCAAGCACGGGAAACGCCGTCTCGGTTTCGCGCTGGCTGGACGTTTGGCGGAGGCAAAAAAGTTCAGGCCGGATGTTCGACGCGCACAGAATGGTGCGCGACATATTCGTGCAGATTCGCAAGGATGAGCAACAGTTCGAGCATGCGATCGCGCTGTTCCGGTTGCGGCTCGTCGGCGCTCTCTTCCAGATTCTTCACAGTCGCGAGCGCATCGGAAAGCAGCCACTCGAGGCTCTCTTTGGTCAGTGGGGCGCCTTCACGGCAATGCTGGAGAGCTTGATCGGTGCGCAGGAAGGCTTCGTCGAGAAAATGATCGAGACAGAGTTCCGCACGGGATAGCGCCGGAGGCGCAGGCTTCGCGCACCCAGGACGGGCGCAGTGGACGGAGACAGCGGCTTTCATCGCACACCCCTGATTCTCGAGCGGCTCCTGCCTCGAGATTGGGGAGAGAGTAGCACAGAATTTTTACACTCAGATTAGTGTGAGTTGTAAAGGATAACAACGCAGCGGCTCCGGCCGAGAGACGGGCCGAGTGACGCACGAGGAGCCTCCGCGCGCGGCTCTGCGCAGGTTTATGCGCGGGAAAATTACTAACGGATTTGAATGCTGCCGGAGCTAGTGCTGAGTTCCACGGTCGGGCCGCCGCCTCCTACTTTTCCTTGCAGCTCGCGCGGAGTAAGTTTGCCCTGCACTGCGATTTCACGGCTCGTGTCAATGCTGCCGGAACTGGTGCGCGCCACTAAATTGAACGCGGCCTTCTGCGGCAGCTCGACGCTTACGTCGCCTGAGCCGGTATGCAGACGCCAGTCGCCTGTCGGATCCCCTTGCGCGGTAATGCTGCCACTCCCGGTCTGGACTTTCACCGCGCCCTTGGCGCCTTTGATTTCCACGTCGCCCGAGCCTGTGCCGATTTCCACGTCACCGGCCGCGGTCTGTTCGAATTTGACGCTGCCGCTACCGCTGGAAGCGGTCAGAGCGCCGGCAATTCCGATAGCGCGAATGCTGCCGCTGCCCGCCGTGGCGCGCGCTGCGCCGTGGATTCCATTGAGTTCGATCTCTCCCGATCCCGTGCGCGCATGCGTTTCACCGCCAATGTTGTTGAGGTGCATACTTCCGGAACCGCTGCTCGCATCCGCTGGGCCTGCGATGCCGCCGACAACCTGGTCGCCCGATCCGGATTCGGAGCGCAGCTTGGTTTGCACCGGGACCATGAGTTCGTAGCTGATGGAAATATTGTTCTTCCAATCGTGATTTTCAATGTGGCCCACGCGGATGGTATTGCCGTTCTGCTCGATCGGGGGATTGGCTTCGATCTCGTGGATACGTTGTTCGGCATCAGCGCCAAACGAGCCGTGATTGGCGTGGATGCGGCCGTGGATCTCCACTTTGCTGGAATCTCCGGTGCGCACAGTGATCTCGCCGGAGCCGGTCTGGACGTCCAAATCCACCGCGCCCGTTACCGTGAGCGTGCGGTCAAAATGGCCGTCGTCGCTGGCCAGCGCCGGCCTGGAGGCCATTGTGGCAGCAAGGGACAACAGCAGCGCCAAAAGTACGGGAAAAGTACGCGTACGAATTCTCATCTTTCACCCTCCGGAGCAGATTGGGCCCGACTCGGATGAAGATACGCAGACCTCTTCGGAAAAGTTCCCGAGCTTGAGGGGAAAATGCTTAGGCCGCTTCGCCGTGGCACTTCTTGTACTTCTTGCCAGAGCCGCAAGGGCAGGGATCGTTGCGGCCGACTTTCGCGCCCGCGCGGGCAGGCTTGGGAGCTTCGACTGGCGTGTTGCCCGTCTGAAACTGCATCTGCTTTTCCTGGCGGCGCTGCTTACGCTCGATTTCTTCGGGCGAAAATTGCGAGAGACCGCGCGGCACCAGCGGCTTCTGCGCGGACGCTGCAGCGGGCTGCGCAGCCGCGGCGGCCGGTTGTTCGGCGGGCCGGACCAGAAAGAGGAAGCGCACGGCTTCGGTATCAATGCGGTTCATCAGCTCATCGAAAAGAATGAATGCTTCCTTCTTGAACTCGACCAGCGGGTCTTTCTGTCCATACCCGCGCAGGCCGATACCTTCCTTCAAATGATCGAGCGTGAGGAGATGGTCTTTCCACTGGCCGTCCACCACGTCAAGCAAGATGTGGCGCTCCAGCCAGCGCAGCGTCTGCGCGCCGAAAAGCGCTTCCTTTTCTTCGTAACGCGCGCGAACTTTTTCGATAAGGATTTCGCCCACGGTTTCATGGTTCAACGTCGCGAAATCCATGCCTACGGCCTTGGGATCGAAGCCGAACTGATTCAGAATTTCGTTGGAAAATTGCGTGACGTTCCATTGGTCCGGGTGCTGCTCGCGCGGGCAATACGTTTCCACCAGTTCGTTGGCTATGGCGTCGGCGCGCTCCAGCACGAATTCTTTCTGGTCGCGGCCTTCCAGGAACGAGCGGCGCAGGTTGTAAATCGTTTCGCGCTGCTTGTTCATTACATCGTCGTATTCCAGCAAGTGTTTGCGCGCTTCGAAGTTTTGAGCTTCTACGGCTTTTTGTGCATTTTCGATGCGCTTGCTAATGAGCTTGGATTCGATGGGCACGCCTTCCGTCATGCCGAGCCAGTGCATCATGGCCTTTACTTTCTCGCCGCCGAAAATTCGCAGAAGGTCGTCTTCGAGCGAGAGGAAGAATCGCGATGAACCCGGATCGCCCTGGCGGCCAGCGCGGCCACGCAACTGGTTGTCAATACGGCGAGCCTCGTGACGTTCGGTGCCCAGAATGTGCAGGCCGCCCATAGCCACTACTTCATCGTGTTCCGCCTTACATTCCGCGGCAAATTGATCGTAAATCGGTTTCCATTGTTCCAGCGGCACCTGGAAGATTTTTCCTTCGATTTGGAATAGCACCATCGCCGGGCTGCTGCCGCCATTGGAAGGAGCTGCTGCGGCGGCACCAGCAGCGCTGGCTGCGTCGACTTGCGCGGCCGTTTCGGTGCCGGGAGCAGCGCCGATCACCGAACTGGCCGGAGCGTAGGGCAGGGCGAGCTTGTTCTTCAGGCAAAAATCGCGCGTCATCGCTTCAGGATTTCCGCCGAGCAGAATGTCTGTGCCGCGGCCGGCCATGTTTGTGGATACCGTAACCGTGCCCTTGCGCCCTGCCTGCGAAATGATGATCGCTTCACGCTCGTGCTGTTTGGCGTTCAACACCTGATGCGGAATGCCGGCCTTTTTCAGGTGCGCCGCGATTTTTTCCGATTTTTCGATGGAAATGCTGCCCACCAGCACCGGCTGGCCGCGCTCGTAATACTGGCGGACGCCTCCGGCGTGCGAGCCGTCTTCCTGCAGAATGCCATTTACCGCCGCTTCGAATTTTTCGGCTTCGGTGCGGTACACCACGTCGGAGTTTTCGATGCGGATCAGCGTTTTATTCGTGGGGATGGCCACCACTTCGAGTTTGTAGATCTTGTCGAATTCGGGAGCTTCCGTTTCCGCGGTGCCGGTCATGCCGGAAAGTTTTTTGTACATGCGGAAATAATTCTGAAAAGTGATTGTCGCGAGAGTTTGGTTTTCCCGCTCAATCTTCACGCCTTCTTTCGCTTCCACGGCCTGGTGCAGACCATCGGACCAGCGACGGCCGGGCATTTGGCGTCCGGTGAATTCGTCAACGATCACGACTTCGCCGTCCTTCACCACGTAATCCACGTCTTTAGTGAAGAGCGTGTGGGCGCGCAAGCCCTGGTACACGTGGTGAATGATGTCCATGTGCGCGGGGTCGTATAGATTGCCTAGGCTCAACAGTTGCTCGCACTTGGAAACGCCTTCTTCGGTCAGAGTCGCAGTGCGATGTTTTTCGTCGAGCGTGTAATCAATGTCCAGGATCAGCTTCGGAATAACTTTGTCTATGCGATAGTACTTGTCCGTGGATTCTTCGGCTGGGCCGGAGATGATCAGCGGCGTGCGCGCCTCGTCAATCAGGATGGAGTCCACTTCGTCCACGATGGCGAAGTGATGGCCGCGCTGCACGCACTGCGTCAAATCGTACTTCATATTGTCGCGCAGATAATCGAAGCCGAATTCGTTGTTGGTGCCGTAGGTGATGTCCGCGGCGTAGGCGGCGCGGCGTTGCACGTCGTCGAGATCGTGCACGATGACGCCTACGGAAAGTCCCAGCATTTTGTAAATCGGGCCCATCCATTCGGCGTCGCGGCGGGCGAGGTAATCGTTCACCGTAACGATGTGCACGCCCTTGCCGGACAGCGCATTTAAATACGCCGGCAGCGTGGCCACGAGCGTTTTTCCTTCGCCCGTCTTCATCTCCGAGATTTTGCCTTGATGCAGCACGGCCCCGCCGATCAGCTGCACGTCGAAATGGCGCATGCCCAGCGTGCGTCGCCCCGCTTCGCGCACCAGGGCGAATGCCGGCACCATCGCGGGCGCGAGCGCTTCTTGCATTTTTTGCTTGTAGTCCGGGTCGTCGCGCTCCAGGCCTTCCATGCGCGACTGGACTTCTGTCTTAAGCTGGGCGGTCTTCGCCGTGATCTCGGCGTCCGAGAGTTTGCGCATCTCTGGCTCGAGTGCGTTGATCTCCTCGACCAGCGGCTGCAGTTCTTTCACGTCGCGTTCGTGCTTCGTGCCGATGAAACGCGCTACCACGCCATTTATGAATTTTTCGACATCCATATTTTTAGATTAGACCCATGCGAGCCCACGAACGGGGCAAACTTGTCGTTTAAGCTCCCGTGAACGGGGAACCCGACCTGCAGGTGTGGCGGCTGCGAGGATCGCGCGTCTCCCTAAATACTATTGTAGCCGCTTGCGCGATTTCGTGCAAAGCGCCCTTCGGCCAACCGTGCGGATGCGATTCTTGTCTGGCGCCCAACGGGGCGCTCGCGGGACTTGCTCACGGCCTTGCCGCTCCTGCGGCGGCAGTCTATCATTGCAGGCTGACCTAATCAGTCGGGAAGCCGCTGCGACGCGGATTCGCCGAAAGGACTTATATGCCTCCCGGACCTGGACCTGCTCAAACGCTTGAGAAGAGACCGCCCATCGCTGGCGTGAAGAATCTTGTGGCCGTCGCTAGCGGCAAAGGCGGTGTGGGGAAGACCACCGTCGCCGTGAATCTGGCAATCGCGCTGAAAAAGCTCGGCGCTACCGTTGGATTGCTCGATGCCGACGTGTACGGGCCGAACGTGCCGGTGATGCTCGGGACGAACGAGCAGCCGCGCGCGGTAGATGAGAAGACCATCATCCCCGTGGAAGCTTACGGCGTGAAAATGATTTCCATGGGATTGCTGAATCCCGGCGACAAGCCGCTGGTGTGGCGCGGGCCGATGTTGCACAGCGTGATGCAGCAGTTTTTGCGCAGCGTGCAGTGGGGCACGCTGGATTATCTGATTGTGGATTTGCCTCCGGGTACCGGTGATGTGCAGCTTTCGCTGATCCAAAGCGTTTCGGTGACGGGTGCGGTGGTTGTCACCACGCCCTCGATTGTGGCGCTGGCTGACGTGCGCAAAGCCGTCGAAATGTTTCGCCAGGTGAATGTGGAAATTCTCGGCGTGGTCGAAAACATGAGCTACTTCAATTGCCCGCATTGCGACGGGCGCATTGATGTGTTTGGCCACGGCGAAGGGCAGCACATGGCCAAGAATTTCGGCGTGCCGTTTCTTGGTGAGATTGAAATTGACCCGCAGATTCGCATTGGCGGCGATACCGGCAAGCCGGTCGCGTCCTTGGGCGAAGACGCTCCGGGCGGCAAGAGCGTGTACGCCGTGGCGCGCAACGTGATCGCACGGCTGGAAATTGTGAACTCTACGGCCGGCGCGCCTGTGGTGCAGATATTGTGATTTGATGTGATATTGTCGCGGCACCTCGCGCGGTAACAAAAACGTACTTCCGGTATGAATCAGGAGTGGTACCTTGCTTCGCAGCTACAGGGGACAGATGCCGCGGGTTGCCGCCAGTGCTTATATTGATCCGCAGGCCGTGATTATTGGCGACGTCGTGATCGGCGAGGATTCCAGCGTGTGGCCTTGCGCTGTGATTCGCGGCGACGTGCATTACGTTCGCATCGGCGCGCGCACCAATATTCAAGACGGCTCGATTCTGCACGTGATGCGCGATACGAATGCGTTGGTGTTGGGCGACGACGTTACGGTGGGCCACAGCGTCACGCTGCACGGCTGCACGATAGAATCGCGCTGCTTGATTGGGATGGGGAGCATCGTCCTGAATGGCGCGGTGATTGGTACGGGCTCGATCATCGCCGCTGGCACGTTGGTACCGGAGCGCACCATCGTTCCGCCTGGCAGCTTGATGATGGGCCAGCCGGCGAAGCTGCGCCGCGCGCTGGGCGCTGAGGATCTGGATTCGATTGACGCGTATGCCCGACGTTACGTGGAGTACAAGGAAACGTATCGCGCGGAAGAACGGATGCAGGGACGCACGGAGACAGGGAACTAGCGTTGCCAGAGAAACGACAATTCCGCGCCATCAAAGGCACCCGCGACATTCTTCCGCCTGATTCCGCGCTGTGGGATTGGTTCGAGCAATCCGCGCAAGAAGTCCTCGAGACCTACGGCTTCCGCGCCATTCGCCTCCCTATTTTCGAGGAAACCGAATTATTCGCGCGCTCGATTGGGACAGAAACGGACGTAGTAGCGAAGGAAATGTACACGTTTGAGGATAAGCCTGGCGTGGTTCCGGACTACCGCGATATCGAACAGTTGGGAGTTTTTGTAAACGCGATCAAGGCTTCGCTGAAAGAGGGCGAGATTCCCGATACCGAATCTAATCGACTTGCATCTCAGAAACTCGACGACAAGTTCAAAGAGTTGTCTCAGGTTTCGCAGAATCTTCCGCGCGGAGGCTATCAGGGTGCTCCTCCCGATCTGGAGAATTACACGCGGCTGCTGTTCGAAACCTCATATCTTGCTTCGAAAGTGCGACTCGGCGATTTACTAACCCTGCGCCCCGAAGCCACGGCGGATGTGGCGCGCGCTTATATCGAGCATGGCATGCAAATGCTGCCCGGAAACGTGAAGCTGTACTACATGGGGCCGATGTTCCGGCGGGAGCGGCCGCAGAAGGGGCGTTATCGGCAGTTCTACCAGATTGGCGCGGAAGTCTTGGGCCAATCAGATGCGCCTGCCATTGACGCGGAAGTCTTGGAAATGCTGATGGTTTTTTTCAAGCGCGTCGGACTCACACGCACAACGCTGCACGTCAATTCGATCGGCGACAAGAATTGCCGGCCGCAGTACGTGGAATTGCTGCGGCGGGAACTGCTTAAGGTGAAGGATCAGCTTGGGCCGGATTCGCAGCGGCGCATCGAGACCAATCCGCTGCGTGTACTAGATTCGAAATTGCCTCACGAGCAGGAAATCATCGCGAAGTTGCCGCGCATTTCCGACCATTTGTGCGCCGATTGTCGCGAGCACTTCGCCAAGTTGAAAGACGAGCTGAAGCTGCGCGGAATCGTGTACGAAGAGAACTGGCGCCTGGTGCGCGGTCTGGACTATTACACGCGTACGACGTTCGAGGTGATCGCCGAGGGTCTTGGCTCGCAGAATGCGGTTTGTGGCGGAGGACGCTACGACGGCCTGGTCGAGCTTCTTGGTGGGCCGCCCACCAAGGGGATCGGCTTCGCCATCGGCAGCGACCGCGCCATTCTTTCGATTCAGGAGTCTGGCAACTTGCCTGTGCTACCCGGACTGGACGTATTCGTCGCGTGGATGGGTTTGCCGACGTACGCGACGGCCGTGGCGCTCGCGCGAAAACTGCGCGAGTCGGGCCTTTCGGTCGAGCTGCCTGGCGAAGAAATGAAATTCAAGAAGTCGCTCAATCTGGCGGACAAACTCGGCGCGCGCTATGCGCTGATCATTGGCAGCGACGAAGTCGCCTCCGGGAAATTCACGCTGAAACGGCTGGCCGACGCGGATCAGAAGAAGCTTTCCGAATACGAACTGCTAGAATATCTGGAATCCGAAAAACGCGGCACGCGGGGCTGAGCGCAATTTCGCGACACGATTTAATGCGCAGCCCGCGCCAGCGGAAGGGAACCCAATCTTGCTCGATGCTCTCGGCAATCTGAAACGCACCAACTACTGCGGCGACTTGCGCGCGACGGACGCTGAAAAAGAGGTGGTCTTGATGGGCTGGGTCCATCGCCGCCGCGACCTGGGCCAATTGATCTTCATTGATCTGCGCGACCGCGCGGGCCTGGCGCAAATTGTGTTTAACAAAGAGATGCATCCCGAAACGCACAAAAAAGCCGAAGAGCTGCGCTCGGAGTTTGTGGTGGCCGTCGAAGGCAAGGTCATTCGCCGTCAGAAGTCCAACCCCGAAATTGCGTCCGGCGAAGTGGAAGTGATGGCCACGCGCCTGCACATTTTGAATAATTCCAAGACACCGCCATTCCAGATCGAAGAGGACGTGACGGCCAGCGAAGAAACTCGCTTGCGCCACCGCTACCTCGATTTACGCCGGCCAAAGCCGCATCGCAATATCGAGTTGCGACACCGGATTCTTTTCGAGATGCGCAAGACGCTCGACAGTCTGGGCTTCTTCGAAATTGAAACGCCGATGCTGACGCGTTCTACGCCCGAAGGCGCGCGCGACTACCTGGTGCCGAGCCGCGTGCATCACGGGCAGTTTTACGCGTTGCCGCAATCGCCGCAAATCTTCAAACAGATCCTGATGATTTCGGGCATGGACCGCTACTTCCAGATCGTGCGCTGCTTCCGCGACGAGGACTTGCGCGCCGACCGCCAGCCGGAATTTACGCAGCTGGACTTGGAAATGTCCTTCCCGCGACAGCAGGATATTTTCGAGGTGATCGAACGCGTGATGATTCGCGCCCTCGAGGTCGTCGGCGTGAAGGCGCAGGGACCGTTTCGCCATCTCGATTACAAGGAAGCGCTGCGGCGCTATGGCTCGGACAAGCCGGATTTGCGTTTTGGCATGGAATTGCAGGACGTGACCCAACATTTCGAGCCGGCGCGCGCGACGATTCATTTCGAAGGAAACGTGCAGGCGGTGGTTGCGCCGAGAGCGGCTGGCTGGTCGCGCAAACAGCTTGACGAGTTGGGCGAGTTCGCGAAATCCGCAGGCGCGCGTGGCGTTTATACAGTTAAGGTGACCGCCGAAGGCATCAGCTCGCCGCTTGAAAAGACTCTCGGTGCCGACGGGCTAAAAAAATTGGCCGAAGCAGTTGGCGCGAAAGCGGGTGACCTGATCGTCGCGGTCGCCGCCAAGGAACAAATCGCGCACACCGACACTTCTTTGACCGTCGCGGGCCAAGTCCGGCTCTGCCTGGGCGACAAGCTCAACCTAATTGACCGCGCCAAATGGGAATTTGCGTGGATCACCGGCTTCGCGCTTTTTGAATGGAGTGAGAGCGAAAAGCGCTGGGTCAGCGCGCAGCATCCCTTCACTGGGATCGTCGAGGAGGATCTCGACAAGCTGGAAACCGCGCCGTGGGAGTGCCGCTCGAAAGGCTATGATCTGGTGCTGAACGGCGTCGAACTTGGTTCTGGCAGCATACGAATTCATCGTCAGGATGTGCAGGCGCGGATGTTCAAGGCGCTGGGACTGAGCGAAGAGACCGCGCGGCAGCGGTTCGGCTTCTTTCTCGACGCTCTTACCTACGGCACACCTCCGCACGGCGGCATCGCGCTGGGCCTCGACCGCGTGGTAATGCTGCTGGCCGGCGAAAAATCCATACGCGAGGTGATCGCCTTCCCGAAGACGACCGCGGCGCAGGATTTGATGGCTGAGTCGCCGTCGGCGGTGGGCACGGATCAATTGAATGATCTGGGAATAGCGATCAAACAGACTGAAATTGGGAACGCAGCGAAGAAGGATGCATGATTTCGTATCGTTTGCTGATTGGCATCGGAATTGCAGCGCTACTCGGGGTATTCCTGCTGGTGCGCGGTATGCAACGGCTTAGCCTGCGCGCGCAATTCATGGTCCTGTTGGGGTTGGGCGTGACGATCGGGTTCATTTTTTTGGTGATGGTGCAGATGCGCTCGTTTCCGGAGTGGTTTGGAGTTTCGCTCATGCTCGTTGTTTTCGTCGCCAGTTTGTTTGGCACGCGGATTTTTTTGCGCAGCTTGTCCCAGGAAGATAAGAAGACCGAAGACGAAGCGCGCGAAGAATATCGCCGCGGTTCCGAAGGTTCGAAACTGGCCGATCCGCGTTCCGCGAGACATACCCCATGAGCCGCATCCGCATACTTCCGGAAACCGTCGCTAATAAAATTGCGGCGGGCGAAGTGGTCGAGCGGCCTGCCTCGGTGGTGAAAGAACTGCTGGAGAACGCGCTGGATGCCGGCGCGCGTTCGATTCGCATCGAGACGGAATCGGGCGGCAAGCGCCTGATCCGCGTGATTGACGATGGTACCGGCATGAATCACGACGATGCGCTGCTGGCTTTCGAGCGTCACGCCACTTCCAAGCTGCGCACCGCTGACGACTTGCTCTCGATTGCCACGCTAGGATTTCGCGGGGAGGCTTTACCCTCCATCGCTGCTATCTCGCGCCTGCTGCTGGAAACGCGTGACGCGGAAGACGGGGAGGGAACGCGGATCGAATTCGCGGGCGGCAAGCTGCTGGGCGTGAAGCCTGCGGGTGTGCCGGTGGGAACTTCGATCAGCGTGGCGGATATTTTTTATGCCGTCCCGGCGCGGCGCAAGTTTCTGAAATCCGAAACCACCGAGCTGGGCCATATCGCTTCTCTCGTGACGCATTACGCGCTGGCACATCCCGACCGGCATTTTCTGCTGAAGACGCCGTCGCAGGAAATTCTGAATTGTCCGCCGGTGGAAAAGCTGGCGGATCGCGTGTACCAGATTTTCGGCCGCCAGTCTCTGGAGGAACTCACCGAAATTCCAGCGACGGAGGCCGCGGTGCGCAGCGCCATCACCGAACCGCCGCTGGAAGCGGAAGAGCGCGCCGCGACGTTGCGCGTCAGTGGATTCACTTCGCGCCCCGAAGTGCAGCGCAGCAATCGTAACGGCATCTACATTTTCGTGAACCGGCGGCTGGTGCGCGACCGGCTGCTGCTGCACGCCATCAGCGAGGCGTATCGCAATATTGTGCCGCCGGGCGTTTTTCCGGTGGTGCTGCTGTTCCTGGATATGCCTTACGAGGAAGTGGATGTGAACGTGCATCCGGCGAAAATCGAAGTGCGCTTTCGCCACCCGCAGTTCGTGCACGATTTCACGCGCGATGCAATCCGCCAGGCGCTTTCCGTGGCGCGGCCCATTCCAGGATTTCCCGCAGCGCGTGCGGCGACAGCGGGTGCTGCAACTGGTACGGCATCTGCTGGAACGAACGGCGCTTCGACCGCGTTTGCGGCTGGAGCGGCGGCAATCGACCCGGCCTTTCTTTCGTCGGCAAGTGCCGGAGCGGTCCCCGGTGCGTTTCCTGGCCCGCCGCGCGCGATCATTCCCGCTTCGTTTGGCGATGTCGCTGCTGCCGCGGAAGGGTTTGAATTGAGTGGCGCGCCTGACCGGCCGATTTCGCAACGCCTACAATTCGATCCCACCGGCGCCAGCGATTTTTCGCTGGGCCCGCAGGAGTACGTCGCGCCCGCCGCTGGCGACGACATTCACACCGCCGAAACTCCCGGCGCTTTGCCCAGCGTGGAAGACATTGCCGACCTGAAGCCTCTGGGCCAGGTGAACAGCAGCTTCATCGTCGCGGTGAATGGCGAAGGATTGTGGATCATTGACCAGCATGTGGCGCACGAGCGCGTGCTGTTCGAGCAGCATTTGCGCGCGCGCCGCGAAGGCGCACTCGGAGGGCAACGATTGCTGGTGCCGCTGATCGTCGAGCTGAGTCCCCGGCAGCTTACGATTTTTGAGCAGATTGGCGAAGAGCTGCTCGCCAACGGATTCGAAGCGGAACTGATGGGCGCGCGCAGCGTGGCAATTCAAGCCGCGCCCGCCGGAATCACCAGCGGAGACGCCGAACGTCTGCTATACGAAATCCTGGACGGGATCGCTCGCGAGAATCAGGCCATTTCGATTGATTCTCTCCAAGCGAAGATTGCCGCATCCACTTCTTGCCACGCTGCCATCAAGGTGAATACGCCGCTGGACCCCGCGAAAATGGAATGGCTGCTGGGCGAGCTGGCCAAGACCGAATATCCGATGAGCTGTCCGCACGGCCGGCCCGTGGTGCTGCGCTATTCCGTGCGCGAAATCGAGCGCGCCTTCAAACGGATTTGATGGCGCACTTGAGGGCGAAATTGCGCGTGGGATTGCAGTCGAGCCCGGTGCGCGAGTGATCCGTTGAACAAACTGATTATTGCCATTGATGGACCGGTCGGCTCGGGCAAGAGCACCGTGGCGCGGCGCGTAGCCGAGTTGCTGGGCTACGTGTACGTGGATACGGGAGCGATGTACCGCGCGCTGGCGTTCAAGGCGCTGCGGAACGGCCTGGCGCTTGATGGCCATGACGATGATTTGGTGGCGCTGGCGCGGGCGACGCGTATTGACCTGCGCGCGGATGACGGCACGCAGCGCGTGTTCCTCGACCACGACGACGTGACCACCGCGATTCGCACGCCCGAAGTTTCCCAGGCAGCTTCGAAGATCGCTGTAAATGCCGGTGTGCGCCAGGTTCTGGTGGCCGAGCAGCGCCGCGCCGGCGAACAAGGCGGCGTAGTGATGGAAGGGCGTGACATCGGCAGCGTGGTATTTCCCGACGCGCAGCTGAAGATTTTCCTTACTGCTTCGCCGGATACGCGCGCGGAGCGGCGCTGGCGCGAGCACCAGCAGAAGGGCGACCACATCAACCTGCAGCGCACGCTGGAAGAGATCCACGAGCGCGACCGTCGCGACCTGCAGCGCGCCACTTCGCCGCTGGTACGCGCCGCAGATGCCGTCGTAGTGGACAGCACGGCGATGGAACCGGAAGAAGTAGCTCGCCTCGTAGTCCTGCTAGCGAACGGGCAAGCTGCCGCAAACGCAGAGTAGCGAACCGCCTCAGCGATCCACCCCCGGCACGCTTGCCGTGCCACCCGCAGCGCTTACGCAGGACTGGACATCGAAGCGAGGAATTCGCCGTTCGTTTTCGTTTTGGAGAGGCGTCCGAGCAGAAGCTCCATGGCTTCCACGGTAGAGAGAGGGCTTAGGACCTTGCGCAGCACCCAGATGCGGTTCAATTCATCCGCGGGCAGCAGCAGTTCGTCCTTACGCGTTCCGGAGCGGTTGATGTCAATCGTCGGGAAAACGCGCTTGTCCACCAGCCGGCGATCCAGGTTGATTTCCATGTTGCCGGTGCCTTTGAACTCTTCGAAGATCACGTCGTCCATGCGGCTGCCAGTATCAATCAGCGCGGTAGCGATGATGGTGAGCGAGCCGCCCTCTTCCACGTTACGAGCAGCGGCAAAGAAGCGCCGCGGGCGCTGCAGGGCGTTCGCGTCAATACCGCCGGAAAGTACTTTGCCCGAAGGCGGCGTGACGGCGTTGTAGGCCCGGCCCAGACGCGTGAGCGAGTCGAGCAGAATGACCACGTCGCGCTTGTGCTCCACCAGGCGCTTGGCCTTCTCCAGCACCATTTCGGCCACTTGGATGTGCCGTTGCGGCGGTTCGTCGAACGTGGAACTGATTACCTCGCCCTTCACGGTGCGCTGCATGTCCGTGACTTCTTCCGGGCGCTCGTCAATCAGCAGCACGATCAACGCGACTTCCGGATGATTGGTGGTGACGGAATTGGCGATGGATTGCAGCATCATCGTCTTTCCGGTACGTGGCGGCGCGACGATTAAGCCGCGCTGGCCTTTGCCGATAGGGCAGAGCATGTCCAGCACTCGGCCGGTGAGGTTCTCCTTGGTGGTTTCCAGGCGGATGCGATCGGCCGGATACAGCGGCGTCAAGTTGTCGAAGAAAATCTTGCTGCGCGCGACTTCGGGGTCCTCGAAGTTAACCGCTTCGACCTTAATCAGCGCGAAGTAGCGCTCGCCGTCTTTCGGAGGGCGAACCTGGCCGGACACCGTGTCGCCGGTACGCAGGTCGAATTTGCGGATCTGCGACGGCGAGACGTAGATGTCGTCCGGTCCCGGCAGGTAGTTGTATTCGGGCGCGCGCAGGAAGCCGAATCCGTCCGGCAAACATTCCAGCACTCCTTCGGAGAAGATCAATCCGTTCTTTTCCGTCTGGGCGCGGAGGATCTGGAAGATCAACTCCTGCTTGCGCATGCCCGACGCGCCGGGAATGTTCAGCTCCTTGGCGATTTTCGCCAGGTCGGTGATGTTCTTGTCTTTCAGTTCTGCAAGGCTAATGCTCATCGATTTCGTTCCTTCTCAAGCCTGGTTTTCAGGCAGATTGATTTCTGAATGGATTACGGGCGGGCGCAAATTCGAACCTGCCACTCTTTTGCAACTTTAAATACGGGAAAACCTACAGACAACCGGAAACCTCTGGCCACGGGCCAAGCCTGCTGATCAAAATGAGGAAGGACCAGAGGGTTTCAATTGGTTAGTTCATTGTCCTGCGCGACGTCCGCGCCGAACTCGGGCTCGACTCCGGCGACCGGCGGGTGACCGGGAATCGGAAGCGGATGCTCCAAAGCGATCTGCAGCACATCGTCCATGGACTCGACAAAATGGATGGACATCTGCGACTGGATGTCCGGCGGGATATCCGCCAGATCTTTTTCATTGTCCTTCGGCAAAATAATGGTGCGCAGGCCCAGGCGATGCGCTGCCAGCAGCTTTTCTTTTACGCCGCCGATGGGCAGCACCTTGCCACGCAAAGTGATTTCACCGGTCATCGCGATATCGCAGCGGACCGGAATTTTGGTCAGCGCGCTGACGATGGAGGTGCAGATGGTGATGCCGGCCGAGGGACCGTCCTTGGGTATCGCGCCTTCCGGGACGTGCATGTGAATGTCCAGGTGGCGGTAGAAATCCTTGGGCAGGCTGAAGCTGTGGCTGCGCGAGCGGATGTAACTCATCGCGGCCTGCGCCGATTCCTGCATTACGTCGCCAAGCTTGCCGGTCAGAGTCAGTCGGCCGCGGCCCTGCATCAAAGTGGCCTCGGTCGAAAGCACTTCGCCCCCCACTTCCGTCCAGGCGAGGCCGGTAGTGAGGCCGATTTCGTTTTTCTTTTCGGCCAGGAAGTCGCGGTACTTCAAGATACCGAGATAATCGTTCAGATTCGCCGGGGTGACTTCCACGGCGACGTCCTTGCCTTCGGTAACGACCTTGCGCGCGACTTTGCGCGATATGTTGGCCAGCTCGCGGTTCAAGCTGCGTACGCCCGCTTCGCGTGTGTAATGGCGGATGGTGCTCTTGATGGCGTCATCCGTGATCTTCAACTGATTTTTCGCCAGGCCCGTGGCTTCCAGCTGCTTGGGAATCAGATATCGCGTGGCAATCTGATATTTTTCGTGTTCAGTGTAGCCCGGGATGCGCAGCACTTCCATGCGATCCTGCAGCGGCTGCGGAATGGTGTGCAGCACGTTGGCGGTGCAGACGAACATGACCTTCGAGAGATCGTATTCCACGTCGAGATAGTGATCGGTGAAGGCGTGATTGAGCTCAGGGTCCAGCACTTCCATCAGCGCCGCCGACGGGTCGCCACGGAAATCCATGGACATCTTGTCCACTTCGTCCAGCACGAACACTGGGTTCGTCGTGCCGGCCTTGCGCATCATCTGGATGATCTGGCCGGGCAGGGCGCCGATATAGGTGCGGCGGTGGCCGCGGATTTCAGCCTCATCTCGCACGCCGCCGAGGGATACGCGCACGAATTTACGTCCGGTGGCGCGGCCGATGGACATCGCAAGCGAAGTCTTACCCACGCCTGGAGGCCCGAGGAAACACAGAATCGAACCCTTGGGATTCTTCACCAGCTGGCGAACTGCGAGATACTCGAGAATGCGGTCTTTAATCTTGTCCAGGCCGTAATGATCCTCGGAGAGGATTACTTCTGCGCGTTTGATATCGCGAATTTCCTTGGACCGCTTCTTCCAGGGCACTGCCAGCAGCCAGTCGAGATAGTTGCGCGATACCGTGGATTCCGCGGACATAGGCGGCATCATTTCCAGCCGCTTCAGTTCCTGCATGGCCTTTTCCTGCGGCCCTTCGGGCATCCCGGAAGTTTCGATCTTCTTTTTCAGCTGCTCGATTTCGTTAGCTTCGCCGCGGCCCAGCTCTTTCTGAATGGCCTTCAGCTTTTCGTTGAGGTAATACTCTTTCTGCGCGCGTTCCATCTGGCGCTTCACGCGGGTATTGATCGAACGATCCACGTTCAGCTTTTCGATTTCGACTTCCAGAATGTCGGCAATGCGGTTCAAGCGCTCCAGCGGCTCGAAAAGCTCCAGCAATTCCTGTTTTTCTTCGACGGGAATCTGCAGGTTCGCGGAGATCGCGTCGGAAAGCTTTCCGGCATCTTCCACGCGCACGGCCGCGATCATGGTGTCGTAATTCAGGCTCTGGGAGAGCTTGACGTATTGCTCAAAAAGCCCGGTGACGCGCTCGGAAGCCTGCTGCAGCTGCGGGGAAGGCTCAGTCTTGGAAGTCACCACGCGGATCGAAGCGCGGAAGAAGCCTTCGTCGCTGGTAATCTGCACGATCTTGGCGCGTTCGGTGCCTTCCACCAGCACCTTGATATTGCCGTCGGGTAGCTTCACGCTCTGAACGATATTCGCGAGCGTACCTACCTGATAGATTTCTTCCGGTTTGGGGTCGTCCACCGACGCATCATGCTGCGTGACCAGGAAAATCTTCTTGTCGCCGGCCAGCGCGTCTTCCAGCGCACGCACCGAGGCTTCCCGGCCCACGATGAAGGGGTGCATCATCTCCGGGAAAATCACCATTTCCCGGACCGGCATCATCGGCACGCGTTTGATTTCGCCTTTTTCGCGATTGAACATCGAGTCCTTTTTTCTCCCGGTACGCTAGCCCGCTTTTTCCAGCAGGCTCCAGTTGATTTCGCGTCCCTTGACCATGTCTGCCGTAACCACGAAGTCGCGCAACTTCCGCTGGGCCGGCAAGTGGTACATCATTTCCAGCATCAAATCTTCCAGAATCATGCGCAGGCCGCGCGCGCCCACTTTGCGCTGTAGCGCCAGTTCCGCTACGGTGTCCAGAGCGTCGTCCGTGAAGCGCAGCCGCACATTCTCAAATTCAAAGAGCCGCTGATATTGCCGCACCAGCGCGTTCTTCGGTTCGGTGAGAATGCGAACTAGCGCCGACTTATCCAGATCGCTCAGCACGCCCACAACCGGCAAGCGCCCCACAAATTCCGGGATCAATCCGTAACGAATCAGGTCCGTGGGCTGCGCCTGTTCCAGCATTTCGATATTGCGCCGCGATGCTGTGGTTACTTGCGCATCGGCTTGGAACCCCAGCGATTTATGCCCCACGCGCCGCTCGATAATTTTCTCAAGTCCCACGAAAGCCCCGCCGCAGATGAATAGGATGTTGGTCGTATCTACCGGCGTAAATTCCTGGTGCGGGTGCTTGCGTCCGCCCTGCGGCGGCACGTTGGCAACAGTGCCTTCCAGAATCTTCAGCAGCGCTTGTTGCACGCCTTCGCCGGAAACGTCGCGGGTAATCGAAGGGTTTTCGTCTTTCTTCGAGATCTTGTCAATCTCGTCTATATATATGATGCCTTGCTGGGCCTTTTGGACGTCTCCATCGGCGGCCTGCAGCAGCTTCAGGATAATGTTTTCGACGTCTTCGCCAACGTAGCCTGCTTCGGTCAAGGTCGTCGCGTCCACGATGGCGAACGGCACGTCCAACATGCGCGACAGCGTCTGCGCCATCAGCGTCTTGCCGGTTCCCGTGGGCCCAACCAACAAAATATTCGACTTCGCCAGCTCCACATCGCCCGGCTGCTTGTTCAGGAAGATCCGCTTGTAGTGGTTGTAAACTGCGACCGCGAGCTTCTTCTTGGTCTTGTCTTGCCCGATGACGTAGCCATCCAAGAACGCCTTGATCTCAGGAGGGCGGGGCAGACGCCGGTTCGCCGGGCTGGACTGCTCGCGCTTCTCGTCTTCGAGAATCTGCTGGCAGACGCCCACGCACTCGTTGCAGATATACGAGCGCGGATATTCCGATGGAGAACTGATCAGCTTCTCCACCTGCTCCTGCGTTTTATGGCAGAAGGAACAGCGTAACGGCTCTTCCGGTGTGAACCGTTTCACTGATTAGGCTCCCTCGCTACGGATTTCACCACACCCTTGACGAATCTATCTCGCATTGTAAAACGGAATTCGGCCGGGCGGCAGGGAATCATCAGTTTGGCTACTAACCCTTTGGAACGGCAATTACCTGTGCTTCGTAATGATTTCGTCCACGATGCCGTACGCCTTCGCCTGTTCGGCCGTCATGATGAAATCGCGTTCCACGTCTCGCTCGATCTTTTCCAGTGGCTGGCCCGTGTGCCCGGCCAGCAGCTTGTTGAGCGATTCACGCGTGCGAATAATCTCTTTCGCGTGAATATCAATGTCCGTGGCCTGGCCTGACAGCCCGGACATCCACGGCTGGTGAATCAATACTCGTGAATTCGGCAGCGCGTAGCGCTTCTTGGGCGTGCCGGAGGCAAGCAACACCGCCGCAATCGAGGCGGACTGGCCGATGCAATACGTCACCACATCTGGACGCACAAATTGCATCGTGTCGTAGATAGCCATGCCTGCGGAAATCGAGCCGCCCGGCGAATTGATGTACACCGAGATATCCTTCTCGGGATCTTCGGACGCCAGAAATAGCAGTTGCGCGGTCACCAGGTTCGCCACATGGTCGTCAATCGGCGTGCCGATGAAAATAATGTGGTCTTTCAGCAGCCGGGAATAGATGTCATAGGCCCGCTCGCCGCGGTTCGTCTGTTCGACGACCATCGGAACGAGGGTAGTGGCGTACGGAGTTGCGTCGTTTGTATGTTTCATTGGAAGTGTCTTTGCGCGCTGAGGAGCCCGAACCAGTTGTTACTCTTCACGTTTGGCTGTCTTCTCGATTCGGGTATTGCTGTAGAGCCACTCGATTGTTTTGTCGCTTCGCAACTTCGATTTCATCCTATCGAGCGCTCCTTGCTTTGTCAAGCGAGCCCGCAGTGCCGTTGCCGATTCGCCACTGTGTTCCGCCAGCGCATTTATTTCCTTTTCGACGTCTTCGTCGGTTGCTTCGATTTTTTCCGCGTCGGCGATGCGGTCAATCAACAGTTCAGCCTTCACATCGTCCACCGCGCGGTCGTGCTGGCCCTTCCGGAGCGAAACCCAATCCACATTTACTGCCCGGGGATCGACTCCCTGAGATGCCAATGAGCGGACGGTGCGCTCCAACCGCACGTCCATCTGATGCTCGACGAGCGCATCGGGCACCGGAAAATCATGCTTTTTTACCAGCGTTTCCAAAATCTTTTCGCGCGCTTGCGCGGATTGCCGCGCTTCCTTCTCGGCTTCCAGGTTGTCCTGGATTTTCTTGCGCAGCTCGGCGATCGTAGTCACGCCGCCAACTTCTTTCGCCACTTCCACCGCGAACTCGTCGTTCAGCTCCGGAAGCTTCTTTTCCTTAATCCCTTGGACTTCCACGACGTAGTCGTAGGTCTTCCCCTTTAGTTTCTCGTCGGGATAATCATCGGGATATTTGGCCTGGAATTTCTTGGTCTCGCCGGGATTCGCGCCGCGCAGATTTTCCGTGAAGCTCTCCAGGGTTTCTTCGGCGCCGATGTGGCACATGATGTTATCGGCTTCCACCGGGTCACCACCGCCTTCCGGCATGCCGGAAAGTTTGATCAGCGCGTAATCGCCGTCTTTCGCGGCGCGGCCCTCCACTGGAACAAACGTCGCGGCGCGCTCGCGCATTTCCTTGATGACTTCGTCAACCTTGGCGTCGCCCGCGTCCAGGTCTTCGATTTGAACTTCCAGGCCCTTGTAATCGCCCAGCTCGAATTCCGGAAGCACTTCGAAGACTGCTCGGAACTTCAGCGGCTCGCCTTCTTTAAATTCAACCTTGTCCACTTCGGGGCGGGTCACCGGGACCAGCTTCTTCTCGTCGAGCGCCTTTTCGAGGTATTCCGGCACCAGTGATTGCACTACTTCGCCCTGAATATCTTCGGCGAAGCGGCGGCGGATCAGCGTCACGGGCGCCTTCCCCGGACGGAAACCGGGAATCCTGGCTACACGCGCCAGATCGCGCTCCACTTTCTGGCTCGCTTTGCTGACGACTTCGGCCGGGATTTCCAGCTCGATTTCACGTTTGCAGGTTGTTTCGGTCATGTGATTTTTTGCAGGGGATGGACTGCGGAACACCCTGTTTCCAATCTGCCTTTCACCTGTTCGAAGTTCGAGAGGGAGGACGGCAGGGAAGTGCGGCCCCACGCAACCGCATCAGAAACTCCAGTATAAAGAAAGTGTAAGCGCGCGTCAACGCCGATCGGCCTGAAAAAAAGTTTCAATTTGTGTGCGATGTCGCCGCAGTTTGCCGCCGCGCCGGTATTCGATCGCGGAACAGGCCAAGCGACAATACAGACGGTCGTCGAGTGTGCCGATGCGCCTTCTCGCGCTATACTTCCATCGAGGAGAACAAAGATGAGCCAGTCAAACGAAGAAGCGGCCGCCGACCTGAAGCGTCAGCACGAAGCCGCCAAGCACAGATTGGATTCCCTGCGGGAAAAGGCTAAAAAGCTAGACCACGGATTCGAAGAGAAATTGAAGGAGGAGATACTGGAAGCCGAAGTAGAGCTGACCCGTCTGAGCGGCATGCTGGGACAAATCGGCCTGTAGCGATTCGCGTTCCGCCGGAGAAAAATCTGCTGGATAGAGTCGCGAAGAAGAGTGCGGAAGAAGGGACTCGAACCCCTACGGCCTTTCGGCCACCAGCTCCTAAGGCTGGCGCGTCTGCCAATTCCGCCACTTCCGCGGTGGAACCCAGAGTATAGCATTTGCCCCGGAGTTCACGCCTCCCGCTCCGGCACCTTCGATGACATCCCAAGCTCGGCATAGCACAGATGTTTTTCTCCTTTGCGCTTGCGGTGGCCACACGGTTTTGCTAGTCTCCGCGGCAAATGCCGCACTCGATCACCGCCAACACTCTGGGAGAAACTTCATGCCACATTGCACTAAGTGCGGAACGATGGTTGCCGAAAACGTCGCATTCTGCCCTAGTTGCGGAACGCCGCAGGGGACAGGAGTAGCCACCGCCATGTCTCCCGCTGCCAGCACGCAATCAGGTATGTCCGAAAATGTTGCGGGGCTGTTGTGCTACTTGCTGGGCTGGGTTACCGGGCTGATTTTCTACTTCATAGACAAGCGCCCGTTCGTGCGGTTCCATGCCGCGCAATCCATCGTGGTGTTCGGGGGCCTCACGATCATACGCATCATCCTCGCAATGCTTTTCGTTTCGTCGGGGCTGGCGGGATTCTCAATGGGCTTCGGACTGCTCACGTTGGTCTCCGTATTAGGCTTCGTTCTTTGGGTATTGCTGATGGTCAAGGCATACCAAGGCGAAAAGTTTCGCATCCCGCTGGCTGCTGACCTAGCCGACCAAATTTTCGGAAAGTCCTGATGCGCTCTGCGGCGGTAATTGTTTTCAGCCGGGTCCGATTTTCGATTTCGGCGTCTGGGCTTGTGTAACCCTCATCACGCAAAGATCGCAAACCCTCAGAACACGACCCCGGACCGTCATTCCTTTCGTTCGCTCTTGACATTCGCCAATTGAACGTCCATCGTTGTTGGCTTTCCCCTGCGCGGGATTCGATGGCACCGGGGTGATCAGGAGAGGGCATTGAAGGTCCGGGTTTGTTTCCACGATAAATGCTTCGACGGAGCCTCCTCCGCCGCGATTTTCACGCGCTTCTACAAAGAGCGCATCAATCCCTCAGCCGAGTTCTTCTATACTGGGATGACGCATAAAGCCTCGCAGCCTTTCGAGGACGGCACGTTTGATGGCGACGAAAACGCCATCGTGGATTTCAAGTATTCCAGCTCGCCGCTCCTCACCTGGTGGTTCGACCATCACCAGAGCGCTTTTCTGACGCCCGCTGACGCCGAACATTTCCGCCAGGACCATTCCGGTAAGAAGTTTTACGATCCAACCTACAAATCCTGCACCAAATTTTTGGCCACCATCGCATCGGAGAAATTCGGATTCAATGCCAAGCCCCTCGCGAATCTGATCCACTGGGGCGACATCATAGATGGAGCGCAATTCGCTTCGCCCGCGGACGCCGTCAGCCTCACGGAACCCGCCACGCAGCTCGCGTTGGTGATCGAAGCCGCACCCGAAGCCGACCTGGTGCCCAAGCTGATTCCGAACTTGGCCTACCTGTCACTGGCGGAGATGGTGGAATTGCCCATCGTGAAGAAATATCTTGGGCCGCTGCTGGAGCGGCATCGTAAATCTGTGGACATATTTCGCGAGCGCGCTGATTTTCGCGATGGCGTGATATTTTTCGATGTCAGCGATCTGGACCTGGAGGGTTATAACAAATTTGTTCCGTACTTCTTGTTTCCAGACGCGCTCTATTCCGTCGGTGTGAGCGCCTCGCCGCTGCGCGCTAAAGTTTCAGTCGGCACGAATCCTTGGAAGGAAGCTTCCGCGGATGTGAATCTCGCGTCGCTGTGCGAAAAATACGGCGGCGGAGGTCACGCGCGCGTCGCGGCGATTTCGCTGGGGCCCGGTGATTTAGTGCGCGCCAGACAAGTGGCCCAGGAAATCGTCGCGACCCTGCGGCGCCATAAGTAGACTTACACGCGCGAAGCAATCAGGAATCGCAGCCGCGGCGAGGCTCTTCTAGCAATTAGCGGCGGCAGTTGGGCGCGACATTCTCTCGTGTTACAATTTTTTCAGTGGGCCGGTAGCTCAATGGTAGAGCAGCTGCCTCTTAAGCAGCGGGTTGGAGGTTCGAGTCCTCCCCGGCTCACCACTTCTTTTTATTGCCGCAGCTAATGTTGGTCCGAAGGTATTGCGACCCACGGCAGCTCCGCACCATTCTTGCAGGCCCGTGCACTAAATTTTGGAGTTGTCCGTGCGCGGATTTATAAGAGTTCTTCCAATTGTTCAACGGTTAGATCGGCGTCCCGCAGAATGCTTTTCAGTACTTTTGGGTGGAGGGTTTTCGCCGCGTGGAATGGAACAGTCACGCGTTTGCCCTGCGAATTCTTGAAGATCAGGTGGCTGCCGTTTGTCTTGTGAGCGAAAATCCTGATTTTTCCAGCGCGACGATAATCTGGCGGGCAGTGAGGCGGGGAAGCCGGGGCATCACATGCTGACTTCTACGGTGGAGAGACTCACTGAACTGTGTTCAGGTATTTCCTCGCCATCGGCTACGCGATCCTCGAGGTGTAAGCGAATTGCGTCCTTGATGTTGGTAAGAGCTTCCTCGTACGTGTTGCCCTGGCTGTAGCAGCCTTGCAGGGCCGGACACGAAACGAAATAGCCGTCCGCGTCGAATTCGAAGACGACTGGGAGAGTGAGTTGCCTCATATGCAAATTATAAGGCTTCAATCCGCGAACGCCAATCAGAATGATGTCGCATTTAGCAATTCCGGTTACCCCATCGCTCCGGCGCCCCTTGAATTCGAGATCGTATAGACCAAGCAGTTTTCACGTCACGCGTAAATCGGTGAATCCCTGCATTAGTGCCTTGGTACTTCCATCACTCCAATCTTTGCGTTACCCGATGCGGCGCGATTTATCGTTCTATTGAGCGCTCGGTCCTGTAAAATTCCAACTCGTACAGCCCTGGTTCTTCTGTGTTGCGGCCGCCCCTCCAGATGGCCGCCGGATCTGTTGCTTTATTGTGCTGGCCGAAATATGCCGGCCGCGGATTTCCGGTGGTGAGTAATGACATGATTGGAGACTCGAAACACCAAGATGGCAAAGCCCGCTCAACCACCCCCGCCCATTTTCTCCGAGCCAGAGGAGACAATTCGCGCTGAGCTTTTCAGCGTCGAGCGCCTGGAGCAGCACGCGGAAAGCCTGGCGGCGGCCCAGCTCGTCGTCACCGATCCCGAAGAGGGCCGGCCGCTCATCCCTCGAGTGCTGGAGAACGGGCGCGTCCTGCTGGAATATTACCGGGCCACCGCGCGGGCCATTCAGCACGAACAGGCCATCACTCCCGCAGCGGAATGGTTCGTAGATAATTTCTTCATCGTCGAAGAGCAACTGCGCGAAATTCGCGACGACCTTCCCCCCGGCTTTTACCGCAAATTGCCGAAGCTCGCGTCCGGCCACTTGGAGGGCTTTCCGCGCGTCTTTGGGGTCGCTTGGGCATTCGTTGCTCACAACGACAGCCGCTTCGATCCCGAAGTTCTGCGCCGTTTTGTCAGCGCCTACCAGCGCGTCCAACCATTGACCATCGGCGAACTTTGGGCCGTGGCGATCACACTGCGCATCGTGCTGGTGGAAAATCTGCGGCGTGTCGCCGAGCGCATTGTGCGCAGCCGCAATGCGCGCGTGGAAGCCGATATCCTCGCAGACCGCGTGCTCGGTACAGCGGGCCAGACGGCCGTGTCACCCGCCGCCGTGCTGCGCCGCTTCGAAAATAAGCCGCTGGAGCGCTCCTTCGCGGTGCAGCTGGTGCAACGCCTGCGCGACCTCGATCCCAAGGTAGGTCCAATCCTGGTATGGCTGGACGAACGCCTCGCCGCGCAGGGCACCACTGCGGATGAAATCGTGCGCGCCGAACACCAAGAGCAGGCCGCCATGAGCGTCACGGTGCGCAACATCATCACCAGCATGCGGCTTACGTCGGCATTCGACTGGGAGGAATTTTTCGAGAGCGTCAGCCTGGTGGATGAAGTGCTGCGCAGCGGCAGCAATTTCGGGGAAATGGATTTCGCAACGCGCGACTACTACCGCCACGCCATTGAGGATTTGTCGCGCGGTTCCGGCCACAGCGAAATCGAGGTTGCCCAGCGCGCCGTACAACGCGCCAAACGTTCGCGCGCCGAACTTCACGGGGATAGCAATCCTCCTGATGAACGCAAGGCCGATCCTGGCTACTACCTGATCTCCCGCGGGCGGCTCGATTTCGAGCGCGAGCTTGGATTTCAAGTTGCCTGGCGGCGCGGCGTGTTGCGCCTGTACGTGCGAGCCGCCGTACCGGGTTACCTGGGCACCATAGCGGTAATGACCGCGCTGATTTTGGCGTTGCCCTTGGCGCACGCCCGCGAATTGCACGTGAGCGCGCCCATGCTGGCGCTGTTTGCGTTGCTGGCTTCGGTGCCCGCTTCGGATTTAGCGATCGCGCTGATCAATCGAATCGTGGCGGATTTACTTGGTCCTCGCACCCTGGCTCGTCTTGAGTTGCGTGCCGGAGTTCCGGAGGAATTGCGGACCATTATCGTGGTGCCCACTCTCTTGACCTCGCAGGACGCGATCAAGGAACAGGTGGAGCGCCTGGAGATCCATTACCTCGCAAACATTGACGGCGATTTGCGATTCGCGCTACTCACGGATTGGGTGGATGCCGCCACCGAAACCTTGTCCGGAGATGATGAATTGCTCGCGGCGGCCGCCGGCGGCATCGCCAGCCTCAACAAAGCCCATGGTCCGGCCCCTGGCGGCGGGGCGCGTTTCTTTCTGTTTCATCGCAAGCGCACCTGGAACGAACGCGAACAGAAATGGATGGGATGGGAGCGCAAGCGCGGCAAGCTGCACGAGCTGAACCAATTGCTGCGCGGCTCCACGCAGACAAATTTCATTCCCGTCGCGGGTCATGTCCCAGAAACCGTCCCCGGAGTGCGTTATGTCATCACGCTCGATGCGGATACACGGCTTTCTCGTGGGACTGCGGCGCGCCTGGTCGGCACCATGGCGCATCCCCTAAATCGGCCGCAATTCAGCCCGCAATTGGGTCGGGTTGTGGATGGTTACGGCGTGGTGCAGCCGCGCGTGACGCCTTCGCTTCCCAATGATCGCGAAGGCACGCTTTTCCAGCGAGTTTTCTCCGGCCCCAGCGGGATCGACCCGTACTCGGCGGCAGTTTCCGACGTGTATCAGGACCTCTTTCATGAGGGATCCTACACCGGAAAGGGAATTTACGATCTCGACACGTTTGAAGAGGCAATGGCCGGCAAGACCAAGGAAAACACGCTGCTGAGCCATGACTTGTTCGAAGGCATCTTCGCGCGCGCCGCGCTGGCCAGCGATATCGAGCTTTTCGACGAATTTCCGTCGCATTACGAAGTCGCAGCGGCACGGCAGCATCGCTGGGCTCGCGGAGACTGGCAATTGCTTCCGTGGATATTCGGGCGCGGCGGACTCTCGAAGGAGGAACGCCGCAAAATCTCCATTCCCGCGATCAGCCGTTGGAAGATGGTTGATAATCTGCGCCGTACACTTTCCGCGCCATGCACGCTGCTGTTAATGGTTGCGGGCTGGCTGACGCCGCAGGTGTCGCCCTGGATGTGGACGCGCTTCGTGCTGGCGATTATTGCGATTCCTGCGTTAATTCCTTTTCTCGTTGGCTTGAATGCCCGGCTGAGCGGCACTTCCAAACGCAGCCATTTTCGCGATGTTCTTTCCGATCTATCGCTGGGCGCTTCGCAAATCGGTTTGACCGTCACTTTTATTGCCTACCAGGCGTGGTTGATGACGGACGCAATTCTGCGCACGCTGGTCCGTTTGTTCTTCACCCGCCGAAATCTATTGCAGTGGGTCACGGCGGCACAGGCAAGGCACGCCGTGAACCTGAAGGTTTTAGCTACATACGGGCGTATGGTGGCGAGTGTTCTGGTGGCTTTCGCGGTGCTGTTGCTCGTTGCAATTGCGCGGCCGCGGGCCTTGTGGGCTGCGATTCCGTTTACGGTGCTGTGGATCGCCGCGCCCGCCGTGGCCCGTTGGATCAGCGTCCCACCTCCGCTCGAGGACGTCGAGCCAATTTCCGCAGCCAACGCCAGCGCACTGCGATCCATATCGCGGCGCACCTGGCGATTTTTCGAACGATTCGTCACTGCTGACGACCGTTTCCTGCCGCCGGATAATTTTCAAGAAGATCCCAAGCCGGTCGTAGCCCATCGTACTTCCCCCACCAATATCGGGCTGTATCTGCTTTCCACTCTCGCGGCGCGAGACATGGGGTGGGTAGGGGCGCAGGAAGTGGCGGACCGCCTCGAAGCGACGCTGCAAACCCTGGGTCAACTGGAGCTGTACCGCGGCCATTTTTTCAATTGGTACGATACGCGCCGCTTGGTTCCACTCGATCCGAAATACGTTTCCACCGTTGACAGCGGAAACCTCGCCGCCAATCTGCTGGTTCTTGGAAACGGCTGCCGCGAAATTATCCGTGAACCGTTCGCCGCGTCGCGCCCATTTGCGGGAGTCGCGGATGCGCTTCAGCTTTTGCGCGAAGCTCTGGAAGACATCGCCGATACCCAGCGCACGCATATCGTGACGCGCAAGCAATTGGCCAACGCGCTAGATTCGCTGGCAGCCGCACTCGATCCCGTTCCAGCCAGCGCTAGAGACTGGGCCGCGCGCTTTCTAGAGATTCAGGAACGCGCGCAAACGGTTGCCGACATCGCTCAGGCCCTGGCGCAAGAACTCGGCGCCCCTCCGGAGTCCGAATTGCGCCTGTGGGCCGATGCCGCCCGTGCAAGTCTGCAAAGCCACGCGCGCGACGCGCGGATCGTGATCCCGTGGCTGCGACTGGAGCCCAGCGAGGTTCTAGCCATGGCGGAGCGTCCGCAGGAACAAGCGCTGGACTGGGTAGCCATCGAGCCGTTTTTCCGCCACATGCCCGCGCTTGTGGATGTTCCGGATTGCTGTGAGTCCGCGGTCCGCGAATTGGCAGCTCTGCGCGCAAGACTTGCTGCGGATTCCGCGACGAATCGAGAAGTTCTGCAGCGTCTTGACGCTCTCACAACGGCTCTAAACGGAGCCGCGCGGGATGCGTCGGCTCTGACCCGCCGCCTGGTCGCCATCGCGCACGCCTCTCAATCCATGTTCGACGCGATGGACTTCACTTTTCTTTTCGACAATTCGCGCAAGCTCTTCTCCATCGGTTTTCGCGGCACCGACGGAACGCTGGACGACAATTGCTACGACTTGCTGGCCTCGGAAGCGCGGCTCGCCAGCTTTATCGCCATTGCCAAGGGCGACGTGCCGGCGTCGCATTGGTTCCGTCTGGGCCGGGCGCTCACACCCGTGGGCCGTGGCTTGGCTTTGATTTCCTGGTCTGGCTCGATGTTCGAATACTTGATGCCCGCGCTGGTCATGCGCTCGCCCGCGAACAGCATGTTGAGCCAGACGTATGAGCAGGTCGTCGCGCGACAGATCGAATACGGCGAGGAGCGCAGCGTTCCCTGGGGAATTTCGGAATCCGCTTTTAACGCGCGCGACATGGATTTCACGTATCAGTACTCGGGCTTTGGGGTTCCCGGCCTGGGTCTGAAGCGAGGGCTTAGTGAAGACCTGGTTATCGCGCCGTACGCGACCGCGCTCGCCGCGATGATCGACCCAGCGGCTGCCGTACAGAATTTTGCCAGGCTGGCGCGCGCCGGAGCTGCCGGAGGCTACGGATTCTATGAGTCGCTGGATTACACCAGCAGCCGCCTGCCGGAAGGCAAAGACGTCGCCGTGATCCGTGCGTTCATGGCCCATCACCAAGGCATGTCCATCATCGCTTTAGCCGACGTGCTGAATGCCGGCGTGATGCGCGATCGTTTCCATGCGGAACCGATTGTGCGTGCCACCGAGTTGCTGTTGCAGGAACGCACCCCACGCGACGTGCTGGTCGCCCGTCCGCGCGCCGAAGAAGTCACCGCTGCATCCAAGGTGCGCGAACTGATCCCTCCGCTGGTGCGCCGCTTCGGCACGCCGCACGATGCGATTCCGCGCACCCAGCTGCTTTCCAACGGACGCTACTCCGTCATGCTCACGTCTGCCGGTTCGGGCTACAGCCGCTGGCGCGATCTGGCAATCACACGCTGGCGCGAAGACTTCACCTTCGACAACTGGGGCCAATACATCTATCTGCGCGACGAGCAATCCGGCAATGTCTGGTCCGCTGGTTATCAGCCCGCCGGCATTGAAGCAGACGAGTACGAAGCCATTTTCTTTGAAGACCACGCTGAAATCGTCCGCCGCGATCGCTCGCTCACTACGGCTCTGGAGGTGGTCGTTTCTTCCGAAGACGACGCGGAAGTCCGCCGTATTTCGCTCAGCAACGTCGGCATTCGCGCGCGCGATATTCAAGTCACATCCTACGCGGAACTGTCGCTCACGCCGCAAGCAGCCGACGTTGCTCATCCCGCTTTCGCGAAGTTGTTCGTCGAAACCGAGTTCGTGCCAGACGTCAGCGCGCTCGTCGCCACGCGGCGCAAGCGTTCCGAAGATGAGACTTCTGTCTGGGTCGCGCACGTTCTCGTGACGGACGCTGAAACCGTCGGGGAATTGCAGTTTGAAACCGATCGCGCCCGTTTCGTGGGGCGCACCCGCACCCTGCGCGATCCGGTGTCGGTGATGGACGGCCGGCCGCTCTCCAATACGGTTGGTTCCGTGCTGGACCCGATCTTGAGCCTGCGCCGCACCGTGCGTGTTCCTCCCGGCGGAACTGTCCATTTGATTTTTTCCACGATTGCCGCTGGCACGCGCGAAGAAATCTTGGATCTCGCTGACAAATATCGCGATGCCCGCACCTTTGAACGCACGCACACACTGGCCTGGACGCAGGCGCAGGTGCAGTTGCACCACCTCGGCATCACTTCCGAAGAAGCGTTGCTGTTCCAGCGCCTCGCCAACGCCGTCCTATATGTAGATCCATCGCTGCGACCGCCCGCCGATGTGCTGGCGCGCAGTTCGCTGGATATTTCCACGCTGTGGGCGCATGGAATCTCCGGCGATCTGCCGATCATCCTGGCGCGGATTGACGATCCCGACGACGTGGACATCATCCGGCAAATGTTGCGCGCGCACGAATACTGGCGCATGAAGCAATTATCTGCCGATGTCGTCATCATCAATGAAAAAGCCGCATCTTACGTGCAGGAATTGCAAGACTCGCTGGAAGCGTTGGTACGCGGGAGCCAGCTGCGGCTTTCTCCCGATTCCGGCGGCGTCAGCGGGAAAATATTCCTGCTGCGTGGCGACCTGCTCACGCCAGACGCGCGCGCGCAGTTGCAAGCCGTGGCGCGTGCTGTGCTGTTGAGCCGGCGCGGCACCCTGGCCGAACAGATTGTGCGATCCCAGTATCCGGAACCCGCGGAGCGTAGCCTGGCGCGGCCGGTGCGCGCCGCTAAATCTCCGGACGCTCGCTTACCACAGCAAACTTTGCAATTCTTCAATGGTCTGGGTGGCTTCGCGGATCGTGGCCGTGAATACGTGATCACTCTGAATGAAGGTTTGCGCACGCCCGAGCCCTGGGTCAATGTTGTCGCCAATCCATCGTTCGGATTCCTGGTCTCGGAATCCGGCTCGGGTTTCACGTGGTCGCTCAACAGCCACGAAAATCAGCTCACATCGTGGTCCAACGACCATATTTTCGACACGCCGGGCGAAGCAATCTACATTCGCGACGAAGCCACCGGCGAGGTGTGGACGCCCACCGCGCTTCCCGTAAGAGATGAGACCGCGAGTTACCAGGCGCGTCATGGCCAGGGCTACAGCCGCTTTCTGCATGGTTCGCACGGCATTTCCCTCGAGCTCTTGCAATTTGTGCCGGTGGAAGATCCCATCAAAATTTCACGGCTCACGTTGCGCAACGATTCGGATCGCGTGCGTCGCCTTTCCGTTACAGCCTATGCCGAATGGGTACTAGGCAGTTCGCGCAGCGCAACCGCGCCCTACATCATCACGGAAATCGAGCCGCAATCGAAGGCCATCCTCGCGCGCAGCGCCTGGAGCGGAGAATTTGGCGGCCGTATCGCGTTCGCTGATCTACGCGGGCAGCAAACTTCCTTCACCGGCGACCGCACGGAATTTTTCGCACGCAATGGTACCGCCGAGCGTCCTGCGGCGCTGGAGCGCGGAGTTCCGCTCTCGGGAAAAATCGGTCCCGCCCTTGATCCTTGCGCTGCGCTCCAGACCACCATTGAGCTGCGCCCCGGCGTGCGTGCCGAAGTCGTATTTTTCCTGGGCCAAACAGATAACAGAGACCATGCCCGCGACTTACTGATGCGCTACCGCACCGCCGACCTCGACAAAGTGTTCGGTGAAGTGACCCGCCGCTGGGACGAAATCCTGGACACGGTGAAGGTCTCCACCCCTGATCCCAGTATGGACGTGCTGCTGAATCGCTGGCTCCTGTATCAAACGCTTTCCTGCCGTGTGTGGGCCCGCGCCGGTTTTTACCAGGTAAGCGGCGCCTACGGCTTCCGGGACCAACTGCAAGATGTGATGGCCTTGAACATTTCGAAGCGCGGGGTGGCCCGCGAACAATTGCTCCGCGCGGCCGCTCACCAGTTCCCGGAAGGAGACGTCCAGCACTGGTGGCACCCGCCTTCAGGCCGCGGGATTCGCACCCGCATGTCCGACGATCTGCTGTGGCTGCCCTATGCCGTGGTCCAATTCCTCGAAGCCACCGGGGATATGACCGTGCTCGAAGAGACCATCCCGTTTATCGAAGGTGATTTGCTGGCGGAAGGCCAGAAAGAATCCTATTTTCAGCCGCGCGTTTCAGAAATCCGCGCCACGCTTTTTGAGCATTGTGCGCGCGCCATAGACCACAGCCTCAGCGTCGGCAGCCACGGCTTGCCCCTCATGGGTACGGGGGATTGGAACGACGGTATGAATCGCGTTGGCCAGGACGGCAAGGGCGAAAGCGTCTGGCTGGGCTGGTTTCTCCACGCTGTCCTGTGGGAATTTGCGAAACTCGCCGATGGCCGCGGCGAACATCAACGCGCTGAAACCTGGCGCCTTCACGTCAGCAGCCTTAAGGCCGCGCTGGAACGCGATGGCTGGGATGGCGAGTGGTACCGCCGCGCGTATTTCGACGATGGCACGCCGCTGGGCTCCGCGCAGAACACTGAATGCCGCATTGATGCGATTGCGCAGTCCTGGGCCGTCCTGAGTGGAGCGGCAGAACCGGGCCGGGGCGTTCGCGCCATGGCGGCTGTGGACCAGCAACTCGTCCGCCGTCCCGACGGGTTGATTTTGCTGCTCGCTCCGCCATTCAATCACCCCGACCATGACCCCGGCTACATCAAGGGCTATCTCCCCGGAATTCGTGAAAACGGCGGACAATATACTCACGCTTCCACGTGGACGCTGATTGCATTCGCTGAGCTGGGCGACGGTGATAAGGCCGTCGAGCTATTTCGCATGATGAATCCCATCAACCGCGCCGATACGCGCGCCAACGTCCAGCGCTACAAAGTTGAGCCCTACGTCGTGGTGGGGGATATCTATGCCGAAGCGCCGCACATCGGCCGCGGCGGTTGGACCTGGTACACCGGATCGGCGGGATGGCTGTACCGCGCGGGAATGGAAGCGATTCTGGGTTTTCGGGTGCGCGGAACTTCGCTTTCGATTGATCCTTGCATCCCGCGCAACTGGCCGGGATACGGCCTCGAGTTCCGCTACCATTCTTCCACCTACAAGATCACGGTTGAGAACCCTTCTGGTGTTACGCGCGGTGTGGCTCTCACCGAACTCGACGGAAAGCTCATGGCTGGCGCCGCCCCAATTCACCTGGTGGACGACGGTGCGGTGCATCACGTGCGCATCGTACTGGGCTGAGCGTATAGCCGGAAGAATGGGCTGCCCGAGGTGCACCAGATTCGTCGAAACAGTCATTAGCTTCATTTCATCCGCAGTTACATTCGCTGCCGGGTTCGTCTAACATTAATTGTGCCGACTAGGGACATTTTGAGACCAGCGAAGCTGTCGCGCCGGGAGCTGCTGCGGGATTTGGCGGCGCTCTCCGCTTCGGCCATTCCGATCTCCGGAGGCTTTTCGCTCCAGCGCTTGGTCTCCCAGCAACATCCAGTTCCAAACCAGCAGGCACCTCTGTCCTCGCAGCTTCCGCCTCCCAGCTACCTCTCTCCTAGAGACGATTCGTTCCTGGAGGAACTCGAAAAGGCGATCTTTCAGTATTTCTGGGACCAGACAAATCCTAGTACTGGAATGGTGAAGGACCGCTGCAACGTGCGCTCCTCGGATAACGGCGTGGTGAGCAGCATCGCGGCCACCGGTTTTGGCTTGACGGCGCTGTGCATCGGCGAAAAACGCGGATATATCTCGTTCACTCTCGCGCGCGAACGCGTGATCAACGCCCTGCGCTTTTTATGGAAGAAGCTGCCCACCCAGCGCGGATTTTTCTATCACTGGGCCAATATCAATACCGGCGAACGCCTCTGGCAGTCCGAGTTTTCCTCGATTGATACTTCTATATTGCTCTGCGGCATCCTCACCTGTCGGCAGCACTTTGAGCACACCGAAATCAGCGAGCTCGCGCACGAAATCTTCAATCGCGTGGACTGGAACTGGCTCTCCGAAGATACGCGCATCCTGCCGCACGGCTGGAGCCCCGAAACAGGTTTCCTGCAATATCGCTGGGATAGCTACAGCGAAATGATGATGATGTACCTGTTGGGCCTCGGCTCCACATCCCACGCGCTCGCTCCCGCCACTTGGGACGCCTGGAAGCGCACCACTTTCGAGTTCGACGGCATCAAATTCATCGGCTCCTACGCGCCGCTGTTCGTCCATCAATATTCGCAGGCCTGGTTTGATTTCCGCGGCAAACGCGACCTGTACGCCGATTATTTTCAGAACTCGATTCTCGCGACGGACGTGCACCGGAGATTCTGCCTGAGTCTGGCAAACAGGTTCCCCGATTACAGCGATGATCTCTGGGGCATCACCGCCTCGGATTCGATCAACGGGTACCGAGTGTGGGGCGGCCCGCCGGAAACTGGTCCGATTGATGGCACCGTCGTGCCGTGCGCCGCTGCGGGTTCGCTTCCGTTCATGCCGGGCCCGACCATGCGCGTGCTGCGCACCATTGATAATCGTTACGGCGCCGGCACATGGAGCCGCTATGGATTCGTTGATGCGTTTAATCCGCTGACCAATTGGTACGACAGCGATGTGGTGGGTATAGACGCTGGAATTACGATGGTGATGGCTGAAAATGCGCGCACTGCTTTTGTCTGGGATACCTTCATGAAGAATCCGGAGGCGCAACGCGGAATGGAGCGCGCCGGGTTCAAATCGTATCAGCCGCTCGCGCCGCAGGAATTAGTGGGCATGCACCTGCGCTCGACCTAGAACCTCTCTCGCGCAGCTTTAGCGGTAATTCGCTGCCTGTAATTCAAACATCTCCGCATAATGCCCGCCCACTTTGAGCAGTTGGTCGTGCTGGCCCTGTTCGGCAATCTCCCCGTCTTTCAGGACCAGAATGCGGTTGGACATTTTGACCGTCGAGAAGCGGTGTGAGATCAGCAGCGACATCTTGCCTTCGGTCAATTCCGAAAAGCGCTGAAACACTTCGTGCTCGGAACGGGCATCCAGTGCCGCCGTGGGCTCGTCCAGAATCAGCAGCTGCGCGTCGCGCAAATACGCGCGGGCGATCGCGATCTTCTGCCATTCGCCGCCGGAAAGGTCCACGGCGCCTTCAAAGCGCGAGCCGAGAACCTGATCGAAGCCCTTCGGCAGCCGGCGGATCGCCTGTTCCGCAAGGCTCTTGTTCGCCGCCGCGCGAATCTGGAACGGATTATTGCGCTCCTCGATTCGGCCCACCGCGATGTTCGCAGAAGCCGTCATCTCGTAGCGCATAAAATCTTGAAAGATCACGCCGATTTCTTGCCACAAACTTTCCAGGTCGTACTCGCGCAAATCCTTGCCATCCAGAAGAATCTGTCCTTCGGTCGGATCGTACAACCGGGTCAGCAACTTCACGATGGTGGTCTTGCCCTGGCCGTTTTCGCCGACGATGGCGATGCGCTCCGAAGGCGCCAGCTTGAAACTTACGTTCTTCAAGATCATCCGCGAACTGCCGGGATACGCAAACGAGACATTCTTGAATTCAAATCCCTGTTGAATTTTCTTGGGAGCCGGTAACGCGCCAGGCTTCGAGAAAATCTTCGGCTTCACCGCGAAGAACTCCAGCAGATCCGTCATGAACAGCGCCTGGTTCGCGATTTCCGAGAAAGTTGTGAATACCGCCTGGATGTTGGAGCTCGCGCCGGCAATCGCGCCCGTAAGAAAAATCATCGTCGCGATGGAGATTAGGCCGATCACCGTGTGATAAATCACGAATGCGTATGTTCCGTAGTAACCAGCCACGGCGACTATAGCCAGCAGCCCGCCAATATATAGACGATGCCGTGCCACGCCAATCGTCTGGTCGTGCAGCTCGGTTGCAACATCGGAATAGCGGCCTACCAGGAACGGAGCAAGGCCGAAGAGTTTCAACTCCTTCGCGCCTTCTTTAGTGCCGCCCAGCAACCGCAAATAATCGAGTTCACGCCGTGCGGGGGTCTGCTGAAAGCTCAACGAATATCCCAGGAACGCGAAATGCGTTTCCCCAAGAAACGCCGGTACGACGCAAGCCACCAGCGCGATCAACAACCACGGAGAGTAAACGAAAATCCCCGCCGCCAAGCTGACAGTCGTAACTGTTTCTTGAATCAGCCGGCCGGAAATCTTGATCATCTGCACGCGGTCGGTGCTTTGCACACGAGCGCGTTCGAGCTTGTCGTAGAAGACCGGATCCTCGTAGGACATCAAATCCAGATTCGCCGCATGCTTCATCAACCGCACGCTGATGTGCTTCATGAACCGTTCGGCCAGCGTGGTGTCGCAGAAGTCAATCACGCGCATCAGCACCGCCGCAATTCCGGCCAGCCCGAATTCCAGAATCACCAGCCACCAGAAATAATGCGGCAGCGGCGTGTGATCGGCGCGCAATGCATAAATCGCAGCGAGGATCATCCGGCCGACCGCCAACATGGACAGCGGAATCAGCGCAGCCACCACGCGCGAAGTCAGATTAGCGACGGCCACGCCAGGCGCAGCGTCCCAAACGTATTTCATTACCGGGGGAATGTTCTTCAGGGCGCGTAGGCGCTCCGCCCATCTAGGGCTTGGTATATCCTCGGCGGGATTGGCGTCCTTGCGGGTAGGGTTGCCAACCAAAGCTCTTGTGCTCACGACTGGGTCTCCGATCTCGAATGTTGCTGCCTCATGTAACGTTCACGTTCAGCGACGAGACTCATTATCAGGGAGTGCATGTCTGCTGCCAAGACCGATTCCCTGTAACTTGCTAATAAATAAAGACCTACGGAATTGGCCTAAATCTTGCTCCGCGATTTTTTTCGTGGTTACGGAAAGTTCTACTCGAAATCGCAGTCGGCGAAATCCATTGCGTTCCCGGCGATGCGCACGACTAGCGAGGTCTCCGTTCTTCGTACCGGCCCACCCTCATTCCAGAATACCTGAAAAACCTGATCTGCGCGCCGCTGCCGAAGAGCGTATGGTGGGATTGTGGCTACTCTCGTCACTACACAAGCACGCGGAACGATTGGCAGCAACTGGGCGAAAGTCCAGAATTTCGCGCACAAGTCCAAGACCAAAGCGAAGCGCGCGCTTTGGCGTTCCAAGAACGGCTGGCGCCAGCTGACAGCGGGCATGGAAGCCGACGACCTCTGGACGCAGTTCAAAGCCGAGGCCCAGGCGAGTTCGCGGCTGTACAAACAAGATGTTGACTGGCGCGCGGTGGGTTCGCAGAAGGCCTGGAAGCAGCCATTCAAAATCGTCGCCGCGCTGTTTGCCGGAATATTGAGAAAACTTTCGCCGGCGCGGCGCGTGCTCTTGGTATTTAGCTTGATTCTGGCGTGCCTAGCGATCATCGGCGTTCAGTTTCTGGTCATCACCACGCAGGTGGAATTTTTCGTGGCGTTCGCCGGCATATTGATCCTGCTGATTATGGTTCTGGGCGATCACGTCGCCATGAAACGCGACATTGAAATTGCCCGCGAGATCCAGCGCTGGCTGGTCCCTCGCGTGCCGCCGGAAGTTCCTGGAATTGATATGGCTTTCGCCACGCGCCCCGCCAATACGGTCGCCGGCGATTACTACGACGCGTTTCGCCGCGCGGCCGACGGCCCGTTGCTGATCGCCGTCGCCGACGTTTCCGGCAAAAGCGTTCCCGCGGCCATGCTCATGGCCAACTTTCAGGCAAGTCTCCGCGCACTCGCGGGTGCGCCAGGTTCGCTTTCGCAGCTGGTGACGGATTTGAATCGCCTGGCCTGCGGCAACAATCTGAATGGCCGGCGCTTCACCACTGCGTTTCTCGCCGAACTCAACCCCGCCACCGGCGAACTCAATTATCTTTCCGCAGGTCACAATCCTCCGATGCTAGTGCGCCAAGACGGAAGCATCGAGCGCCTGAACTCCGAATGCATGCCTCTGGGGATCGAGCTGACAGAAAAGTTCGTGGCGGGCAACACCATCCTGGAGCTTGACGACCTGCTGGTGATCTACACCGACGGAGTTACCGAGGCGCAGAACGAAAGCGATGAGCAATTTGGCGAAGACCGCCTGCTCGCGCTGCTGCGACCGAGAATGAAGGAACGAGCAGCAGTCACACTTTCAGGAATTATGAGTTGTCTCGACGAATTTGTGGGCGTCGCGCCGCAGCACGACGATATCACTTGCTTGGTCGTCAGCCGCACCTAGCACGTACCGGCTGCTGTTCATTTCAGCAGCGCTCGATGATCGCCGCGATTCCCTGGCCTACTCCAATGCACATCGTACACAGCGCGTAGCGGCCCTTGATCGCGTGCAGCTGATACATCGCCGTGGTCGTCAGACGCGCGCCGCTCGCTCCCAGCGGATGTCCAATCGCGATCGCTCCGCCGTTGGGATTCACGTGTTGCGCGTCATCCGGCAATCCTAGTTCTCTCGTCACTGCCAGCGCCTGCGCCGCGAACGCCTCGTTCAGTTCGATCACATCCATCTGCGAAATTTTCAGACCCGTCCTTTCCAGTAGTTTTCGCGTAGCCGGCGCGGGCGCTATCCCCATAACCCGCGGAGCGACGCCCGCCGTAGCTGTTGCCAGTACGCGCGCGCGCGGCGTCAGGCGATACTTCGCTACGGCTGCCTGTGAGGCAAGCAGCAGTGCGCACGCGCCGTCGTTTATTCCGGAAGCGTTTCCCGCAGTGACGGTGCCGTTCGGCTTCACGATCGGCTTTAATTTTGCCAGCCCGTCCAGAGTCGTGTCCGGCCGCGGATGCTCATCCGTATCGAAAATTTTCGCATCGCTTTTCTTCTGGGGAATGGGCACCGCGACAATCTCCTGTTTGAAAAATCCGGCGGCATTCGCGCGCGCCCAGCGCTGCTGCGTGCGATACGCAAACGCATCCTGATCCGCGCGCCCCACGTGATATTCCTCGGCGACGTTCTCCGCCGTTTCCGGCATCGAATCCACGCCGTACTTGGCCTTCATCAACGGATTGACGAAGCGCCAGCCGATCGTCGTATCGAATGTCTCCGCGTTGCGGCTGAACGCGCTGTCCGCTTTCCCGGCCACAAACGGAGCGCGGGTCATGCTCTCTACTCCGCCCGCGATCATCAGTTCCGTCTCGCCGGATTTGATCGCGCGCGCCGCGATGGCCAGCGCGTCCAGGCTCGACCCGCACAGCCGGTTGATCGTCGCGCCTGGCACTTCCTTCGGCAGCCCTGCCAGCAGAAGTGCCATGCGCGCCACGTTGCGATTATCTTCCCCCGCTTGATTCGCGCAGCCATAGATCACATCATCCAAAGCCGCCCAATCCACCCCGGGATTTCGCTCCTGCAACGCGCGAATCGGAATCGCCGCTAGATCGTCGGTGCGAACTGTCGCGAGCGCGCCGCCGTAACGCCCGAAAGGCGTGCGCACTGCGTCACAAATGAAAACTTCGTTCACAGATTCTCTCCACTGTATTCGATGAGGATGTCTTCGCTCTCGATTCGCTGTTCCCGCGAAGGAAGCAGCGCCGCGACGCCGCGAGCGCGATTATCGGCCAGCGACCGACTCTGGCCCGCCTAGTATATCCGACCACGCGCACTTGCCGCCGTCGCGCGTGCTTCACGGGAAATAGAAATTTCGTGTAAGCTATCGCCATGAGCGAAAAAATACGCAAGAGCGACGCCGAATGGCGCGCCAAACTGGACGACAATCGATACTACGTCACGCGCAAGCAGGGAACCGAGCCGCCGTTCACCGGTGAATACGAAAACGAGGAAGCCGAAGGAACTTACACGTGCGTCTGCTGCGGCCAGCCGCTGTTTTCTTCTGACGCCAAGTTTCACTCCGGCTCGGGCTGGCCCAGCTACTATCAGCCGATCGCGGCCGATAACGTGGAACTGAAACGCGACATCAGCCACGGCATGGAGCGCACTGAAGCCATCTGCAGCCGCTGCGACGCGCATCTAGGCCACGTATTCGACGACGGCCCCGATCCCACCGGCCTGCGCTTCTGCATCAATTCCGCCGCGCTAGAGCTCCAGGAAAAAAAGAAAGACGAGAAGTAAGCGTCCTGCTGCCTAGCGAGCAATCGCAAACGACCGCGTCACGCACGCCCACTAGTGGTTGAAGTACATCACCAGAGGATGCTCGTTCCCCGGATTTGAATCGGTGGAGATCCCGCGGAAGTTTCCCGGTGAAGCGATGTAGAACACCATGGTCGAAGGCAAACCGACCGTCGACCCGATCTGCATCGTCCCGCGGCCGTTCGATCCCACCACGTAATTCGGGATCACCACCGTCTGATCGGTGTGCGGGGTTCCGTCATTGTCCGCTTCGTCCAGGATTCCCGTCATCGATCCGTTGCCGTTCAGCGAATCGAGCTGTCCGATGATGTTCACCGTCGCCGGATCCAAAGTGGTTTCGGCGCTCAACGTGTAACCACCGAGTATCGAACTGCTCGAGAACGGAGCGGTCGCAGTCTGCTCATCGAGCGAGCCGTAACTGACTGCGGGATCTGAGCCAATCAATACTCCCTGATTAGGCGCCGTCAAATACGCCGCGGCAAACTGCGCGCCCAGTCCGGTGAACGCCATGCGCCCGTTCATGCTCGGGTCCGCGATGTAGGTTCCCGTTGCAGCGTTGGTCAGAGTGACCGCACCGCCGTCGTTCTGGTCATAGCTGACGCTCGCGACGCTGCTGCCGTTACCCGTCAGCAGGCCCGCCAGGACCGTGGCGTTGCTTCCATCCAGACCGCTGCTCGTCGCCACGCTGATTCCGCCCAACGCCGTGGCATCGAATACCGTGCCCGCCTTCTGCAAGAACAGCTCACCCCCCAACCGCGGGTGGGTGGCGTCGGTGGGATCGATGGCCATCAGGAAGATATCCTTGGGAGAAACGAAGTAGAACGAGTATTCCGCGATCACTTGCGCCGACGCAGGTATCTGGTATGTCAAAAACAGAATCCCCTTGTCGTTGTTTTGAGAAACGAAAAAGTTTCCGCTTACTGCCACCCCCGGACTGTACGTTCCTGCGTCGTTGACGTCCAACATTCCCGGGGTCAGTTGGGACACGCCATCCGCGTGCGTGACGCCCACAATCACTTCGGATTTTCCCAGATTGTCCTGCCCGTCCAGTTCCAACACATAATTTCCGCTGAACGTTGACGCGGTTAAGCCACCCCCGATGATTGGCTTGATGATTCCAGATCCATGCGTCTGTGGCGTCCCGATCGTATCGTTCTCGATCATGTGGAAGTTCCCGCCGGAATCCTCAGCCAGTATGTAATTTGTGGTGCCGATCGCGCCCTTGCTGTTCGTGGTGATCAGTTGCATGGTGCCGCGTCCATCGCTCCCGATGCTGTAGGTCCCGATAAAGGACGACCCCGTGAACACGCCCAGCGTCCCGCCCGAACGATTGCTGTCGAGCTGCCCGCCCTGAATCGTGCCGCTGCCGTTGGCCGTGAAGTTTCCCGCCACCTCCACGTTGCCGCCCGAATCGAACCCGTGGAACAAGAAGCTGTAAGGGCCGCTAAGCAGCGAGTTGGAGACTGCGGTACCAGTGTTAATCACGATGCTCAAGGATTGCGGCGCGGATTTCGTTAAATTCGCGTCCTCCACTTGTACGGAAAAATTGGCGACGGTCTTCAGGATCGGTATGCCGGAAATGACGCCCGTTGCCGCATTCAGCTTCAGCCCTGAGGGGAGCTGTCCGCCGACGATGCTCCAGACGTAGGGAGTCACACCGCCCTTAGCCACCAGATTAGCCGTATAGGCCGTGGCCACATCGCCGGCTGGCAATGGTGGCGTCACTGCTTGCAGCGGAGTCACCGCGATAATCGAAATGGTTACGCCCGTCGCCGACGAAGCGTTCTGCGGCGGAAGCGCCGAATCCGACACCGTCGGGAAAAATGTGTAAACGCCGGCAGTCGTCGGTGTGCCGCTAATCAGCCCGGACGAAGTGTTCAGTTCCAATCCGGGCGGCAAGGTGCCCGGCGGCACGAACCACGTCAGTGGCGGAACGCCTCCGGAGGATCCGATCGCAGAGCTATACGCAGTGCCGGTAAAACCATTGGCCATCGCCGTCGAGGTTATCGAAAGCGGCGGCGGTGGATTAATCGTAACCGTGTAGATCGGTGAGGGCACCGTCAAAGGCGGGGTTCCGAAGTCGGTGGCATTAATTGTGAATATGGACGTTCCGGTGCCGCTGGGCGTGCCAATAATCGTGCCGACGTTGTTCAGTTTCAGGCCCGCAGGCAACCTGCCGACACCCACGGTATAAGTAATCGGCGCAACTCCGCCGCTGGTAATAATTGTTTGGTTGTAGGCTACGCCGTTGGAGCCATTCGGCAGGGACGTAGTCGTGAAAGTCACCGGCAGCACAATGGTAATCGTCGCCGTCGAAGTGACGCCCGAATTCGCCTTGGAGATCGCTTCCAGGCTTACGCTGATGCCGGTGGTGAGTCCCGACGGGGCGGTGTAGGTCACCGACGTGGTGGTGACGTTGCTCAAGGTGCCGCAGCTCGATCCGGCGCAGCCCGAACCAGTCAGCGGCTGCCAGGTCACTCCCAGATTGCCCGTATCATTTCCCAGCGTCGCGACGAAAAGCAGCGATTGTCCCTGGTCCATGCTGGAAGTTTTCGGAGTAATCGCCAGAGTGATGTTGCTGCCCCCGCCGCCGCAGCTCGAAATGAATGTCAGGCCCAGAAAAGCAATCACCGCGCCCGCGAGCGACCCTAGGCGATTCCAGCGCCTTCCACCGGCCGCGTTCTCTCTCTTCCTCAGCGGCAAATTCTTATTCATTCGGGCATACACCTTCAATGTCGTCATAGCACCTTGGATTTCTTTTTCGGATCCGCCCGGAACGGAGGGAGTCGCTCCCACATCGAACCATTGGCTCATTTAGCGAAACTAGTTGAATAACAAAACCGCCGCAGCGTGTCAACGCACATCTCCAGCGGGCCTAGGGCTCGCCGTCGCCCGCAAACGCCTATACCACCCAGAGATTTGATTTGCGATAATGCGCCCCATCGGTCAGCCATAAGGATGCAGACCGGCCGAACCCCGTTGCCCGGCCGATGCTGCTGTTTTTCGCGCAGCTCGCGTGTTGGGTCCGCGCTCGACCGCACCACGAATAAAAGCGTATTTCGTAAAGTAAGGGCGCTGCCGGAGGAATCAATGAGCCGGCGACTAGTAGGAGCGGATCGTGAAACTCTGGCGTGCTGCTGTGCTCTTCGGCTCGCTAGTTATTTTCACCACGATTTGTTGCGCACAGTCTTCCCGTGGCGGCATCATCGGTCACGTCGAAGATGCCTCAGGCGGCCGTATCGCTAAAGCCACAATCGTGGTCCATGCCCAGGCCTCCGCCCTGCAGCGCGCCGTTACTAGCGATAGCCATGGAGATTTTCGGGTGGATGATTTGCCCGGCGGCCGATACCACCTGAGCGTCACTGCGCCGGGATTTGCCGAGGCAGGCTCGGACCTGACCGTCGTGGTCAGCATGGCCAAGGAAATCACCGCCACGCTGCAGCCTAACGTCGTCCAACAGACCGTGAAGGTGCAAGCTCAGGCATCCTCGATCAGCACCCAACAGCTCGATATTTCCAGCGCCGTGCAACAGGGCGCAGTTTCATCCGAAGACTTGCAGAACATACCCCTCGGCCATCGCAGCTTTGCAAATATCGCGTACCTTGTACCCGGCACCGAGCCCGTCGAACCTTCCGATCCCACCAAAGCGCGCATCACTGCGGTTTCCTTCGGCGGCAGTTCCGGGCTGAACGTCGAGCTTTCCGTGGACGGCGGCGACAACTCCGACGATTACATCGGCGGTTTCTTGCAAAACTATTCGCCCGATGCGGTCCAGGAATTTGTGGTGCGCACTTCGCAGGAGGATGCAGACACTGGCCGCACCACCGGCGGCTCGGTGGTGCTCACAACCAAACGCGGCACCAACGATTGGCACGGCGACGCCGCCGCCTACGAACGTGCCGCCGCGCTAAATGCCCGGCTGCCCATTGACAACCCGCCCCCCGAACCCAAACAGCCTTTCTCTCGCCAGAATTACATCGGCACCGTCGGCGGCCCGGTGGTTAAGAACAAAGTTTGGTTTTTCTCTTCGCTCGAATACGTTCACGAAGATGCCAGCATCTCCTACAGTCCCGCCAGCATTTCAGAATTCAACGCGTTGGCGACTTTGGCCACCGCAGACCTCGTCCCCGGAGTAAATTCCATAGTCGTCCCGGCGAATACTCCTGTGCCATTTCACGATTACCTGGTGACCACGCGTTTTGATTGGACGCAATCGGCCCGCTCGCAATGGTTCCTGCGCTTCGCCCTGGATCGTTACACCACTTTTAACGATCTCGTGCAGCAAGCAACCTTGCCATCCGTCGGCGCAACCTCGCGTTCGAATTACGTGAACTTGCTGCTCAGCCAGCAATTTCTCTTCAGCCCCACCTGGGTCGGCTCCTTCGTGTTCGAGGCCAGCGGCCTGCACCACACCGAGACGCGTAACGGCGATTTCGGATACGCGCTCGCCTTTCCCTTCAGTTCCACGGACAGCACCATTTCCGGCTTTGAAACTTTCGGTGACAATCAATTCGTCACGCCCATCACCGCGTTTCCGATTCTGCGCAACCAGCAAAAATACCAGTTCCGTTATGACGTCACGCACCCCGTCGGCCAGCACACCCCTCGCTTCGGCGTTAATTTCATCCACGAACCCGTCCTGACCGGCGCGCTAGCAGGCAACGCCGAAACCCTCATCCAATATCCGGAAAATCCCAGCTTTTATGCCGCGAATCCATCCCAGTTCTACAACGACCTCACTTGCACGCAGCCTGTTCCATCAGGCATAACCTGCACCGCGAATCCAGCCGCTGACGGCAACTTCGTCCAGAATGTTCAGCGCCTCGGCCTCTACGCCGAGGATTCCTGGCGCATGACCCCGCGCCTCACTGTGAATTATGGCCTGCGTTATGACACCACGTTCGGACTGTTCCAAGCTTCCGGTCGCAACCAGCTGGAAAATCCGGCGTATCTCACACTAAAAGCCCTGAACATCCCGCTCGTCACCGGCGCGCCGCAGGATTATCGCCACGCTTTCGCGCCGCGCATTGGCATTGCTTATACCGTGGGCCAGTCCGCTGCGACGGTCCTCCGCGCCGGCTTCGGCCTTTTTTACAACGATCTCGCGCAGAACGGGTGGGTCACCGCATTCCAGGCAGTCAACACGCCGCCTCTCCCCTGCGTCGTCTCCACGGACCCCGGCTGCCTCACGCCGGGCTCTGCCGGCGCACTGATTGACAACCGCTACAGGACGCCCTACGCCATCCACGCCACCGCGGGCGTCCAACATGCGTTCAACGCGCAATGGCTCATCAGCGCCGACTTCACCCACGAGGAAGGAAATCACGGCTATCGCCGCTACGACTACACCGCCGGCGTCAACCTGCCGGCAGACGCGCCAGACATCGCGCTCTTCAAGAGCGACAATCGCTCCAGTTACAACGGCCTCTCAATTCATCTGCAAGGCAACGTCTCCAGCCGTTTCCATCTCATCGCAAACTACACGCTTTCCAAAGCGCAGACGTGGGGCTGCGTCTTAGGCGAGCTATTCGACTACGTGAACGGCGTCTGCAATCCGCTCGATCCCTTCGCGAAAGGCGATTACGGCCCCTCTGGCGAAGACGTCACCGATCGCTTCGTTCTTGCTGGAGTCTTCCACCTTCCCGCCGGATTCGACGTCTCTCTCCTTGGCCAAGCCGAAACCGCTCGTCCCTTCACCATCACGAATACCGATGGCACGGATCGCATCGTAGTGAATGGCGTGAAAACTTCGCTCGATGAATTTCGCGGCACCCCCTACATCCAGTGGGATCTCCGCGTCAGCCGTCCGTTCACCTTCCACGAACGTTTCACCGCCACTCCCTTCATCGAATTCTTCAATATTTTCAATCGCAATAATCCCGGCGCGAACTACGTCACCAATGTCGCCGCGTTCCCCGTGCCGGTGAACGACACCTCGAACATCACCGGCATCTGCGCGAACCCGCCCGCTTGCTCGAACTTCACTCCCATCACCAGCCTCAAGCAATTGAGCTTTCCCGCGGGCGCGCTCGGGGACTTCTTCGGCCCCGGCACCACGGTGGGCGGCGCGTTCGCGGCCCAAATCGGCGGCCGTTTCACGTTCTAGCGTTGGCGTCGCACCGGGAAAAATTCCAGATCAACACTAAAAAACCACCGCCGCACCACTTCGGCAACTACTGCACCGATGTCGGCATCCAACAGTGGGCCGATCAATTCAGGTCGCGGCTCGTCCGCGCGGCCGCAAATCACTCGCCGCCACAAGTTCCACGTGATTTTCAATTTGCGCCGTTTTTTAGTATAAACATTTGTTTGCAATTGTCCGGCGCTCGTGCCGGTCGTATCTCAGCGGGAGGAATGCATTGATAGAAGTTCAGGATTTGACGAAAGCCTACGGCGCCGTCACAGCCGTAGATCACGTTTCTTTCACCGTAAACAAGGGCGAAATCCTAGGTTTCCTCGGACCGAACGGCGCCGGCAAGACCACCACCATGCGCATCCTCACCGGCTACATGCCCGCGACCTCCGGCACCGCGAAGATCGCCGGCTTCGACGTCTTCGGCGACTCCATGGAAGTCCGGCGCCACATCGGGTATCTGCCCGAAACCCCGCCCGTGTATCCCGATATGACTGTCGAAGATTACTTGGACTTTGTCGCGCGCATCAAGAATGTCTCTTCCGACAAACGCGCCGCGCGCGTCACCGAAGCGATGCAGAAAACAAATCTGGAAGATCGCCGCGCGCAACTGATCAAGCGCCTCTCCCGCGGCTACAAACAGCGCGTGGGCATCGCGCAAGCCCTGGTGCACGATCCTGACGTCATCATCCTCGACGAACCTACGGTGGGACTCGATCCCAAGCAAATCATCGAAGTCCGCAACTTGATCAAAGGCCTCGCCGGAACTCACACCATCATTCTTTCCACGCACATTCTTCCGGAAGTCAGCATGACCTGCGACCGCGTGGTGATCATCAACAAAGGCAAAATCGCTGCCGTGGACACGCCGCAAAATCTCACGTCGCAGCTCAAAGGTGGCCAGAAAATTCGCGTCGAAGTGCAAGCGCCGGAAAAGGCGCTCCGCGACGCGCTCACCCAAGTCGCCGGCACCACCCGCGTGGAGACGGAGCAACTTCCGGCTGACGGACATCTCGTGGCCGTCGTAGAAACCGCGCAAGGCGCCGACATTCGCAGCGCCATCGCCGCAAAAATCGTGCAGAACGGCTGGCCGCTCTTCGAGCTACGCGGCGTCAGCCTCAGCTTGGAAGATATTTTCCTGGAGTTGACTACCGACGACGCCGCGCACGCGCAGGCATCCTCGAACTAACCCGAGTGCGGAACTTTTACCAAGGAGTCTGAAAAACGATGCGCAACCTCTACGCCATCTATCGCAAGGAAATGCGGCACTACTTCGTTTCGCCGGTCGCCTATGTCTGCATCGGCTTGTTCTTGCTCATCAGCGCGTTTTTCTTCAATTTCTTCCTCTCCGCGGTCATTCAGCAATCGTTCCAAATGGAAATGCAGAGCATGCAGTTTGGCATGCCGCCGCAATTCGATGTTCCCGGCCAGGTGATGCGCGCATTTCTGGGCCTGCTTTCGACGCTCATTCTCTTTATCACCCCGTTTCTCACCATGGGCGTCTTTGCCGAAGAGCGTAAACGCGGCACCATGGAATTGCTCATGACGTCGCCGATCAGCGAAATTCAAATCGTCCTCGGAAAGTTCCTCGCTTCCTTTTCGCTCTTCGCGGTCATGCTTCTGCCCACCGCCGGTTACCTGGTTTACATGTATCTGCACAGCGAGCCGCTGCCGCCGTGGCGCATGCTTCTCGCAGGCTACGCTGGAATTTTGCTGCTCGGTGGCTCGCTGCTTGCGCTCGGCACTTTCATCTCCTCGTTAACTGAGAATCAGCTCATCGCTGCGGTCCTCACCTTCGTGGCTTTCCTGTTCCTCTGGGTTTTGGATCTCGGCCACACCGCCGAAGGCGGCCTCGGTTCTGTACTGCAATATCTTTCCGCCAGCCGCCATTACGACGATTTCGCTCGCGGCATCATTGATACATCGGGCCTGATTTATTATTTCAGCTTTATGGTTCTTTTTATTTTTTTAACCGTGCGCTCGATTGATTCAATGCGCTGGCGCCGCGCTTAATTCCATCGCGCGCAGCTCGCAATTCATGGAGGAACTCGCAGTATGAAATGGGATCGCGAAGAGATAGCTAGTTTCGTAGGTACGATCGGCGTGGCGATGCTTATCGCCAGCGGCGTGCGTTACTCCATTCAAGGCGAACTGCTCATTACGAGCAAGATTCTTCTGATCGCCGGCGGCGTTTTCGTTTTAGCAGCCGTGGTCCTCGGTTTCCGCGGCATCGTCCGAGCATTTTCCGGCCGCTCCGCGCAGCAGGGAACCAACACCACCATTCTAACCATCGCCGTGATCGCGATTTTGGGCGCCCTCAACTTCGTCGGCTTCCGCCATAAAAAGACGTTCGATCTCACCACCGAAAAGCTCTACACGCTCTCCGACCAGACCCGCAATATCGTCAAAGGCCTGAAACAAGATCTCACTGTCGCGCGTTTCGATAAGACTCCGAACGCCACCTTCGACGATCTAATGGCCGAGTACAAAGCCCTCAGCCCGCATTTCAAATATCAATTCGTGGACCCGCAGCAGAAACCCGAAGTCGCACAGGACTTCGGCGCAACCCACATGGGCGACGTCATCGTCGCCTACGGTGCGCGCAAGGAGCATTTGCAATCTGGCCAACGAAGCGAACCCGGCGAAGAAGATGTGACCGGCGCCATCGTCAAACTCACCAGCGACAAAGTGAAAGAAGTCTGTTTCGTCACCGGTCACGGGGAAAAATCGCTCACCGATTCTTCGCAAGACGGCTTCAGCCTGGTGGACGCCGGCCTGAAGAAAGAAAATTACGCAACCAAAACAATAAATCTAATCGCGGAAAACGGCGTCCCCGCGGACTGCAGCGCTGTGGTGATTGCCGGGCCGAAACAAACGTATTATCCGCAAGAAACCGCGATGCTTGGCAAATTCTTGGATGCAGGCGGCGACGCGCTAATCCTGATTGATCCCGCGACGGACCCGAAACTCGACGACCTCTTTCAGTCATGGAATGTCGCGGTTGGCAACGACGTGGTAGTGGACGCGAGCGGCATGGGCCAACTCTTCGGCGGCGGTCCAATTATTCCGGTCGTCCAGGATTTTGGCTCCAGCCCCATCACCAAAGGATTTCAAGGCTCGGTAGCCTTCTTCCCGCTGGCGCGCACCGCTGCAATCGCGGACAAAAATAAAACGATTCCGCAAACCGTTGAGCTTCTGAAGACCTCGGAACGCAGCTTCACGATTCCCAAGCTCGAGCCTGGCCAAAAGAAAATTTCCTTCGATCCGAAAACAGACAAGATCGGCCCGCTTTCCTTGGGAGTAGCCGCGAATCGCAAAGTAGGCGACAAGGATGCGCGCGTCGTCGTCATCGGCAATTCGCAATTTGCCGCGAATCCCTGGGTCACGCAGCAAAGGAACGGCGATCTCTTCTACAACTCCGTTAATTGGCTCACCCAGGATGAAAGCCTGATCTCCATCCGCCCCAAGAGCGCCACCAACCGCCGCGTCAACCTGTCCGAAGCCCAGTCCGCCATTCTGCACTGGCTGGACCTGGTCTTTCTACCCGGCTTGGTGATTTTCTCCGGCGTTTACATCTGGTGGAAACGCCGTTAACGCGCACGCCAAACGAATGAGGAAAATTTCCAAACGCCATGATTAAGAAATCCACATTGATTGTCCTGCTGGTCGCGATCATCGTCGGAGCAGCGGCGTATTATTTCGACTGGAAGCGCGGCCAGAAAGAAGCCGCAAACGCACCGGCAGATTCCACCAAGCCCGCATTCACATTGCAGACAGATGACATTTCTTCGCTAACCATCTCCTACCCGGCCGACCCGAAATCTCAGCCAATCCATTTCGAAAAACAAAATGGCGCCTGGCAAATCACCTCGCCCCTACAGACGGGCGCTGATGATCCGTCGCTGCAGGGTATTCTGCAGCAACTTGCGTCAGATCGCGTCGCGCAGACCGAACCCGGCACGCCAGATCGCCTGAAAGTCTTCGGACTGGATACTCCAATCGTCGCACTCGATTTTCAAATGAAGAATGGCGCAAAGCATTCTCTGCGCCTGGGCAAAAAAGATTTCACAGGCGTTTCGGTGTACGCCATCGTTGACAACGCCAAGGACGTAGCTCTGCTCCCCGAATCGTTGCTGGTCAGCGCCGACAAGCCTCTACAAGATTTGCGCGATCATTCCGTGCTGCATTTCGTCGCCGACGACGTGAAATCCTTCGGCCTCAAGAATTCATCGGGTGAACTTGCCGCGGCAAAGGACCACGACGTCTGGAAGTTCACTAAGCCCGCGGCTGCGCCTGCCGACACAGACGCCATCAACGCGCTGCTCTCGGCCGTCGCCAACGCCAGAATCACCACCATCGTCAGCGAAACTGCCGACAGCCTGCCCAAGTATGGCCTCGCAACGCCGGCGATTTCGTTCAGCGTGGCGTATGCCAAAGGCGACATCGCAACTTTGCTCGTGGGAAAAAAGGAAGGCGACGAGTATTTCGCGCGAGACGCCGCCCGGCCCACAATATTCCGCATCAATCAGGACCTGTACAAAAAGCTCGCGGAAAATTTCAACGACTTACGTGACAAAAAGCTCGCCCACTTCGATCCAGCCGCCATCACCCACGCCGAGATTCACAGCGCCAGCGGCACGATTCTCGCCACCCGCAAGACCGAATCAGAATGGTCTTTGGACCTATCAGCGCAAAAAGACGAAAAGCCGAGCGGCGAGCTGAAAGACAATCAGCAGTCCAAGCCTCTAAGCCTCGACAAGCTCTTCACTCCACTTCAGCAAGCCACTGCCGAAGAAATCTTCGACCACCCAGCGCCAGCCATCGCCGTGAAACTAGCGAAGCCCGAGTTCGAGGCGATTCTCACCGACAAGAATGGAAAAATTCTGAAAATTGAAATCTCGAAAGAATCCGGCGGTTTTGTTTACGCGCGGACGAGCGAATCCCCGACGATCTACAAACTGAAACCACAGATTCTCACAGATTTAAACCTCAAGCTCGCAGACCTGACCGAGTAGCCACCGGGCGAAACGCCGCCAAACCAAGCCCCTGCCGCCCCCCGCGCAAGCGCAACCCAGATTAAGCCGCAGCGTGCGCGCCTTCCAGCACGCCCTCAGTGGGCCAGGTCGCTACAAGCAGCACTTTTCCCGTTACGGGAGAAATATGCACATAGAACACCTGTGCATCGCTCTTGATCTCATACAGCTCAGGGTGTTTCGGATCGGGAATTGCCGGCGCACCGCTGGCCAGCAAATCGCTCAACTCGGCGATCAACTCCCTCGGATGGTCCCGCAGGTCTTCAATCTGCATGTCGCGTTCCCAGCGCATCACGGTGTTCCTCCCCCCGCCAATTTCGCCCCTCGCTTAGTAATACGGTTAGATGCTCGAGAATGTTGCAGGGCTTTAGTTTTTTTCATTTTGCGGGAGCCAAAATGGCACCCAAACCCCTGGGCCCAGCCAGAAATAAAGTATAGGAACGTCAACCCCTAACTAGTTACTTGCGCCGCCCCTGCAAACTTGACATAGTCCACTCAGCGGAGGGACCCGCCCAAAGTGACTAAGCAAAAGCTCAAGAAAACCAGCCGCATGAAGCGTGACAAGCGCCGCAAGCACCACCACTGGCAAGTGACCGTGTACTACGCTGACGGCGAAAAATTTGCCCGCGTTTACATTGACCGCGATCGCGCCCAGAAGTTTGCCGAGCGGCAGAAGAAATCCCCTGTCGTCAAGGCCACTCGAATCATGGAAGTTGATTAGCTCCCAATTCGGCGGCGCCGGCGTTCGCGCGACATAACAGAGACGCTCGCCGCCCCTTCCATTTTTCCGCCCTAGCAATCACGCAGCTCTAGGTTTTGAATCTGTAGCGGCCGCCTTCAGGCGGGCGCCTTTGGCGCTATTTTGGCAGTTGCAACGCCTGTTGCCGCGAAGCGGGGCCGGCCCGCTGTTGCTTTGCTCGCTTCTGAACCTCGCCCCATTTCTGCTATAGTTGCCGCCCTCTGGACCACGTTGTAGCGTTTTCGTGCCAGGTCCGAGCATCTACATCATCGCGGCCAGTAAAAACTGCGGAGATTCCAGCAGCCATGCCCGATCAAACCTACGTCCCGCATCCCGTGGATACTTCGCACGTGAATCTCGATGACCTGCAACCGTTGCTCGAAAGCCTCGCTCGTAACGCTCACGAAATCTGGGCGCAACAACGAATCCGCGATGGCTGGACGTACGGCGCGCATCGCGACGACGTGAAGCGTACCCACCCGTGCCTGGTGCCCTACGAAAGTCTTTCGGAATCCGAGAAGGACTACGACCGCATCATGGTCAACGAAGCGCTGAAGGCCATCATCGCCATGGGCTATAGCATTACCAAGAGGTGACGCATGCCAGAACCTGCGAAAGCCATCGCTGCCTCCGTGCCCTCGTCGGTCTCGCCTTCGCCTCACCGTCGCGCAGCGAAAGACGACATGAACGACGCCGCCGAACTCAAAGAATACGAAGGCCTGATTGCCCAGGGCCATCACGCCATATACCGTCCGCTGTTTACCGCTCTGTCCTTGGTTCAGGACACGATTTACCACCCTTTTGCCCGCTGCGACGAACAGGCCCTCTACTATCAAAAATGGTACCAGTGGATTTCCATCGCCGCGGTTCTCGGTGGCGCCGTAACCATTCTCATAGCCATATTCGAGTTCATCTTTCGGTCCCGTGATGTTCCCCTTACCTACACCGAAGCCGTGGTGGCACTCATTACGCTGGGACTCATCGCTACCGGCCAAATGTTCCAATTCAAGGAAAAATGGCTGACCGCGCGCTACAAAGCCGAAAATTTGCGCTTGCTGAAATTTCGTAATCTCACCGATTCGCGCCTCTGGTGCCCGCCGATTGACATGAAGTTACTTCGCGAGGAACTCGAGGACGAAGTGCATAAGCTCGAAGGGCACAATTACGAGAGAGCCAAGGCGTGGGCGTCCGAAGGCGTGCACCCGCGCATCTGCGCGCCGCCTTGCGAGAACACCTGCGACGAAGCTCTCCACGAATTGATTGATTACTACCGGCCCAAGCGCCTGCACTCACAAACCGAATACCTCTCGCGAAAAGCCGAGAAGAGCGAAGCGACCGGCGCCTGGACCGCCAGGGTCGTGCGCTGGCTCTTCTTCACTAGCTTCGCGTTCGTACTGGCTCACCTCGTGCTCCAGCCGCACGCCAAGTATGAAAAAGATGTGGCGCAGCACCGCGCGCAGGAAGTCATCGCTAAGTCCCTGGCACAACACGGAACGGACGCCCGCGCAGACGGCGCAGACGGCACTCCTGCCACCTCCGGCGACGAAACGGGCGCAAGCACGGCGCCGGCCGACGACGCGCTTTTTGCAATGTTGTTGGTGGGATTTGCCGCCGCTCTCCCGGTGATTGCCGCCGGCTTTCGCAGCTATCGTGGCTCGCGTGAATTCGAACGAAACGCGCTGCGCCATCAGGCCACGCGGGATTCTCTGGAGGAACTGGAAAGGCAGCTGCGCACCAGCAGCAATCTGAACGAAAAATTCCGCCTGCTCGGATTTTGCGAGCTTGTGCTCGAAATGGACTGCCGCGAGTTCATGCGCCTGCTGTGCGAAGTGGAGTGGTACGGCTAGCGTAATTCTTGCGGTCAGGCTGGATTCCGATCTACCGCGTCACCGTAGCTCACCCCAGAAAACTCAACGTCGGCTTCGAGAAGTCCGGCAGATTCGGAAATACCGTCGGCAAATCCGCGGACCCCACCCGCAGCGAAGCCACTCCCGGGGGACAGCATCAATATCTGCGAATCTGGAGGCGTGAAACCATGCGGCGCGAGCGCGCCGCTCGCGCTAGTAATTGCCAGACCCAAGACAACGACGACAGCACTCCAGCGGCGCACCGTAACCTTTTCTGCGACGATCTGGCTGCGGCGTTCAGACCGGTTGAAATTTCTCCGAGCGAACCAGACTGGTTCACAACTCGCTGGCAGTTCCGACAAGGGTTTGAATGTGGTGTGACATTACGGTTTCGGCTGGCTCTTGTCCTTATGAAATTTGCGGCGAAGGTCCGGCCAGAATTCGTTCAGCACAATCCGTATCGCGTCATACCCCACCTGCGCGGCCCATACCGTCGTGGTATTCGAAAACGTCTTGTCGGCTTCCGGATGGTAGCTATAAGTCGAGATCGCTGCTGCCGCGAGGCTCCCTCCAATTTCTGCCGTGTTGAACGTATTGTGGCCGGAGTCGGTCCGCGTAATCAGCAGCCGGCTTAGTGCGTACCCGGTGCGTTTCAGTACGCTTCCTTTGCCCAACTGATAGTAGCGAGGATCGGTGTGCAGCAGCGACGGCACCACCGCGTTGACCATAAAATTCTCGATCGTGCCGTCCGCGAATTGCGATGCATACCGCTTGGCGTACCCCTCCGCGCCCTGCCCATAGCCCGGCTCACTGTCCCGTGCCTGGCTGATCCCCGCCAGCGCGCCGTACCACGGGTATTGGAACCAGTCGAACGAAGATCGCACCGATACTTGGAATTTCTGTTCCACGGTCATCGGAGGCACGTGCGTGGAGTTTTCCAGACTCAAAAAGTTCGGCAACGCGAAGAATAGCCGGTCCTTCGTTCCCTGGTCGGGCTGCAACTTGCTCGCCGCATTGCTGTCGTCGGTCGGTATCTGGCTGCTGGTTGCCGGTGTCGGCGAAGGCGGAGTGCCAGACTGCTGCTGCGCCGGTGTCTGTTGTGCCGGTTGCTGGCTGGATTGTTGTCCGGCTTGTTGTCCCGGCTGTGGTTCCGACGCCTCTTGCGAAGATTGTTCTATCGCTTGTTCCGGTGCTTGATCGGAGATCTGCTGCGTAGCCTCAGTCCGCGCCTGAGCGTAACTGCGGGGAACGAACGAAAACATCACGATTGCCAGTGACAATGCGCAATAAACCTTGGCCCGCCACCCTCGAATCATCATTTAAATCTGTAATCTCCCGGCTCTGAGCCGCTCTCTGAGAACATATCCGTGCCCGTCCGCCGCGCGACGGTTTCATCGCTTCCATACCATCCATCGTTGCCGGTAGCATTGGGGATTCACCACAAACCGCTGTTAAGTTCCATAATCCGCTCGCCGGCGGATGCCACGCGTGGATTTCCGCGCCGTTTGGATTCATGGCGCCTTCCGATTAAATGGGGTGTAACTCCCAGCATACCAGAATCGCCGCACGGCGACTTTCGCTGTTGCCATTGATTGCAATCAGCCAAGTCGGGCAAAGGGCAATGGATCGAACCAGGTAAATTCGCCCCCAAGCCAAAGGAATCAAGATTGAGCCGCGCTCCGTTTACCGCAGGCGTCGGCCAGCAGCAGCACAGCTCCGCCGAAAAACAACGTATCAAAAAAATAGTTCAAGCTCACGATGTCCTTGGGGCTTGCGATCAGCATCGGCAAATACTCGAATAGCACCAGCAGCAGAATCATCACTCCCAGGCACGTCGCCGCTTCCCGCGCTTTCTTGTTCGCGACTAGGCACACGCCGCTCGCAATCAGCACTGCGCCCGCAAGGTAGGCCCAGAACAGCCGTCCCGGAATCCACTCAGGCATGATTTTTTGTAACGGAACGCCGGTCGCGAACGTCGGATGCAGAAAATGCTCCACGCCGTAGAACGCCGCGGTTATCCCGATGACCAGCCGCGCAAAGGTGACCAGCGCCGGCACGCCTCTCGGGCGCTGCGTGCTCATCTGCGACCCCGCTAAAGCCCAAGCCCCGCTGGCGAAGGCAAGTTCTCGCCACGCCAACGCCCAAGAAAACCGATCTCCCGGCTGCGCCACCACGCCCGGTATATCCATCAGCAGTACGAACGAACAAAACATCGCCCCTAGAAGCGTCGCCGCCAAACGCGACTGCACCTTGAGCGTGATGCTCAGCGCTGCGGCAATCAGTGCTACTCCCACCAGATATACCCAAAATGTGTGCGCAGGTATCCAGCTCGGAACCAGCGTCGCGATGTCCGCCGTATCGCTGAAATGCTCCGATCCGAACACCGCCAGCGGAATCGCGTAGCACAATCGTCCGAATGGCATGACCTTTTCGATCCCGCGCGCTTGCGGAAGATCGTCTTTGATGATCTTTATCAGCCCTATGACCAGCAAGACGCAGCCGGACACGTATCCCCAGAACACGTCCGACGGCATTCCAAACGGCACGGACCACATCGCCAGGTTTGCACCCATCACGACAAGAAAATTGCACAGCATTTCGTGGGCCCTCCGCGTGTAGTTTGGACTCACCGCGCTTCGGAAACGTTGCACGCTGTCGCGGAATTACTCGAGGACGCGCTCCCGCAAACGCCTCGGTTTTTCATACGTGGTTGCTACGAAATTATGGATGCGTGGGAGCCGAGATGTCGCCGGTGCCAATTTTCACTCGAGTTTGTTCCACGGGCACGGCACGCAATCGCGAAAACCTTTCTTTCAACGCCAGAAACCTCGACTCGTAGTAGCGATGGCTCAGGTACGCGACCGCCACGGTCACTCCCAGCGTGATTACGAATATCACCGCCGGATATGCCACCCCCACGGGACGTAGAACTGCCCGGACACCATGCAGACACAAGCTGTTCAGCAAATACATCCCATAGCTCACCGTCCCCACGAACGCTACCGGCCTCAGCCGCAGCAACCAAGCCAGGCCGTTGTCTTCGCGCACTACGCACGCTCCCACCAGCGCCGTCGTTGCCAAAAACGCAACCAGCCACGGCGGACGAGCCGGCGCAAGGCACCCTAGCATCGCCACCAGCATCACCGGAGCCGACCACTTCCAACCCAGCACGCGATAAATTAGCCGGAATCCGCGTTCCCTGTGCAATGCCTGTCACAATAGTACCCCCAGGCAAATGGGGATCGCGATGCCTTGCACGATTCGCGTCGGCAGCCAGCCCGGAGGCAGCACCTGATCGGTGAGGTGATAGTCCGCGGCCAATTTCAATGCAATTAAACCGACGATAACCGCTGCGGACCATATTCCCCGCAGAAACCGCAGCACGACCGGCCAAAAAAAGTAAAACTGCTCCTCCGTCGAGAGTGTCCACGCCAGGTTGAACATTCCCCCGGGCCAATTTGCCGAGATGAACCAGGTGTACGTGAACGTCGCAAAGCTGGGGAGGTAGTGCAGAAAGCTCGCGGCCCGCTGCGTGCCACGTTCGAATACCAGCGCGTTCACCACGTAAATCCCGAGCACCGCGTAGTACAGCGGCCAGATGCGCAATGCTCGCCGAATGTAAAAATCTCGCAGTGAGATGGTGCCGTACTTATCCATTTCTCGCAGCAGCAGCGTCGTGATCAGGAATCCGCTTACTGCGAAAAAAACTTGCACTCCATAGAAGCCTTGGCGCAGCACAGGCACCGCTTCCAATCTCGTGTAGTAAGGAGTTTCCCACCAGGCGTGAAGCCACATGACTGCGAGGATGCTTAGCGCTCTCAACCCATCCAGAGAGCCGAAGAAGCGCACGCTGCGGAATTTCTCGTAACTCTGATCCATACAGGAGTTCGATTATGCCTCAGCGAGCGTCCGCCATTCCAACACTGATGTTGTATTAATCTGAATGTTGCGAAGTAAGAAAGTGCGCGGCGGCGAGCCAAAAGAAGCGCCTCAAAAAGCAGAAGGCCCACCTTGCGGCGGGCCTTCGAGGGGAGAAAGCTCCACGGCCACTGCGCGGTGGGCGGCAGAACTCTTTCCTCGGTCGCAGTCTAGTACGAGGTGTGGAAACCAGTCAAGCAGGAAAGGGCACTTTTTGACTCTTGCTTAAACCGCTGAAACTAATAACTTTACTGGCAAAATGCCCCTTTTTCCACCGGGTGGTCACTTCGGCGGATTTCGTTCGATCCCGTAGAAGTCCTCTGAATTGATAGGCTTACTGCCCAGCCCTAACTGCAGCACTTGCATCGAACTGCTGCGATCAAACACCTTATCCGGCCAGAATCGCTTCACCACGATCCGGAACCCACCGAACGCGATTCCCGAAATCAGCGCGAAGCAGCAAATGATTCCCGTGCCGATGATCGCGCCGACTATCATCGTAGTGAGCGGCGGCTCTTTGAATTGAAATGTCGGCTCGTTCCACGTAACCTCTGCTCCAGATTGAACCTGGTCCAGCAATTTATCCGCCTCCGCTTGCGTGCGCGCGCCGAACACAATTGCCAGCAGCGTGATGGAACGCTTGCCGAACACCGGAGCAGTATTTTGATCCGCGTCGGCGGCGTTCACGTGATAGTCCTGCTGCAACTCCAGCAATTTTTTCTGCGCAGTCTGCGGAGTAGGAAAGTCCGCGATCAAAAGATTCAGTTCGCGCCCGTCCACGTGATATCGCGCAACCTCCGCTTCCGCGCCAGTCGAAAATCCCAGCCAGTCATTCTGCGACACCGGAAAAAATTGGTTCAGCGTCACCGGCCCCAAAATGTATTTGTCCGAACGATCGATGAATCCTTTCGTCGGCAAATGCTCCGTTAGCGTCGGCAGCGGACCTTGTTGCGATTTCGGCGCGACGGCGCTCACCAGGGCATTTAATTCGCCCGGATTCTTTGCCAGATCGTTGCCGTGAATGTCGAGCACGAAATTCCCCAGCAGCACCAATGCCTCCTCGCGAGACATTACCGAGTGGTCGTTTAGTCCCGAATGCGCCATCTCCGGCGTACGCAGGAACGAATACAGCCCGTATGCTCCGCTGGGATCCTTCATGCGATAAAGCGTCACGTGCAGCGTGTCTTTGCCCTGCGAATATGTTCCTTCCTCGCCCGAAAGGAAGCCATATTCCTGGCGCGCCGCCGCTTGCTGCTGGGCATTCATACTCCCAGCATGGTCGCCGTTGTAGATAACAGGCGGATTAAGCCCAGCGGTCGTAGTGCCAGTCAACCCTGCAAAGGAGTTCGGCAGAATGCCCTGAGCGGACGCGGGAACACCGGCTAGCAAGGCAAATAGAATGAGCAAAGGCGTGGCGTGGCGCATGGTGTCCCTTTATTAGACGCCACTATTCTACTTAGGGTTCCCGTCGGAAGCTACTGTACCAGACCCGCCGCCCGAAGGACGGTTGTCAGAGACCAGCTTGGACTTGTCGTAGGAAAGACTATTGAGGCTGTCGAGGTACGAAGCGATGCCGCGATACAGGCCGTCGGCCACTCGCTGCCGCTGGTCGGTCTTGCGCAGCAGCTTTTCGTCGCTGGGATTGCTGATGAACGAAATCTCCGAGAGCACCGAAGGCATGTTGGCGCCGATCAGCACCACAAACGGAGCCTTCTTCACGCCGCGATTGCGCTCATCCTGGCTCACCAACTGCAGCCGGTGCGTCAGCGAATCCTGAATGTCGCTCGCCAGCTCTTTGGACTCTTCCACCTTCTCGTTGCGCGCAATTTTCTTGATGATGTCCTGCAAATCGTGCAGCGAAGACTGCGCCAGCGCGTTTTCGCGCGCCGCCACCGCCATGGATTCTTCCGAAGTGGCAAAGTTCAAATAATAAGTCTCGATTCCGCGCGCGGCCGCGTCGTGGCTGGAATTGGCGTGCACGGAAATAAATAAATCCGCTTTCGCGTCATTCGCAATCGCGGTTCGCTCTTCGAGCGGAATGAAAGTGTCGTCCTTGCGCGTATAAATCACTTCCGCGCCCGGAAGCTTTTCTTCGATTTCGCGCCCCAATCGCAGCGCCACGTCCAGGCACAGATCCTTTTCCATCAGCCCGTGCGGTCCAATTGTTCCGGTGTCATGCCCGCCGTGGCCCGGATCAATCACGATCCGGCTGATTTTGAGGCCCAGCGCGCGCGTCAGGGAACGCTGCCCATCGCGCGTCGGTTTCGATTCGGTTGGCGGCGTCAGCACCGCCGTCTTGGTGTTTTCTGGCTTCGATTTCACGGCAGGTTGTTTCGCGGTGGCGGTCGCAGTAGCGGCCGGGGCCTTAGCAGCAGGAGCGGGTTTGCTCCCGGCGCTCGCGGCAACCAAATCGCCCGCGGCTGGCTTCGTTTTCGAATCAGCGCCGTCCGAATCCGCATTTGCAATCTTTGCCGCTGCGCTGGGCGCCGCGGCAGCGGGCGCGCTGGCAACCTCGCTTGCAGCTGCAGATACAGGCTTCGCGTGAACATCGATCACGAGACGGTAGGGATTCGCCAACAGATAAGCGGAATAATCGCGCGCTCCATTCACGTCGAGCACCAGCCGCACCACGCCGTCCTTGTTCTGTCCCAACCGCAAGGACTTCAGCAGCCCGTCCTTAACATCCCAGTTTTTCTTGGCGATGTCCGGAGTCAGTTTCGCTCGATGCAAATCAAAATAAACGCGGTCCGGAGCGGCGATTCGCGCGGCATTGAATGCGATGGTGTCGTCCAGTGTCACGATAATGCGCGCAGAATTCGCCGAGTTCCACGTCTTGACGTCCCGCACGCGCGGAGTTCCGCTCTCGCTCTCGCGCTGCTCCACCACTTTCCCTTTCAATTCCGGCAAAGGATCTGCCGCAGAGGCCGCCTGAATCTTGGCCTGAGCGGCAGCTTGCGCCTGCGCCGCGGCCTGTGCCTGCGCCAACGCCTGTGCTCTGGCTTGTGCCTGGGCCTTTTCGCGCGTGTCAGCAATGTCGTTCAGCGCTACGCGCGCATCGCTCGCCAGGTCAGACTTCGGATAGCGCTTTATGTAATCTTTCAGAGTGGCTTCAGCCACATCCGGCTGATGCAGGCCGTCTTTTTGCACCAGGCCAATCGAATAAAGCGCCTGCTGGCGATAACGGCTCCCCGGATACTGCTTCAGCAAAAAATTGTAGGAATCAATCGCCGATTGAAAATATTTGGCGTCAAACAATCGCCCCATCTCTTCGTACAGCTCCGCCTCGGCGATCAACGACGGCGTCACTTCCTCCGCCTGCGCCGAAATCAGATAAACCTTATGGTAGGCAGCCACCGTCGCGCGGTAATCAACAAGGGAGCGTTCTTTCTGCGGCGTGCCTTCCAGAACAGTCCGCATGCGCACCGCGCGTTCAAACTGCTCGCGCGCATCCATCCTGTGATCGGTTTTCGCGGGCGCACATAGGGGCACGGCTAGCGCCAGGGCTAGGAGGAGCCATCGGGCCGGCAATATTCTAGCGGATACCACTTGCGTCATTCGTTCGTGAAAATTACCCGGCCATTCGAGTCCACTTCTTTGCGCACTGGATTTCTTGGCGGAGTCCAGAGCGTCGAATTGCGGCCCGAGTCGGGGCGAAAGTATGCGTTTTGTACCTTCTGCACGTACCGTTGCGTTTCCCAATATGGCGGAACGCCTCTGTTGGCATCCACGGCGTGCTCGCCGGCGTTGTAAGCCGCGAGCGTCTTGTCCAGGTCGCCGTTGTAACGATCCAGCAGAGCTTTAAGGTACGTCGTCCCGCCTTCCACGTTCTGCGCGGGATCGAAGGGATTGCCGACGCCAAAGCGTTGTGCCGTCCCAGGGATCAACTGCATCAAGCCCACGGCGCCCTTGCGAGACACCGCTTGCGGATTCCATCCCGATTCCGTGCTGATTACGGCTTTCACCAGCGCGGGATCTACCTGATGACGCGCAGCTGCATCGCGAACAATGCGATCCAGCCGTCCGTCATTGGCTCCGAGTACTTCCGCCGCAGACGCGGTCGAAATCCCCGACCGGGAATGCGACGCGCCTGACGTAGGACTGCCCAGGGCGGAACCGCCCTGAGTAGAACTGATAGTACTCCCACGACGGCCGTTCGGGGAATCCCCATTCACGAAGACGAGCTTACCGTGCTCGTCCACCTGGGTTGCAATCTGGGCGCGCAGCGGCGTGGAGAGCGCGAACAACGCGCCCACGACCAGCACTGCAACTGGGATGCAGTTCTTGTTCATGGTTATAGCTTTTCGCCAGCGCATTTTCAGGGCGCCGACGCATGACCTCACAGCGAGCCTCGGGGAAGGCAGAGCGCTTTACTTTCGAACACGAACGACTACCAGCAAGTCGCAAACGAAAGACACACATACGGCGAAGAAGGAGGCTTCTCCGTCGTAAGCATCTGGCACAACAGCAATTATAACAATCGGTCGAGTAGGGGGTAAACCTGGTCAAGGGCGTTTTGTATGCCCGATGTGTCTTTTCCGCCAGCCTCCGCCAAATCGGGCCGGCCGCCGCCGGAACCGCCTACTAGCTTGGCCAGTTCCTGGACGATTTTGCCGGCGTGGAGCTTGGGGATCAGGTCCTTGGTAACTGCTGTGATTAGAGCGACTTTGCCATCGTCCGCGGACGCCAAAACCACCACGCCGGAGCCTAATTTTTGGCGCAGCGCGTCCACCAGTTGGCGTAGCGCGTCGCGGTCGTAGCCGTTCACCTGGGCGGCAATCAGGCGAACGTCCTTGACCGTGCGGGCTTTTTCGACCAGGTCGTCGGCCAGCGAACCTGCCGCTTTGCGTTTCAGGGCCTCGAGCTGCTTCTCCAGCTGCTTGGTGGATTCGAATTGGCGTTCCAGTGCGGCGATGATTTCGTCTTCGCCGGCGTTCAACATTCCGGCGACGGTGCGCAACGTCGCGAGCGACTTCTGATATTCGGCGAGAGCGCGATCGCCGGAAATTGCTTCGATGCGGCGCACTCCTGCGGCCACAGATTGCTCGCCGATTATTTTGAAAACGCCGATGTCGCCGGTTCGGATGACATGCGTGCCGCCGCAAAGCTCCTTGCTATAAAAACCGCGGGGAGCGGAGGCGTCGGGAATGGTGACGACGCGGACATTCGCTTCCGGATACTTGTCGCCGAAGAAGGCCAGGGCGCCGGAAGCGAGCGCGTCGTCAATATTCATGATGTCCGTGCGCATTTCCAGGTTCTTGCGGATTTCTTCGTTTACTTGCTGCTCGATTTCGCCCAGTTCGCTCGGATCCACTTGCGCGAAATGCGAAAAATCGAAACGCAGATGGTCGGGCGCGACCAGCGAGCCGGCTTGCTGTCACGTGCGTGCCCAGGATATTGCGCAAAGCGGCGTTCAGCAGGTGGGTCGCGGTGTGGTTGCGCATGTCACGCACGCGCCGTTCGGGATCGGCGATGGTCGCGACGTGATCGCCGACGTGCAGGTCTTCCTTGGCAACGATGCGATGCGCGATTAATCCGGTGACGGGATAATAGGCGCCGCGCACTTCAGCGACTTCCAGCGCGCCGGAGTTATCGTAGAACCCGCCGGTGTCGGCGACTTGGCCGCCCGATTCGGAGTAGATGGAGGTTCGGTCCAGCACTACTTCGGCTTCGGTGCCAGCCTTGATTTCATTCACGGCGCCTTGCTTGGTGACAATGGCTTCGATGCGCGCGTCGCGCGTCTTCGTGCCAAAGTAAAATTCCTGTTCGGTCTTGTACGATTGCGCCAGCTTCGAATAGACCGGATTGGCAGCGTCTTTGTGTGCACCCTTCCAGGAGGCTCTGCCGCGCTCACGCTGCTCGCGCATTGCCACTTCGAATTGCGGCCAGTCGACGTCAATTTCTCGGACCCGCGCTACTTCGGTGATTACGTCCTTAGGCAATCCGTACGTGTCATAGAGCTTGAATGCTGTGTTTCCTGAGATAGGGCCCACTGGGCGAACCGGGAAGCCGGGCTGTGTTTTTCTCCATTCGTCCTCTGCGCGAAAAAGGCGTTCGATCTCTTCACTTAGCTTGCCGACTCCTACCTTGGTCGTACGGACATATCGTTCGGACTCAGAAAGCAACAAAGATGAGATTGCTTGAAGGTTTTGGTGAAGCTCTGGATATACATTTTTCATTTGTTGTGCAACAGCAGCCGCCATTCCGGGCAATACCGAGGTTAAAGACGTCTCGCTCTTGCCGGCGTTGACCAAAGCGCGATTGATGATCTTTCTCAAGACGTAGCCGCGACCGTCGTTCGAAGGAATTACACCGTCAGCGATGAGAAACGTTGCAGCTCGGGAATGATCGGCAATTATGCGCAATGCAACCTCTTTCAACGGCTCCCAGTCTCCCAGGCCATCCTCAGTTACTTCGTGCGGGCTTAGTCCAGTCAAACCTGCCGCCTCAGCCTTCAAGGGGAGAAATAGGTCCGTGTCAAAATTGCTGATTACGTGCTCGAGGACTGCCGTCGTACGTTCTAAGCCCATGCCGGTGTCCACCGACGGCTTCGGCAGGGGATTGAGGTTGCCGGAAGAGTCGCGATTGAATTGCATGAAGACCAGGTTCCAGATTTCGACGTAGCGGCCGCAGTCGCAGGGAAACGCGCATTTTCCTGCTGCGCACTCGGGTGTCCGCGGGTCGTCCACAGCCGCGACGCCCATATCGTAGAAAATTTCGCTGCAGGGGCCGCAGGGGCCGGTGTCGCCCATCGCCCAGAAATTATCTTTCAGGCCGGGGATGGCAAAAACGCGATCTTTTGGAGCGCCTGTCTGAAGCCAGAAGTCAGCGGCCTCGTTGTCGGTTCCGAGCGTGTTGCCGGGCGCAACTTCGGCGCCGCCGAAAACCGTGATGTAAAGTTTTTCCAGCGGAATGCCGTACCAATCGGGCGAAGTGATCAGCTCCATCGCGTAGGCGATAGCATCCTTCTTGAAATAATCACCGAAGGAAAAATTTCCCAGCATTTCGAAGAAAGTGTGATGACGATTGGTGAAGCCGACGTTTTCCAGGTCGTTGTGCTTGCCGCCGGCGCGCACGCATTTCTGGCAGGTGGTGGCGCGGTTGTAGTCGCGCTTTTCCAGGCCGAGGAAGACGTCCTTGAACTGGTTCATTCCGGCGTTGGTGAAAAGCAGCGTGGGGTCGTTCGTCGGGACGAGCGAAGAGCTGCGCACCACGCGATGGCCGCGCTCTTCGAAGAATTTCAGGAATGTGCTGCGGACTTCGTTGCCGGTCCACTGCTTGTCAGTCAAGGATGCCCTCTGTGGAAACGGTTCATTATCGCAGAGGGTCACAGCGCTCGCAACGGCGGGGGAGAGGTCGTAGTGATCTTGGTGCGGCATCAGAAATTCAAAAGCTCGCGGGAAAGGCGCCGCGAAAGGAAGGCGCTTCGCGCCGTCTTTTTTTGTCGGAGCTAAAGCTCCGACCCACAAACATTTTGGCTCGCGCTTAGCGCGAGTTTTTTCCCACCGCTTCCGCGGGTGACTAAGTCGTGTCGCGCCGACGGCGCTGATTGATTGCGTGGGTGGGTGGATCGCGAGGGAGCGGGACCTTGGCGGGCTTTGGCGAAGCCCTTCGATCCCGCACAGCGGGATCTCAGGATGAATCGCGCTGCGGCGCGATTCACGAGCAGCGCCCTGACCGGCTGCGAGCGTGTCGGTGCGCTGGAGCACTCCTGCGGCGAACCTGTCTGTAAGCTGAGTTGGCAAAACTGCAGAGAGCCGGCGGGACGCCGGCGCCACGAAAACCGCCGGCGCACAGGCGGGATCGCCTGTGGCACGCGAGCTTTGCGTGTTGCGGTTAGAAAATGTTTTCTCGTTTGGATTCATGGGTCTGGGAAATTTCTGAATTGGGGTGTGTTGCGTTTAGAAATTGGTGAGTGGTGATTGGCGATTCGTGACTTGAGATTGAAGAAATGAGGCGCGGGAGGGTGGACTGAAGGTCAAGAAGGCGACAAAAACTAGCGATTGATTTGGGGCGCTGGTGATTGTTTTCAATGGGTTGCGTCGGCTTTCGATTATGTTTCGCTAGCGATTGATTCGGGAAGTGATGAGGGGCGGGTGAGGAGTGGCAGGTGCCGCGGTGATTTTGGCGCCGGCTGTGATTGGCATTGAACGGGCGAGGCGGTACCGGGTAAGTGATTGTGGCGCAAACAGCGTGATACATACGGCCTCCTCGCGTCGGCGGTAAATGGGCCCGACTGATGATAACACAGTCGTTATGATAACTCAATTGGTAAGTACGGGGCTTGCACGAGCCCTGATAAGTGCAATGCTTCCAATACGAAGCGCGCAGAGCATGGCGGGAAAGATTTGCCGCAGGGGCGCAGGGGGCGCAGAGAAAATCTATGAAGGCGTCGGCGGAGTCAAGAGACACTTGTGCGCTAGCGAGTTTCTGACTCGTTGTGTGGTGCACAGGATCTTTTCGCTGGCCGACCAAGGCTCGCTTCCTTCGAATCCTGCGGTGGATTTGCTCCACCAGCCATCTATTCGGTCCTAACTGCGACCATGATTCACTGCGAACTCCCTCCACGGCTGCGGAGGGAGGCAGGGTGCCCAATCACAGAGTCGATGAGTGCATCAGCCTCTGCCCGAGCTGCCCTGCATGGGAGCCGGCGGTTGCGGTGTTTTTTGCTTCGAATTCCCGCAATCGCCAGTACAACTTCACCGCCAACTTTCTGGCCACCGCTACGACCGCTATCTTGCGTCCGCGGCGGAAGGCCAGACGTTGATAAACCCGCTGCAGCACGGGATCTTTGCGCACGGCGATCCAAGCCGCTTCCACTAGCAACCAGCGCATCATGCGGTTGCCCTGTTTGCTGATGTGGCCGAAGCGCTGCTTGCCACCGCTGCTGCGCTCGCTGGGATTCAGGCCCAGATAACTGGCCACCTGTTTCCCGCGGCGAAAACGCCGTGCGGTTCCCAGCGTCAGAACGAAGGCCAGGCTCACGATGGGACCGACACCGTCCTGCTGCATCAACGCCACGGCATCGCTGCGTGCGCCCGCTTGCTGCTCGATATGCCGGGTGAGCTCGGCGATCTGCGTGTCCAGATCGCTCAGCAGGCGCAGCAGATCTTGCCGGCGCTGCGCCGCCCAGCGGTCCAGTGGCACTGATTGCAACTTCTGTCTTCCGGCCTGGGTCCAGAAGCGCGTGCCGGGAAAAACTCCCTGACCGCGGGCCAGCGCCGACAACTGGTTGCGCACCTGCGTGCGCCAGCTCACCAGCTTGTGACGATGCACCAGCAGTTGACGAGAATCCCGTTCGGCCGGCGTGGGAATCCAGATGCTGGGGAAACGATCGGCGAGCAGCAATTCCAGCAACTGCCGTGCATCGCGCGCGTCCGTCTTTTGCTTGCGCACTACGGAAGCACGAATCGTGGCTGGATCGCCCACCTGCAAGTGGTGCCCGCAGCGGTCGAGCAACCGCTCGAACCACTGCGCCGTGCAGCTGGCCTCCATCCCGACGCGTGCTCCGCCAGGCAACGACTCGTAGAACGCTGCGGTTTCCTGCGTCTGGTGGCTCAGCCGCCGTTCGACCAACTCGCCGGTCTCTTGGTTCATCGCTGCGACCTGCTGATAGCGCGGATGAAAATCACAACCTATAATCCACATGGCTCGGCTCCTTTCTTCCGAGGCTTGGTCGGTTAGCACTGCCAAGTGTACTCGTTCGCAAGGAGCCGACGCCTTCATGGCATCACTGAGGGCGCAGAGAAAATCTGAGGCATGGAGCGCGGCGATCGATAGCGTGGACTAATGTTGCGAGCTGAGCAAGGGCGGCTCTGAGAGCCGCCCCTACTGTCCCACCCTACTTCCTGCGACGGAGCCACGCGCCGGCCGTTTGAGCGTCGCGCTAGTTTTCTGGCGCGGCTTGTTTCTTGGCTTTGGCTGCGGCTTCGGCGGCTGCGGTCCAGGGTGGGACGATGCCGTTCATGCGGGCGTAGGCGATGGATTGGCCGAGATGTTCGTGCGCATGGGTGACGAGAAGGTAGATCACGTCGCCGTAATTGGCATCGGGACCGAGCTTGGGCAGAGGCTTATTGAAATCGGCGTTGGTCATGGCTTCGATGGCGGCATGGGCGCTGGCGAAGGATTTGTTGAGCGCGTCAATGATTTGGGCTTTGTCGGTGGTGGACTTTTCGAAAGTTTTTGGATCGAAACCGGCCGGGAGCGGCGTGCCCATCAAATTTGGAATGTTGTAGTTCGCATTGGCGATGTGCAGGAAGACTTCGCCGATGGAGCGGACGCCTTCCGCGGGTCGCCAAGTGTATTTGTCAGCGGGGACGGCGGTGGCGAGGGCGACAAATTTCTGCTTCATGCCATCGAGATCGAGCAGAGCTTGCGGTTTCATGTCGTAGCTGGGCGGGGTCGTGTCCTTTGCTTGCGTAGCAGCGGTGGGCTGCGCGGCGGGGCCGGACAGCGCAAACGAGCGGGACGCGCTGGCGCTGAGCAGCAGAGCCAGGGCCGTTGCAGAGATCAAGAGTTTCTTCATCTGAGGTTCTCCTTTAGAAGCGGATGCTGCGAATCGAATCGTGCGTCCCGCGGAGCGGCAGACTGTCCGAAATCGGCAAAGCTTGCGGCGCGGTGTCCGGAGTCGAGATGGATCAGCCGGAATGCGGATTGCGCGATTGGCGAAGCTCCAATTTCACGGAGTCTGCAGTGATATTTAGCTTCATGGACATCCCCGTGGGTTGCTGTGGGGCTTAGACGGAGGAGGGCGGGAAAAATCTCAGCGGTGTTGTAATTTTTTTGCGGCCCTTCGATCCGGCACCGCCGGATCTCAACATGAATCGCGCTGCAGCGCGATTCACGGGCCGGCAAGGTTGTGGTTTCGTCGGGAGCAACTCGAAAACTCGCGGGGAAGGCACCGCGAAATGAAGGCGCTACGCGCGAACGTCTTTATGTCGCGGCTGAAGCCGCGACCCACAAAGATTTCGGAAGGCGCTTCGCGCCGTCTTTTTTCCCATCGCTTCCGCGGTGGGCTAGCTTATTTCGCGCCTCCCGTTCGACTCTGCCACAGGCAGGGTCTCAGGGTAAAACGGCGCTGGTTGGTCGCTTAACCGAGAAGTGCACGAGGTTGACTGCTCGGCAAGCTGGGCGCAGCCCTTCGATCCCGCACAGCGGGATCTCAGGATGAATCGCGCTGCGGCGCGATTCACAAGCAGCGCCCCTACCGTGGCTGCGCGTGGAAGCGGTACCGAGGATCGAGCGAGGCGAGCCGTCGCGATCGAAGTTACGGCTCGGAGAGTTCGGAGTCGGAGGCATCCGGGAGTTCGGGGAGGTCGCCGTGGGTGATGCCTTTGAGTTGGGCGCGGATTATGTCCGAAGAGAATCCGGCGCCTAGGAGATTGCGATAGAGGGAGGCAATCTTTTTTTGGTCGAGAGGGCCGCGGAGATGGGCGAGGCGGCGGGTGAGGCGCGCGCGGACGAGGCTGGCTTCGTCGGTTTCGGCGAAGACCGAGCCCACGGCGGATTCGATGTAACGGTCGGGGACACCGCGGGCGCGCAGTTCGCGGGCGATGCGGAAACGTCCCTGGCGGCGCAGCTTGGCGTGTTGCGCGGCGTAGTTCAGGGCGTATTTGGCATCGTCGAGATAGTTGAGTTCGCGGAGGCGCGCGATTACGGCGGGGATCAGATCTTTATTTTCGGCGCGGCGCTCGAGATGTTTTTTCATTTCGGAGATGGAGTGGGCGCGGCGCATCAGGGCGCGTTGGGCGGACATGTAGAGTTGGGTTTCGGTGAGGAGCTTGCGAGCCGGAGAGCGGAAACGCATGGATTGAGGATAGAGCAGGTGGTGGAGGAAGTATAGGAGGGGGAGGCCGTAGAAGAGAAAGTCAAATTCACCACTGATGAACGCAGATGAACACAGATAAAGTCAAAGGCGAAAATGGAAAAGAGAAACTGGAAAATTGGAAGGGACGCGTGAACCGCGAGATGGGAAGGCACCGCGGATGAACGCTGATGAACACAGATAAAGTCAAAGGCGAAAATGGAAAAGAGAAAATCGAAAATTGGAATGGACGCGTGAACCAAGAGATGGGAAGGCACCGCGGATGAACGCTGATTAACACAGATGAGGGCGAAAGCGGAACTGGAAAAAAGGAAATGGAAAATCGAAACTTGTGAGTAAGTCGGGCGAGTGGCCTTTTATTTCCTATGCTGCGGCGAGCGGAAGCGCGGGCACGGCGTGCCGTGCCCCCAACGACCGGCGCGCGCAGTGAAAATATTAGCGGCGGGAGGAATTGGTATTGTCGAACTCGGACATGGCGCGTTCCATGTCTTCGCGGGCGGAATCGGCGCTGGAGCGGACGCCCTGGACGCGCAGCCGGAAATCGTCCGGATTGGAGGCGCGGAGAATGGCTTCCTCGAACGTGATCAGGTTGCGCGAATAGAGATCGAACAGCGACTGATCGAAAGTTTGCATGCCGTACTGGCTGACGCCGGCGGCGATGGCATCGCGAATCATGCGCGTTTTATCGGGATTGATGATGCAATCGCGGATGTAGCCGGTGGAGATCATGACTTCGACGGCCGGGACGCGGCCGGAGCCATCGGCTTTGCGCACCAGGCGCTGGCTGATGACGGCTTTCAGCGTGCCGGCGAGTTGCAAACGAATCTGTTTTTGTTCGGGCGGCGGGAAGACGGCGATGATGCGCTGAATGGTTTCCGTCGCGTCGAGAGTGTGCAGAGTGGACAGCACCAGGTGGCCGGTTTCGGCAGCGAGAATCGCGGTGGAGATGGTTTCCAGGTCGCGCATTTCGCCGACCAGGACGACGTCCGGATCTTGACGCAGTGCAGCGCGCAACGCGGTGGAGAAGGACGCGGTGTCCACTTCCACTTCGCGCTGGTTGATGAAACCTTTTTTATCGCGGTGCAGATATTCGATCGGGTCTTCAATGGTGATGATGTGCTCGGAGCGCAGCGAATTGATGCGGTCAATCATGGCGGCGAGCGTGGTGGATTTACCGGAACCGGTAGTTCCGGTGGTGAGAATCAAGCCGCGCTGCTCTTCGCAAACAGTGGAGAGAATGCGCGGGAGCTCGAGTTCTTCGATGGTGCGAATTTTTGTGGGGATGACGCGCAGGACCATGCCGACGTTGCCGCGTTGCTGGAAAACGTTGACGCGGAAACGGCCGAGGCCGGCGACGCCGTACGCCATATCGAGTTCGGCGGTCTCTTTGAACTTTTGCTTCTGGCGATTGGTCATCATGCTGAAGGCCATGGAGAGCATTTCTTCAGGCGTGATGCGTGGCACGTCGCTGAGCGGATTCAGGATGCCATCAACGCGAAGATAGGGGTGGTTGCCGACTTTCAAGTGCAAGTCGGAGGCGCGGCTTTCGACAGCGCGGCGCAGCAGATCGTCAATATTGATGGCCATTTATCGTCCTGGGCTCCGAGGAGCGTCGTCTAGTCAAACTAGCATGGATTGCGGAGGTGGCAAGGAGAGCAGGTTGGAGATGGTGCTAAATGGACAACCTGAACTTTGGGACAGGTTGCGTTGTCGAGGAGGGAGAGGAGGTGAGAGGAAGTGGAGGAAGTGGAGGAGAAAGTCCAAGGGACCACAGATAAACGCAGATGAACACAGCTAAATACGACACAGATGAGAACAAGTGTAGAGACTGCGACAAAGAGATCGACGGAAGTCGGGCCACACAAGAGCGGAGCAAGCGGTCTTGCGGATTCGTTCTAGACGGGGGGCTGGTCGGCGAGGAAGATGCGGTCGTAGATTACGCCGGCCAGGACGCCGCCTAGCAGCGGGCCGACCCAGTAAACGCCGTGGTTGGTCCAGTGATTGCGCGTGACGAGGGCGGGGCCGAAGGCGCGGGCGGGGTTTACCGCGGCGCCGGTGAAGGGGAGGCCGCAGAGGGCGTCAACCGTGACGGCGAGGCCGATGGCGAAGCCGGCCACTTTGTTGAAGGCACCTTTGGCGTCAACGCTGGAGGCGAAGAAAACGAAGACGAGGAAGAACGTCATGACACCTTCGAGGAGCATGCCGTGCAGACGCGTGAAATCGGGGGCGAGTGTGGGATTGATGGATCCTAGAGCTTCGGGGCGCCAGCTGGAATCGGGGAGGATGATGACGAGCGCGTAGGCGGCGGCGATGGCGCCGAGAAGTTGGGCGACCCAGTAGAGCAGAGTTTGCATGGTGCTGAGGCGGCGACTGACCCAGAAGCCGACCGTGACGGCGGGATTCAGGTGGCCGCCGGAAACGTGTCCGATGGCGGTGACCATGATGCCGACGGTGAGGCCGTAGGCGAGGGCGAGGCCGAGGACGGTGATGCTGCCCTGCCCGGAGGAGCGGAGGTATTGGTCGGCGCAGAGGGCTCCGGCGGCGAAGAAAACGACGGCGAAGGTGCCGAAGAATTCCGCGAGCAATTTTTGGGTGAGACTGTACAAGTAGTGCTCCCAGGATATGCGCGGCGCGATTCACGTGAGGCTGTCGTGATTGCGCCGCGCGCGATTCTACTGAATTAACGGAGATAGGTCAAAAGACGGGAGGTAGGCTTCGCCCGTGCGCGGTGAGATCGCTAACGCACGGCGGCGGCGGGGACGCCTACTGGGGTTAGCCAGTTGTGGCGGTCGGGCTTTTTGCCTTCGGCCAGGGCGAAGAATTCGTCTTGGATGCGTTTGGTGATGGGGCCGCGTGAGCCTATGCCAATTTTTACGCGGTCAATGGAGCGGATCGGAGTGACTTCGACGGCGGTACCGCAGAAGAAGACTTCGCTGGCGATGTAGAGCAATTCGCGCGGGATGATTTGCTCGACGACCGGAATGCCGAAGTCTTTGCAGATGGTGATGATTGAATTTCGCGTGATTCCCGGCAGGGCGGAATTTGAAAGCGGCGGAGTGATGACGGTGCCATCCGAGACGATGAAGATATTTTCGCCCGAGCCTTCGCTGACGTAGCCATTGGTATCGAGGGCGATGCCTTCGACGTAGCCATTGGCGCGGGCTTCCATGCGGATGAGTTGCGAATTCATGTAATTGGCGGCGCACTTGGCCATTTGCGGCAGCGTGTTGGGCGCGGGACGATTCCAGGAGCTGACGCAAACGTCCACGCCGTTGCGCAGGCCTTCCTCACCTAGATATTTTCCCCAGGGATAACAGGCCATGTACACCTCGATGGGGCAGCCGGCGGGATCCACACCTGCTTCGCCATAGCCGCGCAGTACCACCGGGCGAATGTAGCAGGCGCCGATTTTATTCACGCGCAGGAGTTCGAGATTGGCGTTGCAGAGATCGTCGAGGGTGTGGGAAACCTCCATGCGATAGATATAGGCGGAATTCAGGAGGCGCTGCATGTGTTCTTTCAGGCGGAAAACCCCGGGACCTTGCTGCGTTTCGTAGCAGCGAATGCCTTCGAAGACGGCGGAGCCGTAACTGACGACGTGGGAGAGGACGTGAATTTTGGCGTCGTCCCAGTTGATGAATTTGCCGTCGTGCCAGATCTTTTCAGTCTTGGGGATGGGCATCGGGTCGCTCCGCACGCAAAAAAACTCTGAAAATGACTACGAGGGCAGAGTAGAGCAGGGGCGGCGCTGTGTCAATCTGTGGCGGCGTGGTTGTGTTGTGGCGGGATGCTCCAATTTGGACGGGGAAGAAAGTCAGAGGCTTTAACACAGAGAACATCTATGAGAGATGCGCCGGGGTCAAGGTTGTTTTTTTGACAGGGATTTCCTGGGGCGGTGGGAGACCGCCGGTGAGGGCGAAGAGGAACGGGAACGGTTGGCATCGGTCGAGTTCGCGATTCGTCCTTCTCTGGGTATCGATCAACGACACGGGAAGCCGGGTCGCGATCACTCATCTATTCGAGCACGTGGCTCGTGAGGACGGCTTCGCTCTGTCCGGCACGAGGCCGGACAGGCCGACGGCCCCATCCGAGGCTCAGCCAGAAGCAGCCTGGCTAGTGCACTCGCGGGCACGTCGCGCGTCTCGACCTCGGCGCCGGAACTGGTCGTAATCGATTTCTTCGCGGAGCATGCGATACAAACGCAACACTAATTTACGCGCGACCGCCACGATGGCGATGGCGGAGTTTTTGCGCGCGGTCAGATGGAAGTAGAAGCGGCGCAGATCTTCGTCCTCGCGGATGGTGGTACGGGCGGCTTCGACCAGCAAGAAGCGCAGCAGCCGATTGCCTTGCTTGGTGATGTGGCCGAAGCGTTGGGTGTCGCCGCTGGAATGTTCCTTGGGATCCAGACCGCAGTAGGCGGCGATGCGGCGAGCGCGATCGAAGCGGGTGACCGGTTCCAGCGTGTGCACCACGGCCAGGGCCGTCAGCAGGCCGACGCCGGGATGGGTGCGCAGGCGGATGACGCGCGGATCGTTTTGCGCGCGCTGTTCCAGTTGCGCTTCGACGACTGCGATCTGTTCGGCCAGCGAGGCGAGCAGGAGCAGAGAGTGTTGCCGCTGTGTGGCGAACGCGCCGTCCAGGGGCAAGGCGGCGAACTGTTGCTGGCCGCGCGCGGTGAACAGTTTGGGTCCGAGCCGCAAGCGATGATTGAGCGCGACGGCCTGCAGGCCGTTGCGCAGCATGGTGCGGATGCGGACCAGGCGATGACGATAGCGCAGCAGCGCCAGAACGTCGCGGCTGGCGGGAGCAGGAACGTGCACGGCGGGAAAATCATCGTGCACGAGCAGATCGAGCAAGAGCTGCGCGTCGCGGCGATCGTTTTTCTGCCGGCGGCGGGCGAACTGGCGAATGGCCAGAGCATCACCCACCCGCAGCTGGTGCCCGGCCTGTTCGATGATGCGATGAAACCACAACGCGTAGCCGGAAGCCTCGACACCGACGATGGCTCCCGGTGGGAACTGCGCATAAAACGCCGCGACGTCGTCATGCTCGTGATCGAGCTCGCGCTCGTGCACTTCTCCGTCGGCGGTATCCATCCAGCAAACGGTTTGGGTTCTGACGTGCAAATCCACTCCGATGTACACTGCCATTGGCGCCTCCTGTTTCGACCGATGCCAACCGGTTCCGGGTGAGCATAACAACGCCCACCCCAGGAGGCGCATCTCTCATGACATCAGAGAAAAACGGAGGACACAGAGAAAGAGGGACCACAGAGACGCGGAGGACGCAAAGAAAGGCAACGGAAATTCACCACTGATGAACGCAGATGAAAACTGATAAGGGCATTGATAACGGCAAAAACTGAAACAGAAATAGAGACAAAAACAAAAGGAAAAAATAAAAACAGAAACAGAAACAGAAACAGAGACGGGAAACAACAACAACAACAACAACAACAACAACAACAAGAACAAGAACAAAAACAAAAACGGAAATGCGCGACTACTCTTCGCGCAGAGCTACTAGTGGGTCAACCCTGGTGGCGCGCTGGGCTGGGATGAAGCAGGCGAGCAACGCTACGGACGTTAGGAGCGCGGCGATGGCTATGAAGGTTACGGGATCTGTGGGTTTCACGGCGTAAAGCATGGAGCGCAAGAATTGGGTGAGCAGCAGGGCGCCGAAAAGGCCTGTGGCGAGGCCCAGGGCTACGAGGACCATGCCTTCACCGAGGGCCATGCGCATAATGTGGGAGCGTTGTGCGCCGAGAGCGATGCGAATGCCGATTTCGTGAGTGCGTTGGCTGAAGGTGTAGGCCATCACGCCGTGAATTCCGATGGAGGCGAGCAGCAGAGCGATGACGCCGAAGAAGGCGAGAATTTCCAGTGCGAAGCGGCGCTCCGCCATGGATCGGGCGACCACTTCGTCCATGGAACGTACTGCATATACCGGCACGTCCGGATCCACGGCTTGAACTTCGCGGCGGATCGCGTCGCCGATCGTGCCGGGATCGCGGGCGGTGCGTGCGTAGATGACGGAACTGTAGGAAGGGGCTTGGAAAGTGGAAAGATAGATATGCGGGACAACCTGGGATTCGAGCGAATCAGACTTTACATTGCCGACGACGCCGATAATGTTCAGCCAGGGCGCCGTGGACTGAACGGGGCCGGGCTTGATGCGTTTGCCGACCGGAGTGTCGCCGGGCCAATACTGGTTGGCAAATGCTTCGTCCACGATGACGACTTGCTGGCCCTTGTCGTCGTCGGAGTCGGCGAAATTTCTTCCAGACAGCAGAGGAATTTCCAGGGCGTGGAAGTGGCTGGGACTGACGGAAGCAAATTCGGCGACCGGAGTTCGTTGGGAGTCCGCGGGACGGCCCTCGATGGTGAACGGTACCTGATTACGCGCACGGACAAGCGGCAGGCTGCCACCGCCGCCGATGGCGGCATCTTCGACGCCTGGCAGAGCGGAGACGCGCCGTAGAACTTCGCGCATGAAGGCGGCGCGCTTCGGAGTGGTGAAGTAGCGATTTTGGTTGGGATCATTCGGATACGCGAGCCAAATCTGCGCGGTGACAACCTGATGGGGGTTGAAACCGGGACGGACTTGCAGGAGTTGCCAGAAGCTGCGCAAGAACAGGCCGGCGCCGATCAAGAGAATCAGTGAGAGCGCGATTTCGGAAGCTACGAGGGCGCTGGAGACGCGCATCTGGCGCTTGCTGGAGCCGGAGCCGCGGCTGCCTTCTCGGAGATTCGAGATCTGATTGGGGCTGGCGGCTTGCAGCGCGGGCGCGAGGCCAAAGATCACTCCGGTGAGAACTGAAACCAGTAGCGCGAAGAAGAGAACGCCCGGGCTGATGGTTACTTCATTGAGTCGCGGAATATCCGCCGGCGCGAAATTCAGCAGAGCGTTTTTCAATACGACTACGGTGATCAGAGCGACGCATCCGGAAACAAAAGCGAGCAAAACGCTTTCGGTGAGCATCTGCGCAATGAGGCGGCCGCGTCCGGCACCGAGCGCCAGACGGATGGCGATTTCACGGTGACGTCCGGAGGCGCGGGCCAGCAGAAGATTCGCGAGATTGACGCAGGCGATCAGCAACACGAACCCGACTGCGGCGAAGAGGACGAAAAGTTCGCTGCGGACGTTGGCAGTGAGGTCCTGCTGCACGGAAACGAGGCGGGGAGCCCAGCCCGCGGCGGCTGGATAATCCGTCGCGTATTCGCGGGCGAGGCCTGCGTCGAAGGTTTCGAGTTGCGCTTGCGCTTGAGCGATGCTCAAGCCGGGTTTTAGACGTCCGATGGCGCCGGGGAGCATGCGCACGGAACGGAGCGGCGGCGCGGGAAATGGCAGAGCGTTATAGCCCGCGGCGATGTAGGCGTCTTCTTCTGTTTCGAGTGTTTTTCCCGGGTGGCGGAATCCGGGGGGCATGACGCCGATGATTTCGTATAGGTCGCCATCGAGGCGCAAGCTCTTTCCGATGGCTTTGGGATCGCCGCCGTACGCGCGGTGCCAGAAACCGTCGCTAAGGACGACGGCGTTGATGAAACCGGGGACATCGTCCTTCATTGTGAATACCCGGCCAAGCTCCGGCTGCACTCCCAACATCGTGAAATAATTCGGGCTGGTGGCCAAGACTTCGATGCGCTCGGGGCGTTCCACGTTGGTGAGATTTGCGGGAATGGGCCAGATCACCGCGATGTCTTGGAAGATGCCGGCGCGATCGCGATAGTCCCAATACTGCGGGACGGACATGCCGACGTCTTTGGTATTGGAAGAGCGCAAATCGTCGAATACGCGTACGAGTTGCCCGGAGTTCGGAAATGGAAGCGGGCGCAGCAGGACGCCGTCAACGATACTGAACGCGGCGATGTTGGCGCCGATGCCCAGGGCCAGCGTCAGAATCGCGACGAAGGTGAAGCCAGGAGTCTTGAGCAACATGCGGCAGGCGTAGCGGACGTCTTGCAGAAATGAGGCCATTTTGGCTCCTATTTAGCGTGACGTGAACGGACCTGTGCGGTTCGTGGAGTAAGACGTGGGAAGTTATTTTTGTGTTAGCAGTGGGACGAGAATTTGTTGCGGTTGAGCGGCGTTGGCGTGTTCTACGCTGCGTGGAGCGTTCGGTGGTGGGACGCGCGTCCCTAAATCAGACAGCTTTGCGCGGGTGAAAGCGGAGCGACGTTGGTTGCGCGACGAGTTCGCGATGGCGGAATCGCTAGCGGCCCGTCGCTTGCGTGCCGCGCAGGGCCATGCAAGTTGAGGATGCGCGAGCGACCAGGACACCGGCGGCGTTGGTGATGTCACATTCGACGAAGCCGACAGTGTTGCCGCGTTTGACGACTTTGCCGACGGCGCGCAATTTTTCGCTCCAGACGGGGCGGAGGAAATTGATTTTCAGCTCGAGCGTGGTGAAGGATTCGCCGTCTTCCAGGGTTGAGGCAAAGGAAACGCCCATGGCGGCGTCGGCTACGTCGCAGAGAACGCCGCCGTGGAGAGTGCCCATCGGGTTGGCGTGCTTTTCGCTGGACTCGAAATCGAAGACTGCTTCGCCGCGTTTTACCGCGACAAGCCTGAACCCGATGAGTTGGGCGATGGGCGGAGCGGGAACTTCTCCGCGGATCATGCGCTCGAGATTTTCCAGTCGTTCGGTCATAAAGTGTTCCTCCGAGGAATATGGGATGGCTCCAGCGATTAGAGTCGCGATATGCGCGAAGGATGCTGACGAAAACCAAAACCGTTTTAGTAGGGGCTCGTCAATTCCGCAGAAAGCAGATCCCTCTCGACGTCCCGCGCCCGCCAAAGTGCGGCGGGACAGAAAAAGCGCGGGACTTCGTTCGGGATGACACCCGAGTTTTGTTTTCCGCAGACGGCGGGGCTCAAGCTCGGCCCTTCCGGGTGGTCCCATTCAGATGGTTGTTAGAAATGTTCCTCGATGTCTTGGGCAGCGTGGCCGCGGCCGGAAAAGCCGGAGATGCGTCCCCACGCGCTGGTCTTCCAGTTTTCAGTGATGTGGCTTTCCAGAATCCAGGGCGGCAGCTCGACGTACATGTAGGCCGCGAGAGCGTGCAGGTAGGGTTCGTACATCTCGCGCAATTCTTTCAGCTTATTTTTGGAAGCCTCGTCGTTGCGTAGTTGATAGCCGGCTTGCTCGAGGCTGGTGTACAAGCGCGCGAACTGCTCGGACGGCAAGCGGTCCGGGCCGTCAGGGCGCGGCTTGGCGAAGAAAACTTGCGCGAGATCGGCAACGGTGTGGCGGCACATGGCGAAGGTGAGCCGCGCTTGGCGCGAGCATGGGTTATCGGATGTGGCGATCAGCAGCGCGGTGGAATCGAGAATCGCGGCGAGAGCTGCGAGCCAGGATTCGTTGGTGTGCTGCGAGCGGAAATAGCTGACGACGGGATACGAGATGTGGCTTTCGAGGAGCTCGGCGGACCAGTGCTCCCAATCGCGGAAAAGGATCAACAGCGCGTCGAGACCGTGCGGGCCGGCATGACGGAGCAGCAGTTCAGAAGCGGTGGGCGGCGAGCCGGCGCGGGCATCGAGGAGGACGATGGTTACTTCGCGTTTGGAGAAGGCCTGATAGATGACCGGCAGATAGCTGATGATCAGCGCGAGAAAACCAAAACCGAGGCCGCTTTCAAAGATTGCGAGGACGCGCTCGGGGGAAGTGTGGGGAGTGACATCGCCGAGGCCCAGCGTGAAAAATGTGGTGCCGCTGAGATAGAAACAGGTTTCGAGCGACGGGCGGGTGGGGTCGTGCGGCGTGTTGCCGTAGTACAGGAACCCGAATCCGAAAATCAAGCAGGCGGCCCAGAGCGCGAAGAGAATGAGCAAGGAGAGCGGACCGAAGAAGCTGAGGAACGCTTCGCGCGTTTTTGTAGAACGGATCAAGCGCGCGGCGGCCTTGGTGGGTACCCATAAAGAAAGGTAGAACGCGCGCGTGAGGCGGAAGCGGCGCGAGACGCGGCGCGGGAGAATAATGGTCTCGAACGCTTCGAGCAGGATAACCGCGATGATGCAGAGGCCGATTACGACCGGAACAATCATGCAGCCTGCTCCAGCACGGACGTGAGCGTGATTTCGGCCTTGAAGAGGCGCGAGACCGGGCAATTGGCTTTGGCGCTGGCGGCAGCGGATTCGAAGGCGGACTGCGAAATTCCGGGAATGCGCGCGGCGAGGTCCAAATGAATTTTGTCGATGGTCCAGCCGGCGTCGAGTTTGTCGAGCGAGACGGTGGCGGTGACTTTGATGCTTTCGGGCGCGAAATTCATGGTGCTGAGCTGCGCGGAGAGGGCCATGGCGAAACAACCGGCGTGGGCCGCGCCGATCAGCTCTTCGGGGTTCGTGCCTTTACCGTTTTCAAAGCGTGTGAGGAAGGAGTAGGGCGCGTTGGTCAATGTGCCGCTGGCGGTGCTGATGCTTCCTTGGCCGTCTTTCAGTGTGCCGTTCCAGATTGCTGAGGCGGTGCGCTGCATGTGGTTCTCCTGTGGACTGCTGGATTCTGATTCTGTGCGACGGATTTCTTGCGGCCGGGGTGCGGCTTGCGGCCTGAGTGCCAGGAACTGTTTTACTCTTGCGAGGCGCTGAAATCTAGCGTTCGCGCGAGCGGAAACTGATCAACCTAGACGAAATGCTGCCCGCTTCGTCCCGAAAAAGCCGGGACGAAGCGGCCGCTACACGAGCCATATCCGCGGGAGCGCCATTACGGCGGCTGCGACGGCTGGCACCGGCGTACCGATTGGATGTTCGGCCGCACGAGATTGATTTAGATTTCTGCGGCCGCGACAGGGGTGCGAGAACGCGGCGATTTCAATGCACGTCGGAGGGTCGTGGAGGCGTTTCGCGGCTGCTGAGCGAATGAAAATTTTGCTGGATGCGCTCGAGGCGATTGCCGGCAACATTCTCATAAATGCCAAAAACCACGAACGGAACCAGAGCGGCGAGAGCCCAGAGCTTCGCGCTGTTCGGGAATTTGGCTTCGGGCTCCCAGCGGAAGAGCCTGCGCGAGATTTCGAAGGCCACTAGCAGGCCCAGGGTGAGCGCGACGAAATCGGTGATGACTTCGATGGGCGTGGAGGCGTTGGTGGTGGCGGCTTCCAGGCCGTTCGCAAGGTAAGTCGCGGGCATGAACAGGGCAGCGCGCTGAATCCAGTGCGGGAAGATGGCGAGCGGGACGCTGGCACCGGAGAGAAACAGGAAGCCGGTCCAGATGAGCTGATTGATGACCTGTGTTTCCTGCATGGTGTTGGTGACGCTGGCAACGATCAGGCCGAATGCGGAGAAAGCCGCCGAGCCAATGGTGATGAGTAGAAAGACGGCCCACAGATTTCCCCAGCCCGGCATGTGCAGCAGCCATTTGCAGGCGAGAATTTCGATGATCACCGAAGGGACGACCAGCAAATAGTTCGCGACGATGCTGGAAGCGAGCATGGGTCCGGCGCCCAGCGGCGCCAGGCGAAAACGGCGCAGGATTCCCGCTTCGCGGAACATCACCAACTGGACGCTAAGCCCCCAGAAGCTGCCCATGATCGTGAGAGTGAGAACCGCGCCGAGAATATAACCAATCCAGCCGGTAGAGCCTTTGCTGAAAACCAGCACAAAGAAAAACAGGAAGCCGAGCGGCATAATCAGGCTGAAGAACAAAAATGTGCGATTGCGCATGGCGAGGCGCACGCGGATTTTCGTGAGCGTCCAGGTATTGGTGATGGGGTTCGAGGCCATTTGTCGTTTAGTCCCTTAGCCTGCGGCCGGTCAGCTCGATGAAGACATCTTCGAGCGACGGCGAAAACATTTCCAGGCTTTGCAGTTCATTATTTTCAGCTTCGAGCTGTTTCACTAGCGCGACGATGGTTCGCGGCGGCAGCGTGGAGTGCATGACGTACGTGCCATCGAAGTCGCGGCAATCGGCGACTCCTTCCAGAGTGCTCAGCACTCCGTTGGTGAGAGGGTGGGCGAGGCGGACTTCGATGCGGGTGGTTCCGGCGGAGGAATGTTTCAATTCGCGCGGCGTGCCGGTTTTGATGATGCGGCCGTAGTCCACGATGGCCACGCGATCGCAGAGGCGCTCGGCTTCTTCGATGTAATGTGTGGTGATCAGTACCGTCTTCTTATCTTCGCGCAGTTCCTCGATGATGTCGTAGATCTCGCGGCGCACCTGCGGGTCGAGGCCGGCGGTGGGCTCGTCTAGAAACACTACTTGCGGATTATTGACCAGCGCCATGGCCAGGGCCAGGCGTTGTTTTTGCCCGCCGGAAAGCTGGCTGTAGAAGGCGTTGCGTTTTTCCTCGAGCTGGAAGCGTTTAAGGAGCGATTCTGTGTCGGCGCGGCTGGTGTAGAAGTTCGCGAATAGGTCGAGAGCTTCCTTGACGCGAATTTTATCGGGCAGGGAAGTGGACTGCAGCACCGCGCCGATTTTCTGTTTGAAGTCGGAGCCGGCCTTTTCGGGATCGAGGCCGCAGACGCGGGCGGTGCCGCGGTCGGGAGTGCGCATGCCTTCCAGGATTTCGACGGTGGTGGTTTTTCCGGCCCCGTTCGGGCCGAGAAGACCGAACACCTCACCTTCTTGGACGCTGAAGCTGAGGCCGCGGACGGCCTCGACGGCGACGCCGTTGGAGAGGTAGGTTTTGAACAGGCCTTCGACGGCGATGATAGGTTCCGGCACGAATACCTTCCTCGGTGACTGTGGAGCTATCTTCTATATCACACTCGTGATTTCGGCGCGACTCGGCGGTCCGGCTTGCGTTTGGTTTTGCGAGATTTGCGGCGCGATTTGGGCGACCAGGCGTATCGCTTCATGTCAATTCGGGTGCCTTCGATGGGCACGCCTTCGGTGGCCAGCAGGCGGCGCTGCAGGCTGGCATGCGGCTCGGGCATGGTGACTTTGCCTCCGGCGCCGATGACGCGATGCCAGGGAATGCCGCGGCCTTTTGGAGTTGCCGCCATGGCGTAACCGGCGGCGCGAGCTCCGCCGCGCAGGCGCAGAGCTTTAGCGAGCTCGCCATAGGTAGTAACCCGGCCGCGGGGGATTCGTTTCACGAGCCGATAGACTGGATCCCAGGACATTCCGCACCTCTGGCTACAGTCTAATCGAATTGTGGCGTCGCTGCGGCAGCAACGTTCGCAGCGGTCTTACGCCTCGCGACGAGCCCGGAGATGAGCTGCGGAATTGATGAAATCGTGATGCAACGGAGTCAAATAAGTGATGGGCGCGGCTGGAAACGAGCGATTGGCAGCGCTGAGCAGGCGCTGCGAACGCTGCAACAAGTAATGACGGATACGATACAGTGCACGCAACTCCAACCTTCCGTACTATTGCTCTCGTAGTGGACCACCCATACACTACGTATCAGCATCTAAGCTTATATCCGTGCTCAGCGCTGGAATCGTGCGCCGCCCGAAAAGGAGGTGTTATGGCTTTTGTTCGACGCAAAGGCAACACCTACTTTCTGGTGCACAACGTGCGCAAGCAGGGCAAGGTGCAGCAGTTGCATTTAGCGCGGTTGGGGGAACGGCCGCGCATAACAGATGACGTGGTGCGCAAAGTATCGCGCAATCACCCCTTCCTCGATCTGGACTGGTCGCACCTGCGGGAGCAGGTAAATGGCCGGATCGAGCTGTTTGATATCCGGTCGCCGTATGTGCAGAACCTGATGCATTCGTTGCGAAACCTTAACCTGGACCTGGCCGACCTGTCACCGCCAATGTTGCTCTTGGCAGATCGAGCCAATTCGAGCCGTGAACTGGTCACGCAATTACGGTTGTTGCGGTCAACGCTTGATGTGAAGTTGGATCAATTCGAGCGCACGGAACCGCGCGATCCGGAAAGCGGCAGGAAGTTCCGGTAGGGGAGCAAAACCGTGGGCGCGCAGGCACTACAACTAGACCCGACCCAGCGCAGCGTGGAATCTCGGGATTTTGAAGCCGGGCTGCGGCGGAAAATCGTGGGGCAGGACGAAGCGGTGCAAGCCGTAGTGGACTTGTACCAGGTGTTTCGCGCCGGGTTGAATTCGCCGGGGCGTCCGGTGGGGAATCTGTTGTTTTTGGGGCCGACGGGCGCGGGCAAGACGCGCGTCGTGGAAGCTACTGCGGAAGTGCTGTTCGGAGATCCGCGCGCGGTGATCAAGGTGGATTGCGCGGAATTTCAGCACTCGCACGAAATTGCGAAATTAATTGGATCGCCCCCAGGCTATTTGGGGCACCGCGAAACGCACCCTTTGATTACGCAGGAAGCCCTCGCGCAATATCACACCGAGAAGCTGAAGATTTCGTTTTTGTTGTTTGACGAAATCGAAAAGGCTTCGGATGCGCTGTGGCAATTGCTGCTGGGGATTTTGGACAAGGCCACTTTGACGCTGGGCGACAACCGGCGAGTGGATTTGTCGCAGACCATGATTTTCATGACGTCGAATCTGGGCGGCGTGGAAATTACCGAGTTGATGGTGGGCGGATTGGGATTTGCGCCGGTGCAACGCGCGGAGACCAAGGCCGGTCTTGACGAAAAGGTCGAAAAGACCGCGTCGGAAGCCGCCAAGCGGAAATTCGCGCCGGAATTTATGAACCGGATTGACAAGACAGTCGTGTTCCATCCGTTGCGTTCAGCGCAGCTGGAGCAAATTCTGGAGATCGAGCTTGGGATGGTGCAGCAGCGCGTGTTGGAGACGGCGAAGGGACGGTTCTTGTTCCGCGTGACGCAGCCGGCGCGGGACTTTTTGCTGAAGGAAGGCACGGACATGAAATACGGCGCGCGGCATTTGAAGCGCGCGATCGAACGGCACGTGGTTTATCCGCTGGCGAGTTTGCTGGCGACGGAGCAGGTGTCGTTGGGCGACGTGATTTCGATTGACTGGAACGGCGGAGAGCTGGGCTTGACGTTCTTGAAAGAGGCCGAAGGCGCGTTGGTGCCGATGGCTTCTCCAGCGCCCGACCGGCTCACCGAAGCCGCGGCAGCAAGTTCAGATGGCCGCACGGCGCTGTTTCCGGCAGCAATTGCGGCGGCGGAACTGACCTCGACGCAGAGAGTGACACCGGCGGCGACGCGCGGACTGCCAATCGAAAAGGCCAAGATCGACAAGAAGTAAGACTGCAGATCTTCAATTCTTCGCGGCGAGTGTCGTAGAAATTTACGAGGCTCGCCGCGATTTTGTTTTTCGGTACGTGGTCTCTGAAGCAGAAAGTTCTTTCCGCCATGCCGCGCTTTGAGCGGCCCCTTCGCCGGTGCCGAGAAATCCAAAGTTTGCGCTTACGATTCTGGCGCGGTCCAGGGTTCGTCGAAACTGCCGCCATAAATATTCGGGACTTTGGCGCCCATCGGCCGGAGGTACGTGGTGAGCTGGCCGCGGTGGTGAATCATGTGGTGCAGCATGAACTGGAGGTAGAGCGCCATCGGATTATTGTAAATTCCGAAGAAGGGACGAGGCGTGGCCCAGTATTCCGGCGTGAGCTTTTTCACTTCGGGCAATTTTGTTTCGAAGCCGTCTTCGTAGAGAGCCACGATGTCTTCGGTGGTGCCGATATCCGCGGGGATGGAGTCGTCGTCCATCTCAAATTTGCCAGTAAGGAATCCGTCGAGAAACCAGACGTCGGAAGAAGCGATGTGCCAGGCGAGTTCGAAAGCGCTGCGCGAATCCGGGTGCGGGCGGTAGCTCTCCTTGGCGATGGGGATGGCTTTGAGAACGCGGCGAGTGGTCAGATATTCCTTCTGCACCTGCGGCAGAAGCGTTTCGACGAAGAATGCGGCTTGTTCGGGTGTCACGCTGGGCCTCTTTCTGCTGCGATTCTGTGTTGCGTTAGGAGAACCTCAATAATCTGAGGGTCACTTACATTATGCCAGCAAATGGGCAAGGTGCGCGAGAGGCGCGGTGGTGTCACGAGGATGACGTTGTGCGTGCGCGTCGTGCATGCGGACCCCGTACTTCAGCGGCTAAACAGTTTGCGGAAAAAGGGGGGGGAGTTTGCGACGAGCGGGGATAGCGAGCGTCTAAGGGAGCATGCGAGGACACGACGAAGTGCAAGACGGGATGTTCAGCTACCTTTCCAGCGAGCAACGAGTGCCGGCGGATCATCCGCTGCGGCGAGTGCGCGTGCTAGTAGATGCGGCGCTGAAAGAAATGTCGCCGCAATTCAGCGCGCTGTACGCGCGCAGCGGGCGGCCGTCGATCGCACCGGAGAGATTGCTGCGCGCGCTGCTGCTGCAGTTTTTCTACAGCGTGCGCAGCGAGCGGCTGTTGATGGAACAGCTGCAGTACAACTTGCTGTTTCGCTGGTTCGTGGGGCTGAGCATGGACGACGCGGTGTGGGAGGTGACGGTGTTCACCAAGAATCGCGAGCGGCTGCTGGAGGGCGAGATCGCCGAGAAATTTTTCCAGCAGGTGCTGGAGTCGGCCAGGCAACAAGGGCTGCTCTCGGACGAGCACTTCACGGTGGACGGAACGTTGCTGGAGGCCTGGGCCAACCGCAGGAGTTTTCGCGAGAAGCAGGATCCGCCGGCACGCGGCAGCGGATACGGCGGGAAGAAATTGCTGCGCGACACGCACGAGAGCAAGACGGATCCGGAAGCGCGGTTGTACAAGAAGAGCGCCGCGGGAGAAGCCCGGCCGAGCTACTTGGGGCATGTACTGACGGAAAACCGGAATGGCTTGATCGTGCAGGCCTGCGTCACGCAGTCGGCGACGCGCGCGGAGCGGGAGGCGGGGTTGCAGATGTTGCGCAAGATTCGCCGGAAGCAGGAAGGGGGCAAGGTGCAGGCGATCACGCTGGGCGGAGACAAAGGATTTCAGGAAGAAAAATTCATTGTGGAGTTGCGCGCGATGCAAGTGATACCGCACATCGCTGAATATGCGAAGCAATCGTGGCAGTGGCCGAACTGGTTGACGCCGAGCGAGCGCGAGGGGGCCGGCTACGCGCTCAGTCAGCGCAAGCGGAAGCTGGTGGAGAAGGCCTTCGGATGGATCAAATTTGTGGCCGGGCTTAGGAAGACGAAATTCCGCAGACGCCGGCGAGTGGACTGGATGTTTCGCTTGGCCGCGGCGGCGTGCAACCTGATGCGCATGGCCAAGTTAATTCCGAGCGAAGCGTAAAGCAGAGAAAGGGACGGCGGAACCCAGCGGGCGGTTGGCTGCGGAGGCGGAAAACCCAAGCAAAGCGGAGCGAGAAAATCGCAAGCACCCGCCCGCCACGCAAAAACCATCCCTTTTTCCGCAAACTGTAAAGCCGTCTCCTTCGTGCTAGGTGGATGTCGTGGCTGAAGCCACGACCTACAAAGATCAGCGGCTGCTCTAATGATTTACTCAGTGGGTTTCCAACGCAGAATTGGTTTGCGCGCGGCGGCGACTTCATCCAGGCGGCCTACGCGGGTGGAGTGCGGAGCAGTTTTCACGAGATCGGGCGTGGCGTCGGCTTCGGCGGCGATGGAGCGCATCGCGTCAATGAACAGGTCGCATTCCTGTTTCGATTCAGATTCCGTTGGCTCGATCATCATTGCTCCCGGAACGATCAGCGGGAAGGCCGTGGTGTACGGGTGGAAGCCAAAGTCAATCAGGCGCTTGGCAATGTCCATGGTGTTCACGCCTTTGGTTTTTTGGCGCGCGTCGCTGAAGACGACTTCGTGCATCGAGGGCAGATTGTACGGGAGATCGAAGTAAGGCTCGAGATTTTTGCGAATGTAATTGGCGTTGAGCACGGCGTCTTCGGTGGCCTGGCGAATTCCCGGGCCGTACGCGAGCGTGTATGCCAGCGCGCGCAGCAGCACGCCGAAATTTCCGGCGAAGGCGCGAACGCGTCCCACGGATTTCGGGCGATTGTGATCGAGGGCGAAGGTGCCGTCGGGTTTCTGCACCACCACTGGAACCGGTAGGAACGGTTCGAGGATTTTCTTGGCTAGAACGGGGCCGGCGCCGGGGCCTCCGCCGCCGTGCGGCGTCGAGAAAGTCTTGTGCAGATTCAGGTGCATCACGTCCACGCCAAAATCGCCGGGGCGCGTGACGCCGGCGAGCGCGTTCATATTGGCGCCGTCCATGTAGAGCAGGGCGCCGCGTTCATGGAGGATCGCGGCAATTTCGGCGATGCGTTCTTCGAAGACGCCGAGCGTACTGGGATTGGTGATCATCAGCGCGGCGACATCGTCGGTGACAAATTCGCGCAGGTGATCGGTATCGAGTTGGCCGCGGCTATTGGATTTAATGTTCTGCACTTCGTATCCGGCGATGACGACCGAAGCGGGATTGGTGCCGTGCGCGGAATCGGGGATCAGAACTTTGTGGCGCGGGTTGCCCTGGCTTTCCAGGTACGCGCGAATCATCAGCAGGCCGGTGAGCTCGCCTTGCGCTCCGGCGGCGGGTTGCAGCGTGGCTGCGTCCATGCCGGTGATAGAGAGCAGACATTTCTGCAGATCGTGCAGGATGCGCAGGCAGCCTTGGGAAACTTCCGCTGGTTGTTCGGGGTGTTCATTCGCCAGCCCATCGAGGCGGGCGACGAACTCGTTGACGCGCGGATTGTATTTCATGGTGCAGGAGCCAAGCGGATACATGCCGAGATCAATCGCGTAATTCCATGTAGAGAGACGCGTGAAGTGGCGGATCACTTCGATTTCGCTCACTTCGGGGAAGCCTTCGATGGCGTCGCGCGTGAATTCAGAGCCAAGCGCTTTTGCGGGATCAACCGCGGGGACGTCGAGCGGCGGAAGCTCCATGCCGCGCTTGCCGGGCGCGGATTGCTCGAAGATCAGGCCTTCGTTCTGGCTGACATGCGTGCGCGCTTTGCCTACATTCTTCGCGGGCGCTTCGAGATCGGTGATTTTTGGATTCAAATCTTACAGCTCCTTAAACGGGTCTTTCCAGAATGCGGCGCACCGCGGCGGCGAAGCGCTCGATTTCGGCGCGCGGCGTGGTTTCAGTGACGCAGACGACGGCGCGCTTGGTGAGTTCCGGATAGTGCGTGCCGAGCGCGAAGGGGCCGATGATCTTTTCGCGCAGCAGGCCGGAGTTGATCATTTTTACCGAGCGCGGAAATTCCAGCGAGAATTCGTTGAACGTGGGGCCGGTGAAAACACGGCGCACTCCGGGAATTTTTTCCAGCTCGGCCTGAGCGAAGCGGGCCTTCGCGAGATTTTGCAGCGCCTGCTCGCGCAAGCCTTCTTTACCGATCAGGCAGAGATGAATGGTGGCGGCGAGGGCGTAAAGAGCTTCGTTGGTGCAGATGTTGGATGTGGCCTTCTCGCGGCGGATATGTTGTTCGCGCGTCGCTAGCGTGAGCACAAAACCGCGATTGCCGGCGGCGTCTGTAGTTTGTCCTGCGAGGCGACCGGGCATCTGGCGCACGAATTTTTCGCGCGTGGCGATTACGCCGACGTACGGACCGCCATAGCTGGAAGGGATGCCGAAGGCTTGGCCTTCCATGGCGACGATATCGGCTTCAGCGGGCGGGCGCACGATTCCGAGCGATACAGCTTCGGTGATGGCGGTGACGAGCAACGCGCCTGAAGCATGCGCGGCGTCGGCCAGCGCGGGAACATCTTCCAGCACACCGAAAAAGTTTGGCGACTGCACGACGACGGCTGCGGTGCGCGCGAGCGTTTCGGATTTCAGCGCGGCGCGATCGAGCTGGCCGGACGCGGTATAGCCAATTTCTTCCAATTCCAGACCGAGATTTTTCGCGTAAGTGGTCAGCACCTGGCGATATTCAGGATGCAGCGAGCGCGCGACGAGAATGTGGCGGCGACTGGTGAGCCGTTCGGCCATCAGGACGGCTTCGGTGAGTGCAGTCGAGCCGTCGTACATCGAGGCGTTGGCGACTTCCTGGCCAGTGATCTGGCACATCAAGGTTTGAAACTCGAAAATGGCGGTGAGCGTGCCTTGCGCGAATTCGGCCTGATACGGCGTGTAGGAAGTGAGGAATTCGCCGCGCTGGATCAGCGCGTCGGCGGCGACGGAACGCAGATGCTGGTACACGCCCGCGCCGAGAAACGAAACGTAGCCGCGCGCATTTTCCGCGGCGCGCGCCTGAAAATATTGAATGATCTCGGATTCCGAGAGCGGGCCGGGCAAATCAAGCGGCGCGCGCAGCCGGAATTTTTCCGGAATGGACGTGAAAAGCTCTTCGACGGAGCGCGCGCCAATCGCCTCCAGCATTTCCTGGCGTTCGGAGGGGCTTTTAGGGAGATAGCGCATCAGGCGGAGTGTTCCTTGGCTTGCTCGGAGATGTAGGCCTCGTAAGCCGCTGCATCCATCAGACTGGCGACTTCTTTCGGGTCGGAGAGCTTCAGCTTGATGAGCCAGGCGGTGTTGTGCGGGTCAGTGTTGATTTTTTCTGGCGCGTCCACCAGCAGAGGATTGGTTTCGGTGACTTCGCCGGAGACGGGGCTGTAAATTTCGCTCACGGCTTTTACCGATTCCACGCTGCCGAGGGACTTGCCGCCGGAAATCTTGGCGCCGACCTTGGGCAGGTCAACAAATACCACGTCGCCCAATTCCTGCTGCGCGTAGTCGGTGATGCCGATGGTGCCGGTGTCACCTTGAACTTTGATCCATTCGTGCTGCTTGGTATAGCGATGGTCGGCTGGATACATGTCGCCCCTTTCGATTGAATGTGCGCGCGCTATTGCGGACGCTTGTAAAATGGCAGCGCGACGATGCGTGCGGGCGCGGCCTGTCCGCGAATGCTGATTTCGATTGCGGCGCCGATGGCGGTCTGGTTCGGCGGAACGTAAGCCATCCCGATATTTTTCTTCAGAAACGGCGCGGGACAGCCGCTGGTGACGCGGCCGGCTTCTTGGCCGCCAATCATCACCGGGTAGCCGTCGCGCCCGATGCGTTTATCGAGCATTTCGAATCCGACGAGCTTGCGCGGCAGGCCCGCTTGTCTTTGTTGCGCCAGCGCATCGCTGCCTAAAAACGGAGCCTTCTCCATTTTGCAGATCCATGCGAGGCCCGATTCCCAGGGCGTTGTGGTGTCGTCAATTTCATGACCGTAGAGGCACATGCCCGCTTCCAGGCGCAGCGTATTGCGTGCGCCCAGGCCGCAGGGAATCATTCCGGCGGATTCACCGGCTTGCATCAGATCGCTCCAGAGTTTTTCGGAATATTCTGGCGCGAAATAAATTTCGAAGCCGTCTTCGCCGGTGTAGCCGGTGCGCGCGATCAGGCAATCAACGCCGCTCACTTTGCCAAATGCAAAGTGGTAGTAGCGGATCGAATCAAGCGGCGCAAACGTAAGCTTCTGCAAAATTTCCGTGGCGCGCGGACCCTGAATCGCGAGCTGTGAATAGCGCGGGCCAGAGTTTTCGACCGCCGCGTCGAATTGGTTGTTGGCGATGATGTGCTGAAAATCGTCGTCCTGATTTCCGGCATTGACGCAAAGTAAATAGTGGGTGTCGGAGAATTTGTGCACCAGCAGGTCGTCCACAAACGTGCCGCGGGACGTCATCAAGCCTGAATAGTGGGCTTGGCCGATATTCAATTTTGCGGCGTTGTTGCAACTGACCCACTGCACCAGTTGCAACGCACCGGGGCCTCGGATTTCCAGTTCGCCCATATGGCTGACGTCGAACAGACCGGCGCGCGTGCGCACAGCCTGGTGCTCGGCGATAATTCCGGAATACTCCAGAGGCATATCCCAGCCGCCGAAATTGACCATCTTCGCGCCCACTCCACGATGGACGGAGTTCAGTGCGGTCTTGCGCAATTCCACGGCAGCCGATGTGTTCACAGAGGGTTTCTCATTAGCGCGGCGAAATATCGAACGTAGCATGCGAGTTTTGGAGTGTCAAGGAAGGCGACCGGCAGTCATTTCCGCCGTGGCCGCCTGCGGGCGCGCAGCGAATTCGCGTTTGCAGAGCAGGGAATCGCGCGGCGCAAGGCGCTTGTGGCTGCGTCGCGCATGTCCTACTATGAGCTTAGCGAAACAAACGCGCATTCGACCCAGAGGCGGCGACGGTGGTTACACTTTGCTCGCAATGTGACAAGCCGGAATCGCAGTGCACCTGCGAGAAGTTCTGCTGTTTCTGCCAATCGCAATACAACATACGGCTGGCGGTGGATGGCATGTACTATTGTCCCGACTGCCGTGAGGCCTGCGACGTCCGTGTGGCCGACGCCGAACAGCACTAGTCCATGAGCAACCCAAAATGAGCGACGAACCCGCGCGCACCGAACTACTTCTGCACGAAGATACCCGGTTTTTCGGGGCGATCGGTGCGGTGGTGCAGCACGCTTCGCAGCGCTGCGGATTGTCCGAGGCGGGCCAGCAGGGACTGACGTCAGCGGCGCAGGAAGCGTGCCGCGAGACGTTTCCCTTGCTGCAAGGCCATACGAACGGCGAGCCTACGGTGAGAGTGATTGTTTCGGATTTTCCGGATCGCGTGGAAGTGGCAATCGAACATGCCGGAGAAGCGCTGCCCACCGCGGGGCTGGATACGTTTATCGGTGATGCGTCGTCGGATCCCGGGGCAGGATTGAGCAGGGCGCTGCAGATGACCAAGGTGGACCGCGTGCAGTACGCGACTAGCGGCGGCATCTCACGCATGACATTGATCAAGTATTGTGATGGTGGGCGTAACGCGAACGCGTAGGTCCTCGGCTCGCTTCTTTCTGCAATTTCAATTAATCATTTTCACGCGTGGTCAGCGTCCGTGCGCGGGTATACCTGCATCAATTTTGTGCTGGGGGCGAATTCCGGTCTGTTACTCGTTGAAGCCCGGCGCGGCGAGCGGCGAGTTCGGAAACCCGCCGGAGCTGTCGCGCGAAGATTTGCTCACATCGGCGCGGCGAAGGCCTTGGTTTGAATCAGCGACAACAATTCATCCTGGCTCACGGGCGCTTCGATTTTCAGACGGTCGCCGGAGGGAGTGACCTTTACCTGGTCGAGAGTTTTCGCGAGCGACGGATTGCCCTGCGCTTCCTGATACCGGCGGTACATGATGCCGGCCTGCATTGCCGCGCCCAGCAAGTTCGCATCGTCCACGGAATCGCAGACGGCCTGGAAGTGCGCGTCCACGCCGCTATCCGCGTTGATGTTTATGATCATCGCGTGCAAACGTCCGATGATCGCGGCGGCCTGCGGGAACTGCCCCGCCTGCGGAACGAGCTGTTGCATGGCGAGGTGCGTGTGGTCCTTGTCCAAGACGGCCCAGATGATGCTGTTGCCGTTCGCTTCAGAGATCAGCGGGAAAAGTTTGCCGGTGAGAAGAGTTTCTTCGCCGCCCATGCGAACGTTGATGAGATGTTCCAGCACGGAGCGATTGCCGAATGCTGCGGTACTGGAATCGAAAAATACAAAGAGAATATCGCCGGCCGCGGCTCCGCTTCCGAAAGCGTAGAGATGGTAGCCCTGCACTTCGAAGTGAGGAACCTTTTGGGCCTTGAGTTTGGTTTCGACGGTTGAAGGATCGAATTGTCCGAGCGCGATGCCGACGACGTCGTCAGTGCTGCCGCTGCTGATGTTTGCCCAGGCGATCTCTTCCACTTGTGAATTTGGGTCCACGCCAGAGGAACCCAGAAATTGTTCGAATTGGCGGAATTTCGGCGGCAGCACCTGGCCGTAGAGCTGCGAGAACCAGGGGAATTTGCGTGCGGCTTTCAAGTCAGCATAAGAAAACTCGCCGACGGATTTCGGAAACATGCCGATGATGGACGTGCTGAGTGAAGCGGCCGAGCTGCGCGTGGGCGCGATCGTCACGGTGCCGAACACCAGAGCAAATGCCAAGAGACCTGAAATTACGCCGTGTATGGCTGGTTTTTTCATTGGGTATCCCCTCAGTTCAATCCTTTATGGCTGTCCTTCGATTATAAGTTCTAACGGTTGACGCCAACGGGACTTTCCGCGACGCGTGCCGCAAGAGTCGCGGACTCCGTGCGCAGCCGGCTGGCGAAATCGCTGTCGGTGATGGATTCCAGATTAATCGCTACATTTTCCAGCGCGCCGCGAACCGCGGCCGCCGCCATCAATCTTCCTACGCGGATGTCTGAATACATAGACGGGCTGGAGATGGCTTCCAGTTGCCCGAGGCGGTCAAAAACTTCCGCGGCTTCGCGCGCCACTTCGAGTGGAACGGCGGCTGCGCCGTGCAATGCCTGCTGAATTGCAGCGCCGCGCTGGGCCTCTAGTTCAGACGTATCTTTCGGCAACTTGTAAGCAGCCATCACATGGCTGAAGGACGCAGCGTCGCGATCTATCGCTTCCGACAGGGCGCGTGCGGCGGCTTGAAATTCGGCCAGCGCGTCGTTGAGCCGATCCACGTATGCGGCCTGCGATTTTTTCTTGCGCGAGAGGCTGGCGACCATCTGTCCCAAACTGGCACCGAGCGCACCCGCGAGCGCCGCTACGGAACCGCCGCCGGGAGTGGCCGTTGGCTCCGCAACGGCATCGAGAAACGGTTGTGCAAGCGCTGCTAGTTTGCCGGGGCCGTCTGGAGTAACTTGGCCGCTGAGCGAAGCCTCTATACGATTCTCAAACACTTGCGCGGGTGAAAAGTTTTCCAGCTGTAGATAAAAATCGGCGGTCAGTTCGATGGCGCGTTTGGGAATCAGGCCGACGATTTCGCTGCCGACGATGGAGACGCCATAGCGTTCGGCTTCGCGCTTCACCATTTCGAAAACGCGGTGCAGCGGCGTCTGCTCGAAGTCCGTCATGTTGATGGAAACCTGCGCGAGATTACGCGCGCGAAGATCCACGCCCATGGCTTTCACGTAGCGCAGGCCGCCGTTGGAGAAACGAATGTTTTTGCTGATTTTTTTCGCGATTTCGAGGTCGGGTGTGTTCAGGTTGATGTTGTACGCGACCAGGAACTTGCGCGCGCCGACGACTGTGCCACCGGCGGTGGGATGCAGGCGTTGTTCACCAATATCCGGAGCGCGATCGGGATTTTTAGGGACTTCCGCGAGCAGGCCTTCGAACTGGCCCTTGCGAATATTTTCCAAGTTGCTGCGTTCGGGGCGCTGAGCGGCGGCTTCGTAGAAATAAACCGGAATGCGGTAGCGCTGCCAAATTTCGCGGCCGACTTTTTTCGCAAGGGCGACGCAATCTTCAATGCTGACGCCTTCGACGGGGATGAACGGCACAACGTCGGTCGCGCCCATGCGCGGATGCGCGCCGGAATGCTTGGTCAGGTCAATCAGTTCGGCGGCTTTGCCAACGCCGCGAAGCGCTGCTTCTGCAACGGCGTCCGGCTCGCCTGCAATCGTGACTACGCTGCGGTTATGGTCGGCATCGCTTTCGCGATCAAGCAGATACACGCCGGGTACTTCGCGCATGGCCGCGATGATAGCGTCAATTTTGGCCACATCGCGCCCTTCGGAAAAATTCGGAACAGATTCGACGAGTCGTTTCATGTGGTTAAAGATTCTTCGAATGGATGACGGTGCCGCGTTTCATGGTGAAGGCACAAAGGTTCACACCAAAATAATACGGGATTTCGCGGTAGTCGGCCACGTCAAACGCGGCGAGGTCTGCATACTTGCCAACTTCAAGTGACCCGGCGCGATCGTGCGCGCGCAGCGAATACGCGGGGTTGATGGTAGCGGCACTGATCGCTTCGGCGGGAGTCATGCGCATCTGCGTGCACGCCAGCGACATAATCATGGACATGCTGAGCGTGGGGCTGGTGCCGGGATTGAAATCCGTGGCGATGCCGACGATTGCGCCGGCTTCAATCAGCTTGCGCGCCGGAGCGAAATGGCTGAGGCCGAGGTGGAAACAGCAGCCGGGGAGCAGCGTGCAGACCACGTTCGAGAGAGCGAGCGCGCGGATGTCCGCTGCGTTTATTTTTTCCAAGTGATCGGCGCTGGCTGCTTGCAGTTCGATGGCGAGGCGGGATGCGCCGGTGTTTGCCAGCTGCTCGGCATGGATGCGCGGGACCAGGCCTCCGGCGCGCCCTGCGGCGAGAATTTTGCGCGACTGGGCGACGGTGAAGGCGCCGCGATCGCAGAAGACGTCGCAAAATTCGGCGAGGCCGGCCATCGCGACGGTGGGAATCCAGCGATCCACCAGCAGATTCACATACGCTTCCGGGCGGCTGCGATATTCCGTGGGAATTACGTGCGCGCCCAGAAATGTGGCGTGGATATCGAGCGGATGTTCCTGATGCAGTTCGGAGAGCAGCGAGAGGATTTTGAGTTCGCTCTTCCAATCGAGGCCGTAGCCGCTTTTGGATTCGATGGTGGTGGTGCCGTGGGTCGCGAATAGATTCAGGTTGGCGATGGCGCGTGTTTTGAGAGCGCTGGGAGTGGCGCGGCGCAGGCTTTCGACGGTTGAGCGTATGCCGCCGCCCTTCTTTGCGATTTCTTCATAGCTCGCGCCAGCGATGCGCGCTTCGTATTCGTGGGCGCGGCTGCGCGGGAAAATCAGATGTGTGTGCGAATCCACGAAGCCGGGGAGAACCACGCGTCCTGCCAGATCAATTTTTTCAGCGCGGCGCGCTTGGCGCAATTTTTCAATGCGGCGCCGAGGGCCTATGGCGGCGATTCTGTCTTCGTGGATCAAAATGGCACCGTCGGTAATGATGCCAAGGTCGTTGAGAGCTTTGCCGCGGCGGGGGACTGGTCCGCGCAAGGTCAACAGCTGCGAGCAGCCGGTGATGAGCAAGTCGGGCACGGGTGAAGCGATACTAACGCCGACTGGGAGCAAAAGACTACTGGCGATGCGCAATCGTTAATAGGTCAGGCCGCTGCAAATGCGTGCAAGGCACCGGTGTTATGCCTTCGCCGCCATGCTTAAATACGCCGGCGCAAAGACTTCCGTGACGAATGATTCAAGCGTTGTGGGCGTCGTGTTCTTCGCCGAGCGCTGCTCGAGCGGCACAATGAGCCCCGCATTTGCGCCTTTCCACATTTCGATCAACAGCGCCGCGGTTTTCTTCGGCATTCCGATTTGCACCAGCGCAGGTTCCAGCATCATGAACGGCACTTGCATGTATCCGAGCTTGGGTTTGCCGATGGACGCGCCGACAATCGGCGCGGCCTCCTTCATTGAGATGTCGCGCTGCCCGTGCAGTTCCTGCGTGGAACTGCCCGAAAAATCGCGCGCGGCGAGTCGAGTGGCGGCGTACGCGCCGATATCTTTCGTGGCAATCCACGGCATTGGCGTGTCGCTTGTTAGACCACCGGGAAGAATTCCCATCGTGCGCATCGGGGGGATGCTCATCAAAAGATTTTCCATGAAATACGCCGCCCGCAAGTGCAGGACGTTGAGTCCCGCGATGCGATTGAGCTTTTGTTCCAGATTGTGCAGGCCGACGATGGGGCCGGTCTTTTCCGCGTGTTGCGCGCCGATGCTGCTGAGATTGACGACGTACGGCACGCGCGCTTTCTCGACTGCGGCGGCGAACGAATCGGAAACGAGCTCCTGATGCGCGCGCAAATCCTGGCTCGAAATATCTTCGGGGAGAACCAGATAAACGGCTGTCGCTCCCTCGAAAGCTTTGGTCATGGACGCGGAATCGTCCACGTTGCCGACGAAGGCTTGTGCGCCCTTTTGCACGAGAGGCTCGAGCCTTTTCGCGTCGCGGCCGACGACGCGAATTTTTTCGCCTTTGGCAAGCAGCGCTTCTGCTGCCGGTCTTCCTGTGTGTCCTGTCGCTCCGACGATTACGATCATGAAATCTCCTGTGGCATCGGAATTTTTACGTCAGACTTTTTCGCGAAGGCGATGGCTTCGGGATAGCCGGCGTCCACGTGGCGGGCGACGCCGATGCCGGGATCGTTGGTCAGGACGCGCTGAATGCGTTCGCCCATTTCTTTCGAGCCGTCGGCGACCGTCACCTGGCCCGCGTGAAGCGAGTAGCCAATGCCCACACCGCCGCCGTTGTGGATCGAAACCCAACTGGCGCCGCTGGCGGTGTTCAGCAGCGCATTGAGAAGCGGCCAATCGGCAATGGCGTCCGAGCCATCCTGCATTTTCTCTGTTTCGCGGAAGGGAGACGCGACGGAACCGCAATCGAGATGATCGCGGCCAATCACGATGGGGCCTTTCAGTTCACCGCGCGCCACCAGATCGTTCAGCGCCACGCCGAAGCGGTCGCGTTCGCCGTAACCGAGCCAGCAGATGCGCGCGGGCAGTCCCTGAAACCGCACGCGCTTCTGCGCAAGCTTGATCCAGCGTGAAAGAATTTCGTCGTGCGGAAACATTTCGAGAACCAGCTGGTCGGTGCGATGAATGTCCGAAGGCTCGCCGGAAAGCGCCGCCCAGCGGAACGGGCCGCGGCCTTCGCAGAATAGCGGACGAATGTAAGCGGGCACGAAGCCGGGAAAATCGTAGGCGTTCTTCACGCCTTGCTGGAACGCGAAGGTGCGGATGTTGTTGCCGTAATCAAAAGTTACCGCGCCCATTTTTTGCAGCGCGAGCATGCCTTCGACGTGGCGCGCGATGGAATCGAGCGAGCGTTTTTCGTAAGCGGCGGGATCGGACTTACGCAGCTCGGCGGCCTGCGCGACGTCCAGACCTTGCGGAATGTATCCACCGATGGGATCGTGCGCGCTGGTTTGGTCGGTGAGCAGATCGGGAACTACGCCGCGGCGCGCGAGTTCAGGAATCACGTCCGCGCAATTGCCAGTGAGGCCGACCGAAGTGGCTTCGCGTTTGCGCACGGCATTTTTCAGAATGCGCAGGGCTTCATCGAGATCGTTGACCATCACGTCGCAGTAACCTGTTTTCACGCGGCGCTTGATGCGTTCGGGGTCCACGTCAATACCGAGGAACGCCGCGCCGTTCAAGGTGGCGGCTAGCGGCTGCGCTCCACCCATGCCACCCATGCCGCCGGTCACTACCAGTTTTCCGGCCAGGTCGCCGCCGAAATGCTGGCGCGCGGCTGCCGCAAAAGTTTCGTACGTTCCCTGCAGAATTCCTTGTGAGCCGATGTAAATCCAGCTGCCGGCGGTCATCTGCCCGTACATCATCAGGCCGGCGCGATCGAGTTCGTCGAAATGTTTCCAGTCGCTCCAGTGCCCGACGAGATTGGAATTGGCGATTAACACGCGCGGAGCGTAGGAATGCGTGCGAAAAATTCCCACGGGCTTGCCGGATTGCACCAGCAAGGTTTCGTCATTTTCCAGCGCGCGCAACGACGCGACGATCGCGCGGTAACAATTCCAATTGCGCGCGGCCTTGCCGCGGCCGCCATAGACGATCAAATCCTCGGGCTTCTCGGCGACTTCCGGGTCGAGATTGTTCATCAGCATCCGCAGCGCCGCTTCCTGCTGCCAGCCCTTGCACGAAAGAGCGGAGCCGCGCGGCGCGCGGACCGGTTGATATCCGGAAGCTTCTTCGGTGGCTAACTTCGACATGGAAACCCTCCGCAGGCATCTTATCGCAGACCGGCGGTGGAATTGTAGCGCGGCTCGATGGTCCGCGAGCATCCCACCGCGCCGCCTTAACGTGCTGGCCCAATCGCGTTGCGCGTCTCGCGGCTATACGCTAGAGTTGCTTAAGGGCACATGGACTACCCCTCGCTGAACAAACTTTTCCTGGACGCCGTAGATCGCTACGCCAATCCGAAAGCACAGATGTACAAGACCGCGACCGGCTGGGAATCCATCTCCGCCGGCGAAATGCTGCGGCGGGTGGCGGGCTTGTCGAAGGCGCTGGGCGAGCTAGGCGTCAAGACCGGCGACCGCGTCGGCATCTTCGCGCCGAATTGTGCTGAATGGCATGTAGCGGATTTCGCGATCACGGGATTGGGCGCGGCCAGTGTGCCGATTTATTTCAACGAGTCCGTGGACCGGCTCACTTACATCCTGAACGATTCCGGCGCGCGCATTGTGATCACCAAGGGCGAAGCGCAAGCGCGCAAGATTGCCGAAGCGCGCGAGCGCATGCCCGGGCTGGAGCATGTGATTTCAGTGGCTCCGCCAAGCGATCTGCATGGCGAAATTTTGCGTTACGAAACATTGATCGCGACGGCGGGCGAGTCGGATGTCGCGGAATACCGCCGGCGTGCTGCGGAAGTCTCCGGCGGGCTTCTGGCGACGATCATTTACACCTCTGGAACAACGGGCGAACCCAAGGGCGTGATGCTGAATCATGCGAATCTCAGCTCGAACTCGATTGATTCGCTGAAGGAATACGTTTTTTATCCGGATGATGTGGCGCTGGAATTTTTGCCGCTCGCGCATGTGTACGAGCGCACCGTCGGGTACGGTTATTTGTCGCGCGGCGTTTCAATCGCCTACCTGGAACAGATCGAAGCTGTAGCGGAAGCGCTGCTGGAAGTGCATCCGACCATGACCGCCGCGGTGCCGCGATTTTTCGAGAAGCTCTACGCGAACATTTTGGAGAAGGGCCATCGCGAGACGGGCTTGAAGCGCAAAATTTTCGATTGGGCGTTGCGCGTGGCGCAGGAATCCGTGCCGTGGCGCGCTTACGCGAAAAAGCCCGGCAGCGGATTGCAGTTGCGGTGGGGAATCGCGGACCGGCTGGTATATTCAAAAATTCGCGCGGGTCTGGGCGGAAAGATTCGCACATTTTGTTCCGGTGGTGCGCCGCTGGCGCCGGAGCTGGCGGAATTTTTCTGGTCGTTGGACGTGCGCGTGTTTCAGGGCTACGGCCTGACGGAGACTGCGCCGGTGGTTACCGCGAATTTGCCGACTGCGAACAAGGTTGGCACGGTGGGGCGTCCTATCCCGCATGTGCAAGTGCGCATCGCGGAAGATGGCGAGATCCTGGTGAAAGGGCCAAACGTGATGCAGGGCTACTACCGTAAGCCTGCCGAGACGCGCGAAGTACTGACGGAAGACGGCTGGTTCCGGACGGGCGACATCGGAAAGCTGGACGCGGACGGATACCTGATCATCACCGACCGCAAGAAGGAACTGCTGAAGACCGCGGCGGGGAAGTTCGTCGCGCCCGCGCCGATTGAAAATATGCTGAAGTCCAGCCCGTACATTACGAATGCGATTGTGGTGGGCGACAAACGCAAATTTGTTTCCGTATTGATTGTGGTGAATTTCGCGACGATTGAAGCCGAGGCCAAGCGCCAGGACCGCGAGTTCGCCACGCGTTCGCAGATGCTTGCGGACGTGTGGGTGCGCGATTTGATCGCGCACGAGATCGAACGCCTGACGGCATCGCTCGCGCAGTTCGAAAAGCCGAAACGCTTCGCGCTGCTGGAGCAGGATTTCACGTATGCCAGCGGTGAGCTTACCTATACGCTGAAAATGAAGCGGCGCGTGATCGAAGAGCGTTATCAGGATGTGATCGCGCGACTGTATGCGGACGTAGAAGAACCGCGACCGCAGCATCAGGCGTAGCCCTCGAGTGCCTGGGAGCGTGAGAACAGGCGAAAGTTTCGCGTATAACCTCTGCGAGCCGCGCTTCTAGACGGGACGGATTCAGTCCGGGCGCAGTGGGCACGCTGTACAATGAGATTCGGAGAATCGTGATGGCCGACCAACTGGTGATTGCCGGGCGCGCTTTCAACTCACGCTTGATTGTGGGCACGGGGAAATACCGCAGCTTCGACGAAATGCGCCGCGCCCATCAGGCCTCCGGCGCGGAGATGGTCACCGTCGCGGTGCGGCGCGTAAACCTCACTGATAAGTCCAAAGAATCCCTGCTCGATTACATTGACCGTCATAATTTTTTTATCCTGCCGAATACTGCGGGCTGTTACACAGCGGACGAAGCGGTGCGCATGGCGCGTCTGGGGCGCGAGGTTGGTCTTTCGGAATGGGTGAAGCTGGAAGTGATCGGCGACCAGCAGACGCTTTTCCCGGACACGGAACAATTGATCGCCGCGACAAAGATTTTGGCGCAGGAAGGGTTCGTGGTGCTGCCTTACACCAATGACGACTTGATCGTGGCGCGAAAATTGATTGATGCCGGCGCGGCCGCGGTGATGCCTTTGGGTGCGCCGATCGGTTCGGGCATGGGTATTCAGAATGTGACGAATCTGCGGATCCTGCGCGAGAGGATTACGGAAGTGCCGCTGATCCTGGACGCGGGTGTGGGAACCGCTTCGGACGCAGCATTGGCGATGGAGCTAGGCGCGGACGGCGTGTTGATGAACACTGCGATCGCCGAAGCACAGGATGCGGTGCTGATGGCTGAAGCAATGGGATCCGCCGTGGACGCCGGCCGCAAGGCGTTCATGGCTGGGCGGATCGCGAAGAAGCTGTACGCTTCGGCTTCGAGCCCGCTGCATGGAGTAGTCAAGTAATCTGCTCGCGCGCCCCGCTGAGACTTGCCGCGGCGTTTCGATGCGTTCACTTAGCGGAACAAGATGTGCCATAGAATATCCACTAGCGCGTGCACGATCGCGCCCGGAAAAAGCGACCCCGTTTTGATCCACGTACGGCCGTAGAACAAGCCCGCTACAGTTGCCAGGAAAACATATTTCCAGTTGGGGAAGGGCGCGTGGAAAATATGCGCGAACCCGAAAGCGACAGACGCCACCGCCAAGCCGGCCCACTGATTCTTGAACGTGCGAGAAAGAATATTTTGCAGCACGCCGCGAAACAGAAATTCCTCCGGCCACGCGGTGAAAAACAAGATGCCGATGATTTCGATGGGCGCGGTCCGCAGGCGCGCGAGGGACGGAGCATACGTGAGAAAGCCGATCCACAGCCCGAGGACAACGGCGATCACGGCGAACACCACAAAATGGAGCGCCACATTCCACGCGAAGCCGCGTCGCCATTCCACCGCGTAACCGATTCCATCCAGACGCCGCAATAGCACGAAGGCCGCGACGCCGGTGCTGAGAGCCAGCAGGATTGTGAGCGTGTGCATGAGCTGCGGCGGATACGGGAACAGCACGTAGAGAAACGTGAGGCCCGTCCAGCGCAGCTCGACGGGCAGCCAGATCAGTAGCAAGGCAGCGTAGTCTTGCCACTGGCCCGCGGGTTTTCCGATGCAAGTGGCGGCCAGCAATGACGGCAGCATCGTGTAAGCGCCGCCGAGCAGAGCCGTTCGCCAATTCGCGGTGACGCCGATGGTGTAAATCAATACGGCAAAAAGCGGCACCAGGGGCGCAAGCACTGCGCCGTGCTCGCCGAGCAAATGCCGCACCCGCTCCAGCGCGCGCGGCGCCGCGAGAAAAAGTTCAAACGCAAAGAGTGCCGCGGCCACGCCGAGCGCCAGCGCAAACGAGCGGCCAGAGTACCCGATGCGCATGCCGTAGAAGGCCGCAAGACCTACGATCACAGCCCACGCGATAGCGGCCGTCGGCAAATTCATGGACCAGGATGCGGAGCTCTTAGCCACGGCTGGAGATTTTACTGAAGTCGTCACCGGTTCCGAGAAAAAATCGCATTCGATTTCCGCGGCGGCGCCGGGTGTGCGATTCTGGTGCGGCTCAAAACGACGCCACACGTATGCCCGCGCCTACGAAATCCGAACGATTCACTTACATTGATTGGTTGCGTGGATTTGCCTGCCTGATGATGTTTCAGGTACATGCGTACGATTCGTGGCTGAGCCCGGCCGCGCGCGAAACAAGATTTTTCAAGTGGTCGCAGTTGAGCGGCACGCTGCCGGCGCCACTGTTCTTGTTTCTGGCGGGCGTGTCGTTCGCGCTGGTGACGGACAAGATGCGGCGCAAGGGCGTATCAGCGAATCAAATCGCGCGCAAGACCATTTTACGCGGCGCGGAAATTTTGGCGCTCGGCTACGGCTTCCGTTTGCAAGAATACTTGCTGGGACTGCCGTGGGCGCCGTGGACCGACCTGCTGCGCGTGGACATTCTGAACACCATCGGCCTGTCGCTAATTTTGATGGGCGTGGTGTGCTGGTTCGCACGCACGCGCGTAGCGAATCTGGCGCTCGCCCTCGTCGCGACGGCGCTAATCGCGCTGGCTACGCCGCCTCTGTACACCACTTGGCGGCCGAGCTGGCTGCCTTGGTATCTCGAGTCCTATATCAACGGCGTGCACACCTTCAAGACCCCGCAGGCATGGCTGTTTCCGGTTTTTCCGTGGGCGGCGTTTGCGTTTGCCGGCTTAGCGCTGGGATTTTTCCTGTTCGACGATTGGGCGGTGAAGAACCAGGCGAAAGTGGTCGCGCTGCTCGGCGCGTTGGGCATCGCGCTGTACTATTTTTCGATGTGGCTGGATGCGCGGCCCGTGCAGCTCTTCGCGGTGTACGACTACTGGCACACCAGCCCCAATTTCTTTATGGCGCGCGTGGGCATTCTGCTGGTGATGTTTCCCTTGAGCTTCCTGTGGTGCCGCTGGGTGGTTTCGCGGATTCCGTTCAGCCCGATGGTGCAGATGGGACAGACGTCGCTGCTGGTTTACTGGGTGCACATTGAATTCGTGTACGGGCGGTTTTCCATTCTGAAGAAAGGTGCGCAGTCTATTCCGATGGCGACGTTCGGCCTGCTGATCGTTACCACGGCGATGGTTTTACTTTCCGTGGCGCGCACGAGTTGGAAGGGCAACGGCGCGGAAGTGTGGGCATGGTTACGCGCAAAGTGATACGCGCGATGGCGCTGCAAAGCTAACGATTGATTTATTGCGCTGAACAGGACTGCTGAGGCCCGGGCTTCGTTTTGAAAATTAGTTCACCCGGGCGCGCCAGGCCAAAATCTTCGCGGGCGATGCACTCCATGGTGGAGGGGTCGGTCTTCAGATCCTTCACGTGGTCCTGCAGTTTCTTGTTTTCGAGATCCAATTGAGTGATTTCCTGCTGAATTTTCCGCGCTTCGGCCTGCGAACGGCGCATCGCGAGTACTCCGTGCGTGCCAAAAATATCCTGGAGAAGTAGCAATACGAATCCAGCGATCAGGAACCAATACAAATTGCGGCGGAAAAACGCGCTCAACTGTTCGCCGAACGATTGGCGCGCGGTCGCAGCTTCATGAGCTTCCGGCGGCGGATTGTTGACGGGGCGGTTCATTGGGTGATCCATGCGCGTGCAGCGTCTGCCAGTTTCTGCGCAGCGGCTACAGTCGCAGCTTCGGTGTAAATTCGCGCAACCGGCTCGGTGCCTGAAGGGCGCATCAGAATCCACGAGCTATCGTCGAAAATCAGCTTGAGGCCGTCGGTGCGGTCAATCTTCGCGACTTTGTGTCCCGCGAATTCGCGGAAGTCCTGGCGCAAACGGTCCGGGAGCTTCGCCTGCGCTTCCGCTGGAAGATGCAAATTTTCGCGAACCGGCCAGAATTCGGCGCCTACGCGGCGGAATAGGTCGCGCAACTGATCGCCCAGCGATTTCTGCCGCGCGGCAATCATCTCTGCCACCAGCAGGCAAGCGAGGATGCCGTCTTTTTCCGGCAAGTGGCCGTGAATGGTCATTCCGGCGCTTTCTTCGCCACCCAGGGCGATTTTGCCGGCGCGCAGCAGCGGGCCAACGTACTTGAAACCGACAGGAGTTTCGTAAGCCTTTACGCCATGCAGCCGAGCGACCGCGTCAATCAGATGCGTGGTGGCAACGCTGCGCGATGCCCCGAGCTTTTCACCGCGCGTTTCCAGCAAATAGTCGAACACCAATCCCAGGATGTGATTCGGCTGAACGAAGCCGCCGTCGCGATCGAGTATGCCGAAGCGGTCGGCATCGCCGTCCGTCGCCAGGCCGGCGAGCGATTTCTTCTCCAGCACCAGCTTCTTCAGTGGTGCCAGATTTTCTTCCGATGGGTCTGGGCCGCTGCCGTCGAAAAGTACGTCGCGTTTCGTGCGAATGGATTCAACCGTCATCCCGTGATCGGTTAGGATGCGATCGAGCCAGCCCGCGCCGCAGCCGTGCACCGCGTCGTAGGCGAAATTGCCTTTGGCTTTGGCCAGCACGTCGAAGCGGATCATTTTTTTCAGTTGCTCGAAGTAGGGGCCGCGCGGGTCAATGCGCTCGAAATCGTCGGCGATATCCTGGAAATGGCCGTCGTCCTCCGGCAACGCCGCGGCGCGTTTCTCGATGTCTTTAGTGATGTCGGGCAATGCGGGGCCGCCGTCGGGTCCGGAAAATTTCAGGCCGTTGTATTCGGCGGGGTTATGGCTGGCGGTGATGTTGACGCCGCCATCGAGCTTATTGTGAATGATGGCATGTGCGAGCGCGGGAGTCGGTGTCGGTTCCGGGCAAAAAACGATCGCGCAGCCGTTTTTCCGCAGGACGCCCGCAGCGGTGCGCGCGAATTCCGGAGAAAAAAAGCGTGTATCGTGGCCGACGACGAGTCGAGGATTTTTCATTAGCGCGCAAACGTGTCCTGCGATGGCGGCGGAGGCTCGGCGCACTCCTCCGAAGGTGAAATCGTCGGCGATCACGCCGCGCCAGCCCGAAGTGCCGAAGTGAATCGTTTGTTTCGTCACGGGCGACTATTGTATCTTGGCCCGTGACCTGAAATCACGGAAGAACAGCGCGAGTCTCAAGAGTCAACCTAGGCGAGCAGGTAGAATGACGGACAAAATCCTAGTACTGGTCACCTGTGGTTCGCGGAAAGAAGCGCGGAAGATCGCCCGCGCGCTGATGGAGCTGCGGCTGGCGGCTTGCGTCAGCGAGATTGGCGTTCCGGTAGCATCCACGTATCGCTGGAAGGGAAGAGTGGAGTCGGCGAAAGAGTTTTTGCTGCTGATCAAAACGACCAAGAAGCGCTTCGCGACAGTGTGCGACGCGGTGCGCAAGCTGCACAGCTACGAGGTCCCGGAAATTATCGCATTGCCCATCGCGGCAGGGTCGCGCAAGTATTTAGACTGGATCGCTGCGTCGCTAAAGACCACATAGTTAGTAGGCAAGCCAGCCGCGACCGCTACGAACGTCGAGTGTGTCACCGCAGACGCGCCGCTGAATCCATATTCAAGCGCAGACGCTAAATTAGCGCGAGCGCCTGGTCCAAATCAGCAATGATGTCTTCCACATCTTCAATGCCGACGGACAAACGCACCAACCCCTGCGTGATCCCAATCTGCATCTGAATGTCCGGCGGAATCGAAGCATGGGTCATCAGCGCCGGCAGGGAAATGAGCGTCTCGACGCCGCCCAAGCTCTCTGCCAGCGAGCACAGGTGCACGTGATTCAAAAACTTCTTGGCCGCGTCCAGCGGCCCCAGGTCAAACGAAATCATGGCGCCAAACCCACGCTGCTGCCGCTTGGCGATTTCGTGCTGGGGATGCGAAGCGAGGCCAGGGAAGATGACATGTTTTACCCTGGGATGAGCCGCGAGGTACTTCGCCACCGCCATCCCATTGGAATTGTGGCGGTCCATGCGCACGGCCAGGGTCTTGACGCCGCGCGAAACCAGAAAGCAATCCATCGGCGCCAGACCTGCTCCCGCAGAGCGTTGCACAAAATAAATCTTCTGGGCTTGCTCCGGCGTGCTGACGATCACTGCTCCCCCGGTGCAATCACTGTGGCCGTTCAGGAACTTCGTCATGGAATGAACCACGATGTCCGCGCCAAGTGCGAGGGGCTGCTGTAGATAGGGCGTGAGGAATGTGTTGTCCACTACAACCGTCAGATTTCTTTCGTGTGCCAGTTTCGCCACGGCCGCCAGGTCGGTGACGATCATCGTGGGGTTCGTGGGCGTCTCCACATAAATCATTTTCGTGTTCGGCTTGATGGCCTGCTTCACCTTTTCCAGGTTGGAAGTGTCCACGTAACTGAATTCCAGGCCGAACTGGACCAGAAGTTGCGTGGTGATGCGAAAGACTCCGCCATAGACCGCCTGCGAGAGGATGGTGTGGTCTCCGGGACGCAGGAGGCGGAACACGGAATCAATCGCAGCCATCCCCGAAGTGAATACGTACGCCGCATGGCCGTTTTCCAGCTTCGCAATGGTGCGCTCGAGCGCTTTTCGGTTCGGGTGATTGGTGCGGGCGTAATCGTAACCTTTGCTCTTGCCCATCTCTTCGATCACGTAGGTAGAGGTCTGATAAATCGGCGCGACGATTGATCCGGTCAGCGCGTCCGGCTCCTGGCCCACGTGAATTGCATCCGTCGAAAACCCCATCACTTTCCTCCCTGCACGATTCTCAAGAATTTCGCCCGTCGTGCATCGCGCCGGATCCAGGAATCCATTCCCGAAGATAGGCGCGTGGCCCGCAAGTGCGAGGCCTATGAGCTCTTACACGGTCAGCGCAAACTTTGGCGAGCCGCGATGGCTCACAAATTTGACCTTTCATCATACGTCAGGCGGCGGCTCACATTACACCGAACGGAAAGTGGGTTGTTAAAGATGCAGCTTGGGAGCTTCTGTGGAGATCCGGACCAGCATCCGCAATATATTGCGTGCGGCCGCTGCCACAGTGCCATTCTGGGCGCGCACCGGCGCGCCAAGTACTTATGCTCTTGAGACACACCCTGGATTGGAGTACAAGAATAACGTATGCGGCCCTGCACCTACCTTCGCGGACTGTTCCAGTTCATTCTGCTTGCTGCAATTCTGGCAACCGGATTGCTCTCCCCCGGCGCTTGCCGCGCGCAGTCTAACGACGCCAATAAGTCCACGACTCAAAGTCAATCCAGTACCGCGGATAAACCCAGCCAGAAAGACGACCAGACTTCCGACGGTACGACGACTCGCTTGCGCATCGTGGTCACTAATCCGGAAGACAAGCCGGTCGGAAACGCCAGCGTTTACGTCCGATTCAACGAGTCCGGCGGATTCTTGCACAAAGATAAGCTCGCCGAACTCAGCTTCAAGACGAACGAAGACGGTACGGTGAAAGTTCCCGCGGTGCCGCGAGGTAAAATTTTGATTCAGGTGATAGCCAAGGGCTTGCACACATTTGGAAAATGGTACGACATCGAAACAGATCACGACACGATCGCCATCAAGCTCGAAGCTGCTACACACTGGTACTAGAATTGGCTCACGCAATAATTTAATATCCCGCTGCACGCCTCGTATTTTTCTCCGGCCAAGAGCGATGCGCTGCCCGGAATTTGTGCAAACAGCATTAAACCTTTGCGTTGCAGAAAGATTTCGTTTTGCGCACATCCATTTCCACACGGTTTTCAACAGAACTGTTGAAAACTTTCACACAAAATTTATATTTTCTTTGGCGTTGGGCGCCGGAATGGTTTCAAAAGTGCCTTGCCGCGTTTTCCCCATTCTTTTTTGGCAATGTCGCCGATTCCCCGGCCCAAAAAAGAAATTTGTCGCCGCGGCAAGCCAGCTCGCGGCCCGTATGTTTCTGGGCGCACTTGCTATCGGCACGTGCGTGGCTGCAAAATATCCCGGACCCAAATGAAATATTTAATTCTCAACGCCGATGATTTTGGAATGACGCGCGGCGTGAACCAGGGAATCATTCGCGCCCATCGGGAAGGAATTCTTACCAGCACGACGCTGATGGCAAACGGCTCAGCGTTCGAAGACGCGGTGGAACAGGCCGCCGCGAATCCCAAATTGGGAGTCGGCTGCCATCTGGTTCTCGTCGGCGGCAAGTGCGTCGCTCCGCGGGAAGATGTTTCGTCGCTGGCCGATGCGCAAGGCAATTTGCCGGAATCCCTCCCGATGTTCGTTGCCAAACTTAGTTCCGGAATGATTCCAGCGCAGGAAATCGAGCGGGAGTTGCGCGCCCAGATCGAGAAAATTCGCTCCGCGGGAATCACTCCGACGCATCTGGACACCCACAAACATACGCATGCGCATCCTCGGGTGATGGAAGCGCTCGGAAAAGCCGCCAAGGAACTTGGAATCAAGAGAGTGCGCAAGCCTGTGGAAAACCTGCACGACTCGTGGAAGACAATGCAGGCCGACGAAAAGGGGATCTCGATGCAAATAGTGGCAGCGGGGGCAGTTCGCGCCGTCGCGCCGCGTTTCCTCGCAATCGCCAGAAAATATGGGCTTACTTTCCCGGACCATTTTCTGGGATTGGCCGTCACCGGGCAGGTCAGCGCCGCCGCACTGCGCCGTATGGTTGATACGCTGGACGAAGGCAGCACCGAAATCATGCTGCACCCCGGAATTTGCGATGCCGACCTGGTGCAGTCCAGCACCCGGCTGCGCGAGCATCGCGAAATCGAGCTCGCTGCGCTGCTGGACCCCGGTGTGCGCAGTGCACTGGACGAACGCGGCATTCGCTTAATCAGCTATCGCGAGTTAAACTAAGCACATGCGCGAGCACCCGAAAAATCCACCTCGTTTCTCCCTGGTGGTCCCCTTTCACGACGAGCAACAGAGCGTCCGCGAATTGCACCGGCAGTTAAGCGCGATCATGACCGGGAGATTCGAACCCGTCGAATTCGTTTACGTGGACGACCAAAGCTCGGACGCGACGCCACAAATCCTGGCCGAAATTGCCGAGGAGGATCCGCGAGTCGCGGTGCTGCGCCTGAAGCGCAATTACGGCCAGACGACGGCGCTCGCCGCGGGATTCGACTACGCCTCCGGCGACGTCATCATTTCCATGGACGGCGACCTGCAGCACGACCCGGCAGACATTCCGACGCTGCTCGAGACCCTGGACGCTACCGGCTGTGACATCGTCAGCGGCTGGCGCCAAAAGCGCGTGGACAATTTTATCCTGCGGCGGCTGCCGTCGCGGGTCGCGAACTGGATGATGGCCAAGCTTTCCGGCGTCAACATCCACGATTTCGGCACGACTTTCAAGGTTTACCGCCGCGAGACCATCAAGGACGTCCCACTATATGGCGAAATGCACCGGTTCATTCCGGCGCTGGCGGCATGGAACGGGGCCAAGATCGTCGAAGTTCCGATCCGCAACATCGTGCGGCCCGACGGCAAGTCGCATTATGGCATTTCGCGGACGCTGCGCGTTTTCTTCGACATCATCACCATTCGTTTCCTGATGCGCTACATGACGCGCCCGCTGCACTTCTTCGGTCCCCCGGGACTGCTGGGGCTGTTTACGGGCGGCGGGATCATGGCGTTTCTGCTCGCGGAAAAGTTGATTTGGTGGCGGATGGACCTTTTCGCGCTGCACGGTCCTTTGCTCATCCTGGGATTGATGCTGACCTTATTCGGCGTGCAACTCCTGGCAGTAGGGCTGGTAGGCGAGCTGCTAATGCGCACGCACTTCGAATCCCGAGAAGAGCCCATGTACCGGGTTGAACACGTCTACGGCGGCCCTGACGCCGTTAACATTTCCGGATTCCCCAAAGCAAAAACGCTTGCTTCCCGGCAAGCTGGCGGATAGATTGTCGGCTGCTTAGCCCGGGGATTCTGCATTCCCGCGAATATCCGTCGTGAAGTGCCGGCCACAGCTGGCGCTGGCCGAGATCGAGGAAAATTTGCGCAAGGCTTTTCTTTCCGGTTGCGTCGCGCTGTTGCTCGCGGCATTGGTGTGGGCGGGCGGCGATCCGTGGAAAACGAAACCTTATCAGCAGTGGGACGCCAAAGACGTTCGCAAGGTGCTCGACGCTTCGCCGTGGGCGCGCAGCACGCAGGTGGAAGCCCCGTGGATTAACGGAGGCGACGCGGGCGATGCCGATAGCGGGAGCACGTCATCGCAGCCTGGGCCGGCTAGACCGGGCCCAAGCCCACGCACGGGGCCGGGCGGTAGCGGGGCGGATGCAGGCGGTGGCCCCCAGGTGGCGCTGGCGACGTTCCTGGTGCGCTGGACTTCGTCGCGCACCGTCCGCGAAGCACTTCTTCGCAACTTGATCCTGGCGGGCCAGATGAAGGAAGACGCCGCCGCGCAACAGCTGGCGCAGCCCGTCGGGAGCTACGAGATTGTAGTGGCGGGACCGGACATGAAACCGTTCCAGTCCGTGGATGAGAAAATTCTGGAGCATGGCGCATACCTAATGGACCGGAAAACGAAACAGAAAATCGCGCCCAGCGGCGTGAAGATCCAGAACAGCGAGGACGGGAAGAAGATTCAGTCGGTTGCGTTTATCTTTCCGAAGAAGTTGGACAGCGGGGTATCCACAATTAGCGCGGACGTGAAGGTCGTGGATTTTTTGTGCGTGGTCACTAACGTGAAGATAGAAACGAGTTTTGACATTTCCAAGATGCAGGACACATTAGGACGCGATCTGTAGCCTCAATCGCTCAAAATCTCAACTACGTAAGGAGTGCTCATGAAGTTAGCGGTGCGTTGCGGATGTATTTTCGCGCTCGCGGCAATGCTGCCGGGTTTCACCGCAGCCCAGATGGGTATGCACGCCGCCCCGGCCATGCGTGGAATTTTCAATCCGATAGTGGGTTCCGGTGGCCAATACGAAATGACAACGGAGAAGGGCACCAGGATGGTGATGGAGATCGCGGTCGTCGGCAAGGAATCGGTTGACGGCAAAGACGGCTACTGGTTTGAGATGACCATGTCCACTCCCCAGATGGGGCAGATGATTACCAAGAGCTTGACGGTTCTCGACGGCCAGGACACCGCCATCTCCCGTATGATCATGCAAATGGGGAGCCGGCCACCGATGGAAATGCCCACGCAGATGTACAAGGCGAACGCGCAAAAGCAACCAGCCGATATTCGCGACCGGGCGGAAGATGTCGGGAGCGAAACGGTCACCACCCCGGCCGGAACATTCGTCACCGAGCATTACAAGATGAAGGACGGCTCAGGCGATGCCTGGGTAGCGCCGAAGGCCGGACCCTATGGCCTGGTGAAATTCCAGGGAAAAGACACGTCCATGGTGCTGGTTAAGGTCATCACCGATGCGACGGATAAGATTACCGGGACGCCGCAGCCGTTTAATCCCATGATGTTCCAGCAGAACCAGCAGCATCCGTGAGCGTAATTCTGTAGTTTCAGGTTTCAGAGGCGCCCCAGCGGCACCGGGGGCGCCTCTTCTTTTTTTTTAGGCGCGTTTTCCACCGAGACGGCTTGTTGCAAAGGACTCGGGGGGTCCTGCGATATGGTTTCTAGTAGCGACAAATTTTACCGTGGCCGCATAACGCATCGCGAAAACTTCGCGCCAGACCTATGGAAGGTGAAAATCGATCCCGGCGGCCAGTTCGATTTCGTGGCTGGGCAGTACGCCACGCTGGGAGTGGACTCTCCGCTGAAGCGGATCGAACGAGCCTACTCGATCGTGTCCTCGCCCTACGAACGCGAGCTGGAAATTTTCATCGAACTCGTCGAACAGGGTGAACTGACTCCTCTACTGAACAAGCTTCAGGTGGGCGACGAACTTTCCGTGCGAAAAATCGCCAAGGGCCGCTTCACCCTGGACCTGAAGAGCGGCCATCGCAATCATTTGCTGCTCTCCACGGTCACTGGCGTTGCGCCGTACGTCTCTTACATCCGCACGCTCTACGCCGATTGGAAGGAAAATAAATTTCCCGGCGAACTGCGGCTCTACGCAATCCAGGGCGCCAGCCGTTCGTGGGAATTCGGTTACCGCGAGGAGCTGGAGCGCATCGCCGCTGAAGTTCCGTGGCTGACCTATGTTCCAACGGTAAGTCGTCCCTGGGAGGATACGGCCTGGCGCGGAGAAACTGGCCGCGCGGAAGACTTGATCCGCAAATACGCGCATTTATGGAATCTTAATCCGGCCGAAACCACTGGCTACCTGTGCGGCCACCCGCAAATGATTGAATTGGGGAGAGGCATTCTGCTGCGAGGTGGCTTTGCGAAACAATCCCTGCGCGAAGAGGTTTACTGGATTCCGCCTAAGTAAAATCCCCAATCCTGGCGGGCGGGTGCAAGGGGCCTTGCTGCGCCCGCCAGTAAGGGAATCCGCCGCGTTATTCGTGAGTATCGGCGTTCGCGGCGGCCACTTGTTCGATGGTGCTTTCAATCGCGCGGATCGGCGTGGAGACGTGCACGGTCTCGTCCTTGTCTGCAACGTCCACGACCACGGACCCGCCATACTTGGTGACGCGTACGTGCTGATCCGGTTCGCGCACGTCCACCAAGGTAATGTCCTCGCCGGCGCGCAATTGCTCGAGCGCCGCGCGGATTGTCGGCATCCACGGTTTAATCTCGGCTGCCGCCTGGCTCAATTTGCGGCTAGGGATGAAACGGGTCCCGATGGGGACCAGCATCGCCGGCGCGAGCACGTACACGTGATGCGCCTCGGGCTGCTTCTCCACCACGTTTACTTCGATCATCCCTTCGCTGCAAATCAGACCCACGCCTGCCAGCGCCGTTCCGGCAATTGCCAGCGCCACCTTTCCCAGAAGCACCATTCCGCACCTCCTGCGCGAATTTTCAGCGAATTAGTTCGAAGCGCTGTTTGAGTCAATCCAGATGCGCACGTGTTCCGTCGCGTCCTGCACGGTCACCAGCACCGCGTCGCCTGCATCGCTCAGCGCCTTAATTGCTGCGGCTACGTCCAGTTCATTGTCTTTCACGGTGGAAAATAGCGCGTCCACCACCTTCATCGGGATGGTCACGTCCACTTTCTGGCCGTCTTTGCTCTTGTCCAAAACGTGGACGATCAAGTTGCCATTCGATTTCGCCACGCGCACGTCCTGATCTTTTTCTTTCACGGTCACGAATTCGTTGTCCGGCGCGGTGCGGATGGCGTCCAGCAACGCGCGCACGTCCACGCCGTTGAAATCCGCTTCGCCGATGGTTACGTGGCCGTTGTGCAGCGTTCCCTTATTCACGGTGGGCAGGATGGCTGCCGCCATCGAAAGCGGCAAGTTCACGTTCACGCTCTCGCCTTTGGTGCTGTCGTCCACTTTCACGTGCAGGTAGCGCTCCGTTGCCGGCGCTGCCATTGCCGTGACCGCCAGATTGCTCATCGTCAGAGCCAATACACAGCACACCCCAATCGCTTGCATCGCTTTATCCATTTTTGGAAGCCTCCCGTGCTCTTCCTGCTTCTAAGTACGGAAGGGTGCGGAGAAATGTTCCGTGAATTCTTGCGCTGACGGGTGGCGATTCAAGACGCGCGGGGCCGAGGACAGCTAATCGCGCTGGGGCTTGAAGTAAACGGCGGCCAGCGGCGGAACTTTGAGCTTGATGGACCACGGCCGGTCGTTCCAGGGAATCGGTTCGGCGCGAACTCCCCCGGCATTTCCGGCATCGCTTCCTTCGTAGTACACCGAATCGCTATTGAGAATTTCACGGTAGAATCCCGGCCCGGGGACGCCGATGCGAAAATCCAGGCGTAGGACCGGAGTAAAGTTGCAGACCACCACCACGTAATCTTCCGGGTTTCGGGCTCGCCGGATGAACGACAGAATGCTCGCTGCGGCGTCGTTCGCGTCAATCCATTCAAAGCCGGCCCATTCGAAATCCACTTCGAAGAAAGGCCGTTCCGTCGCGTGCAGGCGATTCAGGTCGGATACCAAGCGCCGTACTCCGCGGTGCGACGCAGACTCTTCCAGCGACCAATCCACGCTGCCTTCTTCCCAGAATTCATTGCGCTCCGCCAGCTCGCTGCCCATGAAGAGCAATTTCTTTCCCGGATGCGCGTACATATATCCGAAGAGCAAACGCAGATTGGCGAATTTCTGCCAGTCGTCGCCCGGCATTTTTTCGAGCAGCGTGCGCTTGCCGTGTACCACTTCATCGTGCGAGAGTGGCAAAACGAAATTTTCCTGAAACGCGTAAATCATCGAAAAAGTCAGCTCATTGTGGTGATGCTGGCGAAACAGCGGATCCAGCGCGAAATAACGCAGCGTGTCGTTCATCCATCCCATGTTCCATTTCAAATCGAAGCCCAGGCCGCCGACGTAAGTGGGGCGCGAAACCGCTGGCCATGACGTGGACTCTTCGGCAATCATCAGCGCGCCCGGATGCCGGCTGTGCAGCACTTCGTTCAAATGTTTCAGGAACGCAATCGCTTCCAGGTTTTCACGCCCGCCGAACGCGTTCGGAATCCACTCGTCAGGCTTGCGCGAATAATCGAGGTACAGCATGGAAGCCACCGCATCCACGCGCAGCCCATCAAGGTGATATTTGTCCAGCCAGAAAAGCGCGTTCGACACCAGAAAATTCTGCACTTCATTCCGGCCGTAGTTGAAGACCAGCGTGCCCCAGTCCGGATGCGCGCCGCGGCGTGGATCAGCATGTTCGTAGAGATGCGTGCCGTCGAATAATCCCAGGCCATGCGCGTCACGCGGAAAATGCGCCGGAGTCCAATCCAGAATCACGCCGATTTCCTGCTGGTGGCAGCGGTCCACGAAGTACATAAAATCCGCGGGCGAGCCGAAACGGCTGGTCACCGCGAAATAGCCGACCGTCTGATATCCCCAGGATGCGTCCAGCGGGTGCTCCATAATCGGCAGCAGCTCGATATGCGTGAAGCCCATGCGCTTCACGTAGGGCAGCAGTTCATCGGCGAGCTCGCGATAGGTCAGCCAGCGGTTTCCTTCTTCGGGTTTGCGCCGCCATGATCCGGCGTGCAATTCGTAAATCGTCATCGGCGAGTGCAGCCAATCGCGCAGCGAGCGCGACTCCATCCACGCGGTGTCTTTCCACTTGTAGCCGTCAATCGTGCGCACCACTGACGCATTGTTCGGCCGCATTTCGCCCGCAAAGCCGTACGGGTCGGTTTTCAGGCCGAGTGCGTTCCCGGCGCTCGATAGAATCTCGAACTTGTACACCTCGCCTTCATCCAGCCCGGGGATGAATATTTCCCAGATCCCGCTCGATCCGCGGTGGCGCATCGGATGCACACGTCCGTCCCAGAAGTTGAAATTACCCACGACGCTTACGCGGCGCGCGTTAGGCGCCCACACGCCGAAGTGCACGCCGCTCACGCCTGCCACTTCGCGCACGTGCGCGCCCAGCTTCTCGTACTTCTGGTAGTGCGTGCCCTCGCCGGAAAGATACAGGTCGTACTCGGTGAGCACTGGCGGGAACGCATATGGATCGTACGTCTCGAAAGCATTTCGGTCGTTGAAGCGAATCTGCAAGCGGTACGCGCCCGGGGCCACGGCTTCGCTCTGCGATTTTCCCGTTGCGCTCGCGGGAATCTGCGCTTCAAACACGCCGTCAGGATGTATGCGAGTCGCGCGGTGCGCTTCCGCCTTCTTGCCCCACAACACGGTCACTTCCGCCGCGTTCGGACGAAAGACGCGAACCGCGAGCAACTTCTTTCCATCCTGCTCGGTCCAGTGCGGCCCCAGTACGGCAAAAGGGTCCGAATGCTGGCCGCGCGCGATCAGCTCGATATCTGTCTGCAACGCGTCCTGCGGATTCACTGCGGCAGCTTTCGATCTGTCTTCTTTACCCATGGCGGTCGGAAATCCAATCCCAGAGTCTGGGCCACCATCTTACCGGAGCGCAAGCGCCGCGCCAATCTCGCGCCGCGTGAATCCGCTCGGCCAGAACTTAAACGCGCTGGACTTGCCCGCCGAAGCCCGGTAGCCTAGCCGGCAGCTTTGGGGCGCACGGCGGGGCAATCCAAGAATTCTAGAAGGAGATCATTGATGAAAAAATTCGCTCGCTCAATTTGCTTTCTGGCGGTTCCGGCGTTGCTCCTCATCGCTGCAGGCACCACGCACGCGCAGGAAGGCGCGCAGCCTAAGACACCTCCCACTCCCACGCAAGCCATTCTGGAAAACTGGAACGACGTGGGCAACCGCCTTATCACCATGGCTCAAGATTGGCCCGAAGCTAAATACACGTATAAATTGACTCCTGCAGTGCGCACATTCCAGGAAGTGATCCTGCACATCGCGGGATCGAATTATGACCTGATCAATCACCTGGCTGGGACCAAAGTCGGCGAAGCGCAGAATGATCCGCCCGTGAGCCAGTACAAGACCAAAGCCGAAACCGTCGCCTATCTGAAAAAATCCGTGGAAGACGGCGCAGCCCTGATCCAGAAAGAAGGCGATGCCGAGGTGGTGAAGCATCTTTCCGGATGGGTTGGCTATACCGAGCACATGGGAGAGCATTACGGCTTGTTGGTAGCGTACTACCGCGCCAGCGGCGGAATACCGCCGGAGTCGCGTCCTAAAAAATAGCCGCACGGGCGCGGTTCAAAAAACGAGGGATCGCGGGGCGGGTGTCATTTGCCTAGCTGAGGGGCTCCGAGCCGCGTTCCCCAAATCACACGTGACATCGCGTGCTGCCGAGCCGCCTGCGCCAACGCGCTTGGCGCTTCCAGCGGCCCGAATCATCGCTGCGTTGAACCGTCGCGAACGCCGGTAGTGACATCCCATTCCGGCCAACCGTCGCGCCACATCTCAATCTCCAGAGCGCCGTTTTCGCCGCCGAAATGCTCATTCTGTCACCCCTAAGTCATAGGAAATGTGAGGGCTTAGTACGAACGTACCATTGTGACCCAAGTCGCTGCGCCTTATACATGTTGTGGGGGAACCCTCGGGAACGAGCTCCTCGTTCCGCGCCAGATATCATGCCCAACAAGGCCTTCACGCTGCCGAAGAATGGAGATAGCTCGTCGCGCGCCCGCGGAGGCAAGCGGCCTGCGAAAGCCGCACAACCGGGTGGCGCGCTCGCCGGCGACGATTCGTTCCCGGCGCAATTGGATTTCCAGCTACTTTTCGCGACTCATCCTGAGGCGATGGTAGTCCTCGACCTGAATCGCCGGATTCGCATGTGCAATCCCGCCTTCGAAAATCTCTTCCAACATCGCGAGGCCGAAATTCTAGGCGCCGAGCTTGATGTGCTGCTGGCGTCCGGCGAGCGCCAAAGTGAAGCCCTGCGGCTCAGCGAACGCTCCGCCGCGGGCGAAGTGCTCCGCGCGAATACCCGCCGTCGCCGCCGCGATGGTTCCTTCGTTGACGTGCAAATCACCTGCGTGCCGCTGCGCCAGGAAGGCAAGACCGTTGGTTGCTACGGAATTTACCAGGACATCACAGAGCGCTGCGAAGCCGAGCGCGCCCAGCAAGAGGCCGAGAAGAAACTCAGCCTTCTGTTCGAGAACGCCGTGGAAGGAATTTTTCAGACGACCGTTGATGGCCAGTTGCTGAGCGTGAATCCAGCGCTCGCGCGTATGTGTGGCTACAGTTCGCCCGCCGAAATGCTCGCCACGGTTCACGACATCGGCAAGGATTTTTATGCTGATCCGCAAACGCGCCTCGAATTCCAGCGCTTGATGGACGAAAACGGCGCCGTCGAGGCCTTCGAATATCAGCTGCGCAAGAAAAATGGCGCGCTTATCTGGATTTCGGAAAACGCCCGGGTCATCCGCGATGCCGACAGTAAGGTCATGGCCTACGAAGGCACCATGGAAGACATCACTGAGCGCAAACGTTCCGAGCTCGAGCGCCAGATCACCTTCGAAATCATTCACGGTGTGAACGTCACCGACAACCTGGACGAACTGCTCTACCTGATCCATCAATCGCTCAACAAAGTGCTGTACGCGGAGAATTGTTTCGTCGCGCTGTATGAATCCGCATCCGGAATGTTTCATTTTCCCTTTTTCGTTGACCAGTTCGACGAAGCTCCGCCTCCGCAGCAGGTGGGCCGAAGCTGCACTGCGTACGTATATCGCACCGGCCGCGCCATGTTAATTCCGCAGCAAGTTTTCGATCGGCTCGCTGCCGAAGGAGAAGTCGAGCTGGTCGGTACGCCCTCGCCCTCCTGGCTAGGAGTTCCGCTGCGCACCCCCGCCGCCACCATTGGCGTGCTAGTTGTGCAACATTACGAAAACGAAGCTGCCTACACCGAGCGCGACCTGGAATTCCTCGCTTCCGTCGGCGGCCAGATCGCCCTGGCCATTGACCGCAAGCGCGCAGAAGAAAAAATCCGCGAAAGCGAAGCGCGGCTGCGCGTGCTGGTCGAGCAGTTGCCCGCAGCATTATGGACCGTCAGCAAGGACCTGTGTTTCACCTCCGCTCTGGGCGCAGGCCTTACCCGCCTCGGCCTGAAACCCAATCAGATTGTGGGCGTTTCACTGTTTGACTATTTCGAAACCAGCGACCCGGGGTTTCTGCCCATTGCTGCCCATCGCCGCGCGATCAGCGGCGAGCCTACAACTTTCCACGTGGAATGGAAGGGCGGCTCGTACACCTGCCACGTCGAACCGCTGCGCACCGCCGAAGGTGAACTGCAAGGCGCGATTTGCATGGCGCTCGATATCACCGACCGCAGGCAGCTCGAAGAGCAGCTCCGCCAAGCGCAGAAGATGGAAGCCGTCGGCCGCCTCGCGGGAGGAATCGCGCACGACTTCAACAATCTTCTGATGGTCATTCAGGGTTATGCGGACCTCTTGACCGAGCGCCTGGCCGAAGGCGATCCGCTGCGCCGCAACGCCGAACAGATCCAAACCGCATCGCAACGTGCCACCTCCCTAACGCGCCAATTGCTGGCCTTCAGCCGCAAACAGATGCTGGCGCCGAAAGTCTTAAGCATTCACAGCGTCGTGGGCGATATGGAAAAAATTCTGCGCCGCCTGATTGGCGAAGACGTTCAGCTGGAAACTTCCAGCGCGCCGGACCTCGGCTTAGTGAAAGCCGATCGCAGCCAGATCGAGCAGGTGATTCTGAATTTGGCGGTGAATGCGCGCGACGCCATGCCCGAAGGCGGTCGCTTGACCATCGAGACCGCCAACGTGGACCTGGACGAATCCTTCTCGCATTCTTCGGTGATGCTTTCGCCGGGTCCGTACGTGATGCTGGCCGTCACCGACAACGGTTGCGGCATGGACGTTGAAACCCAGGCGCACATCTTCGAGCCGTTTTTCACCACAAAAGAAAAAGGCAAGGGCACCGGCCTCGGCCTCGCCACCGTGTACGGCATCGTCAAGCAGAGCGGCGGCTACGTGTGGGTCTATAGCGAACTCGGCCGCGGAACCAGCTTTAAAGTTTACTTGCCTCGTGTTTGGGACGAACAAACCTCGCCCGGCCGCGATCGCAGCATGGATGGACGGACGCTTCCGCAAGGAACGGAAACCGTCCTGCTGGTAGAAGACGAAAAAGGCGTGCGCGAACTCGCCCGCGAGTACCTGGAAATGACCGGCTATACCGTGATTGAAGCCGAGAACGGCCACACCGCGCTAGAACTGGCCGGCCTGCATTCCGGCCCGATCCATTTGCTGATGACTGACGTGGTCATGCCCGGTATCAGCGGCCGCGAACTCTCCGAACGCGTCAAGGCCATCCGCCCCGGCATTCGCGTCCTTTTCATGTCTGGCTATACGGATCAAGCCGTCGTGCACCACGGGATCCTGGAAACGGATGCGGTCCTGCTGCAGAAGCCATTCACAGTGGCGGCCCTCGCCGCGAAGCTGCGCGACATTTTGAACGTGGAACTGGCTCGATAGCTTCCTCGTCGTCTCGTTGGTTATCACCTCGAAAGACTTCGGTTTTACACCGCGCCCATTAGTACTCCGCTGTTTCGAGTTGGAACAATTGGGTGCATCCGAACCGTCGTCGCGCTGAAGCCCTCCGCGAACCGCGGCGCCGCACAACTTTCTTGTGCGCCAAATGTAGCAATGCCATACGCTTCCGCCCTAGGCGCTTCACGTGCCTAATGCTCCGGCTATTGGCGCTCCAGATGCTTTTAGCTATCACGTCAGACCGGACGAAAAAGCAACCGGGTACTGCGAAGGGGAAACATGGGAACGATGACAGCGCAGGTAAGCAGCGAGATGCATAATGCGGTTACCGAAGAACTGATTTCAGCACGCCGGCTTTGGACGGCAGTGCTCGTGACCGCCGTCGAGGACTGGCGCAACGGCACACTTCGAGCGCAGCGTGAAGCACAGGCATTTCTATTCGATAATGACGAAGACTTCGCGATGGTTTGTAACAACGCGGGATTGGATGCCGGCGATTTTCGCGTCCGTTTGCTGAAGATCGGCCGCCGCGTTGAGCCGCGCGTGCCATTCTCACTTTGTTTCGCCACATAATCTACGCGCACTGGGCGAGCAACAGCACGCGAAGAATCCTCCCGTAGCGTCCGCGCAAATAGCGTAGTATCTGCTGGTCGCGGCTTTGCGCGGGAAATGATGACGCCGGCAAACGAAAAATCTCCATGTCCGGAAAAGCAGTTGCTCGTTTGTTGCGCCCGGACCCAAGTCACCTCCGAGATCGCCACCACCATTCGCAAAATTCTCGCCGGTCCGCTCGATTGGGATTACCTGCTGTGGGAAGCGGAAGAAAATTCCATCACGCCTTTGCTCGAACGTCACCTCTCGGCCATCGTCCCCGGCGCCGCTCCGCCCGCCGCACAAGATCGATTAAAGAAAACCTGCCGCGCCAACACCGTACGCTGCCTGTATCTCACCGCCGAACTCATCAATATTCTGCGCCTCTTCCAGGCGCAGAACATCCCTGTGATTCCGTACAAAGGCCCGGTGCTCGCCGCGCAGGCCTACGGAGACGTTGCGCTTCGCGAATTTGAAGATCTGGACATCATTCTGCGCCAGAGCGACATCCCCAAAGCGCACGACATCATCGTCTCGCTCGGCTATAAGCCAAAATTCGATTGGATTCTCTCCCCAGGAGCAGCCGCATCGCTCGTTCCCGGCGAGTACAACTATCGCGACGAAGCCCGCCGCGCGATGGTCGAGCTGCACACCGAAATCACTCTGCGGCATTTCCCGACGAAGCCGGACCTGGACGCTTTCATCCGCAATCTCACGCCCGTGAAGCTAAGTGATCGCGACGTTCTCACCTTTACCGCGGAAGACCTGCTGCCGATGCTCTGCATTCACGGCTCGAAAGATTTCTGGGAGCGGCTTTCCTGGATCGCAGACATCAACGAGCTCGTGCAATCCCATCCCGCGCTCGATTGGGATCGCGTCCTACAGTTCGCGCGGCCGTTGCGGGCCACACGCATGTTGAACGTTGGCCTCGCGCTGGCTGTAACCGTGCTGGGTTTATCGCTGCCGGCCGAAATTAACGCCCGGGTGCAATCCGACCGTGTCGCCGGGCAAGTGGCTGGCGAAGTGCGCGAAAGGCTGATGAGCCGCCCGTTTCGCACGCTCGATGCTGCTGGCAGATTTCATTTCCGTCGACGCATGCTCGTAGAGAAGCTCCCCGGCTTGCGCTACGCCGTGCGTCTCGCCGTCGTCCCGTCAGAGGACGACTGGCAGATGGTGCGCCTGCCGGGTGCGCTCGCGCCGCTCTACATCGCGCTGCGTCCGTTGCGCCTGCTGCAAAAATACGGCTGGGCAGGGAAGCGCGCGGCGAAGCCTTCAGCGTAACGTTTCAAAAACGAAATCACGGCGACGCGCTGGAAGAAACGCAAGTTGCCGACGGATTCCCGGCACCTGTTTCGCGCGCATCACCACCGATTGTGCGGTAGAATGAGTATTCGAGAAGGCCCGATCGGCGTTGCGTCGCAGCGCTGCCGCTTCTGAGGATTCGCAGGACCAAAATTTTAGCTATCACAGGGAGGCAATCATCATGGGCACCACGGTAAAACCGACCACCCCGTCTGACGCCGGCAAACCGGCGCAGAATCCCCTGAAAGAACTCATCAAGTTTGGCCAATCCGTCTGGCTCGATTATATTCGCCGCGACCTGTTCACCTCCGGCGAGCTGAAACGCCTGATCGAAGAAGACGGCCTGCGCGGCATGACCTCCAATCCCTCCATCTTTGAGAAGGCCATCGCCGGCAGCGATTTGTACGCCCAAACGCTGGCGGAACTAGAAAAACGCAAGGACCTCGACGCCAAAGGCCGCTACGAGGAACTCGCCATCAAGGATATTCAGGACGCGGCCGATTTTCTAAAGCCCGTCTATCAGCAAACCAAGAAACGCGACGGCTACGTGAGCCTGGAAGTTTCTCCCTATCTCGCGCACAAAACTCAGGAAACCCTCGACGAAGCGCGCCGCCTATGGAAGCGCGTGGGCCGCGAGAACGTAATGATCAAAGTGCCCGGTATGCCGGAAGGTATCCCCGCGTTCCAGCAATTGATCAGCGAGGGCATCAACATCAACGTGACACTACTGTTCGCGTTTGACGTGTACGTGCGCGTGGCCGAAGCCTACATCGCCGGAGTAGAAGCGTTTGCCAAGAGCGGCGGCGATGTGAGCCGCATCGCCAGCGTCGCCAGCTTTTTCATCAGCCGTATAGACACCTTGGTGGACAGTGAAATTGACGCCAAGCTGAAGACTGCCACAAATCCCGCCGATCAGGCGCTGCTGCGCAGTCTCCACGGCAAAGTCGCCATCGCCAACGGCAAGCTCACCTATCAACGTTACAAGCAGATTTTCAGCGGCCCGCGTTGGGCCGCTCTAGCCTCGCGCGGCGCTCAAACCCAGCGCGTCCTGTGGGCCAGCACCAGCACGAAGAATCCCGCGTACAGCGATGTCTATTATGTCGAAGAACTGATCGGCCCCGACACCGTGGACACCATCCCGCCCGCCACCTTCGACGCTTTCCGCGATCACGGCAAACCGCGCGCCAGTCTGGAAGAAAATGTTCCGGCGGCGCAGGCAACCATGCAGGGCCTCGAAAACGCCGGCATTTCCATGAAGGCCGCCACGGACAAGCTCACCGACGATGGCGTAAAGCAATTTTCAGACGCCTTCGACAAGCTGCTCGACGCCGTGAAGCAACACGCCGCAAAAGCCGGGGCAGCTTCGTAACAATTCCTGCACGCGGCGTTCACAACTCCGAGGCGCGGGAACAGAATTCCGCGCCAGCCAATCCGAACCCAGCGCCTCCACAAAAATGGTTTTGAGTTTGTAGCGGCCAGCTGTAGCTGGGCGCCTTGGACTTAGCTTTTTCAGCGGCGCTCTAAAGCACACACCCGATAGACTGTGCACGATGGACCATTCATGTTGTAATGTCCGCGTGAACGCCGTAGCCAGTGTTTGCGCGAGGATCAACGTATGACACTCAAGGAATACGCCAAAAAACGCCATTTCAACGTTTCGCCTGAGCCTTCCGGCAAGACTGCGCAGCCCAATAGGCAAGACTCCCTCAGCTTCGTGGTTCAGAAACATCGCGCCACTGCGCTGCATTACGATTTCCGCCTCGAATGGAATGGTGTGCTGCTCTCCTGGGCCGTGCCCAAAGGCCCTTCGCTCGATTCCTCGGTGAAGCGCCTTGCGATGCAAGTAGAAGATCATCCGGTCGAGTACGCGAGCTTCGAAGGAGTCATCCCCGAAGGCGAATACGGCGGCGGCACCGTCATGGTCTGGGACGAAGGAACATGGACGCCCGAATCTCCCGACGTGAACGCAGCCCTCGCGAAGGGCGATCTGAAGTTCACTCTTCACGGCAAAAAACTCAAAGGCTCATGGGTGCTCGTGCGCACGCACGGTTGGGGCAGCAGCTCCGGAAAATCGTGGCTGTTGATCAAACATCGCGACCAGTTCACTTCCACGAAAGACGTCACCGTCGAAAAGCCGCGTTCCATCGTCAGCAATAAACTTCTCGCCGAGATCGCGCGCGACGGTGGCGGCGACGTCGCAAAAGCCGCAACCGGTGATCCGGGATACAAACCGAAGAAGGCGGTCGCGGCGAAGAAAACCCGGACGCCCGCGAAACGCCAAAAACGAAAAACCGCCGTGTGAATTCCGCGGCAGCGCCCGAGGCATCCATGCCCAAACTCCCCATCACGATTTCCCACCCCGATAAAATCTTCTGGCCTGCGGAGGGCTACACCAAGCTCGACCTCGCGGAGTATTACGCCGTCATCTTTTCCAAGCTCCAGCCGTATGTGCGGGACCGCATCCTGTCGCTTGAGCGTTGCCCCGACGGGATGAAAGGCCAATGCTTCTATCAAAAAGAAAAGCCCAAGAGCATGCCGCCTGGAACTCCCACAAAGCGCATTCGTCATGCGGGTGGTTCGTCCGACTCAACAAACTACGTGGTGGGGGGGTCTCTGGAAACCCAACTCGCGCTCGTAAATCTCGGCTGCATTGCCGTGCATGTGATGGCCGGCCGCGCCACTGCGCCGCGCAAGTCCGATTGGATCTGTTTCGACCTCGACCCCGGCACGGGAAAATTCGCCGACGCGGCGCGCGCGGCTCTGCAGGTCAAAGAAGGGCTCGACGCGCTGAGACTCGATTCCTACGCCAAAACTTCCGGCAGCCGCGGTATCCATATTTTCGTGCCTCTGCGCGGCGGCCCCGATGCGGACGAAGTGCTCGAATTCGCCCGCGCATTCGTCGCGCGCGTAGCAGCCTCCAGCCCCAAAGAACTCACTGTTGAACACGCGATCGCCGCCCGCGGCCAGCGCGTTTACCTCGACCCCTTCCGCAACGGATTCGGACAAACTGTCGTCGCGCCCTATTCCGTCCGCCGCCGCGAAAAGGCGCCTTTCTCGACTCCGCTCGCCTGGTCTGAAGTAAAAACCACCCTGGACCCTGCAAGTTTCAATCTCGGAAACTTCCGCAAACGACTGAAAGCGAAAGACCCGTGGGCGGATTTCTTTCGCAATGGTCAAAGCCTCAAAGACGCGGCGAAATCGCTGAAGAAATTATAGCTGCGGCGCCCGGCGTCCGCGCCATTCGCTAGAAATGCCCCTCGGTGCTATCCTAGATATATTCCGAGAAGTTCTTCTGTGCGGAATATGTATTGCAGGAACGAAAAAATGAATCACGCCGCAACCCCTGAAGCGCCTGACTGCAAATCACTGGAATGGGCGCACCCGCTCGTCCGCGAATGGTTCGTCGCGAAGTTCGGCACCCCAACGGAACCGCAAGAACTCGGCTGGCCGCACATTCTCGCTGGCCAAAACACTCTAATCTGCGCACCCACAGGTTCCGGCAAGACTCTTGCCGCTTTTCTCGCCTGCATTGACGCGCTCGTGCGCAAAGCGCTCGCGGGCGATCTGCTCGATCAAATCGAAGTTCTCTACGTTTCGCCTCTGAAAGCTCTGGGCAACGACATTCAAAAGAATTTGGACATTCCGCTAGGTGAAATTCTCCTGCTCGCCCGCGAGCGCGGCTACCTGATGCCCGAAATCCGCACCGCCGTGCGCACCGGCGACACGCTGACGCGCGACCGCCTCGCCATGCACAAGCGCCCGCCACATATTTTGGTTACCACACCCGAATCGCTCTACATTCTTCTCACCGCCGGAAAGAGCAGGGAGCTGCTGCGAACCGTGCGCACCCTGATCGTGGACGAAATCCATGCTGTCGCCGACGATAAGCGCGGCACGCACCTCGCACTTTCCGTGGAACGCCTCGAAGCGCTCACCGCGCAGCCGCTCACCAGAATCGGTCTCTCGGCCACGCAGAAGCCCATCGAACTGGTCGGCCAATTTCTTACCGGCAGCGAACGGCCCGCGCCCGTGATTGTGCAAATCGAACAGCGCCGCCATCTCGACCTCGCCATCGAAGTGCCGTCGAGCGAACTCGGCCCCATCGCTTCCAATGAAATGTGGGAGGAGATCTACCAGCGCATCGCCATCCTGGTGCAGCAGCACCGCTCAACATTAATTTTCGTGAACACGCGCCGCCTCGCCGAGCGCCTGGCGCATCACCTCGCGTCGCTGCTTGGCGATGACGCAGTCGCCTCGCATCACGGCAGCCTTTCGCGCCTTCGCCGCCTCGCCGTCGAATCCAAACTCAAAGCCGGCGAAATTCGTGCGCTCGTCGCAACTGCTTCGCTGGAATTGGGCATTGATATCGGCACGGTGGACCTTGTGTGTCAGATCGGCTCGCCTCGCTCGATTTCCGTGGCGCTGCAACGCGCTGGACGCGCCGGCCACTGGCGTGGCGCCATCCCCAAGAGCCGTTTCTTCGCCACCACGCGTGACGAGCTTCTCGAATGTGCGGCCCTGGTTCGCGCCATTCGTCACGGCGAACTCGATCGCATCGAAATTCCCGAGGCTCCGCTGGATGTTCTGGCCCAGCAAATCGTAGCCGCCTGCGCCGCCGAAGACTGGCACGAAGACGATCTATTCGCACTCGTGCGCCGCGCATTTCCGTATCGTGATCTTGAACGCAAAGATTTCGATGAAATTATCGCCATGCTTTCGGACGGCATCGCCGCCCGCCGTGGCCGCTACGGTTCCTACCTCCACCGCGACCAAGTGAATCATCGCCTCCGTGGACGCCGTGGCAGCCGCCTCGCGGCAATCACGAGCGGCGGCGCAATTCCAGATAACGCGATGTACACCGTGGTAGCCGAGCCGGAAGGCACAATGATCGGCACCGTGGACGAAGACTTCGCCGTCGAAAGTTTGCGCGGCGATATTTTCCTGCTCGGAAATTCTTCCTGGCGCATCCGCCGCGTGCAGTCCGGCTCCGTATCCGTGGAAGACGCGAAAGGCGCGCCGCCCAACGTCCCTTTTTGGCGCGGCGAAGCCCCCTCGCGCACCATGGAACTTTCTCAGCAAGTCGCGCATGTTCGCGAACACGTTGGTTCGCTCACCGAAGGTGTCGCGCCTTCGCCCGAGCTGCGCAACTCACCCCACGCCGCCGCGGCGATAAAGTGGCTCGAAGACGAATGCGGCATGGACCGCCCCGGCGCCGAGCAAGCCACCCAATACATTGTCGACGGCCGCGCCGTGCTGCGCGCGGTCCCCACGCAAACCACCATCGTCGCGGAGCGCTTCTTCGACGAGAGCGGCGGCATGCAGCTGGTGATCCACGCACCCTTCGGCAGCCGCATCAATAAAGCCTGGGGCCTGGCTCTGCGCAAACGCTTCTGCCGCTCTTTCAATTTCGAACTGCAAGCCGCTGCCACGGACAACGGCCTGAACATTTCTCTCAGCGACCAGCACAGCTTTCCGCTCGCCGACGTCTTTCATTTCCTCCAGGCCGCTAGCGTCGAACCGCTGCTCGAACAAGCCGTGCTCACTTCGCCCATCTTCGCCACGCGATGGCGCTGGGTTGCGGGCCGTTCTCTCGCGCTTCTGCGTTTCATGGGCGGGAAAAAAGTTCCGCCGCCCATCCAGCGCATGCGTTCCGACGATTTGTTGGCTGCCGTGTTCCCGCAAGCGCTCGCATGCCAGGAAAATATTTCCGGCGACATCGAAATTCCCGACCATCCCCTCGCGCGCGAAACCATGAAAGACGCGCTCACCGAGGCCATGGATGTCGCCGGCCTGAAAGTCGTCCTGGAAAATATCGCTGCGGGAAAGATTCATTGCGTGGCTGTCGAAACACCGGTTCCTTCGCAGTTCTCGCATGAAATTCTGAACGCCAACCCGTACGCCTATCTCGACGACGCGCCCCTCGAAGAACGCCGCGCTCGCGCCGTGGAAATGCGCCGCATGTTGCCCGAAGCGGTCCTCTCCGAAATCGGCAGGCTCGATCCCGCTGCGATTGCCGAAGTTCGCGAGGAGGCATGGCCGGACGTTCGCGACGCCGACGAGCTTCACGACCTGTTGCTGGAACTGGCAGCATTGCCGGAAGATTCCAGCGTCCCCGGCGTCGTCTCGAAGCCGCTTACGGAATGGTCTGATCATTTCGCAACACTGGCAGCAGCAGGCCGCGCAATCCGCGCCCGGTCCGGGCCGCGCAGCTACTGGCTGCCAGCGGAAAGAGCCAAAATCTTCGCCGCCATTTTTCCGGAAGCGAGGTTCGATTCGCAGCCGCCAGAAATCGAATCGCAGCAGGCTTCGCGCGAGGATGCGCTTTTGAGTTGCATCACGGGTTGGCTCGCGCATTTAGGGCCCATCACGTTTTCAGGTCTAGCGAGCTTCTTGGGTCTCGCGGCAACGGACCTCGAAAAAAGCCTGTTGCGAATGGAAGCTGGGGGCTCCGTACTGCGCGGCCAATTCACCGATTCGTCTGGCGGTGAAACGGAATGGTGCGACCGCCGCCTGCTTGCTCGCATCCACCGCCTGACGCTTGGCTCCCTTCGTAAACAAATTCAGCCCGTCACCGCCGCGCAATTCATGCGCTGGCTGCTCCGCTGGCAGCACCTCACGCCGGAAACGCGCCTGCTCGGCGAGCGCGGCACGCTCGAAGCGCTGCAGCAGCTACAAGGATTCGAAGCGCCAGCGAATGCTTGGGAACAACAAATTCTGGCGCGTCGCATTGCGAATTACGATCCGAACGTCCTCGATCGTCTATGCCTCACCGGCGCCGTCGGTTGGGGGCGCCTCTCTCCTCATCCGGCCACGCTCAGCGAGCACAACGGCGCGATTCGCCGCGTGGTTCCTACCAGCGTCGCTCCGCTAACATTTTTCATCCGCGAAGACTCCGACTGGATGAGTTCGCGCCACGCCGCCAATGGCGCAGCCGACGCCGACACCGGCGAATCCGCGAGCCTCAGCCACGCCGCGCGCGAAGTGCTAGCCCACCTGCGCCAGCGCGGCGCATCGTTCTTCGCGGACATCGTACGCGGTACGGGGAAAATAAAAGCTGAGCTGGAAACAGCTCTGTGGGAACTCGTGACTGCAGGCTTGATTACCGCCGATGGCTTCGACAACATTCGCGCCCTGATCGATCCCAAACGCCGCGCCGGCCACGGCAAAGGCCACAACGCGCGTCCGCGTCACAGCGCTGGACGCTGGTCGCTGCTTCACACCAGCGAAGCGCTGGACCGCACGCGCGTAATCGAATCCATCTGCTGGACGCTGCTGAAAAGATATGGCGTGGTCTTCCGCGAAATGGTCGCGCGCGAAACGATGGCTCCGCGCTGGCGCGAATTGCTCATCGCCCTGCGCCGCCTCGAAGATCAAGGCGAAATCCGCGGCGGCCGTTTCATCAGTGGGTTCCTGGGCGAACAATTCGCGCTACCCGTCGCCGTCGAGTCCCTGCGCACGTCCGCTCGCCAGCCGGCCTCGGGCGAAGTCGTAACAATCTCTGCCGCCGATCCGCTGAATCTAGTGGGCATTTTGATTCCCGGTGACCGTGTCTCATCCAGTTCGGGTAAGAGCATCACCCTCGTGGACGGCGTCGCCGCTGACCCCGCCGATCCTCTCGACAATTTTTCCGTCGCCGCAGCCGGCTGAGTCGCGCGTCACGACGATCGCGCGCGATTCACACCGATCTTCCCGCCGCAGCCCCCGACGCCCAAGCCCATTGAAAATTGAATCCGCCCAGGTGGCCTGTCACATCCACAACCTCGCCAATAAAAAATAATCCGCGCACCTTGTTCGCTTCCATCGTCTTGCTGGAAAGCTCGTCAGTGTCCACTCCGCCGGCCGTCACCTCGGCCTTGCGGTAGCCTTCGGTATCAGTGGGAACCACAACCCATTCATGCACGCGTCGCTCGAGTTCATCCAACTCCTGCCTGGTCCAAGTATCATTCACACCCTTTGCAGCAGGCGCGTGCAATTCCAGCCAGCGTGTGGCGAATCGCTTTGGCAACACGCTCTGGAACGCCGTGCGCGCAGCCGCAATATTCCTTATTCCGCCACCCCGCAGCGCCGCCGTCACATCGCGTCCCGGCGCGAGGTCAATACTGATCGGATTGCCCTTATTCCAGTACGAAGAAATCTGCAAAATCGCCGGCCCGCTCAATCCGCGATGAGTGATCAGCATGCTTTCGCGAAAGTTCTGATCGCCAATCGCCGCGACAATCTCCGTTGCAACGCCAGCCAATTCGCAATACTGCTCGCGATCCGCCACGCCGAACACCAGGGGCACCAGCGCGGCCCTCGTCTTCTGAATCTTCAATCCAAATTGCCGCGCCAGGTCGTACCCGAAGGAAGTCGCGCCCATTTTCGGGATGGAAAGCCCGCCGGTGCCTACAACCAACGCCGGCGACTGAAATTCGTCACCGTCGCAGCGCACTACAAACTGATCCGTCCGCTGTACCTCGCAAATCCTTGCGTTCAAGAATATTTTTACTCCAGCGGCTCGGCACTCCTCTTCGAGCATATGCGTAATCTCATTCGCAGAACGGTCGCAGAAAAGTTGCCCCAGCGTTTTTTCGTGGTAGGGAATTCGATGCTTTTCCACTAGCGCAATAAAATCGGCCGGCGTGTATCGCGCCAGCGCCGACTTCGCAAAATGCGGATTCGCAGACAGAAAATGCTCCGGCTGGCAATAAATGTTCGTAAAATTGCAGCGCCCGCCGCCGGAAATCAATATTTTCTTTCCGGGACGCTCGGCGCGCTCCAGTATCGCGACGCGCCGTCCGCGTTTTCCCGCCTCGATCGCGCACATCAACCCGGCCGCGCCAGCCCCAAGCACCACCACGTCAAATTTATGAATCATTTCGCATTCTTTTTCGATTCACCGGAACCGCCCTGCCTGACAGCATTCCCTCTCTGGAACATTCTCGCGCGACAACGCGACATCACCAGCCCCGATGCGTCTAAAATAGACGTATGCAGCGGAAGATATTTTGGATCACCTTCAGCGTGCTCGGCCTCATTGCCGACATGGCGCTTCCTCTCTGGTGGGCGCTGGCCGCGACAATCCCCATCGGCTACGCCAGCTGGTGGTTCGCTTACCGCAGCGATTGGTTCTAGCCCGGCATTCGCGTTCCCAGCTGCGGCACAAAGTCCAGAAATGTCATAAATAGCAGCCGTATTCACATCGCCGCGTTTTGCCCCTCGAACTCATCGAGGGTAAACTGGTTCCAGGAGAAGACCAAACAATTTGCCCCCGATCATCAATGCGCAAGAGCTCTCGAAGCGATACGGCACCGCCCCGCTCTTCCAGAATATTTCATTCACCGTCTCGGAAGGCGATCGCATCGGCCTGATCGGCCCCAATGGTTCCGGCAAATCCACGCTTCTGGAAATTCTCCACGGCCGCGTCAAGCCCGACAGCGGAAATGTAGCCATTCGCAAAGGCACCAGACTAAGTTGCGTTTCGCAGATCTCGGAATTCGCCGCCGGAGAAACTGCTTACTCGGTAATCGAAGCCGCGCTCAGAAAATCCGGCCTACCCGAAGCCGATGTCGCCTTTCGCACCGCCGAAGCCCTCAGCCGCGCTGGTTTTGAGGACTATGAAATACCGACCGCCACGCTCTCCGGCGGTTGGAAAAAACGCCTGGCGATCGCCGAAGCGCTCGTCCAACAGCCGGATATTTTATTACTCGATGAGCCGACCAATCACCTCGACCTCGCCGGAATCAAGTGGCTCGAAACGCTGTTGCAAAATGCTTCATTCGCCTGCGTGGTCGTCAGCCACGACCGCTATTTCCTGGAAAATGTCGCCGATCACATGGTCGAGCTTGATCGCGCTTACGAAGACGGTTTTCTCCGCGTCAATGGAAATTACAGCCACTTCCTCGAAGCCAAGGAACAGTATCTCCACGCGCAAGGCAAGCGTCAGGAAGCGCTGGAAAATCTCGTGCACACCGAAATCGAATGGCTGCGCCGCGGGCCGAAAGCGCGCGCCACCAAATCGAAATCGCGCATTGATAAAGCACACTCGATGATCGGAGAACTCGCGGACCTGAACAACCGCACGCGCTCCACCACCGCGAAGATTGACTTCACCGCCTCCAATCGCCAAACGAAGCAGCTCGTCAGCCTGGAAAACGTCTCCTACGCCATCGCCGGCCGCACGCTTTTCAGAAAGGTGGATTTCATCCTGCAATCGGGGATGCGTGTCGGTCTCGTTGGCCCCAACGGCAGCGGCAAAACCACTCTGCTTCGTCTCCTACGCGGCGATATCCTTCCGACAGCCGGAAAAATCCAGAAAGCCGATTCGCTGCGCATCGTGTACTTCGATCAGAATCGCCAGCTCGATCCAGATGTCTCTCTCCGCCGCGCGCTGGCTCCCGACAGCGATTCGGTAATTTATCAGGACCGCGTGATTCACGTTGCCGCGTGGGCCGCCCGCTTCTTATTCTCCGGCGAGGACCTAAATCGCCCGGTTGGCCGCCTTTCAGGTGGCGAGCGCGCCCGGGTCCTGATCGCCCAACTGATGCTTCAGCAGGCGGACGTGTTGTTACTCGACGAGCCCACGAACGATCTGGACATTCCCACGCTGGAAATTCTCGAAGAAAGCCTGTTGGAATATCGCGGAGCCTTGGTCCTGGTCACCCACGATCGCTATATGCTCGACCGCGTCTCCACCATCGTGCTGGGTCTGGACGGCCGAGGCGACGCCGAACGCTTTGCAGATTATTCGCAGTGGGATTCGTGGCTGCGCACGCAACAAGCGAAACCATCCGCCGGCGCGGCCGCCGCAGCCGCGAGCACGCGCAAGGGCCGTGAAAGCGCGCCGCAGGATACGAATCGCCCCGGCGCCACAACGAAAAAACTTTCGCACACGGAGAACCGCGAATTCGCCTCCATCGAAAAGCGCATCGCCAAAGCCGAAGAGCAGCTTCTAGCTAAACGCGCCGCGTTGGAGGATCCCGAAATCTCCAGCGATGCACCACGCCTTCATACCGCATACGTGGAAATGGAATCCGCGCAAAAAGCAGTGGACGAACTTTACGCCCGTTGGGCCGAGCTCGGCCAAAAAACACCAGAGGAATTGAAGAAGTAGCTGCGCACTCCCGCAACCGAGCAATGCATTTTCCAATCAGCGGTTATTCCGCTTTCGAAAACTCTGTCAGCAAAGCTTCATGCAGTCGCAACTGATGTTCCGCGGAAAGCTTCGCCCCAGCCGAAGTCAGATAAAAAACGTCAATCGCGGTCTCACCTTCGGTTTCAATGAGCGCGATCTCAATATTGCAATTTTCTCGCGAAAAAGTAGAGCTGATCCGGTGCAAAAGCCCCGGCTGATCCTGCACAATAATTTCAATCAAAGTGCTGTGCGCGGAACAAGCGTCGTCCGTCTTCACCCGAGTCTCCACCTTCACTTTCGGCGCGCGCCGCTTCTCCGACCGCAAACGATCGCGCAGCATCCGCTCCAGATCCGCCTTTCCTGTCAACACATCATGAATGCTCGTCTGAAATCGTTCCCACTCCGGCAGATTCAACTCCAACGTCCGAAAACGATCGGTGAAATAAAACGTATCTACCACCACGCCCGCCTGATTCGAAAACGCCGCGGCTTTCACGATGTTCATGCCCCAAGCCGCCAGCACGCCGGCCATCATCGCGAAAAGGGAAGGGCGGTCCGTTGTCACCAGCGTCAGTTCGTACCAGTGCCGCCCGCGCCGCAAATTCAGTTGCACCGGATCCTTGCTCAACCGCGCGGACATTTCCAGATGCGCCAGCACTTCGTTCGCCGCATGCGTCAGCAAATAACGCCGCGGCAAACCTTCCAAAAACGCGTCCAGCCGTTCTCCCACCGTCATCGCCAGCGTGCCCAGATGCGCTAGCACTTCGTCGTGCGCGTCCACGTGCAATCGCTCGTCCAGGCTGCGATTTAAGTGATTCGCGCTCGCGATATAAAGCTGCCAAATATTCTCCGCTTTCCACGGCGTCAGCGCTTCGGGATTCACCGCCTTAATATCGGCGTAAGTCAGCAGGCAAAGCATTTTCAATCGTTCCGGTGTCTCCACTTTTTCCGCAAACGCGCGCACGGTCTCCGGATCAAAAATGTCGCGGCGCATCGCCGCGCTCATTTCCAAGTGGCGGTCAATCAGGAATAGGACCGTCTCACAATCCGGCGCATCCAGATCCAACCGCTCGAGCACCACTTCCGCGATTCGCACGCTGGCGCGCACATGATCATCGGATTTCGCGCCCTTGCCCACGTCGTGCAGCAGCAGCGCGAAATACAGCAAGTCCGGCTGCTCCAGTTCTTCCAGCAACTCCGCGTAACGCTGATCCCATTTCGATTGCGATTGCCGCAGCGCGTGCAGATTATCAATGGCCACAAACGTGTGCTCGTCCACCGTGAAGCGGTGCGAATAATCCCGCACCACCAATGCATCAATCCCCGCGAATTCCGGGAACAGCAGCGTCAACAATCGCAGCGAATGCATCGCGCGCAACGCATCCGCGGCATGCGGCGCCACCAGAATTTCCTGCAGCAGGTGCCACAGCTCGGTACCTTTCGGTGGCACCGCCTCCAGCGCCGGAAAAGCGCGCTCGATCTGCGCCTCCGTGCCGGAACTGAGCCTCAGCCCATGCCGCGCCAAAAATCGAAACGCGCGCAGAATCAGGTCGGGATCGTCCAGCGCCGCGGGCTGCCGAAACAGCAGCATCCCGTCCTCCACCAGAAACTCCGCATTCGAAAGCCGCGAACGCAATTGTTGGAACTGGTGATGCAGCGAAAGCCGCGCCGCTGGAATTTCTTCCAGCATCTGCACGCATACGTGATGCACCGCGCGCGCGTGGCTGAAGTACAGGCGCATCCACTCCGCGGTGCTCAGCTCGTCCGCGACACTCTGCTCACTCGTTGCTCGAATCGTGCGCGGCGAATGTGCCACGCCGATTTTCCGTGCCGCGGCGGCATCTTGAGATTCCCAAGTGAGCGTGTTGTCGTCGCGATTATGGCGGAAATGCAGAAAACACCGGATGGAGACGAGAGCATTCAAAGCCCCCGCAAAAGATTCCTGGATTGGGGCCGGCAGAACCGCGTCTTCACTCGGCCACACGTGGTATTGCTCGATCGCGGCCATCAACGAGAGCCAGCAAACCACGTTATAATCCCGCAGCCCGCCCGGCCCGTCCTTCACATTCGGCTCCAGGTGAAACACCGTGCTGCCGAACTTTCCGTGCCGCGTGCGCGTCAGCTCTCCCAGACGCTTTACGATTTGCTCGGACTCCCGCGCCAGCAGCTTCGGAATCACGTCATCATGCAATCGCGCAAACAGCCCGTGATCGCCTGCCAGATGGCGGCAATCGAGCAGCGAAATTGCAAATTCTGAATTGGCGGATTCGAACCGGGCGCATTCGGCAAGTGTGCGCGTCGCGGGGCTGAGCTTCAGCCCCAGGTCCCACAGATCCCGCGAAAAGTTGCGGATCGGTTCCTTGAATTTCTCCTCCGTGCCGTTTCCGGCGTGCAGAAACAGCACGTCAATGTCAGAAAAAGGGAAAAGCCAGCGCCGCCCGAAGCCGCCCAGCGCCACCACCGCAAAATCCGCCGGCCCGTTGGCTTCGGTGAAAACGTGCTGCTTCCAAAGACGTTCGATAATGGATTCGATCAGCGCGGTGCGACTGAGCAGAGCAGCGTTGCCGTCGCCCGTCGCGGCGAACTGCTCCTTGATGCGCGCCAGTTCCTTCGTAGATATCTCGCGCAGGTCGCCGGAAATTGATGGAATGGATGGCATCGAATTTCGTCCGAAATCAACGCTACGTCACACTTGCATTCCTCACGTCATCGGGTGGCCGCCAAATCGCACACCGCCAGCCCGGCTGGCGCCAGAAACGCCGCCGCAAATGAGCCGTGAGCCAGTCCAGCCGCTACGCTCCTCGCTGCTGCGCCGCCTGCGATCCCGGTCCCAGCATTTCCACCGCGTCCTCCGGATATGCCAGCATGCCGAATTCCGGAACGTCCAAGCCGCTCAGCTCCACTTCTCGCGACACGCGCATCGGGCGCCACGCATTCACCAACGAAAAAACGACGTACGTGAATCCCAGCGCATAAACTGCCAGGAGTGTAGCCCCGCCCAGCTGCAGCCAGAACTGCGAAAAATCTCCATGAATCAACCCCGTCACGCCTTGCCCCGTTTTTCCAAGATACGCCGCGGCACCCACGCCATTCCATCCCGCGCCGTATGTCCCGTCGGCAAAAATTCCCACGGCGACCGCGCCAAACCACCCGCAGTAACCGTGTACCGAGATCGCGCCGCACGGATCGTCAATTTTCAAGACGCGCTCATTGAAAAGGACGCCCAGACAAACCACCACTCCAGCGATCGCGCCGATAACGACCGACGAAGTCGGCGATACGAACGCGCAAGGAGCCGTAATCGCCACCAACCCTGCGAGCATGCCGTTGCAAGCCATCGTAATGTCCGGCTTGCCGAACATGAAGTACCACAGCAGCATCGCCGCCGCCGAGCCTGCCACCGCAGCTAGATTGGTATTCACCGCTACCACGGAAATCCGCAAATCCGTTGCGCCCAGCGTCGAACCCGGATTAAATCCCATCCACCCAAACAACAATATAAATGTGCCGCTCACCACAAAAACGATATTCGAAGCCGGGAACGCGCGTGGCTTCCCGTCAGCTCCATATTTGCCGAGTCGCGGGCCTAAAATAATGGCGAGCGCCATCGCGCAAAATCCTCCGATCGAATGCACCACCGACGACCCCGCGAAATCAACATACCCGTGTCCCAAATGCATGCTCACGCCTAGTTGCGAGAGCCAGCCGCCGCCCCATGCCCAGCAACCTGATATCGGATACAAAATACCGCCCACAAACAGCTCGCACAGCAAAAACGCCCAGAACGTGATCCGCTCGCAAATCGCGCCGACGATGATATATCCCGCCGTTTCCATGAACACCACTTCGAACAGCGTCAAGCAATTGCTGCTCACGTCGTACGCAGGCCCCGTCAAAAAAAATCCTTTGCCCCCCAAAAATCCCCACGACCCGCTGCCAATCAGGAAGTGATTTAAAGTGGGCGCCCCCGCCAGATTCCCTGGAGCCGCGTTCAGCGCCACTGCGCCAAACTGAAAGGCAAAGCCGACCGCGTAATAAGCAAGGAACGCAAACACGTACGCTGCGAAGTTCAGCATCATCAAATGTCCAGCGTTTTTCTTGCGCACCAGCCCCACCGTCAGCAGCGCAAATCCAGCCTGCATAAAAAGCACCAGGTAGCCGGTGAGCAGCGTCCAGGAAAAATTCGTCGCGATGCGCGTATGCCCCACGCTATCCGCCAGTTTCAACGCCAGCGGTTCCCGTGCCGCCTGCGCCTGAAATTCGTCGAAATCTTTCTTCAGCTTGGGGTAATCGGACGCGCTCGGGTCCGTCGGCGCAGGCACCACGAAGGGAATCCCAGCGGCATCGGCCGCCGAAGACCGGTCACCGGTCGCCGTGCCGGCCGGGTCCGGTTGCGTCTGGTCCGCGAGCGCCACGCTCATCGGACCGCAGAGAATCTGCGCGATGAAGAGCGCAACGATGAGTGCAACGATCGTCTTCAGTGTCCATCGCGTCGTCCGCCGGGCAAATGCACATTCCATTTTCGAACTCCTATCCCGATTAGGGTAACCGCTCCGAGTCCTCGCCCATTCCCATGAATAAACCTTCAAATCGCCCCCGGACCGCGCTCACCGGTGCGTATGCGAATCACTTCATCCAGCGACGTCACGAAAATTTTCCCGTCGCCGATCACCCCGGTTCGCGCGCCTTCCAGAATTGCGTCCACCACCGGGTCCACCAGCTCCTCCACCACCGCAATGCTCACAAAAATCTTCGGCAGAAAATCCACGGTGTATTCCGAACCGCGGTACGTCTCCGTGTGGCCCTTCTGCCGGCCAAATCCGCGCACTTCCGATACGGTCAGGCCGGTCACTCCCAGCGCCGTGACGCGCACCTTCACCTCATCCAGCTGGGATGGTCTGATAACGGCATCAATTCGCTTCATCTGTGCTGCTCCTTTTATCTGGAACCGAAAACCTGCCGTACATAACAAGGTATGGAACCTAGTAGCGCGTTGTCAGTCAAATCAATAACCGTGATGGGATGCATCACTATCACGAGAGGGCCGCCGCGTTCAATACCGCGTTACACAACAAGCAGGTTTTCAGCGGTGAAATCGGCCGGAGGATTCAGCCAGAAACTCCCGAGTCGTTTAATTGCAGCGAATCGCGTTGGAAAATAGGTAGAATGCCGGGGACGCAGCGTTCGTTGCAATCTCGAACTGGTAATTTACGCGCCGCGCGAACAATTTTCGCAATCCGAAAATGATCACTCTAATCTCCATCATCGCGCTCGGTTTCTTCCTCGGCATGCGCCATGCCACGGACCCAGATCACGTCATCGCCGTCACTACCATCGTCAGCCGCCAACGAAGCATGCGCCACGCGGCCGTGATCGGCGCGCTGTGGGGAGTTGGCCACACCATCACGATTTTTCTGGTCGGCTCGGCGATCATCCTTTTCGCAATCGTCATTCCACCGCGCCTGGGCCTAACCATGGAACTAAGCGTCGGCCTCATGCTGATCCTGCTCGGAATCCTGAACCTCTCCGGATTCACGCGCTGGATCACCGAACAGTTCACTCCAGCAGCCGCCGCGTCGCACGCGCACATTCATCCCCACGTGCATGGCGACTACATCCACACTCACTCGCACGCGCACGAACCCGAAAAACACGGTCATGCCGAAGCGGCAACTCCAGTCGGCTGGATGGATCGCGTATTCGGGCAACTCGGCCTCTATCAAGCCGTGCGGCCGCTCCTCGTGGGCCTCGTACACGGCCTCGCCGGCTCCGCCGCCGTCGCCCTGCTCGTGCTCACCACCATTCGCGATCCCTACTGGGCGATCGCCTACCTCCTCGTTTTCGGCGTCGGCACCATCGCCGGAATGATGATCATCACCACCGCCATCGCGCTGCCCTTCAAATATTCCCAGCAGCGATTCGCGCGCTTCAACCGCGCCCTGCAAGTCGCCTCCGGCGTGCTAAGTCTAGCCTTCGGAATCTTCATCGTTTACAAAATGGGCTATGTGAACGGGATGTTCACCAGCCATCCCAAATGGACGCCGGAATAACCGCTCAACTGCGAATGGGACAGAGAATCTGAGATAATCGAACCGATGAATCGCTTCCGATAGGATCAATAAGCAGAGGATTTAAATATGAAGGACAGCAAAGCCTACGCGCTCGCACCAACTTCGAAAAAACGTAGCAATTCCGCGGCAACCACATCTGGATTATTCAATGGAATGAAGTGTCCGGAGTCAACCGTGATGCATTGCGATCGCGGAATTAGTTCGCACGCGCGCTGCGCGAAGCCCTCAGGCACCGCGGTATCGCGCGAGCCCTGAAAAATCAGCGTCGGCATCAGTAATTGCGGCAGCATCTCCGGCACCGCTGCCAGAACCTCGGCCGGATTACCCCAGCGCAATACTGACATGAGCCGCCATGCTCCCCACGGTCCCGAAAATGGGGCGCGAAAATCCGGCACTATGCCGCGCAGTGCAGCCCGCTGCTCCTCCAAAGCGTAGCGCATCGCGATCCGCCAGAAAATCGCGCTCACTAACGGCGCCAGCAATTCGCCTAGTATCGGAGTTCGCAAAATACGAAACAGGTGAAACGGCTTCAGCTCCGGAAACACGGCCGGAGAAAGCAGCGCCAGATGATCCACGCGATCCTGAAACCTGAATGCATAATGCACAGCGACAGCCGCTCCCGCGTCGTGTCCCACCACATGCCACTTCGCAATGCCACGCTCCACGCGCAGCTGTTCGATCCGATCCGCCAACGCTTCCAGCTGCTTAGGACCATTAGGAATTTGCGGCGTCTTTCCCAACCCGGGCAGATCCACCGCCATGCAAGTAAACTGTCCGCGCAGTTTTTCGATTATGCGCGTCCACAGCTGCCCGCTCGTCGGCATCCCGTGAATGAATAGCACCGGATAACCCGCCCCGCGAGAAAACAGGTACATGCAGTTCTCCCCTTACAGCCAAGCCGCATCAGCCCGCCGATTCGGCCGCCCTCGGCATCCGCTTGCAACATTCGGAAAATACCCATGCACAAGCCCGCCAGAAACCCAGAACCAATCCGAGCAAGTATGTCGTCAAAATCCCCTTGGCCTTCAGCCGCGCGTACACCACGTTCATGCTCCATGCTGGCGTGGTGTACACCGTGCCGGAAGCTCGCGCGCCAATCCGGTTCCTCACCGCGGGCTCGTACAGAATTGTTTCGATGCCGATATTGAAAAACTTCGCCATCTGCTGTACGCGGCGGTTATATGCAATTCGTGCCCCCCACGGCAGCGCGCCCCGCTTGCGGCATTTCAGAATCAGCGCCGAAGCTTCCGCGGCATGGCGCAACGCCGCGGTCACCCCATTCGCCGTTATCGGATCCAGCATGGACGCGGCCTCGCCCGCCACAAACCAGTTGGGGCCTGCCACGCCGTCGTAAACACGCGAACGAAAAGCCGTTACGTTGCAAGGCCCCAAAGGTCCCGCCTCCAACAGCGAATCAAAGCGCGGGAACTTCAGAAGTTGCTGCCGGAAAATCACCTCGACTCCCAACCCTTGCTCCCGTCGCTCCTTGATCGCCGCACCGGTGGTCACAAATCCCACGCTGACGACCTGTGGTCCGATCGGAATTTCCCAAACCCAATCGAGATACTCCGCCCGCAGCGGCTCCATGAACAAAGTAGTTCCTTCCACCAGCTCCGGAGCCGCAAAGTACGTCCAGATCGCGACTTTCGCTGGACCGAAATAAATCGCGGGAAGCCCAAACTCGCGCGGCAGCAGGGAAGCCGCGAATCCCGAAGCGTCAATGAACCACGGCGAAGAAATCCGCGCGCCGTCGGCGGTATGCACGGCAACCGCTCGGTCGCCATCCCGCTCCACCTTCACAACTGTGTCGCGCACGATGGTCACGCCGCTGGCTTGCGTCCTCTTCAGCAGTTCTTCATCCAGACGCAATCGGTCCACGTGCATCGTGCGCAGCTCTACACGGTATGGTGCCGCGGCCAGCCACGCGCCCGGCACATAGTGTTCCGAAGCGCCGTCGCGCAATTTCACGGTCACGTGCCGCTTCCATGTCGCAAATCCGCTCCTCACCAAATCGTCCATCGGCAGCCCTAGCGCGTTCAGCAAATCCGGCGCCGACCAGTCCAGCGACTCGCCCACCGCCTGCCGCGTCGCGTCCTCCGGACCAATGCACACCACGCGCAGCCCTGCGGCCGCCAGCTGCATCGCCGCCGCCTTTCCACACAAACCCGCGCCCAGAATCGTCACGTCGCAAACGGCAGAAGGGGAAGACACTGCGGGAAACTATCATTACGGCCGCAAGCGCACCAATAGTACAAAACAACTAGACGAGCCTCAGGAGCCAACACCTCCAGGTGGGCACAACACGGGATGCTGGGTCGGAAGGGCGGGGCTTCAGCCCCGCCGCAACGCCCGGGAAGCTCGGGGGCTTTAGCCCCTGAAGGCCCGCCTTTGCAATGGAGAGAGGGACTACGATACCGTCTTGCCAAGCACGATGGGCCGCGCGGAAATAATTCCAGAGCCTTCCTTAATACTGATGAACTGATTCGCGCCAATTTTGGAAAGCGAGTCTTTCTGCCCGCTAGGCCACACAATTTCTATGCTCACAGTCTTGCCCGCTTCCGGTTTTCCCAATCCGAACGTCAACGGCAACTCGCTCTGCGACGCGTAACTGGAACCCGTCTTCACCATGCGTAACAGCCGCGCACCTGAACTCGTCGTAAGCGTCACTTTCGCGCCGATGCCGTCGCGATTCGAGCGCGTCCCCACCAGCTTCACGCGCAACAAATCATTCTGATTGCCGTTGTCGTTGCGCAGCAGCCGCGCTGCACCGTTGTTCGCGGTGATCACCAGGTCCAGATCACCATCATCGTCGTAGTCCAGATACGCCGCGCCACGACCAACGACGGGCTGCTGCAACGCGGGACCCATCCTCGCCGACGCGTCCTCAAATTTCCGATTGCCGCCATTGTGAAAAAGGATCGCAGGCTGCGCGTACTTCAGCGTCGGCTGCACCACGCTGATGTCATCGGAAACGTGCCCATTCGCGGCAAAAATGTCCAAACGCCCATCCAAATCGTAGTCGAAGAAGAAGCAGCCGAAAGTAAGCGCCTGCAAAGACATCTGGCGAATCCCAGACGATATTTCTTCATCCACAAACAAACCGGAGCCGTCATTGCGATAAAGCGACATGCTCTCGTTCGTGAAATTACCAATCACCAGGCTCTGCCATCCCGACCCGTCATAGTCTCCCGCATCCACGCCCATCCCGGCGCGGACCCTGCCGGATTCGCTGAACGCCACGCCCACCTGCACACCGACGTCCGTGAAAGTTCCGTTGTGATTATTGTGATAGAGCTTGTTCGGCTCGGTATCGTTCGTGACGAACAGATCCATCCACCCATCGTTGTCGTAATCCAGCATCGCCACGCCCAGCGATTTGCTCGTAGGGTCGTGCAACCCAGCCCGCTTCGTTACGTTTTCAAACGTGCCATCGCCCCTGTTGTGAAAAAGCGTCGAGCTTTCGCCCTTGTAGGTTTGCGGCGTGCAGTAGGTCTTATTTTTATTATCGAGCGTGCAGTATTGATCCTTCGCGATGGACCAATCAATGTAGTGCGTGACGAACAAATCCAGCTTCCCGTCATTGTCGTAATCGAACCAAACCGCGCTGGTGGCAAAGCCAGGATCGGCGACGCCTGCCTTCATCGTCACATCCGCGAATTTCCCGTTCCCCAGATTGTGGAACAGATGGTTCGAACCAACCGTAGTGATGTAAATGTCCTCGAAGCCGTCGTTGTCATAATCCGCTGCCGCGCAGCCCAGACCGTACGATTCAATCGCGAGGCCCGCTTCGCGCGTCACGTCCGTAAATGTTCCGTCCTTATTGTTGTGATACAGAGCGGGGTAGGATTTGGCTGTGCCTCTGTGTCCCGGCCAATCCATCGAATTCACGAACAGGATGTCCTGCCAGCCGTCGTTGTCGTAATCCAGAACGCACACGCCGCTCCCCATCGTTTCGGGAAGATATTTTTTCCCGAATGCGCCAGAGTTATGTTTGAAGCGGATGCCGGCCTGCGTGGTTACGTCACGGAATTCGATGGGCCCGGAGGGCCGTGCGGGCGACGGCGCTGCTGCGCCGGTGGAAGCATTCGGAACATAAGCCATCCACAAAGTAGCGACGGCCAACACCGCGCAGCACATCTTGAGGCGATTTTGCAACAAAGCGTATCTTCCCTTCGCGAAACGATCGGTGATTTTCTGCTGCCCGAAGCAACGCCTGTGGCGCGCCTTGCTCCAACGAAGTGATCCCTGGTTAAGCACTCGAAGTGCTGGCGCTCGCCCCAACGCCAGCAGCAGGCGTGCGACGCGAATCCACCCACATCTCCACGAGCATCGCCGCTGGTCCCACCAGGAACAGCGCATAAAACGGTGCATACACCACTTGGTTCAACCGCAACACAAATTCAGCGAAAGCCAGCAAAAATACCACGATGCACTGGCCCTTCTTCGAACGCACCGTCGTCTTCGGATCCGTAATCATGAAAAAAATGAAAAGCTGGTACATCGGCCCGGTCAGCGGTGCAATTTCCGACTGCCACGGGCTTCCCGTGATGTAACTCCGCAGAAACGCAAACGCGATGAACGATACCACGTAGATTCCCGTGATGTGGAACCGCCGCAACCGCCAGATGATCACCGACCCCAGCGCCCATATCAGCATCATCGGCAAGAGATAATTGCCCCATTGGATGCTCAGCGTCGCCACCGTCTCCGGCGCCAAAAACAACATCGCCGAAATTCCAAAATTCGACGGATTCCATATGTGCCGCCCCTTCACGCGCAGCACATATTTCGAAGTAATCGAAATCACGCTGCACAAAACGTACGGCCAGAAAGCCGGCGACCGCACCAAAATCCCCACGCTGATGCCCGTAATATAAGCGCTGGCCACATTAGGCCATTTGCCGAAAAAAATGCGCCCCAGCACCAAATCCGCCGCGATACTCGCCACAATCGCGAGAGCCGTCTTCTGATAGCTCTCCAGCATCCCGAACGAGAGATGCCCGCCCATCAAAATGCACGTAATAAAAACGGGCGCGATGTAGCGGTTGTCGAGGTTCAGCCAGGACCTCAGCGCAGGTCCAGGCGGCGCGGCAGAGGCGGCGGTCTGCGCGCTCACGCCGGCTCCTTAATCTTCAGAATTTGATTCACCGTGGGATGATCGATCGTCTGAATCTTGCCCGAAGGCCAGCGAACAACAGCCTTCTCCAGATGCGGACTCTTCCCCAAACCAAAATGCAACCGCCGGTCGTTCTGCGCCGCGAATCCGCTGCCGCCAGACACTTCTTGCTTCTGCTGCTGGCCATTCCAGTACAAAGTCACCTGCGCGCCAATCGCGCTGCGATTGCTCGTAGTGCCTTCCAACGAAAATTCAATCCATTTATTTTCCGGTGTCACCGTGTTCTTGTAAATCAGAAGTGGGCCCTTTTGGTTGGCGACGACTGCATCCAAAACTCCGCGATTCCACAAATCCACCAACGCCACCGCGCGCCCATCATACGTATCCGTCACGCCCACCGCCTGCGCCACGTTGATGAATTTCCCAGCGCCGTCGTTTATCCACACCCGCTTCTGCTGGTATCCGGACAAGCTGCGGCCTTCCATCGTCGGCCAGTTCTTGGCATCAATAATTATGATGCTGTTCCCCCCGGCAATCTTCGAGAAGTCGTACCAGTAGCTGCGCTCGCGATCCAGCGATACGTATCCGTTCGTAAGATAGAGGTCCAAAGTCCCGTCGTTATTCAAATCCCCAAATTGCGCGCCAAAACTCCAGCCGCCCATCTCCACGCCGAGATCGCGCGCCAAATTTTCAAATTTCAGCCCGTCGCCCGAAGTTCCTTCTTTCGGTATCCACAAATTGTTTCCCTGAATCAGTATGCCGTCTTCTGAAATATTCGACACGTACACAGCGTACCGGCCGTCGTTGAGAATATCGCCAAACGCCGCGTTCATTCCGCTCTTCGGAGAAAAGCCCACGCCCGTTTGCGCGCTCATGTCGTGAAAATGCTTGCCGTCATTGAAATAGAGTTCAGACACGCCGTAATCATTCGCGATAAACAGATCCGGATGCCCCGTGCCGCGCAAATCCGCCGCCGCGGACGCCAAGGCCCAGCGCCGGCTGTTAATTCCCACCTGCGCGCTGACTTCCTCAAATTTCCCATTCCCAAGATTGTGAAACAGGTATTTCCGGCCGCCGTTTTTCGCATACTCAAAACTATCCGGCATGATCTGCGTGGTTTTCAGATGCCACAAGTCCACGTCTTCCGAATAATATCCGCCGATAAAAAAATCCAGCAGCCCGTCGCCATCGTAATCAAACCAAAGAGCGGTATTGGCGTTCACCCACGGCGGCAGTCCCGCTTGCTCTGTCACCCGAGTGAAACCGTGTCCGCCGTCGTTGTGAAATAGCTCGGGCCGCCCCCACTTGATCAGCAGCAAATCTTCGTAGCCGTCGTTATCGTAATCGCCCCACACCGCGCCCATCGAAACGCCAGTCCCGGCCTGATTCACATCGGCAATTCCCATTTCCTCGGCCACGTCTTTGAACGTGCCGTCGTGCAGATTGTGATACAGCGCGTTCTTGCTGCCTTCGCCGCTGTTCGTCACATAAATGTCCGGCCAGCCGTCACGATCGAAATCCACAATCGAAACGGACGCGCCCATCGAAGCCACCTGCGGCATGATCGGCGCCAATTGCGGATCGAGCGTCGGCGCCTGGTGAACGAAATTGACCCCGGCAGCGTGCGAAACTTCCTGGAAATAAAAACCGTGGCGAGCCAGCGCCTTCTGCGCATCCAGTTTCGCTGTGCCGCCTCCGCCCCGTCGCGCGGCTTCCCACTTGATCACCAAAGGCGCGGCCAACATCCCCACGAACAGAATGCTTACAATGATCCGTGCCGTGCGCTGCTCTTTCACCGGGGAGGATCGCTCCGCAACGCGTTCTGGAAAACTTCCGGCGTCATGTAGCGCGTGTGATAGTTCTGCCAGTCTTCTGGGTGCTCGCGATACGGCAATTCGTCCTCGAGGCTGCCGGGCCGCGTAATGTACTGCTGCTTTGCGTGGTAGGGAAGTGGCAGCACCGTCTTCGAGAAGGTGGAATTGAAGTCGCCATCCTTGATCCAGCCGTCGCCGATCACCACATAATCGCGCACCCAACCGGCCGGCGGTGCAGGTTGCTCCGGAAAACGCAGCGACATTTCGTCGCCCGAGTTCACGATCACATAGCGGTCGTCAATCTGCGTTACCAACTCGCGTACGTCGCCATAGCGCGTGTAATAGCCGATCAAATCGCGCCAGCGCTGTTTCGTGCTCACCAAATTATTGTAATCCGGCACTTCCGGCGCGCCGGAATCCGGCCTGCTGATGCTGGAATAGCCGCGATAATGCAGGTCCGCGTAATTCGGTTCCAGCCGCACCGTTTTCAACGGAGCGTCCGGCATGCCCTGCGCCCATTCGATGCAGTCCCAGTAAATTTCCAAATTCGTGCGAATACGCACGCGCCGCGGCGTCCCCGGGCGAAAAACATTCGTAAGATTGAACAGCACGGTTTTCTTCCGCCCCGCGGGAAAACCCAAATTTGATTGCGCCGTCACCCAACCGCCGTGCCCGTCGGGAACTTCGATGCTCATGCCCTGCGCGCGCCAGCGATGTCCCTGAGTGATCGCCACATTTAGCGACGATTCCGTATCGTGAATCGAACCCTGCCCGATTAAATAGAGGGGCCCGCTCTTCCGAGCATCCTCACCCAGATCCACTTCCACATAATGGTCGCGCGTGATGCCCTGATATTGTCCGCGCCCAAAATCATCCAGCGCTTTTCCGTCGAGGGTATCAACAAGAGCGGTGACGTCTCTGCCGGTGTCATCAATCGCCCGCGCGATTTTGTGCGGCGTTGCAACGGTCGTGACGCCCAACTTCGGTGGTGGAATCGAAAATCGCTCATCCACGTAAATTTCCGTCCCCACGGGATGGTCCACCGTCATCAGCGCCAGATAATCGTAGTAATAAACCTCCCAAAGTTCCGCCGTGACGCGCAGATCGTAATATCCATCGTGCGGCACCAACTGGTCACGCCGGATCTTGTACCATTCGCCAGTAGTCTCCACGCGCGCCGTGCCGATCGTGTTAATCCTCAGTCCTATTGCCGAACCCCACGGCACCGCATCTTTGACAAATTCCATCCCAGTGCCGTTGTAAGCGAAAAGGAACGGGCAAGAAGCCTTCAGCCGCTGTTCCGTCACCACTTCCGTATCCGCAGCCACGCCAAACTCCGCGCGCACCGTCCCGTTCGGCCACACCACGCGCACCACGTCCGTGCTGGTTTGATTTCCCAATCCAAAATGTACTTGCGGCCCGGTGATCGGCTGCTTCTGCACCAGCAGCCCCGAGCGAATTTCAATTTCGCCGCCCACACCAAAGGGATTGATGCGCTGGTCGCCCACCGCCTGCTTCGCGTGCGGCCGCACCACTTGCCAATGATAATTTTTCGATCCGTGATTGACGGCCTGCAGTGGTTGTCCGTCCTTAGTAAGTCCGAGCAGATCGAGCCGCCCGTTGCCGCCGAGATCTGCGGCATCAGAAATCAGCGCCGGAACTGCCGCCTGCCCGAACGGATGCTCGAGCAAAACAAATTTCCCTTTTTCGTCCGCAAGCCAAACCAACGCTCCGGGAATGTTGTGGCTCCCATCCAACGAAGCCCCGGTCAGAAACAGATCCATCGCCCCATTGTTATCGAGATCGGCGACGCCCAAACGCACTTCGCCGCTGAGATAATCGGGAACGCCGGTGCCACTCGGAACGTGCGTAATCTCCGCCACATCCAGCGTTTGTCCTTCGTGCTTGTCGGAAACCCGCACAATCGCGCCGTCCGCCTGTACCGCTAGCAGATCGAGAACTCCATCGTCATCAACATCCGCGACGTTCAGCGCCTTCACCAACGGAAAATTAGCAGGTAACGGCAGCTCGCGGAATTGCGCCTGCCGCTCGTTATGAAACACATGTAAATGCCCCGCGACATCCACTAAAGCAGCATCAGGATTGCCGTCGCCGTCAAAATCCGCCCACGCAAAAGCGCGCAGCCCGCTGACGCCTGAAAATGGATGAATCGGAGTAAACGTTCCGTCGCCATTATTTCGTAAGACCAGCGGCAGACCATCCCTCGCGCCCAGCACGATATCCAGATCGCCATCAGCCTCGATGTCCACGGCCCACGCGCCGGCGTAAGCAGCGCTCGTCACGGCCTTCGGCAATTTCGCTTGCGCAGTCACGTCCGTAAATTGTTTCGGATTATCTTGACGCATCAGCCGCACGCCGCCCGCGCCCGCCAGCACCAGGTCATTGTTGAAGTCATAGTTAAAATCAATCGGCAAAATTCCTTCTGGCAGCGGCGCTACACCGGCGGCCCCACCGGGAAAGGGAAGTGTCGCGCCGGTTGACAGCCGCACCTCGCGGCCATTCGCCTCCGCGACGACAGGAGCTCCAGCGCTGCCGAGCGGTACAGCGCCAATCCACGACCAACGCTTCGCGCCCGAATTCGCGACCGGATTTGCGCTCGAACTTGCGACGGGCTGGGGCGCAAACGTCAGCGCCAAATCCGCCGGCGCAGGAACGAACGCAGGAGATTCCAATCGCAGAAAATGAGTGAATGGCTCGGCCTCTTCTCCCGGCGCCGCCTGCAGCACCGCCAAGCTTTCACGAAATTCCGCAACGCGCATCAAGGTGTTGCGCAAGAAAGTTGTTCGTGTCGCGGCCGCATGCATATCGCCGCCAGCCACCGCCGCCTGCAACGCCGTGAGCTGCTGCTGCACTTCCGGAGGCCACTGCGAAGCTCGCGCGGCAACATGCGCCAGAGCAGATTTCAGCGTCGCAGCGTCACCCCGTTTCGCTGCCGCGCGCGCCAACTCTAGCCAAGCCGCCAGATTATCCGGCTGCGCCTGCAAAATATTCTGGATCAGCGATTCGAATTCCGCGTCGCTGCCCGTACCGCCCTCGCGCTCCACTTCCAGCGCCAGTTGATACGCGGCGCGATAGTTCTGCGGATTAATCGCGACCGCCTTGCGCCAATCCGTAATCGCTTCCTTCGAATTGCCCCGCGTGCTCTGCAAAATTCCCAGCAAGTAATAAATGTGGTCGTTCTTAGATGCAAGAGAGCGAGCCCGTTCATATCTTTGTCCTGCGGCGTCAAAATTTCTCTGACGAAACGCCAGCACGCCCCAATTCGCCCATCCCGCCGGCTCGCCCGGCGCCAGCTGCGTCACCTGCGCCAATTTGCTCTCCGCCGTGACGTCATCGCCCACCTGCAGCGCCGCCAACCCCGTATAAAAAGCGGATACCACCTCGGCATATTCATTCGATGATTTATCAGGCAACTTTCCGCCGGCCCCGCAACCCGCGAAACTCACAGCAATCGCGCAAGCACAAAGCACCACCGCAGTTTGCAAACCAAGCGACGAAGCCCCGCGCGCCGCGCCGCCGTGCAAACCACCCACGCGAACGAAAAACCAACGCCGCGCTCGACTCCACGCACCAAGCTTTCCGCGCCCAATTTGTAGAATCACGTTGAAGTTCAAACGGTCACCTTCTGCTGCTGGCTCTTCCGGTACTTCCGCTTGCGCATCATCACATGAAACCACAGGAATCCCACGCCCAGAAACGGCAGTGAAAACAGCAGCAAATCCCATCGCCCGTATCCCGGCGGAGTCACTTCCACATCCGCCGACGCCTCGCCGTCACCCGCCGAACTCTCAACAATCATCCGCACATGCCACAGCTCTTGCTGATCAAATTGCGCTTCGGTTCGGTATTCTACCTGCCGGCCCAGGTGTTCCACCCGGGTCGGGTAAATCACTTCCGCCAGGCGCCCCGTCACCGGCCGCACGCCAATTTCAATTTTCAAATCCGCCGGAATCGAGGCCCCCGGCGGCGGATCCACGATCACGTAGAACAATCCCGTGCCCACATCTGGATGAGTCCACAGCGAAACCGTCACCGGCCCGACGCGCTTATCGGAGATAATGGGGAATGGCGGCCCGTTATGAGCGCCCAGCGGGGAACTCGCGACCAACAGCGCCGCGAACAGCGACAAACATTTCCACGGCCACACTTTTCCGCGCGGATTGTGAAAAATAATCATCACTCGTGTATTCAATTTCGAAAATCCGGCTGCAAACCTATCCGGCGAGAAATGTCCCGCGCATGCCCATCGGCTGGAACATCATCCACATCGCCGCAACCCACAAAACCACCGCCACCGCAGCCCACGGCGCAAAAGCTCGCAGCGGACGCTCGGCGCCGTCGCTCTCAGCCAATTGGTGTATCACCAGCAACGACCCCGCCAGGCCCAACACCAAGAATCCAATTTCCAGTGGCTGCACGAATCGCATCGGAATTCCCAGCCAAGTCCATCGCGGCGAGCCGAACACGGTCCAGCCTAATCTTGCGGAAGCGCTCTGCGCGACTGGCACCACGGTGTAAAGCCCCGTCAAAAAATGAAAACTGTAATGCGCCAGCCATATTCCAAACCCCAGCGGCACTAATCCATATGTGTAACGCACCGCGAGTGGCACCAACGCCCGTCGGCTGCCGCCCCAAATCTGCGTCAACCACGCAGCCATCCCCAGCAACACCGCCGGCTCGACCACCAGGAACAAAGCGAACAGCACTCCCAACACGGGAGCCTTGCTGTTCACATGCAAAATCCCCGCCAGCCAACTCTCCAGCGCGTACACCGGGCTAACCATCCCAAACGCGTTCAGCAGCGCGCCAAAACTAAATACAATCGCAAGCGCGGCAAGATCCTTGCGCTGCGAAAAACGCCCGATCCCCGAGCGTCGCGGGTCCACCATCAATTCGCTCGCAGGCAAGCGGCTCAATATTCCGATGTTGTCGTGAGGACAGGCGTGCACGCAATCCAGGCAAAACGTGCAATCCATATTCCCCACTTTCAACGGCTGAAACAGTGCCAGTTCACATCCGCGCTGCACCACCACCAAGTCAGGCCCCGGCGCGCGCCTGCCGCGAATGCAATCCTTTGTCCCGCACGAATCGCACACCTCCAGATCGCGCACCTTCACTTCCAGCGGCGAAATCGTGGAAGCCACGAAATTGAATTGCCCGATCGGGCAAACAAATTTACAAAACGATGCGTGCTTGAAAAGTCCGTCCACCACCAGCACCGTCAGAAAATATCCCACGATCAGCCACGCAGTCCACCAGGGCGAAGACCACAGGCTGAACTGCTCATAACAAAATAAAATCAGCGCGAAAAGTCCCACCGACACCCACTTGTTGCGCAATTTCTGCGGCCAGTTCCAGCGAGGATGAAAAAATCGCCGCGCCATATTGCGCATCAGCATGAATGGGCAAGCCAGGCAGAAAAAATTCCCCGCGCACAGCAGCACCAGCACGAGCGCCCCGCGAAAATGCACCCAGCTTAGCGTCGTAGCCAGGTTTTTCGGTGCGAGCGTCGGCCCCAGCAATCCATCCAGGATCATCGCCACGCTCACCACCAGCAGCGGAATCTGCAGCGCCGTCCGCAGGTGACGCCAGTGGAACAAACGGCGCAGTCCCGGCACTTGCATCAAATCGAACGGAGGTGGTTCTGCGGCAATAGACGAATTGTGCGTGGAATTCGACAACGTAGCCTAGTTCGTGGTGACGCCTGCAACGCTTGCTTCGCGGTCCAGTTTACGTCCGTCGGGCAGCGTAACATGAATCAGCACCACCCAATCGCCGGGCATCCCAAATTCCAGTGAGCCCTGATATTGGCCCGGCGCAATTTCCCGGGTTTCGCCAAACACCGGAGCCATGCCCGCATGCGACATGTCCGCCTCAAGCCTCACGCGCGCTCCTGCGACTGCCGCACCGGATGCGTCGCGCAATTTCACGGAGAGCACAACAGGGCCAACTCGCACCGGCTGAGGGCTAATCTCGTACTCGATCGCGACAGCGGCCCGAGGCTTCAACGGCTTGCGGCACCCCGACGCCAGCAAAATGGATGCACACGCCAACCCCACAAAAATTCTGCTCCGCCGCGTCCTCCACATTCTCAGCGCGAAGTCAGTTCGCACGCGCCGCCTGGCTTGAGCAATTCCACGCTGCCACGAAAATAATCCGAGCTTCCGGATCACGCCGCCTGGGCTTCGGTCATTTTCGAACTCTTGTTCCAGGCGCAAGTGCAGGTATCGTGGTTTGCCTCTCGCTCCGGCGGGAACATGTGGTAGTACATGCCAATAACCATCGGAATGAACACGATCGAGTTGTAGAAGAGATGCAGCTCCACGCGCGGAAAAAAGAATTGCAACACGCTCATCGGCACCGGCCGGCCGTATAAATTATGATGCAACGTCGCCTGCCCGATCAGCAGCAGATGCTCGATGTGATGCCAGAACTGAATCACCAGCGCAACCGTCCACCACGTGCGCGCTCTTCCGCTAAATCCCTTGCGCAGCACCCACAGCCCGATCAACATCACCAAAGCATAGACGTAGTGCAGCACTTCAGACTTGATCAGCCACGGATACCACAGGCCGAGTATGCCGTTCGCCAGCGGCCGCGGCCATCCCATCACGTAAATCTGATACGCCTGCACCAGATGCTCGGCCCAATGCGCCAGCACAATCGCCATAAAAATTTGCAGCGCGCGCTCATGCCACACCGAATTCAGCTTGTCGTAGAGGCTGGCACCGGTGGTGGACGCAAGATCGGCACTCTGAAAACTTGGACTCGAAACTGCCATAGCCAACGCCTCCCAAGAGCCGACGTTACTTACGCTTACACAAACAAAGCGTGTGCCGCACACTCGCACACCCGCGTACCGTCTTCAATAATGGAATTATACTAGGCAGCGGGGAAAGCAGTCGCGCAACGGACCCATTTGCGTTTTGGGAAGCAGCCGCAAGCTGCGCGCCTACTGCGGCGGTACTCTAACTGTGCGCTACATTTCACTGAAAATACACCACATAGCAACGCGCGAGACGCCTCGGATTGCGCTAGTGTCGTGCAGTCTTAAAGCAGGAGACTTGAATTCCGATTGAGCCTGTCCGACCGCGAGCCCGAGGCCGCGGTACCTAATCATCCGCAACGGAAACGGGAGCAGCAGCGGGCTCAAGCGTGCCCTCCAGTGCTTGGCGTAGCTCCGACAGCGTGGCGAACGCCCGCGCTCCCTCGGCCAGTCCCAGCCGCCGGCTAACCTTTAGCGGATCATCAGAAAAATTCCACAAGCCCACGATGATCCGCAGGCTCGAATCCTGCCCGCGCAGTTTGGCATAGAGCGTGCGCGCGTGCGGTATCGCGAACGGCGGAAGCGCCGAGATGCAAACCACATCCGGTTTCTCTTCCTTTACCTGCGCCAGCATTTCAGCGGCGGTCCCAAGCGGAATGAACTGAGCCTGATGCCCGGCCGTTTCCAGGACCTGTGCCAGCATGATCGCCACGATTTCATCCGCTTCGTCTCGCGCCGGCAAGCACACGATCTTCTGCGACTGCCGATCGCGCAACGCCATGACGCTCGAGGCTCTTCCGTCCTGCCCGCCGTCCACGGCCGCGGCACGCTCCTCGCTGCGCGGCTCCCAGAATTCGTCAATCAGTTCCCGCGTGCTCTGGCATATGAATTTCTGGTGCGCATCTTCCAGGCGATTTTCATGCCGGTCTTGCTCCGCCATGCTCAACGCCGGGATCAGCACAGAATCGTACAGTTCCTCGAGCGTTTTTCCTTCCAGACATTTCTCCAGTACCTGCCGCGCTTCTTCGTGATCCATCGCCAGCAGCCGCTGGTAGAAACGGGAGTCCGGCGTCAAAGGCGGCTCGTCACCCAATAAAATCTGCAGAAACCTCAGTCGCGGAACGTGCCGCCCCACCACCAGCAGGCACACCGTCAAAGGCGTTGAGAGGACCAGTCCGATCGGTCCCCAGATCGCCGTCCAAAAAATCGCCGCCACCAGAATCGCCAGCGACGATATCCCCGTGTGAATTCCGTACAGCAGCGGCTCCACCAGATTCGACACGATCAATTCCGTAAACACAAAAAGCCCCAGCACGATCAGCGGGCGCGTCCAACCATCGAAAACCGCCAGCGAAAGCAGCAGCGGCATGATTCCGCCCAGTGGTGGTCCGATGTAAGGCAGAAAGCGCAGTGTCCCGACGATCACGCCCCACAGCAACGCCCCGGGCAATCCGATGAAATGAAGACATGCGCCGATGAAAATCCCGTAGCAGGTGTTCACCACGAACTGCAACAGCAAATATCGGCTCACGCGTGCGCTGGCATCGTCCAGCGTCTGCGTTACAAGCTGCAGGTTCCCGTCGCCCGCCAGTGAAATCAGCCGGTTCCGCAAATCCTCCCGGCGAATCAGCATGAAAATCGTAAATACCAGCACGATTAGCGCGCTCGCCAGCAGTCCCAGCACATTCTGCATGGATTCCAGCGGCAGCTCCGGCGATTTCACCACCTCGACGGGCATCGGCTTTGGCTCCGCCGTCGGTCGTACCAGCGTGGGGTGCGTCAGCGCTGAATCGCCAGCGCGCGCCGCGGTCGGCGCCGCAGCGAGATCCTTGCCGATTTCCGTCATCGTCTGCGAAGCATTATCCAGCGCGTGGTGGCTGGACCAATGCAACGAGGTCAGCTTCGTTTTGATATTGGCTCTATAGTCGGGGAGTTGGTTCACTACTTCGCTGAACTGCTTCGCCACCGTCCAACCCACCGCCCCGCAAGCGCCCAACGACAGCAGCACCACCAGAATCGCCGATGGTATCCGCCCGAGATGTGTACGTTCCAGGAGTTTGACGACGGGAGTGAGAATGAAAGTGAACAGCAGCGCGAGCGCGAACGGAATCAGCACGATTCGCGCAAAATAAAGCGTAACGATCGCCACCACCGCCACGACCACGGCGAGCAGATGGAACAAATCCTTCGATGCATTCGGCCGCGGCATCATGGGTTGGCCTGCTTCCGGTGGTCTCACGCTTGTCTATGCACTCATCCCTTCAAGGTCCTCAGATACCAGCCGAGCTTATCCCCACTTTCACAAATTCCGTGTGAATCATTCCCTGTAGATTTAGCTATTTTTACCAGTAGGATGTTACGCGGGACCACGGCGCGCGGCTGTTCACATTGACACACTTTTCCTTAACTCACGCTTTCCGCAGCCAGAATCATGACGACGCGCAGTATCATTCCGAAATCTCGAGCTACGATCGGAGACGCAGCGGTGCCGGCGGGAGATTTCGGGGATTGGGTCCAAATTGAACGGAGTGTCGCGAAAATACCTGCCGTCCTGACCGGATTTGGCCCATGGAAGTTTTTTCTTGTTCCGAGTAACCCCGCTTCGTAGGGTGCTTCGGCATGCAGTTCCTGCTTCCACCCAAGCCCTTCGCAAAGAACTGACCAAACAAACAGCGATTGAAGTGCTGGACACCGAACGCGGTCAGATTTTCCTGAGGAGGGCGCGTGCAAACCGCACGATAACCGTGTACCCCGCTGAAATATGAAAATTATTACCCCAAGTGCCGATAAGCAATTAATTGCGCCAGCGCGTCTCCTCGCGAAATCGCGGCACAAGTCCCTCTACGCTATATTCTGCGAATGGATGGAGGAATTTACCGCTCGGAGCGGCGCCATCCAGGAATTCGACGCTCTCATGCGAGCCGTTTCAACCCACTCAAACGAGACTCGTGGCATGCTCTGCAAAATGAAAAGGCCGGGCGCCTGGGCCCGGCCTTGAAAAATCCAAATTGGTTGCGGGGGCCTGCAACGCACCGAACGCGCTCATCGTCCCTTTTCGAATTGAACTGTCTCGCCCGGCAGCCTAGCTCCACGTCTTCGAAAACTCAGTGTGTGCCGCAAACTAACCACTTTGGTTCACCTATCCGATTATCCGGCTAAATCCGGCACAAGCGCTGACTCGCAGTAAATTGGTTTATCCGAGCCCGAGGGACGGTGCTGCTTCTAAAAGTTCTCCATCATCCAAGCGTTGTTGTATGGACTCTCCCGAAGGATCGCGAGGTGGCGTCCGTCCGGAGAAGGGACGCCGCGGAATGTAACGGCACCCTCCTGGTGCCACAGGACGTTCGCGTTGCCATCAAGGTCCACAAATAGCAGCTCGGAGTCTGCGCCTGCAGGGTGCGAGAGGATTAAGCCCTTCCCGTCAGCAGCCCAATCCACAAATTCGCGGAAATTTTCTATCCCCTTTGGACGAAGGTCCCGCGGCGACTCGCCGTTCAACGAGAAAATATGGATGACACCCTCGGACGAAAAGATTTTCCCGTCGGTTCTCGGAATTCTCTTGAGGAGGGCTATGCGCGCTCCATCGGGCGAAAGATCCCAACCATAATCGGCATTCGGATCGATGTCGATCCTTGCCAGCTCACGACCGCGACCCTGGAGTGGGTCAAAGGCCGAGAAGATCATGTGTTTGTGATCTTCCGACGGCTCGGCGAGCGCACACAAATTTGCGCGGGCCCTGGTGCATCGGGGCGAATCAAATATGTGCGCCGATAACACCTGCTGTGAGGGCCCTCCCATTCTAGGTACGCGCATGAGCTGGACTGCTGTCGATGAGCCACCAACCATCGAGTGGGCAGCTGCCAAATAAAGAAGGAAAGAGCCGTCTGGACTTATGACCGGCACACTTGACTCGTCCGGTCCGGTTGCAATAGGTTGCGCAGTGTCTGCAGAGATCTCCTGCGTGAAAATTTGCAACCGGCCTTCCCGATTGGATTCGAAAAAGATTGCGTGGCTGTCTTCCGCCCACACGGGCATATTATTCCAGCCGTCGGTCGCAGTAAGGCGACTTACCGTGGAGATGCGCCTTCCTCCGGTGTCGAGATCGGCACGATAAATCGAAACGGATTTAGTCATTCTGAGAACAGAAAGCCGCTTACCGTCCGACGTGGCAGAGAGATACGTCACGATCGCCCCCGCCGGCCAGTTGGTCAAACGTCTCAATGCGCCGGAAGGACGTCCCGTGCCTGGGTCAATGCGCAGTTCCCAAAGGTTGCTCCGGACCGAAAAGGAGTTCTCAAGTCCCGAATCGGAGTCGGCGAGGGAAAAGAGAATCCGCCCCCGAGGCAACCATACAAAATCCAGCAGCTTGGTTCTTTCCGGCATTGTTGCAGCTTCCGAGTACACTTCGATCGGATCCCCACCATTGAGATCGCGACTCTCTACAGCGAGTTCAAGCTTGTCAGGAGCTTGGCGCTGTGTGTAGTAAGAGATTCGTTGGCCTTCGGGAGACCATGAAGGTCCTTGGAGGGAGCTGTCCTGGCCAACCTCAAGAAACTTACGTGGGTTTGTGCCATCCGAGCCAATTAGCCAGATCTCCCGGTCGCCCACGCGGCCGGTGTTGGCCGTGAACGCCACGGTCGAGCCGTCTGGGGAAACGGCACTCACAGTTCCATCCTCTCGAAATTTGCGAGGTGCCCCTCCCATGACGGAGAAGCTCCAGATGCCTGGGCGAAGCGTCTCGCTGGCGAGAAATCTCGTGCTGTCGGGAAACCAGGCAAAGTACCATTCCGAAGAAACTTGACTAAGTGTCTGCGTTTCGCCCGTGGCAATCAGCTTGAGGTGAATGCCCTTGCGGTCGGAATACGCCAGGTATTTGCCATCCACCGAGATCGTGCTGGATGTTACGGTATTTTCACTGGAGTTCGCAGTGAGTTGAGTTTCCTTCAGCTCGGGCTGCGTCTTTCGCGAAATCCGTGTATAGATGCCCAACGTCACCGCCAGCGCTACGCCGGCCGCGGTGATGGCCGCGATTAGTCTCGGTTTCCGCGATACAAGACCAAGCTCATTGCTTCTCTTGGGCAGAATCAGCAGCTCGGGAGCATGTGCGTCCACACTCTTGGCACCTTCGGCCATCTGCTCTGATATCACAGACGCAACAAATCGATAACCGCGCCGCGGGACTGTCTCAATGTACCGGGGTTTTTCTGGGTCGTCTCCCAGAGTGGTGCGAATTTGGTTCACGCACGAATTGATACCCCGTTCGAAGTCCACGAATGTGTTGTCACCCCATAGGAGCTGTTGGATATCTTCGCGGGATACTAGTCGTCCGGGTTTTTCCGCAAGCAGCAGGAGTACGCGAAGGGGCTGCGGATGTATTTTCAGCGAGATTCCAGCTTTGCGCAGCTCTCCGTTCGCGGCGTCCAGTTCGAACGAACCGAAACAAATCACTGACGGTGGATGGGCTGGCGAAGCCATCAAATAGTCACGCGGCGAAGTAGGCGCATTCTACTACCTTCTGATTACTCACGCGACAACAATCTCCCTGGGCCACCGTGCGTGGCAAGTCCTCAAGATTAAATAACTTGTACGGTGACACGCCGATAAGAAATATCTGAGACCGCCTGTCATTGTCATCCTCGGTTCGGGCAGCTAATTTCGAGCCAATCCGCGGCTGCTCGCCGGCAAGAGGTTCGAGGCGTAGCGCCGATGGCCAGAGTTCCAAGCTATTTTCACCGAGGCGATCAAAGAGAGGAAAACATGAGAGTCAGGATTATCATCTTCGCATTTTGCATCTGCGCGGTCGCTGTCCTCGCAATTCCGAAGGGAATCCATGGACATTCGGACAAAGGGGAGCATCACCATTACCGGCTCGTCGACGTAGGAACCTTTGGCGGGCCCAACAACAGCTATCTCATCCCCGCTCCAAAGGGGATCGTGAACAACAGCGGAGTAGCGGTGGGTGGGGCCGATACTTCCACGCGCGATCCCACAAGCACCATGTTCAACGGCGACGCCTATCTCTCTTTTGGATTCACTTTGCAGGATGGGGTTGTTCACAAATTAGATGCCCTCCCGGGCTTTAACAGCAGCTTCCCTTTCTGGGTGAGTAACACTGGGCACGTCGTTGGAGTCTCCGAAAACGGCATCGATCCTCTGACCGGTTTCCGGGCGCTTGAAGCAGTTCAGTGGGCTAAAGACGGCTCCATCACCGATCTGGGGACGTTCGGGGGAAACGACAGCGAAGCGAATGCCGTCAACAGCCGCGGCCAGGTGGCCGGAGAGGCTCTAAATACGATTCCCGATCCATACACCGGCAATTTCTTCATCCCCGGAGCAACCCAAGTGCATGCGTTCCGCTGGACCAAATTTCAAGGCATGCAAGATCTGGGCACCCTGGGCGGCACCGACAGCGCTGCTTTCTACATTAACGATCGCGGGCAGATTGCTGGATTCTCCTTCACTGACTCCGTCGTGAACCCGACTACCGGTATGCCTACCCTTCACCCGTTCCTTTGGGAAAACGGCAAAATGACTGACCTCGGAACTCTCGGAGGAACTCTCGCTGGTCCGTTTACTATCGAATCAGTCGGTGGGCTAAATAACCGCGGTGAAGTCGTCGGCACGTCGAACTTGACGGGAGATGCGATCGCCCACCCCTTCCTTTGGACTAAGTCCGAAGGCATGAAGGACTTGGGCACACTGGGAGGAACATTAGCGTTCGCAACCTGGATAAACGACGCCGGAGAGGTCGTCGGCCTCTCCGCAACTCTAGATGATCAGTTCGACCACGCGTTTCTCTGGAGGGATGGAGTAATGACCGATCTTGGCACTCCCGGAACAGATCCTGACAGCCAGGCCAGGAGCATTAATTCGTCAGGTCAAGTCGTAGGAGGTTCGTTCATGTCTGACCCAACGGGCGCGACCACCGACCTACACGGGTTCCTTTGGGAGAATGGTTCCATCGTCGACTTGAACACACTGATTGCTCCTGGCTCGGGCGCAACCATTACAGACGCCGCCGATATCAACGACCGCGGAGAGATTGCCGCCAATGGATTCCTCTCCAATGGCGACGCGCGTGTTTTCCTGCTGATTCCGTGTGACGAGGATCATCCAGACATTGAGGGTTGCGACTATGACTCTGTTGAAGCGGTGACCGAGGCTCCGATTCGCTCAGCGCAAGTAACTGCGCCGTCAGCGGCATCGAGTTTCGCCAGTTTGTCCCCGGCCGAAAAGATGACTCGATTTCGTTCCATGATGTCAAATCGCAATCGCCGCTTCGGGGCTTTACCGCCGAAATAGCATCAGCAGCGATGTCACACCGGTGCCGGGGCGGAAACGGGCGAGCGCAACGCCCGCGTCCGCCCCGTCTCAGTCAAACCCACCCCCTCACTCTGTTTCGAAAAGTTATGGTTGTGGCTCGCAGCCGCAGATCGGTGAGGTCACTCTAAAAACAGTGGCCTAGTGGTCGAGACAATTGTTAGCCTTTCGGCACACTCAGCTGCCGGGCAGACTCGGCCGCACAGGTCGCGTCGGATAAGAAGGGCATTTGAGAATTGCTTTAGGATCCGCCAAACATTGTGCTGAAAACCCATCCACTGATGTTAACCGAACGCATTTAGTTTGAATCGCCTTCTAGAGTCCGAATTGATGTGCTTTAACCACATGGCTTCGACCCAAGAATTGACATGTACGGTTAATCCGTTTATCAGGCACTAAGATTGCCTTTTAGTAGGGGACGGTTTCGTGGGCTGCTGCCAACGGGATAAGTTCAACGCTCTGAACTCGCGGTGGGATCGCTGCTAATTGTAGCGTCGGAAAAGTTCTTAATCCATTGCGCCCGCGTATCTGGAGCCAGTTCATGCACTCTGGCGACATACATGAGCGTAAACCAATTGTTCTTGGTGTGAACTATTCTCGTGATGTTCCACTCTTCATGCGTCCGTGCGGACCATTGTGTGTGCCATTCGTATAAAATACTGCTTTCATCCTGTGCGATTACATTCCAATCCGTTAGGCTTGGCCATTGCTTTTCCGTGTCTCGCTTCAGCACATTGAATTCCTTATCGGGAGTCTGCAGGCCTCGCCTCCGAGCGCCATATAGATAAGTAAAGATCTCTTTCCAGTGATTGATATCATCTCCTTCTCGGATATACGTGATCGAGTGACCCCTGCCCGTGTCGGAATGGCTTACGGCTTTCCAGTCTCCGCCTATTTTGAAGCTCAGGACTTCTTTTTGGGAATCGGCCGCGCTAGCTCCCGCCCATGAAACGAGACAAACGAAGGCAGCTAACACAATCAACCTTTTCATGGCGGCACCATTATCGACATAACATAAGGAATCGTCGATTTGAAAGGAATCTGCTTTAGGGCTGGCCTTTCTGCAGATTCTTCATCATTTCCTCGTAGATCGGAGTCGAATAATTCCTCTTCCCTAGCCGGCCATAGAAACCCAGGCCTGTCGTGATAACCACGTGCGTCTTGTCTCCCTGGGCTTCCAGCACCGCAGTTACGCTCTCACCACCGTACCCGCTGTGTTCGGAGGAGGTACGCCCCCGCGAGCGCTTGCATTCAAGGCGACCGGCAGACTCCGCCGTCACATTGCATCCCTGGCTCTCCATGGCGGGCTTCAGCGCAGCCATCGCTTTGTCCATGGCGAAGGGAATCACCTCGTCCACATCTACGCTCATCCAGGCCGAGTCGAAGGAACTGGTGACGGAATCGAACGTCGCGTTTGAAAACGTCTTAATCCATTGCGCCCGAATGTCTGGCGGCAGTTCGTGTACCCGTGCGCGGTACTCAAGGACGTACCAGCTGTACTTTCCCGTCATGACCCTTCCGATTTCGGATTCTTCAAGCAATTTCTTGCAGGGGTTGGTGTGCATTTCAAACAAGACGCTACTGTCATCCTTTGAGATCACTTTCCATTCCATCGAACCGGGACAATGTTTCTCGGTTATCGCCGCCCATTTGTTCAATGTCTCTTCCGCAGAGAGCTTGCTCGATTCGAGGGAATCTCCAATCCTCACCTTCTCCTTCCAGTCAGTAAGGGTGTCTCCGTTGCGGACTAACTCGATGGCATCGTAGGTGAGATCCCGAGTGATGTAGTACATGGACACCCACTCTGGCCCCAATGTGTGGACGAAGCCTTCATCCTGCACGTGTTGTCCGGCCGCTCCCAGGAACGCGATGAAACACAAGATCGCAAGGGCCCCGACCGACCTCTTCATCTCAGCCCTCCAAAGTTATTGCTTGGTGTTGCAGGGTTCCCGACTACAGCAGAGTGAGCGATTTGAATCTGGTTGATGCATTGTATACTTTTCGATTGCCGAAACACGAGGAATTTGCCATAAGCATAAGCTACAGATCAGTCAACTAGCTCGCTCGGCTCCGATTCCGACGACGTGGCACAAAATGCCCTACGAAAAACTGGTTGAGCGGCGCCTCGGCAGCTCAATAACTCCTGGTAAGTTCCATAAAGGGAGTCAAGGAAAAAACACTTCTCCTCTGGCCGGAGTTTTTCTTGCCGTCCAGCCCGCCCCATTGAGCAGGATTGTTCTTGCCTTCCGTTCCCTGAGCTCGGGACGCCACGCGATTCTTGTAGCGCTTTTGGGTTTCTCTACCCGCGGTTTTCATCGCTTCTGCACGACGAAGCCAATCCGTTCTGAGACCAACAAGCAGTACGGTTGTCAGTTGGCAACCATGGTTCCATTGGGGACTCGTGGCCCATAGCTTTTTCGGGTCATCCGAGGGGGACTAGGGTCGCGTGAGAGACTTAGGTGCCCGAAGCACGCAAAGCCTAACTAACCGGCTGAGACTCGCCCTCGAACCCGAGTGTCTCAAGAATCGGCTTGCCACCGCGGGAAAGAATCCCAGGGATGGAACGGATCGGCTCGAGACACTCAAGCTGTTTGTGGTTTCAGATGTTTGACGTCGAAGTGCACTCCTTTTTTCCAGACGATCAACGTGATGGCTGCGATCTTGCGCGCCAGAGTCAGACGCGCCATCTCCGGCCGCATTCCCTTCGCCACCCGCGCATCGTAAAACTCCTGGAACGGTCCGGGCTTGGCCGCGGCCACGGTGGCGGCACCCTTGAATAGATTTTTCAGCTCGTGATTGTGATTGCGATTCAGCCCGCGAATCGAGACCGGCTTCTTCGCGCGCTTCAGCTCTCCATGGACACAGCGATGCTCGGCACTGCTGTAGGTCTCAATTCCGAACCCGATGTACGTCCAGAGCTGTCGCTTGGTACGGAACCGGTGCGGTGTCTGCAAGAACGCGATGATCAGAGCCGCCCGGATCGGACCGATGAACGGAATCGCACGTAGCAATTTCCAGGCATTGTGCTTCTGCGCCTCGGCCAGCAGCTCGCGCCGCACCTCCTGGCGCAAAGATCGCAACGCGTCGAACTGCTGGTAGTAGAACTCCGCTCGGCGGTGCACGCCGGCTTCTCGAATCTTGCCCAGCCACTCCGAGCGATATCGCGGTGCGTAGACCTGCTTCCCCGCACAAGGAATTCCCCAGCTGCGGTAGATCGCCTTCACCCGGCTCATCACTCGGATCACATCGGCGCTGATCGCCAGATAACTCCGCGCCAGTTCCTTGAGCGTCCGTACTCCATCCTCCCCGTGATAGACCGAACGGACCAGGTTCGCGCGCAGCAGCTCGGCCAGCTTCCGCGCATCGATGCGGTCGCTCTTGCTACCTTCTTTTAACAGGGCATTCCGGCGGGGATTGCATACCACCAGTTCCGTGACGTGCGGCTTGATCACGTCATAGAGCCACGCTGCCCAGGTGCCTTCTTCCAAAGTGACGTGCAGGCTCCCGCGCAATCCATTCAGAAACTCCCGGATGGTGATGGCTTTCGTTTCGATCGTGCATTCCATCACCAGCTTGCCCGAGGAATTTAGAACCGCGATGGAGATCGCTTCCTTGTGCACATCCATCCCGATATACTTCACGCTATCCATTGAGGGCGCTCCTTTTTGTTGTGGGTTTGAGGCCGAACACTCCAAACCTACTCCAAAAGGGGCGCCCTTTTATATCGCGTCGCGTTACCGGAAAGTAGGAAAAACCACTCTACCGGTTACGGCTTATCCGCTAACAATCGGCGGCTTACGCCATGCAGAACGCGGTTCCTACAGACTGAATGTGACCTGCCGGGAGTTTCGTCCATGCTTTCGTGGGCTGGCCTTCCTTATAAATACAGCGTAGGCTTGTCGCACTTATGGTGGGGGTGGATTCTGGCTGTGGCGCCCAAACACCGTCCTGGCAACGCCCTTGTGAGCGTTTTCTTCCTGCTCTTCCTCTCGATTTTGATCAACTATATCGATCGCGGCAATCTCTCCATCGCGGCACCGTTGTTGAAAGACGAACTGCGCATTTCCGTCTCACAGCTTGGGATCCTCTTCTCAGCATTCTTCTGGACTTACAGCGCTGTCCAAATCGTCAGTGGCTGGATTATCGATCGCTATGACGTCAACTGGGTGCTGGCGGCAGGGTTCGCGCTGTGGTCGATGGCCACGACTGCGACCGGACTCGTTCACGGCTTCGCGATGCTGATTGTCGCGTAACCGGAAACTACGAAATTCCACTTCTCTGGTAAGCGCGTTAACCAGATGGATGAGAAGGCCGGTCTCCAGCGGGATGCGATACGCTCCCAATGAACGACGCGCTCTAGGCGCAAAAAGGAGACCGGCGATGAAGAAGATTAGCACTGTGCAGGTATTGGGGAACGAAATTTTGAAGGAGCAAAAGCTAACCATCGGTGTGGATTTGGGAGATCGTTGGTCGTTCTACTGTGTTTTGGATGAAGCGGGCAAAATCATTCTGGAACAGAAAGTAGCGACGACAGCGGAAGCGATGAAGCAGACGTTTGCAAAGATACCGCGAAGTCTCATCGCCCTGGAGACCGGAACACATTCGCCCTGGGCGAGCCGGTTGCTAACGGAGCTGGGGCACGAAGTGCTCGTGGCGCACGCACAAAAAGTGGAATTGATCACCAAGAGCAACCGAAAAGATGATCGACACGACGCGCGCACGCTGGCCAAACTGGCGCGCATCGATCCCGAGCTATTGGGGCCGGTGCGGCATCGCAGTGCCCAGGCGCAAATTCACCTGGCGGTGATCCGGGCGCGAGCCGAACTGGTGAGTGCGCGAACGGCCCTGGTGAACGCAGCCCGCGGGTTAGTGAAATCTTATGGCGAACGACTACCTAAATGTGGCACGTATCAGGTGAACGAGAAACTGGCCGAGGGAGTGAGCGCGGAGTTGCGTGATGTCCTGGCGCCACTGTTGCGAGAGGTCGAATCGCTGAACGAGCACATTAAGGAGTACGACGAACGGATGGAGAAAATCGCCCAGGAAGTGTACCCGGAAGTGTTCTTGCTGAAGCAGGTGAAGGGTGTAGGAACGCAGATCGCGCTGACCTATATCCTGACGATCGAGGACCCGTATCGGTTCGCGAAGAGTCGCGAGGTGGGCTGTTTTCTGGGGTTAAAACCTGGACGCAGGAACTCTGGGAACAGCGAGCCACAGAAGAAAATCAGCAAGGAAGGAGACCGGTATCTGCGCACCATGATGGTGCAGGGAGCGCACTACATTCTGGGGCCGTTTGGCGAAGACAGTGATCTGCGGAGATGGGGATTAAAGCTTGCGGAGCGAGGAGGAAAAATGCCAAGAAGCGAGCGGTAGTGGCCGTGGCGCGAAAGCTGGCAGTACTGCTGCATCGGTTGTGGGTGGGCGGAGAGGTGTACGAACCACTGCGCAATAGTCAGAAGGCGATGCGGGCAGTGGCTTAGAGTTTCGATCCGGACCGCCGAGCTCGACCGCCGAGTCCAGGTGACTGCGGCTAAGTCCTGGAGCCCAACTCCCACCGAAAAGGTGAGAAGAGAGGACGCTAATCAGGTAGCAGCACCTACTGAATCGAGAACACCCACCTTGCACCGAGCGAATATCGCTCACAAAGAGTGCGGATGGAAGGATGGCGACAGGGGCGGCTTGGCTGAGTAGGAACTGATTCTAAGAAAGAAGAAAGTCAAAGTGTGCCTTGACATCAACCGGCCTTCTCATGGAA
>CAWGFF010000004.1:0-180245 GCA_963821765.1 uncultured Acidobacteriota bacterium
AGTCACAATGGTTGTCTCGATCGCTGTCAGACCCGCTATGCGCTTCTCTATAAAATCCAGGAACTTCTGGAAAAGCTCCGGGCCTAATTGCACCTGTAGATCGTTCACCGAGCGCCATGCGCCCATATACTGTTCCGGCGTTTGGCGCTGGGAATGTCTGCCTTCCAAATACAGCACCTCCGCGAATTGCGGCTTGGCGCTCAACATGTCGGTCAGCCGTTCGGTGATGCCAGAGCGGCCGGACGATACGCGCTTGATGTCAGGCTTCAGTCGAGTGATCTGCGCCTCGATTTCGACGAGCAGCGGGTTCGCCTCGATGAAACGCGGATTCCACAAGGCAACGAAGACGCCGTTCGGCCTCAGGATGCGATGGAACTCCTCGCATGCCTTGTCGAAATCGGCCCAGTGGAATGACGAGGCCATGCTGACAAGATCAGCTGAGCCGGCCGGCAACCCAGTGGCTTCGGCCGAACCTTTGCGCCAGACGATGTCTGTGCCGCGAGAGGTTTCGATTCCTTGCCCGCGCATGTCGTCATTGGGCTCCACCGCGACGACGGAATGCAAGCCGCGGGCCGCAAGCGTTCGTGTCCAAATGCCGGTGCCGGCGCCGACGTCGGCGGCATCGACTCTGGCCGCATCGCGTCCCACATAATTCAGGATTGCGGTCGCGACCTGCGGCGCATAGCCGGGTCGGAACTTGGCGTAGTCGCCGGCCAACCCCGTAAAATCTCCGTGTTTCATAATCAGTATCCTCCTGCAACACTTCTATCGCGGTCTCGATAAATGCAAAGTTCGAGATGACCGCACGCGTCCGGAAACGATCGACGTCATCCTGCCGTCGGCTCTCTGCCTGGTCCTACATCGTCGAGCACCAGCTGTCCCTCCCGTATCATCTCCTCGTACAGCGCCACATCCTGCGGATTGTCGATTTCTCCCCATTGACCATCGGTGCCGAAGGTGCCGATTGGAATCTCCTTGCTGGCTATTAGCCGGCGCAGCAATCCGGTCATATCTAGGCGATCACGGCTTGCCGCATCAAGTGCGCTAAGCAGCTTCTCGACTACACCCCACGCCGGCGGAGTGAATTTCAAGAGGCCCATATATTGGCCCTCGATATCTTCGATCCGTGTTGTCTTGCCGCCGATCTCCAGCAATTGACCCGCGGCATTGATCCGGAAAGTTTCCGCGTCGGCCAAAGGATCAGCAAAACGCCGGGTCCACAGCCGGCGCCAGGCCCGGTCGTAACTTATGACCAGCTGGCCTGGAGCGCCAGCCAGCCCGCGCACCAACTCGTTGCGGTAGAAGATGTCGCCGTAGCTGACGATGACCGGCCCCGTTCGCAGCCAAGGAGCGGCCGCGACCAGCGACATCACCATATTGGTTTCAGCCCATCGTTCGTTGGCGAAATAGGAGAGGCCTGGAAAATCGATCATCTCGGCGCGATAGCCGCGGACGACCCCAATCTCGTCCGCTCCGCCACGCCGGAGCGCGGCGATCTGGCGCTCGATTAACGGTTTGCCCTCGAGCTCGACGAAGCATTTCGGGCGGTCGTTGCCGAGATGCCCTAGGCGGCTGCCGCGACCCGCGGCGAGAATAATTGCGCGCATCATTCGGCCGCGAAGACCTGACGGAACAGTGACATGTCGGCAGGCGAGAACGGGGCGGACCGCTCAGGGTGCCACATAATCCCGGTTATGGGCAGCGCCGAATGGCGAATCGCTTTCACGACGCCGTCGTCGGCCACCGCCCACACATCCAGCGGCGGCCGCGAGTCCACGGCGCCAAAGTTATGATAGCTATTGACCTCTTTTGGCTCGCCGTCAATCCGGATGGCCATACGTTGCGCCACATGCCCTTCGACGCGGCGTAACGGAATAGCGAAGCGTTGCTGAATCATCTGCATGCCACGACAAACGCCCATGATCGGCAGCCCGCGCCGCTCTGCCCAATCGAGCAAGACATTTTCTACGGCATCGCGTTCCGGCGCATCTCCGCCCAAAACCGCAAGATCGTTACCGCCCGTCAACACCAACCCGGTGATGCCAACCTCCTGGCACAGGGCAAGAGCCGCCTCGGCGACGTTGGGGAGCAGCACAGGAAGCAGCCCGCAGGCCGAGAGGAACCTGGTCCATGCTTGATCCAGACAATCACGACGCTCGCCGTAGGCCGGAACGAGCGATACACGCTGGGTCACGCCGACTGCTTTCATGCGATAACCAAAACCTTCTGATTCGTGCAATCGAGGCACAGCTTGCCCGCCCTCTGCCATCGCTGGAATAGCGCTTCGCCGGCACCGATTACCGCGGGTATGCCGAGCTCGCCGGCACGGATCGCCATGTGTGAATTGGCGCCGCCGAACTGCGTCACGAACCCACTGATACCACGAGTGAAAATCCAGTCGAACCCGGGGTCCGCGCTTGGCACGAAAAGAATCCGTCCCGCGAAGCTTTCCGGCGGGTCGCTGACTGAGGCGACCGCTGCCGTGACGCTTTTTCGTGTGATGAAATTAGGCTGGCTCGGAGGAAGGTGGAATGCAAACACTTCATCGGGCGAAGCGATGATCGGTGGAAGCACCAGATTGCGCGTGAGCGCGTGACGCTCTCTGCCATGCGCAACACTCTCCAGCAAAACCTCGCGCACCGGAGCACTCTCGCTGTAAAGCGTGCGGATGGCGTCGTAGTTCAGAAAGGCGCAATCCTCCGCCGAAAGACCGTGATCCGCACCCAGTTGCCTGATCAGCGACAGAGCATCGCTCAGGCTTCGCGTGAATACAAACTTCGCGTATTCGCGGCCCTCGATGCCGGCCTTGATGAACTCGATCAAACTTAAGACGTCAATGTCGAGCTCATGTTCCTTGAGCAGGTGCTCGATGCGGCGTAACTGCTCGATCGAAAGTGCGAAGCGCGCCGGCGCGGACGCTGTTCTTTTTGCGCTGGACCAATCGAAATAGAGATCGGGTGCCTCGTCGTAGCGCGGCGACAGGATGTCATAGGTCCCCGGCCGCAGGTGGCCGTAGCGCGCCAGGAAATCTGCCTTCGGAAGCTGCGCGAAGTCTTGCCCGATGCGCGATCCCACGGTATCAACACTCGCCATGAATGTCGCACCCTCTTCGGCATTCAGAACGCCCACCGCGACGAAGGACTGCAGCAGCTGCACCGCTATGAAGCCCGCACGCGCCAGACCGGCGAACGGCAGCGTGCCGTACCGCTTGCAGTCCTCGATGAGCCAGTAAATACGGCTGATCTTGTCGATCTCCGCGTTGCAAATTGTCGGAAACCGCTTTTCCAGCAGGTCGATCTTTTCGCGGTCGCCACGCCACAGCGCGGAATCGCCATGGATGATGCGATTGGTGAGTCGCCGTAAGGCACCCGTAAGTTCGCTACGGTCATCTGCAGAAAATCCGTGCTCGGCCAGCCTGCCCATCCGCTTTGGCAAATCCAGCGTGTAGCACGAGAAGATGATCTCAAATTCGACCTTGTCATGGAGATGTGGCTCGGCGAGCAGGCGATCGATGTAGTAATTCACCAAACGCCCGGCGAGATCGTCGGGTAGATCCCTGGGTATGAAAGAGTTGAAGCTCACACGCACGTCAATGTAGGGCAGTCCGTGAAAGCTCACCAGCAGCGGAAAGCTGCGAAGATTCTGATACCCGTAATTGTCCCGCTGATAGGCCCAAATCGCGTCGGTAATTAGTTCGCGATAGAGCGACAACGAGAGCGGGCAGGGCCGCACGCCGACGATTTCGGCTGGATTCCAGTCCGGCATCACGCCGAATATCGCTCGGCTGCCGTGCAAGTACGGATGCGGGCGGCTGAGCAGCTCGACCTTGCGCGCAACATCGGCGAGCGCCGCGTCCACTTTCGCGTCCACTGCGCGGCCCCAGCGGTCCACCACAAGTGGGCGAACTTGCAGCAGGTAGAGCTGTCCATCGTCACCCACTGCGAATTCCACATCGATTGTGTCAGTCCCTAGAAGGGATTCCAGCTCGCCAACGAGAGCAATGACCGGCGCCAGTGACGGTGGGCAGGCGTCAGCTCGCGATTTGAGGCAGAGAAACGTTTCCAGATTGCCGCCCACACCGGCGGTCACGCGATCGGTTAGGCCGGATCGATCGTCGTAATTGATAATGAAGTAGGGGCCGCCGCTGGGGCTGCGCGAGAAGGCCACGCCGGCCATCGCCACCCGGTCAAGCATGGGCTGCGCAAAGATTTGGTTGTCGTCATTCTTGTCGTCGGCGAACGATTCAATCACCGTTTCGACTGCCCGTGCGACTTCTGCACTGCCGACGACACCGAGTACGGAATCATACCTCCCGGCTTGCGAGCTTGCGGCGCTGTCTTCGCTCCGCGCACTGCTGCGCACGATCAGCCGATCTGATCCCCAGGGCTTAGCAGCGATGGCAGCGAGTATGCCAGCGGAGTCCGAGCGCCAATCGCGTACCGAGAATCGGACCTGTGGAAGGACCCGTCCATTGCGCAGCAGCGGCGCCAGCGCGTCTAGAGATTCCGCCTTCGTTTTGAACGCGACGAGGCGCGTGGGCTTCACCGCCGCAGCGTCATTCCGGCTCGGTGCATGCCACCAAGATCCGCTCGACGGCCGTGGCAATGTCGAGCTCCCCATAATTGTCAAGCACCAGGTCCGGCGCCTCGGGAAACTCCGCTGGCACGTCAACTCCAACGATGTCCTGCGCATCGCCGCGTTGACCCGCCGCATAGATGCCTTTGCTATCTCGACGCCGTAGCTCGTCTAGAGGGACCCGAAGGTAGATCTCGCGATAATCCTGAGATGTTCTCGCGGTTCCAACGCTGCACCTCGTGAAACATCGAGATGGTCGCGCAGACGACATCGGCGCCCTGCGCAGCCAGCAACCGACACAACCGGGCGTTGCGCATCGCCGATAGCCGCCGGTTGTCTGCGCTGTGGCCAAGATCTTCGGCGATCGCAGCACGGAGCGCGTCGCCATCGAGGAAGATGACCGGGCGACCGGTGGCGCGTAGCCGCCTCCACAATTCACGCCCCACGCTCGTCTTGCCGGAGCCGGATAGCCCCGTAATCCAAAAGACGCGCCCCGATGCAGCTCCATATTCGGCTTCAGGTCGGCGCCCCGCTTTTTTTGTCGTTGTCAGCATTTGAAATCGTGTCGTCGCCCCACGAACTGGCCACTCGTTAGTACGCCTTCCGTCATCAATTGGCGATAAACTTGAAATTGCTCTGAACCTGAATAGTACTTCATCTAACTAAACTGAAACGAATCCTCCGAGCTTTCCTTTCTGTAGGGCTTCATAAAGCCCGTGAGGTCGTTCGAATGGTTTCATGGCCTCCCGCTGTTCAGTTGCTCCTCCGTGCAAGATCGCGCAAGAAAACTGGTTAGTTCTTCAAGAAGGTTGGGGCCGCAAGCTAGGAGCCCTGGAAGGCGCGTGGATTTCTGGTTAAAGCGGATCGGTGAATTGTCAATCCTACGCGCGAACCCGCCGGCACATTCAACCAAAGCTACCCCAGCGGCGATATCCCATTCACTCTTGGGCGCAAATGTCCAAGTCGCATCAGCCAGACCTGCCGCCACTAGCGCGAGTTTGTAGGCAACCGATCCCATCGGCTTCGTAACGAAAGGGGCCTGTCTGAAACAATCCCACTCTCCATGTCTTACTTCGCTCCGGCTGGCAAGCACTACTGCGTCGGACATTTCGCGACGGTTGCTTGGACAGACGGTTTTGCCATTGAGGGTAATCCCTTGACCCACCCCGCCCAGAAACATTTCTCGGGTCGCAGGATTGCAGATGCCTCCAGCCACCGCTTTTCCATTTTTCACAAAGCCTACAGAAATGCACCATTCAGGAATTCCAGCAACAAACTCCCGTGTCCCGTCTAAAGGATCGACTACCCAAACTCGCTCGTACTTGAGGCGTGCCGAATCATCAAAGCTTTCTTCGGAGAGCCACCCCTCGCCATCTCGCTCCAACGCCTGGCGCAGGACGCGATTTGCTGTCCGGTCCGCCTCTGTAATCGGATCATCGCCGACTTTGAACTCCGCCGCCACCGCGCCCGGAATGATCGTTGAAATGGACTCAACAGCCGCTTCCAGAGCGTCCTTTATTCGTTCAAGGATTTCCTGAACCGAATCTTTGTTCATTGTTCCGCTACTCAGGCTGAACAGATTTTTGCGCCATTTTCGATGGATGAGTCTTATAACAATTGAGCTGCGTTGCGCAGTCTTCGACTGTCCATGCTATTGCGAGCTGCAATTGGAAGAGGCACGTTAGCTGCCAAACATAACTGCCACAGCTGTATCTTAACATCTTTCTCATCTGTCGCTTGCGGATATACCCGTGAAGATGAGGTCAATTATGGAAGAAATTTTCCCAACAGCGATAACTGCCTTCCTTGGTCGGGTTCCTGGACGCAAATCGGTTCTCCGATTGAGATCCTCCCCGAAAACTTGACCGAGCCAAGAGAGACAGAATTCGGCAAAATGGGCGGCTTGCAGGAAGAGTTATCGTGAGGTCCTCCCCGAAAACTGGTCCAGGCGAAGAGAGAGAAAATCCGGCAAAATGGGCGGCTTGAAGGAGGGATGTCGGATGAAAAAGACGCGCTACACGGAAGAGCAGATTGCCTTCGCGTTGCGGCAAGCGGAGACGGGGACACCGGTAGGAGAAGTAATCCGGAAGATGGGCATCTCCACACAGACGTTTTATCGTTGGAAGAAGCAGTATGGTCAGATGGGCGTGGATGAGATCCGGCGATTGAAGCAACTCGAAGAGGAGAACCGGAAGCTCAAGCAACTGGTAGCGGATCTGAGTCTAGACAAGCTGATGTTGCAGGATGTGCTTTCAAAAAAACTCTAAGGCCTGGTCGGCAGCGGGAGTTGGTACGAGATCTGGAAGGGCGCTACGGGGTAAGCGAACGGCGAAGTTGTCGCGTGCTCCTGTTTTTCCGATCTTCGCACCGCTATGAAGCGACCCGGGATGATCAGGCCGCCTTACGGATGCGCATTCGAGAGATTGCGGAGGCGCGGGTGCGCTACGGCTATTATCGGATTTATATTCTGCTGCGACGCGAAGGATGGAAGGTGAACCACAAGAGAGTCTACCGGCTGTACCAGAAGGAGGGGCTGAGCCTGCGCAGGAAGAGGCCTCGACGACACGCCAGTGCCGCCCAGCGAGTCGCACGAATCGAGGCGGGTGCTGCGAATGAGTGCTGGTCGATGGATTTTGTTTCCGACGCGTTGTATGACGGGCGGCGATTGCGAGCTCTGACGGTCGTAGATAACTACACGCGAGAATGCCTGGCGATCGAAGTGGATCAAGGGATTGGCGGAGAAAAGGTGGCGAGAGTCCTGGGACGGATCACGATGGAACGACGGACACCGAAGACGATTCGAGTAGACAACGGCCCAGAGTTTGTTTCGAAGGTGCTAGATCAATGGGCTTATCGAAACGGCGTGAAGTTGGATTTCAGTCGGCCCGGAAAAAGCCAACCGACAACGCGTATGTAGAATCGTTCAACGGTAGCCTGCGAGACGAATGTCTGAACGTAAATTGGTTCTTGTCCCTGGAAGACGCTCGGGGCAAGATCGAGGCTTGGCGGCGACACTACAATGAGACTCGTCCTCACTCCGCGCTGGACGACGTGCCGCCTCGCGAATTCGCCAGCAAGGGCGGGGCTAGCCCCGCCCTTGCTGGTTCTGCAAGACCCGGTATTTTCACTCCTTAGCTGGACCTAAAATGGGGGGACCTTCAATCGGATGAACTATCCCACTCCATCTGGACTAAAATCTCGACCCGATCAACCGGATACAATGTAAACCATGGAGCAAGCCAGCATAGTAATCATCGGAGGTGGCGTCGTGGGATGCGCGATTGCCCGCGCGCTCTCGATCCGTTGGAGCGATGTCTTCGTTCTGGAAGCGCTTCCGAAAATTGGCATGGGCGCGAGCTCGCGCAATAGTGGCGTAGTCCACTCCGGCCTGTACTATTCGCGGGGATCCTTGAAAGCGCGTCATTGTCTCCGCGGCAATCAATTGACGTACGAATTCTGCGTCGCTCACGGGGTCGCTCATCGCCGGACCGGCAAGCTGGTCGTCGCTTCATCGCCCGCGGAGGCAGAGGAACTTGCCGCGCTACTGAAAACCGGCGAGGCCAATGGCGTGGAGAACATGCGCATCATCGATCGCACGGCGATTCGCGCGCGCGAACCGCATGTCGAAGGATTCCAAGCCATTGAAAGTCCCTCCACGGGAATCGTAGGCAGCGAAGAACTCGTTAAGGCATACGCGCGCGTCGCTATCGGATCAAGGCGCGCACATCGTGGTTCACGCGAAAGTAGAACGTCTAGAATCCTCGCGCGATGGCATACGAGTCACAGTACTGCAGGTGAGATCGAAACGCGCTGTTTAGTAAACAGTGCCGGTCTGTTCGCTGACGAAATCGCTCCAATGCTCGGCTCGCCGATGGCCAAGCACAGCATTTATCCTGTGCGCGGAGAGTACTGCGAGTTAGTGCGTTCCAGAGCAAATTGGATTCGAGGCCTGGTCTATCCTCTACCTCACCCCGAAGGAGTAAGCCTCGGCGTGCACCTGACAAAGACAGTTTGGGGCAACGTTCTCGTCGGTCCCACGGCCCGCTACGTGGACGACAAAAACAATTACGAACGAGATCGCGAACCTATTGAAGAATTTGCTCGCGGCGCAAAACTGCTCCTTCCTGAACTCGAACCCGCAGATTTAGTGACCGCTTATTCGGGCATCCGCGCGAAGTTGACCCCTCCCAGCCACGATCGGCGAAAACGCGTCGTGGATTTCATCATTGAACGAGACTCCCAATTTCCAAATGTCGTCCAGTTGATGGGTATCGAATCTCCCGGGCTGACATCCGCCCCTGCCATCGCCGAACATGTTCGGAACCTCGTAGCCGAAATTCTCGACTGAAGCGCTGCAGGGACGCCTCAAAGCTTATGTTTAGGCTTCAGGGAAGCGCGAGCTAATTCCTATGGCAGTCGAAGCAGCATCATGACTGCAATTCGATGGTTTCAAGGAAAGAGAAAATGGAGAACCCAACGGTAGCCGCGGGCGTATTAATTCGCGGGGATAGTTACGGAGACTTCGTTCGAATCGGCGCTCTGGATGTTGCTGGAGTCCACCGCAGTCACGTAGTAGTAGTAGAGCTGGCCGCTGGAAACCGTGCTGTCGGAGTAAGACGGACTCGACTCCGGTGAAGAGTTCAGCTGGGTAAACGGCCCGCTGGGTTTCGTGCCGCGATAAACGAAATATCCCGTTACGCTCGAGGTGCTGCGTTCCCACGTGAGCGCCACGGTATGCTTGGAACCGGCGGCAGCGCCGCTTCCAGACAGCGGAATATTCAGTGGCGAGTTCTTCGCGTTACTTGTGATCGTCAGTGTTCCGCTTATACTGCCCGCCGCTTTGGGATCAAAATTTACTGTATAGGATTCAGACTGGCTGGGGTCCAGGATCACGTTCGCCGCCGAACTCCCCAAAGCGAATCCAGTGCCTGTGACCGTCACTTTCGAAATGGTGGCCTTCGTATTTCCTGTGCTCTTCACGGTCACCTGATGCGAGCCAGACGATCCCACCGTCACACTTCCAAAACTCAGGCTCGATGCGCTCGGCGTCAGTTGCACCGTAGCGGCCGCGGCGGTCGCGCTCAAATCAACGATCGTTGGTGAACCCACCGCATTGCTTGTCACAGTAATTTTGCCGGTCACGCTGCCGGCGGCGGTTGGTTTGTACGTTGCCGTGATAGTCGCGCTCGTGCCAGGCGCCAAATTAATCGGCGTCGTAACTCCCGAAATCGCGATGCTTGAAACGGAAGGCGTGATGCTGGAAATCTTTACCTGCGAGGTACCTATGTTTTGCAGGCGAATCGTTTGAGTCGTGTCGCTGCCTATCACAACGTCTCCGAAGCTCACGGACGCCGGTGTGGCCGATAGCGTCGAAAGAGTAGCTGTGGCATTGACGCCGATCTCCATTGTTGGATCAGACGCATTGCTGGCAATCGACACACTGCCTGCCAGAGTCCCTGCCGCTACAGGCTTGTAGGTAACCGTTAGATTCATGGTTTGTCCGGCAGCCAGTGTCAGCGGTGCCGTCATTCCCGAAAGGCTGACTCCAGTTCCGGAAATCGTCATTTTGGAAATCGCAGCGGCTTCGCCGCCAGTGTTTTCCAGCTTAATCGTCTGCGTCGCTTCGCTTCCCACCGCTACGCTCCCGAAAGCGATCGAACTAGGAGTCGCGGTCAGCGCTGCAGCCGTCGGGGCCGCCGTGCCGGTCCCGCTCAACGCGACGAGCGAAGGGGACTCCGCGGCATTGCTGGTGATCTTAATCGTCCCAGTGTCTGCTTTTCCTGCGGTGGGTTTGAACACGGCAGAAATAGATGTGCTCTCGCCTGCGGCCAGCGAGATTGGCAGGTGCGGACCGGAAGCAGTGAATCCTGTGCCGGCTACCGAAATCCCCGAAACGCTCAGCGCTTCCGTTCCGGAGTTAGTTAGCGTCACCGTCTTCGTAGTACTTTGGCCAACCGCAACGCTTCCAAAACTTACGGAACTCGGCGATATCTCAATCGCAACACCTGTGACGGTGGGAGTGGTTCCTTTGCCCGTGACGCCGACGCAGCCAGACGTCACCAGGATCACGGCCAGAGCCACAGCTCCGGACAGCGCGCGAAGAATAGATTCGAGAGCAAATTGCCGTGAATGGATTGCGCCGTTCACGCGAGCTCCCTCCAGGATGGGGGCACGAGTAATCACCACGCGCATTGTCCGATGGGGGTGATTGCCAGAACTACTGGCCGAGGGTACACACTTGGGACAGGGGCATTACCCTGTACGCGAGGACAGGCTTCGCACTCCTGCGGTCGGGCGACCGTCCATTTGGCCACCGCATTGGTTCCGAACCACTTTAAAACCCGATGTTTACGGCGTTTTCCGAATCCTGTTCGTCGAGCCAGCTCTACGGAACAATGGCAGTCGCCTGGTTCGAATCCACGCTTTCCACGTTGCTGGAATCAACTGCGGTGACCACGTAGTAGTAGGTCGTTCCAGCCGCGACCGTGGAATCCGAGTAACCCACCGCCGTGACCAGCGAGTTGTTCAGCTTCGTCGGGTACGGCCCGTTCGACGTCGTGCCGCGATATACGTTGTAGCCGCTTACCGACGACGAGCTAGCTGTCCAGGACAGCGCCACTGAGTGCGGAGTTGCCGCAACGCCTGTGCCAGTAAGTGTAAACGCCGCTGGCGAGTTCGTCGCGTTGCTCGCGATGCTGACGCTGCCGTTCACTAATCCCGCAGCCGCCGGGGCGAATTGAGCTGTGATGGTCACGGACTGATTCGGCGTCAGAGTTTCTCCGGAAGTTACGCCGCTGTCGCTGTATCCCGTTCCCGAGACAGTTACGCCCGAAATTGTTACGTTGGAATTTCCATTGTTGGTCAGTGTCGTCGTCAACGAACTGTTGCTTCCCACGTTGACGCTTCCAAAGCTCAAGCTCGACGAACTCAGTCCGAGTATCGCGCGTCGCTGCTACCCCTGTTCCACTAAGAGAAATCGTAATCGGCGAGTTCGGCGCGTTGCTGACCAGTGTAATAGATCCAGTCACGCTTCCTGCCGCACTCGGTCCAAACACTGCATTAAACGTCGTGGCTTTGCCCGCACCGATGGTGACTGGCGCCGTAATCCCCGTGGTGCTGAACCCGGCCCCTGAAACCGTTACGGAGGAAATCGTCACCGTCGCGCTGCCACCGTTCGTTAGGCTGACGGTTTGCGAGTTATTCGTCCCTGTCGTCACGCTGCCGAACGCCGCTGTGGTGGGCGTAGCGGCCAATTGCGGCTGCGTCCCGATGCCATTCAAGCTGATCGTCGTCGGGGAATTCAGGCCGTTACTGATAATCGAAATGCTGCCGCTCGCGCTCCCTGCGGATGCCGGCGTGAACTGAGCGCTGAACGTCGTGCTCAGCCCGGCACCCAACGCCAGCGGCGTACTCAATCCGCTGATGCTGAAGCCTGTGCCGGACGCCGCGGCTTGCGAGATCGTTACACTGGCCGATCCCGAATTCGTCAATGTAATCGTCTGACTCCCGTTGTTGCCAACCGCAACCGATCCGAAATTCACGCTCGATGGATTGGCGCCCAGTTGGCCCTCAATTCCCGCTCCGGATAATGCGATCATTGCGGGCGAGCCTGGAGCGTTGCTGACGATTGAAATACCGCCAGCGTCACTTCCCACCGCAGGCGGCGAAAACTTCGCCGTAAACGACGCGCTGCTGCCGGCGTTAATCGTCATCGGCATGCTCGCGCCGCTCATGCTGAAACCAGTGCCCGAAGGAACCGCTTGAGTCACAGTCAAAGCGGCGTTCCCTGGATTCGTGAGGGTAACCGTTTGCGATATGGTGCTTCCTACCGACACGCTCCCAAAGGTCACGCTAGCGGGACTGATGGTTAGCTGAGGTTGCGATGCCGTACCTGATCCCGACAAGGCGATCGCCAGCGGCGAACCCGGCGCGTTGCTGACTATCGAAACGCTGCCCGTCGCGCTGCCCGCCGTAGTCGGTGCGAATTTTGCGGTGAACGATGTGCTCTGTCCCGCGGACAGCGTCTGCGCAGCCAGACCGGTAATGCTGAATCCGGTTCCCGACGCGCTGCCTTGCGAAATTGCCACGTTTGCCGTTCCCGTATTCTTCAAAGTTACGCTTACCGACCCGCTGGCGCCCACAAGTAGGCTGCCGAAATTAATACTTGTTGGATTTGCGGTCAGATTGCCCTGCACGCCGGTTCCGCTGAGGGTGATCGAAGTCGTAGGATTGCTCGCGGTGCTGGTGATCAGAACGCTTCCCGCAGCGGCTCCAACCACAGTCGGTGCGAATTGCGCGGTAAAGCTGGTGCTCTGGTTCGCCGCCAGTACCAACGGAACGGATAGACCCGTCGCGCTGAATCCGCTGCCGCTCGCGCTGATCGCCGAAATCGTCGCACTGGTATTTCCCGTGTTCGTCAAAGTGATCGTCTGCGGGCTGCTGCTGCCTACCGACACATTGCCGAACGCCAGGCTACCCGGATTCGCAACTAACGTCGAATTCGTGGCCACGCCCGTGCCGACCATGCTCACAACCTGCGGAGAACCTGGCGCGTTGTCCGTGAAGGTGATGCTGCCAGCCGCCGCGCCGCTCGCTGTCGGCGCAAATTGCGCGCTGAAGGACAGGCTTTGTCCGCCCGTCAACGTCGTCGGCAGAGACAATCCGGTGATTCCGAAGCCGTTTCCTGCCACCGTCGCCAGATTGATTGTCACACTAGAGTTTCCACTGTTCGTCAGCTTGACGCTCTGCGTGCCGCTCTGTCCCACGATCACATTTCCAAATGCCACAGCGGAGGGAGCAATCGTCAAACCCGCCTGCGTGCCCGTTCCGGTAATTGAAATCGCCAGCGGAGAATTAGACGCGTCACTCAAGACCGTCAGGCTGCCGTTTACCGCACCCGCGGCTGTCGGCGCAAACTGAATCTGTATCGTGCTGCTCTGGCCCACTCCAATCGTCCCGGCGGGATTCCCGCCGACCACGGTGAAGCCGGCGCCGGTCAAAGCCGCCGAAGCGATCGTCACCGTTCCCAATCCTGTATTAGTTACGGTCAAGCTCTGCGTGGCGGTGTTCCCCACGGCGACGCTGCCAAAGCTAACGCTCGTCACGCTGGGCGAAAGTATTCCCGCGCCAGGATCGGAAGGCTGCGTTTTCGCCGAACTCGTGTAGCCCGCGCAGCTCGAAAGGCCCGCAATCGCCAGGATCATCGCTAGCGTGGTGATCAGAGCGATCGGGGCGGATGAACGGCGTATCGTCGCTCCGTCCTGCGAACTGGATTTAGTGTTGCGAACTGCGCGCGCTTGGATGTGGGCTCTCATGTCACGGTCAGTGTAGGGACCGCAACAGAGCCGCAACTACTGGTCAGAGGAACCGAGTTAGTTCAAGTCTCTTCGCCTGTTCAATCGGGCCATCGCGTACCTGACCTACTCACCCGTACAGGTGCGAGTAGTCGTGTCCTGGCATGTACTTACGCCGGTGTTTTGCTTCGGGTCAGCTGGCCGTCGCGAAACTGTTGGCGAAGGTGCCAACGCGATTTCGCGCACGAATCTTGCGGAATGCGTCGTGTGCTAGACTTTAGAGAGGTTTCTTGGCAAATCCACTCACGAGCGCGATGCAGGATAAAAACAAAGGAATATCCGCTGAAGTGCTCAGGAGTGGTTGGTCGAACCGAATTTTACTGCTCGCGACCGCAGGAATCCTGTTTCTTACCTTCTATCCGTTTCGCTTTGACTTCCATGCGGCCGTGCCAGGCGGCGGTTCTCCCTTCCTTTTGGGCAAAAGCATGAAGTCGGCACATCTTCTCGACGTTTTTCTTAACGTTTTGCTCTTTGTTCCCTTCGGTTTCGCTCTGGCGGCGAAACTTCGTGAACGCGGAAACTCACGCGCGTTCACTTTGGCGCTGGCTCTCGCGGCTGGCGCTCTCTTTTCCTATGGCATCGAATTTCTTCAACTCTATATCCCGCCGCGCGATTCGGGTTGGGAAGACATCCTCACCAACTCGTCTGGGTCGGTAGCTGGTTTTTTTCTGTACGAATTACTCGGAAAACGCGCGCTGGACTGGATGTCGGATTGCGAGGCCTGGCTCGGATCCCTGCTCACGCCGCGGCGCGCCTTCGTGATTTTGCTGATCTATTTCGCCCTGTGGTTTGCGGCATCATTTCAGCTTCAAAAAACTGCGCGCTTGCACGATTGGCGCTCAGACGCTCTGCTGGTTGTGGGCAACGACGCTTCGGGAAAGTATCCGTGGAAGGGCACGGTCAATGCCGTGCAAATTTGGGATCTTGCGCTCCGCAGCGAAATCGCCCGGCAGCTATCCGCCGGCCAGGCGGCAGATTCAGGGAATCCCGGCTTGCTGGTGGACTATGATTTCTCCGCCGGCCCACCCTTTCACAATCAGAGGAAGATTTCCTCGGAGCTAACCTGGTTTCCCACCGCCCCCACCACTTCAACACCGGGCCTACTTTCATTGGACGGCACTTCCTGGCTTACCTCTAAGGTTGCCGTGCCGGACCTGACCGCCAATCTGGGAAAGACGAATCAATTCACGCTGCGAGTGCTCTGCACTCCCGCGGAAGGAACTGGGGGCGACGGCAGAATCATCTCCATCTCGCAACCCTCTGGCTTTTCTGACCTCGCCATCCGCCAAGAAGACGGCAAGCTCGTCTTTTGGTTTCGCAATCCGCTGTCAGCAAATCATTCGCTCCTGGCGTGGGTTATCCCGGGCGTATTTATTGCGGGCCTTACGCGTGACATCCTCTATACATACGATGGCTCGAATCTTTCGCTCTTCCTCGACGGCAAAGAGGAACCCTTAACCTACCGGCTCGGCCCCGGAGCAGCTCTGGCGAAAGCCCTACGCCTCGTCAAGCCCGCCGAACTCGAAGGCTATAACTACATCTATTACATTCTGGTCTTTTGTCTCCCCGGCGCAATTCTAGGCATCGTCGCGAGAAATCTACCGCCTCCACGGGTCCCCGCGTTCCTGTGGCTGGCATCCGAAGTACTGATTCCCGCCGTTCTCCTCGAGTGGCTTCTCGTCTCCACCAGCGGTCGTTCTTTTTCCTTCCATTACCTCGGACTGTCATTCCTCCTTGCATCTGCAGGTTTCCTTTGGATCAATCTTGACCGTTGGATTCTCGTTCGACACCGGAGCAATCAAGCGCTCTGGAATTAGCGGATTCAATCTCGCGAATACGGCTTCGCCCAATACTTTAATTGCGATTCGATTTGTTCCCGGCAATAATCAGTCACCGTGGATACACCTACGCGACAATGCGTGAGAACATGATGAATTGTTCATCCTGCGCTAGAAGCCAGGCCCCCACCCGATGAAAATTCTTGTCACCGGGGGCGCCGGCTTCATCGGATGTAATTTCATTACTCACCTCCTGAGCCTCCCTCAGAACTACTCCGTCGTTAACTACGACAAATTGACCTACGCCGGAAACCTCGCAAACCTCGATTCCATCGCGAACAATCCCCGCTACACCTTCATCAAGGGTGATATCCGCGACGACGCCGCCGTCGCGGCTGCCATGACCGGCTGCCAGACCGTTGTTCATCTCGCTGCCGAGTCTCACGTGGACCGCGGCATTTACGAGCCGGCGCCCATGATCGAAACCAATGTTACCGGCACGTTCGTACTTCTCCAGATCGCTCGCAAGCTCAATATCGAAAAATTCGTGCATGTTTCAACCGATGAGGTGTACGGCGACTTGGCGCCTGGCACATTTGCCGATGAGAATTCGCCATTGCAGCCGAACAGCCCGTACTCCGCGTCGAAAGCCAGCTCGGATCTAATTGTCAGATCCTACGTCCGCACCTTCGGTTTTCCCGCGGTCATCACGCGCGCGTCTAACAATTACGGCCCGTTCCAGTTTCCGGAAAAATTTCTGTCTCTGATGATTACGAACGCTCTGGACGACAAATCCCTGCCGATTTACGGCGACGGCAGGCAAGAGCGTGATTGGCTCTACGTGGAAGATCATTGCCGCGGTATTCAGGCGGTTCTGGAGCGCGGACGCATCGGCGAGGTTTACAACATTGGCGGGTTGGACGTGGTCGAAAATCTCAGCATGGCGCGCCGTTTGCTCCGCGCCACGGGCAAACCGGAATCGCTTATTTCCCATGTGGCAGACCGCCCCGGCCACGATCGCCGCTACGCGCTGAACTGCGAAAAAATCGAGCGCGAGCTTGGCTGGAGGCCCACCATCTCTCTGGACGACGGCCTGCGCCAGACAATTGAATGGTATCGCACCAACACTAAATGGCTAGACGCAGTACGGGGAGGGCAGTACCGGACTTACTACGAGCGATATTACGAGAACCGCGACTCCTCACTCCGCGCGATCATGGAGGCAGGACGAAAGCCAGCGGGCTAGCCCGCGCGAGGAATACCCTAGCCGCGGTACGCAGCGAACAATTGCTGCTAGCGCGATCGTCTTGTTTTTTAGGCGGTAAGAATGCGTCCAGGGAACCGCACGCTGCGCGAATTATTCGCCATCGCCAGCGCCGTCTTCTGCATCGCTTGCTCGGGGACCAAATCCCGTCCACCCTTATTGACCTGTGCCGGTGTCCGCGTCTCGCTTTCCAACAGCGTCGGCCGCATGAACCCAGCAGCCCGGCGTGCCAACTCGGCGCGTGTTTCCACACCGAACTTGCTCAGCAACGAAGACACATGGAACTTCACAGTGCGCACGGTGATATTCAACCTCGAGGCAATTTCCTTGTTCGCGCGGTTGCTCACCACCGCGTCCAGCACCTCTCTCTGCCGCGCACTCAACGACGTCGGGCAGGCAATCGCGCGTCCCTCTTTCAGCAGGTCCTCCGTGCGCGAAATCAGCCGCGCGACTAGAGACTGCTCCGCAGGCACCAGTACCTGGAAGTCGGCCGGGTTCTGTCCACGCACCAGGCATTGCATCGCCAGCAGCCCGGCGATCCGCTCCACGGTGCACTCCAGGTCTCCACCGCCCGTCGCGCGAAACTGCGCCGTGCCGCTCGATGATTCACAAAAGAGGAACAGATTTGGGTGGTTCGTTTCTTGCTTTTCTTCGCGGGGTACGAGCTTTGGAAAAACGCGAACCTTTTTCAAAGTGAGCCTTCCGTCTGCTTGCCCAGGATTGCACGCGGCTAAGCTTTGGGATTTAACTGCAATCTGCAATTTTGCGTTTCCCAACGGTCTGTCTACTACTCGTCTTGCATAATGCACTGACAACAACCGGTCCGTGCCGATACGGTCCGGCTCCCCTAAAACCCGATTGAGAGAGTGACGGTCACTCTCCAACCAGCACAGGGCCGTGGCAGGCTCTCTGCCAAACCGGAACTTATTTAAGTGGCTCAAAATGAGAAACATGTGTGACCCGCCTAGCCCAGCACTCCAAAATTCATAGGTAGAAACTGCTCTAGCCTTGCAATTTCTTCCGGAAGCACAAGTTATCCACAGACTGCGTGCAACAAAAATCCCCAGCCACCCGCTCACGCCTGCTCGCTCCACCCATCACGATTCCATTTGCGGAAAATGCTTTCGGGTTACACTCCTCCCTCTATAATCCGTAAGCGGGAATTCCTACGAGGGAGCCGAACCTTTGCACATATCCACCAAGCTCTTCGCCGGTGTCCACAGCCTGCTGTTCCTGGCACTCACAGCTGCCGGCCAAATACCACCTATCAAGCCTGCCCCGCTCTCGCCACAGGTGCCACAAGGCTCGGGTGCCTGCTCCGTGCAAAAATCTTGTGCCGAATTGGCACCCACCATGATCCAGTCTGCCTTGGGTCCCTCGCCTCTCGAGGAAAACCTGCGGTATCTCAGTGACACAATCGGCGGGCGCGTGACGGGCACGCCGTCAGCCGACCGCGCCGCGGACTGGGCTGTGCAAGCTTTCCGTCACGCGGGCGTTGACGACGTACATACCGAAAAATTCACGATTCCCAATGGCTGGACCGAAGGTCACACCCACCTCGAAATCATTTCCCCCGCGCCGTTTCCGGTGCGGCTGGTTTCCATTGGTTGGTCACCCCCCACTCCCGAAGGCGGCATTACCGCAGACGTGGTTGACGCCGGCGTGGGCGATGACGCCGGCTTCGCCAAAGCTGGAGCCGCTGCGAAAGATGCAATCGTCTTGATCCATTCGAATTTCCTCGTCACCTGGGAAGACCTCAGCAATGAATACACCATCGGACCTGCCATTCTTGATCGCGCGCTGAAGGCTGGCGCCGTGGCCGTTCTGTGGATGTCGTCGCGACCCAACCTCCTTCTCTATCGCCACACACTGGCCGTCAATGGCGAAGTGGAGAAAATGCCTCAAGCCGTCGTGGCGCGCGAGGACGCCGAACGCATCGCGCGTTTCCTGGCAGCCGGACAAAAGGTTCGCGTGCATTTCGAGATGCCCAATCGCATCACCGGCCCGGTGGATTCCGAGAACGTCGTGGCGGAAATTCGTGGCCGCGAAAAGCCCGATGAATTCGTGGTCCTCGGCGGGCACCTGGATTCATGGGACCTCGGCACGGGCGCGCTCGACAACGGCTGCAACGTCGCGATGGCAATTGACGCCGCGCGCGTGATTCACGCTTCCGGCACCATCCCCCGCCGCTCCATCCGCTTCATCCTTTTCACCGGCGAGGAACAGGGCCTGCTCGGTTCGGCAGCCTACGCCCACGCGCACCGAGCCGAGCTGGACAATATGATCGCCGCAATCATATTTGATTCAGGAAACGGCAAGGTGACAGGCTATGCACTGGGCGGCCGGAAAGACATCGTCGCATCTGCTCGCGCCGCCCTCGAGCCGCTTACCTCTCTCGGCGTGAAAGATTTCACCATGGACGCCGGAATGGATACCGACAACTTCGATTTCCTCATCGAAGGTATCCCCACCCTGGTCGCCATTCAGGACCCGTCGAATTACATGCTGAACTATCACGCCACATCAGACACCTTCGACAAAGTTGATATCGCCGAACTGAAGCGCCATTCAGGAATTGCCGCCGTCACCGCCTTCGCCCTGGCCGACGCCGAGCAGCGCATCGGTCCGCGCCAATCTCGCGCCGAAATCGAGCAGCTTCTGCGCGACACCAGCCTCGACAAAGACATGCAGGAAGCCGGATTCTGGCCGCTCTGGGAAAAGAGCGTCCGCGGCCGCGAGCCCCAGCCTTAAGACTCCCACGGCCTATTTGCTCCGGCCTGCAGCCTTCAGCACGTCAATCATCGGCAGCGCGCCACCCTGCCCGCTCCCCATATACACTTCGGGCAGGTGACCATCCCAGTGTTGTTGCATCATTTCGATCGTCCGCAGCTGCAGCAGCTCGGGCGTGATCTGCTGTTTTTGCACTTCCAAGGCTTTTGCTTCCGCCCCGGCCTGCGCCACTTTCTGTTCCGCTTCGATCTTGATTCGCGTTAAATCGTTTTCAGCTTTCAAGGCGTTCTGCTGCGCCGTCACCTTGGCCTCGATCGCTCGGTTATATTCTTCGGAAAAATTGAAATCGGTGATGCTTACCGCGTCCACATCAATATGGTGCGCCGCTAGCCGGTCCCGCACATACTGCTCGATGCCATTTCGCACCGTTGCCCGCTGCGCAATCAGTTGCTCCGCATCGTACTGCGCCGTCTGCGCTTTGATGGCTTCCAGAATCGCGGGTTTCACCACCCGATCAACCGCATCGTCATTCAACTTTGCCCATATATCCGTGACGCAGCAGGGGTCCTGATAGTACGCGAGCGTCACCTGCGTATGCACCACCTGCAAATCGTGGCTGGATGCCTGCGAATCAAGCTTTTCCACCTGCACTTGCACCGAAATCGGCCGCACCGTTTCCAGAAATGGCATGATCAGGTGCGGACCCGGCTCCAGCGTGCGCCCCGTGACGGCTCCAAAACGCAGCACCACGCCGCGATAGCCGGAATCCACGGTTGTGAATGACATCCAGAAAATGAAAATCAGCCCCGCCGCAATGAAAAACGGAATACCATGCGTCAGGTTAGGGGAGATCGCGCCGTCGCCGCGGCCAGCCTTGCTCGCCACAAAAACGCGCCACGCCCCCAACAGGCAAAGTGCAATGAACACGAAAAGCAATAAGCCGCCCATTTGTGTTTCTCCTTTAACGAATTGATTACTTTCGCAGTAGGCTAGCTAATACGCCATGCCTGCCGAAAACGCAACCTCCTTAAGCCGGGCCGAATGTCTGACGAAACCCGTACGCATTTCCCGCTGTGCTCGACGCGTCGCGCATCGCGTATACTAGGCGGAAGGATATGACTGCCAGCCCGCGTTCCATTGTTCGGCATAGCTCCGCTGCTTCGCCCGATTCCAGGCCTCGCCGGATTCTGGCGGTTGACTACGGCCGCAAGCGAATTGGTGTGGCTATCTCCGACGAATTGCTGCTTACCGCGCGGCCGCTGCTGGTGATGAACCGCGCAAATCGCCGCGATGATCTTCGCCGCCTCCGCGACATTTGCAGAAAAGAGGGTGTGGCGCGTATCCTCGTGGGCCACCCGCTGCATATCACGGGCGAAGCGGGGGAAATGGCGGAAGAAGCCGCACGATTTGCCGCGCGTCTGCGCAAGGAGCTAGGAATCGAAGTGGATCTCGTGGACGAAAGGCTCACCAGTTGGGAGGCCGCGCAAATGGTCGCTGAATCGGGATCAGCCGCGCATCGAAACGCCTCGTCGCTCGACGACGTCGCCGCCGCCATCTTCCTGCGCGAGTACCTCGAACGCCACCGTGGCGGCCTGCGGCCCGCGGCGGCGGAGAAGGAATAACCGGCGATGCGACGGCTCGGCCTCCTGGCTCTTCTGGTAATCGCTGCGATCGGCGCGGGCGCCGGCTGGCTCGATTCACAGATTAGCCGACCCTATCGTGGTCATCGCCCCGAAAAGGTTTTTGTGGATATTCCGCACGGCAAGTCGCGCTGGGCCATCGCCGGAATCCTTCGCCAGGACGATGTCATCCGCAACCGCGTGGCCTTCGCGCTCTTTAGCTTCTGGCATTTTCGCGCGCCCATGGATGCGGGCGAATATTATTTCGATCACCCGGTAACTTCGCGCGAAGTTTTCTGGCAGCTCGCCCAGGGCAGAATTTTTGTGCACACCGTCACCATCCCCGAAGGTTGGACGATGTTCGACATCGCCGGCGAACTCGACCGCCAGGGTGTCTGCACCCGCGAAAACTTTCTCGACGCCGCGAAAGACACTACTCTGATCTCAGATCTGGCGCCGCAAGCGCAAAATCTGGAAGGCTTTCTTTTTCCCTCCACCTATGAATTCACGCATCACACCACCTGTGAACAGGCCGCCAAACGCATGGTCCAAAATTTCCGCGCCGTTTGGGAATCTCTGAATCCCTCCGGCGCTTCGAATCTTCCCGACGGGCTCACCGCTGACCAGGTCGTCACTCTCGCCTCCCTGGTGGAACGCGAGACACCGCGCAAGGACGAGCGCCCCCTCGTCGCCGGCGTGTTCTACAATCGCATCAAGCGCGGCGGCCCCTTGCAGTGCGATCCCACCGTCGCATACGCTCTGGAACTCGCAGGCCATCCCGTAAAAATCGTGCATGCCAAGGATTTGCAGATCGATTCGCCCTATAACACCTACAGAAATCCCGGCTTGCCGCCTGGGCCCATCGCCAATCCTGGCGAAGCGTCGCTGCGCGCCGCGCTTGCGCCCGCCACCACCGACTATATGTATTTCGTCGCCAACGATTCCGGCGGACACTTCTTCAGCAAGACTCTCGCCGAGCACAATCGCAACGTCGCGCGCTATCGCAGCCTGCTATCCCGCGATTCTCAACCTGTGGCCGACCAGAAGCAGCCAGCGCATCGAGGACCATCGTGAGTCCCGCCCGTTCAGATACGCATCACGAAGGCGGATCGCCCACCAAGAAGGCCCTGATCCTCGAAGTGGCGGAAGGTCTCGGCAAGCCACGCTATACCCCCGCCGAAATCGAACAGATTCGCCGCCAATTAATCGCCCAGCTCGGCGCCCAGGGAAAAACGTCGCCCGACTATATCGTCAGCGTGCTCGAAGAAGCCGGCCTGCGCGTAGTGTGGTCCACGCGCTCCGATACCGATGGCCGCTACGAAGAAGAATTCACCGACCTGCTCCATTTCTCCACTCTCGAAGAAGCCGAAATGTGCCTGGTGCGCCTCGATGAACTCCTCAGGAAATTCCTGCTTGAACATGAACAAGCCGCCGCCGAGCGCGTCCGCGAAGTCGCCCGTCTCGGCCGCCGCCGCGCCGAAATGATTTCGCGCAACCACAAAGTAGACGCGGTCAAACGCGGCCAAAAAGAAGAAATCGCTCACTGGTTCGCAATCTGGCTGGAAACGCCCGACGCTTTCTTCGATTGGCTGGAAGTTCGCAAAGAATCTCCCGAGTTCAAGAATAAATTCCCTCAGTCCGGGCTTGCGGAAGACACACGCGGCGCGACGGAAGAATAAATTCGTGTATCTCCTAGAAATTGAACCGCTCGATCTCGGCGACGACGTACGCGCCATGGGCCTGGAGCTCACCGAAGCGGACGAAAATCGCGAACCCATCCGGGGTGCCGACGCCGCGCGGATCTGGTCGCGCGTGCTGCGCGCCATCGCCGGCCCCGAAATCTGGTCTCTCGATTTTTTCAGTCATCTCGATCGCCTGCGCGATTATTTGCAACGCCATCAGATCCCCTACCGCGAAGCCACCAAGCATTCTCTCGCCGTACCCGCTCCCGATCTCGCCGTCCTGGAACCCTTGATAGATCGCTTTCAAGGCGAAACTTTCGGCGCCCGCGCAGCAGGTCCGCTTCCAGAACCCGATCCCGTTCTCGAAGGCGAGCTCGCTCGTCGTGGTGTGGACGCCTACCACACCGCTTTTCCCAAGTACGCCTTCTGCGCCATCTGCAATTTCGAAGACGGTTCGCTCGTGCTCCTCAGCGAAAAGCTTTGGGCCAGCGAGGTGATTCGCCGCATCCGTCCGGCCCTCCAAGGCCAGGACATCGAGATCCGCTTAGCCTCTTAACACCCGCCGTGCCTATTGTTTAGTGCGCGACTTTAGGCCTTTCGTACCATTCCCATAATCAGGAGTCCTAGTACACAATCGTCACGAGTCGAACCGTATGGCACCTGTCTCTCGCGAGTTAACGATGCAGAGCGAGCCAATAATTCCTAACGCCCGGGCCTTCGTCCGCAGTCTCAACGTGCTACTTAAGTACGCTCGGCTCTATGGTTTAGAGCATTCCCGCTCAGTCGGTCAATTCGACTCCGCATGGGTCGAACTCCAGGCAGCCGTGAATGTCGCTGGGCCCGGTGGACTGCTCCTCGGTGCCTCTGGATCCCAGCTCCTCCTCGACGGTGTACCCCTCGAATCGAGCCCGGCCGAACGCAGCTTCGCTGATTTCCTCAACGCTTCCGGCGTGGCGAGCATCGGTTTCCTCCCCCGCGTTGAGCGCGAGGAATTCGCCAACCTGGTGAAGTGCTTCATGGAAACCGGCCCCAAGGCCGCAACCCTTTCCGATCGCCTCGCCGTCTATTTCGCCCATCGCACTCATTCCGGCATCCGCGTCAACGAGATTCGCTTCGTCGCTGAAGACTCCGGATTTTCCGACGCGCGCGTAGCCGCCACTCTCACCGCAAAGACTTTGGGCGCCGACGCCGACCGCATCCAGGAATGGTTCCGGAGCCCCGAAAAAATGATTCAGTTAATTGCCGCTGCCGAAGGCGAACATGGTGGCCCAGGCGTGCCCGGAACCGGCGGCAGCGCCGGAACAGTGCCCGGCTCGTTCTACGCGGGAGGAAGCGCCACAGGCGCAGACGCGGGAACTGGCACAGGATCTGCGGGGACCGGTGGTTCAGGTTTTGGCGCAGGAGCCTTCGGCGGTGCGGCATTTGGCTCCGGCACGGGCGCTGGTGCCGGCACGGGCGGAGGCGGAGTCTCCGGCCTGGCCGGCGGAATCGGCCAGCTCGAGGAAGCAGAGCTCCACAGCCTTCTCAGGCTGCTCGCTCAGTTTGGCGAAGCGCAATCGGCCAAAAATCCTGACCTCGACGCATTGTCGTGGCGCCTAAAAATTTCGGCCCTGCCGCAAAATGCGCAAGTGACGCTGCAGCAGGCTCTCGCAACAGTCGCCGCGCAATCACCCAACGCGAAACTCGACGAGAACAGCATGTTGCGCCTCGCGGAAGATCTTGCGATCCGCTTCGCCATTGATCGCTTCCAGCGCGGCGAAGTGAAAGTCAACGCGGTTCGCCAAATGCTGGACCGCATGGGCAACGAACTCACCACACTTCGCAAATTGCTGAAATCGCGCGAAGAAAAATTAGCGCACGCCGGCATGTCCGTGGAATCGCACGCCGACGTTCTCGATCGCCAGTTCTGGGCCGCCGTGCCGGACTCCGGCAAGAAAACCGTGTTGATGTCTTCCGAAGCATGGTGCATTCCGCCGCGCAACGTTCAGCAGTACGTGGAAGAATTGATGGGACGCGGCGAATCAGACGCCGCCGGAGACATCCTCCTGCACTACGCATCGTGCGTTGGCAACTCCGACGCCGAGGCGCGCAAGAAAGCCGCGATTGGCCTGGGACAGCTCGCCGAGCTCTACAGCAAAGCCGCCAGCCAGCGCCTCCAAGACACGATCTCAAAGATCGGCCTGGCTATGGCCGCGGAAAAAGACACCGAGCTGCAAACTCTCCTTAGCGCCGCCTTCGTCCGCCTCAGCCAGGAATCCGCCGCGCGCCGTTATTTTCGCGCTGTGCAGCAGGCTCTCGACTCTCTCGCCGATCTGGAAGGCTCGCGCCCCAGCTGGGTGCAAACTTTACGTCCCCGCATCGGTGTGGATAATCGCATTCCCGAATTCATCGAAGAGGCCATGGTCGCCGAATCCATGCCGGACGGTTTGGTCGGCGTACTGATGCGCGTGCCGCAGGGCGCGGCCGAACATCTTGCCGTGCGCCTCGCGCGAACCTCGCGCCGCACCGAACGCGAGAGCGTCGTCCACCTCGCTAAAGCCGTCGGCGCTCCGTGCGTGCGTTACCTGAAGGAATCGCTAAAAAATGACGCGCCTGCGCAAGCCGCCACGGTAATCGGCCTCCTCAGTCGCCTCGATCCTGCAGCCGTGGACGAACTCTTGCCCCGACGCCTCCGCGATGGCGGCCGCGGTTTCCATGATGCCGTCGTGCGCCAGCTTTCCACCGCCGGGGCTCCCGAACGCGGCAAACTTCTCTCCGATTCACTCGAGATGTTCGACGTCATGATCGTCCCACTCGCGCTCGATGAAATCGGCATGTGCGGCGACGGCGAAACCGCCTCCAAGCTCTTGCGCCTGGCCGAAGGCGAAATAATGCCGCAAGGCCCTGAGTACCTGCGCGTGAAAGCCATCGAAGCACTCGGGCGTATGCGCGCTCCGGCCGCCGCCGGCCACCTGCGCCGTTTTGTGGAAGAACGCAAGACTTTTGGCTGGGTTTACCCAGACGAAATTCGCATGGCCGCCGCCCAAGCACTCGTCAAGCTCGATCCCGCATGGATTCAGGAATTTCTGCCGCAATCAGGCCTCGATGCCAGAGTTTTTCAGCTCGCCCCGCTCGATCCGATCCCCGAGCGCGATTTCGTGCGGCATCGCCGCTATCGTCGCGTGCGTCTGCCGCGCAACGTTCCGGCCGTGGTCACCTCCACAAAAGGAAAATATTCTTCCGCCATCAGCGTCCTCAGTCTGGATGGCGGCCTGCTCAGCGGCGAACTGCAGCTTCCCGTCGGCACCGAAGCCACTCTGAAGATCCCCGCCGGCTTGCGCTCCATCAGCATGCAGGCGGTCGTGCGCTTCGTGCGTTCGCACCAGGCTGGGTTCGAAATGGTCGGCATGAACTTGGAAGATCGCGCCAAGCTCCGCCGCCTGCTCGTTTCTCTCGGCGGCAACGACATCCCCGGCGCAACAGCTGCCCCCGGCGGCAGTCTTCTCGACGACTAATCCGCGTTTCCTTTCTTCGCAATTAGCGTCAAGCTACGTTTTACAGGTTCGCAAGCATTCGCGCATCGCCTCGCCGAAATTCTTCTGGTAAGCTCGCCCCGCCGGTTAAAATATCTGGCCCAGCGGCTTCGAGCAGCACGCCCGCAAGGGAGGAATTCAAACGTGTTAAGTGCAACTCAAAGCATTTTCATCGTCCTGCTTTGCGTGCTGCTCAGCCTCGTCTTCTTATTGTTAATGCGCCGCTTCTGGCCTACCAGCCAGCGCCGTGAACACAACGAAATCATCGGCTGGCAGGTCAGTGTCCTCGGCACCACCTACGCCGTCATCATGGGCTTCATGCTCTACGCCGTGTGGACCGCCTTTAATTCCGCCGAAATGACCGCTGACTCGGAAGCCAATTCTCTCGTCAACGTGTACCGCCTGTCCGAGGGCCTCGCTCCCGGCGATCGCGATCAGATTCAGAAACTTTCGCGGGAGTATGCCGGCGCGATGATCGATGAAGAGTGGCCCGCCATGCATCACGGCAGCCTGAGTTTGCATGCCCACCTCATCGTCCAGCAATTGTGGGACGCGACGATGCAGGCCAAGCCCGCCAGCCTCGGCGAACAAACCAGTTGGAACCATGTCCTCTCTGAACTCACCAACATGACGGAATATCGGCGCCTGCGCGAGCTGCAAAGCAAGTCCAAACTCCCAGGCATCTTGTGGCTCGTCCTGATTATCGGAGGAGTAATCACCACCATGTCTTCGTGCTTGTTCGGCACGGATAATTTCAAGCTGCACGCCATCCAGGTATTCTCGCTCTCGTTCCTGCTTGCGCTCGCCCTCGTCGCGATCGCTGACATTGACCGGCCCTTCCTCGGATCTGTGCACGTAAAGCCCGTGGGATTCGAACACGCTCGAGACACCTTCGTGGAGCCCAAAGCCGGATTCAAGTGACGCGGCTCTCAGGTAAACGATGAGCGAATGTGTCAACGCAAAGTAGAAATGTCCGGTTTTTCGCCAGATAGAAATGTCCGCTTCCAGGGTCTTCGCCAAGGGTGCTCGGCTGGCACATGGTATTGGGTTTGGGTTTGATTTTGTTTGTGGGTTTCGGTATTGGTCCCGCAAGTCCTGCAGGCCGTAGGCCGGAAGGACTTGCGGGTGGCCGCGGCGGTTCGGGGCAGGGGCGCAGACGCAGATAGCGGCCGCGGTAGCGCAACCAGTGGCTTCCATCCAATCGTCGTTCGATCTCTACGGCAGCTCCACGAAGTCCCGCGCAAACTTCTTCCCGCACGACTCCCCAACGATTTCCGTCCCAGCTGACGGTGTGGTCCTGAGCCACCCGGCGCGCTGCGCGCACACTCAAGATTTCCTCCAAGCGATGCTCCGCTCCCAGCCGTCGATGGGCATTGCGCGGGTGGCGTGGCGCCACGGTGAAGCGCTGCTCCCACTGGGGAAGAAAGCGCGTCTCCAAAAAGTGATTCGCAGCCTGGAGGTTGTCGATCCCCGCCAAGCGCATCTCCTTTACCAGACGATCCTGCAGAGTTTCAAACAACCTCTCGATACGCCCTTTCGCTTGCGGGCTCTGGGCCGCGATCCATTCGATTCCCAATTCGTGCAACGCCCGCCCGTACTGCGTTCGCAGCGGCTCTCCCCGGAGTTGTTCGGGAAGCGGCGCAGGGCCGGACTTTTGAAAGATGCTGTTTTTATCGGTGTACTGGGCCAGCGGACGTCCATAGCGCCGTAACCATCCCTGCAGGGTGCGCAAGTTTTCTTCCGTGGTGTCGTGCTCGGTGAACCGTCCCCAGATGCGACTGGTGGCATCATCAATCAGCGCGATCAGATGGCAAGCCGGACCGCGCTCCTCCAGCCAGCGAAACGGCGAGCTATCCTGCATCACTAGCTCCCCGAAACTGGCTCTGCGCTCGCGCCACACATGCACGGCTTTGGCGCGCTGGGAGCGCGGGCGCCACAAGGCCGCTCGGGTCATCCATTTCCGCAGCGTCTCCCGGCTCACCGGAAAACCATCCTGGGCCAGATGTTCGGCGGCCAGCGTGGGCCCGAAATCGCTATAACGCTGACGTAGCCGCGCCAAAATCTTCTGCTCCAACCGCGCTGCCAGCTTGCGGTTCGAGGGCCGGCCCCGTAGTCCGTGAACCAAGGCAGCATCCCCGCGCTGACGAATCCGCAGCAACATTCGCCGCACCTGGCGGTCGCTCACTTTCAGCCGCGCCGCGGCTGCCCGCTGCGTCAGCTGCTTCTGCCCTACCTCGTGCAACACCTTCAATCGATCCCGCTCTCGTTGGTTCAAGGCGATGCGCTCCGTTTCCATTGGCCCCTCGGCCACCCATGAAACCGGACATTTCTACTTTGCACAAACCGGACATTCTCACTTTGCGGCGACAAACGATGAGCGAATGTTGGCAACGCGCGCGTCTCCAGCTATGATGTGCGCCGTCACAAACTCCGCGCCAGAAGGACCGATGGAACTCTCGCAGCAAGATCAATGGAAGAAAGAGGCGGGCGACGCTGCCGCGATGCTGGTCGAAGACGGCATGGTCGTCGGCCTCGGCACTGGCTCGACCGCTCGGTTTGCGATTGCCGCGATTGGACGCAGAGTCGCCGCGGAGGGCCTGCGCATCTTGGGAATTCCTACTTCAGACCGCACCTTGGAGCAGGCCCGCGCCGAAAAGATTCCGCTCACGTCGTTCGCCGACCACACGCAAATTGACCTAACTATTGACGGCGCCGATGAAGTCCTTCCCGGCCCGCTTTGCCTTATTAAAGGACATGGCGGCGCACTCTTGCGCGAAAAAATCGTAGCGTCAGCGAGTAAACGGATGGCCGTGGTCGCGGACGACACGAAAATAGTGAAATGCCTTGGTGAGCTAGTTTCTGTTCCCGTGGAAGTGGTCCCGTTCGGATGGCAAGTGACCGCTCGACGACTCGCGGAGCTGGGCGGCAAACCTACGCTCCGGCTTGGAGACGATCAAAAGCCCTACATCACCGATGGCGGCCACTACATACTCAATTGTGCGTTCGGCGCGATGCAAGATCCCAAAGAAACCGCGCACCATCTTGATCACGTGGTGGGCCTGATCGAGCACGGCCTCTTCCTGAAGTTCGCAACTGAAGCGTTTATCGCCGGACCCAACGGAGTGAAAGTATTAAGGAAGGAAAAATAGAAATGAAATTCTCAGGTGTGTGTGAGCACTTAAGAATCTTGACAGGTGTTTCTAGCAACTAATCACTAGCGGCTGCGTTTTTCTCAAACCGCCCGAACAAATTGCTGAGATTCCCAAGCGCCGCAATCGCAAACCTTCAACGGCGATGGCTGCTGCGTCTTAATTCTTCGCAACGCAACTCTGCGGATAAACCGCATCCAACGCGCCCCACAGAGCCTTCAACCCGCGTTCCGCCGCGCACAGCACCCCAACCGTATCCACATCCTTCTGCCGCACCAGCCATTCGCGCCATGCCGCGCGATGCCGCACGTCCGCTTCCTCGTGCACCGCGAAATACGCCAGCGCACGCGGTTCCGTGATTCCGTAAAATCGCCGCAACCCCGAAATTTTCTGGCTGGCAATCTCCGGCACCTGCGCTTCGTAAACGTAAAATGTGGCCACAGCCTGAGTCGTGGATCCCTGAGCCGCCACCTCATCGTATGTATCCAGCAGTGCCGCGATTCCCGGCAGCGGGCGCGCATCTTCCAGCGAAGCGTCGCTCACTCCCAGCGATTGCGCGAACTGCCGCCATAGCAGCGGGTGCGGCGCCGTAGCATCCAGCTCCTCCGCCAAATTCTCATTAACCAGCGAATTCAAATTCCGGTCGCTCTTCGTCCGCGCCGCCAGCTGCTTCAAATTCTCCGGAAACGATCGCACATGCTGGTAATACTGCTCCGCATAAAGCCCCAGCTCCGCCTTGGAAAGCTGCCCTTCCGTCCAAGCCTTATAAAATGGGTGCTTCAGCAGGTGGTGCTTGGCTACCAATGAATCGAGGGATTCCAGCAGGGTCTTTGGGGCATGGTCGTTCTTGGGCATCCGGGTCTCCTGAACTCTTATCGAAAAATGGCGGTGGACCAAAACCACGAAATCCTACAGGAAATCGCCCCGAAAATCCACCCTTCCCGCATCGCGCGGTGTTCTAAGCGCTTCGAAACGCTCTCGCACCAAGGACCAACCGGGGATTCAATGTAGTACGCACCGCTCCGGCGTTATATCCTTCACTCCATGGCGCGCTCGCCGCAACGCTCCCCCACTACCGGCTTGTTTCTCGGCTTGATAATCACCATCGCCGCCGTCATAGCCTATTCCTGGTACATCACCCTGCAAATTTCTCACCTGCGCGAATTGCAGAACAATCTTGTCGAGCACAATCGCCGCGATTCCCTGCAACTTCTCCGAGTGCAGAACGACCTGAACTCCCTCGGCCTCGCCATGCGCGACATGCTCGATAATGACGAGCCCTATCCTCTCACCGCTTGGTCCGCGCAATTTCAACGCATCCGCACCGACCTCGATAGCGCGCTGCAGGCGGAAGAGCAGCTGACCATCGCCCGCCGCACTCCCGAACAAACTCAATATCTGAAAGATTCGCTCGCGCAATTCTGGGACGCCGCCGACCGCACCTTCGCTCTTGCGCAAGCCGGCAAAGACGCCGAAGCCCGCGCGCAGATTCGCCTGTCCCTTCAAGCCCGCCAATCCACGCTCAGCACCGCCGTCTCCCGCCTGCTGGTGCAGAACAACGAAAGCGAACAGCAAGCCGCCACGCAAGTCGCGCAGATTTACGATCGCGTGCAGCGCCAGGTCTATTTGTTCCTCACCGCCACGCTCACCGCGATCCTCCTCACCAGCCTCTATCTGATCCGCGCCAATCGCCAGCTGTTCGCCCGCATCGAAGCGCTTTCCCAGCAGCGCAGCGAACTCGCGCAAAAATTAATTTCCTCGCAGGAGTCCATGCTGCGCTCCATCTCCCGCGAGCTCCACGACGAATTCGGCCAGATCCTCACCGCGATCGGTTCTCTGCTCACCCGCTCCGAAAAACGCATCCCCGAAGGCTCGGCTTTGCACACCGATTTGCGCGAAGTCCGCGACATCGCCCAAACCACTCTGAACAACGTGCGGAGCCTTTCCCAGGCCCTGCATCCCGTGATGCTCGATGAAACCGGCCTCGAAAGCACCATGGACTGGTACATTCCCACAGTGGAGAAGCAGACCGGAATTGACATAAGCTACCAGAAGTCCGGCGTGCCCTTTGCGCTCGATGGCGGCGCGGCCATTCACATTTATAGAGTGCTGCAAGAAGCTCTGAACAACGTCGCCCGCCACTCCGGCGCGCGCGAAGCTCAAGTGCGCCTGCAGTTCTCATCGAATGCGCTGGACCTGGAAGTGGAAGATCACGGCAAAGGCGGCGTCGCCGTGGCTGCGCGCTCGGGCATAGGCCTGGTAGCCATGCGCGAACGCGCCGAGCTTCTGCGCGGCACCATCGAATTCACGCAGCCGCCACACGGTGGAACTCTAGTCCGCATGAGAGTCCCGCGGGAGGGCAACGAAGCGAATGTCGGATAAGATTTCCGTTCTACTTGGTGGACGACCACAGCCTGGTGCGACGCGGTTTCCGCCGCATGCTCGAAGACGAAGGCGATCTGCAAGTCTCGGGCGAAGCCAGCAACGGGGAAGACGCCGTGCGCCTCGCCCGCGAACTGCATCCCGACGTGATCGTAATGGACTGCGCGCTTCCCGCCATGAGCGGCCTCGCGGCGGCGCGCCTGATCCTCCAGGAATTTCCGAAGCAGGCTATCCTGATGCTCAGCATGCACTCCGAAGACACCTTGGTACGCCAGGCGCTCGATGCCGGAGCACGCGGCTACATCCTGAAAAATGCGGACGATCTCGGTCTGGGTTCGGCCATCCGCCGCGTCGCCGCTGGAGAAATCGTTCTCGCGCCAGAAGTTTCACGCGCGCCTTCACTGAAGGGCGAACGCGATTCCGGCCTCACGCCGCGCGAACTCGAAATCCTGCAATTAATCGTCGAAGGCAATTCCAATAAAGCCATCGCCGACCGCCTCTCCCTCAGCGCTAATACTGTAGCCGTCCATCGTGCCAATATCATGGACGCGCTCGGCATTCACAAAACCGCAGAGCTCGTCGTTTACGCCATCCGCAACGGTCTGGTGAATATCTCGTGAATCGCAGGTCCTTCCTGCTGGGAATGGCGGGTTTCGCTGCCACTCCGCTCGCACGCGCCAAACACGAACTGCTCGCACGCGGGCTAGTCGCCGCACAATCCGCCGCGAATCCCGGTTTCCACCTGACAGACGTCACGTCCGCCGCAGGCATTCAGTTCCGCCACAACAGCGGTGCCTACGGCGGCAAGCTCCTCCCGGAAACTCTCGGCTCAGGATGCGCGTTCCTCGATTATGACGCGGACGGCTGGCAGGACATCCTGCTGATCAATGGCATGGACTGGCCGCAACACAAACGCCAGCGCACCACGCTCCGCCTCTACCGCAATAATCGCGACGGCACTTTCACCGACGTCACCCATCGCGCTGGGCTCGACGTTGAAATGTACGGCATGGGCGTCGCCGTCGGCGATTACAACAACGACGGCTTTCCCGATATTCTCGTCACCTGCGTCGGCCAGAATCGCCTCTTCCGCAACACTGGGAAAGGAACGTTCACCGACGTCACCGCGAAGAGCGGACTCGACAACCGCCTCGGATTCAGCACCTCGGCGCTCTGGTTCGATTACGATCGCGATGGCCTGCTCGAGCTCTTCGTCTGCAATTACGTGAAGTGGTCTGCCGAGCACGACGTCTTTTGCAGCCTCGACGGAAAACATAAATCCTATTGCACGCCGGAAGCGTATCGCGGCGAAACTTGCTGGCTCTTTCACAATCGCGGCGATGGCACGTTCGAAGACGTCACTGCCAAAAGCGGCATCTTCGATACCAGCTCGAAATCTCTGGGCGTCGCCATGCTCGACTACGATCGCGACGGTTGGCCCGATCTCCTGGTAGCCAATGACACGCAGCCCAACAAGCTGTATCGCAATCAACGCAATGGCACGTTCAAAGATGTCGCCGTCGAAGCCGGCATAGCGTTCAGCGCCGAAGGAAAAGCCCGCGCCGGAATGGGCGTGGACGCCGCGGATTTCGATCACTCCGGTTTTCCCGGCGTCGCCATCACCAATTTCGACAACGAAATGATCGGCCTCTACCGCCCCGCCGCGAATGGCACCTACAACGATGTCGCAGTCCAAGCCGGCGTCGGCCTCGCGTCGCAAAATACGCTAGGCTTCGGCTGCGCGTTCCTCGACGCGAATCTCGACGGCGCGCTGGACCTGGTCGTCGCCAACGGGCACATTGACGACACTGTCCGCAACATTCGCGGTAACGTCGGCTACGCCCAACCTCCGCAAATCTTTCTCAATAATGGTCAGGGAAAATTTCAGGACGTCGCCGCAGCCACCGGCGAAGCTTTCATCCAGCCAAAAGTCGGCCGCGGCCTCTGCTATGCCGATTTCGACCGCGACGGTGATCTCGACATATTGATGACCACCAACAACGGCCCCGCCTATCTCTACCGCAACGACCAGCAAACCGGAAATCACAGCATCCGCTTCCGTCTCACCGGCACGAAATCCAATCGCGACGCGATTGGAGCCATGGTTCGCATCGAACACGAAGGCTCAACCCAAGAGCGCCTGGTAAAAGGTGGCTCAAGCTACCTCTCGCAATCCGAACTGCCGGTGACTTTCGGCCTCGGCAAACGCGACAAAATTGATCGCGTCATAATCGAATGGCCCAGCGGCAATACCGAAGAACACAAAAATCTCACCGCCGGCCAGACCTACGACTGCGTCGAAGGAAAAGCCATCAGCCCGCAAGGACGGTTCTAACGTTACTCACCGCATAGCCTCGCGCGCGCTCCGTGCGCCACAGAATGATCCTGGCCGGACTCTGCTCTACAGCGCGATTCCGTCGGGCCTGCCCTTTTCCATTGCAATCACCGTCTTGAATCAATCTGAAAATTACCGCGCACTCCGCCAGAAAATATTGAGACGGCGCATGAATTCGTGCCATCCTAACCCTTCTGTTACTGCTCGCTAGTTTTCTGTGAGGTTTCACTGCATGAAACGCACGTTCCTCGCGTGGTCGCTGGTCGCCAGTTGTGCGCTCACCGCATCCGCGCAGCAACCCACACCGCCGAGTCCCCAGGCCGCAGCCGAAACAATCCAACTAGACGCCCGCGCCCCCGGCAAACCCTTCCCGCACTTCTGGGAACAAATGTTCGGCTCCGGCCGCGCCATCCTCTCCCTACGCCAAAGCTATCGCGATGATCTTCGCGAAGTGAAATCCGCGACAGATTCAAATACATCCGGTTCCACGCCATCTTCCACGATGAAGTTGGCGTTTACGACGAAGACGCCGCTGGAAAACCCATCTACAATTTTTCCTACGTGGACCAGATTTACGATGGGCTTGCTGCAAGCCGGCGTGCGCCCCTTCGTCGAGCTAAGCTTCATGCCCAAAAAGCTCGCCGCCGAACCGAAATTTCAGGATTTCTGGTACAAGCCGAACGTCTCGCCCCCCAAGAGCTACGAAAAGTGGGCCGAGCTCGTCCGCCAGTTCGCGCAACACCTCGTGGACCGCTACGGCCTCGACGAAGTGTCGCAATGGTATTTCGAAGTCTGGAACGAGCCCAATATCGATTTCTGGGCCGGCGCTCCAAAAGAACAAACCTACTTCCAGCTCTACGACTCCGCCGCCCGCGCCCTAAAACAAGTCAGCCCGCGCCTGCGCATCGGCGGCCCCGCCACCGCGCAAGCCGCCTGGGCCGATCGCTTCATCCAGCACGCCGTAAAAGAAAACGTCCCGGTAGATTTCGTCTCCACGCACGTCTACGGCAACGATTCCGCCCCCGACGTTTTCGGCACGCACGAACAAATCCCGCGCACGCAAATGGTCTGCCGCGCCGTGCGCAAAGTTCACGATCAGATCGCCGCTTCCGCTCGCCCCAATCTCCCGCTCATCTGGAGCGAATTCAACGCCAGCTACATGAACGAACCAGACGTAACCGACTCCACCTACATGGGCCCCTGGATGGCCGACACCATCCGCCAGTGCGACGGCTTAGTCAACATGATGAGCTACTGGACATTTTCTGACGTCTTCGAAGAACAAGGTGTCGTGAAGCGTCCCTTCTACGGCGGCTACGGTCTGATCGCCGAAGACGGCCTGCCCAAACCCGCCTTCAACGCCTTCAAACTCCTGCACCGCCTCGGCGAAACGAGAATTCCCTCAAATGCCGACGACATCATCGCTACGCGCCGCGCCGATGGCGCCATCGTGATTGCGCTTTGGAACACTCCCGTGGTTGGAGGGGGCGGTGAGCCAAAAGAAGTGGTTCTGCAGCTGAATTCACTAACGGGACATCGCAAGGCCACAGTCTACAGGGTTGATGCCGATCACGGCTCGCTACTGAAAGCCTACGCAGCGATAAATAGCCCCGCCGATCCCACGCAAGCGCAAATTCAATCGCTACGCCAAGCCGCCAAATTGCCTGCACCCGAATCCTTGTCCATCCACAATGGCAAACTCACGCTACAACTAGCTCCCGACGCGCTCGTAGTTGTCGAAGTACACTGATTCGCTGTTGCAACGTTAACTTCGCGCCCTTTACTTCTGCGTATCCACCGCCGGCCCGGGCGCCACCAAGGGATGATGTCCCAACTCATTCCCCGTAATAATCGCATTGCGAATCTGCGCGAAAATATCCGTCAAAGTATTCGGCGTGTGCGGAATCAAAATCGTATTCGTATGATCGTTCGCCGCCACTTCCTTCAAAGTATCGAAATATTGTGTCATCAGCACCAGTTGCATCACATCCTGCGGCGTCGAACCCGGCACCGTCTTCGCAAAGTCCTCCACCGAATCCTTCAGCCCCGCGATTATCGCCTTGCGCTGATTTGCAATCCCCTCACCCTGCAGCCGTTTCGATTCCGCCTCCGCCTCAGCCTGCTTCACCAACAATAATTTATTCGTTTCGGCGCGAGATACCGTAGCCTCTCGCTCCCGCTGCGCCGCATTGATATCGTTCATAGCCGCCTTCACCTTCTGATCCGGCACAATGTCCGAAATCAAAACCTTCACGATCGAATACCCGTACTCTTTCATCGAAGCGTCCAAGTTGTCGCGCAAATCGCCAGCAATATCCGCCTGGTTCAAAAATGTATCGTCCAATTTCATTTTCGGAACGTGCCCTAGCACCACGTTGTAAACCATGGACTCAATCTGCTTCACTGGGTCCGACAACTTATAGAACGCGGACTCCACCGAATCCGGAATCACCTTGTACTGAATCGAAACCGGAATCTGCACGAATACATTGTCCTGCGTCTTCGTTTCCACTTGCACTTCAAACTGCTGCACCTTCATGCTCATCCGCTGCACCACCGTCTCCAGAAACGGTGTCTTCCAGTTCAATCCCGGCCCCGCCACCCGCGCAAATTTCCCCAGCCGCTGCACAATAGCCACCTGCGCCGTCTGCACCGTGAAAAACGATCCCAGGAAGATACTCAGCACGAAAAACGCAATCACCACCGCCAGCAGCAGAAAAAATGTCTCCACGCTCGGTCTCCTTTTTCACTCATCGGCGAACAGGACCTTATCGCGGTTCGCGCCAAACGTTATCACAAGCCTGCAGTAGCTGCCGCGTGAATCACTTTCGCTCAAGCTCGCCAGCCGGCCGTTTTCACGAGCTCGTGCGAAGCTCACGGCCGCGTCCCCGGATTCTCCGCGATCGGCAAATTGATTTCCCGCACTGGCCGGTCCATCTCATCAGGCGCTGCAGGCAAATCCAACCCGTCCGTCAGCAGCAGCCCCTGCAGCGCCGCCGCATTGATCCACACATTTTCCAAAGTATTGATGTAGCTCGTCTCCAATTGCACTAGCGTCCTCTGCGCGATCAACACCTGCGGATAAGCCGCCGCCCCCTCGTGATATTTCCGCAGATAAAGTTCGTAGGCCTTCCGCGCGTTCGGCAAAGTCCTGCTCTTATAACGTTCCGCGATCGCCCGCGAGCTGGCATAATTTTGCACGATCGGCGCGGCCATCTGCCGCAGCACCAGCCCCACGCGCTGCACCTCTAACTTCGCGCGTTCGCGGTCCGCATCCGCCGCTGCAATATTTCCCTGGTTGCGGTTGAAAATCGGCAGGTTCACGCCCACTTCCGCAAACGCTTCCGAACCCACAGCCCTCGCCGGCACCGTCGAGTCAAGCTGCTCGAAACTATATGCATATCCCGCGCGCAGAAATAAATCTGGTATTGACTCGTGCTGCGCGCGCACGCTTTCCGCTTCCGCTCGCTCTACGCCCAGCTGCGCAATCTTCACCGCCGGACTATCCTGCAAAATCGACTGCAGAATTCCTGCTGCGTTCACCTCTGGCAGTTTTTCCAGGTCACCTTGCAAATGCGCCAATGCCAAATCCGGCTTGCCCACCACCGCAGCGAGCACGCTCCAAGCCCGCTGCTGCTCCTGCTGCTCGGTAATCACCGCCAAATCATCCTGATCCGCTTCGACATCCGCTTCCAACACGTCCGGCTCGTCCGCCTGCCCCACATTAAAAAGTTGCCGCGTGGTTTCGGCAGCATCTTTCGCGATATCCCGCAATTTCGCTCGCGTCTCCACCATCGCCTGCATCGCCAGCGACTGATAAAAAGCGATCCGCACTCCGTTCTCCACGCGCAAACGCTGTTCATCCGCTTCCGCCGCCGCCTGCTTGCCCTCCGCATCAAAAATCTTCCGGTCGAATGCCAGCTTGCCGCCCAAAATCACGTTCTGCTGCACGAACACTCCTTGCTCGCCGCCGCCATACGACCCGCCGCGAATTTCATCCCCGCTGTACCCGACGGTCGGATTCGGCCATAATCCCGCCTGCCGCGAACGTCCCTCCGCCGCACGCACCCCAGCCTTCGCCTGCGCCAGCGTCGGATTATTCCCGAGCGCCATCTCCTGCAATTGTTGCAATGTCAGTCCGGCCGCTGCCGCAGGGGGATCCTGCGCAGTCCGCTGTTGCGCCGTCAGCATCGTCGGAAATAATGCAGCCACAAAAATCATCAGCAATAAAATCAAGAATAACTCGCGTCTCATCGCAAATCTCCCGTAATCCGTGTTCATCACGCGCCACATCTAACGCTTCTCGCTCGAACCGTTCATCTCGGGCATCGCAACCCCGCCATTCTTCCGCCGCTCCTCGCGCAATCTCACGATCTCGTCATAGCGTTCACCCGGCAACACGCGTATCAAAGTCATCATCCCCTGCATGTACCCACTCCAACCCGGACGCAGCCCATGCGTCTCCGGCTTCGCCACCATCGCGTCCATCGCCATCGCCGGACTTTCCATAAACGCGTCCTGCGGAAATCCCGGCACCGAATTCGCATCCTTACTAACATCCGCTTTCCCCATCTGCATCCCACCCATCCCTTGCGCGGCCTGCTGTGCAGACGAAGACTGCGCTGCCGACTGCGGTGACATCGCCCCGTTCGTAGTCGGCTGCGCCAGCGCCGAGCCCAGCCCCATCCCGCGCCCCATGCTCGGCCCATTTTCCGCAGCCGTCGCCGCACCTCCGCTCATAATCCCCATGCCCTGCTCCATTCCCGCGCCCGCAGGCATTCCCGCGCGCCGCGTCATCGGCCCCGCCATTGACGACATCTGATTCATCATGTGATGTGGCATATGGCAATGAATCATCCAGTCTCCCGCATTCGTCGCTAGGAACTCCACGTTCCGCGACTGCGCCACTCCCACCAGCACCGTATTGTTCGGCCCCCAGGTAGCCCGCGGCTGCCGCCCGCCCTCCGTCCCGGTAATCACAAACTGGTGGCCGTGCATGTGAATCGGATGATGATCCATCCCCAAATTAATAAGGCGCAGCCGCACGCGATCGCCCAGCTGCACGATCAACGGTGTATTCGCCGGCCCCGATTTTCCATTCAACGTCAGCCAGTTGAACTCCATGCTCATCGAATTCGGCGTGGGATTATTCGGCAGCACCGCGTACTCTTGCAGAATAATCGCGAAATCTTTTTCCACTGGTGGATCGTAAGCCAGCGCCGGATGCATGATGAACGCCCCGATCATCCCCATCATTTCCTGCATCGCCATATGCGAGTGATAGAACAAAGTCCCTTCCTGTTGTAGCGTGAATTCGTAAACGTATCGCCCGCCCGGCGAAATCGCGTCTTGCGAAAGCCCCGGGCCGCCGTCCATCGCAAAAGGAATGTCGAATCCGTGCCAGTGCATCGAAGTCGGTTCCGGCAAATGATTGTCCACGATGATGCGCACGCGCTCGCCCTGCCGCACCTGAATCGTCGGCCCCGGCGCGCTGCCGTTGTACCCCCACAAGTTTAAAATTTTCCCGGGAAAAATCTCCTGCTTCACCGGCTCTGCTATCAGATGAAACACCTTCACCTCGCCATCCATCTCGAAAGCCAAATCCGGTACGTCCGGCGTCACCACCGCGCGATACGCGTCGCTCGCGCCCGAAGATCCGCGACGGTTTTCCGCATCTACGCGCACCCGCCCCTCCGCCAAATCCCCATGCGCGAAAGCCCCGGCCCCAATCACCGCCGCCCCCTGCAAAAAATTCCTACGCGTATGCCTCATATCCCCCTCCGGAAATCCACTGAGCCTGTCTCATGCCGCAACGGAAAAATCACTGCGACTCAGCACGGGTGTTTGTGGATCGCGGCTTCAGCCGCGACATCACCGTCGCGCTTGCTCTGCGGCTGTACAGTTTGCGGAAAAAGGGATGGTTTTTGCGTGGCGGGCGGGTGCTTGCGATTTTCTCGCTCCGCTTTGCTTGGGTTTTCCGCCTCCGCAGCCAACCGCCCGCTGGGTTCCGCCGTCCCTTTCTCTGCTTTACGCTTCGCTCGGAATTAACTTGGCCATGCGCATCAGGTTGCACGCCGCCGCAGCCAAGCGAAACATCCAGTCCACTCGCCGGCGTCTGCGGAATTTCGTCTTCCTAAGCCCGGCCACAAATTTGATCCATCCGAAGGCCTTCTCCACCAGCTTCCGCTTGCGCTGACTGAGCGCGTAGCCGGCCCCCTCGCGCTCGCTCGGCGTCAACCAGTTCGGCCACTGCCACGATTGCTTCGCATATTCGGCGATGTGCGGTATCACTTGCATCGCGCGCAACTCCACAATGAATTTTTCTTCCTGAAATCCTTTGTCTCCGCCCAGCGTGATCGCCTGCACCTTGCCCCCTTCCTGCTTCCGGCGAATCTTGCGCAACATCTGCAACCCCGCCTCCCGCTCCGCGCGCGTCGCCGACTGCGTGACGCAGGCCTGCACGATCAAGCCATTCCGGTTTTCCGTCAGTACATGCCCCAAGTAGCTCGGCCGGGCTTCTCCCGCGGCGCTCTTCTTGTACAACCGCGCTTCCGGATCCGTCTTGCTCTCGTGCGTGTCGCGCAGCAATTTCTTCCCGCCGTATCCGCTGCCGCGTGCCGGCGGATCCTGCTTCTCGCGAAAACTCCTGCGGTTGGCCCAGGCCTCCAGCAACGTTCCGTCCACCGTGAAGTGCTCGTCCGAGAGCAGCCCTTGTTGCCTGGCCGACTCCAGCACCTGCTGGAAAAATTTCTCGGCGATCTCGCCCTCCAGCAGCCGCTCGCGATTCTTGGTGAACACCGTCACCTCCCACACCGCGTCGTCCATGCTCAGCCCCACGAACCAGCGAAACAGCAAGTTGTACTGCAGCTGTTCCATCAACAGCCGCTCGCTGCGCACGCTGTAGAAAAACTGCAGCAGCAGCGCGCGCAGCAATCTCTCCGGTGCGATCGACGGCCGCCCGCTGCGCGCGTACAGCGCGCTGAATTGCGGCGACATTTCTTTCAGCGCCGCATCTACTAGCACGCGCACTCGCCGCAGCGGATGATCCGCCGGCACTCGTTGCTCGCTGGAAAGGTAGCTGAACATCCCGTCTTGCACTTCGTCGTGTCCTCGCATGCTCCCTTAGACGCTCGCTATCCCCGCTCGTCGCAAACTCCCCCCCTTTTTCCGCAAACTGTGTAGCCGCTGAAGCTCCGCCCTTGGCGGTTGTCTCGAAATTGATGCTACGGAACGATTACGAAGGAACAGTCAGGCGGGATCAGATTCGAAGAATTGAAATTTTCTGCTGCGAAAAATTCGCTACATCCCGCGGCTGCGCCAAATCGGGCAAAAACGCCGCAGCACCATCAACAGCTTCGGAGCCAGTCACGCCGTGAACCAACTGGCTCGCATAGTCCATTGCACTCAACTGAACTCCCGAAAGCCCATCACTCTGCACAAATTCAAAACCGGAATGGTGATGGCCGAAGCAATCAGGCTTTACGGGTCCCTGCCGGTGTGAGCCGCTGCCCGCATCCGGCGCCGCGTGGCCGCACTCATGGCTCGGCGTCGCCGCAGCCGACCCCGCACCCAAACAATTCGCGCAAGTCGCCGAGCACGTAAACGCATACACCAAAGCCAGCGACAAAATCGTCACCACAAAACGCGCCCGCGTTCCGCAGATTGCTCTCACAATAGAAACTATAGCACCGCGCCGCATCTCCCGAAAGAATCAACATTCCACAAATTCTGAATCATCCATACCCGCACAATTCCGTCGCGCAACGCTGATCGCCGTTTAATCCTCCGCCTCAATCCCTGTATAATGTTCGCGTGGAACGCAGCCCAGTTCTATGGAAGTCGTCTCGCCCAGCCAAATAGCTGCTCCGACATCGCCCCAGCTCGAGATCCTCGGCTCATGGCCGAGGCACAATTCGATCAAGCTCAGGAGACCATATTCCTCACAAGAATTCTCGCAGCAGCAGTGGCTGGCGCACCTAACTCACGCGCCGCAGAATTCAAATGAGAGAACAACAGATCATGCGAACGATCACTCCAGTCCAAACACGCCGCCAAAGAGTGCTCGCAGCGGCGCTACTCTGCCTCACTGCCTTCCTCGCCAGCGCGGTCGGCGATGGCGCCGCGCCGTTTATAGATCAGGACGCAATCCTGAATCATTTGAACGTCGTCATCAGCTGGTATCGCGATTCCAGTTCCAAAATCCAATCCGTCGGCCTCCCCAGTGACGCGATATATCAGGACACGTCACAAAATCTCGCACAGCAGGCCGTACGTCTCGCATTTCAGGCCGCCCAAGCAGCCGCTAAGTTAACAAGCGCCTCGGACCAAGCTACAACTCCCGCGCCTCCAGATGCTTCCGGAAGTTCGACTCAACAACAGAACCTCGCCCAAACGCTCGCGGCTCTAAAATCCCGCATTGACCAGGACCAATCTCAACTCGATGCCCTCAATAAAAAGCTCGCCACCGCGCCGCCCGGCAAGCGCCAAAGTCTCGCCGCACAAAGGGACTCGCTGCAAGGCGAAATCGCTCTCGATCAGGCCACCCAGGATGCCGTCCAGAAATTGGCGACCTTCGCCGAGAGCAGCGAGGAATCCGGCGTTGGCGGCTTTTCCGGCAGCATCAACGATCTCGCGCGCACCGTCCCTGAAATTCTCGGCGACGCCAACGCACAAAAAGCCGCGGCCAAGCCCGCAGCCGCGCAACCCGCAACTTCCAAGTCTTCCGGGCTGATAGGCCAAGCCCTCACGTTGTACACAGACTTGCGAACCATTCACAACATTGATCAGCTCGCCAACGAAACCGAACGTGTGCATGACAACGCCGCCGCCCTCCGCAAGCCCATGCGCGATACCCTGGCCGCCACCATTCAACACGGACGAGATCTCACCGGTCAGACACCGCCATCCGATCCCGCGCAGGCCAAAGCCGCCCAACAAGAACTGCGCTCGCTTACCGGCCAATTCAAACAACTTTCAAACGTCGTTATTCCGCTCAGCCAGGAAATGATGGTTCTCGATCAGAGCCGCGCCAATTTTCTCAACTGGCGCAACTCCATCGCTCGCGAATCCAAAGATTCATTGCGCTCCGTAGTCTCCAGCGCCGTCGCTATCCTTCTCGCTCTGGGCGTCGTTTGGGCTCTTTCCGAAATCTGGCGCCGCTGGACCTTCCGCTACATTCACGATCTGCGCCGCCGCCGGCAATTTCTGCTTCTGCGCCGCTTCGTCATGGGCTTCCTGATTTGCGCGGTTCTTACCCTTGGCATCGTTAGCGATTTCAGCTCGCTCGCCACTTTCGCAGGCTTCGCCACCGCCGGTATCGCCGTCGGATTGCAGGCCGTTCTGCTCTCTGTCGCTGCTTACTTTTTTGTGATCGGCCGTTACGGTATCCGCATCGGAGATCGCGTCAGCATCGCCGGAGTCACCGGCGACGTAATTGACGTCTCACCCGTGCGCTTCTACTTGATGGAGCTCGCAGGCAGCGATGTGAATTTGTTCCCCACCGGACGCATCGTCGTTTTTTCAAACGCCGTCCTCTTCCAGGCCACCACGCCTCTCTACAAACAAATCCCCGGCACGGAATACACCTGGCACGAAGTCGTCATGCAATTCGTTGCCGGAGCTGATTACAGCCTGGCGGAAGAAAAATTGCTAGCTGCTGTGAATTCGGTTTACGACAAGTACAAACAGGACATCGAGCGCCAACACAACGACCTGGAGCGCCGCATTGAAATTCAGATGAAGCCGCCCATGCCGCAGGCCAAGCTACATTACGCCGATACCGGCCTGGAATTTCTAGTCCGTTACCCCACGGAACTTCGCACCGCACCTGAAATAGACGAACAAGTCATCAAAGCAGTCCTCGACGCAATCGAAATAGATCCTAAGCTGAAAGCCGCTGTAACCGGCTGGCCCAGAATCCGGGCCGCCGTGAAAGTTTAGCAATTCACAAAAACCGTAGCTGTCATTCCGAATCTGCGCCAGCGGCCGAGCGACATGCTTTTCGCACTTAGATCGACAGAGCGAACCTGAAAAATATTCGGAGCCGATCACTTAATCAAAACTCGCTCGCTCGAAAACATCCTCCACTTGCTTCCGCGTCAACGGCGCGCGAATACTTTTCTGCACGATCATCACGAATCTCCCATCAGTCTTCGCCGAAATTCCCGCGACGCCATCCGACAGCTCTTTGTATGCAAACCTCACAGTCTTTCCGTCGTTCGATGTTGTAGTCCACGACTCGTATCTCACCGCGAGCCTCCTCTTTTTCGCCCTGTACTGTAGTGACGCCCAACCAGGAATCGTTTCACCGCCGCGAACCGCAACAAGCCGCCAGTCCTCTCATGCTAAAGTGTCGCGTCAGGAGAAACGACCATGCGCGCAACGCAGCCATCCTCAGTGTCGGAAGCGCCAAAACACAAAGTTTCGAAATGTGGACCTACAACGATCGCTCTAGCGCTGCTCATGCTGCTTACTCCGGCATCGCGCGCGCAACAAGCCCCTCCGCCCGCCGCTCAGCCCGCTCCAGCCAAAGCTTCCGCAGCCCAAACCTACAAGCCCCTCGACAGCGACTATATCGCCCACGACTTCCACTTCAAATCCGGCGAAACCCTCGCCGAGTTGCGCCTGCACTACCGCACCCTCGGCGCTCCCACGCGCGACGCGAACGGCCGCGTTACCAACGCCGTACTGATCCTCCACGGCACTGGCGGCTGGGGAGGCAATTTCCTTTCGTCACAATTTGCTAGCGCGCTCTACGGCTCGGGCCAGCTTCTCGACATCACCCGCTACTACATCATCCTGCCCGACAACATCGGCCACGGAAAATCCAGCAAACCCAGCGACGGCATGCACGCTCATTTTCCGCAATACGAATACGACGACATGGTGGCCGCGCAGCATCTCCTCGTCGAACAAGGTCTCGCCGTCAATCATCTCCGCCTGATCATCGGCACGTCCATGGGGTGTATGCACTCCTGGATTTGGGGCGAAACCTATCCCGATTTCATGGACGCGCTCATGCCCCTCGCCTGCCTCCCCGTGCAAATTGCCGGACGCAATCGCCTCTGGCGCAAAATGTTGATGGCCGGAATTCGCCAGGATCCTGATTGGCAAAATGGCGACTACACCACTGAGCCCCGCGCTGGCCTGGAAATCGCCGCGGACATGCTGCTCATCGTCGGCAGCGCGCCGCTCCCTATGCAGCAAAGCCTGCCCACGCGTGATGCAGCCGACCGCTGGCTGCAGGATGTGATGAAACGCGAAATGGAAACTCTGGACGCGAACGATCTGCTCTATGCGGTGAATGCTTCGCGGAATTACGATCCCTCGGCCGGCCTCGGAAAAATTTCCGTCCCGGTGATGTTCGTCAATTCCGCCGACGATTTCATCAACCCGCCCGAACTGGGCATCGCCGAGCGCGAAATCCAAAACGTGAAAAACGGAAGATTCGTGCTGATCCCAGCTTCCGAGCAGACCCACGGCCACGGCACCCACACCTGGGCCGCCCTCTGGCAGCAATACCTGAAAGAGTTGCTGGATGAATCGCAGCCAGCGGCGATAGGCGCGCCGGCCGCAAAATGAGTGGACCATGTTTTCGGAGGAAAACTTTTTGCTGGTTTTTGCAGCCGCCGGTCGTCCAGCGCTGCCGCTGCTTTACCGGTGACTCTCGCCGCTCTGCGGAAGGAACGTCTTCCCCTTCTTCACAATGAACGTGCGCAGCGCCCGGCACGCCGGCGGCAGCTCGCGGTCCGCGCGGTTCACCACGAACCACTGCCGCACGATCGGCAACCCTTCCACCTTCAGCACCACCAGTCGCCGCGCCGCCACTTCTGACGCGATCGTGTGCGCCGATATCAATGAAAGCCCCAGCCCCGCCATCACCGCTTGCTTGATCGTCTCGTTCGATCCCATTTCCACCGTGATTCTCGGCGGCTGAATCATCTCCGCATTGAAAAAATATTCGAAAATGTTCCGCGTCCCCGAACCTTCCTCGCGCACAATGAATTTCTGCTTCGCGAGTTCGCTCTTCGATACTCGCCGCGCGCGCGCCAGCGGATGCTCCGCACCCGCGATCATCACGTGCGGGTGCGGTCCAAACGCCGCGCTCTCTACCCCGAAATCGCTCGGCGGACGCCCCATCACCGCAACATCTATATCGTAGTTGCGCAGCGATTCCACCGTCTCTGCGCGGTTGCCCACCACCAGCTTCAGGTCTATCCCTTCATGCTGCCGCAGGAATGCGGCGATCAGCTCGGCGGCAAAATACTTGGCCGTAGAGACCGCGCCGAAACGCACTCGTCCACCGTGCAGCCCTTTCATGGCATCGAGCGTGTCGACCAGATCGGCGATGACGCGCTCGATGCGCGCCGCGGCCGCCACGGCCTCGCGCCCGGCATCGGTCGCCCGCAGACGGTTTCCCGTGCGGTCAAACAGCGGCAGCCCAGCGTCTTCTTCGAGCAGCTTAATGCGCGAGGTTAGCGCCGCCGGGGTGACGTGCAGCGCGGCAGCGGCTTTGACCACCGTGCCGTTACGAGCGACTTCGTGTATCGCTTCCAGCTGCTTGAATGTGAGGTTGTTCATTTTGCCTGCTTAAGTTTATTGAGTGCGGTGGAAATTATATTCAGTTTTATTGCATGGTGCAAGCTGTTACGTTTTTAACGTGACTGCGCAGCAAGGAGACATGGCAATGAGCGTGAACTTGAAATCACCGCATGACAAATCCCTGGACGAGAAGTCCTCCACCGTCCGCGGCAAGGACCGCTACAAAGCCGGCGTGATGGAATACAAGAAAATGGGCTACTGGGAGCCGGAGTACGAACCTAAGGATACCGACATCCTCGCTCTCTTCCGCGTCACTCCACAGGACGGCGTGGACCCCATCGAAGCCTCCGCGGCAGTCGCGGGAGAATCTTCGACGGCGACGTGGACCGTGGTGTGGACCGACCGCCTGACCGCCTGCGAGAAATATCGTGGTAAGTGTTACCGCGTGGAACCGGTGCCCAACGCGCCCGGTTCCTACTTCGCATGGATCGCCTACGACCTGGATCTTTTCGAGCCCGGCTCCATCGCCAATCTCTCGGCTTCAATTATCGGAAACGTCTTCGGCTTCAAGCCACTGAAGGCGCTGCGCCTGGAAGACATGCGCATGCCCGTGGCGTACATAAAAACGTTTGCCGGGCCGGCGACGGGAATCGTCGTGGAGCGCGAACGCCTGGATAAATTCGGCCGGCCGCTGCTGGGCGCTACAGTAAAGCCGAAACTCGGGCTCTCCGGGCGCAATTACGGCCGTGTGGTGTACGAAGCGCTGAAAGGCGGCCTGGATTTCACCAAGGATGACGAAAACATAAACTCGCAGCCCTTCATGCACTGGCGCGATCGTTTTCTGTACTCCATGGAGGCGGTAAATCGCGCCCAGGCCATGACCGGTGAAGTGAAAGGCACGTATCTAAACGTCACGGCCGGAACCATGGAAGACATGTACGAGCGCGCTGAGTTCGCCAAAGAGCTGGGGTCCGTGATCGTCATGATTGATTTGGTGATCGGCTATACGGCCATCCAGTCCATGGCGAATTGGGCGCGTCGCAACAGCATGATTTTGCATTTACATCGCGCGGGCCACGGAACCTATTCGCGGCAGAAGATTCATGGCGTCTCTTTCCGCGTGATTGCGAAATGGATGCGCCTGGCGGGAGTGGACCATATTCATGCCGGAACAGTGGTGGGGAAGTTGGAAGGCGATCCGCGCACCATTCGCGGGTATTACGATATTTGCCGCGAGGATTTCGTGCCACAGAAACTGGAAAACGGCGTCTTCTTCGACCAGCCCTGGGCTTCGCTCCGCAAACTCATGCCCGTCGCTTCCGGCGGCATTCACGCCGGACAGATGCACCAGCTTCTCGATCTGCTGGGCGATGACGTGGTGATGCAATTTGGCGGCGGCACCATCGGCCATCCCGCGGGAATCGCAGCCGGCGCCACGGCCAATCGCGTGGCGTTGGAAGCAATGGTGCTGGCGCGCAACGAAGGCCGCAACATCGCGCTCGAAGGTCCGGCAATTCTGCAAGCCGCCGCCAAGAATTGCCTGCCGCTGCGGCAAGCCCTGGAAATCTGGAAAGATGTTACGTTCGATTACGCCTCAACCGACACGCCGGACTTCGTGCCTACCGCGACCGTGAGCGTTTGAAACTTTTTGTGCGGGAGATAATCCAATGCGATTAACGCAAGGTTGCTTTTCATTTCTGCCGGATTTGACCGACGAACAGATCAGGGCGCAGGCGCAATACTGTATTGATAACGGCTGGGCCGTGAACCTGGAGTTCACCGACGACCCGCATCCGCGCAACACCTATTGGGAGATGTGGGGTCTGCCGATGTTCGATATCAAAGATGCCGCCGCCGTAATGCTGGAACTCTCCGAGTGTCGCAAAGTTTACGGCGATCGTTACATCCGGCTCTCCGGATTCGATTCCACGCATGGCTGGGAATCGCTCCGCCTTTCTTTTCTCGTGAACCGCCCTGCGCATGAGCCTGGATTCAAACTCATCCGCCAGGAAACGGAAGGTCGAAGCATCTGCTACACCACGCAGGCCTATGAGACCGATCGGCCCGAGGGGCAACGATACCGCTAACAAGCGCGGCTGTGGCGCCACGGCCAGACCGCGCCAAGGAAATTCTGTGACCGAAACAACACGATCCTACGAACATCCGGGCATCACGGATCCCGTAGCCGACGAACCGCCACCGGGGACTCTCGCGTTCGCGAAGCCACCTGCCGCTCTCGCTGCCGCGAAACTTGCTCCCGGTCAATCGTCCGGCGTGGCCGTGGATCTGGCGAAAGAACTGGCGGAAGCCGGCATCGAAGACGTGCTGCGCGAGCTCGACCAGGAGTTGATCGGCCTCGCCCCAGTGAAGACCCGCATTCGTGAAATCGCGGCGCTGCTGCTGGTCGAGCGCGTGCGCCGCAAGCTGGGATTATCGAGCGAGGCGCCGACCCTGCACATGTCTTTCACCGGCAATCCCGGCACCGGCAAGACCACCGTCGCGCTGCGCATGGCGCACATACTGCACCGCCTGGGCTTCGTTCGCAAAGGCCATCTCGTTTCGGTGACCCGCGACGATCTCGTGGGCCAATACATCGGCCACACTGCTCCGAAAACCAAGGAAATATTGAAGAAGGCCATGGGCGGCGTGCTGTTCATCGATGAGGCCTACTATCTTTACCGAGCCGAGAACGAACGAGACTACGGGCAGGAAGCCATCGAGATTCTGCTGCAGGTAATGGAAAACCAGCGGGAGGACTTGGTCGTCATTCTCGCAGGTTACGCCGATCGCATGGAGAAATTCTTCAGCAGCAATCCGGGTTTTCGCTCCCGCATCGCTCACCACATTGATTTTCCGGATTATGCCGAACACGAATTGCTCGAGATCGGCGAATTGATTCTGGCAAAGCAGAATTACAAGCTGAGCCCCGGCGGCCGGGAAGCTTTAGAACGCTACATCGCCGCGCGAAAGCTGCTGCCGCATTTCTCAAATGCGCGCTCGATTCGCAATGCGTTGGATCGCGCTCGTTTGCGCCAGGCCAACCGCATCGTGCGGTCCGCCGGCGGCGCGAAAATCACCGCGGATGATCTGATGACCATCGAGGCTCCCGATTTGCTCGCCAGCCGTGTGTTTGGGCGGCAAGCCGCGGCCGGCTCTTCCCTGAGCGATGAATCCGAGGAAAATTTTGATTGATGTGGCCGTTGTTGCGTCCCTCCACGATTCTGCGCCGACGGGCGTGCGGCAATCCTGCGCTTGATCGAATCTTTCCTTTTTTGTTCCGTCGCCAGCGGCGCCATTCGGTTACTCTGTCGTGCCGGCGGGTTCGCCGGAACTCATGGAGGATCCCGTGCCCTTGCAAGCTCTGATATTCGATGTGGATGGCACGCTCGCCGAAACAGAAGAAGTGCACCGCCGAGCGTTCAACGAAGCTTTTGCCGCGCTCGCGCTGCCGTGGACCTGGGAGAGGCCGCTCTATAAGGACCTTTTGCAGATCACCGGCGGCAAAGAGCGGATTCTCTATTACCTCGCGACCTGGCACCCGCAGGATCTCTCCACGCTGCGAGAAAAGATTCCAATGATTTACGATTTCAAGACGAAGCGTTATTCCGCCATGATCCTTGCAGGATCGGTGGGCTTGAAACCGGGAGTCGCGCGGCTGATCGCCGAGGCTAAATCCGCGGGAGCCCGCCTCGCCATCGCCACCACCACGCATCGCGACAACGTGGAGGCGCTGCTGCAACACACTTTGCCCGCGCGCGGCGCGGCGCTGTTCGATGCCATCGTCGCCGGAGACGAAGTCAACGTGAAAAAGCCCGACCCCGAAGTATTCGAATCCGCGCTGCGCAAGCTCGGTTTGGCCGCTGCCGACTGCGTCGCGTTTGAAGATTCCGCCAACGGCGCGAATGCGGCCCGCGGAGCGGGCCTGCGAGTGGTGGTGACACCAGGCATTTACACCGCCGACGACGACTTCAGCGGCGCAAGTTCTGTCGTCTCCGATCTCGGCGAGCCCGGGCGCCCGCATCGGCACCTCGCAGGATGGCAGTGGCCGGACGACTACGTGAGGTTTGCCGGCTTGCGGTCGTTCGCCGCAAATAATCCTGCCTGAAAACCTTCCCCAACATTTACTTTTACTAAGTGTTGGCACAATTATATTCAGTTTTCTTTCCGCTAGACGCCTGCTAGCGTTTAAGCATGCCGCTACCTCAAACGTCGCCGATCCTGCAAGCGGGCGCGACCGTCTCGAATTCTCCGGGACAGAAATCGCCGGCAAAGCCTGCGCGGGAAATGACCCTCGAAAAGTTTCTGCGCGAGGCGGCCAAGCGCAACACCAACACTCATGTGCGCGCAGCCCTCGGCCTGTTCGCGATCATTGCCAACGCCGGCATCCATGTCGCGGACGTCGTTGCGTTGGGGCACCTCGCGGGGAGCCTTGGCGCGCCGGCAGGTTCGGCAAACTTCGACGGCGACACGCAAAAGCGCCTGGACATTCTCGCGAACGCAGTCTTCGTCCAGGGAATGCGGCGTGCTCCCGTGGCCGCAATTCTTTCCGAGGAACTAGCGCACCCGCTCGCGTTGGATGCCACGGCTCCGCTCGCCGTGGCGATGGATCCGCTGGACGGCTCCAGCAATATCGATGCAAACGTATCCATCGGCACGATCTTCGCGATCTTCCCCGCGGTGGAAAATGCGCTGGACCCGGCGCAGCACTTCCTGCGTCCAGGCCGCGAGCAAGTGGCTGCCGGCTTCCTGATCTACGGCCCGCAAACTTCACTGGTCTTCACCATCGGCGACGGCGTGCACGTATTTACTCTCGATCGCCGCGCTGGCGAATTCCGCGTGGCGATTCCGCGGCTCGCGATTCCGCAAGATTCCACCGAATACGCCGTGAACGCTTCAAACTACCGCCATTGGGATGATTCCGTCCGCGCCTACGTGGACGACTGCATACGTGGCGCCGACGGGCCTTTGTCGCAGGATCACAACATGCGCTGGATCGCGTCGCTGGTGGCGGACACCTACCGTATTTTGGTGCGCGGCGGCGTGTTCCTGTATCCCGGCGACCAACGGCGTGGCTACGCGCGCGGCAGGCTGCGCCTGATTTATGAAGCGAATCCGATTGCGCTGTTAATCGAACAGGCCGGCGGCTCGGCAACCGATACCGTGCAGTGTATCCTGGACATTAAGCCGCGAGAACTCCACGCCCGAACTCCCATCGTTTTTGGCTCACGCTCCGCCGTCGAACGAATCGGCCAGTATCACACCGATCCGCAGTTTTCCGCCGAGCGTGCTCCGCTCTTCTTTCAACGCGGCCTGATGCGGCGCTGACCGGGACCCACGAACATGTCCACCAGGAATCCAATTATTTCCGTTACAGGCTCATCTGGCGCGGGCACCACGTCGGTGCGCAATACCTTCGAGCAGATCTTCCGGCGCGAGAAGGTGAAGGCCGTTTATCTCGAGGGCGATTCCTTTCACCGTTACGACCGCTTCGAGATGCACCGCGCCATGGCCGAAGCCGCCGCCAAGGGCGATCACCATTTCAGCCACTTTGGCGAAGAGGCCAATCTGCTCGATGAACTCGAAGCCACGTTTCGCGGCTACGGAGAGAACGGCCACGGGCGCATGCGGCATTACGTGCACGACAACGCGGAGTCGGAGCAATTTGGCGCGGCCCCCGGAAAATTCACCGATTGGCAAGCAATTCCGGAAGGCAGCGACCTGCTTTTTTACGAGGGGCTGCACGGAGCAATCGTCACCGATAAAGTGAACGTGGCGAAGTATGCGGATTTGAAAATCGGAGTGGTTCCGGTAATCAACGTGGAATGGATTCAGAAGATTCACCGCGATCGCGCTTCGCGCGGATATTCCACCGAAGCTGTCACCGACACGATCTTGCGTCGCATGCCGGACTACGTCCGTTACATGTGCCCGCAGTTCTCCGTTACGGACATCAATTTCCAGCGCATTCCCACAGTGGACACTTCGAACCCTTTCATCGCACGCTGGATTCCCACCCCGGATGAATCTATGGTAGTGATCCGCTTCCGCAATTCCAGCGGGATCGATTTTTCGTACCTGCTGGCTATGATCCAGCACAGCTTCATGTCTCGCGCGAATTCCATCGTGATTCCTGGCAACAAACTGGATCTGGCGATGCAACTGATTCTGACGCCTCTGATTCTGCAATTGGTCGAACGCAAACGGCGAGCATCGTAAGGCGCCCTTCGCTTCCTTTGCGCCAGAGCCATCCGGACGCGGCTGGCCCCAGCAGCACGCATGGCTCCTTCCATCCAATTGCCCGTGCAGTCCTCCATGCATTTCTGTAGGATGATTTTGCGATGACTTCCGGCCGCGAACGAGTGCTGACGATGAACAGAGGCTCTGCGACTCTGAAGTCCACCCTGTATGAAGTGGGCGGCGAGACGGACAAGCGCGCCAACGTACTAGTCTCAATCTCGGTGGCCTACAGCCACGCCGCCAGCGCGCGCCTGAAAATCACCTCTGCCAACGGCGCCACGCTCCTGGATTCATCAGTAAAGGGCACCGACTCGAATGCCGCGCTGCAAGCAATGTTCGTCTGGCTGGATAAGCACGAATACCTTTCCGGACTAAAAGCCGCAGGCCACCGCCTGGTTCACGGCGGAGCGCGTTACACCGAGCCGCAGCGCATCACGCCGAAATTTCTAACAGCACTCGAAAAACTGGTGCCGCTCGATCCGGATCACCTCCCCGCCGCCATCAAAGGAATAAAGTTTGTCGCGAAGAAATTTCCGAAGCTCACGCAAGTGGCTTGCTTCGACACCGCTTTCCACCGCTCGTTGCCCACCGTCGCGAAAATGTACGCGCTGCCGCGGCGATTTTACGACGAAGGTGTCCGGCGCTACGGTTTCCATGGCCTTTCTTTCGAGTACCTCGTGGGCGAACTCCGCAAGCTTGACGCAAAAGAAGCCGCTGGCCGCGTCATCATCGCGCACCTGGGCAGCGGCGCTAGCATCGTCGCGCTGCAAAACGGCGAGAGCATAGACACTTCCATGGGATTCACACCGCTCGAAGGCCTCGTGATGAGCGCCCGCTCCGGCGACCTCGATCCCGGCCTGTTGCTCTATCTGCTCACGGAGAAAAAAATGTCCGCGAAAGAAGCCGGCGCGTTGCTGAACAAGCAATCCGGCCTGCTAGGGGTTTCCGGCAGCACGGGTGACATGCGCGAGCTTCTGGAGAAAGCGCCACAAGACCCGCGTGCCGCCGAAGCAGTTGACCTATTCTCTTATCGTGCGAAAAAATATATCGGCGCATATGCCGCGGCGCTCGGCGGCCTCGACGCGCTCGTCTTCACCGGAGGAATCGGAGAGCGCGCTCCCGCCATTCGCGAACGCATCTGCACCGGTCTCGATTTCCTCGGAATCCGTCTCGATGACGCGCGGAACGCAGCCAACGCGTCAATAATCTCCGCGACCGACAGCCGTGTTAACGTGCGCGTCATACAAACCAACGAAGATCTAATGATCCTCCAACACGTCATAACCGTTCTCGGCGAAAGAACGTCAGGAACACACTGAGGATGTCATGTTCACATTTGATGCAAAGCTATCTACCGCAATAGCAGCCCCGCAGCCGCCGCAGCCGCCCGCACAAAAAGCGCCTGCCACCTCCGGCCCGCTCTCCGCCGACTTGCTCGACAAAATGCAGCGCTACTGGAGCGCCGCAAATTATCTTTGCGTCGGCCAAATCTACTTGCTTGATAATCCGCTGCTGCGCGAGCCGCTCGCGAAAGCGAACATCAAGCCGCGCCTCCTCGGCCACTGGGGCACGTCCGCCGGGCAGAATTTCATCTACGTGCATCTGAACCGCCTGATCCGCGAAACCGGCGCCGACATCATCTATATCTCCGGCCCCGGCCACGGCGGCCCCACTCTGAACGCCTGCGCGTATTTGGAAGGCACTTACACGGACGTCCATCCGGAAATTACGCAGGATGCTGCCGGAATGCGCCTGCTCTTCCGCTCCTTCTCGACGCCCGGGGGAATTCCCAGCCACTGCGGCCCGCACACGCCGAATTCCATGCACGAAGGCGGCGAGCTGGGCTATTCGCTTATGCACGCGTTCGGCGCTGCGTTTGATAATCCCAATCTGATCGTTGCCTGCGTCGTCGGTGATGGCGAAGCGGAGACCTGTCCGCTGGAGGGAAGTTGGAAGGGTGTGAAATTTCTGAATCCCGCGCGCGACGGCGCCGTCCTGCCGATCCTGCATCTGAACGGCTACAAAATTTCCGGCCCCACGGTAACCGCGCGCTGGTCTGACGACGAACTTTCCGCGTTCTATCGAGGCAGCGGTTACGCCCCCTACTTCGTCGAAGGCGACGATCCCCCGATCGTGCATCAACAGCTAGCTGCTGCGCTCGATCGTTGCTACGCGGAAATTCGCGAGATTCAGAAAGAAGCGCGAACTAAGAGCGTGAGCGCCAGCGAGAAACCGGCCCTTCAGCCGTGGCCGATGATCATCCTGCGCACGCCAAAAGGCTGGACTTGCCCGAAAGAAGTGGATGGTCTTCCCATCGAAGGTACATTCCGCGCCCACCAGGTGCCGCTCTCCAATGTCTGCGAAGATCCCGCGCACCTAAAGCTGCTCGAAAAATGGATGCGCCAATACCAGCCTGAAAAATTATTCGATCAGAACGGCCACCTGATCCCAGAACTCGCCGTGCTCGCTCCCGATGGAAACAAACGCATGGGCGCAAGCCCGCACGTCAATGGCGGCCGCCTGCTGAAAGCGCTCGATCTCCCCGATTTCGCAAGCTACGCCCTGGAAGTGCCCGGTCCAGGCGAAGTAGTCGCGGAAGCCCCCCGCAAGCTCGGCGAATACTTGCGCGATATCATCAAACAAAATCCCGCGAATTTCCGGCTATTCTGCCCCGACGAAACCAACTCGAATCGCCTCAACTCCGTGTTCGACCAAACCAATCGCTGCACCATGGAGCAAACAGTTTCGATTGACGACCACCTCGCTCCTGACGGCCGCGTGATGGAAGTCCTCAGCGAACATCTATGCGAAGGCTGGCTCGAAGGCTACCTGCTCACCGGCCGCCACGGGATGTGGTCTTCTTACGAAGCCTTTGCGCAAGTAGTGGATTCCATGGTCACGCAGCACGCCAAATGGCTCGAGCAATGCATTGATTTTCCCTGGCGCCGCCCGCTCGCATCGCTCAACGTGTTCCTCACCAGCCACGCCTGGCGCAACGATCATAACGGTTTCAGCCACCAGGCCCCCGGATTTGTGGACAACGCGCTGCAGCGCCGCAGCGAAGTGATTCGCGTGTACTACCCGCCCGACGCCAACTGCCTGCTCAACGTTTTCGATCACTGCCTGCGCAGCCGCAACTACGTCAACGTCGTCACCTGCGGCAAGCAGCCCGAGCTGCAATGGCTCACTTTCGACGAAGCGCTCGCGCATTGTTCGCAAGGCGCGTCCATCTGGAAGTTTGCGACGAACGACGGCGGCACGCAGCCGGACATCGTCCTCGCCTGCGCCGGCGATGTGCCCACCATCGAAGCCTGCGCCACTTCCTGGCTGTTGCAGAAGCACGTCCCGGGCATCAAAGTGCGCGTAGTGAACGTCGTGGATCTCAACGCGCTGATGAGCCCCGACGACCATCCGCACGGCATGGACAACATTTCATTCGAGGCGCTCTTCACCCGCGATGTGGACGTGGTCTTCGCGTTCCACGGTTATCGCTGGCTCATTCACAGCATGGTACACGGCCGCGCGAACGAAGGCCGCTTCCACGTGCGCGGCTTCAACGATCAAGGCACCACCACCACGCCATTCGATATGGTGGTTCTCAATAAAATGAGCCGATACCACCTGGCCATTGATGCGCTCAAGCACGTTCCGCGCCTGCGCTCCCAAGCCTCCGACGCGATTGATATGTTCAACCGGAAATTGTACGAACACCACGCGTACATCCGCGAACATTTTCAGGACCTGCCGGAAATTCGCAATTGGCATTGGACGAAAGATTTCAGCGATCCCAGCGCTCCGCCGCCACTGGCGAAAGATCAGCCGCGCGGCCAATCGTTCAGCGACGCTTAGACAGTTCGCGGAAACGGTCGGCAGCAACCCAGTTTTGGTGGCACAGGCAATCTTGCCCGTGCGGAGAAGAGTGCATGCGCTAGTGCCACGCCGGCGGAAACGGCAATCATTTCGACTCGTTCCACGAACCGCAAAACCGAAATCCCTACTGCGCGCCTTTTTTTTGGGGGTAGTGTCCCAGCAGCCAGTTCCAGCGAATCGCCACTAGTTCGCGGAACATCATCACACTATCGCGCAACACCTGAACTTTCGTCGCAGCGTCATGCGCCCAACGCACCGGCACTTCCGCAACGCGCAGGCCGTGGCGCTTGGCAAGAAACAAAATTTCCGGATCGAAACCGAAGCGTTCGATTCGCTGCTGCTCAAAAATAATGCGCGCAGGCTCGCGCCGGAAAAGCTTGAATCCGCACTGAGTATCGTGAAACGGCAGACCGGTAACCATCCGCACCAATCCGTTGAAGACGATGCCGCCCAGCTCGCGATGGCGTGCCTGGTGAACCGAAATCAGCGAACGGTCCAGCGCGCGCGACCCGATCGCGATGTCGTATCCGGCAGCGATCGCGGCGAGAAGCTTTTCGATTTCCTCGATCGGCGACGACAAGTCCGCATCCGTGAACAGCGCAAGGCGCCCGCAAGCCTCCAGCATCCCGTGCCGCACGCTGTAGCCCTTCCCTCGATTCTCCTGGTTCGAAACAAGCCGCAAACCCGGTATCTCGCGCGCCCATTCTTCCGCAATCCGGGCGGTGCCGTCCTTCGCTCCGTCATCCACGATCAGAATTTCCAGCTGATCCAAGCCGATTTCCGGCGCCACGCCCGGCGGCACTCGGCGCCCCGCAAAATAGTCACGAATGCGCGAAATTGCCCGTCCCAGCCGGCCCTCTTCGTTATAAGCAGGAATGACGATGGAAAGTTCAGGCGCAGAGGCCGGTGCGTTCATCGCGCTGCCGGTCCCAGGACCGGATTCGGAACGCTTTCCGGCCAGCCGTGACAGCCCAGCAGCGGCACGAAGCGGCAAGTCAGCAGCGTTTCTCGTTCCCAGCCGCCCGCGCGTTTTACGATTCGCAGCATACTTTGCCGCTCGGAATCACCCACTGGGATTACCAGGCGGCCATCTTCGGCGAGCTGTTCGACGAGCGGCGGAGGAATTGCCGGCGCGCCCGCAGAAACAAGAATGGCGTCGTACGGCGCGCCGCCAGGCCAGCCAAGCGAGCCATCGCCATCTTCCACGCGCACATTGCAATAACCAAGACGCGCCAAACGCTCGCGAGATGCTTCCGCAAGCGACGGCCGCAGTTCCACGACGATCACATCTCGCGCCAGCAGCGACAGCACTGCCGCTTGATACCCGCAGCCGCCGCCAATTTCCAGCACGCGCTCGCTGCCGGTGAGCTGCAGAGCGTCGCTCATCGCCGCGACAATGAACGGTTGCGAAATTGTCTGGCCGCCGCCGATCGGCAGCGCTTCATCGAGATATGCCGAAGCTTGCACCCCGAATGGAACGAATTCGTGCCGCGGCACCGCTGCCATCGCGTCCAGTACGCGCGCGGAGACGATGCCGCGCGAGCGAATCTGCCGCGCCACCATTTCATTTCGCTCCGCCGCGAAATCCGGCCTTGCGCCTGCAGAAGAAATGCCCGCAGCAGTCATCGGCGCAAGATCCTGGCGACACCGCCGAGTGCCGTGCCTCGCGCGAGGCCGCGAGCTTTAGCATGCGCCGCGTTTTTCCAGATAGCGCCTAGCAAACTAATCTTCACACTTAAAAGTTATCACAGCCGGCAGCAGCCCTGCCACCGCGGCCCTGCGCCATCCGCGAATCGCGCTCCCGAATTGCATATGCCGCCCACGTTCGATACGATTCTTGGATTCGCATCTCAGGCCAGAAACCACCATGAGCCTGCGGCGAACAACAGGAGAATTCCATGAAGCTACTTACAGCCGTGATCGCCGGCCTGTTGTGTGCGGCGACACCGGCGCTGGCGCAAGCACCCGCGTCCAGCACACCACCAACGCTCGCGCCGCACGCGACACCGGGACAGGCGGCTCCCGCAAAGCCGGCCGCCCAAGCACCGGCGGCGCAAACACCGCCCGCACCTGCCGAAAAAATAGATCCCGCAAAAGACGCTGCCATTCGCCATCTCATGAACATCACCGAAACCTCGAAGATGGGTGAAAACATCGCGAACTTCATAACCGGCAAGGTGCACGACGGCGCCGGCCGCGCGATTCCCGCGGACCAATTGTCCAAATTCATGGCCACGTTCTCGCAAAAATTTTCAGCCGGCCTCCCGCCCACCGCCGTCAATGACGCAATCGTGGCCGTATACGCGAAGCACTTTTCTCTGGACGACATTCAGGCGTTGACTAAATTCTACGATTCGCCCATCGGCCAGCGCCTCGTGAAGGAAATGCCGGAAGTGAACCAGCAGATGGTCGTCGCCGGCCAGCAGATCGAAAACACTGCCGCCATCGCCGCGTTGCGCAGCATGTCCGACGACTATCCGCAACTCAAACAGATGCTGCCGCCGGATAGTTCGGCGCCAGCCCCTTCCAGCGCGCCGGCTCCCGCTCCTGCTACGTCAGCACCGGGAACAAAGTCTCCGTCGTCGCCGCCGCCTTCCACTCTGAAACCGGCCGGTCCAGAGTAGTAGATTTCCGGTCGTATGAAGCGCAGGAGATTTGCAATGTCCACGCCAGCCAGAACACGACTCATCCGGAGGGGGCTCGTCGTCGCGAGCCTCCTCTTAATATTTGTGGCGGGAACAGCGGGAAGTTTTTCGCTAGAAGCGGCGCCCCAGCAAACCTCATCAATCACAGTTTCGGCCGCCATCAGCCTGAAAGATGCGCTGGACGAGCTCGGCCCTATTTTCCAGGTGCAGCAACATCGCAAGAACGGCGGCAACGGCACGGCCGTCACCTATAACTACGGCGGCTCCGGAACGCTCGCTCGCCAGATTGAACAGGGCGCGCCCGTGGACGTCTTTTTCTCCGCCGCCGAAAAACAAATGGACGAGCTCGCCGCGCAAAACTTGATCGTGGCAGATACCCGCCGCGATCTCGTAGGCAACGCGCTGGTGTTGATCACCCCGACGCAGTCCACGGCGCTAAACAGCTTTCAGGACCTCACCGGTTCCGCAGTGAAAACGATAGCGCTCGGTGAGGCCGGCACGGTCCCAGCGGGAATGTACGCGCGGCAGACGCTGGAACACCTCGGCCTATTCGCCGCAGTCGAAAAGAAAGCTGTGTACGCGAAAGATGTTCGCGCCGTGCTCACCTATGTGGAAACGGGCAACGCGGATGCGGGTTTGGTCTATCAAACCGACGCGAACGCATCTCAAAAAGTCCGCGTCGTCGCGGTTGCGCCCTCGGATTCTCACGATCCGATTCTCTATCCCGCCGCGGTGTTGCGCGATTCAAAAGATAAGTCCGCGGCCCGCGCCTTCCTGGAATTTCTGCAAGGGCCCGACGCCCGCGCCGTCTTCCAGAAATACGGCTTCACCTCCGCTGAAAAAACAGCCGTAAAGAACTGATCCAGCTACAATCCTCTCGCGATGGATTGGTCTCCTCTATTGATCTCGCTGGCCACCAGCATGGCGGCCACGGCCGTGACGCTGGTCGCAGGTCTGGCCGCGGCTGCGTGGCGGCAGAATCGCGCTGGCGCTGGTGCGGCACTCATTGACGGAATCTTTATTCTCCCGCTCGTTCTGCCGCCCACAGTTGTGGGTTTCCTTCTGCTGCTGCTTTTCGGCCGCAACGGCCCACTAGGCAAACTGCTCCTGCAATTCGGCGCCAGCGTCGTGTTTTCCTGGCCTGCCACGGTGATCGCCGCAACCGTCGTTGCTTTTCCGCTGATGTACATCACCGCGCGCGCCGCCCTCGAACAAGTGGACCCGCACCTGCTCCAAGCCGCACGCACGCTCGGCGCATCCGAAGCGCGAATTTTTCGCGAGGTGGCGCTGCCTCTCGCCTGGCCCGGGGTGCTGGCCGGCACGATCCTATCCTTCGCGCGCGCTCTCGGTGAATTCGGCGCCACTTTGATGCTCGCCGGAAACATTCCCGGAAAAACCGAAACCATCCCCATCGCCATTTATTTCGCCGTGGAGGCCAACGAAATCTCGCGCGCCATGGCCTGGTGCGCCGTGGATGTGAGCATCTCCATCGTCCTTCTCGGCGGCCTTTACTACTGGACGCACGCGCAGCGTCTCCGCCGCGAGCGGTGGGGGCAGCACTGACGTGACTCTCGAAGTCCAAATCGAAAAGAAGCTAGCGGACTTCACGCTGGACGTCGCCTTCCGCGCCTCCGAAACGCCGCTGAGCATTCTCGGCGCATCCGGTGCGGGAAAATCCATGCTGCTGCACTGCATTGCCGGCCTGGAAAGACCGGGACGAGGGCGCATCACGCTGAACGACCGAATCCTGTTCGACTCAGCTCAACGCGTTGGAATTCCCGCGCGCGCCCGTCGCATCGGCATGCTCTTTCAGCATTACGCACTGTATCCCCATCGCACCGTGACGCAAAATATCGCCTTCGGCCTGCACGATCTACCGCGCGACGAGCGATCCGCTCGCATCGCCGCACTCGTTTCGCGTACGCACCTCGCAGGACTCGAACAACGTTACCCGCGCGAACTATCCGGCGGAGAACAGCAGCGTACAGCGCTCGCGCGCGCCCTGGCGATCCAGCCGGAAGCGCTGCTCCTCGACGAGCCACTCTCAGCGCTGGATACGCATCTGCGCGGCCAAGTAGAAGCGCAGCTCCAGGAAACATTCGCCACGTTCCGCCGGCCGGCGCTGCTGGTCACCCACAACATGGAAGAAGCCTACCGTCTCGGCGAACAATTGCTCGTGCTAGCCCGCGGGCGCGTCGCGGCATTCGGCCCCAAGGAAGAAATATTCCGCCGCCCGCCAACCTCCGAAATCGCGCGCCTCACCGGATGCAAAAATATTTCCCGCGCGCATCCAAATCCAGACGGCTCGCTGCAAGCACTCGACTGGAATTGCCAGCTACGCCTCGGGCACCAGCCGGTCACAGCAACGAAGTACATTGGCATTCGCGCGCACCACATTGACTTCCTGGAAATCGCCGCCGCCGAAGCCAACGAAGAGCCAAACGTCTTCCCCTGCTGGATCGTGCGCACGTCAGAAACACCCTTCCGCAACACACTATTCCTGAGCCTGGATCGAGCACATGCCGAAAAAGGCGAAGCCCACCTCCAAGCCGAGATGTTCAAAGAAAAATGGGAACGCTTTCGCGACCGGCCGCAACCCTGGCGCGTGCGCCTCGCGCCAGAATCGCTCTTCGCCATGCCGGAATGAATCTCGCCGTCAGTGGAAGTGCTTCACGAACTTCACGTCCAGACCATACGTGCCATTAATGTCGCGCAGAAACACAATCGAAAGATCGCGCTTCACATGGTATTCCACTTGAATCAGCTGTTCCTGGTCAGACGCCGCGTTGGAAGAATAAGTAACAGTAAGATCCCGCGTGATCTGCTGCTCAATCGTAACCCGCGCCGAAGCGTTCGATTCCGTAGCCGTCCCCGCCAGAAACGGATCAATCCGAAAATGGCTGATGCCAAATAAATGCTCGATGCGCCCGCCCACCCCGCTCGAAACCGCTTCAGAAAGCAGAGCGGTGGCTCCGTAGTTCGATCCCGCCGCGGTTGAACGCAATGCACTTTCCTGCCCCGTGCTGCCCAGCGCCAGCAAAGCAATAATGTCCGTATCCGGCAACGGCGGATCAGAACGATAACTCAGAGAAAGTTTGCTCGCGCGCCCCGAAAAATTGATCGTCACTAAATACTGGCTGATCGTCGAAGTCGCTTCAATATTCAGTTCCGGATCCAGCTGAAACGGGTTCGCGAAATTCACATCTCCGCGCGTCAGCGTAAAAGTATTTCCGCGGAACGACATTTCGCCGCCCAGCAAGTGAATATGCCCCAGCAAAATCGGCCGGTCCCACGTCCCGCGCAAATGCAGATCGCTGTCAATTTCCACCTGCGCGCCGGTCCATTCAACGCGCGCCCCAGGACTGGTATGCGCCGCCACATCGAACGTAAGATTTCGCATGAACTCGGAAGACGAAGCTCCCACCGCGGAAGTATCCGGCGACGCGCCAAAGAACGAAGTAATGTCCGTGCCCGGCGCAAACAGCAGCCGTTTCAGTTCCACGTTTCCGCTGAGCACAGCACGCTCAGTCGTCCCCACCAGCTGCAGCGTCCCGCCCGTCAGCCAGCTCATCCCCGCCGGATAACGAATGCGCACCTGCGGCGTCCGCGCGTAAATTTCGTACCGCACCGGGCCTTCTTCCCCATACGTCACACTGCCGTTCAATGTCAGCTGCCCGCCGCCGGAATCCGCGGTGACATTTTCAAAAAGCAGCCGGCTGCGATCGAACACTAGATCCCCGTTCAAGTGGCTCAGTCCCACCGGAAAATCTGAGTAGTTCGCCGAAGCATCGCGCACGCTCGTTCGCCCCGTGATGCGCGGCTTGGACATCGTTCCTTCAATCGCTACATTGACATTGGCCTCCCCCGCCGCATGCAGGTCCGGCATCAACCCTTTTAGCAGCCCCAGATTCACCGCGCCCGTTACGCTAACGTGCACCGGTCGTTCGCGGTCAAACCGCGCCGAGCCGCTGATCTGAAAATCCGTGTCAGGGCCGTGCAAGTGAGCCTGCGCGATGCGAATTTCGTTCCGGTGATAGGTGAATTGCACCGGTCCATCGTTCTGCAACGAAATAAACAGGTAATTCAACGAGATCTGCGAGATGTCCGCATTCACCTCGATCGAATCCGGTTTGCGCAGCGCTCCCGCCAGCGTGAAATTTCCGTCCACCACACTGTGCCCCGTCAAGTTCTTCAGATGCAAGCCGGCCGTGAACAGCGGATCCAGATCGAACTGCACCACCGAAAGTTTCCCGGAGATGTCCTCGTCGCCCGACAATCCCACGCTGAGCTCGCCTTTCAATTGCCCATGCGTGCCTTGCGAATCCAGCAACACGCGAACATTGTGCCCATCCGAATCCAGCCGCCCGTGGAAATCGCCTTCCTCGTCCGTGCCAATTTTCAAACCCAGCACGTGAAAATCGCCCTTCCCCTCGGGCGCGCGCACCGGCCCGCTGCCATGCAGCGCAAAATCCAGCCGTCCTGCCAGTGGCAGCGACGTATTTTGCAGCGCCTGAATTTTGTCCAGCTGTATCCCCGCGGCGGTCAGATCGAACTCGATATTTTCTTCCTGCGGACGATACAGCATGTCTCCCGCGACGCGCCCCGTATCGCGCCGCAATTCCGCGTGCGACAGCCTCACCTCGTCGCGGGCGAAGCGCAATTGGCCACCCAGCCGGTCGAAGTGCAATCCTTTGGTTTGAATATCCTCCAAAACAAAACTGCCATCCAACACCGGCAGGGCGCTAGTTCCGCTGCCGTTCAACGTGGCGGAAATCGCAGCGGTGAATGGATAGCTCGCGCCCAGCATGGATTGCACGTCGTCGCTCGGCGCGTGCTCCGTCTGCACTGCGAGCGACCACACGCTCTGCGGAACAAAACTCCAGTCGCCATCCAGCTGCATGGAAAGATCCAAGTTGAACGAAGCCTGCCCCCGCCGCACCACCGCCTTGCTCAGCTTGAAATCATCCAGCGAATAATCCAGGTCACCATAAATCTCATCCCATTGATACGTGTCGTAACGCGCGTCGGCCGCGCGAATGTGCCCCGAGAAAGTCGGCCCCGCGATCGGCCCCAGAATGCGCCCGCGAAACTTGATGCTGCCGGCAATGCGCGTGGGTACCGCACTAACTCCACGCAGGCGGTTGATGAAATCGTCCCACTCCACCAGATTCTGCGCTTCCAGTTTCAATTCCAGCGTTGTATCCAGCCCGCTGAGCGCGCCGTTGAATTCAAGTTGCGCGTTGGGCGTGGTGATTTCGCTGTCGGTGAGCGCGCACATTTCCGAATCTTCTTGGTAGTCGTAAACAATTCGCGCCGTCACCGGAATCATTCCCGGTGTAAGCACCGCCGGCGGCGACCAGCGCGATTCTCCTTTGGAAGTGAAATGTTTGAAGTTGGCCGTCCAGGTATTGTACGAATCCACGTCAATGGCGCCGTCCCAGTGCAGCGTATCAATCGGGAAGCCTGTGTTGTTCACCGCATGAATGGCTTCCGCCAGGCTCGCGTGATGGAAATGTGTTTGCGTGCGGAAGGCCAGCGTCGGTAAATCCATTTCCAGGCGGCCGTCCAGCGATCCTTCCAGCGCGCGAATCGCCAGATTTTCCACCACCAGCTTTTGTTTCGCGATTGTGTAATTCCCGGTGGTTTCGATATTCGTCGCATGAAACCACTCGTACGGCATTTTCACGTCGTGGCCGTCGAAGTGGCCGCTGCCGCTCCAATCGCCCGAAGCGTAGCGGGCCTCGCCGGAAAAATCGGCAATCAGGTCCGGGGTAAGCGGCTCACGAAATATTTTCCGTATGTCTTCCAGCGATAGGCGACCGCGATAATGCATATTCCATTCCGCACGCGCGAATCTGGGCACCTCGACGCGCAGATTCAGCTCCGAGTGCAGGGTCTTCCAAACCAGCTCATCCAGCTCAAACGAATCACGGTGTAACACAAATTTCGTCGAAAGGTCGAAACGTAAGGGCACGTCTTGCTGCAAATCCAATTCCACCTGGTTCCAGCTCAGGTTCCCCACGTACGCTCCGTTGCCCTCCGCCGGCGCCACGTATTGCAATAGAAACGCCAGATTCTGTCCCTTTAGCTCCAGGGGAATCTTGCGGTCGTTGATGTTTGCGCCGCCATTGCGCAGTTCTACTTTGCCGATGCGCACATTGAACAGTGTTTCCTGCCACGGACCCGCGCCCGGCTGAATTTTTGGACTCGGCAGATTGCTGGTGTCATTTTTTTCATAACGCACGTTCAGTTGCGGGCGGTCCACTAGTAGTTCGTCTATTTTGAATTGCCGGTGCAGGAACGAAAGCACCGTGATGCCCACTTGTACGCGGTCCGCGTGAAACAGCGGAGCTTCGGAGGAAGTTTCGTTGCCGTGCAGCGTCAGGTTATCCAGCTCCGCGCGCAGGCGCCACGCATGCAGATGAAACCCGCCCAGGTCCACGCGCGCGCCGGTTCGTTCCTCTAGCTGGTGGATTAACGAATGGCGCGCCCAGCGCTGCGCAATTTCAAACTCGAAAATGCAAAACACCGCCACCGCTACAGCGCCGATCAAGAGCGCCACGGCTGCCAGCCCGTGTGGCCAGCGAAGCTTCATGAGCCGCTCCCTTGTGACACAATGTCAATCTTCAGGCGATCGCGCGATTCGCTCAGCCACTTCGCCGCGCGATCGCTGATCGCCCGCTGGATCAGCACTTCGCGAATCGTGTCGTCCACATCGTCCAGCGGAGGCACGGGCTCGTTGCGCGCTTTCAATTGCGGCGAAAATTCGTCGCCGTAATACGTCTCCACCTGCTCGTCGCTCACCTGCGCTTCCGGCCGAAAACGATAATCAATAAACCGCGAAAGATATAATTGCTGGGCCACCATGCGGCGTACCGCTGCTTCCGTCAACCCGGCGCTGGCGCAGCGCTTCTGGAATTCCTCCGGCGATGGAAACTGCTTCATGAATTCCGTATAAGCGCGATCCACGTCCTCGGCTGGAGGCTGGCCGTACTTCGTCGCCGTCGCTTCCGTGCGAATCAGCCATTGATCGCTGAGCTCTCGAATCAGTTCCATACGCGGTTTCGATTTTCCATCCACAAGCCTCTGAAATGCGCCCAGCTCGCGGACTTCGCTTTCCGTGATGATGTCGTCCTCGATCCGCGCCGCCACCCCATCCACCTGCTGTGCGCCCGAAGACCCTGGCGATCTAGTCATCCCGGATTCCGGCGGCAATTCGGAGTAAGTCCCGCTTTGCGCGCCGGCGCGATTTGACGCGAATCCCAGCAGCCAAGCCACCAATCCGAAAATGAACATCGCGCGTCGCATCAGAACACCGGCCCGATGTTGAACGAAAATCCGAAATGCGACACACGGTACATCTGTGTGGGCGGCACCGTCGGAGGCTGCGGCGTTACCGAATATTCCGCAGGATTCAGCAGGTAGCCGAAATCCACTCGTACCGGCCCAATCGGCGTCGCATAGCGCACGCCGAATCCGATCGTGTGTGAAAAATAATTCAGCACCGTCGGCGAAGCGGACTTCCATGCCAGGTTAATGTGGTCGACATCGCTATACACGTTGCCGCCGTCGTAGAACACCGTGCCTCCCAGACGGTTGCCGATTAACGGCAGCCTCATCGGAAAACGCAATTCCTGATTAAATATCAGCACCGCCAGGCCCCCGATGGGAAAACCCGTGCAGGGATCGCGCGGGCCGGCTTCGTTCAGGCTGAAGCCTCGTAGCGACTGTGCGCCGCCGGAAAAAAATCGTTCGGGCAGCGGAATGATCTGCCCGGTCGTCGTAGCGTCGGCGCAATTCGTGGGCGCGTTCCCGGTGGTTGTCCCCGTCGGTACTTCCACGCCGAACCGGGTCGCCCGCGCGAACACAAAGGCGCGGCCAAAGGGATGGTAGGAAGAGTTCTGCACGAACGCGCGGAAAAAGCTGGCGCTCGAGCCGAGTGCTGTCGCAGCGTAACTGAAGTCCGCGGTGTTGAAGTTTCCGGATTTTGGGTCGGCAGGATTATCCCGCCGGTCGCGCGCATACGTAATGCCGATTCCAGACACCAGCGTAGGCTGGCTGTACAGCGGAATCTGGTCCTCGGAAATCGTGCCGTTCAGGTTGGTGGCAACTACGCGCCGGAAAAAATAGCGATACTGCAGCGAACTCGATGGCGAAAGTTTCTCCGAAATTTGAAACTGCGCTTCGTAACGGATGGAAGTGAAAGTCGCCACATCTAGCGTCTTATCCGCAAATACCGTCAGCGCTGCGCTGAGCGCCTTCTTCGCCAGAAAATTATCTGCCGTGTAGGAAGCCAAAGCGCGGTACTGCAGTGTGCTGGCTCGCACCTTGAATGTAAGCGTCTGCGCCCTTCCGAACATATTCGCGCGTGAAATTTCGAAAATGCCCCGCGGGCTTGCTGCGATGCTTGTGGCGTTCGGATTGCACGGCGGCGAATTCGGTGGGGGGCTGCTGGGACAAGGATTCCCGATCTTCAACACTTCAAAACCGAATCCGTAGCCGATCGTGTAGCGCCCGCCCTCCCGTACATCTACCACCATCACCTTTTGCGGATCGCTCCCCAGCGGATTTTGCGGCGCGATCTGCACCCGCGTGAAAACTCCCAGATTGTAAAGTTGCCGCTGCGTTTCCACCACGTCCCCTTCGCGCAACGGGCCTTTCGGCTGAATCACCACTTGGCGCGCGATAATTCCCGGCCGCGTGTATTGATAGCCGGTCAGCAGCACCTTCGAAACCTCAATGCGCGTGCCCTCGGTGATCTTATACGTCAGCTTCACTCGATACGGAGCGCTCCCCGGCACTGACGTGTCGTCAAATCGCGCTTCCGGAAATCCATCGTTGTAGTACATCGCCAAAATATTGTTGCGATCGCTCGCCACAGCCGCCGCGGAATAAGGCTGGCCCGGAGAAGATCCCACCGCGTTGAGCACCGCATCCTTGCTCATGGCGTGAACGCCATCAATCTGCAAAGCCTCCACCAGCGTCTGCGGCCCTTCCACAATCTGGAAAGAAACGAAGAGGTTGCCCTTCTTACCCTGGTAGTCCGTGTCCACGCCGGAAACGACTTTCACATCAAGAAAACCGTTGGAAAGATACAACCCCCGAATCGAATCCACATCGTCGCGCACTAGCGTCTGGCTGAACCGTCCGCTCGAAGCGAACGACGCGGGCTGCAGCGATAACCGTCCCTCCAGCAGTTCTTTGCTGAAATATTTGTTGCCTCCGAACGACACGCCCACCAACCGGGAACGGTCGCCGCGACTAACCTCGTAGCTGATTAACCGCACGCCCGCTTTGGGATCATCACGAGAGCTTACCTGCACGTCCGCATCGAAATAACCTTGCCGCTGAAAATAATCCCGAATGTTGCGCCGCCCTTCCTGCATTAGATCCTCGTCCACCGCGCCTTCCGCATAAATCGGTAGCAGCTGCCGCAATTTTCCCTGGCTGATGTGCGCGCCGCCCACCACCACGCTGACCCGCGGGCCGGTGGTTACCTCGTACTTCAATGCCACCAGATTGCTAGTCGCGTCATAGTTTCCGGCGGTGATCAGAATCCCGGCGCCCAGGTACCCTTGATTCACCAGATACTTTTTCAATCGCTGCGAAGCCCGCGTCAGCCGCGCCGAAGTAAATGGATTCTTTACCTTGATTTTCGATCGGCCAATCAGCTCCGCATCGGGGTAAGGCGTCTGGTTCTTCACCACAAAACTACCCACTAGCGCGCGCGGGCCCGGCTGCACCGTGACCAGCACGTCCATTTGGCGCGTCGCCTCGTGCGGCACCAGGCTCCATTTCACATCAGCTTCATAAAGTCCTTCGCTGCTCAGCGTATCCTTCAACCGGTCAATGGCCTCGCGCAGCGAACTCTCGCGGAAAGGTTCTCCCAGCGTCAATCGCATCGAGGCCAGCGCAGCCGCTTCTGTGGGCGGCTCCTTCAATCCTTCAACCCGGATCACGTTGTTGTAGAAATTCCGTTGCACCACGAACTCCACGCGCACTCCTTCCGCAGCGGGAGAGGTCGCCACGCGTATATCCGCGAAATCTCCCGTGCGATACAGCACGCGCAGGCTTTCGCGTTCTGTCCCAAAATCAAAAGGCTTGCCGATTTCCAGCGGGAGGGGAGTAGGAGGACCCGGCACCAGTTTTCCGGCGTCATCTACGATGCGAATCTCAGCGACCTTTTGCCCTTCGATTTGCGCTTCCTGCGCGCGCACCGATGTTCCGGCAAGGACGCTGCACAGCAGCGCGCCGAGACTCAAAATCGTTCCCCAAGTCCCGGACCGCTCTATGGCACAGGCTTGCGGGATTAGCTGATTCCACAAAATTCTCATTCGCCTTGGAGGTAAGAGCAAAGGTTAGCACGGCCGCGTTGCCTGCCGGACGGGAAAAGGCGCTATGATATTGAATTGAGAACAGTTCCTCCGCTCCAATAGACTACAAGAATGAACAGCCAACAGCGCGAGAAATACTCACGTCAGATTCTCTTCGCCGGAATCGGTGCCGAGGGCCAGGAAAAGCTGCTGGGCGCAAGCGCGGTCCTGGCCGGCTGCGGCGCGCTGGGGACCGTGGTCGCCAACTTACTCGCGCGCGCAGGAATTGGCCGCTTGCGCATCGTTGACCGCGATTTCGTCGAGCCCTCGAACCTCCAGCGCCAAACCCTATTCGAAGAGGCAGACGCGCGCGAAGCGTTGCCAAAAGCGGTAGCAGCCGAACGCCGCCTGCGCGCCATCAATTCCGACCCGCAAGTGGAGGGAATCGTCGCGGACCTCACAGCTGAGAACTGCGCCGAACTTCTCAGCGGATTCGAACTGATCCTCGACGGCACGGACAATTTTCAAACGCGCCTGCTCCTGAACGACGTCGCGATCTCCCTAAATATCCCCTGGATTTACGCCGCCGCCGTCGGCAGCTATGGCGTCACCATGACGGTTCGTCCCAGTGAAACTGCCTGCCTGGCATGCCTGCTGGAAGGTGACGAAAGATCCGCGGCAGTAGGCGCGGAATCCACCTGCGACACCGCAGGCGTGCTGAACGCCGCCGTCGGCGTGATCGCATCCGTCGAAGCCGCTGAGGCCACCAAAATTCTCGCAGGCAAACCGGAATCCCTGCACGGACGCCTGGTCTCCACCGACGTCTGGAGCGGCCGCTTCCAATCGATCCGCGTTGCCCGCCAGCGCGATTGCCGCGCCTGCGTGCGCCGCGAGTTCATTTACCTCGAAGGAGAAGCGCAACCTCACATCACCATGTGCGGCCGTGATTCCGTCCAGATTCACGAACGCCGAAGGAACCTCGATCTCGACGAGCTAGGCCGCCGCATCATCAAGGTCTCCGCTGACGCTGGCTCAGTCCATCACAATGAATTCCTGCTCCGCTTCCGCATCGCAGCCTACGAAATGACCGTCTTCGCCGACGGCCGCGCCATCGTCAAAGGCACAAAAGATCCCGCCATCGCGCGCTCCCTCTACGCACGCTACGTAGGCGCGTAGCCCTTTTTAATTGAAGTTACTTCTGAATTTGTAGCGGCCGGTCTGGCGCAGCCAGACCGGGCACTTCTTCCACAACTAAATCGAGCTAGAGGTTCTCCGAAAGACGGTTCATTCTCATGTTCGGTCGTGGGAAGAAAAGAAACAAATCAGCCGACAAATCGGCGCAGCGCCGACTGCCGCATCGCCGCCCGGTCCATATTTTCCCGCGTGTTCATCAACGTGAGCAAAGTGCTCAGCACTCGCGCCTTCAACTCATCGGACATCGGAAATCCGCTAGTCGCCACATGCACCAGCGTCTCGCCGCGTCCCGAAATCTTGGTGATGAATTCCATCTGACGTTCGTGGTTGGTATTTCCGAACGCCGTTTCCCGCCGCATCTCCGCGCATTCGTTTTCAATAAATAACGTGAAGTGCATAATGCACAGATGCTCCGCCGCTAACCCTGCGGGCACGTTGACCTTACATCCTTTGGCGCTGCAATTTTCAGCCACGGACACACCTGTTCACAGCCGTATTGTTTTGTAGCATCTTGACCGTGCGAATTCCAGCGCGCCTAAGCGTGGTGCGCTCAATTAGATAGCAGGCCACCGGACACCAGTTACTGTAATATAACTAGCTGAACCGTCAGCCCTCTGGTCGCGAATAGACATTGCGAATAGGAGTCCCGAATAAAAATCCCAAAATGGGCCTCCGCTCCCACAAATATCTTGCGCGCCCGACGCCGCATTCTGTTGCGATACACCCAAGCCCGTGTTACACACAAACGCGACGCATTTTCCGCCGGTTAGAGGCGATACCGCATGCCGCATCTTGCTCCACACGACATAATGCACATGTTCATCGCGCTGGCCGTCCTGCTCGGCGCCGCCAAACTCGCCGGCGAGCTGATGCAGAAGCTCGATCAGCCCGCGGTGCTCGGCGAAATCCTGGCCGGAATTCTGCTGGGCCCCACTTTGCTCGGCCATTTCAGGCCAGATCTCTACGCATTTATCTTTCCCGCCACCGGTAATCTTCCCATCGCCCTCGAGACTGTTACGACCCTCGGCGTAGTATTTTTCCTGCTCATCGCCGGCCTCGAAATTGACCTGCGCAGTATCTTCCGCCAGGGCAAAAGCGCTCTACTCGTAAGTTTCTTCGGCGTAATCATACCGTTCGGGTTCGGCTTTGGCGCCGCCGGATTGTTTCCGCGCTTCCTCGGCGCCGCCCCAGGGGCTGACCGCCTGATCTTCTCGCTGTTCGTCGGCACCGCCCTTTCCATCTCCGCTCTTCCCGTCATTGCCAAAATCCTGATGGACCTTAACCTCCTACGCAGCGAAATGGGCACCGTCGTCATGTCCTCCGCGATGTTTGACGACCTCGTAGGTTGGATCCTCTTCTCCATGATTCTCGGCATGATGAGCGGCAGCGGCACATCCATGGACGGAGTGAGACGCACCATCATCCTCGTCATCGCCTTCGTAGTGCTCGCCCTCACCGTGGTCCGCTGGCTGATTGACAAGCTTTTGCCTCACATTCAAGCCCACACGAGCTGGCCCGGCGGCGTCCTCGGCTTCATCTTCACGCTCACTCTCGCCGCGGCCGCATTTGCCGAATACGCCGGAATTCACGCCGTCTTCGGCGCATTCATCATCGGCATCGCCGTCGGCGAATCCACGCACCTGCGCAGACGCACCTCCGAGCTGATCCATGGCATCGTCACTAACGTCTTCGCTCCCTTCTTTTTTGCCAGCATCGGCCTGCGCACCAATTTCATCGCGAATTTTAATCTTCCCATTACCGCCACTGTTATCGGCGTAGCCTGCGTCGGCAAACTTCTCGGCGCCGGGCTGGGCGCGCGACTGGGCGGCATGGACCGCCGCACCTCCTGGGGCGTTGGCCTCGCCATGAACGCGCGCGGCGCCATGGAAATGATTCTCGGCCTTCTCGCGTTGCAGCTTGGCTTGATTCGCGAAACCATGTTCGTAGCTCTGGTGATCATGGCGCTTTTCACCTCGCTGGTTTCCGCTCCCGCCATCAAATTCCTGATTCGCCGCCGCCGCACGATCACCCTGAAAGAAACCGTCAACGCCAAACTTTTTTTCCCCGCTCTCCAATCGCAGACCAAGGAACAAGTTCTGCACGAAATGTGCATCGCCGCGGCCGACGCCGCCAGCAATTCGCCGGAAAGATTTCTGCGCCTGGTCCAGGAACGCGAACGCGTAACCACGAGCGGATGGGAAAACGGCCTGGCGGTTCCGCACGCCCGCGTCAACGGTTTGCTTGAGCCTTTAGTGGTAGTGGGCCGCGTCGCCCAAGGAATAGACTTCGACGCGCGCGATGGAAAACCAGCCAGGCTGATTATTTTAATTCTTACCGGAGACAATCAAGCTCAGCACGATCTGCTGCTCGATGCCGGCGAACTTTTCAGCCGCAAAGAAGCCATCGAGCAAGCTCTCCACGCCGAAACCTTCGTGGAATTAATGGCGGCCCTCAACGCCCCAGTGCACTGAGCAAGGCCAGTGCCGCCAGGACCTCAATCTTTGTAGGTCATGGCTTCAGGACCAATGGGAGAACTCGGGGGTTTTTGTGGGTCGTGGCTTTAGCCACGACATAGACCGGCGAGAATCCGAGCGGCCGTAGCCGCTGAAGTTCCAATGTTATGGTTATGACACAGTCTCGATAGCTGCCGGCGGCGTTCCGAGCTCTGCAAATGCGACACCGCGAATTCCACGACGAATCGCAACTTCACGGATTTGGTGCATGCTCACCCGCATGATACGCAGTCCACGGCCCGGCATTCATATCTTCCAGCACCGACGCTTGCCACCTGTATTCCGGATGCTCATCAAGAAACGGCTGCGATTTGAAATCTGTTCCACAGGGATGCCCGATCCGCGCGACGAAGCTCATCGTCTCCGCCATGTGCGTGTCCATCACCTTGCCTTCTACTGCGCCAAACGGATTATACGGCTTCGTCGCGAATCCAGGATCCCCCGGCGTAGCCACGTCGCCGTGTCCGCACAGCGTGCGCCGGTTCGCGCCGGTTTGCTTTGTGTAACTGTCGAAATGGTCAGCCAGAAATCCTTCGGCCAGCGTCGTATCAATTTCCCCCATGTTCGCCGCCATTAACTGATCCCAACGAACGTGCCGCGCATTTGCCGAAGCCGCCAGATTCGTCGGATCGAACGTGGTCTCGTCCTTCAACACCTCCGGATCGCTCGCGAAATTCGAGCCTACAAAATATCCGTCCTTGGTGCGCCACACTTTGCTGTGCTTCAACCCCAGTTCAAACCGCGCGACCTCGTTCGTCTTGCGGTCCGCCAGCAGCCAGTCGTTCGCGTAGCCTCCATTGTTCCCATCCAGCATGATTTTCACGTACTCATCAATCGAACCCGCATACTGGAACGCCTTGCGCGCGCGTGCGAATTCCGGCTTGCCGCTGGGATCCCACCCGTGGAAATCCGTGATGGTAGTTTCCGTCACCATCAAGCCGCCCGAGTTCACTCCGAAATCATCGTCGCTCACGATCACGCCCGGATAGCCGTCCATCAGCATCGCGTACCCCGTTTGCGGCACGATATCGAAAATAATTTTCCAGCGCACCCCTTCCAGGTAGCTGGTCCAATTATTGTGCGCCATCACGATCTTGTGATCTTTCGTATAGCTTCCTGTGGCAACAAACGCGCTGCAGTGCCCTTCATGCGTGGCTGACGCAGCGGACGGGTTGTTGTGTGCGCTGGTCTGCTTGTCGAGCCATGGCACATAGTAATCGCCCAATTCCATGAACGCATTAAGCGCCACCACATCATAAAGGTCCAGCTTCACCTGTCGCGCTCGCAACCCTTCCACAATTCCCTGCAACTCCGCCTGATATTCCGGATCAATCTTCGGCCACAGCATCTCTCGCGCCGCCCGCCGGAAAAAATCCCAGTCGCGATTGCTGCTGTGCGTCATCTCCAGGCTAGCCGCCGCAAACCCGTCCGCAATCTCAGTAGCCAGCAAAAATCCATGCTGGTACCCAATATCGTGCGGCGACCCCTCCAGATGCACGTAAATCCATCCCCCACGCTCAAACCGATAAGCCTTAGCCAAAATCGGATTATCCGCCCCGCGCTGCACCGCACCCGCATTGATGGCCGCAACGGTGGTCGAGGTAGCGATCACTGATGAGGTTGCGTGCGCGAAAGAGGCCGACGACACCACGTCCACAACGCGCTCCCCGCGAACCACACGAACGTCGCCCAGCGCCACGAACTGCGCAGCGAGCAAAGCCCATCCAACCCCGAGCATCACCACAATCAGCAACACACATCGAAACCGGTTTCTAGAAAAATTCATCGGAGAGTTTCTCCTGAGCCATGCCAAACCTCGACGCAGCGCACAATCGCAGCCATGGTAAGAGCCCGCCATTCACTTGTCAACGCGCGCTGCGTCTCACAACCGGCCTTTGAGGAGTCGTTCCACGTCCCGGCGTCCATGAAGAATGGAAGCGATTTGCAGAGGCTTTGTCTTGGGCCGATAAACGATCAAATAAGTGTAGACCGGAAAAAACCTCACATCGTTACCCGTTAAGTCCTTGCGGTGGTGCCCGGCTTCGGGGGGGTTACTGCGAGAAACACTATTCTGTCGCGGATGGCCGATTCAACGCGATCCGCTGTCGTAGCACTCGTTTGTTCTTTGATGTAGTGCCAGATTTCGAAAAAATCGATCGCGGCCTGCGGCGCTAAAATATAGCGCGCGCTCATTTAAGCTTGGTTTTCCAGTTTCGCTAGGTACGCGTCCAATTGATCTTCCGGGATGCCTTGGCCTCGGTCGAGTTGTCCTATTCCTCGCTGGATTTTCGCGATGATCGTATCCCGGTTATCCAAAAGCCAACGATCCTGTTCTTCCTGGGTCTCCAGCAAATGCAGCAATAGTTCCTCGACGCTGCCGGAACCGGTGGCCTGTAGCTGCTTTTGGAGCCTGGCCTCAAGGGCCGCATCGCGATTTTCGATGTTCACGGCTCAATCCTCCGACGTGCGAGCAGGTTGTCGTTTCATCGTAGGGGAGGGGCCGCAAATGTCAAGAAAACGTGGCGTCGCGGAGGCCTAGCATCACCACTGCGCCAACATTAACTTCGTTGACACTGCGCCTTACCACCGTATAATCATGTGCTTAGCTTGGCGATACCCCAGCAATCCCAGGCCGTTCCACCGTTGTCGCGTTTCGGCGTTCTGCATCATCGTGGTTAGCCCCGGAGGTATGTGCGCAGTGATCTGGCTTCACAACGCGGCCTCGCAAGCGGTGTGCTCCGCGCTCACCTGGACGTCGTCCGTCGCCGCCAATCCTCTCTCCGACTACTGGCGCCGCAACACCGATGCGCAGCTCAATCCTTTTCGCGGCCTCTACCAGCTGAACACTTTCGATTTCGCGATCATGCTGCCGTACTTTTTCGTCATGACGATCCTCGCGATGTACGGCATCCATCGCTACGCGCTGGTTTACAACTATTACAAAAATCGCAAGCGCGTCGCCGGCCCACCTCCGCAAGTCACGCAATGGCCGCGGGTCACCGTGCAGCTTCCGATTTACAACGAGCGATACGTCATCGAGCGCCTCGTGGAAGCAGTCGCCGCATTCGATTATCCCCACGAACTGCTCGACATTCAGGTCCTCGATGATTCCACCGACGAAACGCAGGAAGTCGCGCGCAACTGCGTCGAGCGTTACCAGGGCCTCGGCCTGCCCATCAGCTACATTCATCGCGATAACCGCGAGGGATTTAAAGCCGGCGCACTACAGGAGGGGCTAAATACCGCGCTCGGAGAATTTGTCGCCGTTTTCGACGCCGATTTTATTCCGCCGGCGGATTTTCTGCGGCGCACCGTGCCGTACTTCGCCGATTCCAAGCTGGCCATGGCGCAAACGCGTTGGAGCTACATCAACCGCAATTATTCCGCGCTCACCGAAGTGGAAGCGATTCTGCTCGACGGCCATTTCGTGATCGAACACTCCTCGCGCTTCCGCACCGGCCTGTTTTTTAATTTCAACGGCACCGCGGGCATCTGGCGACGCGCCGCGATTGAAGACGCCGGCGGCTGGCAGCACGACACGCTCACCGAAGACACCGATCTTTCCTACCGCGCGCAGCTCCGCGGCTGGCACTTCGTTTATTTGCCTGAAATTGAATGTCCGTCCGAGCTGCCGGTGGAAATGAACGCGTTCAAATCGCAGCAAGCGCGCTGGGCCAAGGGCCTTATGCAGACGGCCCGGAAAATTATGCCGCGCGTGATGCGCGCAGACGTTCCGGCCAGCGTGAAAGCCGAAGCTTTCTTCCACCTCACCGCGAATATCAGCTACCCGCTGATGGTTTTCATGTCCATCATTTTGCTGCCGGCGATGATCGTGCGCTTCTACCAGGGATGGTTTCAGGTGCTGGTGATTGACCTGCCGCTGTTTCTCGCGTCCACCTGCTCCATTTCGTCTTTCTACTTGGCCGCGGAACGCGCGCTGTATCCCAAAACCTGGAAGCGCACATTCTTGTATTTGCCGTTTGTGATGGCCGTGGGCATTGGGCTTTCCGTGCGCAACGCTCTGGCCGTGATCGAAGCGATCGTCGGAGTGAAATCGGAATTTGTGCGCACCCCTAAATATAGCGTGCAAGCAGACGCCCACGGCGATGGCGTCTGGGCCAAGAAAAAATATCACAAGAGCGCCGGATGGATGCCCTTCGCGGAAGTGCTGCTGGGATTGTATTTCGCCGCAGCTGTGTTTTACGCGCTGCAGAATGAAAACTACGCCACCGTCCCCTTCCTGCTGCTTTTCGTATGGGGCTATCTCTACACCGGCCTGATGTCGCTAGCCCAGACTTACCTCGAACGCCTCCGCTTCGGCGTAGAATCCGGCGAAGTCCGCCCCGCCTCCACCGGCGCACCAGGATTTTAGTCCCTTAAAAACAAAAGCGGCGGCCCGACTGCGGCCGCCGCTGCTTTCTGTCTGCAACTTTCTAAATCAAAACCTTGCTTTGTCTCCGGACGCAGCCGCGTTTTGCAACGCCGCGCTGCTCACCGATTTGGGGCCGGTATTACACCTGCGCTTGCAGGATTTCTCCTGGAAGCTGGCCGATGCGTGATTTGGTGTTGGACTGAAAACGTTCTAGCGCGCTCTTCACCGCGGGAGGTTGCTTCTCTCCCGGGTCGCCTTCCGCGCGCATACGCTCCATCTTGATGCCGAGTGTGCGTTCCAGAGCCATTAGCTCGGAGCGCTGCTCGCGGCCAAAAAGAGTGGAAGCGACGCCGTGTCCGCCCGCGCGTCCAGTACGTCCGACGCGGTGGATGAAGTTCTCGGCGATGTCCGGCAAGTCGTAGTTAATCACGTGCGCGATGTCTTGTACGTGAATCCCGCGCGACGCCAGGTCGGTTGCCACCAGAACGCGTATGCGCCCCTGCTGGAATCCCGTCAAGGCCGCGGTGCGCTGCGATTGCGTGCGCCCGCCGTGAATCGTGGAAGCAGCGAAACCGTCGCGACTCAAAGTGATGGACAGCCGCTCGGCTCCACGCTTGGTGCGCGTAAAGATAAGGCAGCGGCCGGTTTCCTTCGCGAGCAAACGATGCAGCAACGGCAGCTTGCGATCGCTCGCGACTTCGAAAGCTTGCACGCGGACATTCTCGGACGGTTTCAACACGGATCCGAATGCCAGTCGCACCGGGTTCCGCATGTAGTCCTTCACGAGATGAACGACGGAAGCTTCGAGCGTCGCGGAAAAGCACAGCGTCTGCCGTTCCTTTGGCAGCACCGATGCGATCCTGCGAATCGCGGGAAGAAATCCCATGTCCAGCATGCGATCGGCTTCATCGAGAATCAGCACGCGCAGATCGCGGAAATGCACGAGCTTGCGCGAGAGAAAATCTTCCAATCGTCCGGGAGTCGCAACGACCAGCCGCGCGCCTTTGCGCAGATTGGTGAGTTGCAATCCTTCGGACAATCCGCCGACGACGAGCGCCGCAGGGCCTAGCAGCTTGCCGCGCAATGCGTTGTACTGCTCGACGACCTGCATGGCGAGTTCACGCGTAGGAACGAGCGCGAGCGCCGCGATTCCCGGCGTCTTTTCCTGCAGCATGCGCTCCATCACTGGAATCAAGAACGCAAGCGTCTTGCCAGTGCCGGTCTGCGCTGTTGCCAGCACATCTTTCCCGGCCAGCGCTTGCGGAATTGCCGCAGTCTGCACTGGCGTGGGAATCGAGAACTTGGCGAATGCCAGCCGCTCTTTGGTATAGGCGGAGATCGCCATTTGTGAAAATGTTTCGGTAATACTATCCATCTGGATGTTGCCTTCTATCTGGCGGAAGCCGTCGCGGCGCGCACACACGTATTGCACACATCGGGTGCGGGCACTGCAAACTGGTCTTGCCAGTCTTTGTTTTAAATTACGCTGAAGACGTACGGAGAGAACTGAAGGGCGGGTAATCTCAGATCAACTGCTCACCAGAGGCCGCACAACACAACCGAGGTATTAAGCGCAAAAGAAGAGTAACACAGTTGGGGAGAAAGTGCACGGAAAAAGCGACAATCTGCGCTATTCGCAACGCAAGCGCCTATATAGTCAATAGCATACAGCGGCACGAAATTGGCGCAGAACGGCGGTTTTCGCGCGCCCGTTGCTGTTTTTTGATCTGTTCGATTGAAGAGGTAACATGATGGGTGGTGGGCGCGTCGAAATAAAGCGTGGGCGCTGGAATTAACGATTCTGTTAACCCCTTGAGAGGGCCACATGAACTCCGCAAGTAGCGCAAGATCGAGTAGCGGCAAATCCGCATTCATTCGAGCTCTATCGGCATTTTTATTCACGGCGACCGGCGTCTGTTTGCCGGTCAACGCTCAGAACGCTTCCTTCCACGCCGCGCCAGCAGCCGCCGAACAGACCAAGAACCCGTACGCGGGAAAGCGCGGAGCAGCGCAGGCCGGCGCAGATTTGTTCGCGCGACATTGCGCCTCGTGCCACGGACCGACTGGCGCTGGAACTGGCAACATTCCGGCGCTGGCCACAGGACCAACGCAGAGTGCGGCGGACGGCGCAATTTTCTGGTTCATTACGCAGGGCGATCCGAGCAACGGAATGCCGTCCTGGTCGAGTTTAAGCGAAAAGCAGCGCTGGCAACTCATCACGTATCTGAAAACGCTCGGCGGCGCGAATCCGCCGCTGCCGACCGCAAAAGCTGCAGCCGCGCCTGCCGGCAACTCGGCAAAGGACGCATCCGCTCCGACCGCTCCGTTTACGGACTATCGTTTCGAGAAACCTGGAACCTTTCGCAAAATTACGGTGCAAGATTTGCCGCAGCCGTTTGCGACAAAGTCTGCTAGCAACAGCCCAAAACTAGTCGCACGCCCGAGCGATGCGTGGCCGAAAACGCTTTCCGGCTTCGCCGTGCAGCAATATGCGACTGGGCTGAATAATCCCCGGTTGATCGTCGCCGCGCCGAACGGCGATTTTTTCGTGGCGGAATCCGGACCTGGAGACATCAAGGTTTTTCGCGGAATCACCGCCGACGGCAAGCCGCAGCAAACTGAAACTTTCGTGACGGGCTTGAAGCGGCCATACGGTATTGCGTTTTATCCGCCGGGACCCGCTCCGCAATGGATTTACGTCGGCACTGTCAGTGCGGTTTTGCGCTTCCCGTATCAGACGGGCGATTTGAAGGCCCGCGGTTCGCAGCAGCATATCGTGGATGTCCCTGAGGGCGGAGGACATTGGACCCGCTCCGTGCAGTTCACCCCGGACGGAAAGAAAATGCTGGTTGCCGTGGGCTCGGGCTCGAACGTGGACGATCCGGACACGACGCCCGCCGAAAAAAATCGCGCCGACATTCTGGAATTTAATCCGGATGGCAGCGACCTTACCATCTACGCCTACGGCATACGCAATCCAGGCGGGGGCATCGCGTTCAGTCCCGACACCGGTGAGCTGTGGTGTTCGGTGAACGAGCGCGACGGCCTGGGCGACAATCTGGTGCCGGACTACATCACCCACGTGCAGCAGGGCGGTTTTTATGGCTGGCCATGGTGGTACATGGGCGGCCATCAGGATCCGCGGCACGAGGGAAAGCATCCCGAGCTGAAGGATAAAGTGATCACGCCGGACGTGTTGCTGCAGCCGCACAATGCTTCGCTGGAATTTACTTTTTACGAGGGCCAACAATTCCCGGCGGAATATAAGGGCGATATTTTTGCTTCCGAACACGGCTCGTGGAACAAATCGTCACGCGCCGGCTACGAGGTGATTCGCGTGCCGCTGCACCAGACCGGCCATGCCAGCGGGGAGTACGAGGATTTCGTTACCGGATTCGTGACGTCCGATGGAAAGGTCTGGGGGCGCCCGGTGGGGATTACCGTGGCACCGGATGGATCGCTGCTGGTGACGGACGATGGGTCAAACACGATCTGGCGAGTGGTGTACACCGGAAAATAAGTTTTCGAGAGTGACGGCACGGGTTGGATCCAGCGCCGTGCCGTTCGCAAATCGCTTTTTTATTACCGGCGCACTCGATTGAGTTTGCTTAGTCGTTGGACTGCGCTGGAGCTTGCGGCTTAGGCGCTGCGCTTCCTTGACCGCGCGGTCCTCTGCGTCCCGGCCCTTCCGCACCCGGGCGACCGCGGCCGTCGCGCTGCCAGCGATCGCGCGCCAACTGACGGAGCTTCTCACGCTGCGCTGGGGTGATTGCATCGCGCATGGCCAAGCGGTAATCAATCGCGGATTTCTGCAGGGACAATTGCGCGGCGCTGATTTCCTGTAGCTTGGCATTAATTGCGGCGCGGTCCGGCTTGTCCGCCGCGAGCAGATCTTTCAAATCAATCCGCTGCACCTCAAGATCGGCGCGGCCGCGAATCTCCGTTTTGCGAAAGTCCGCTTCCTGCTTGCGAATCGTGGCGGCCTGCTCGTCCGTGATGCCCACTTGTTGCCGAATGGATGGATCATTCACCAAACGCGCGAAACCGGAGTGCCTGTGCCCTCTGCGGCCGCCCCAGCCGAAGCCGCCGCTCCGATGTCCCCATCCGCCTCGATTCTCACCCCAGCCCATTCGGCCGGGGCGCGATCCGTACCCGTCCCACGCGCGTTGTTGCGCGGGTGGCGGATCCGGCGGCCCATCCTGCGACAGGAGCGGCGTGCAGCTAAGCGCCAGGGCCAGCAGGGCTAATGCAGTCTTGGAATAAATTCTCATGTTCTATTCTCCCAATCAGTGTTCTTCATTTGCCAATCGGAATTCCGTGCGCCCTGCGCAAAGGTCCCCGAATTGCGTGGACGTGCGGCTAGCTTGCGTGCCTGGCGGCCGTAAATTCCCGCGTGAACTGCCCTCCGCCCATGGTGCCCTTCAGCGTGTCGCCATCGAGCGTGGCCTTGAATTCGATCTTCATGGTGTTGCCATCGCGTCTCTGGCGCTCCTCGGTCCACGAAATTGTGTTGCCGGAAACGGTGGCGTCAGAAGAGTTATCGCGGCGCGGTGTTTTGTGAGTCACCTTAAATTTGTCGCCGTCTTTCGTGATGGTGAGCGATTGCGGGCCGCCACCGCCGCGGTGTCCGCCGCCGGTTTGTTCACCACCCTCTCCACCGCCCTGGCCCCCAGGTTGACCGCCGCCGCGCCCGCCACCCGTGACAGTCATGTCCCAGGTTCCGACAAAATTGGCTTCCTGCGCTGCGGCCCGGAATTCCGTAAGCGAAGACATCAACGCGACCAAACAAAGAACGGCAAATCCCAAGCGATACTTTTTCATCGCATCATCTCCCTAATGTTTGCGGCGTCGCGTGCACACTGCTGAAGTTGAATCGGCGCGGTCCGCAACGAGCCGACGTTCGTATGATCTTCTATCGTTCTCCACACCATTAATTGAGTTCGAGCGAGCGCAAAGTTCCACAATTTCGTCGAGTGGCTTGGTAAGTAATTGCTTGGTAAGGACCGGATCCCAGCTCAGTTACGTGTGCGGCGACTGCTCCGCGGTGCTGATCCACCGCGTGCGCTGGTTTGACCGTGTACGGCGCGGGCCGCTATAATACTCGTTTCGGCGGGGAGCAAAATGCCCGCTGAAGGAGCGCTTGGCGATTGTGCCGAGCGAGTGCCCGGCGCCCAATGTTGCACGGCGGGCGCGTTCTACCCCACCAGCGCCCGGCAGCAACAAGGTAGTGGAGTGAAAGCGAGACCGGGGCGGGGAATTCCAGACCAGAAATCAGGAGCAGGAAATGATTAAGGCAACCCAACTACGCCCGGGAATGATCATCAAGCACGAGGGCGACCTGTGCGTCGTATATAGCGTGGACCACCGCACGCCGGGAAATAAGCGCGGTTCGATGCAGACCAAGATGCGCAACCTGCGCAACGGGAACATGATGGATTTCCGGTTCCGCGCGGAAGAAACTCTGGAAAAAGTGGTCGTGGACGAAATCCAGTTCGAGTATCTGTATAGCGATGGCGACGGGCACCATTTCATGAACACGGAAAATTACGAGCAACTCGCGCTGCAGAACGATATCGTGGGCGACACTCGCGATTACCTGATTCCCAACTTGCCGGTGAAAATCGAATATTACGACGACAAGCCCATTGGCGTGTTGCTGCCGGACACGGTGGACATGACCGTCGTTGAGACCGAGCAGAGCATCCAGAAAGCGACCGCGAGCGCGGTGATGAAGCCCGCCAAGCTGGAAACGGGATTGGTCGTCAACGTTCCGCCATTTGTTGGGAATGGCGACAAGATCAAGGTGGATACTTCCGAGGCGCGGTACATCCAGAGAGTGCAGTAGTTTGATTTTTGAAATTAAGGATGCCCGCTCCGTCCCGAAAACCACTGGACGGAGCGGGCGCCACAAAATCTCTTGCGTTGCACCGGCCTGCTTTGAACGCAGCGGGCCGCAATCCTTGCACGCAAGAAGTTCACCCATCGCAAAACGAAATACCACTGCAGGAGACAGCTAAACGGCGACGGCGGATTTCGTGCCGAAAACGCGCTGGAAGATGGCGTCCACGGCACGCAGCTGGCGATGCAGATTGAAGGTGTGCGCGAGCGCTTCCTGGTCCAAGAATTTGCGGATGTTGGGATCGGCGGCGATGCGGTCTTGGAAGCTGGTTTCGGATTCCCATGCGGCCATGGCGTGGGCCTGGACCCATTTGTAAGCATCTTCGCGCGGGGCGCCATGCTCGACCAAATCCTGCAGAAGCTGCCCGGAAAAAACCAGGCCTTGCGTGGCATTGAGATTGCGCAGCATGCGTTCAGGAAATACTTTCATGTTGGCGACGATTTCCGTTGTGCGGTGGAGCATGTAGTCCACCAGAATCGTAGAGTCGGGAAGAATCACGCGCTCGACGGAGCTGTGCGAAATATCGCGTTCGTGCCAGAGCGCGACATTTTCCAGCGCGGCCAGGGAATTCGCGCGCACCACGCGGGCGAGGCCGCAGATTTGTTCGCTCGAAACCGGATTGCGTTTGTGCGGCATCGCGGAACTGCCGCGTTGTTCGCCGCCAAACGGCTCCTCTACTTCACGGACTTCGGTGCGCTGCAGGTGGCGGATTTCCTGTGCGATGCGTTCGAGGGATGCGGCAACGACCGCGAGCGTTGTGAGGTATTGTGCGTGTCGGTCGCGTTCAATTACTTGCGACGTGATAGGCGCAGTCGCCAGACCGAGGCGATGGCAGATTTTTTGCTCGATTTCCGGACCCAGATGCGTGCAGGTGCCGACCGCGCCGGAAATTTTCCCGACTGCGATCTGTTGCGCGGCCACCTGAAAGCGCGCGAGGTCGCGACGATTTTCGGCATACCAGTTGGCAATTTTCAACCCAAAAGTGATCGGCTCGGCGTGAATGCCGTGGGTGCGGCCGATTTCCGGCGTATCTTTGAATTCCCAGGCGCGCCGCTCGAGGACTTCGCCGAGCGCTTCGATTTTTTTCTCGATCATGTGAGACGCTTCACGGATGAGCAGCGCTTGCGCGGTGTCCACCACATCATTGGAAGTGAGGCCGTAATGCAGCCAGCGCGCGGCTTCGGGATCGTCAACCGATTCCTGGACGGCGATAGTGAAGGCGATCACATCGTGGCGAACTTTGGCTTCGATTTCGTTAATGCGCGCCACGTCCACGCGGGCGCGCTGGCGTAATTTCGCGGCCGCCTCGCGCGGCACCACGCCGGCCTCGGCTAGCGTTTCGCTGGCGGCCAGTTCGACTTCCAGCCATTTCTGAAAGCGATTTTCTTCGCTCCAGACGCGACCCATTTCCGGGCGGGTGTAACGTGCGATCAAGCGTGGCTCCTTTGGTTTTGACGTTTCCGCAGAAGCGGAACACCGGCAAAGACCAAGCAATGCAGAAGGACGACGGGGAAATCCCTATTCAATGATACCCGAAATTCCCCGACAAGGAAGGCCTGCGCCGCATGCAGCGGGTCGCGTCAAAGTTTTCCGTGACCTTAAAGATCGAAGGGACCGAGGGGAATCCGTTGAGAAGCAACGTGCAGGGTGCCGCGAAAAGCAAATTCGCCGGGGCGGCGGCCAAGGGCTTCTTCGGCGCAGATTCGGGCTAGATCGGGAGTGTTGTTCTGCTCGGAAACGTGCGCGAGAACCAGGTGGCGCGCGCGCCCATCGAAAACTTCGGAATCGGCTAGAAATTCGCTAACGATTGCATTGGAAAGATGCCCGGTGCGGCTCATCACACGCTGCTTGATGTACCAGGGGTAAGGGCCGACCTTCAGCATTTCGAGATCGTGATTGGATTCCAGGATCAGAAAGTCAGCTTCGCGCAGATGATGCTTCACCAGCTCAGGCATGTAGCCGAGGTCGGTTACGATGGCGACTTTTTTACCGTTGGCGCAGAAGGCGTAGCCGACAGGGTCCGCGGCGTCGTGCGGAATCGTGAATGCCGTGATTTCGATATCCCCAATTACGAATTTAATCCCGGGGCGAATATATTGCACGCGCTCGATTTTGGTTTTTGGCCCGTCACCATACATTTTACGAATTTCGCGGTGCGTGGGTTCCGTAAGGTAGGCAGTGCATTTCCAGTCGCGGGACATTTGCGCGAGGGCGGTGCAGTGGTCGCTGTGTTCGTGGGTGACGAGGATACCGTCAACTTTTTCGGGGCGCGCGCGGCCAAGAGTTTCGAAGCGCCGCAACATTTCCTTTTTGCCGATGCCGGCGTCAATCAGAAGAGTCGTGCACCCTGATTCGAGCAATGTGGAGTTGCCCGTGCTGCCCGACGCCAGAATGGATACGCGAAACGAGATACGCTTCCCCCGCGGCGCGCGTCTGCAATTGCTTGCACGCGACACTGCAATGGGATGATGGCAAAGTGCTGCGCTGCCGTCAATATGAACTCGCGCAAGAGAAACTAGGCCAGGCAATATCAACTGCAAGTGGTGCGCTGCAGGAACTCAGAAAATCAGATGGCTAGCTGGTTTTGAGTGAGTTCGAAGCCGTTGAGGTTGCCGACGACGGAGGCTGCCATGCGGCCTGGCTGGAAGAATTCGCGAGCGAGCTGCTGGACGTCTTCTACCGTGACGCTTTCGAGCAGCGCGATCAAATCTTGCGCCGTAAAGTGGCGTTTGAAGTACATGTGATAGCGGGCGAGGCTGTTCATGCGCTGGCCGCTGCCTTCGAGGGCCAGCAACGTGGCGCCCTTCAGGTGATCTTTCGCGCGGCGCAATTCCTCGGTGCTGAGCGGTTCGTCGCGCAGGCGGCGAAATTCATCGAGCACGGAGCGGACGAGCTGCGAAGCGGTGTCCAGCGAAGTGCCGGCATAAACCGATAACGCGCCGGCATCGCGATAGGAATTGAGTTCGCTGAAAATCGCGTAGGCCAGGCCCTGGCGCTCGCGAATGTTTTGGAACAAACGCGACGACATTCCGCCGCCCAGAACATTATTGAGCACCGCGACGCCGAAGCGCCGGCGATCGGTCATGGGCAGCGCCGGAACGCCCATGCAGATGTGAACTTGCTCGAGCTCGTGCTTGGTGCGCAGAGTAACGTGCGAAGCGGGTTGCGGCGTGGCTTCCGCGGCGTCTGCGCCGGCTGAAGTGCCTTTTGCGAAGCGTTCCGAAACCAGCTCTACCAATTGCGCGTGGGTGAGATGGCCCGCGGCGGTGATGACCATGTTGTTCGGCGCGTAACGCTGCTTGAACCAGGTGCGCAGCGTATCGCGACTAAAAGCAGAAACCGTTTCCGGGGTTCCCAGGATTGGCTTGCCCAAAGCATGCGGCGCCCAGAAATTCTGGGTGAAAAGCTCGTGGACCAGGTCCTCAGGATTGTCCTGGGTCATGCGAATTTCTTCCAGGATGACGGATTTTTCGCGGTCAATTTCGTCTTCGGCGAATTTCGGATCCAGAACCATGTCCGCGAGCACGTCGAAAGCTTTGGGCAGGTGTTCGTCGAGGACGCGGGTATTGAAGCAAACCATTTCCTTGGAGGTGAAGGCATCGAGCATTCCGCCAACGCTATCCACCTCGCGCGCGATATCTTCGGCGGTGCGGCGCGTGGTGCCCTTGAAAACCATGTGCTCGATGAAATGCGAAATGCCGTTTAGGCCGGGAGGTTCGCAGCGCGAGCCGGTGCGCAGCCAGATGCCCACGGAAACAGAGTGCACGTGCTCCATCGGCTCGGTGATGACGACGAGCCCGTTCGGAAGCGTGTCCGTCTGGACCTTATGATTTATGTCGGGCATGTTGTTGTCTGATTCCATTGTGGCACGGTGGGCCTATAAATGTCATGGATGCGACGATTGTTTTATTGCGCAATGTGAACCACGCCGAGGCGCGCAAATCCGCGGTAAGCACACCGCGAACGCTCGGCGCCATCGTGTTGGACCTAGATTAGTTTTTCGTCGGGTGAGAGCTTGCCGTATTCGCTGGAGTAGTGCAGCGGAACATCCGCGTACGCGCCTTTATCGATGGAATACACTTCGCAGGAATCGTACGGGTAAGAATAGATGTGCACGCTGGTGGCCGGCTGATTGTATTCCTGCAAATTCTGCACCTGGTGCACGGGCTCTTCGGGGCGCACGACGGCGGGATGAGTTGGGTCCATGACGTAGGAATCGGAGGGGATCAGTTTGCAGCTGTTGCGCGCGGCGTCTTGATTTTCCACGCGGAAATTTTGCACGCGCAGGCGGCCGATGGGCGTAACCATCCAGCAATTCTGGCCGCGATGATTGTGGATGCGGCTCACCTGGCCGACATTCCAGCAGATTGCGAGGATTTCGAAGAGCTCGCACTTGTAGATTAGATTCCTCGTGTAGTGGCTGTTGGCATAAAAAATGTAGGGAGTCAGAGTCTCCGGCTGGATGGCTTTCTTCTCGGTGAACTCCAGCACGCGTGGGATCGTGAATTCTTTTTCGGGAATGGCGCCAACTTGTTTCACCCATTCATCAATGGTGAGCGATTCCATGGGCCTTTTATTTTGCGCTGAGGTTAGAGTGCTCATCGGCGCGCCTCCTGGTGCGTGTGCGTGCGAATCTCAAACGCTTCATTATATCGCCGCGCGGGTGCGGCGGCGGCAGAAAATCAGCGCGCGCTCGCGTGTTATCATGATCGCAAGATGCCTGCGAACGACACCCGCCTTCCGGTGAACCTGCTCGGCCAATCGGCGGAGGAGCTGCGCGTATTTATGCAGTCGCTGGGCGAGCCGGCGTACCGCGGCGCACAAATTTACCGCGCGCTTTATGCCGAGCGGCGATTTGACATCGCGAAAATGAGCAACCTGCCGCTGGCATTGCGCGAACGGCTGGCGCGCGAGGCGTGCATTGCGCTGCCGCAGATCGTGCGGCGATATGGGTCCGAGGATGGCACGGTGCGCTATGTGCTCGCGCTGCCGGCCACGGATTCCGGCAGCGGGAAGAAGCTTACGAAACCCGCGACGGTCGAAGCGGTTTTCATGCCGGAAGATAATCGCCAGACGATTTGCATCTCCACGCAGGCCGGCTGCGCCGTGGATTGCCATTTTTGCCTGACGGCGACGCTGGGGCTTATCCGCAATCTCACGGCGGGAGAGATTATCGGGCAAGTGCTGATTGCGCTGGAGGAAAATCGTGCCACGCTGAAGCCGCAGACGAACGTGGTATTGATGGGCCAGGGCGAACCACTATTGAATTACGAGCCGGTGATGGCGGCGCTGCGCATTTTGCTTGATCCGAACGGGATGGCGGTCACGCCAAAACATACGACCCTTTCCACCAGTGGAATTGTTCCTGGGATCGATCGGCTCGGTTGCGAAAAAGTGCGGCCGAAGCTGGCGATTTCGCTGAATGCGTCGTCAAACGAGCAGCGCGACAAGATTATGCCGATCAATCGAAAGTATCCGATTGAAGATTTGCTGGTGGCGTGCGCGCGGTATCCGCTGCGTCCGTGGGAACACTTGACGTTTGAATATGTGCTGCTGGGTGGATTTAACGATGCGCCGGAAGATGCGCGGCGCGTGGCGAAGTTGCTGGCGAATTTGCGCGCGAAAGTGAATCTGATTCCGTGGAATCCGGGAGAGCTGCCTTACAAGAAACCTGACGAGGCGCGCATCGAAGAATTTCGGCGTATTCTCGAGGAGAAAGGCGTGCGCGCGTTTGTACGCTACTCGCGCGGTCAGGATGTGATGGCTGCTTGCGGGCAGCTGGCATTGATGGAATCAACCCGTCCTGTTTCGGCTTCTCCGTTCGAACGGATTTCTCCCGCGCAATAAGCTGATACGTCTCCGAATTGGTGGTAAATCACGAGCGGATTCCGATCGCGGCCATCAGTCGGCCGGTGGTGTGTTCGCGGCGATAGCTAAAGAATAGATCTGTGCGGCAGGCAGTACAGAAATCAGACGAAGAAATATTTTTGGCTGCGATTCCGGCGCCTTCAAGAATGGCGCGATTCGCGGCGATCAAGTCAAGATGAGCGCGAGGGGCGGGTGGCGCGTGTCCCGGCGGGCGCATAGTGAGCCAGGGCAGCCAGTTGGGATCATTGTCGCCGTTTTCCAGCGCGTCAACGGGGCCCACAAACCATTCCTTTGCGCTCGGAAACTTTGCGGTGAATTCTTTCACAACTTCGTGGCCGACTTCGTAGCAGCATTCGCCGATGCCTGGTCCGAGTGCGGCGATCACGTCTTGTGGGCGCGTGCCAAATTCCATTTGCATGCGGCCGAGCGTTTTTTCCGCGATGCGTTGCGCCGTGCCGCGCCATCCGGCGTGAATCGCAGCCACCGCGTGTCGCTTGGTATCGGCAAGCAGGATGGGAATGCAGTCGGCAGTCTGGATGGTCAGCAGGACGCCGGGTTCGAGCGTGATTAGGGCGTCTCCTTTGGGGCCTTGCTCGCCTTGTGGGAATGCGGAGCCCACAACGTACACGACGTCGGAATGAATCTGGCGCAACGCCGCGACGCGCATTTTGCTCGCGCCGAGAGCCGCGAAGAATTGCCCGCGATTTTCCAGCACGCGTTTGCGCGAATCCCATTCCGTGAATCCGAGGTTCAGTACTTTTTCCGCCGCGCTTTGGTCTTTCGCTTGTGAAGCGTTGCGATTTAAAGCTAGCTCGCTCGCGCCGCCTGGACGTGTGCTGAAACCGTGGGTGAGCCACGCGATGCGCGCGAGTAACGGCGATTCGAGGATCTGTAGGTCTCCGCGGCGACGCAATTTCCACGCTGCCGGATGTTCCAGAGGCTTCGCCTTGGGCTTCCGCGGCTGCATTTTTTTCGTTGCAAGACGAGTGGGCATGTCCGCTCGTTTAAACCTCAGGCCAAATCGCGGCGTGCATTTAATCTAGGTATAATCGCATTGCGGCGCAGAATTTGCATTCTACCGCACGATTCGGAAGCGAGGCACGCATGATCGTGGGCCTGGGATTGGATATCGCCGAGATTGACCGCATCGAAGCAGCGCTGAGGAGGCACGGCGCGCCGATTCTCGAGCGGCTCTACACACCCGCAGAGGTTGCGTACTGCGACAGTTTCCGCGGGAAATTCGAACGGTACGCGGGGCGATTTGCGGCGAAAGAGGCGGCGATGAAGGCGCTGGGCACGGGGTGGCGTTCGGGCATCCGCTGGCGGGACATTGAAGTGGTGCGCGAACCGAGTGGCAAGCCATCGCTGCGTCTGCACGGCGTGGCGGGAGAAGTCGCCGCGCGTCTTGGTGTGAGAAATATTTCGCTTACGATTACGCATAGCGGGAATTTGGCGCTGGCTGAAGTTATCTTCGAGAACTGAGTAGCTCTTCGCGTGCTGCCGTTTCGTGCTCGGGACTGATGCGCGCATCGCACCAGACATTCGCGGGACGACGGCCTTCCACACGTACTTTCAAGTAATTCCCCGTCAAAGCTTCCGTCCAGGTGTCTTCGCCGCGCGCCAGCGTGAGCGCGCGCAGCCTGCGTCCGGCCTGAGCTTCACGGAATGCGGCGGCTTTCTGTTGGCCGAGCGCACGCAATGCACGTGCTCGATCGCGGGTGATTGCGGCCGAAACTGGCGCGTCAAGATCCGCCGCCTTCGTGCCGGGGCGCGCGGAAAATGAGAAGACGTGCAAATAGGTGAACGGCAGCCGCGTGATGAAATCGAAAGTGGCGGCGAAATCTTCGTCGGTCTCGCCGGGAAAGCCTGCAACTACGTCCGCGCCGATGGCCGCGTCCGGCAGCAGGCTGCGAATTAGCTGGATGCGTTCCGCGTAGTGCGCCGCGCGGTACCAACGATGCATCGCGCGGAGGATGCGGTCTGATCCAGATTGCAACGGCACATGAAAATGCGGAGCGATGCGCGGCGACGCAGCGACGAGCGCGACGAAATCTTCGGTGACGTCTTGCGGCTCGATCGAACTGAAGCGCAGCTGCTCGAGCGCGGTCTGATCCAGAATCTGACGCACTAAATCGGCCAAATCTACTTTCGGTGACAAGTCGCGTCCGTACGAACCCAGATTGATTCCGCTTAGCACGATTTCTTTCGCGCCCGCCGCAACGAGCTTCCGAGTTTCTTCCAACACCTCGTCGGGCGGCAGGCTGCGGCTGCGCCCGCGAACAAACGGAATGACGCAGTAGGAGCAGCGATTATTGCATCCGTCCTGAATTTTAAGGATGGGACGGGTACGATCGGCCGGAACTCCCGCGCTGTCTTCGAGAGGACTGACTGGCACCACGGTCTGCGCGAAGATGTCTCCCGTGAGGATTTTGGCGGGGCCCCGGGCGAGAGACATCGGCTCAGTGTCGAGAGTCGCGAGGGAAACGAAATCTCGCGCTGGCGTCGACGCAGGCTCGAGGGAATCACTCGAAGAACTCACTACTGGACCGACAGTGCTCGGCGTGTCTGCGTCTGACGCAAAAAATTCTCGCAGTAGTTGCGGTATTTCTGTCTGATAGGAATTTCCCACCACCCAGGAGACGCCGGGAAGCTGTGCAATATCTTCCGGAGCGCGCTGCGCATAACATCCAGTGACCAGGATGCGCGCGGCAGGATTCGCGCGATGAATTTTGCGCACCGCATCGCGCGCTTGCGAATCGGCCGCGGCGGTCACGGTGCAGGTGTTGAGCACCACCACGTCAGCGGAAGCGTGCTGATCAAGCATGATCCATCCGGCGCTGCGCAGAGCGCGACGCATCGCCGCGGCATCTGCTTCAGTCGCGCGACAACCGAAATTTTCCAGGTAAAAAGTAGCCATAAGAAAGCAGCAGACTCCACGCAGGGAGGGCGCAGGAAAAAGATTATAGCAGCGAAATGAATATAACTGCGCGGCTAGCAGAGAGTGACGGCGCGAAAAGAGGGATCACACCCCAGCGCCGCGACGCTGGTAGCAGAGCAAGATGAGGTCCGCGCGGCGGCGAACGCCGAATTTCGCCAGCAGGTTTGAAACGTGAAACTTCACGGTGCGCTCGGAAATGTGCAGGCGGTCCGCGACTTCTTTATTCGCCAAATTTTCCAGCAGGCCGGCGAGGACTTCCTGTTCGCGGCGGCTCAATTCAGCTGGCGAATCGCCGCGCAACCGGCGCCCTTGCGTGGTGCTCAAAATCGAATCCACAAATCGCGAGAGAACTTCACGCGGCACCCAGAATCCGCCGGAGGCGACCAGGGGCAAGGCGCGCGGAAGCTGCTCGCGCGCTTCCTTGTAATTCAGAATACCTTTTACACCTTGGCGGAGCAGCGTGTAGCTGTCGGATTCCTTCAGATTGTCGCCCACCACTAGCAGGCGAGCGGCCGCATTGTGGTCCAGAATATTACCCAGCAGTGCGCCGGTGGCTTGCCGCGCCGCATGCGCGTCTATCACGTACACCGAAGCGCGCGGAACTTCCAGGTTGCGCAGATCGGGTGCCAGCATGGAATCAAGCTGGCGGATCACCAGCTGGAAACTGGACTCCTCCAGCAAACGGCGAAATTCCTCCAGCACCATGGGGTGCGGGGAAAGAATGCAGACTTTTAGTAATTTGGAGTTAACGGTCGCCTTAACCATCGTAGCTTAGGCTAGCGGAATTGGCGCGCAGGGGCAAGAAAGATGGAGGGGCGGATTTCATACCAGACACGGGTGCGCGGGGCACCAATTTCGAGGTAGTCCCCACCGATTTTGTTTGAAAGGTAGCTGGAACCGCGCAACGCAGGCGCAGCAAACCCTTTTGAAACTGTGGATTTAGGCGGCAGGTCGCAGGCCAATCGCTCTAGGAGGGTTCAGAGAGCCCGTCGGCTGAGGGGTCCATCTTGCGCGCCGGCCGCTTGGCGGGCAGCCCGGCCTGGCGGACTTTATAGAGCAAGGCGCGATAGCTGATTTTCAGGACTTCGGCAGTTCTGCGGCGGTTCCAGTGATTGGCCTGCAAGACTTTCAGGATGACGTCGTGTTCCATCCGGCGAGTGACCTGCTGCGCGATGTGCTTCAGAGGAATATTTCCCTCTTCGTTCATCTCGTAAGAAATGTGCAGGGGCTTTTTCTCCGCGGACGGATCGCGATCGGAGTGGAACGCTTCCTCCGAGCCGAGGATCACGTAGCGCGCCATGCAGTTTTCGAGCTCGCGGATATTTCCGGGCCATTCACGCTGCTGCAGCAGCTGCAGTGATTCGCGGGAGACCGGCGCGGCGTCGCGCTGGAAACGGCGATTGAAAAGCTGCCGAAGATAATCCACGAGGTACGGAATGTCGTCGCGGCGGTTGCGCAAAGAGGGCAGCGTGATGGTGATCACGTTGATTCGATAGAAAAGATCGGCGCGAAAACCTCCGCGCGCGATTTCCTGATGCAGCAGGCGATTGGTGGCGCAGATCACGCGCGCGTCCATGCGTCTTTCCTCGTGGTCGCCGAGACGCGTGAAGTGGCCATCCTGCAGGACGTGCAGCAACTTGGCCTGAAGGCTGGAGTCGATCTCGGCAATTTCGTCGAGGAATAGCGTCCCGCCCTGCGCCAGCTCCATGCGGCCGGGCTTCGCGGCGTGCGCGCCGGTGAACGAGCCTTTCTGAAATCCGAACAGCTCACTTTCGATCAGGGTAGCCGGAATCGCCGGACAGTTCACTTTGACAAAGGGCCCCTGATTCCATGGAGAGCGCTCGTGGATAAAACGCGCCAGAACTTCTTTGCCCGTGCCGCTTTCACCCAGCACCAGGATGGGAACGTTCAGTCCTGCGGCGCGTTCAACGCGTTGCCGCACAGCTTGCATGGCCTCTGACGGGCCAAAATAAATGTGCGCAGGGGGCAATTCGACTGTTTGGGTGAGCGATACGAGCTTTGCTTCAGCGGCGGACGCCATTGATATCCAGTAAGCTTAAGTAGGGCTTATGCCGCGCCCCCGACAGGAATAATGCACACTGAGCGCCAAACATGTGAAAAGAGGTGGTACTCGGACGGCACTAAAGGAGATGTGGAAATCTCCGTAATTTACTGTTTCTTAGGCAGATAAGTTGACAGGTCGGGTTTTCCGCACTAGTACTAAACGGCTGCGCAAAAGAGAATCACAGTACTATCGTCAGAAAATGCTAGGCACTTTCGGGAAGTGGCCTTCCCTGCTGGCCCTCCCAGCGATTTGCGTTAATTCCCAAAATAGGCACGCACCGGGGGGCACACGGGTGGAGGCTGCGCGGGAAACACCGGAGCTGCGCAAAGCCTTTAAGCTTCAACGCTGAGGGAAGATTAAGGCCTCGAGCATGTCTGCCCGGGCCTTTTGGTCCGAGGCGAATAACTGCAGCAGGTCCGTCACGGAAATCATGCCGCGAAAGCCCTTTGCGTGATCTAGCACCACCAGATGATAGATTCCGTGCTCTTCCATCAGCCGCAGGCAATCTTCGAGCGAGGTATCTGGCGTGGCGCTCACCAGTTGTCGCGTCATGATTTCGGAAACGCGCATCCAGGCGGGACACTTGTTCTCCGCCGCGACTTTGTCGGAAACATCGCTTTGCGAAACTACTCCCAGAAGCACGCCGTGCTGGTCGCACACGCCGACGGCGCGCACTTGTTTATCGCGCAGATAGCGAGCCGCATCGTGCACGGTGGTTCCTTCGGCGATGAAATAGACATCGCGGCGGGAAGCAATCAAGTCTGCAACCTTCATGGGGATCTCCTGCCGCTGGGCTGAAGCGGATGGTAGGGCGATTGAAGCGAAGAAAGCAACTGTTATCAGAGGGGCGGGAAATAGCTGAGCGAAATACCCGCGAGCACGTCACTGCGGCGCGCACGCGGATTCGCGAATTTGCATTCAACACAAGAACCATGGAGAACAAATGCAAACCGACAGCATCGCTGCTCGAGAAGAGAAAAATCTTAAATAGGCGACGCCTCTCCCCGAATAATATCGTAACGCTCGATTACGGCCGCTACTCCGATGGTTTCAGGCGCGTCGTCGTCCTGTTTATCCACGCGCACCACTCGTCCGTGAGCGCGAACGAAGACTTCGGTGCCACGTGTAATTTCCGCCGGCAAAGTGAGCGTGAAATCAACTTCGGTGCCGGGAGCGAGATCTTTCTGCATCATAAAGTAAACGCCGCGCGTCGAGATATCACGTGTCTGACCGTTGTGCGTACCCGGCTCTCGATTGATCGGCAGGCGAACGTTTACCGGTAGTGACAAGTCATACCGGCGTGCCATGCGACGCTCCGTCATCCCCACTGATCCTCCGTCCCAAGATTGACGTGCAACACTTCCCCGTAACTTGAAGCAGCAATCGCTCTTCCAAAGACGACGTACACTTCGCGGAGGCTGGCCCGTGCGTCCGGCTAGGCTATTCCCCGCGCCCCTGGCAACGGCAAGACCCAGAGCTGGTGGCAAAGCCTTTGAAAACAGCGACAAGCGTTGATGTGAAACTCAGAACGGGAGGCTTGAATTCAAACCGCCCACGAAAGGTATCGCCCATACCCCATTTCGGTGCGAATACTAGACCATGCCGAGGGTAGATGGGTAGTGCTATTTCGCTGAATGTGCTCTAGATATGCAACTCTTTGCAACAGTGGTAGGACTAGTACGTTTGCGTGCTACGTGTCGTATTTTGAGAATTACAGGCGCGAGAGAACGGCTGCCGTACCTCGCCCATTTTCTGCCAAGGGACGGCAGCCGTTTACTGATTTCGTCAGTTTATCGCGGCGTTACTATGAACCGCGAATGCCCGGAGCGCGCTATTTCGTTACGGCGTCTTTTGCTTCCAGTTCTTTCGCCGTGGCTTCCTTCGCAGCGGCTTCGCGCGCGGCTTTCGCTGCAGCCGAACGCGCGCCACGCCCGGAATCAAGATTGAATTGGCGCATCTTGTAGAGCAGCGCTTTGTAACTGATGCCCAGCATCTTCGCTGCGTCCTTGCGGCACCAATTTGTTTTTTCCAGCGCGTCGGCGATCGCTTCCATTTCCGCTTCGTCTTTCAATCCGCGCACCAGCGCTTTCAGCCCTTGCTCTTTCTGGGGCGGGGCTTCTTCGCGCGGAGCGGTGCGATGTTGCTGCCCGGTCATTTCCAGCAGCTCGCGAAAACTTCCTTCGTCGTCTTCCAGAATTACATAGCGTTTCACGAAATTTTCGAGCTCGCGCAAATTGCCCGGCCACGGATAGCGCAGCGCCGCTTCCAGCAAATGCTTCGAAGGATCGGGGGCTGGCTTGGCATACTTCTCGCTGTACTTCGCCAGAAAGTGGCGGAACAGCAAAGGAATTTCCGTGGTGCGTTCGCGCAGCGGCGGAACGTGAATGGATAGCACGTTCAAACGGTAATAGAGGTCTTCGCGGAAGCGTCCGGAGCGCATGGCATCCTTCACGTCCACGTTGGTGGCCGCGAGAACGCGGACGTCAACGTTCACAACGGCGCGGGCGCCGAGACGCGAGAACTGGCCGTCCTGCAACACGTGCAGGAGTTTTGCCTGCAGGTGCGGGCTCATCTCCGCGATCTCGTCCAGGAAAATTGTGCCTTTGTTCGCCAATTCGAATTTGCCGGGCTTGGCACGGACTGCTCCCGTGAAAGCGCCTTGCTCGTAGCCAAAGAGTTCCGATTCCAGCAACTCGCCGGGCAAAGCCGCGCAATTCACTTTGATGAAGGGTTGCACGCGTCGTGTGGAACGAAGATGAATCATCCGCGCGATGACTTCCTTGCCCACTCCGCTTTCACCGCTGATGAAAACGGGCACGTCCACCGGAGCAATCTGCAGAACCTGCTGGCGGATCTTCAACATTTGTGGGCTGGCCGCGAGGAACGAGAGGTCTTCGGTAAGCGCTTCGCAGTATTCGCGCAGCGACTTGTTTTCCGAGCGCAGTTCTTTTTTCTGGCGGCATTTCAAGAACGCCGCATCCAGCTCCGGTTTTTCAAAGGGCTTGGTCAGGTAATCGAGCGCGCCGATGCGAATGGCCTCGACCACCGTGGTGACTTCGTTCGAGCAGGAAAGCATGATGACGTTCAGGCTGCGGTCCACCTGCATCAATTGGCGCAGCGTCTCCAGCCCGTCCATCTCCGGCATCAATACGTCCAGCACGATGTAATCAGGACGCTCGCCCGCGCCGATGCGTTCCAGGGCCTCTTTACCGCTGGACACTGCGCCCACGTTGTATCCATCCACTTCTAAAAGTGTTTGCAGATACTTTCGAATACTCGGTTCGTCGTCTACGACGAGAATACTTTCTTTGTCAGCCATCGTTTTTCCTAAGGAGCCAAAAAGCGCGGTTCCGATTCATCTACTATCTTATTCTGCGTTCGTCGGAAGAAGAAATGAGAAAGAGCTGCCGTGTCCAACCACGCTATCCACCCAAACCTTGCCGCGATGCGCCTGGATCAAGCGCTTGGTGATGGCCAGCCCCAAGCCCATCCCTGAAGAAGAGGGGTCGACGCGCACAAACTCTTCGAAAATTTCCTGGTGAAACTCCGCGGCGATTCCGGTGCCGGTGTCCGACACGGCCACCAGCACGCTATTGGGCTTGTTGCGACGGCCGCGGCGACGGTCCGAAGAAGGCGCTGCTTCGGAGATGCGCCGCTCCCAGAAGTGCGGTTCGGCGATCAAGGTTACAGAGCCTTGCGCCGGCGTGTGCTTCAGCGCGTTATCCAGGAAATTCGCCACGCACTGCTGCACTTTTTGATAATCAAATTTGAAAGGCCCCAGCTCGGGATGAATCTGAATATCCAGGCGGACCTTGGCGCGCTGGAACGCATCCTGCCAGCGGCATGTGAGATCTTTGATGCAGTCGCGCAGATCATTTTCCCGCAATTGCAGAATTAGTTTGCCGCTTTCCAGCGCCGAGTAATTCAGGAACATCGAAACCAGCCGGATCAACCGGTCGCAGCTCTCCTTGGATTCAAGAAGGATATCCCGCTGACGATCGTCAAGCTTTCCCAGCGAGCCAGTGAGCAGCAGATCGTAATAACCCTTCATGACTGCGAGCGGCGTTTTTAGCTCATGCGCGGCCGACGCCAGAAACACCGTCTTCTGTCGGTTCACTTCCTGCAAGCGCAGATATGCGGCCAGCAAGTTGCGATAAGTGATCTCCCGTTCCTGCATCAATTCCTGAACGGTTTGCCGCATCTCGGCTTCGTCCGCCGGAGTCTCCGCGGGAGCAGGCTCGAGGTAGGTAACCAGCCAATCAGGTTCCGGCAGCCAACGAACGCGCGCGCGCTGAACATCTGGCGCGAAATCAATCAGCATGTTCAGTTCTTGTTCGCCTGCTTCCAGTTGTTTGAGTATTTCATGGCGGTCCCTGTGCAGAATGTCGCCGAACAAGTTCAAATCCGGCTTGGCGTTCAGACCTTTCGCGTTCAAATGTTCTTGCGCGTGGAAATTCGTGAACAGAATTTTTCCGGAGCGGTCCGTAACGACCAAAGGGCGGTCAAAAGCGTCTAATAGACTGGATACCAGCTGCAGCACTTGCTGGTTATTGGCATGCTGTTCAGCTGTGGCGCTTTTCGGCAAATTGCTCTCCCAGGGCCGGGTCGAACTCACTGCAAACACACCACATTCGCGCACCAGTCGGCATTAGCCGGAGACGAGTCGTGGATGTTCATGCTCGCAAAGGCCCCAAATAGTGTCAATGGTAAATGCGTCCTACTTTGCACAATGTTGGAAATATTAGGGAGTTAATTAACACATACGACTTGCGGTCATATAGATGTGTACAGCTAGACACTCTGTAAGGTGATGGTAGGAAACACCTTATATAAAATAAAGTTCACAGACACACTTGCATTCAAATTGCGATTCAAAGCACGAGTACTAAAACTGGGGTACCAATGGCCATCCGAGAAGGCGCGATCCAACACCGGGCGGGATTGTCGCCGCTGTATGATGAGCGCCGGAGATTTCAACGCATCAATCTGCAGGTGCCGTTGTTCGTGCGCGGCAAGGATGCTCACGGTGAGCAGTTCCTAGAGCTTGCTAAGACCCTTGATATCAGCGCATTAGGTGCCTTTATCACGTGTCCGAGACCGCTAGTGGTTAGTGAAGTTGTAACCCTCACAATTCCCGCGCCCTCTATCACTTCTTCAGCTCTGGTGCCCGCAGGAATGCCACCTATCCAGGCTAGAGTAAAGCGGCAGCAGGAAGCCGGCGACGTCCACTTGGTGGGAGTAGAGTTCCTGAAGCCGATCGGCTAAGCTACTTTCGCGGTCTGCAGCTATTGACCGGGTGGAGAGCAGCCGGAAAGTGGAATCGTTTTGCCACCTTAGCGCTTCTTCGGCGTTGCTTCTCCCGTCGCAGTGAGTTCGCACAGTGTAAACCACTTGTTTCTAGCTTCTTGCAGGCGCAGCCTTGGCTACCAGCCCCTCTTCTGATTGGACTTTCTCGTGCTAGTACTTTTCTGCCCCCGCAGTGTCCCTGTTCGCAGGGAACAATAAAACTATTGCGGAACTCATTGATGTCTCAGACCGGCGACGCTTCTCAGCCGCAGCCCTCGGCCGAAGACTCGTTCCTGGATCTCCTGGTGGAGACTCTGGACGGGCTCGACGAATCCGTTCGCGGCCAATTCTTAAGACAATTTTTTCGCACCATCGCGCAAATTGATTTCACCGACGCGCAGAGCAACGACTATTGGGAGCGCATCCTGCTGCGCCGCCGCGAGCTCGCCGAGAATCTAGGCAAGCGCGTATCGCTGAAAACTGCTCTGGTGGATGTGCTGGCCTCGACGAATTTTCTGCGCGTTCCCATCCTGATGGAGTACGACGAATTCAAGAAGCTGCAGATCAACGCCGCCACAGATGCGCTCACCGGCCTCTACAATCGCCGCCTGTTCGATGAATATTGCGACAAGGAACTGAATCGCGCGAAACGCTACGGTCATCAATTGGCGATCGTGATTCTCGATTTGCACAAATTGAAAGAAGTGAACGATCTTCACGGTCACTTGCAGGGCGATCAGGTGCTGCAGCTCGCTGCCACCACTTTGCGGAAGACGATGCGCGCGTCGGATTTCGCTTTCCGCATTGGCGGCGATGAATTTGCCCTGCTGCTGCCGCAGACCGATCCTGAACAGGCCATCACGCTTTGCCGCCGCATCCGCAGCCAATACGAAATTGATATTCGGCCGCTGAAAATGGACATTGGCGTCACGCTCGATTTCGGCGTCGCGGTGCATCCGCACGACGGAGAGACGAAGAGCGCGCTGATGAATCTGGCCGACCAGCGCCTTTATCAGCTGAAGAATGCCGGACGCGCCGCGCCCCAAGTGATCCCACCACACACGCAAGCGCCGAGCGAAATTCCCGCTGCGTCTGCTCCCGCGCAGCGCGAAGCACCCACAGCCACGCCCCCACAAACGATCAGTCCGTCTGTTGTGACGTTTCCCGCAAAAACCGAGACGACGCCACCACGAACGCCATCTCAGGCGCCGCCAGAATCCCCGCGCCCAAGCGCCACGTATGCCGAGGCTCGCAAATGGGAGCGCGTTTCGCTCGCAGGCACCAAGGCCTATGCAATTCTCACCGACGTGAATCAAAAGACGGCGGCGGTGCTGGACCTGAGCTATGGCGGAGTTGCGCTGCTCATGGAGAATCCGGAAGACGTTCCGAATCAATTCCACGCCGTGCTGCACGTGCCGATTTTGCCGCCCGTGCGGGTCGTGTTGCGCAAAACTAATACCCAACGGATCGAAGGCGGCCGCGCGCGCGTTGGATGCTCGTTCGTATCCTAAGGATTGGCCTCGTCGGTTGTTGCACGCAATCGGCGAGCCTGCCTCCCGCTTGGAAAATCGCCACCCCTGCCGTATAATGAAAGTTTCCCGCTAGCCTAGCGACGCGATAGTGCAGCCTCGTTTCAAGCAATCGCGCAGACCGGCTAGCCGACAGGAGCATTATGAAAGAAGGAATCCATCCCGATTATCACGCCGTGAAAGTGCACTGCGCCTGCGGCAACCAGTTCGACACGCGTTCAACGTTCAAGGGTCAAATGATCCGCGTGGAAATTTGCTCGAATTGCCATCCGTTCTTCACCGGCAAGCAAAAGCTGGTGGATACCGCCGGTCGTGTGGAACGCTTCACCAAGAAGTATGCCGATAAAGCGGCGGCAATGAAGAAGTAACGCACCGGATTCGACGCTCGAGAACAAAAATCAACGGACCCCGAGTTTGGCGATACACTCGGGGTCCATTTTTTTACGCGCAGCTGTTCTACTGCAGTGAAACCCGTCCGCGCGGTGTACAATGCCTCGTAGAAATGGCCACGCAATTGTCCCATTCGTCTGATGCTCCGCTCGGTTCGCAGGTGGAAACAGCGGCGCCGCGCGTCACGCTGCGCAATCACTTCGCGCACGCGTTTGATTCTGCGATCGCGGCAGCCCGCACCTGCTATTCGCCGCGGCTGATCGGCGCGGACGAAGTCACCGATAAGCAGCGCGTGATGATCGGCTCGGCGACTTATTTTGGCGGACATCACACCGTTTACCAGCACGCGCATTTCGAATTTGGGCTGGAAAATATTAGCCGGCAATTTGTATGGTCCTTCCTGCACGCGCATCCCTTTTACAATTCGGAGCAGCAGAGCCAGCGGTACGTCCGCCTGGACCGCGCGCAAGCTTATGTTCCGGAGGAAAGCGGCGCATTTGGCGCAGCGGAGCGCGCTATTTACGAAAAGTCGGTGGCGCGAGCGTGGGAACATTATCGCGAGCTGACGCAGGTGCTGGAGCCTACCGCGCGTGAAATCCTCGCGGACATCTGGCACATCAGTTCGATGTCTCATCCCAAGCGCGTGCAGAAAGTGGAACGGCAATCGGAAAAGCGCGCGATCGAAGTGGCTCGCTACGTCCTTCCGGTGGCGGCATTCACCACCATGGTGCACACAATTTCGGGCATCGTGCTGCACCGGTTGTATCGCATGCAGGCCGCGAGCGATACACCCAGTGAGGCGCGCGATGTGATCGGCGAGATGGTGGCGCGTGTTCGCGAAGTGGATCCGCAATTCTTCGATCGCTTTGACAATACGCCGCTGGATGAGCCGCCCGAGTGGCACGGCACAGCGCGAAGCGGCGAGTCCTTTCCGCGCGAATTTGACGCCAAGCTTTCCGGGCTCACGTCCAAGCTGGTGGATTATTCGGCGGGAGCGCTGCCCGTGATGGCGGACGCGTATCGCGCCGTGGTGGGCCTGACGGCTGCGGAATGTCCGGATGCGGAAGCGCTTGACCGGATGCTGAATCCGGCGCGCAATCCTTACCGTCGCGAAACTTTGAATATCGGCGTGCACGCTCCGTTAATGCGCCCGCTGCAACATGCGAATTTCACATTCGCGAAAAAAATCAGCCATACCGCCGACAGTCAAGATCAGCGGCATCGCATGGTGCCGGGCTCGCGTCCGCTGTTGACGCTGGCCGATACGCGCTCGCCGGATTACATCACGCCCATGCTGATCCGCGATAATCCGCGCGCCTTGGAAATTTATCAGGCGGCGATGGAAGAAGCGTGGGCCGCGAAGAACGAACTGCTCGATCGGGGCGTCGCGCCGGAATTTTCTCTGTACCTGCTGCCAAACGCCAAAGCAATTCGCCTGGTGGAATCCGGATCGCTGCTGCACCTGCTGCACAAATGGACCATGCGCACCTGCTTCAACGCGCAGGAAGAGATTTATCAATCCTCGATCGAAGAAGTGGAACAAGTTCGCGCGATTTTTCCGGCGCTCGCGCGCTACATCGGCCCGCCTTGCCATCTTCGCGCTGGAATTTCCACGCCCATTTGCACGGAAGGCTCGCATTTCTGCGGCGTGAAAGTCTGGCTCGACTTCCCAAATATTCAGCGGCGCATATGACGCGCAGCGGCAGCCTGATTTATTACCTGGCGGCTTGGGCCTTGGGCTGCTTCTTTATGGTGCTGGCGGTCTGGTGCCAGAACATGCTCCTCGCTTCATCGCAAGACTTGATGCGCGAAGCGACCGAAGGCTTCCTGACATTGATTGTGTATGGATATTTGTTCGGAGCGCCTACCGCGCTGCTTTTTGGCCTGCTGCTGCGGCGAATCATGTTCGCGTTGAAATGCAAAACTCCTATGCACTGGGCGGTCGCGGGTGCAATTCTCGCCCCGCTGGTGGTGGTGGCACTGGGGCTTTGCAGCCGGCGCGCGGCGCTGGTGCTGCCGCAGAATTACGAGTCGCTGTTATTTCCGCTGGTCGGCGCAGAAACCGTGCTGCGCGCGGGATGGTGGCTTACAATTCCGGCGGGGTTTGCGACAGCCTATTATTTGGGCCGCATTCAGCGCGCGTTCGCGCCGCAGCCTGAGCCAGCGCCGAGCGCTAGCGCTTAATGATGCGCGTCATGTTGGGCGTAACCAGCTCGTAGCGGATGCCGCGCCAGCGGATGCTCTTGGTCAGCAGCGACATAATAAAATTCCACGAAAACAAAAATGGCACCACCGGCGCAAACACTGGGGACACCCAGCTCCATTCCTGCAGCTTCGCTTTGGATTCCGGCATCGCTTCACTCACTGCAATCGTCCGCATCGCGCCTTTCATCGCCGCGAGCAATGGAATCGCGAGGGTGAGGAGTAGCAACTGGCCCCACGGATCCACGTCCACCACGCTGTAAAGGATCACGTACACCGCGTACAGCAGCGTCAGCGAGTAGCTAAAATGCGCGGCGGCTCCGAATTGCCAGCGACGCGGCGAATAAACGCGAGTGATTAGAATCTGGCGATTGGTGAATTCCAGCAACTCCGCGCCGGTCCACGGATGCAGCGTCGCCGCGAGACACTCCGGGCAGAAAACAATCGGCTTGCCGGATTGTTCCAGCGCGTAGGTCATCGCGAAATCATCGCTCACCGCGCCCTTCCACGCTTCCAGCACGTTTACGTCGTCAAAAGTCTTGCGGCGAATCGCCGTGCCGCCGCCCCAGCAGAAATTTCCGCTGGGTTTGCCCAACATGGTTGCGACCGCGCCATTCCACGCCGAAGCAAAACAGCTCGCCAGCGATTCCATTCCCGACCCGCTGGGAATAATCCAGCGATAGGCCGTAGTCGCGCCGATGCGCCCGTCGTTCAGTGGCGCGATCAGCTTGGTGAGCCAGCCGCGCGGCAGGCGCACGTCGGAATCCGTGAACGCGAGCATTTCAAATTTGTCGGCCGGCAAAGATTCGACCGCGCGCTGCAGGTTGTAAACTTTTTCCCCGCAGTCCGTCGGCGGTCCCGCGATGACGATGTGCACGGGCTTCTGGCTCGCGGCCTTCACGCGCTCAATTACCTTCAGCGCGGGATCGAGACTGGTGGCCAGCGCAAAATATATTTCGTAGTTCGGATAATCGAAGCGCGTCAGCGCCAGCAGGTTTTCTTCCAAGCCGCGCTCATTTCCTTTACAGGGACAAATCAGCGCCGTCGCCGGCGTGTAGAACCCCGCATGTGAAGCCAGTCGCTGCCGCACCATCTGAAACCACGCAAACCCCTCCCAGAGGGAATACAAACCGATGGCTACCTGCGCGACGACCAGAATGTAAAAAAGGATCTGCACGGGCGCGAGGATAGCAAAATCGCAGCACGAGTGGCATAACCATCCGCAATTGACTTGCCCTACACGCAACGATAGACTCGCCGCAAATCCCAAGACGTTTCCCGGCCCACACTCACGTAGGAGGAACGTTCATGTCCGCTACCGCACCACAGGCCGTAAACGAAGCAAAGCTGCACGAGTTCATGATGAAAGCCGTCGGTGAAATGGGCGCTGCGATTAACACTGCGCTCATCGTCATTGGCGACAAACTGGGTCTCTACAAAGCAATGGCCGGCGCGGGCCCGATCACGTCAGCGGAGCTTGCCACCAAAACCAACACCACCGAGCGCTATGTGCGCGAATGGCTTTCAGCGCAGGCCGCCGGCGGGTTCATCACCTACGACGCCGCCTCTGGCCGCTTCACTTTGCCTCCGGAGCAAGCACTGGCGCTGGCCGACGAAAGCAGCCCCGTGTTCCTGCCCGGATTTTTTCAGGCGGTGGAAGCGACGATCAAGGGCATTCCGAAAATCACCTCTGCATTCCAGACCGGCAAAGGAGTGGGCTGGCACGAGCATGACGCCTGCCTCTTTGTCGGCACCGAACGTTTTTTCCGCCCGAATTACCGCGGCCACTTGATCAACGAATGGATTCCGGCGCTGTCCGATACCGAAGCGAAACTGAAGGCGGGAGCGCGCGTCGCCGATGTCGGCTGCGGTTTGGGAACGTCCACGATTTTGATGGCGCAGGCGTATCCCAAATCCACCTTCGCCGGTTTCGATTACCACTCCGGCTCGATCGAACTAGCGCGAGAGGCTGCGGCGAAAGCGGGCGTTTCCGATCGCGTGAAGTTCGACGTGGCATCGGCGAAGCAGTATCCCGGCAAGGGCTATGACTTCGTGGCGTTTTTCGATTGCCTGCACGACATGGGCGATCCCGAAGGCGCCGCGCGGCACGTGCTGGAGACGCTCGATCCGAACGGAAGGTGGATGATCGTCGAACCATTCGCGAACGATAAGCTCGAGGACAATCTGAATCCGATCGGACGCGTTTTTATTCCGCTTCCACCATGTTGTGCACTCCTGCTTCACTTTCGCAGGAGGTTGGCTTGGGTCTGGGAGCGCAGGCTGGCGAGAGCCGGCTTGCGAAGGTGCTGCATTCGGCGGGATTCACGCGGGTGCGGCGAGCAACAGAGACACCGTTCAATATCGTGCTCGAAGCGCGGCCGTAAAGTCGCACACGTTGCGCTGATTACGCCCGCGCGATCATTCGTCGTGATCCGCCGGCGTAATCAGCCGAGACCATCAGTTTGTGCGGCGCCGCGAGAACACTCCGCGCAAGACGCGATCCGCCGTGGTGTTCAGTTCCATCTGAAACTTTCCGGCGGCGCGCCGGGCTTGCTCCATCAATGAAGGGTCCAGCAGCAGCGCGGTGCGATCCACAAAAGGCCCAGAGGCGATCGCGCGTCTAGCCGAGCGCCGCGATTCATTCGCCGCCAGGCTTTCGTATAATTCCAGATCGTGCCAGAAACTCTGCGCGTCTTCGTCGGTCCAGCGCAGCGCCTGGCCCAGCGCAACGAAAAATTCCTCGCGGAAGAGATCGAGTAGCGGGATCGCCAGGTCCATCCCTGGTTTCCGCGAGCTTTTCTTCTTCGCGCGCTTGGCCTTCGCGGATTTTTTCCCTTTCTTCGTTTTCACGCGCCGTTTCGTTTCGCGAACCGTCACATGCACTTTCAAGCGCGTGGGCAACGCCGCTTCCGCGCGCAGCACCATCGCTAGCATCGCCTCACGGCGGATCGTCTCGAGTTGTTCACGGTAATGTGCGGGCTGATCGGAGCGTCCCGGGCGGCGGTTTTCAGCGGCGTACATGTCCAGGAAGCGCGGGACCATTTCATTATGGTCCAGCGTCGCGAGCAGTCGCGCCGCAGCTTCGCGTGCGCGCACTACGAGTTCTCTTGGGCGATAGGGCATTGGAAACTTTTAAGCTGTACGCGATTGCGCCGCCCGCCGCAAGGGGAATCACTTTTGGTGCGCGAAAAAGAAAAGGCCCGGGAAGGAATGTTCCCGGGCCTTTTGTTGGCTGTCTCTTATCGCTTTCTGGGGGGGGTTAAATTTAGTGAAGCGGATTAGTGAATCGGTCCGGCAATCGGCGGCCGATCTTCACCGACCGGGCCGCCAGTTACCGGCCGCACCTTCTTCTCGAATTTGCCCAGTGCAATTTCGAGAGCCTGTTCCGCCGTGCGTACGAAGTGCACCTTCATGCCGTCCAGCATTTCCTCGGGCAAATCTTCCAGCACATTCGGCTCGTTCTCCGAAGGCAGAATGACTTCCCGAATTCCGGCGCGCTTCGCTCCCAGCACCTTTTCCTTGATTCCGCCCACCGGCAGCACGATTCCGGAAAGAGAAATTTCTCCCGTCATCGCCACGCGCGGACGAACGGCCCTGCCCGTCAGCAGGCTTACCAGTGCCGTAACCATCGCCACTCCCGCAGAAGGTCCATCCTTCGGAACCGCGCCCGACGGCACGTGAATGTGGATGTCCTGCTTGCGGAAGAAGTCCGGGTCAATTCCGTAACGCTCGGTATTGGCGCGAACCCATGTGAGCGCTGCTCGCATGGATTCCTGCATCACGTCGCCCAGATGGCCGGTCATCGTGAACGTCTTCCCGCCGCGCATTTTGCTCGCTTCGATGAAGACGATGTCGCCGCCCACCGGGGTCCAGACCAACCCGACGGAAACTCCCGGGTTTTGCACCCGCTCTTCCACTTCTTTTTCCAGATGCACTTTGGGAATGCCCAGCACTTCGCGAATCACTTCGGGCGTGACGAGCAGCTTGTCCGTCTTGCCCTCCGCCAAACGCCGCGCTTGCTTGCGCACCAGAGTGCCGATTTCACGCTCCAGGTTGCGCACGCCCGCTTCCCGCGTGTAGTGGCGGATGAGTTCGTGCAAAGCCTCATCGGTGAATTCGATCTGCTCGCCCAGCGCCAGGCCGTTCTCTTTGGCTTGGCGGGCGATCAGGAACATTTTTGCGATGTGGACTTTTTCCTCTTCCGTGTACCCGGAAAGCTCGATGATCTCCATGCGGTCGCGCAAAGGCTCCGGAATTGGATCGAGCCAGTTCGCCGTCGCGATGAAGAGCACTTTCGATAGATCAAACGGCACGTCGAGGTAGTGATCGCGAAACGTCGCGTTCTGCTCTGGGTCGAGCACTTCCATCAACGCCGCCGAAGGATCGCCGCGGAAATCACGGCCGAGCTTATCCACCTCGTCCAGCATCAGGACAGGGTCCATCGTCTCCGCGCGGCGAATGCCCTGAATGATCTGGCCGGGCAAAGCGCCGATGTAGGTCCGCCGGTGTCCGCGGATTTCCGCTTCATCGTGCATCCCGCCCAGCGAAATGCGCACGAATTTGCGGCCCAGCGCGCGAGCGATGGACTTTCCGAGCGACGTCTTGCCGACGCCCGGAGGCCCGATGAAGCACAGGATCGGTCCCTTCATGCCCGGCTGCAATTTCTTCACAGCCAGGTAATCCAGAATGCGCTCCTTGATCTTCACCAGGTCGTAGTGATCTTCATCAAGAATGGCCTGCGCGTTGGGAATGTTGATGTCTTCGGTCCCCGAAGTCTTATTCCAAGGCAGCGAAGTCATCCATTCCAAGTACGTGCGCGCCACCATGTATTCCGCGGACGCCGGAGTCATCTTCGCCAAGCGCTTCAGTTCGCGATCGCACTCTTTCTTGGCCTCCGCGGACATGCCGGACGCTTCCACCTTCGTGCGCAATTCATCGATCTCAGCTTGCCCATCGTCGGACTCGCCGAGTTCCTTCTGAATTGCTTTCATCTGTTCGCGCAGCAGGAATTCGCGCTGGCTCTGGTTCACCTGCTCCTGCACCTGATCGTGAATCTTGTTGCGCAGATCCAGCACTTCGCGTTCTTTGGTCAGTTCGCTGATCAACGATTCCAGGCGCTTGCGCACGCTGAATGTTTCCAGCAATTCCTGGCGGATCATCGTGTTCAACGAAGGAAGCGTGGAAGTAACGAAGTCCGCCAGGCGTCCCGGCGAATCAATGCCCATCACTTCGGTTTGCAGGTCGTCGGAAAGCTGCGGCGAACGCGCCACGACTTCACGGAACAATTCCTGTACGTTGCGTTCAAGCGCCGTCAACTCGGCGTCGCGTTGATCTTCCAGGTCCGGCTGCGATTCCACGCGCGCCTTGATGAACGGCGTGAAGCCCAATACCTCCATCACGCGGATGCGTTCAATTCCCTCCAGAAACGCGACTACGTTTCCGTTGGGCATGCGCACCATTTTGTGAACTTTCGCCAGCGTCCCCACGCTGTGCAGGTCGGTCCCGGTGGGCGCTTCCACGCGAGGGTCCAGTTGCGCCACAACGCCTAGAATCTTCTCGGTTCCTTCGAGCGAGTTCAGCAATGCCAGCGAACTCTCGCGGCCCACCGGCAGCGGCAGCACCGCGCCCGGAAACAGGACCGTGTCGCGAACCGGAAGAATTGGAAGTTCTTGCGGTATAACCCTATTAGATTTAGTCACTGTAATTCTCCCTGGGCCCCCAATGACATAAGACCCATCAGGCAGCTAATCGGCCGCCAAGTAGGTTAGATGCAGGTAGAGTGAAAAAGATTTCCAGAAGCTTCGTTTCGGGTTAGCAAGCAACCTTATAATATCACACTAAGCTTTAGATGCAAGCCATTCATTCCCTCCACTTCCATCCATATACATATGATTATAATAGGCTTATTCCAACGTCACTGCGCTTGGTAGTGCTTCCGCAACCACATCAAAGCATCATCATGCGTCTGGATCCCCCCCTCAAGTTGCGCGTCTTCGGCGGCATGCAGGATTTCTTTGAACTCCGGCCCCGGGCGGAACCCCATCTCTATCAGGTCGTCGCCGGTCAACAATCGAACCGGACGGACCTCATCAGGTGGGGTCTCGGCCAGGAACCGCCGCATGAACTCGTGGTTCTCGAGGTTGCGGTGGCTTGAGGAGCAGTCTAGCCGGTGCAGCTCCATGTGCTCGTCAAAACGTTCGAGTCGCACGAAGCGCTTCAGGGTCGACCGCTTCATCTGCGGCACGTCCTTGAATCGCAGGTGATTCGCCACCAGCGACGCGATCTGCGCGGTGTCGTCGTTTGAAAAGCGCAACCGCTCGCAGATTTCTTCAGCCATGACGGTGCCCACCTCCACATGACGATCGAAACGGATGCGGCCGTTCGGGCCAGACGGCCGAGTAAACGTTGGCGGCTTGCCCACGTCGTGCAATAGCACGCCCCATGCCAGAGTGGGCGAACATCCGGCCGCCAGGCCTCCCAGCATCAGCAGCGTGTGAACCCACACGTCGCCCTCCGGATGGAATTGCGGCGGCTGCTCGACTCCCTTCATCCGCGAAATCTCCGGCAGCAGTTCCGGCAGCAAGCGCGTTTCGTCCAGTGACTCAAAACCACGTCGCGCTGCGCCTTCCGTCAGCAGCTTGGTCAATTCGTCGCGCAGACGCTCCGCGGAAACCTGGCCGATTTCGGGAGCGAGCTTCTGGATTGCGCGGAAAGTTTCCAGCTCTATCGTGTATCCGAACCGCGCTGCGAAGCGCACGGCGCGAAGCATTCGCAACTTGTCTTCGCGGAATCGCTGTTCGGCACGGCCAATGGCGCGAATGATTCCGGCGCGCAGATCGTCGCGTCCGCCAACGAAGTCGAGAACTTCGTTCGTCTCCGGGTCGAGCAACAGACCATTGATGGTGAAGTCGCGCCGCTGGACATCTTCCTGCGGAGTCGATGAATACACCACTTTATCGGGGTGCCGGCCGTCGCTGTAGCCTATGTCCGAACGAAAAGTCGCCACTTCCACCGTCACGGGACGACTCTCTGACGGTTCGCCCGCCTCCGGCTCCTGCACCACCACGACGACACCGAACTTTGCTCCCACCAGCAGGCTGTTCGGGAAAATCTGCTCGACGCGCTCGGGAGTAGCGTCAGAAGCCACATCGTAATCGGCTGGTTCGCGGCTCAGCAAAATATCGCGCACACAACCGCCGACGAGATAGGCCTGATGGCCTTTGGAGCGCAGTGTCCGGCAAATGTGCTCCGCGAATGCGCGCGCGTTCATGCCGCGATTATGAGGGAATCGCGCCTGGGTTGGAAGTTTTGAGATTTTTCCCGGCGCGTGGGCTCAGTGGACTCCTGAAGCAAATGCTGCGCCGTGTTACGACACAATTTTTAGGACGAGCGCGGTAATGTCATCGTGCTGCCGCGCGTAACCGACAAAAGTGTTCACGTCGCTCATGACGCGATTCAGAACCGCAGCCGCGGTGCCCCCAGGCACGGAAAGAATCGCGGGAACGATCCGCGGTTCGCCGAACTCCTCGCCTTTATCGTTCACCGCTTCGGCAACGCCGTCGGTGAAAATGAAAAGCAAATCGCCGGGTTCCAACTGGACGCGACCCACGCCGTACGGAATCTCGCTGTCCGTAAATAGCGGCACCCCGAACGGTGGTCCGCCAATTTCCAGCCGCTCGACGCTCCCCGATGCGCGCCGCAGAATCGGGTAATTGTGCCCGGCATTGATGTAACGCATCGCGCGTGTTTGCGGGTCAATTTCCGCGATGAACGCCGTGGTGAAGCGGCGCCCCTCCAAACTGTGCGCGCGCGCATAACGTTCCAAACCCAAGACAATCTCATCGAGAGTCGCGGGCGTCGCAGAAAGCGCGCGCAAGCCCGATTGAAATGTCGCCATCAGTAGCGCAGCGGGCACACTTTTCCCCGCAACGTCGGCGACGACCACCAGGAGGGACGGCGTATTCGCGTCTGCCTCCGGCACCGGCCGCAAAAATGCATCGTAATAATCGCCGGCGACCGTGTTTTGTGCGCGCGTGGCAAACGCGATATCCATACCGGTGATCTGCGGCGGTTCGCTGGGCACCAGCCATTGCTGAATTTCGCGGGCGATTTCCAGATCGCGCTTCATGGTGACGCGGTCGGCCAGTTCCAGCGCCAGCAGCATGAAAAGAATCAGCGCGGCCACGCCGACAAAATCAAAATTGATTTCGTTGTTGCCCCAGCGCACGTCCGGATGGAAAACCACGAGCAACAAAGCGAAAACCAGCAGGACTCGCCGGGCGGGCGAAAGCTTCATCAGCATCGCTTGAAAGAGCGCCCAGCCGGACAGCAGGATCCGCTTGAATTTCGATCTTTCGCGCCCGATTGCTTCCCAGTCCACATCCTTCGAATAAAGTACGTAGCCCGCCTGCGCTTCCGATTTGAATTGCCCCCAGAGCTGCTCGAGCTGGAAACCTTCGGTCAAGCGCACCCAGAAAGCACGCAAGCGCTGGAAGAGTCCTCGTTTCACTTCTTGTGAAGGCGCTGGAGTGGTCGACATGAGAGTTGCGATTATAAGGCAAGAAACCGAATCGGATTAAGAGACGCGACTTATTTGTCCAGCTCCGCGCGCCGCCACGCAGATTCCTGCCGGTTCCTATTCGGAATCGTCGCGGATCGGCAGCGACCCGCCAAACTGTAGTTTGGAGAATCCGAAGCGGTCGCGCAGCTTGTCCGTGGCCCTCGCCAGGCGTTCGAGTTTTTCGCGGCGTTCGGGATCGAGCAAATCAAATTGCGCCGAGCCTGCTGAGAACGAAGTCAGCGCCACCCCCACCAGCCGCAGTAGCGCCTTACCGTTCCACGCGTGCTGGAAAAGCTCGCGCACCGCCTTCAGAAATACCGTGTCGAGGTCAGAAGGCTCGGCTAGCGTGTGGCTGCGCGTGATCGTCGTAAAATCGGCGAACCGCACGGTGAGCGTCACCGTTCGCGCGTGCAGCCCTGCATCGCGCAGGCGCTTCGCTGCTTTCTGGCACAAATAACTGAGCGTGGATTCCAGCAGCTCGCGGTCGCGCGTATCTTCACCGAAAGTTTGATTGTGCGAGAGCGATTTCGGCTCCGCATCCACGAAAAATTCATACGAATCAATCCCGCGCGCTTTGCGGAATAGCGCTGTGCCCCATTGCCCGAAAGTTTCTTCCAGCCGCTCAAGCGGAACGTTCTGCAATTGCGCGATAGTTTCGATGCCCAGGCCGCGCAAAGCCTCGTCCGTGACTTTGCCGATTCCGGGTACGCGCCGCACCGCGAGCGGCGCGAGAAATACCGCTTCGCTTCCCACCGGAATCCAAACCAGTCCGCGCGGCTTGGCTTGCTCGCTTGCGATTTTCGCCACCAAGCGCGTCGCGCCCAGGCCGCCGGAGCAAGGAAGGTCCGTCGTCGCGGTAATTTCCTGTAGAAGTTTGTGGGCTGCGGCGAGCGGTGGGCCGTGCAGACGTTCCGTTCCTGCGAGGTCGAGATACGCCTCGTCAATCGAAGCCATTTCCACGATGGGCGAATATTTTCCCAGAATCGCGGCCACTCGATTGCTCCATTGGCCGTAGAGTTCGTGATGGCGATCGAGAAAAATGGCGTGCGGGCACAACTGCGCGGCAGTGCGCAGCGCCATCGCGGAATGTACGCCGAATTTCCGCGCCTCGTAACTCGCGGATGTGACGACGCCACGTTGATCGCGCTGCCCGCCCACGATCACAGCCTTCCCACGCAATTCCGGTCGTGCCAGCAACTCTACGGAAACGAAAAACGCGTCCATGTCAACGTGCAGAATGGAAGCGGAAGCGTCCGCTGCGATTTCGAGCGGCGCATCGTGCTTCGCGCGGTATTGTGCCAGCTTGGTCATGGCGGCAAGGCCAAGCTTAAATCAGTGGGGGTGCGGGGTGGCTAAGAATGTTTCGCGGAAGCTAGCGCACGCGTTCGGCGGCCAGCACGCGCGGAATGCCTGCGAGATCCATCGTGATCGCAACTTTGGTCCACTCAGGCTGCGCGTCGAAGATCCCGCGCACGTGGTCTGCGGAATCATAGCCGAGTTCGAGGACCAGGATGCCGCGGTCGCGCAACAGGTCGCGCGCCTGTTCAATCAGCCGCTGGTAGATTTCGACGCCGGTACGTCCGCCGAAGAGCGCGGCGTGCGGTTCGTGGTCGCGCACTTCGCGCTGCAATTGAGCCGCTTCGTTGCGCGCAATGTATGGAGGGTTGCTGACGATCAGATCGAACAGCGCTGCGCCATCTGCTGAAGCGGGCACGGCATGGCGTGCCCCTGCGCCAGTCGCATCAGCATTCTCAAGACCCGTGAGCAGGTCACGCTGCAAGAAATGAATGCGCTCAGCGACGCCGTGACGCGCGGCGTTGCGGCGCGCAACTTCGAGCGCGGACTCGGAAATGTCCGTGGCATACACTTCGGCGTGCGGCAATTCCCAGGCGAGCGCAACCGCCAGGCAGCCGGAGCCCGTGCCGACGTCAGCTACACGCAATTTTTCGCGTGGCGCTCCAGTGTCCATGTGAATCTTGATTCCGCGCTCGCCGAGCCGCGCGAGCGCGACTTCCATCACGTGTTCGGTTTCCGGACGGGGAATCAGCACGGCGGGTGTGACTTCGAATTCGAGGCCCCAGAATTCTTGTTTGCCGGTGAGGTATTGCACCGGCTCTCCAGCTGCGCGCCGCGCGATCAGCCTTAAAAATTTGTCTGCCGCCTTTGAATCCACCGATTCTTCGGGATGGCTGTATATCCAAGTGCGATCGCGGTCCAGCGCGTGTATCAGCAACAGCTCGGTGGCGAGCGTGTGCGAGGGAACTTGAGCCGCGCGCAGTTGCGCCATGCCTTCTTTCAGTGCGGCGCGTATGTCCATTGGATTTGAATTTGCCACGGTGGTTGGGCACACCCACAATCGGCTGCGCGAAAAAACCGCACAAGCAAGATTGCCTATGCCATTAGCGCTTACGCTTCTACCAGTTCCTGCTTCAGCCGCTCGGATTCGTAATGCGTCGAGAGCGCGTCCACGATCGGCCCCAGCTTGCCTTCCATCACCTGATCGAGCTGGTGCAGCGTCAGACCGATGCGATGATCCGACACGCGATTCTGCGGAAAATTGTAGGTGCGGATTTTTTCCGAGCGGTCGCCGGTCTTGATCTGGTCGCGCCGCTCGGCTGCGATCGCTTCGTGCTGCTTATTCTGCTCCATTTCATACAGGCGCGCGCGCAACACGCGCATCGCCTTGGCGCGATTCTTGATCTGCGATTTTTCATCCTGCTGCGAAACCACCAGCCCGCTGGGAATGTGCGTGATGCGCACCGCGGAATAAGTGGTGTTCACCGATTGCCCGCCGGGTCCCGATGAGCAGAACGTATCAATGCGCAAATCCTTGGCCTCAATCTTAATGTCAATTTCATCCGCTTCGGGCAGCACCGCGACGGTCGCGGCTGAAGTGTGAATGCGCCCCTGCTGTTCGGTGGCCGGCACACGTTGCACGCGATGCACGCCGCTTTCGTATTTCAGTTTCGAATAAACTTTCTTGCCCTGAATCGCGGCGACCACATCCTTCATGCCGCCGATGGACGACGGCGAGCTTTCCAGAATTTCCAGCTTCCAGCCTTGCGATTCCGCGTAGCGCGAATACATGCGGAAAAGTTCGCCGGCAAAAAGTGAAGCCTCATCGCCGCCCGTGCCGGCGCGAATTTCCAGGATCACGTTCTTGTCGTCGTTTGGATCTTTGGGAAGCATCAGGAATTTCAGCTCGCGCTCCACAATTTCGCGACGCGCTGTCAGCTCATGCTCTTCGTCGTGCGCCATCTGCTTCAATTCGGCGTCTTCCGCTTCCACCAGCATTTGCTTGGTGCCCAGCAAGCCTTTTTCAATTTCTTTCCACTCGCGGTATTTCGCCACCATTTCAGCCATGTCCGCGTGCGTCTTCGCGAGCTTCTGGAAGCGCGCCGAATCATTGTGCACTTCGGGCGAGGAAAGCTGCTGGGTCAGCTCTTCATACTTCGACTCGATGTTTTCGAGTTTTTGGAACAGCGTCAAATTCGCCATGGCGATACCTCAAAGATGCAGAAAATCGAAAAGGGAAATCGGAAAATGGACACAGCTGCCTGGAAGCGCGGCCCCGAGCGGGGTCGAGAGGTATCGCTAATAGAACTCGGCGAACATTGCAGTCATCGCTAAACTAAGAATATCGGCAATCCGCCAACGCGTCAACTTAAGAGTCGCAAGTGGCATCAGAACTAGAAATTCCTTCCCTCAAATCACGCGTCATCAGCAGCCAGCATATACTTTGCTCCAACCGCACTGTGTACTAGGATGAATCGCGAAATGAACGACCCAAATGTGCCGCGCTCGAACGACATGCTGTGGGGCTTCTGGTATCCCGCGCTGCGCAGCGAACACGTGCGCCGCCACAAGCTGGTGCGCGCGATGCTGCTGGACGTGCCGCTGGTGCTGGGCCGCGACGCAACCGGAAATCCATTCGCGTTGCGCGACGTCTGCCCCCACCGCGCGTTTCCGCTATCGTTCGGCCAATTCGACGGCAAGACTGTCGAGTGCGCCTACCACGGCTGGCAATTCGATGCTCACAGCGGCCAGTGCCGCACCATCCCTTCGCTCACCGATGATTCGAAACTCAAATGCGACCGAATTTACGCCGGCAGTTTTCCCTGCGAAGAGCGCGACGGCTACGTCTGGGCATACATGACCAACCCCGAAGGCCGCGCACCTAACGACCAGCCGCCCGCGCCGCCGGAATTGCCGACGTTCAGTCCCAGCTACAAGATCGCGCACCTCTACGCCGACCTGCCCTGCGGCGTGGACCAGGCCATCATTGGCCTGATGGACCCGGCGCACGGCCCGTTCGTGCATCAAGCCTGGTGGTGGCGCTCCCGCCACAGCATTCGCAACAAAGAAAAAAATTTCGAGCCCATCCCCAACGGCTTTCGCATGAGCCCGCACGCGCCCTCAGCCAACAGCGCGCCCTACAAAATCCTAAAGCTGCTCACCGGCGAGCCGGCCACCACGATGATTGATTTCGTGCTGCCCAATCAGCGCTTCGAACAAATTCGCGCCGGCCGCTACTGGCTTTCCAGCCGCACCACGGTTACTCCCATCCGCCGCGATTTCTGCCGCCTGGATTTCTGCGCTGCGTGGAACATCCTGCCGTGGTTTCCGATCGTCTCCTTCATCATTAATGTATTCGGCCCGCGCTTCATCCGCCAAGACACCGAAGTGATCAAAAAACAAGCGATGGGATTGCAATACGAAGACCGCATGATGCTGATTGACGACGCCGATCGCCAGGCGCGCTGGTATTTCGAACTGAAAGCCGCGTATCAGGAAGCCCAGCGCACCGGCGCGCCGCTGCGTCATCCCATGAACGGCCCAGTCACGCTGCGCTGGCGGTCGTAGCAGTTCGCGATCACGCCGCGCTTCGATTTCCTACTGAAGTTGGCTCAGATTGAACGGCACGACAATGTCCTGCCCGTCGGGCGTGATAACTTCGACCGTCGCGTCGGCGGTGTCAATCTTTTCGGGATCGTACTCCACTTCGATCCTGCCTCCGATAGGCGATGGCGGCGGTCCGTCTCCGTCCGATCCCCACACAGGATAAATCGCCGCTCCACGCACAGCTTTTGGGCGAATTTCCTTGTCTTGAATGAGTCGCACCTTGAAGTCGTTCCAAAAATCCGGGTAAGCGGGTGGTGAGAGGGGGATACCCGCGGTTTGCGTCAAAGGCAACGGCATATAGGTGGACGTGAAATAGAATTGCACAAGCACCCGGAATACCATCGGTTTATCTTGATATTCCTGGACGGCATCGAGCGAGTCGTAATTTACAGCCCCCTCCGCGCGCCGCGCGACCTGGAGGTATGGAGTATCCAGGTCAACCTCCGCTACGTACGGTCCCGTTTCCGGCGCTGGCAGGGTCCTGGTATATTTCGCGAAAAGCGCAGCGGTCAGATCATCGTTTCGATTACCGATGAGGAATGCATCACGAATATCAATGGACGACAGCGGATACTGGTACGCAAGAGCCGGAAGCGCGATCAGCGTAAAGGTGGCGAACATGCCGAGCAGAATGACGAAACCGGAGCGAGCGGCTGGTTTCATGGCGGTCTCCAGTGCTATCAGTTGAGACGTGCGCAAGTAACCGAAGGGTACAGCGAATTTCAATTCGCGATGCTGCTCAGGAACGGGTAGTGCTCCGCCGCGCCCATGAAAAAAAGCATGGGGAACGATAGCCAGAAGCCCACGCGCGAGGCCAGGAATCCCCAACGCGCCAGGCGCGCCGCCTCTGCAGGCATCGGCGTGCCTTGCTCAGCGCTGGCGCGCGTCCAGCCAATCAGCTTTTTCTGCACGCGCCACACCACGCCCCAGGTATTCATTAGCATCAGGAAGCCTATTCCGCCGCCGACGCTGATGCACAGATGCGCATTCGAAACCACCGGCCCGCTATTGAGATAAAGAACGATCCACGAAGCCGCAATCACAATCGCGGCGATCGCAATCGTGCGCACCCACGGACTATCCAGCAGCCCTTTACTCGGCAACTGAAACGGATAAATCAGTGCGAAGGCCACCAGCCAGACCAGCAGCCACCATCCGAACCAGCGCAGCGTCAGCGCCGGATTGCCGGAATTGTGCGCGTCGGCGGAAAGAATCGTGAAGTAGTAGCGCAGCCCCAGCACCACGGTAATCAACGCCGACCAGCGAAACCAGCCCATCGCGCGCGACATCAACACCGGAAAAACCTTGGCGCGCACCGCCGCGTCCAGCTGCTTCATCGTGGGGAATCCGACCAGGTTGAAAAAATACAGCAGGCCGATCCAAATAATCCCAAAAATGAAGTGCAGCCAGCGCAACATGATCAGTTCGACCGCGGGCCCTTGCGGAAAAGCGAATTGCGGCGCGAGAGTCTGGATGGATAATGCCAAATGCGAAAAATTCATGCGACGGCCTCCTGCGCAGCCTCGATCGCGCGCGCTTCGGCGTGCGCCGCTACGCTAGCGGAATGCGTAACAGCAAGTCAATCAGAGCCGTGCGGGGAAGCCTGCGGTACGCCCAGGCGCCTTAAAGCCCATCGCGCGTGCTCGGCAAGCACCGAATCATCGGATGCGGCAAGGCGTTCAAGCAGCGCCGCAATGCGCGCGTAGGCTTCCGAGCCGCATGTAACGCGCGAATTTCCCAGCGCGACGCAAGCATTACGAACCAGCCCGCGCCACTTTGCGCGTTTCACCGCGCTCCCGCGAAAAATCCGGCTGCATTCTTCCTGTGATAGCGAAGCTAGCCATTCCAGCTCTGGCGCAAACAACGTCGCGCCATTTTCCATTTTCTCTTTTCCATTTTCGCTTTGCGGCTCAATCCGGCGCGGCTGAAATGGCGCCAGCCGCGTCACGGGCGACTTGCGATTCCACGGGCACACGTCCTGGCAAATATCGCAGCCAATGACGGCATTGCCCATCGCCGGCCGCAACTCTTCCGGAATAGTGCCGCGCAGCTCGATCGTGAGATAGGAAATGCATCTCCGCGCATCCAGCACGTAGGGCGCGGCAAACGCTTGCGTGGGGCAGGCATCGAGGCACAGCGTGCAATTCCCGCAAAGATCGGCGGCGGGCGATTCACCCGGACCAACCGACGGTTCCAACTCCAGCGTCGTCACAATGACGCCGAGGAACAGCCACGAACCGAGTTGCTCATTGATCAGACAAGTATTTTTCGCGAGCCAACCAAGCCCCGCATATTTTGCTGCCACGCGCTCGACCACCGGACCTGTATCCACATAAGCGCGCGCCTCAAAAGGCTCGGGCCACTGCGCATGCATCCGCGCGACGAGCGCATCCAGTTGTTCGCGTAGCACTTCATGGTAATCGTCGCCCCAGGCATAGCGCGAAATCCATCCACGCGGCGAATCGTAATCGGCCCCGCCGGCGTGCTCAGTCGAATACGGCTGCGGAGAGCTGTAATTCAGCGCCACCACAATCAAACTGCGTGCGCCCGCGAGCGCCAGTCGCGGATCCATGCGACGCTCATCGCGCAGATAATTCATTTCACCAGAATGTCCGCGCTCCAGCCACGCGGAATACTGCGCCAGTTCCGGAAAAGCTTCCGCCGGCGCCACGCCGCACAGATCGAATCCCAGCTCGCGCGCCTGCTCGCAAATCCAGCGTGTCCTTGCGGCAGAATCCATGCCGCTATCATGCCATCAACAGCCGGTGCGGCGCGCCGCCGCCAGCTAGCGTGCGTGCACGCGCTAGTGGACCAGCTTCCGATCGCCCGGCCACTCAGCAGTTAGGCCGCCGGGCCGGTTCCTCAAGGAATAGACAACCAGCGCAGGCGCCTTTGAATCACATAAAACCTGCCATGGTGCGATTGCTCAAGTACATGTGCGCCGGAGTGACATTGCTTCTCCTCACGGCCCGGCCATCCGTTTACGCAAAAAGCCAAAACGGAAGCTCTTCTCCCAACCCAGCGCGCAAACAGCAAACGAGCCACCCTCCCCAGGCAGAAAATCGCATTCGCACCAGTTCCACTGTCGTGCTCGTCCCCGCGCTAGTTAAGACCAAATCCGGCGAGACTGTCTTCTCGCTCTCCGCCGACGATTTCATCCTCAAAGATAACGGCGTGCCGCAGACTCTGCGTCTGGAGAGCGATACGGACTCGCAGCCGCTCGCGTTGGTCGTCATTGTGGAGACGGGCGGGCAGGGCACGTGGCATTTGCACGACTACGAAAATCTTGGGCCGGAGCTCGACGCCGTCATCGGCGATGTGCCGCATCTCGTCGCCGTGATTAGCTTCGACAGCAAACCTCGAATCGCACAGGATTTCACCGACGATACCGACGCCGCCGCAAAAGCCATTGCCACTTTGAACGACGGTGACCAGGGAGCTGCCATCCTCGACGCGCTCATTTTCGGCATTGACCTCTTGCGCGATGTGCCGCCGCGCTATCGTCACGCGGTCCTGCTTGTCACCGAGACAGCCGACCGCGGCAGCGAAACAAGTCTCGACGAAGCCGTGCGCTCGGTCAGCGATACCAATACAGCGATTTATAGTTTCGGCTTTTCCACCACGAAACAGGCGCTGAAGCACGAGGCATCGAAGATACCGTTGCCGGGTGGAACGCCGTACGGGAATGAGCCGTATGGAGCCGGCGGCTGCATGAGCCTGGACCCCGGCGCCGACCCCGACGCGCACGGAAATCGCCGCGTTCAGGCGCTGGACTGCATGAGCGACCTGCTTCCTCCGCTGCGATTGGTGCGCATGGCTTTTATCGCCGCGAAAGGCGGACTGAAGCGCAACGTGCCCGAGTCCGTCGCGCAATTGACCGGAGGCGAATACTTCGCGTTTACAAACGCGGCGACGCTAAAGCGGAGCTTGCTCACCGTATCGAATGACGTGCCAAATTACTATTTGCTGAGCTTCCGTCCGGAATCGCCAAGCGCGGGGCTTCATGCGCTGGAACTGACATTACGAAACAGATCAGACCTTGAACTCAAGGCGCGCAGCACATACTGGCAGGACGCCGAAGCATCCGCCGCGCCGTAAGCCACACCACTTCGCCCGCGCCGACAATTTGGTTTATAGTCCGTTCATGCGGCAAATCATCCGGTTCGTTTTCTGTGTAGCAATCCTCGTGCTGGGCGATGCGGGTAGCCTTCTTGCCCAGGCCGACCCTGCATGGACCGAACCGTTCCCTCCGTTTCGCATCGCAGGGAACCTGTACTATGTAGGAAGTAAGGGGTTGGCGAATTATTTAGTGGTGACGCCGCAAGGGAACATCCTGATCAACAGCGATCTGGTAGCCAATGTCCCGCTGATTGAGGCCAGCATCGAGAAACTCGGCTTCAAGTTCAAGGACACAAAGATTCTACTGATCAGTCACGCACACTTTGACCACGATGCCGGCAGCGCAAAGATCAAGCAACTGACCGGAGCGCGTTACATGGTGATGGATGCCGACGTGCCCGTGGTGGAATCCGGCGGCAAGCTCGATTTTCAGTACGGCAACTCTCCTGATGATCTTTATCCACCTACCAGAGTAGATCGCGTGCTGCACGATGGCGACGAAGTGAAGCTTGGCGCTACCGTGCTCGTTGCGCACCTTACTCCTGGCCACACAAAAGGCTGCACCACCTGGACCATGAAGGTGACCCAGGCCGGTAAAACCTACAACGTCGTGATCGTTGGCAGTCCCAACGTCAACCCGGGCTACAAGCTCGTGCATAATGACAACTATTCGCAGATCGCCGCGGACTACCAGCGCATGTTCGAAGTCTTGAAGTCATTGCCGTGCGATATTTTCCTCGGGGCCCACGGCGCTTACTTCGGCCTGAAAGATTAATATGCGCAGATGAACGCCGGAGGCGCGAATCCGTTCATTGACCCTCGCGGCTACAAAGAGTTCGTAGCGCAAAAGGAACAAGACTTCCGCGCCGAATTGGCAAAACAAACGCTCGCCGCCAAATAAAACGCAAAGCCAACGGGACAATACGGCCCGCCCCGCAGCGCGCGGGCGACGGGCTAGCGTGGGAGTAATCCTCGCGCTCGGTAAACCCACTCATCGGAGCCTGGGCCGATTCCACACGCTTAGTAGCGGGTTAGTCTTCTGTCACGCGGTTTCTTTCAGTTGGAGTTCGCGCCCGACGCCGCGGGAAGGCCGACACGCCGCAACAATTCTTGGAAGCGAGCATCGTTCCGCAAATCGTCCATGCTCGGGTCTATATGAAGATAGATGAGCCAGTGGCAGTGCTCTGCGAAGGATCTCTCCAAGTATTCCATCGCCCGGTCGTGCTGACCCAAACCAACGTAGATTCCGGCGAAAAAATGAGGCGCGACATACCTTTCCTTCGCCAGCTTCTGCAAATCATCCAGGATCTGAATTGCTTCCTGTGCCTTGCCGGCCGTAGCGAAAGTCTGCGCCAGCGCCGCGCGCATCAGCGGACTTCCGCCGGATAGATTCACCCCCTTCTCACCCGCGCTGATCGCCAAATCGTAGCGCGCAGTTTTGCGATAGAGCAGCCCGAGAAGCCAGTAGGTCATGGGGTAGTTCGGATCCAATTCCACAGCGCGATGGAGTTGTTCGACGGCGGCGGCGTACTGGCGCGCGTGGTAGTGGGCCCAGCCGATCGCGTCGTTAATGATGAGCGACAAAGGATCCAGCTCCAGACTTTTTTTCATCCTGGTGAGCGCTTCTGCGTTGCGGCCCATGGTCATCAGGCACTCGGCGTAATAATGATTGGCGGTTGGATAGCAGGGACTTAATTCCAGGCTGCGTTGAAATTCTTTCTGTGCTTCCGGCCACTGCCAATCGTGCAGCCATAACACGGCCGCCAAATCCGTGTGCGCCTCGCCCAGATCGGGAGCGATTTCGAGTGCGGCCATTGCAGCAGCTTTGCCCTTCGGGAACGCGTCCTTCGGGGGCAGATAGCTATTCCATCCCAGCAGCACGTAGCAATCGGCGATGCCGGCGTGTGCGAGAGCGTAGCCAGGATCTTTCTGGATCGCTTGCTGGAAGTAGCCGATCGCTTTGTAGAAACCTTCTTCCGTCCATCGGTTCCAGTGATGGCGGCCTTGCAGGTACAGCCGGTAAGCTTCGGCGTCTTCGGTGTGGCGCTTGACAAGCCGCTTTTTTTCGGCGCGCGTAAGTTGCAAACGCAATTTTTCGGATATCTCGTTCGAAATTTCATCTTGGATCACGAAGATGTCGCCGGGCTTACGATCGAATTGCGCCCCCCATAGCTGCGACCCAGTCGCCACATCCACCAGTTCAGTTCCAATACGCAGCGAGCCGCCGCTTTGCATCATTCTTCCCGTTAGCACTGCGCGCACATTTAGCTCGCGGCCGACGGCTTGCGGGTCAATCTCGCGGCCCTTGTAACGAAATACCGTGCTCTGCGCCATCACCCGCAGTTTTGGCACGGTCGCGAGGTTGTTGATCAGACTCCCGGTGATTCCGTCGCTGAGGTAATCGTTCTCCGGGTCGCGACTCACGTTCTCGAAAGGCAAGACGGCCAGCGAGTCAATGGTCTTCGCAGCTCGCGGCGCGCGGAAGCTGCCGGATTGATGAGTCGCACTCCGCGACAGAGGCTGGGCGGTCGAGGACACAGGACCACGGCTCGATGCCAGAAATGATGCCGAATCTCCAGCGTGATCTCCCCGGCCCGAATCGTAATCTCGCTTCACTCGTTGCAGGTCCGCAAGTACTTCGGCCGCGTGCTGGTATCGCTGGTCCCTATCTTTCTGCAGGGCCTTTTCGATGATCGCCTCCAGCGCCGGCGGGATCTCGGGATTGACGCTTCGCACCGAAGCAGGCGGCCGCGTCAGCACCGCCTCGATAATTGCGCCGCCGGTGCCGCCGCCGAACGCCTGGCGGCCCGTCGCCATTTCGTACAGCACCAGACCGAGCGAAAAGATGTCCGTGCGCGCGTCCAGAGCGTCTCCGCGTACCTGCTCGGGTGACATATACGACGGAGTGCCGCTGATAATTCCAGCGATCGAAGTCGGGCCCGTTGAGTCGTCGCCCGAATCCGTGCCCCCAATCGCGACTCCTTTGGGCACGAGCTTGGCCAGCCCAAAATCGAGCACTTTCGCCCGCCCGCGCTTGCTCACGAAAATATTCGCAGGTTTTATATCGCGGTGAATGATGCCTTCGCTGTGCGCGGCTTCCAGAGCCTCCGCGATCTGAATCCCCAGCTCCAGAAGTTCGTCTAGAAGCAGCGGTTTCCCATGGATGTGATTGCGCAGCGTCTCGCCGTCAATGAACTCCATGGCGATGAATGCGCGGCCATCCTGCTCGCCTATATCGTAGATCGTGCAGATGCCCGGATGGTTTAGCGCGGACACGGCGCGCGCCTCGCGCCGGAACCGCTCCAGCGCCAGAGGATCCTGCGCGAGTTTTTCCGGAAGGAATTTCAGCGCGACCGCGCGCTCCAGCCGGCTGTCCTGGGCCTTGAATACCACGCCCATCCCGCCGGCGCCGAGTTGCTCGACAATGCGATAGTGCGAAATGGTCTGGCCAATCATGGGAAGGAAAGGATTCAGCTTAGCCGCAAATCAGACTACAGCGTTGGATCGTCACGACTGGGTTCGCCGACCGGCTTTCTTCTTTCCGTCTTGGGCGGTTTGGGCGATCCAATAAGACTCAGAATATTCGAGCCTTCTCCGAATTTATCCGTCGCGGTCAGCGGCTCTTGCTCCAGCGTGATGTTTTTGTTGCAGACCGTGCAAACGAGGGCGGCGTAGGTCCCGCCGTCCGCCTGCCGGAACGTATTGCAGCGCATCACGCGTTCGCAGCACACCGGAACCCACAACGTGGATGACTTGCCCGAAGATTTGTCCGAAGCCATCAGCCGCCTCGCAGGACGCGAATGCGGCGGATTATACACTGGAATCCGTGCTGCGCCAGAGCCGGAAGCAGTGCGCGTCTATCACTGGCGCCGTCCACTCCCGAACGCTCGGCAGCGGGTCAGTTTCCGATGACGCTTATCGGACTTGTGCCGATCTGCCAATTCTCAATGTCCGGTTACGCGTGCCGGCTCAACCGGTCAATGCAACACCAACCAGCGCATTGATTCGGCAATGCTTCCGCGGGAGAACCGACCGTTTGGCTGCGCATTACACAATGCCAGCCAGGGCAGCTTTCCTGCTGGTCCAACCTTGGGAAGCAGTTTTAGCCTTTGTTTTCAATGCCAGGGGTGTTCAAGCTTAGTGTTGCGTCGACCCATTGAGATCACCCGACTTATCAGGACTTGACGAACCCTCAGCCAAACCGAAAGAATTGCGCACTTCCGCTCGACCCCGGTTATCCTACTCCGGCTTCACTGGGTGGCCCGCGTGAACGAAGAATGTAAGAACCTTGACCTGTCGGCGTTCGCTTTCGACGAATTTGTGACGTTCTTCTTCGCGCGAAACGTGGTGCCGGGCAACGAGCAATACGAATATTTTTCGACGGACTTAAACGGAGAAAAGTACGACGACTTTGTCCCTTCCTCTCCCGACCGTGTAGTCAATCACCTCACGAAGCTCATAACGGAGTTCGCTTCGATCGCAACCAAGTACAACTCGGCGCAGGTCGATCAAGCCATCTGGGGCTTGTGGAGTATTCGATGCCTGCAGCAGTTTCTATTCGAACGGATGGTTCCGCTGGAGTCCCGAGTGGGTTGCATTCGCGCGATGTCCCATGTGTACATTGACTACGTTTCTAAACGCGAGAAAGACCCCGATAAAGATGACGACGGTGGAATCTGGATGTGGTGGGACCTGATTGTGCATGACTTCTGGGTGGAACTGATATGCGAAAAAGTCCCTCTAGCGTCACGCGTGGACCCCTCAACATACAACGCGGTCGCGGTGGCGTATCGAGACGACCCTTCGACAATCGATTCGGAGTCGCGGATTCTGTTGGAAGCGATGTTTGAGACGCTTACTGCAATTCTGGCGATCCCGAATCGGTCGAGTCAGCAATCCGCGCTGCACGGCCTCGGACACCTTTACCATCCGAGCGTTCACGATACCGTGCAGCGATTCATAGACTCAAATCCGACCGGATTCGAACTCAAGTGGCTTGAACAGTGTCGGGATTGCCGGGTGCTGTAGAGGTGCTGCAAACCGACTTGCCATCGAAACACTGTGCGGAACGGCCAACTCCTGATTAACGCATTATAAAAGGGCGCCCGTTTGGAGTAGGTTTTGATCGTTCGCATCAACGCCTACAACAAGGAGCGCCCTCATGAATGACGCCAAGTATATTGGGATGGATGTGCATCAGGCAACGATCTCTGTCGCGGTTCGGGATTCGAGCGGGAATCTGGTGATCGAGGCCATTCTCGAAACGAAAGCGGAGACGATTCTTCAGTTTATTCACGGCCTGCGCGGCAGTTTGTACGTGACCCTGGAAGAAGGAACCTGGGCCGCCTGGTTGCACGATCTGCTCCAGCCTCATGTCAGCCGAGTGCTGGTCTGCGATCCGCGCAAGAATGCCCTGTTGAAAGTCGGGAACAAGAGCGACCGCATCGATGCGCGCAAGCTGTCCGAGCTGTTGTATCTGAACAAGCTCAGCCCGGTGTATCACGGCGAGCCGGGCATCCGAACTCTGAAGGAACTGGCGCGCAGCTACATAGCGATGACGCGCGATTTGACGCGAGTGATGAGTCGGCTGAAAGCCATTTACCGAAGCTGGGCTATTCCTTGCGCCGGCAAGCAGGTGTATGCACCGCGCTACCGTGCGGAATGGCTTGCGAAGATCGCAGAAGTCGGCGTACGCCGTCGTGCCGAACTCTACTACCAGCAGTTCGACGCCTTAGCGGCCTTGCGCCAGCAAGTGCGGCGAGAACTATTAGCGGAAGCCCGGAAACATCCGGCCATGAGATTACTGCGGCAGATTCCCTCGATCGGCCCCATCCGCGCCGCTTTGTTGATCGCTCTGATGCAGACCCCCAATCGCTTCCGGACCAAGCGACAACTCTGGGCCTACTGCGGATTGGCGCTGCGGACGTACACCAGCGGGGAATATCGCTTCGTCGCTGGCCAACTGAAACGCTCCAAGAAAGTTCTGGCCGTCCGCGGGCTCAACCGCAACCATAATCACGATCTGAAAAATATCTTCAAGGGTGCAGCGACGCGAGCCGCCTCGACCGTGGGACCTTTCCAGGACTTTTACCAAGCCTGCGTCGCCCGAGGCGTGAAGCCGCATTTGGCGCGCCTCACCTTGGCACGCAAGATCGCGGCCACCACTTTGTTTGTTTGGAAGAAAGGAGTACGTTTCGACGCAGAACATCTGAAACAACAAGCAGCTTAAGCGTTGGGTCGAGGACCGTCCTTCGCTGGATTTATTTCTGGTGATGGCTTTTCGGTTCTTCTGACGCTTTGGTTCGAGGGTGAGTAAAGGAGAAAATGCGATGGTCAAACTAGCTTTGTACGCGAGATTGGAAGCAAAACCTGGCAAGGAAAAAGAAGTGGAGCAATTCCTCCAGAGCGCCGTGCCGCTTGTGGAAGAAGAGCAAGGCACGATCACGTGGTACGCCCTGCGCATGGGACCTTCTACTTTCGGAATCTTCGATACGTTCAACGACGAAGCGGGTCGCCAAGCTCATCTCTCAGGCAAAGTGGCCGCTGCGTTAATGGCTAAAGCTCCCGACCTTTTCGCAAAGGCTCCCGAAATCAGCAAAGTGGACGTTCTGGCATCCAAGGTTGCCGACGCGAAACGGAAGGCGTCCGCGTAGCCGAACCGCCGCTCCAAGGGTCCGCTTCTCGCACGTCATATGTCCGGTAACGCGACTTACCAGGACTTGCGCGGGTTTGTGCTATAAAAAGGTCTTAGTGATGGTTCCGAGAGATACACGCCGCAACGTTTCCACCAGGAGAATAGGGTGCATCTCAGAACATCGGCGGACCTAACTTTACGATTCGTAGTGTTCGTCACCTTCGGCTGTTTCTATGGCTGCGGGGGTCAGAGAAACGAAATAACATACAAAATAATCGCGCCCGACCAATACACCGGCTGGATTCGAGTTGATTTCACAGGTCAAACACCTCCACAACTGGATTCGGGAAACCATGTGGCGATCGTTGTAGGCGATGACGGCACGAGCAAGTCGGACGCGGTTCCCTTGATGGTCACGAACTATGAGTTTTTCTACCAAACCGCTGACGGGCTGCGAGCTATTCCCGACGATCTCGTTGATCGTGAAACTGACGCTGGCGGCTTCTCGAAAGGAACACCCGCCGGTGTGATATCTTGGTATTTCTTCATCGGTCCCAAAACGTACCGCGATCAGCATCCCTATCACGACTATGTGTCAGGCGCGTCGCCCCTCCCTGTTCCGGGGCGAATCCCCGCAACTAGTAACCGAATGAACTGACCGAATCGAAAAATTCGAGGTAAGCCTCAACTCCTGATTAACGCGCTTACCGGAGAAGTGGGTTTCCGCAAGGGCGTTGGGACGAGTACAATGCAAAGCAGCATGAAGGTCGAAATCGTTCACTGTCCAACGTGACAGAACAATAGCGCCAAGGTCGCGAGTCTCGTGACCCTGATCAAGCAGCGGCTAGACATTGAAGCTGTCTGTACACCTGGCAAGACTGGCCAGTTCGACGTGATAGCGGGCGGTGAAAGAATTGCTGAGCGCGGCGGAAACCGGATCACGCGGAGCTTCGGCGCCGGTTATCCGGACCTTGAGAAAGTGATCGAGCAGCTTTTCGAAAAGAGCCGCGCGGGAATTCGTAGGTGCTGATCAACGCTGTTATCGGAAACTGACCCACTCCCGAACGCTCCTTTCATTGGCCTATCCCCGAATCGGCTGCTACAATGCGGCCATGGCTGATTGGCGGCAAATTCAGGCGCGTATTCGCAAAGCGAAGAATAGCGCCGACGCACAAACGAAACTTTCCGAGCTGTACCAGCGCACACACGACGCGATGGTGGCCTGGGAGCTGGGAGCCGTCGCGGAAAAAGCCGAACGAAATGAGGACGCCGTGAAGTGGTACACAATTGCAGCGGAACGATTCCGCCGCGCTGATTGGAAGAAAAAAGCCGAAGAAGCTCTGGCGCGATTGGGCGCGCCGATTCCAGTGGCGGGCGCTAAACCGAGTCCCGAACCCGTATTTGCCGCAGCGAGCGCCGCCGAAACTGAGTCGGACCATGATGCCGATAGAACAAGCGGCTCGGAAGAATCACAACCTCGCTTGGCCCTCGGCGAAATCCCAGAAGACGGCGTGGACTATGCCGGAGATGCGATCGAAGTGGAGACCGTGCATCTCTCCGACGCCACGCCTCCCACGGGTGCCGGCGTAGCCGACACGGACGCTTCCGGCAAGAAGAAGCGCCGCCGCGGACGCCGCGGTGGCCGAGGCCGCCGTCGCAAAGGCGCTCCAGCCGCAGCCGGATTGCCTTCGCAAGCATATGCAGAGTCTAGCGCCGCTCTTGTGCCTTCGTCGGCGGCACAGCAGACGCGCGCGCCCGCGCCCCGATTTCAGCCGTCGCGTCCCGCTCCCCATACGGAAACCTATGAACGCGTTCCGGCGACGGCAGCGATTGCGCCACGTGAGCCCGAATATAGCGCGCATACGGAGCCGGCCGCGCCGATGCTGCCGTCAGAACGCACCGCGCACGGTCGCGCCGGCGATCCGGCCCTCGCTTCGCGCATGTCCAAACTGGAATCCATGTTGCGCCGCCTCGTCTCCAGCCCGCTGCATCGCCTGGACGAATCGGACTCGGCTCCGGCCGGTCCCGGCGTGTTCCTGCTTTCGGATTCCGACCAGATCACTTCCTACTACATCGAGGCTTGCCAAACGCTGCGCGTCGGCCTGGGAAATCTTGCCCGCGGCAGCGGACGCAGTACCACCAAACCCGTTCGCGGTGGACGCCCGGCATTCGACAGCGGCCTGAAGACCAAACTCGCCGAGCATTTGGGCATAGGCGAAGCGAAAGTCTCCCAATATTTGAAGGACCACTGCGTGGTCCGCTGGATTCAGCTGGACGACGATGCCCCGCATCTAGCGCATTTCGCCATCGGGGTGTTGCGCACACCCCTCAACCTAGACTGAACTGGGACCGAAATCGGACCGGAATCGGGGCTAAACACTAGTCCGGACTGGTACTTCGGTCTTTCCATTGGCTGCGCCTGGACGCCATTCACCCCCCGAATTGCACCTTTAGACGCACCTTCCTAGACGCCCACTTTGAAACCGTGCAAACTCTGGTACCGTAACTGGTTACGGGTGAGGTCCATCCGTTCGGGCAAGCCCTCGGGGGAATTTAAGGGGCGCGTCGGGCTCGGTTTGAAAGGGAGAGGTGGAATTATGGCGAACGCACTAAACACAAAACTTTGGAAATCCTTCGATTGGGCGCTATGCAAGACTGCCGGCGTTACATTCAATACGATTCAGTACTTCAATAAATTTAATCCCAATCCTTCTTTTACGCCGAAGTGGTCCGATAAGCCGTTGCTGAAATCCTGGGAAAAATCCAAGCCGACCCTCGGCTGGCCGCGCACCACGGACTCTCTCTGTCCCGATTGCGTGCGCGAAGCGCGCGATCTGATCATCAACGGGAAGAAAGACTGGACCGATCTGGTTCACGAAAAAGTCGGCGAAATCAAAGCGCAGATTATCGAACGCGATGGCCAGGTCTGGATGGTGAAGGAATGCGCCATTCACGGAAAATTCGAAGACCTGATGGCCGTTGACTCCAAGTTCCTGGAATGGATCGAAAAGAATTTCCCCGGCCGCGACATTCCCGCGCACAACGACGAGGGCCTGCATCGCCACGGCTCCAGCACGGTCCGCCATGGCCGCGGTTCCGTTCTCACCGTGGACCTCACCAACCGCTGCAACATGATGTGCGATCCCTGCTTCATGGACGCGAACCAGGTCGGCTACGTCCACGAACTCAGCTGGGAAGAAATTCAGGAAATTCTCGAGAACGCCACCAAGATCAAGCCGCGCCGGCAGATGTCCGTGCAGTTCTCCGGCGGCGAACCAACGATGCACCCGCGATTCATTGACGCGGTGCGCTACGCGCGCAAAGTGGGCTACAACAGCGTGCAGGCCGCAACCAACGGCATCGAATTCGCCAAGAGCAAGGAATTCTGCAAGGCAGCTTTCGAAGCGGGCATGCGCTACGCGTACCTGCAATTCGACGGCATCGGAAACGACGCCAACAGCCACCGTCAGGTGGGCAATCTGTTTGACGTGAAACTCCGCGCCATCGAGAACATGCACGAAGCCGGCATCGAAATCGTGCTCGTCACCACCATCGTCAACAATGTGAACAACGATCAGGTAGGCCCGATCGTCAAGTTCGCGATGGAAAATCCCAAGAAAATTTCCTTCGTCTCCTTCCAGCCCGTTTCTTTCACCGGGCGCGATGAAGAAATCACTCCGGAACGTCGCATCCGCCAGCGCTACACACTTTCGCACTTGGCCAAGGATGTCAGCTCGCAAGTGGGTAAAGTCGAGCCCACGCGCGATTGGTTCCCTATTTCCTTCATCAGCACGTTCGCGGGCTTTTCGGACCTGGTACACGGCCCCGATTCGCAGTGGGGCTCGCTCTCCTGCGGCTGCCACCCGAACTGCGGCGTCGGCACGGCGCTGATGATCAACAAGGAAACCAAGGAATGGGCGCCGGTTCCGCGCTTCCTGAACGCGCAACAGCTGACCAAGGACGTCGCGGCAATCACCGACGCAGCCCGCGGCAAGACCTTCTCCAACTTTATGATGGCGATGGCCGTGCTGAAGAATTACAGTCCCTTCCAGGGGCCGCCCAGTTTGCGGCTGAAGGATCTTTGGAAGAAATTCGATAAGACCTATGCGCTTTCCGGAAACGCGGACAAGAAATACGGCAAAGTTTCCGGCGACCGCACCTTCGAAGACGCCATGAAGCGCCGCAAGGAAGATCCTTGGAACTTCCTCTTCATCGCCGGCATGTGGTTCCAGGACCTGTTCAATTACGATTTCCGCCGCACTGAAATGTGCATCATTCCCTACGCCACGCAGCAGGGCGAAATTTCCTTCTGCGCTTACAACACCGGCGTGGGCTGGCGCAAAATTATTGAGAACATGCACAAGAACGCCACCGTCGCCCAGTGGTACAAGGAACACGGCAAGCACGACGTCTTCGCCAAGGGCAAGAATGTCAATCTGCAGAGTTACGAGCACTCTCTCCGCATTGACTCCGAAGATGCCGCGCGCGTTCGCCACCTCGAGCACGACATTCCGGTGACCGCCGCCGAAGAAGATCGCATTCGCCGCAAGAAGGCGTTCGAAGAGGCTGCCAAGGTTCGCCGCATCTACGAAGAGCTCGTGCTGAAGAAGTCCACCGAGCCCGTCGTGCAGATCGGCTCAATGCAGCAGATCCTCAGCGCTGTTCCGGGCGTAACGGTAAAACCAGTCCAGATCGCTCCGGCAAACGGCAATGGCCACTCGAATGGAAATGGCCACGCAAACGGCAACGGCGCGGCCAAGGTCGAAAAGCCCGAAACCGAAGCCGCCGTAGCCGGCGACTAACTCAACCGAAGAACTCAACAATCTCCGCAGGGTAAGCAAGCCCAACAGCCCCGGCTCAAACCGGGGCTGTTGCTTTTTGCTTTAAGCCTGCCAATCGTCTACAGTAGGTATGAATGAGCCGGATTCGCACTTCGACTGGAAATGGGCGCGGGCACCGTCGCCGTGTGTTCGATTTCACGGTCATCTTGTTGCCAGTCGCGGACGAATTGGTTCCGCAAGAAAAGCCCAAAGCGCGCAAGTCCGCCGGGACAAGTCCCGCCGGATATCAAGTAACGGTTCCGTTGCTTCCTGGTGTCATCACGTATGGACGCACGGAAGACGAAGCCATCGAAATGGCGCGCGATGCCATTCGTTGCCACCTGGATGGTCTGCGCAAGTCGGGAGAAGCAATACCGGACGAGAAGCGAGCGCATACTGCGAAGTTGCGAGTTGCTCTGAGCGCCTAAATGAGCGCGGTACTTCCGCTCCTCAAGCCGCGCTTGATCTTGCGGGCTCTATTGCGAGCTGGTTTCTACATAAACCACCAATCCGGAAGCCACGCGCAGCTGCGTCACCTGGCTAAAACTCACCTTCGCGTAACAGTGCCTCGCCACGACCGCTTCGACATTCCTCGTCCAGTCCTTCGCAGTATCCTGCGCCAAGCGGAGCTGTCAGTTGAAGAATTTTTGGAGCTGCTATGAGCAATGCGATCCGGCCCGAGATGAACCCAGGTCGAAGATTTCGACACTATAATTTTCTTTCGAGTTGAATGGAGCGCGACAATGCCTATTTACGAATACATTTGCGATGATTGCAACGAGCGCTACGAGCGCATCGTGTTGAACCAGTCGCAGCTGATCACCTGCCCAAAGTGCTCGAGCGCGAAGCACACCATTCAGCTATCCGTGTTCGCTTCGCCGTCGAACGGAAAATCCGCAGGCCGTCCTTCGTCATCATCAGGCGGTGGCGGCGGCTGTTGCGGAGGCGGTGGGTGCGGCTGCCATTAAACTTTTTTTGCCGCTATTGAACCTCGCCTGATTGGTGCGAGAACAACCACTCCGCCAGCCCCGGCTCGCTGAACGCCACATCCCACACGTTGTGCCCGATGCTGGGATACTCCGTGTACTTTGGCGTGCCGCCGGCCTTGCGTAACTCCGCAACCCATTGCCGCGCGCGTGTAACCGGCACCAACGGATCTTCTTCCCCTTGAAATATCCACACCGGAACTTCCGCGACGCGCGCAATCATGTAGGCATCGCCGTACCCGCATAGCGCAATCGCCGCCGCAAATCGCCGCGGCGCGATCGAAAGCGCCGCCCACACGCCTTCAGCGCCCATGGATTGACCCACAACGTACTCGCGCGCACGGTCAATGCTGTACTGTTTCTCGATCTTATCGAGAATTTCCAGCGCCAGACGGATTGCCACCGGAGGCGTGTTGGTATGCGGCCGCGCCCATCCCTTGGCCGCATCCACCTGCGGTGCCAGCACGAACGCGTGATACTTCGCCTGGTTTTCCGCTGTGGTCCAAAAATGCGAGCCGGCCGAATTTCCACCTGAAATCTGCGAAACATTATCCGAACCGCGTCCCGCAGCTCCGTGCAGCCACAACACGATCGGATATTTTTTCGCGGCGTCGTAATCCGGCGGCACAAAGAGCCGGTACGCCATCGCCTCACCGCTCGGGCTGCGATAGGAACCAGCGATGAAGCCCTCGATGGCCGTAGCCCGAGCTGGCTTCGGGTCCGGCTCCTGCTCGCTTGTTTGCGTTTGGGTACGAAGGCAGAGAGAAAAAAACAGCAGCGCGATAAATCCGCAACGCGTCGCCAGCGATATGCGCATCGGCCTATCGCGAATACTTCAACACGTTTTGCGGCGGCTCCAAGCCCGCATTCAATCGAGGATCGGGAATCGGAGCGCCCGGCACCACCGGCAAAGGCAGCACGCCCGCCCAGATCGGCAGCGCGTAATCCGCTTCGTCATCTTTCGGCGGCCCGGTGCGCACCTTCGCCGACACTTCCTCCAGCGGCAGCGCCAGCACTGAAGTCGCCTTCAATTCCATCTCCGTCGGCGGCCGCACATCGTTCCAGCGTCCCCGCACGATGTGATTCGTAAACGCTTCCAGCACGCGATTCTTTTCGCCGCTGTCTTCCACCGGCATCGCTCGCCCCAGCATCACCACCGACCGGTAATTCGCCGAATGGTGGAACGCCGAGCGCGCCAGCACCAATCCATCCACCAGCGTCACCGTGACGCACATCTGCACGCCGCCGGCAAGCGTCCGCAACATGCGGCTCGCCGACGAGCCGTGTACATACAACGTGTCGTCCACGCGCGCGTAATTCGTCGGGATCACGAACGGCTGCCCGTCCACCACGAATCCCACGTGGCACACGAATCCTTCGTCGAGAATTCGATACACGGTTTCGCGATCGTATCTTCCGCGGTCGGGCAGGCGTTGAACTTTGGTGCGCGATGTGGGACTGAATGGCTCGGTCATCCATCGAGCCTAAATCGGCAAAGCATTCGCCGCAAGTGCCAATCTGGATGGCTGCCGTTCGCGAGAATTCACCACACAACCACACAGGTTACTGCGGCGGCGCGGCGGCTGCTGGCTTCGGCGGCGGTGCAACGTGCACCACGCGAAATCCGGTGTAGGCCGGATCAGCAGCCCGATACTGCGCTTTGTTATCCGCGGGACGATCCGCGCTGCCGCCCAATGTCTTGCCGGAGCCGTCGCCAGCGATCACCCACTCCGCCGCGTTTCCGCCGAGGTCAAACACCAACTCCTCGCCTTCATCGCCCTCCGCCGCGAAGCTTCCCACCTCGCGCAGCAGCGGCGCATCACCCGGCAATTCCTTGATCTTGGCTTCGAGCCTCTGCGCGTCCTCGGGATTCAGCGTGTAGCCCGCCCAATAATCCAGCGTATTCTCGCCGCTGCGCACCTTGTACCAATCAACCGTTTCGCTTTCGTTCGGAAGCCGGTAGGTCTCCGCGGTCAGCTCGCTCAGCCACCTGCAATAGGCTTGCGCCTGCTCCAGCGTGATGCCGTTCGCCGGAAAATTTTCCGTCCCCGCGCCGAATTTGTAGTCCTTTTCGAAAGCCGCGAACTGCGCCCGCGTAATTTCGAATCGCCCGATTTCGATCGCGCCGCGCTTCACTGTTTCGGGGATCAGCACATCCGGCGCGGGATTCTCCGGCGTCGCAGGCGCAGCCGGATGAAACGCCACGCCGTACGAAGCTCCAACCTTCTGTACCGTCGCGCGCTTCAACGCCACTTCCAGCGGCGATCCTTTTTTCAGCGCTTCGTTTTCCGGCAGCTTTGTCTTGAACAGATACGCATCGAACCACGCCTCTTCCTCATTCAGCTTGCGCAGCTGGTGCGTCAATTTCCGCGGCCCATGCGCTTCGCCCGGAAACAAAATAAATTTCACCGGCGCCTTGCCAATCGTGTACAGCGCGCGGTAGTGCGTCCAGCCTTCTTCCGTGGGAACCTGCCGGTCAATCGTGCCGAAAAAAATCAACGTCGGCGTCTTCACCTTGTCCATTTTAAAAAGCGGCGATTTCTCAATGTAAAGCTGCGGGTCTTCCAGCGGCGTCTTTCCAAAATAATAATGGTCAAACGATTCGCCGAAATCCACGTTGGCCCAATCGCTCAGCCATTCCACGTCTCCCGCGCCCACCACCGCCGCCTTGTAACGGTCAGGATTCGTCACGGTCAGCTGAATCGAAAGAATCGAGCCGTTCGACCACCCTGCCGCGCCGATCTGATCCGGATCCACCAACCCTTTCGCGATCAAGCTGTCCACTCCGCGCTCGATATCCGGAATTTCCAGCTCGTAATATTTTCCGCAACAGATGGCCTCGACAAACTTCAGCCCGTAGCCCGTGCTGCCGTGATAATTCGTCTTCAGCACAAACGCGCCCTTCTGCGTCATCAGATTCGGCGCGTACGCCCAGCGCTCGGCCCATTGATCGTGATCCGCACTGGCTGGTCCGCCGTGCGTCGCTACAATCAGCGGGTACGTCTTGCCCGCCTTGTAATCATCCGGATAGTAAAGGATGCCTTCCACGTCGTCATCATTCGCGCCTTTCCACTGCAACACTTCGGTTTTCGCCACAGGCTTGTTCTTGAACGCCGGATTTAAATTGGTGATTTGCAGCGGCGAAGTGATTTTCGTGCCCTCCAGCTTCGCGCGGAAGAATTGCGTCGGCACGCTCGCGGTAGAGTGCTCGTAAATCAACGTCTTGCCGTCTTCGCCCAGCACAAAACTGAAATAGTGCTTTTCATCCTCGCTGGCAATGGTTTTTCGCGACCACGTGCCGCCGTGCCGCGTGAAACGCACCGGCTTCGTGTACACGCCATCGGCCAGCAATGCGATAAATCCGTCATTCGTCGCTTCCAGCGAGCGCGCGAACCCGCGGTCCCAATCCAGATTCACCTCGCTCGATTTCCCGGCCGCCAGATCGTAGAAATAAACTCTTTCGACGACGGCCACCAGGAAGCGCGGGTCGTCGGAATAGGGCGCTACGACGTAAAACCCGGAGTTGTCGCGCGCCCATATGACCTCGTTCGGCTGAATGCGCTCATTTGCGAATACCTGCGTGCGCGCGCCGGTCGCGAGGTCTATAACGTAGGTTGCCGGCGGAATTTTCTGGTCCCACGCAAAACTCAATTCCCGCCGCGCCACCGCGACCGCTTTTTTCCTGTCATGGGAAACTTCAAAGCTGAGGATCCAATCGTCGTTGTCCGTCAGCCGCGTGACTTTCTTGTCCTTCACCGAAAATTTGTACAGCCGGACCGGAGCGCTGTGCGCCGTATCGTCCACCACGTTCGAATCGTCCTTGCGCTCCTTCGTCTGCCGCTCGTAGAGCGTGGGATCCTCTTCCGCGCTGAAAATAACGGTGTCGTTGTCCAGCCACTCGAATTGCTGGATGCCGCGCTCGAAATCCGTCACCGCCCAAGGCTCACCGCCTGCCGCATTCATCAGCCAAAGTTGCGTTGGCGCGAGGTCCGGCTTCGGCTTGGGCAGCGCGTGAGTGCTCAGAAAAGCAATCGTATCGCCTGAAGGTGACCAGCGTGGATGCGAAACCTCATCCGTCCCGCGCGTGAGCTGCACTTCCTTGCCGTCACCCAAATTCGCAAGATACAAATTGCTGACGCGCAGATCCTTCTCTTTGTCCGCCGTCCCCTTAACCCACAAAGCGAATTTCCCATCCGGCGAAATCCGGAACTGCCCCCCATCTTCCTGGTAAACCACATCCTCAGCAGTCCAACGATTTTTCTTGCCAGTATCAGGCTTGGCCGCGTCGGCGGCCTGCGCAGCTACGGTCGGCGCGATAAGGAGCAGGGTCCCAGCCAGAAGGGCTGTGGTTTTCCAATAAAGTGCGGCTATCCTTTTCATGCGTTCCCCAAATTCCGTCGGGAGCTGTTGGTGACTGAATCGGCAGTCGAAAAACTATCACAGAGTTGCGGCCCGCTGGTAGCAGCGGCACGGTGGATTCCATTCCGCTTCGCGGAAAACGGCGCGCAGCGATGTTATTATCGGGCTCCGCGATGAGCTAGCGCGAGTTGCCCATCTCGCAAACTAGAAGTTATCTCATAAACACATTCAAGCTCGTGAACGGTTGAAACTTATGACAAACGGCGTAAATCGAGAGCATGGACCTTACCGACGCCCAATGGGCTGTTCTCGAACCGCTGTTCCGTCCGAAACGGCGGGAGGATGGACGCGGTCGGCCGTGGCAAGATACGCGAGCGGTGCTGAACGGTGTTTTTTGGGTTTTGCGCACCGGCGCTCCTTGGCACGATCTGCCGCGTCGTTATCCTCCCTATCAAACCTGTCATCGCCGCTTCCAGCAGTGGCAGCGGTCCGGGTTGCTTACCCAACTGCTCCAGAAACTGGCCGAAGACTTACGCGACCGAGGGAAGCTGGATTTGAGCGAGTCCTTCATCGATGCGACCTTCAGTTCGGCGAAAAAAGGGGCTCTGCTGTCGGCCCTACTCGCCGCGGCAAAGGCAGCAAAATCATGGCGATCAGCGACGGCCATGGTCTTCCTCTCGCCGTGCACGTGGCCAGCGCTTCGCCTCATGAAACAAAGCTCGTTGAATCCACCATCGAACGACGCTTCCTGGCCGAAACTCCCGAACGTTTGATCGGCGACCGCGCTTACGATAGTGACCCGCTGGATGTGCAGATTCGCGAGCGCTTCGGAGTGCAGTTGATTGCGCCGCACAATTCCAGGCGAAGCAAAGCCGCGACGCAAGACGGCCGCGTCCTGCGGCGTTACCGGCGTCGTTGGAAAATCGAGCGCTTGTTCGCGTGGCTTCATAATTTTCGCCGCGTCGTCATTCGCTGGGAATACTACCCAGAGAATTTCCTCGGGATGGTTCAGCTTGCTTGTGCCGTCATCCTCCTGAGGTATTTATGAGATGCTTCTAGACATTGCCGATGAATTCTCAGACTGGTGGCATCCTTTGGGAAGCGGCCACGGTCGCCGTGATCGTGGTCTTAACCCGCTGGCTTCTCGCGGCGGGGCAAGGGGAAGCGCCAAGGATATTTCAGGATTCACGCATGTACGGCGTAAGGCGCCGACTTCAAATCGCGGGATTTGGGGCGGCTGCCGTTTTCACAATCCTTGCATTCGCATTTCGTCGCGAATTCGCCAGTCGGAGGGGGATCGGGCTGATCATGATTCCGATTGGATTCGTGCTGCTGGGAGCCTGGCTTGCTACTGGTTCGGTGATTACAAATGATCAAGGAATTACAAAGAAGGCGCTCTTTGGGTCGCGAAGTATTAATTGGAAGAGAATTTCCGGAGTTTGCCTCTACGAACGGCAAAGATATATCGAAGTGCGTGCCGGCGATGAGAAATTCAGTATTGACCTTCGATTCGTGGCGCAACCGGATTTGTTGGATCAAATTCTGCGTCACTCTAAAGTCCAACTTGAGCGAAAGTAGAGCCGCGTGCACGGTAAGACTTGCACCGCAGATTAATTGGCTAGCGAACGGCCGCTAGCACTCACGCTAAGGCATTCGTCTCGTCGCGCCAATTCGGCTAGAATGTTTTCTTCAGCGTAACGGAGCCTACATCATGGCCATCAGCCGCGAACAAGCCCGCACCGAACACACCACCAGCACTTCGCACGATCAATTCAGCGAAACGATTTACGGCGTAGTCTGCTCGACCTGCCACAACTACATTTTGATCGACAAGACTAACTGCCCGCCGTCGTGCCGCGAGCACGAAACCTGCCGCCAAGCCTACGCCTAATTAGCCTTCCAGCAGTCAGGAGTCCTTGTGGGTCGTGGCTTTAGCCACGACATTTCGCCGCCGCCGCGCAGTGCGGCTTCAGCCGCTGAAGTTCCGCCTGCAGGAGTCTCATGGCGGGTGTCAACTCTACGACTACACACCGGCATCCGCATCCCAACTCTCGATTGACGCCCTCTCCGCGCTTGCGTACGATGCGCCGCGTACAACAAGACCGTCACCTGGGAGCCCGCGCCGAATCATGAAATCACTCCTCAAAATAATCCTGTGGACGGCCATCGCACTCGCCGGCGCCGGCGCCCTCGCCGCCATCGCCTTCGAACGCAGCGAGCCGCTCAACGCCGTCTGGTTCGTCGTCGCCGCGCTCTGCACCTACGTCGTGGCGTATCGCTTCTACTCCAAATTCATCGCCGCGAAAGTTCTGGCACTCGATGACACCCGCGCCACCCCCGCCGAACGCCTGGAAGACGGCCACGATTTCGTTCCCACCAGCAAATGGGTTCTGATCGGCCACCATTTCGCAGCGATCGCCGGCCCTGGCCCGCTCGTCGGCCCCACGCTCGCCGCGCAGTTCGGCTATCTTCCCGGAACGCTGTGGCTCATCGTCGGCGCCGCGCTCGGTGGCTGCGTCCAGGACTTCATCATTCTTTTCTGCTCCATTCGCCGCGACGGAAAATCGCTGGGCCAGATGGCGCGCGAAGAAGTTTCCAAGCGCGGCGGAATGATCGCGCTGCTCGCCGTCCTCGCCATCATGATCATCCTTCTCGCGGTCGTCGCCCTGGTGATCGTCAAAGCGCTGAAAGAATCGCCGTGGGGCACCTTCACCCTCGCCATGACCATCCCCATCGCGCTGCTCATGGGAATTTATCTTCGCTACGTGCGCCCGGGCCGCGTGCTCGAAGCTTCGCTCGGCGGCGTCGCGCTGGTGATCCTAGCCGTCGTCTCCGGCCAATGGGTGAACGCCTCGCCCGCCTGGTCCAGCGCATTCACGTTTTCCGGCCCTGCCCTGGCGATCGCCATCATCGCCTACGGTTACGCTGCCTCCGCGCTTCCGGTCTGGTTGCTGCTCGCTCCGCGCGATTATCTAAGCGCGTTCATCAAAGTCGGAGCCATCGCCGCGCTGGCCATCGGCGTGATCTTCGTCCGCCCCACGCTGGAAATGCCCGCGCTCACCCGCTTCGTGGACGGCAACGGCCCAGTCTTCGCCGGAAAAATCTTCCCCTTTTGCTTCATCACCATCGCTTGCGGCGCCATCAGTGGTTTCCACGCGCTGATTTCTTCCGGCACCACGCCAAAAATGATTCTGCGCGAAAGCCACGCGCGCACCATCGGCTACGGCGCGATGCTCATGGAATCCTTCGTCGGCGTGATGGCCATGGTCGCCGCCTGCGCGTTGCAGCCCGGCGTATATTTTGCGATCAATAGCCCCGCGGGAATCGTCGGCAAGACCGCCGACGCCGCGGCCGCCACAATTCGCGGCTGGGGTTACGCGCTCGACCCGCAAACCATGTCCGCGCTCGCGCAACGCGTCGGAGAACACACCCTGCTCGACCGCACCGGCGGCGCGCCCTCCCTCGCCGTCGGCATGGCGCAGATTTTCAGCGGCACCATCGGTGGCGAACGCCTGCTCAGCATCTGGTATCACTTCGCCATCATGTTCGAAGCCCTCTTCATCCTCACCGTGCTGGACGCCGGCACGCGCGTGGGCCGATTCATGGTGCAGGAACTCGGCGGACACGTCTGGAAGCCGCTCGGCAAATCCAGTTCCACGCCCGGAATTCTCGCCACCAGCGCGCTCATGGTCGGCGCATGGGGATATTTTCTGTGGCAAGGCGTGCAAGATCCGCTCGGCGGCATTAATTCGCTCTGGCCGCTCTTCGGCATCGCCAATCAACTGCTCGCGGCCGTCGCGCTGGTGGTAGCCACCACCATCCTGCTGAAAATGGGCCGCGCAAAATGGATTTGGGTGACGCTCGCACCCATGGTCTGGCTCGTCGCCATCACCATGACCGCCAGCTACCAGAAAATTTTCTCCGCGAACCCGCGCATCGGCTTCCTCTCGCAAGCCAATGTTCTCGCGGCGCAAATTGCCTCCGGCGCAATCCCCGCCGAAAAAATCACCGTCACGCAGCGCCTGATTTTCAATAATCGCCTCGATGCCGCCGTCACCGCCACGCTCGCCGCGATGATTCTGGTGCTGATCGTCGAAGCCATCGGCGAATGGATTGCAATCCTCAGCGGACGAAAAGCCGCCGTGCTGCACGAATCGCCATACGTCACGACGCGCTGGGCCGAAGGAGCAGGGGACTAAAATGGTTCTCGTCCCGCGCGCGCATCGTGCAATGCAACAGAACCAAAGCGCCGTGCATCCTTCCTTACACGGCGGGTACTCGCGGCGTTCTCGGGGAAGCCTCCGGTGCGCAGATTTCGTCGTGCCCGGCCCACGCGACGCAGTTGAATCCGCGGGCACGCGGGCAGTGAGAACAAAGATGAAGAGTCGCCGGCTGTTGGGGACGCTATTTCTGTCTTGGGTCTGCGCGGGCTATCTGCAAGCGCAAGAAGCCACGCCAACTCCCGTGCAATCGTCGGTCCCGGAATCGGATCCAGCTCTCGTTCATCGCCCCACGTCAATACCCGCAACCGACTCCTCGAAGCCCGCGACGATTCCTTTGTCCGTGCCGATCGGCACGCCGATACAAGTGGCCCTCGACGAAGAGACTCGCATCCGGAAAGTTGGCCAACCTCTCGCTGCACATACCGTCCAGCCGATTTACGCGTTCGACAAACTGGTAATTCCCGTCGGCACGAACGTCTCCGGCGAAATCACGCGCATCGAACCAATCTCCACGGGAAAACGAACGCTCGCCGCGCTGGATGCCGATTTCACTCCGTCCCACGCTATTGACGTCACGTTTACCGAACTGGTTCTCGCCGACGGCCAGCACATTCCGATTCATACGGTCGTCACCCCCGGCTCCGGCCAGGTGATCCGCTTCCTCACCGCCGCCAATGAAAAGGAAAAAAAGGGTGTACAAGACGCCGCATCCCAGAAGGCTAAAGAAGCGAAGGAAGAGGCTAAACGCGAATGGGACGCTGCGATGCAGCAAGTGAAACAGCCCGGTAAATTCCACAAAGCCGAGCGCTACGTGATTGCCGAGCTTCCCTTTCATCCGCAATATATCAACGCCGGCACAGTCTATTTCGCGGAACTTCAAGAGCCGCTCGACTTCGGTTCCGAGCCGTTCACGCCGGAAATGGCCGCCTCATTAGGCGCGACGCCTCCGCCCGGCAGCTTCGTTCGGACCCTCCTCACCACTCCGCTCAATTCCGCCAGCACTCCGAAAGGCGCGCCAGTGGAAGCGATCCTTTCGCAGCCGCTCTTCGACGGCAAGCGCTTAATTCTTCCGCAAGGCTGTCGCTTGAAAGGCTCGGTAGTTCAGGTCCAGCCCGCTCGCTACATGAGCCGCAACGGCCAACTGCGCATGGTTTTCCATGAGCTGCTCCCGCCGCAGGGCGCCGGCGGCGAGATCGTCGCGCAGAAAGTGGAAGCGAATCTGGAAGCCGTGCAAACCGCCGCGGCTGACAACGTCGCTCTAGACGCCGAAGGCGGCGCCGCGGCTGGCTCGCCGAAATCCCGATATCTCCTAACCACAATATCAATCGGTCTCGCGGCAGTTTCCGCGGGAATCGGCGGCGACACCCTCGGCGATGCCACGGAAGGCGCCGCCGGTGGTGCCGGAGGTTTCAAAGTCATCGGCATCATTCTTGGCGCGTCCGTGCACTCCCAGCCTTTCGGCATCGCTATGGGAATGTTCGGCGCCAGCAAATCGATCTACACTCACTTCATCGCGCGCGGCCACGAAGTAGTCTTCCCGAAAGATACTGCCATGCAAATCGGCATCGGCACGCGCCAAGCGCCCACTCCGGCAGCTCCTCGAGGAGCAATCCAACAATGAACTCCGCCCGGGCGCTCTCGCTTAGCATCCCGCGAAATATTTGGCGCTGGATCCGCCAGGTCAGCGGCGACGCCGCCTACGAAAATTATCTGTGCTCCACGCAGCGCGTCGCGCACGCGGAAATGGCACGCGTTGATGCCCGCAAAGCACAAGCAGGCTTTTGCTCAACTTCAATGCATGGCGCATCAGCCCAACCATTAAGCCGCAGTGAGTTCTATCTCGACGCGCTGCGACGCCGCTACTCCACCGTCTCCCGCTGCTGCTGATTCGCGCTTGCAGGTTTTGCGTATCCAGATTCGCGGGAGGCTCCCGTGCGGGCGATCAAATGCCAATTCGGGCCGCAATAACGTCACGTACTTCGTTGACGGAACCGCCCGCCAACCCGTATAATTGGGGTTTGTCACTAGCTTCAGGAGGCAGCATGTACGCCGTAATTCGCACTGGTGGAAAGCAATACCGCGTCGAGCCCGGCAAGACCATTCGCATCGAGCGGCTCGAAGGCAAAGTGGGCGGCAAGGTCACTTTCGACGAAGTGCTCGCCGTGCGCAACGACGACAAGAAATTCGCTTCCGGCTCCGACATCGCCAAGGCCAAAGTTATCGGCAAGATCGTGGCCCAGGATCGCGGCCCGAAAATGCTCACTTTGAAGTACAAGACGGGCGGTCAGTACAATATCAAGCGCGGCCACCGGCAGAACTACACCTCTGTCGAAGTCAGCGACATCCAAATTTCGTAGGGGTTTGCCATGGCACATAAAAAGGGCGGCGGCTCTTCAACAAACGGGCGCGATTCACACGGACAGCGCCTCGGCATCAAGCGCTTCGGCGGCCAACTGGTCACCGGCGGCAGCATCCTGATTCGCCAGCGCGGCACGCGTTACAAGGCCGGAAAGAACGTCAGCCGCGCCAAGGACGACAGCCTCTTCGCCACCATCACCGGCGTGGTGCGCTTCGAAGACAAGGGCGCGCATGGCAAATTCATCAGCGTCTTCCCAGCCGAAGAATCCGCGGTGGGCGGCGCCGATCGCGCTGCGTCTGCGACGGAAACCGCGGCAGCCAAATAACGTTCGGTTTTCCGATACGCGCTCGGTCTCCAGGGCGCGTATTTTTGTCTTTGCTCCCAACCCTGGCGTATGCTTTCTTCGAGCGTTTCCAAATCAGGTGACTCGTGTTTGCGGATGAAGCCAAAATCTCCATCAAAGCCGGCGACGGTGGTGACGGTTGCGTCGCGTTTCGCAGGGAGAAGTACGTTCCGCGCGGCGGCCCTTCCGGCGGTGATGGCGGCAAGGGCGGTGACATTTACATCGAAGCCAATCCGCATGACAACACTCTGCTGCGCTACCGTTACAATCGCGAATTCAAAGCCGTTCGCGGCGGTCACGGCGAAGGCTCAAATTGCTCCGGCAAATCCGCCGACGATCTGGTGCTCAAAGTTCCTGTCGGCACCGTTGTCTTTGATCTAAATACCAACGAACAGCTTTTCGATTTGACCCAGCCGGGCCAGCGTTATCTCGCGGCCAAGGGCGGACACGGCGGCCGTGGCAACGGTAATCCTCATTTCGTTCGCCCCTGGCATCAAGCTCCGCGCGAACACGAAGACGGCAAACCCGGTGAAGAGCGCGCGCTGCGCCTGGAATTGAAATTACTGGCCGACGTTGGCCTGGTCGGTTTCCCGAACGCCGGAAAATCCACGCTGATTTCGCGCATCTCGGCCGCGCGGCCGAAAATCGCCGCGTATCCTTTCACCACCCTTGAGCCGCATCTGGGCGTGGTCTCTGCCGACCCCGATGCCGCGCCGGGCCACGGCCGCTCGTTCGTGGTGGCCGATGTTCCCGGCCTGATCGAAGGCGCGCACGAAGGCGTCGGCCTCGGCACGCGATTTCTGAAACATTTGGAGCGTACGCGCCTGATCGCGCATCTAGTAGATACCAGCGATGCCAACGACCGCGATCCCATCCGCGATTACGAAATCATCATGCACGAGCTGGCTTCGTTTAGTCCGGAATTGGCGGAGAAGCCGATGATTCTGGTGGCCACCAAGTTGGACGCTACTACCAACCGCGACCATCTCGAGGAATTGCGCGCGTTCGCCGCCCAGCGCGGCCTGGAATTCCACGCGATCTCGTCGGCGACCGGCGAAGGCATTGTCGAACTGGTGCGCGCGATGGCCGATGCGCTCGACAAGCTCCCCAAACCGGGCGTGCCGGTAGAAACCCAGGAATCGCGCGATGGTTCGAATTTCACCACGCATGTTTCGTCACCCGATTCTCCTGATGCCGAACCCGAATCTGAAACACAAGAAGCTCACGCCGCGCCGCCCCGGGAGGAGAGTTGAGCCCGCACGCCGCGCATAAACCGCACGGCTCTGCGCATCACCGCTCCGTCGCGCTTTTTGGCGGCACGTTTGATCCGGTCCACTCCGGCCATATCGCCGTAGCGCAGGCAGCGGAGAAGCGTTTCCACCTCGACGCGGTTTATTTTGTCCCGTCCTCGCGCCCCCCGCACAAAACCAAACCCGCTCTGACTCCCTTTCTGCATCGCTACACCATGGTTGCGCTGGCCTGCTCCAATCAGCCGGATTTCCATCCGTCACTTGCCGAAGCGCCCGCCGACGGCGCCACGCCTCATGTTTTCTACACTTTTGATACTGTCCGCCGCTATCGCCGCGAACATCCTGACGATCAACTATATTTCATCGTCGGCGCCGACCAGTTTCTTGAAATTCCCACCTGGAAAAATTATGAAGGCCTTCTGGATACCTGCGATTTCATCATCGCGAGCCGCCCCGGCTTTCGCCTCGAGGCTTTGCGCCTGGTAATCCCTCCGGAAAAGCTGGGCCGCGCGAAGTCCGATGATCCCAATAAAATCGTGTTGCGCAAATCCACCATTCATTTGCTCACCACGGTCTCCAGCCATATCTCCTCCACCGAAATTCGCATGCGCCTGGGCCGCGGCCAATCCATACACGGGCTTGTGCCAGCGCCCGTGGAGGGTTACATTCTGGGACAGGCCCTTTACCGGTGACCCTTAACTCTCTCGATCCCGAAATCCTGCTGGCCGTGGAAGCCGCTCAGGAAAAACAGGCTCTGGACGTTTCCGTCTTGAACCTTTCCGGCTCCGGCGCATTCGCCGATTATTTCCTGCTGTGCTCCGGCTCCAGCCAGCCGCAGATTCAGGCTATCGGCGAGGCCATTGAAGAAAAGCTGCATCGCCACGGACGCCGCGCCGCGCATCGCGAAGGCAAATCCAGCGCCGAATGGGTGCTGCTCGATTATGGATTTTTCGTCGTGCACATTTTCAGCGAACGCGCCCGCCAGTATTACGACCTCGAGCGCCTGTGGCGCAACGCCGAGCGCATCGAGTTTCACGAACCTGCCGGCGGACCTTCCGCAGCGCGTCCTAAATCTCACGACGAGCGCCACAACGAATCCGAAGGCAACGCCACGCAACAGTGAGCTCTTCAAAGAAGTCGTGGCACAGCCACTCTTGGTTGTGCGCGTTGCCGTTTGCATGGAATAGAGTGATGCAAAATCCTCGACTGCGGATTCACAAAGTTCCCTTTAGCATGAGCGGTAACCCATGAGCGCCGCCGCAGCCATCCCCTGGATTGCAGCCGACCCCGGTTCCCGGCGCGTTCTCGAACTCGCCGAAAAAGTCGCCGGCGCCTCCACCACCGTGCTCATCACCGGCGAGAGCGGCACCGGAAAAGATCAACTCGCTCGCTGGATTCATCAGCGCAGCCCGCGCCACGACGCACCGCTCCTGAAAATTGACTGCGCCAGCTTGCCTTCCGAGCTGGTCGAATCCGAACTGTTCGGCCACGAGCGCGGCGCGTTCACCGGCGCCGTCGCGCGCAAACCGGGCCGCCTGGAAATGGCGCAGACCGGAACCATCGTCCTCGACGAAGTCGCCGCGCTCACCCCCGGCATGCAGGCAAAACTTCTGCGCGTCCTCGAAGAGCGCACCTTCGAACGCTTGGGCGGCACCGAAACCCTGCACATGGAAGCGCGCCTGATGGCGCTGACCAATACGGATTTAACGAAGGCCGTCTCCGCCGGACGTTTCCGCGAAGATCTTTTCTTCCGCCTCAACGTGCTTTCCATCGTCGTCCCGCCGCTGCGCGACCGCCGCGCCGACATTCCGGAACTTGCGACGCATTTCTTGGCGCGCCTCGCTCCGGTACACGGCCGTCCCGACGCCGCGTTCGATCCCTCCGCGCTCCACTTGCTGGAATCCTACGATTGGCCGGGAAATATTCGCGAGCTGAAGAACGCCGTGGAACACGCGCTAGTCTTCACGAAGCAGCCGCAGCTGCGCGCCGAAGATTTTCCGGAAATCGTGCGCGCTGGCAACAGCGGCAAAGGCCCCGGCGGCCCGTTGCGCTCGCTGGAAGATCTCGAGCGCGACGCGATCAAAGCGACGCTCGATGCCACCCGCTACAAAATCGGCCGCGCCGCCGAAATCCTGGGCATCAGCCGCAAGACCCTACTAGAGAAACGCAAGAAGTTCGGCCTTTTGTAGTTTACCCAGAGACGCCGCCGGGGGCGGCGTCGAAGGGCGCTCCGCCGGCTCTCTTGAGGTACGCGCAGAAACGAACATGCCAAAACGAGCGTTCAAGATCGGCGACAAAGTCACGGTTATTGCCTATCCTCGCATTCTCTTCCCTCCGGGTTTCCGAGACAGGTTAGGCACAAGAAAGCTTTTCAAGGGCATGGTCGGAAAGGTTTACACGGTCAGGGGATTTGACAAGTACGGGCACATCGAACTCAGGCCAAAACGGCTTGACTGGGTCTGGATCGAACCGGAATGCCTTAAGCTTCGGGCGAGGAAAAAAAAGAAGCCCAAAAATTCATGACGATCGCCATTTGCTTTCGACCTGATGCGCTTGAGACTGTAGTCTGCACATGAAAATCCGCCTGATCATGCTCGGCAAGACCCGCCGCGCAGAAGCGCGCGCTATGGTGAATGATTACGTCGAGCGCATCCGGCACTACGCCGAAATCGAAATCAGCGAACTCCGCGACGCCGGCCCCGCCGCTCTGCGCAAATTAAAAATAGATCCAGCCGCAACGGTCGTGCTACTCGACGCCGCCGGAAAGCAATTCACTTCCCAGCAATTCGCGCGCTGGTTGGGCGATCTGCGCGACCGCGGCGCCCGCGAGCTAATTTTCCTCTGTGGCGACGCCGAAGGTTTCCCCACGGAACTCCGCGCCAGCGCCAAACAAAAACTCTCTCTCTCCACGCTCACCATGCCCCACGAATTCGCGCGCGTGCTTTTAGCCGAACAAATCTATCGCGCTTTCGCCATCCTCGCTGGCCATCCATATCCAAAATGACGTCGCAGTTGAGTTGTCAGCCGAACACATCGGCACGACACGCCCTAACCTGCCTTCCGTAGGGGCGGATCTCAGACCCGCCCGCCGCTATAGCGCACACTTTGGAACAGCCTGCGGACCAGACTGTGGGAGAATACCCAAACCATGGCAATCAAAATCACGCACGACGCCGGCGCGCCGACCGCGTCCATCGAATTCATGATCACCCGCCCGCTGCCGGACTACGATCTCGAAGAAGTCGAAGCCCCCATCCCGCGCGACGTGGACCCCATGCTCGCTTCACAAGGATTCAAAGACCTGCTCGACGAAACGCGCACCATCCTCGATCGCGAACTGCCCGCCGCCAATCTTGAAATCGCCCAACTAACCGGCGCGATCTGCCATGACAAATCCGTGCACCGCCCCGGAATCTGGTTGGTCCTGCGTGAACGCGGCAGCAGCACAGAAATGTCAGCCGCCGCAATGAAGCAAGTAGCCCGCATAGCGGAAACAATTCGCGATACGTTCAGCCTTTCCTAGTCGCTCAAAAAAATAGACCGCAGAAACGCACAGTAATCAGAGACCGCCCGGCAACAAATGGCTAGGTTTTCCCTGCGTACTCTGCGCTTCTGCGGTAAACGTCTTGTCAGCCTTCAATCCCGCTGCTACTTCGCCTCCGAAATCTCCACCGACGCCCGCGTCGTCTCCCAATCCATCCGCAACGACGCGCCACTCCCCACCTTATCCAAAGCAATCGTGAAATTCTCCACCGCAGCGGGCAATGACGAAACCTTCATATCCGTGCGCGCCAGATCCTGCCCTTCCCCAGGATAATCGGTGCCCCACAGCGGCGCGCCCTTGGCGTTCTTAGTCGTTTTGGAAATAATCAGCGTCCACTTATCCGCGTTCGGAATCGTGAACAGCGTGTACGCTCCCGCTGGCACCGTCTTGCCGCCCACGATTACTGCGGTATCAGTCACAAAAGTGGTCGCTTCATTCGCGCCCGCCCGCCACACTTGCCCATAAGGAACCAGCCCGCCGAAAATCTTGCGCCCTTTCGCGCGCGGGCTCGAATAATCCACCGTCACGGTCTTGCCGTCCGCAAAATGAAACACCGCTTGCGCCGGCGGGCTGGGCCGCTGGCTTTTGTCTTGCTGCCCGAAGCTGTTTGGCGCCAGCGCACACACACCCAATAAAATCGCGCTACACACTACCAATAAATTCCGCATCTCATTTCCTCCTGATCAATCGTCACTGGTCTTTTTACTGCGATCCTTTGGACCTCGCACATCATAGCTGAATTTCCGCCGAACAGGCATCGTGAGCGCGCCTGCCTGCCCCCTGCGTCAGGCTGACACACGATGTTATTTTGACGCGTCAATTTGAGACTGCGCACCGCTTTCCACCACATAATCCCGCAATTCCGCTTGTTTTTGGCGCATTTCAGGCCAGCTAACTATCGCGATGAATCCCCAGGGGGTATTACAGAAGTATTACAAACGCGCTCGCCCCCGCCTGCTAATCTGGGGAGGTTGTGAACACCATAAAAAACCAGTCAGAGGCCCCCATGACCCAGGCTCTCGAAATCTTGAAAAAAGAATCGAAGAACAGCGGCGAAATTAACTGGGTCACTTCGATCTTCATGGGTCTGTTCCACGTCGGCGCTATCGCCGCTCTGTTTTTCTTTTCCTGGAAGGCGTTTTTCGTCGCCATCGTTCTCTGGTGGATCGCCACCAGCCTGGGCATCGGCATGTGCTATCACCGCCTGCTCACGCACCGCGGCTACAAAGTTCCGAAATGGCTGGAATATGCTCTCACGGTTTTCGCCACGCTCGCCCTCGAGGGCGGCCCGATTTTCTGGGTGGCCACGCATCGCATTCACCATCAATTTTCCGATCAGGAAGGCGATCCGCATTCTCCCGTGGACGGCACCTGGTGGGCGCACATGGGCTGGATCCTCACCGGCAAGTCCATGCATCACGACACCACCACGCTCTCGCGTTACGTTCCCGATCTCGCCGAAGACAAACTCCACGTATGGATCACCAAATATCATTACGTGCCGATGATCATTCTCGGCGTGATTCTGCTCGCCGTCGGTGGCGTAAAATTCGTTCTCTGGGGAATTTTTCTGCGCACCGTAATCGGATTGCACTTCACCTGGCTGGTGAATTCCGCCACGCATAGCTGGGGCACGCGCCGTTTTCAAACGCGCGATCTTTCCACCAATAGCTGGTGGGTAGCGCTCGTAACCTGGGGCGAAGGCTGGCACAACAATCATCACGCGCATCCCGTTTCCGCGCGCCACGGCCTCGCCTGGTACGAAATTGATTTCAATTGGTACATCATCTGGGCGCTGGAAAAAATCGGCATCGCCCAAAAAGTCTACACCGCGAAAATTTCCGAAATTAAGCGCGCCAACCAAGCCATCGTAGCCAAGACGCTCACGCGCGAAAACCCCCGCGCCCTGGCTCCGGCCGAGCTGTAACCTCACAATCGCAATTCCATAATCTTTGTAGGTCGTGGCTTCAGCCACGACATCAATCCCGTAAAATGCGTGCGGCTTTAGCCGCTGCAGTACAGGTTTTGCATTCGCGAAGCGCGCTTAGCCAATCGCCGAAAAGCGCAGCTCGTGTCATCCCGAACGCAGTCCCGCGCTTTTTCTTCCCCGTCCCGCGACTGCGGGACGGGCGCGGGGCGGAGAGAGGGATCTGCTTTTTGCGTGAATGCCCGCGTCTCGCGCACCCCCGCTCCTTCGCGGTACAATCCACCTGAGACACCGTGCACATCCCAAGCCGCAGAAAAACGATCGCCTTCTTCGTCGTGCTGGGCTGCGCCCTGGTGGCCCTGGCCATCGCCCTCACCGTTGGCTGGACCATCCTGAATTGGCGCCAAGGCGTGCTGTTATTTTTCGGCGTGATATTTTTCGCCGCCATCATCGCCGGGATGATTCTGAACACCATCTTCCTGGTGCGCGAAATCCGCCGCAACGAGCAGCACGATGGTTTCATCAACGCCGTCACGCACGAACTAAAGACTCCCATCACGTCCATCCGCCTCTACCTGGAAACCATGCAGCGCCGCGAAGTGGACGAGCCGCAACGCCAGCAATTTTACAATCTGATGTTGCTCGATACCGATCGCCTGCTCGGCACCGTCGAGCAGGTTCTCAAAGCCGGCGAAGCCAGCTACCGCCGCGGCAAACGCCATCACGTCGAGCTGGATTTCACCGAACTCGTCCGCGAATCCATCGAACTCGCGCGCGTCCGCCATCACCTCGCGCCCGGCGTTCTGCATTTCGATCCCGTCTCTGCGAATGCAGCCCCCGTAATCCTGCGCGGCGATCCCGTCGAATTGCGCACCGCGGTTTCCAACCTGCTCGATAACGCCGTGAAATACTCTCGCGACCAGGTGGACGTCGCAGTGCGCATCGAGATTCCGGACGATGAAAATGTCGCCCTGCGCGTCACCGATCGCGGCATCGGCATTCCCGCGCCCGAACTCAAACGCATCTTCAAACGTTTCTATCGCGTTCCCGGCCGCCCCAGTTTCCAAGTAAAGGGCACCGGCCTCGGCCTGTTCATCGTGCGCGCCGTCGCCCGCGCCCATGGCGGAAAAGTTTACGCCGTCAGCGAAGGCGAAGGCCGCGGCTCCACAATCTCCATGGAACTGCCAAGGCACCTCGCATGAGCCGCGTGCTGGTAGTCGAAGACGAAGCGCACCTCGCGAAGGGCTTGCGCTTCAACCTCGAAGCCGAAGGCCACTCGGTGGAAGTTTCCGGCGACGGCGAATCCGCGCTCGAGCGCCTCGTCGCAAAGAACGAAGAATTCGACGTCGTCGTTCTGGACGTCATGCTCCCCGGCAAAGACGGTTTCGCCGTCGTCTCCACTTTGCGCAAGGCCCATAATTACGTTCCTGTGCTGATCCTCACCGCGCGCGGCCGCCCCGAAGACGTTCTGCAAGGATTTGCATCGGGCGCGGACGACTACCTTCCCAAACCTTTTCAGCTCCCGATATTTCTCGCCAGGCTGCAAGGCCTGCTGCGCCGCAGCCAGTGGCTCGTCGCCGAAAAATCCGCAACAAAAAGCCGCGCGACGAACGGGAAGGAAACCGCTGTAAGTCCAGCTGCCACCGCCGCAAGCTCCGCGACTGATTCCGAAGTGTTTTCCTTCGAGGGCAAGACGATTGACTTCGGCACGCTCGAACTCCGCGTCAACGACACCACCATCCAGCTCACCCTCATGGAAGCTAAGCTCCTGCGCCACCTGATCCGCAGCAAAGGCCGCACCGTCTCTCGCAAATCCATCCTCGAAGACGTCTGGGGCCTCCACGAAGACACCGACACCCGCGCCATAGACAATTTCATCGTCCGCCTCCGCCGCTACATCGAAAAAGACCCCTCCAAACCCAAGCATCTCCTGACCGTTCGCGGAGTCGGCTACCGCTTCCTCGCTTAACCGTTCGCGAGCGGGAGCTCGCGCGCACTTTTTCCGCATTCCGCCAAGTGATCACCGCAATGCAAATCACATCTTGCCATTCGAGGAATCCACATGATAGCTTCCGCGTTAGTTTATGCATCGAATACCGATTACTGTCGCGTGCGCTTCACTGGCGTTTCTCTTGTCCACGCCGTCCCGCGCCCAGGGCGTCCCGACCAAGCAGGAAGCCGCCGAACTGAGCCGTCGCGTAAGCGAAAATATGAGGCTGCAGGCTTCCGGAACCATGCCCTTTCACCTCACAGCTGCGTTCCACATCGAAATTGCCGGGCAATCTTTTGACGGCACTTACGAAATTCTCTGGTTGAATCCCGAGCAACACCGGGAAGAATTTCGGATGGGAAAGAGCGGCGAGACCGACCTAGTTCTCGGCGATAAGCGATACGTTCTGCGAACAACTCCCACTCTGACGCTCCAGCTGTGGGATGTCCGCAGTCTTCTGGCGGAGCCATTTCCGCTGATAAAAGACTCCGATCCGAAAATAGAACGTGTCCATGCCGAGCAAGATTCCAAACAATTCTACGTGGACGCGTACCAGGGTGCCCCTGAAGCTGCATGGAAGATGAAGTTTTGGTATGACATCTCTACCAGGCAGATCGTCTCAATCCATGGGGAACAGTCACAGCCGCGATTCGGTTCAATCCCTCCTCCTGATTTTTCCTTGGAGCTCAGCGATTTTGTTTCGCTTGGAAACAGAAGAATTCCGCAGCAATGGCATCGGAATGTGTTTGGCCAATCTGTGGATGTTCACATTGAAAGACTGGAAGAAGTCTCGACCTTTGCTTCGTCGGTATTCGTGGCCCCTCCGCATGCAACGGCGTACGACACTTGTCGCACTGACAACGCCAAATGGAGTGGACCATGGCCACATTTCCCGTCCGTATTGCTAACGCATCCAAAAGCCATTCCCGCGTACTACCTTCTCCTCGGGCAGGATGGACGCGTGAAGAAGTCCGATGCCCTGATCGCCAGCGGCGGCACTGTTGACCGCGATATGGAGAAATGGTTTCACGACACACCCCTCCCCATGATGCTCTGCGACGGCAAGCCCGTGGAGTACGAGACAATCGTCATTCCGCAAGCTGCTGTCAGCTTCGGCATGGCCCACTAACCACTGACCCAGCCCAAGCGTCCGGAAATCGCGAGACGATCCTTCGATTTTTGCAATTCCATCAGCGGCATTGGCGAGCATTTCTAACACTGGGAATTTCGCATTGAGTTGACAGTTTTTTGGGGCATCGTTCCCTTGACGTTTCGGCATGCTACGCTCACTATTCTCGACTGTTCTCACAGGTATCCATCGCATGCCCGAAGGCAAAGGACTCCTGATCGTTTACACCGGGCCCGGCAAGGGCAAGACCACTTGCGCCCTGGGCACCGCCTTCCGCGCCGTCGGCCAGGGCCTGCGCGTGATGATGGTGCAGTTCATCAAAGGTTCCTGGCACTATGGCGAACTGGACGCCGCGAAAATGCTCGGCGACGACAAATTTGAAATTCGCCCGATGGGCCGCGGCTTCGTGAAGATTGGCGGTGCGGAAACCGATCCCGAAGACGTAAAAATGTGCGAAGAGGCCTGGGAATTCGGCCGCGCGCAGATTTACAGCGACAAATACGACCTCGTCGTGCTCGATGAAATCAACTACGTGATCGGCTACAAAATGCTGGACGTCGAGCGCGTCGTCGAAGCACTCACCCAGCGTCCCGAGCGCGTGCACGTCATCTGCACCGGCCGCAGCGCCCATCCCAAACTGATCGAAGCCGCCGACCTGGTCACCGAAATGCGCGAAATAAAACATCCGTACACCAAAGGCATCCTGGCCCAGCGAGGAATTGACTACTGATTCCAACGATGCGGCAAACCACATTTTTTAACTTTCAACTTTCAACTATGAACTGTTAACTTCTGAAGGGGCCTTCCAGCCCAAAACACCTCGACCATGGCCTGGTTCAAGCGCGAAAAAAAACCGATCGAAAATCCCACGCCGGCTGAAGAGCGCCGCGTCCACACCGAAGGGATGTGGACCAAGTGCAACTCCTGCCGCGCGATCATCTGGAAAAAAGATCTCGAAACAAATTGGGAAGTCTGCACCAAGTGCGACCACCACTTCCGTCTCAGTTCGCGCCGCCGCCTGGAATTGCTGCTCGACGAGGAGCCGTGGACCGAGCTGGACGCCGATCTCGCCTCCAGCGACCCGCTGCAATTCACAGACACCAAGCCCTACGCGCAGCGCCTGAAAGAAGCGCAGCGCAAACTCAACATGAAAGATGCCATCATCACCGCCGAAGGCCGCTTGAACGGCCGCCCCGTCGTCTGCTGCGCGATGGAATTCGGTTTCATCGGCGGCTCGATGGGCGCGGTGGTCGGTGAAAAAGTCGCGCGCGCCATTGATCGCTCGCTCCAGCAGAAAGAACCGCTTATCGTGGTCTCCTGTTCCGGCGGCGCGCGCATGATGGAAGGCGTCGTCAGCCTGATGCAGCTCGCGAAAGTTTCCGCGGCCCTCGGGCGCATGGACGAAGCCAAGCTCCCTTTCATTTCCATCCTCACCGATCCCACCACCGGCGGCGTCACCGCCAGCTACGCCATGCTCGGCGATCTGAATATTGCCGAGCCTGGCGCCCTCATCGGTTTCGCGGGCCCGCGCGTGATCGAACAAACCATCCGCCAGAAATTGCCCGAAGGTTTTCAGACCGCCGAATTTCTCCTCGAGCACGGTTTCCTCGACGCTGTCGTCCCACGCAAGGAATTGAAGCCGTACATCGCCCAGGCTCTCGACTTCTTCGTCGGCTAGCCGCATGACGTACGAAGAATCCGTCCGCGCATTATTTTCGCTGGGAAGGGAACTCGCAGCTCCGCAACAAGCTCGCGTTCAGAAATTCGGCCTGGGAAATATTTCCGTCCTCGCCGCAGATCTGCGCGAACCGCAGCGCGCTTCGCCCTGCGTGCACATCGCCGGGACCAACGGCAAAGGCTCCACCGCAGCAATGCTCGAATCCATCCTCCGCAAGGCTGGCTTGCGCACCGGCCTGTACACTTCGCCGCATCTCGAAAGCATCAACGAACGCATCCGCATCAACGGCGACAATATTTCGGATCAGGATTTCGCCGCGGCCTGGTCCCGGGTTCATTCCTCCATCGAATCGCTGATGGCCTCCGGAAAGCTCGCGGCGCACCCTACGTTCTTTGAATGTGTCACGGCCATGGCCTTTCTCACCTTCGCCCAGCAGCACGTGGATTTTGCCATCTATGAAGTGGGCCTCGGCGGCCGCCTCGATGCCACCAACATCGTCGAGCCGGAAGTCGCGATCATCACGCCCATTGATTTCGATCACGAAAATTTTCTCGGCCATTCCATCGAAGAAATCGCCGCCGAAAAAGCCGGCATCATCAAGTCTGGCGCGTGGGTGGTCAGCGCCAGCGAGCGCCTGGAAGCTCGCGCCGTGATTGCCCGGCGCTGCACCGAAATGGACGCGCGCCTGGTGGAAGTGGATGCCGCAGCGCACGTGGACGACATGCGAGACGATGGCGGCCTGTATCGCGCCGTCGCGGCATTCACGCATTCGCGTAAGCAGCTCAACCTCGCCCCGTCCTTGCCCGGCCGCTTTCAGATTCGCAACGCGCTCACTGCCGCCGTTGCCGCCCGCCTGCTCACGGAGCGCGGCTTCCCCATACCAGACGCCGCAATCGAGCAGGGTGTCGCCACCACAAATTGGCCGGGACGCCTGGAACGGCTCTCGACTCAGCCCGATCTCTACCTCGATGGCGCGCACAATCCCGCAGGCGCCCGCGAATTATTGAAATTTTGGCAGGAAAATTACGCCGGCCGCCGTATTTTTCTCGTTTACGGCGCGATGCGCGATAAAGCAGTGGACGAAATCTCCGGCCTGCTTTTCCCGCATGCCGCCGCCGTCGTCCTCACCGAACCGCGCCAGCCACGCGCGATTTCCGCGCCGCTGCTCGCCGAAATGACCAGCCACGACGCCCAAGTTACGATAGTCGTCCGCGATCCCGGCGAAGCCCTGGAATCCGCTCTGAAATTAGCCGGTCCGCAGGATGCCGTCTTCGCAACCGGCTCGCTGTACCTGGTCGGCGAATTGCGCGCCTATTGGAGCACACGCACGACGAAGCAAAATCCCGTCGCCGGCAGCAAATCGTCCTCCGGTAGTTTGTAGTTTCCTCCCGAACTGCGGAACCCTGTTCCAACAATTTGTAACATTCTCTTAAAAAATGTGGATTGCCTCCTTCGAAATTTGCGCGCTCCCAGGAACGCGCACCGTTTCCAATTGCGAACACCCTCAGCGTCCCACCTGCGAACAGAGATTCCCATGCGCGCACGCTTCAAGCTTTGCATTTAGAAAGTTTATTTTTCTCGTGAACAAGTCGTCCATTTTCTTCGTTTATCTATGTGTTACCGCGAGGCAAAAACGCCGCTCGTGCGTCTAAGCAGAATTAGTGGGGAGGGTGCTATGAGGCAAGATTCAAGAAGGCAAAAACTGGAATCTTTCGGCCGCGCGCCCGCGTTATTGTTGGCCGCGCTGCGTCAATTTCCCAAAAAAATGTGGATTTATAAACCGGCCAATGAGCGCTGGAGCATCCACGAAATTATCCTGCATCTGGCCGATAGCGAAGCCAGCGCCTACGTGCGTTGCCGCGCTTATATCGCCGAGCCCGCCGCCGGCGATGCCGCGAAATTCAACGCCTCGCGCTGGGCTGGTTCGCTCGGCTATTTTCACCAGAGCACGCGCGAAGCCCTGGAAATTATCCGCCGCCTCAGAAAAATGACGTATCAATTGCTGATCGCTTTGCCCGAGGATGTTTGGGATGGCACGGTCACCCATCCGCGCGATGGCGCCATCAGCCTCGATCGCTGGGTGGATTTGCAGGAACGTCACATTCCCCATCACATCGAGCAAATGCGCCAGAATTATGAGACCTGGCTCAAGACGCATCCCCCGCGCCGCCGCCCATCCACATCGCGCGCTACCGGAATTTCGTCAGGCCTGGTCTCCATGTCCGCCGGCATCTGCTAGCAACAAGCGGCGAAGCGTATCGTCACCGACACAGCGGCTCGACCGCGCCATACGCTTCGCCGTCCCCTCCACCCATACGGCGCCGCCCCAATTCCTTAGTGGCCCTTGCCCCTGCCCGCCCAACGAGAGAGAATGGCTCACGCTGTGGTGTTCGGCTCTTAGCTGTACCCAGCCTACGACGGGGGAGGATTGCTGTGGCGGAAAACCAGATCGCAGAACAAAAGAACAATTTAATCATCCGCGTGCCGTTGTCGTCGGATGGCTACGTCTCGATTTATTTTTCGAGCAACGATGGCCACATGATGTCCGAGCGCGAGTGGTGGCATCTGAAGCAGGTCATCGAACTGGCCAGCAAAGCTTTCGTGAAGCCAGAAGAGCGCGCGCAGGCCGCAGCAGCCGGCGCATAATTAACGTCGGGTCAGGCGGCGCCCGCCACGCCGGCGTCGTCACGCACTTCTCTGTTCATCATCTGCATGCAAGCGTCGGTCATCAAGTATCGGCCAAGGAGTTGCTATGTTCCCTGATGAATTTGTCCGCCCCATGCGCGAAGAACTCACCCGCGTAGGTTTTCAAGAGTTACGCACACCGCAGGCAGTTGACGCAGCTTTGCAGCAAGAGACGCGCACCGTGCTCGTCGTCGTGAATTCCGTCTGCGGTTGCGCGGCCGGCAAGGCTCGTCCCGCGGTCGCCATGGCGCTTGCGAACCAGGCGCGCCCGGAAGTTCTCACCACCGTTTTCGCCGGGCAAGATCTCGCCGCCACCGAACGCGCCCGCGGCTATTTCACCGGCTACGCCCCGTCGTCGCCCTCCATCGCCCTGCTACGCGATGGCAAACTGGTCTTCATGATGGAGCGTTCCAGCATCGAAAGCCGCGACGCCCAAGCCATCGCCGCCGATCTTGCCCGCGCCTTCGATCGCTTCTGCGCGCCAGCCACCGCACGCGCAAATCAGTAGCCCGATCGCCCCGAAAACTCGCGAAGCGCAAAGTCCTTCGCCGCTAGCCATCAGCATTGTCGTGGCATCTTCCTACAGAAGTTCTGCAAGATAAGCGCGCGGCGCAAAAGCTTTTTCGCCGACGAACTGCCCGCTAAGGATTCGGACCTTGCAGCCCAGCTCCGCGTTGCTCGCGTCGAGAATCTGCGCCCTTGTCCCGCAGTTGATCAGCAGCAGTTTTTCGGAAGCCACCAGAAGCGAAATCCCCAGGTCATCCTTGGCCTTTTCACAGGCGCGCATTTCATGGAAAATTTCTTCGTTCGCGGGGAGCAACACGAAGTTGCGGCCCGTCTCGTCGCGAATGGTGGCAATCTGTCCCACCCATTCGGATCGAGCTGCGCCAGCTGCTGAGCCGGACACAGCGCCCGACAGCTCAACCGGTGCTCCGGCTAACGCAGCGGCAGCGCGCGCTTCGCGGTGCTCAACAGGCGCCGCCATCCCTGCGTTCGGTTGCGCCCCCTCCACCGTGGCGATGAACCTGTAGCCCCGGCGCGGCAGCGTCTCAATAAATCTCGGCTTCTTGTGCGAATCGCATAGGGCGCGCCGCAGCGTCTGAATCGCCGCGTTCACGCCGTGTTCGAAATCCACGAACGTATCGGCAGACCACAGGCGCTCCTGCAATTCCTTTCGTGTGAGCAGTTCCCCAGGGCGTTCCAGCAGCAGCGCCAGAATTTGGAAAGGCCGCCCGGCAAGCCGAATCTTCCGGCCGTGCTTACGCAGCTCACCGGTACGCAGGTCAATCTGGTAGGCGTCGAAGCGCAGCCCACCTTCGGACGGAAAGTCGTCGCGCATAGCAGTAGCTAACCGCCGGATATTACCCCTCACCCTCTGCGAACTCAAGCCCACACGGCCAATAACGCACTAAGCCTCACGCTATCAATCTGTTACGCCTTTACCTCCGTTTTACCTACAAAGGACCTCCATTGCATTGAACTAAATCCCGTTTGGGATGAAACTGCGCGGCATGAGGAACGACATCAACCCGAACTCAAAGATTCAAGAGAAAAAGGAGACGACGATGAAAATGACGACTTTGGTGAAGGCCTCCATATTTGCCGCAATACTGGGATTTGTCTCCATGCTGGCGCCCGCTGCGCGCGCCCAAGCCGATGCCATGCCCAACGCTGACGAATTTCCGTTCGAAGCGCCGCAAGTCACCCCCGCTGCGCAGCCCGCGCAACTCGCCTCCGCAAAAGTAGCAAATGCCGATTTTGAAGGCAAAGTCTCGCTGCCCTTCGACGTGCAGTGCGGCGCCAAGAATCTGAAGGCAGGACAGTATTTGCTTTCCGTGAAATCTCAGGGAGCCAGCCGCGTCGTCACCCTTCACGGCGACGGCCAGAGCATGACGATGCGCGTGCACCAAGTTTCCGCGAATCGCGCAGCCACCCAGAGCGCATTGCTTCTGCACAAGTCAACCGAAGGCCGCAGGCTCGAAGCGGTTTACGTGGAAGGACTCAATGCCACGCTGTACCTCAATGCCAGCTCAGGCGGAACCGTGGTTAGCATGGAACAGCTGCCGATATCCTGATCTAGCCCAGCCTGTGAGCCACGCCCCGTCGGCACCGCGCCGGCGGGGCGTTTGCGTTTGTGGCGACGGCCACTCCCTCAAGATTTTTCGCAGCCGCCGTGAGGGTCAACGGATCAGAGGATTGCCGCACCCGTCACTCAATGGTAGGATGGCATTTCATGCGCACCTCACCGGCCCCTAAAATTCGGATCGGCATCCCTTATCGCACTAAAAAAGAAGAACTTAGCAATAAGCGCGATGCCTATGATAAATATCTCGCTGCGGTAAAATCCGCCGGTGCGGAGCCCGTCGAAATCTCCCTCGGCCTCACTCCCAAAGAATTGCAGGATCTTGCTCTCACGCTGGATGCGGTCGTCCTATCCGGCAGTCCCGCGGACGTAGAACCGTCGCTCTTTCACGCCGCACGGAATCCGAAAACCGCCGAGCCAGACGCCGCTCGCGAACGCACCGATTTTGCGCTGCTCGATCACGCCATCACCGAGCAAAAACCCGTCCTCGCAATCTGCTTTGGCGTGCAGAGCCTGAACGTTTTTCTTGGCGGTCCGCTGGTGCAGGATATCCCCAGCGAAATCCACACCAAAATCCAGCACGCCTGGACGGGCCACGAAGGCCCGGAGCCGCATCACGAGATCACTTTGGACCCGAGTTCCCGCCTCGCGCGAATGGCTGGCGGCAACCAAGCCCGCGTGAATAGTTCGCACCATCAATCCGTGCTCCGGCCGGGCAGAGATCTGCGCGTAGTAGCCCACGCTCCCGACGGCGTAATCGAGGCGGTCGAATGGACGGGCGATGCCAACTGGATCGTAGGCGTGCAGTGGCATCCCGAGCGCATGGTCGCGACGGACGATTTCGCGCAGTCGCTATTTCGCGAACTGGCCGCGGCAGCCGTAGCCCGCAAAGCACCAGTACATTCGTAGCGCCAGGCGCGCGGCACAACGCCAAACGTAGCTGCGGCCGAGTTCAGTTCATGCGAGCGTGCGGATTCTCAGCTTTTAACTTTTAACTGTGAACTCTTAACTTTCAACTCTCAACTCTGAACGCATCTCAACACGCCACTCACCGGGGGAAAAATGATTTCGCTTGCAGGCAAGGCCGCACTGGTTACCGGAGGCTCCCGCGGCATCGGAGCCGCCACCGTAAAACTCTTCGCGCAGGCCGGCGCGGACGTCGTCTTCAATTACCACCGCAGCAAGGAAGCAGCCGCGCAAGTGGAGCAGGAAGCCCGCAAGCACGGCACGCGCATCGAATCCCTGAAGGCCGACCTGGGCAAAATGGCCGATGCCAAAAAGCTGGTGGACTTCACCCGCGAACGCCTCGGCCGCATTGACATTCTCGTCGCCAATGCCGGCATCTGGAACGAACAAGACGCCCCCATCGAAAAAATGACCGAACGCGAATGGGACGAAATGGTTCAGGTCAACTTGAAAAGCGTTTACTCCGTGATTCACTTTGTCGCGCCGCACATGATCGCGCAAAAAAGCGGGAAAATCGTGGCCATCAGTTCCACCGCTGGCCAACGCGGCGAAGCGTTCCACACCCATTACGGAGCCACGAAGGGCGCCATCATCAGCTTCGTGAAAGGCCTAGCCAGCGAGCTGGGCCCGCACAACATCCTGGTAAACTGTGTCGCGCCCGGTTGGGTGGATACCGACATGTCCGCTTCCGTCCTGCGCACCAAGAACGGATTGAAATCCGCGATCTTGCCCATCGCGCTCAAGCGCGTGGGCACCGCCGAAGAAATCGCCGGCCCGATTCTTTTCGCCGCTTCGGACCTGGCAACCTTTATTACTGGGGAAGTGATCAACGTTAATGGAGGTTCGGTGCTTTGCGGCTGATTTCTCCGCGCAAGAATTCGCACGAAAGGAACTCTCATCGCATGATTGCTCGCGCCGCCATGTTTCGCGCCATCGCATTGTCGTTGTTCTTCGCCGCAGTGTTACTCGGTGCATCGCCCCGTGCCCTCGCGCAAGACGATACCGTCCTGCTCCCCGAGCAAAGCGCCGCGAAAGCCAAAGCGATCCTGCAGCAAGCCATTGACGCGCTTGGCGGCCCTGCATATCTCAACGTCCACGATGTCACCTGCATCGGCCGCCTCAGCCAATTCGGGCACTCCGGCGAACTCAACGGTTTCGGTCATTTCATTGACTACGCCCAGCCGCCTTTCAAAGACCGCACCGAAAATCTTCCCAAGCGCAACATCATCTCCGTCTTCAATGGCGCTAAAGGTTGGGAACTCGATCGCGGCGGCGTCTCCGAGGCCACCATCACCGATCTCGCCACTTTTCAGGAAGACACCAAGAAGGACATAGACAACATTCTCCGCAGTCGCATTCACGAAGCCGGGATGATTTTCCGGTACGGCGGTCTTGACGTGGTGGACTACCAGGAATCCGACTGGGTCGAGCTGGTGGATAGCGACAATCGCACCTTCCGCATCGCCATCGCCCGCAGCACCCACCTGCCTGTGCGCAAAGTCGTGGACACGCGCAACGCCAATACCCGCATGCGCAACGAGGAAATCGAATACTACTCGAACTACCATCCCATTGATGGCATCCAGACCCCCTTTCAGATCACCCGCGAACGCAACGGCGTCAAGGTCTATCAGGTCTTCTTCGATAAATACGAATACAACACCAATGTCGCCGACTCCTTCTTCACCAAGGAATCCCTCGAAGAGCGCTGGGCCAAAGTCGGCAAAAAAGAAAAACCATCCAAGAACAATCCCAGCGGCAATAACAACGACAAGAACTGATCCTGCCGAGCCGTCCCTGGGGGCTGCCGTGCCAGTGGTTCGGGTTGCGATAAGCGCGTTACCCGGGCACTGACACGCTTGACTCAGACATCTTCGGCGCGTACGTTGGGAATTGATGCGGCTTGCCAGACCAATTCTGATGCTGGTACTTGTTGTCGCCCTCGGGGCGTACGCGCTCGACTGCGGTGCGATGACAACTCCCGAACAGGCGATGCATTGCTGCAGTTCCATGCCTTGCTCGCCGCACGGCCACGAAGGTCAGGATTGCTGCAAGTCAATGCCTTGGCTGCACGCACCGTTCGTGCAATCAATGTGGGGGCACGGCGATTCGCACGCCCACGCGGTCGTTGCGCTCTCGACAACGTTTTCCAACTTCGCCTCAACGCTGCAGGAATTGGAAATCCCCGCAGCGCGTCATCCCGGGCCGCGCATCGTCAGCCCGCCTACGCTTTCGCCTCTCAGAATCTAACTTCCTCTCCAACACTCGCCCTTTAGCGCATTCGTCTGCGCGGCTGGAAATCTATTCTTTGGAGAGAGACCTTGAGATTCCGAAGATCGCCTTGGCTTGCGCGTATGTTCCACCTGTTGCCCTTTATTCTAATTCTTTCAGGACCGCGCGCGCTGGCACAAGGAGCCGCTCCTGAGACGGCGCCACCGCTATTTCCAGGCGGCGGTTTGATTTCCTACGATTCAGTATTTACCACGCGAGCTTTGCTGAGGGAATCATCAGGCAGCATCCCTCCAACGGCTCGTCCCACTTTTTCACACGAGGGCACCTTCAATTTTACTTGGGGGTTTCACCGCAATTTCGATCTGACGATTCTCGTTCCCATCGTCACGAATCGATTTGCGAGCGCCGGACAACCAACCGTTGGAGGAACAGGACTCGGCGATGCAATGCTGCTGGCGAAATACCGTTTCTACCGGCGGGATTCACAACGAGGGACTACACAGGCGTCCGTCACGTTCGGGCCCAAGATTCCGACGGGCCGAACCGACCTAACTGATGGGAACCGCAGCCTTTTGCCCGCGAGCTTGCAGCCCGGTTCAGGTTCTACTGATTTATTTATAGCCGCGAACTGGACATATACCGGACTTTTCAATATGAAGCGTCTCGTTGCTGACGAGGATTTTCACTCACAGTTGCGTACCCCAGGAACGCAGGCAACTCGCCTCGGCAGCGACATCGAATCGCGCTTCTGGCTCTCTTACCGGCCCTATGAGTCGAAGAATGTAGCCCGTGAGTGGTTCATTGGCCCGGCGCTCACTTGGCTGCACTCTCAAGATGACCGCATCGCAGGAGTCACTCAGAACGGTAGCGGTGGCGACGCGTTGCTCGCTGGAGTCACGAGCTACTTCGGTCTGCGTCCCGGAATGCACGTTTGGCTAGGGATAGATTGGGACGTGGCTCACTCCACCGGTGAGATGTTCGTACCTGTCCGCCGCCACATCAGCTTCGGAATCACGCAGCAGTTTCGCGTGCATCTTTGGTGAAAGGAGGAACGATGAACAGGAAAAACCTCGCACTTCTGGTTCTGCTTTGTTTTACGGCTGTGCCGGCGACGCAGGCGCAGATCAAACACATCGAAATGCGCGTCGAAGGCATGACCTGAAACTTTTGAGCATACGGGGTGAAACAACACCTCGGACGCCAGTCTGGCGTTCAAAACGTCGAAGTCAGCTTGATTGATGGAAAAGTGCAAGTCACGCCAAAAGAGGATGGGCAGATTGACCCAGCTCAGCTTCTGAAAGCGACCTACGACAGTGGTGTGACCGTTGCAGAAATGACTATGACCACACAGGGGAAGATCGCGAAGGACTCTTCGGGCAATCTCGTTCTGCAGATTGGACCGAATCAGTCCTTTGCCATCGAACCGAATGAATTGTCAAAGGGGCTTGAATCCCTAGTGGGTTCCCAGACGGCAGTCACAGTTCGTGGCCAGTTATACAAGAAACCTGCAGGCAAGAAGAAAGCAGACGCTTCGGCTCCTCTCAAGCTGCTGCTCCTGGAAATACAGAAGAAGGAATAAATGCTGAAAAAACGCCTGTTGTTTGTGAGCCTCGCTGCGGTTGGACTCGCCGGATGCTATCAGCATCCGGCGAGCCCTCCTCAGCCGAAAGAAGCTGTGGTCACGGCTGGCGAAATTGGGTCCCGCTTGCCTGATTTCTCCTTGCAGGATTTGCAGGGGCATCAACTTTCCTCGAATGACCTTCGCGGCAAAGTCGTGCTCGTTGATTTTTGGGCCACCTGGTGCCAGCCATGCAAGAAGGAAATGCCCGGCTATCAGAAACTCCTGGATCGCTATGGCCCGCGCGGATTTGTTGTCATCGGGTTCAAATTCGACACGATGGCGGACACGGAGGACCCGATTCTGTTTTCTCACAAGCTCGGGATTCGTTACCCGCTGGCGGTCGCTACGGATGACTTGAAGCAGAGATTTGGCGGCGTCGAAGGCTTGCCCACAACCATGCTATATGACCGCCGAGGGATTCTGCGCCAGAAAATTATCGGCTTTGAATATACAGATGTAATCGAATCAGAATTGAAGCCGCTTCTGTGATGTTCGTGTAAGACGCCACCATCACCCTGCTCGATAAACGCATCGTCGCGTTTTCGGAAACTGAACCACGACGGCGTCCGCGTCCCAGTGGCCCATTCCCGCAGCAGCGGGGTATAATCGTCGGATGCCAACAACGCACAAAAGCGAACAGATGCACGGCACCACGGTCCTGTGCGTGCGCAAAGACAATAAAGTCGTCCTCACCGCCGACGGACAGGTCACCCTCGGCGACGGCGTCATCAAACACAGCGCGCGCAAAACCCGCCGCCTCTACAACGATAAAATTATCGCGGGCTTCGCCGGCAGCACCGCCGACGCCCTCTCGCTCTTCGGCCGCTTCGAAGGAAAATTGCAGGAATTTCACGGCAATCTCGCGCGCGCCGCCGTCGAACTCGCCAAGGAATGGCGCACAGACCGCTCCCTGCGCCACCTGGACGCGCTGCTCATCGTCGCTGACGCCAAATCCACATTTCTGCTTTCCGGCAATGGTGACGTGATCGAACCCGACGACGGCATCTGCGCCATTGGCTCCGGCGGCTCCTACGCTCTGGCCGCCGCGCGCGCCCTTTCCAAGTTCACCAAGCTCAGCGCCAAGGATATCGCCGCCGAAGCCATGCGCATCGCCAGCGAAATCTGCATCTATACCAATGACAATTTCAGCGTGGAAGAGCTATGACGGAGAAATCGGAGAAAGACATGGTCATCTACCTGTCCGGAAACGAATCGCAAGCCCCCGAGCCGGAACCGCTTCCGTCATTCGACGAGCTTACCCCGCGCGAAATCGTGGTTGAGCTGGATAAATATATCGTCGGCCAGAATCTCGCGAAGAAAGCTGTCGCCATTGCCCTGCGCAACCGCGTTCGCCGCCAGAAGCTTCCGCCCGAGCTAGCCGAAGATATTCTGCCGAAGAATATTCTGATGATCGGTCCCACCGGCGTAGGCAAGACGGAAATTGCCCGCCGCCTCGCGCGCCTTGCCGGCTGCCCTTTTGTCAAAGTGGAAGCGTCCAAATATACCGAAGTGGGCTACGTCGGCCGCGACGTGGAATCCATGGTCCGCGACCTCGTCGAAACCGCGATTGACATGGTACGCGAGGAAAAACTCGACGAAGTCGCCGAGCGCGCCGAGCAATCCGCGGAAGACCGGCTGCTCGATCTGCTACTTCCGCCTTCGCCCATTCCCGCAGACACCACGCCCCCCACGGAAATTCAGCGCCGCGAGCAGGTGGCCCGCACGCGCGAAAAACTCCGCGCCCAATTGCGCGAGGGCAAGCTCGATCAACGCATGGTGGAAGTCGAAGTTCGCGAACGCCAGATGCCCTCCTTCGAAATCATCACCAACCAGGGCGTCGAGGAAATGGACATCAATGTAAAAGACATGCTCTCCGGCATGTTCGGCCAGCAAAAAAAGAAACGCAAAATGACGGTCGCCGAGGCTTTCGACTACCTTATCCAAGAAGAAGAAAACCGCCTGATTGATATGGATCAGGTCACGCGCATCGCCGTGGATCGCGTCGAGCAGATGGGCATCCTCTTCATAGACGAAGTGGACAAAATAGCCGGCCGCGAATCCGGCCACGGTCCAGACGTATCCCGCGAAGGCGTGCAGCGCGACATCCTGCCCATCGTCGAAGGCACCACCGTCAACACGCGCTACGGCATGGTCCGCACCGACCACATTTTATTTATCGCTGCCGGGGCGTTTCACACCACCAAGCCTTCGGACCTGATTCCCGAGCTGCAGGGCCGCTTTCCCATTCGCGTCGAGCTCACCTCGCTCAGCGAAGCCGATTTCATTCGCATCCTCACCGAGCCCAAGAACGCGCTGATCAAGCAGTACATCGCGCTGCTCGATACCGAGCCGTTCAAACTCACCTTCACCGACGACGCCATCGCCGCCATCGCGAAATTCGCCGCCAAAGTGAACGAGCACACCGAAAATATTGGCGCGCGTCGCCTGCATACCATTCTGGAAAAAGTGCTGGAAGATATTTCCTTCGAAGCCCCGGAAATGAAAAAGAAATCCTTTAAAGTGGACGCGGCCTACGTGCAAAAGCAGCTCGCGAATATCGTGAAGGATCAGGACCTCAGCCGTTACATACTTTAGAAAATCGAAAATGGAAATTCGAAAAGAGGCTCCTGAGCCTCGCTGGCCGCCAACTCCACAATCGCGCATCCATATTTTCCATTTTCTCTTTTCCATTTTCGCCGTCGCTCTTCTCGCCGGCTGCGGCGTTCCCGGTGAGCCCTCCGAGCGCAAACCGCCGATCCCCACCGCGGTCACTGATCTCGCGGCCACCCAGCAAGGCGACGACGTGATCCTCACTTTCACCTTTCCCAAGGATTCCGTTGAGGGTCGCGAGCTTAAGCAGCCGCCCGCCATCGAAATCTTCCGCGATTTCGAGCTGCTTCCATCCAACCCCGCGCCGTCATCCGTTTCCGGAACCGCCGCCGTCGCTCCCACGCTGCTCATAACCATCCCGTCGGCGATGGTGGATCAATTCGATACACGGCGCCAGATTCGTTACGAAGATGCACTAAAGCCCGAAGATTTCACCCAGCATCCCAACACGCGGGCCGTTTACATGGTCCGCACTCGCACTTCGCCAAAGAAAGTCTCCGCAGATTCGAATGCCGCCACTCTGCGCGTCGCGCCGGCCCCTGATCCGATCACGGACCTCAAAGCAGAAATCACCCATCAAGGCGTGATCCTCACCTGGACGCCGCCGCAAAAAACCGCCGTCGGCCCCGCGCCGCCGATCGCGCGCTACCGAATCTTCCGCCGCGAAATTCCGCAAGGTACCGCGCCTGCGCCCACTGCCGGTGCGCTCCCAGCGCGCTCGCCAAACCCCAGCGTTCCCATTGACGAAACCGCCGCGCCGCCATTCCGCGACACGCAAGCTCAATTCGGAAAAACGTACCGTTATTCCGTTCGCAGCGTCGCGCAATACCCGGGCCTGCAAGTCGAATCGCTCGACTCGCCCTTCATCGAAGTCACACCGCTCGACACTTTCCCTCCCGCCGCGCCGCAAGGCCTCGTCGTCGCGCTGATTCCCGCCCAGGGCTCCGCGCCCGCCTATCTCGACCTCTCCTGGTCCATCAGCGCGGAAAATGATATCGCCGGTTACAATATCTATAGAACTGAGCAGGAAGGCGCGCCCGGCCAGAAGCAAAATCCGGACCTGTTGCGTACTCCCGCATTTCGCGATATGAATGTCGTACCGGGCCACCGCTACTTCTACACCGTCACGGCAGTGGATCGCGTCGGCAACGAAAGCCCCGCCAGCGCGGCCGCATCCGGCGAAGTGCCGGTCGCAGTGCCGGCCGATGTCCCGGCCGCGGCTCCGGAAAACGTGCAGCCAAATCCATGACCGATCCAATCAACACCGCCCACAGCATTCCAGACCGCGCCCACGCTGCGGGGACGGTAATAGGTCCCACAGTTCGTGTCGGTCTCTACACCGGCGCGGGGCTGACGATCGTCATGGTTGCCTCGCTCATCGCCGCAAACCGCATACCCTCTCTCGAAAATCGCGCGCTCGAACGCAATGGCGCCGCCTACGGCCTGTTCCTCGCGATCATGCTCGTCCCGATTTTCCGTTTCCTCAATCGCCCGCTGAAAATGTTCTACTCGGCCATGCTCGCCTGGGGAATTTTCATCGTCGCCTACGACGTCGCCGGAATGTTCTTCCACAGCCTCTCCCAGGCGCTGCGCTCGCCCTTCGATGCCTTCCTTGAAGGCGCAATCGTGTATGGCGTCTGCGCGGTCGGCTCCTGGGTCGGCGGCATGATCCTGCTGGCGCGCCAGCATCGCATCGCTCCGCGCCGCCGCCGCTCCGATTTCTTCACCACCCACCACCGATGAAGCTCTGCCGATTTCAGCCCCAGGAATTCGACGCCAAAGATCTCAGCACTTCCTCGCGCGAATCCCATCCTCCCCCGCGCGCCGGAATCATCGAAGGCGATAAAATCCACGAAATTCACGGCGAACTCAACGGCCCACGAGAGCGCACCGGAAAAACCTGGCCCCTCGACCAGATAAAATTTCTCCCACCCTCCGCGCCCAGCAAAATCGTCTGCGTAGGCCGCAACTACCTCGATCACGCCAAAGAATTAGGCAACGACGCCCCCGCCCAACCGCTCATTTTTCTCAAGCCTCCCTCCGCCGTAATCGCCCCCGAAGAGCCCATCGTCCACCCGCGCATTTCGCAGCGCGTTGACCACGAAGGCGAGCTGGCCATCATCATCGCCCGCCGCTGCTATCATCTAAATGAAACCGAAAGCGTCGCCCCGTACATCCTCGGCTACACTTGCCTCAACGACGTCACCGCCCGCGACCTGCAAAAGCTCGACGTCCAGTTCACCCGCGGTAAAAGCTTCGACACGTTCTGCCCCTTTGGCCCGATCCTCGAAACCGACATCGCTCCCGCCGGCGTCACCGTCGAAACCTTCGTGAATGGAATCAGGAAACAGTCTGGACACACGTCGGAAATGATCTTTTCCGTTGATGCTATAATCCGCTTCATCGCGCAGGTGATGACCCTCGAGCCGGGCGACGTAATCGCCACCGGCACGCCGTCGGGCGTGGGCCCGCTGGCCCCCGGCGATGTCGTCGAAGTCAGCGTCGGCGGAATCGGCACGCTAAGAAATCCCGTCATCGCGCAACCGTAGCGCCGGCGTCTCGCCGGCTCTTGGCAGCTGACTTTGTAGCGGTCGCCTTTAGGCGGGCGCCTTTTTCGCGCAGGCAGAATGTTCCAACAATCCGCCATTTACAAACTCACTGTGGCGGATGCAAAGGCAAGCGTTGAAAGAACTCCTGAATGATTGGCACGATTGGCTTCCGCTGGCCGGAATTGCAGCTGTCGTACTCGTCGGCATTATTCTGTGGCTGCGCCGCAAGCCTGAAAACGAAAGCGACGTCGAACGCCAGCGCCGCGCCTACCTCAATCGTGTCGGCCGCATCGTCGAAGGCCAGGTCTTGGAAATCGTCGAACACCCGCGCGACGCAAACGATCTCGCGGCGAAATCCGCAGGCATGTTTCAGAAACGCGCCGCTCCGTCCGCCTTTACCAACGGCACGCAAAAGCTGCTCTACTACACGTACTCAATCTCCGGCGTCACCTACGAAACCGCGCAAGATATCACCGGCCTCGAAGAAGCTAAGCACCTGGGCCGCGTAGCCGCCGGCCAAACCGCCAGCGTCAAATACGACCCCTCCAATCCCAGCAATTCCATCCTCCTCGCCGACGATTGGTCCGGCCTCCACTAACGAATCGCGAAGCATCTTCCTCTTGTAGCGCCGGCGTCCCGCCGGCTCTTTACTCTTGTAGGAGCGGGTCTCAGACCCGGCTGCCAGATTTCGCCAGTTCGGTGGTCGCCTGCGGCCAATTTGCGCGTCGAGAAAAATTGGCGCTTCGATAGTGGTAAACTTTTGTGTTTTCCGGAGGACCACATTGCTTCGCTTTCAGCGCCTTCTGGCCGTCGCTTTATTCATCATCGCCGTCGCGTCCGCAACTTCTCTCCACGCGCAACAGAATTCTGCAACACCATCATCGGCGACCGCACAAACGCCCGTAGTGGACCCCAGCCTCTACTCCGCCCTGCGCTGGCGCCTCATTGGCCCCTACCGCGCCGGCCGCGTCTCCGCCGTAACAGGCGTCCCCGGCGACGCCTCCACCTACTACATGGGCACCCCCGGTGGCGGCATCTGGAAGTCCACCAGCGGCGGCACCACCTGGAAACCTATCTTCGACGACCAGCACGTCGCCTCCATCGGCGACATCGCCATCGCCACCTCCGATTCCAAAATCATCATTGCCGGCACCGGTGAACAAACCGCCGGCGACGGCGTCTATCGTTCCACCGATGCCGGCGCCACCTGGACCAACATCGGCCTCAAAAATTCCCGCTTCATCGCCACGGTCATAATTGATCCGCGCAATCCCAACGTCATTCTCGCCGGCGTCCTAGGCCATCCCATTCTCGGCGTCGGCGCTCCCAGCGAAAATCGAGGGGTGTACAAAACCACCGACGGCGGCAAAACCTGGACCAAAACTCTCTACAAAGACGACATGGCCGGCGTCTCCAACATGGCCGCCGATCCCGACAATCCACGCATCCTCTACGCCGCTCTCTGGAAGCCCTTCGATTTCCGCACCGGTCCTCCCGAGAACGCCGGACAAGATTCCTGGATTTACAAATCCACCGACGAAGGCGCCACCTGGAAGCCCGTCTCCGAAGACGGCCTGCCTTCCACGCCGCGCGGCCGTGTCGGTCTTGCGGTAGCTCCCGGCACCAAAGGTCAAAGAATTTTCGCCATCATGGAACCCGGCCTCTTCCGCTCCGACGACGGCGGCGCGCACTGGCGCCAGATCACCAAAGATCCGCGAATCACCGGCAATATTTATATCTGCCGCGTCTATGTTGACCCGAAAAATCCGGACATGGTTTTCGTAATGCAAACCACCACCTATCGCTCCACCGATGGCGGCCAGAATTTCACCGCCTATAAGGGCGCGCCCGGCGGCGATGATTACCACGTCCTCTGGATTGACCCGCAAAATTCCCAGCGTATGATTCTCGGCGTGGATCAAGGCGCCACCATCAGCCTCGATGGTGGCCTCACCTGGAGCAGTTGGTACAATCAACCAACCGGCCAGTTCTATCACGTCATCACTGACAATCAGTTCCCCTACGTTTCTTACGCGCCGCAGCAGGATAGCGGCACCGCCGCCGTTCCCAACCGCAGCGACTACGGAGAAATCAGCTTCCGCGATTGGTTTTCCATCGGCGGCTTCGAATTCTGTTACATCGCTCCCGATCCCCTGAATCCCAACATCGTTTATTCCGGTGGCTGGTATGGCAGCACTCTGCGTTGGGATAAAACCACAGGACAAATCGTCCACGTTTTCGTCCGCGGCACGAAAGAACGCATGTCGCAGATGCCTCCGCTGGTTTTTTCGCCGCAGGATCCGCACACGCTCTATCTCGGCGCGCAATACGTCCTGAAAACCACCAACGGCGGCAACACCTGGACGCAAATCAGTCCGGACCTTACCGAGCCTGCCGCCGCTCCCGGCGCGCCAGCCGGTCAACCGCACGCGCAACCCTCCGCGTCTACAAACGCCGCGCCGGCGAAATCCGCGCCGCCCACGCCATCCACAAAAACACACTCCCCTCTGAACGAGGAAGAAGAAGCCGTGGACCTGGAAGAACGCGACGCCGGCGGCAAAGATGATTTCGAATTAGCCCAGCGCCCGCGCCGCACCTCACTAACCGTCCTCACTCCCTCGCCCGTCAGCGCCCCCGTCCTCTGGGCAGGCAGCACTAACGGCTTGGTTAAGATCACCCGCGACGCCTCGCAATCCTGGCAGGACGTCACTCCCGCCAGCTTGCCGAAAGACAGCGAGATCGAAGCCATCGAAGCCTCGCACTACGACGCCAGCACTGCCTATGTCGTTCTCAACGCCCGCCAGGATCTCCAGCCTCACATTTACCGCACCCGTGACGCCGGAAAATCCTGGCAGAAAATCACCACAGGCCTCCAGCCCGATTGGATCGCGCGCGTCATCCGCGAAGATCCCGTCCGCAAAGGATTGCTCTACGCCGGGACCGAAAACGCTCTCTACGTCTCCTTCGACGATGGCGACCACTGGCAATCCCTCCAGCTGAATTTCCCGGCCTCCGATGTTCGCGATCTCGCTGTGCATGGCGACGACCTCGTTGCCGCCACTTACGGACGCGCGCTCTGGATTCTCGACGACCTCACGCCGCTGCGTCAGGCTGGCCCGGAAATTGCAACTTCGAACGCGTACCTGCTCAAGCCCGCAACTGTCGTCCGCACTCGTTACGACAACGACCAGGAAACTCCGCTGCCGCCCGAAGAACCCACCGCGAAAAATCCACCCGACGGCGCCATCATTGATTACTACCTGAAATCCATTCCCAGCAATCCGCTCACCCTCGAAATCCACGACGCGCAGGGCAAAGTGGTCCGCCGTTTCACCAGCCTTGTCCCTCCCGTGGATTCCACCCCCAAAAACGTTCCGGATTATTGGTTTGGCCCTCCCGCGCATCTTTCGAAAGAAGCCGGGCTGAATCGTTTCGTGTGGGATTTGCGTTACGACCCGCCGCAAGCGCTGAATTTCAGCTACTATGGCGGCCTGCTCGATTACATCGAGTACACCATCTCCGACCACGCGCTCCCCGCCGACACGCCGCGCGAACAAACCCTCGGCCCGCTCGCCGTTCCCGGCCAATACGAAGTCTTCTTCATCGGCAACGCCACGGTGATGAAGCAGCCGCTCACCATCACGCTCGATCCGCGCGTCCACGTTTCCCAGGCCGACCTCGAAGCGCAGCTACTCGCGGGAAAACGCATTGACTCCGGCCTGGCCGCCAGCACCAAAGCGTTCCAGTCCATCAGCAACCTGCGCGCCGCCATCGCCGACCGCCTGAAAACTCTCGGCGTTCCGCTCGAAGTGAAGCCCGCCTCAAGATTCAGCGAGCAGTCCGCCCAACCCAAGGAAAAATCCGCGCAAGAAAAAGCCCAAGAGGAAAAAGCCGCAGCCGCAAGCCCGGAAACCAAAGCATCCGCCGAGGCCCTCAGAGATTTGGACAAGAAATCCGCCGCAATTCTGGATGGCACCTTCGAAGCCCCCGGCGTAGGCCCCATCAATCGCGACCTCGCCCGCACCAGCTTCTTCATCCAATCCGGCGACGCCGCCCCCAGCGAAACGGCTAAAGCCGTCCTGGAAGAATCCTGCACCCAGCTAAACAAAAACCTGACCGCCTGGCGCGACCTGGACTCCCAATCCGTCCCCGCCACCAACACAATCATCGCCAAGTCCAGCCTAGCCGCGCTTCCAACCGCAACAGTTATGTCCATAACCAGCACGTCTCACGACGCCGCCAGCTCAGCCGACGCCTGCGCGCCATAACCCGGAGGTGGCACAGGCAATCTTGCCTGTGCTCTTTCTTTTGTTCCTGCTCCTGCTCGCCCGGGCGTGAACATCCAGTCGACACCGGGTATTCGCAGCGCCGGCCTGCCGGCAGGCAGGCGTCCCGCCGGCTCTTCTCTCTTGATCGCCACCCGACGCATTTGTAGGGGCGGGTCTCAGACCCGCCCGGGGCCTCTCAGGCACCACCTATCTTGATTTTGTGTGGGCATTAGTGTATATACAATAACGTGTTCGCGTGGGACGCGCCGAAAGCTGCAACGAATCTCGCGAAGCGCGGAGTCTCCTTTGACGAAGCCGCAACGGTCTTCAGCGATCCTGACGCGCTGGACTGGACTGATCCTGAGCACTCGGATCGAGAACCGCGTAGCAAGCGGCTGGGAGTCTCTTCCAAAGGTCGTATCCTGATTGTTGTCTAGACCGCGAGGAATATCGATCATGGCAAAGAAACCATTCGCATTATCAGCGCGCGCCAAGCCAGCCGCAAAGAACGCGAGGCATATCTCGGATCGCCGCATTGATTTCTCGGATATTCCGCAATCCACCGACGGAGAGCTCAAGCGCGCGCGCCGCGTCGGCCGCCCCAAGACCGGCAACGCCAAGCAGCTCATCGCGCTTCGCATCGCGCCGCCGCTGCTGGCTCGTCTCCGCCGACTCGCGGCGAAACGGTCCAAACCGTATCAAACCCTGATTCACGAGCTTCTCGAGCGCGCCGCCCCGCGCTGAAGCAACATCAGCACTTAGCGAATGTACACACAGCATCGTTCGCATTTTCCCGAACAACGTGCTACCGTGTCCTGTGGTTCACCAACAAAATTCGCGAACGGCTCACGGAATGAACCAGCCGCCTCGGCGCACCGCGCAATTTCTATTCGATACAAATGAAAACCCACCCAGTTTCTTAACTCCTTCAAAACAAAGGAAAATAGCAATCGCTATTCGATGCAAATTCCTAACTCCTTCAAAACAAAGGCCAATTGGAATTTCTATTCAATACAAATTTCGCCTTCCGGCTCGTTCGCCGTTACTTTATTCCTTTGCCCGCCGTGCGGCCTCTACCCATCAGCCGCTCGTCACTTGGTCATCATCACTCGCCACTCGTCACTTCTTAGATCAATCGCTAGCGAAACATAATCGAAAGCCAACGCAACCCACTGAAAACAATCACCAGCCACCCAAATCAATCGCTAGTTTTTGTCGTCATTTTGACCCTCGACCCGCCCTCCCGCGCCGCATTTCAGCAATCACGATTCACGGATCACTAATCGCCAATCACGACTCACAAATCACGAAACACCGACCACGCCCATGACCGCCCATCGTAAACACCACGATCGCCTCGAAGAGCTCCGCAAGCTCAACGCCGAAGCCGAAGCCGGCGGCGGCGCCGAACGCCGCGAGCGCGAACACAAACAAGGCAAGCTCAGCGCCCGCGAACGCGTGGACCTGCTGCTCGACGAAGGAACCTTCGAAGAGCTCGACAAATTCGTCCGCCACCAATCTCACGATTTCGGCATGGAATCGCAGCGTCCGCCCGGCGACGGGTTTATCACCGGCTACGGCCGCATCGCCGGCCGCCTGGTGTACGTCTTCGCCCAGGATTTCACCGTGTTTGGCGGCTCGCTTTCCGAAGCCAACGCCTCGAAAATTACGAAAATTATGGACCTGGCCATGCGCGCCGGCGCACCCCTGATTGGCTTAAACGATTCGGGCGGTGCGCGCATCCAGGAAGGCGTCAAATCGCTGGCAGGCTACGCGGAAATTTTTCTGCGCAATACTCTTGCGAGTGGCATGATCCCACAGATCAGCGCGATCATGGGCCCTTGCGCCGGCGGCGCCGTTTATTCTCCCGCCATCACCGATTTTATTTTCATGACGCGCGACACTTCCTATATGTTCGTCACCGGCCCGGACGTCATCAAGACAGTCACCCATGAAGAAGTCACCAAGCAGGAATTGGGCGGCGCCATGACTCACAACGCCACCAGCGGCGTGGCACATTTCATTTCCCGCGACGATGCCGAATGTCTGGCCATGATCCGCGAGCTTTTCAGCTACCTGCCATCCAACAATCTGGACGACCCGCCGCGCAAACCCACCACTGATCCCTGGGACCGCGTCACGCCTTCATTGAATTCGATGGTCCCCGAAAATCCGCAGCAACCCTATGACATCAAGGACGTAATCCACGCCCTCGCCGACGATTCCGAATTTTTCGAAGTTCACGAGCACTACGCCAAAAATATCGTCGTCGGCTTCGCGCGTTTCGATGGTCGCTCCGTGGGCATCGTCGCGAACCAGCCCGCCTTCCTAGCCGGCGTTCTGGACATTAACGCCTCCGTAAAAGGCGCGCGCTTCGTGCGTTTCTGCGATGCCTTCAATATTCCACTGATCACTTTTGAGGACGTGCCCGGATTCCTCCCCGGCACCCAGCAGGAATTCGGCGGCATCATTCGCCACGGCGCGAAGCTGCTCTTCGCTTTTGCCGAAGCCACGGTTCCGAAAATTACCGTCATCACCCGCAAAGCCTACGGCGGCGCCTACTGCGTCATGGCGTCCAAACACATTCGCACGGACATCAATTTCGCCTGGCCCACAGCCGAAATCGCCGTCATGGGCCCCGAGGGCGCCGTCAACATCGTGTACAAACGCGAGCTCGATCGCGCCCCCGAATCCGAACGCGAAAGTCTGCGCCAGGAAAAAATCGCCGACTTCCGCGAACGCTTCGCCAACCCCTACGTAGCCGCCGAACGCGGTTACATTGACGCCGTCATCGAGCCAGCCCACACCCGCGCCAAACTAATCACCGCCCTCCGTTCCCTCGAAAATAAACGCGACACCAACCCCCGCAAAAAACACGGAAACATTCCGCTATGACCTACTCGTCGGATGGGGTCTGCATCGGGCTCCTTCTGATTTTCTACATAGTCAACGTGATCGCGCTCCGCTGGACTCCGAAAAAAACCATGGTGACCCAATACCACCCGCCGCAAGGAGTCTCTCCCGCCCTCGCTGGCTATCTGCGCGAAAACGGAAGATGCGAGCGAGCCTTTGCCGCCGCGCTGGTGTCACTCGCTTCGAAAGGATACCTCCGAATCCGCCAGCACGAGGATTGGGTCACCCTGGAACGACTGCGCGAAGCCGACTCGTCGCTTCCGCCGGAGGAGTCCATCATCCTCGCGACGCTTTTCTATCCGCCCAGCATTCACACCTACAAGTTCAACTCTCGCGAATGCACCTGGCTGTCGCAGACGTACGACAAATTCCGCAAAACGATGGATGAGGATGTCGCGGCTGGTCTGATGTCCGCCCACTCGCTTTTGTGGTTTAGCGGGATCATCTATTCCGTGCTGGCGCTCGCGTATCTTTTTCAATCAGCGCCGGTCTTCAGTGAAATCGCCTCGCCGGCGTCGGTGGTATACCTCAGCATTTTCATCTTTCTTGGCAGCTCGGCTTTCGTCGCCGCAGTGCGGGCGTGGCCGCCAACTCTTTGGAAAATCGCGTCATATTTTCGCCGCGACGGCCGTCCCGCTCGCGCGCTCGACTTCGCCGATTTGCCGCCCATTGTCCTCACCGCGTCGTCGCTGTTGGGTTTTGGCTTTCTCGGCGCTCTCACCTCTCTCCGATTCGCGCTGCTGCTCACCAGCCTCTTCTTTGTGAATGTAATATTCAAAGGCCTGCTGGAAGCGCCGACCAATTCTGGTCGCGCGTTGCTCGTCAAACTCGATGGATTCCGTGAATTTCTCTCGCGCGCGGACTCCGCACGCTTGAACCATGAAAATCAGCCCGGCCAGACGCCGGAAACTCTTGAGAAATACACTTCGTACGCGGTTGCGCTGGACGTTGAACACGCCTGGGGAGAAGAGTTCACCGAAAATCTCCTTGAAATGCTGCAGTTCGATCTGGCGTACAGCCGCGGCGCCGGAGTGTTGACCGGTCTCCCGGACTTGCTCCCCCAAAACGAGGAAGAATTCGGTCAAAACGTCCTGCAATTGAACATTCCCAGGCCTCACAAACATCACAAGGCTCCACAATGAAATCGAGCCACAGCTCCTGACTTGGCATCTTGACACTGCGCGCAGCGAACCTTTAGCATCGAGGATTGTGTTCGGGCCGGTTTAGCTCAGAGGTAGAGCGAGGGTCTCATAAT
>CAWGFF010000005.1:0-312296 GCA_963821765.1 uncultured Acidobacteriota bacterium
GGCTCGCCCTGGAGGACGATTTCAGAACTCCTGGGATTGGCCGGACCGTCGCGGGACTGCCACAGTTCGACCTGATCATGCGCTGTCTGTTGAACGACTTGGTGTCCCGGAAAGCGTCTACAGGATTTTGAATTCGATGAACGCCTACGGAGGCGTTCATAGTCACCGATGTCCGTGTCCGCGAAGAAGAACTGAGAACGAAATCGATCATCGCTACTGGCGCGCGCGGTACGTACACTCCGAATCTCGTAGCGCGAATGGCAAGCCAACAAAAAGTCCCCGAACCTCCTGCGACCGCGTTCTTAGACGCTCGGAACCCAAAACGATCTAGAGCCCGGTCTCAGGAGATACGCTCTCAGCAGGACCCGAACGCTTTGCAGAAAAGAAAAACACAGAGCATGCGCCATCGCAAAAAATCCCATGCCTCTAATTTGGCGGAAAGAATTCGACACGCGCCAAACCGGAGGCCTTCAGTTTCCGGGGTAGGAGGGTGTGTCACCTGGAGCCCATATTGATGTCCGAATGAATTACGTCCACGCCAGCGGCGGCACTTGCTAGTCCCACAGATACAGCAAAGATCAAAGTCTCGTCAATCAGCATGACGGCGGGTAGTGGGTCCGATCGCGGGATGCCTCATTAGCGGGAATAACGAAAATATTACCTTCCGGCATTGTTCAGTGGTATAAGCTGGCTTAATGAGAGTGTTCTGGCATAACGGTGCGTTAATGATCGAGCCTGAGGGTGAGAGGGAAATTCGACTCCTCTCTGAGTTGGTTGGTAATCTGAACTTTGGGAAGCCGCAGGGGATGCAAAATCGCATCCCCGCAGGCGACTCTGTATCAGGCAGCGAGGGACTGTTTGAAAGTGTCGTTGGAGACCATCAGACTCGTCCAAGCAGCCTCACCGGTCAGTCCAACCACAAGCAGCATGTCATTTCCATCAATAAACTGCCTTAGATGGTCTCTGACGTCTTTCGCGCTACTGGTTGTTCTGTAAATCCACTCCGAGTAAAGAACCTTGAGCGCACCGATGCGCTCAAGTTCCTTAATCAAGCGGTGATAATCCTGACCGGGTTTGTCCAGATCGTAGCTGACCAAATATTTGTTCATCTTTTTCCTCCGTTAGCGCCCGCAAATCGGCGGCGTTGTGCGTTGGCACCTGGCGAGTGGGGCGCACGTTGCTTTTTAATTGTTGACGGAGAACGCCGAGGCGTTTAGAATGGTGTTGTCAGGGCACCATCTCAGTCAATCAATTTCAATTGTTGAAAAACCCCACGGCGAAGTGGGGTTTTTCATTTACAGCAAGTCGAGTTTATCACGATTCGCTACCCCCATACATCAAATACCGTAGATTTTTTAGGAGCGGCCATATGTAGTGGTGCATTTTCTGGGCTGCCCTACTTATCGAGTTCATCGAAACCGAAATAAGCTCCTCTATCGTCCACACATGATCGATAATTCCGGCTTCCATTGCTGGAGTTGCCCTCTACGAGAGCTGCGACAACTTGAGCTAGTTTGGCCGGTGTGAGGCGATTCATGTTTTTTCTTCTGCAAGCATCTTGACAATATATGCTTACATGATAAGATGCAAGCAGTTTTTGAAAAAAGGAGCAAGCATCATGGAAGAGCGTCTGAAGGGGAAATCTCGTGGGGGGTTCGCCAGAGCTGAGATTCTCAGCCCTGAGAAACGTAGCGAGATTGCGAAGAAGGCCGCGCTCGCTCGATGGAAGGTTGACGACATTCCAAGGGCCGAATTCACTGGCGAATTGAAAATTGGGGACATGGTGTTCCCCTGTTCCGTTCTCTCGGACAACACCCGTATCCTCACGCAGACTGACTTTATGAAGGGAATGGGGATGTATTACAGCGGGTGGGTGGCCAAGAATCGCCCGGATGCTGATGCGTCTGCAGAAGTGCCGCACTTTCTATCATTTAAGGGTCTCAAACCCTTTGTTGATAGGCACTTAGGCGACCTGCAGTCAATCATTCTGAAGTATCGCACAGCTACTGGCGGAACTGCTCATGGAATCAAAGCAGAGATCATTCCGAAGATTTGTGAAATTTGGCTCGATGCGGAAGAGAGCACCAATCTTGGATCACGCCAAAAGCAGATTGCAGCCAAGGCCAAAATTCTAATGCGCAGTCTTGCTCACGTGGGAATTATCGCCCTCGTAGACGAGGCGACTGGATTCCAAGGCGTGAGGCCAAAAGATGCGCTCCAGATGTACTTGGAGAAGCTCATCCGCAAGGAACTCGCGGCATGGGCGAAAAAGTTTCCTGATGAATTCTATGAAAACATCTACAAGTTGAAATCTTGGCCTTGGCCCGGAATGAAGAAGAATCGGTATAGTGTCGTGGCTCACTACACCAGGAACCTTGTTTACGAACGTCTTGCACCAGGTCTCTTGAAAGAGTTGGAGTCTAAAAGTCCCATGAACGAAAATGGCTACAGGCCAAATAAACTTCATCAATGGCTGACGGAAGACATCGGCGACCCGCTGCTGGCACAGCACTTGCATTCACTCATCATGTTTCAGCGATTAGCGATAAACAGCGGTTATGGGTGGAATAGGTTCTTGAAGATGATAGACCAAGTAATGCCGCGACGCGGACAGACCTTAGACCTGCCATTTCAAGTTGAAGCAAAAGAGCACGAAGCCTAATCCTACTTTGTGGCTCATCGAGTGGGAACGCAATAGTCTCACTTTTCAAACGGACACGACTTCAATTGCTCGTTTTTTTTCGTGATGAGCGAGTACCTCGGTTTTCCCACGACTCTGTCACCGAAAAGCGCAAACAACTTCTCCAGATCGCTTCTCGAAAATACTTTCATGTTGATGATGATCGGAGCGACATTATGCTTAGGCGTGATCACCAAACGATGGAACGGTCCAAGCAGCTTTCCAACGCCGAGCTCAGTCTTTACCGATTCAATTTGTGAAAGAGAAAGAGTACGGATGCCGCCGAGTAGGGTGCGATACGACATCTCCGAATCAGAAACCAAGATCTGAAATCCGCTTATCCATTTAAACAGGGACAAGATGAATGTCGGAAAAAGGATCAACACCGCCAAATCCGAAGGGATCGCGATTCGGCGATAGACTAAGTAACCGTACATGACTTCCAGAGGGGGTAAACAAAGTGGGAGGGAAATCAGCCCAAATACCACGTAAGTTGTTCGATCGGCCCGGACATTTAGTCGTCCGCTAGAGCTTCGGTCTAGTTGCACTCGCAGCCACTCCCCGCAGCGCTCTTCACTCCGCCGATTGCACCCCCCACGATCGCCGCCGGTACGAGTCCTGTACTTGCGGCCCTTCCACCCAACATTTTGCCGGCAGTGCCGAGTGTAACGTTTGAAATCGTGCTATTTTCAAACTTTGTCACCATTTGACCGTAGTATCGCCGAGCCCAACTGACCTTCGCCACCTGAACTCGCTCCTCAGAGCCGAGCCAGCAACAAATGCAAAACTCACGGTGAACGCGCACATCGCCACATTGTCGGGGATCGTCCCGCGCCGAATTTCCATTCGTTCCAAGGTTCCAAGAAATACCAAAAGCGAACCTAAAGACGAGATTCCAATTACAATGTAACCGAGACCAATCACGAGCATGTTTCTGACTCTTCGATGGGAGCGCGTGAGCCAAAGGAACAATCCCCACACGCCCGACGCCCAACTCCCAAGCATTACCCCCAGCGAAACCGCTATAAAAGGAAGCGTCAATTGTCGCCTCACGACCAAGTTTTTCGAGCCACGCGCCCACAGCGCGACAAACCCAACGAACGGCTTGTGCGGACAGCTCTTAGCCATACCTATCATCACCGCTCCGCCACAGTTGTGTAGCCACGGGCTTCGCAGCGATCAAGCCTTGATCCACCCGCTCGGGAATTCAATGCCAGGCTGGCGTGCCATCGTGCATCCTGAGACTATTCCCGGATTTATCATTCCTGGCACCCACATCCTGCCGTCGAACCAACGGTGGGGCCGAGCGCTGCACCAATCGGTCCGCCAAGAGTCGAAGGCGCGGCGCTGATACCCGCTCCCATCAAAGACTGCCCTAGTTCCCCTGCGCCAACGCCTGCCGCGCCAATCGCCATCACGCCACCCATCGCACTCCCGAGTGCTCCGCCAGCTGTGGCTCCAATGGCCTCGCCCACGTTGAACGACTTGCATGTTCGCCCGTGGTTCGCGATAATCTGGCCCGTAACGTCGCCGAGAAGCCCGGCGCCGCCTCCGATTGCGGCGAGTTCGCCTATAGTCAGCGCGCCCTCTGTAGGGTCCAAGGCACCGAGGCCCGCGCCGACCCCAGCGCCAATAACGGATGACCAAACGATGTCCCAGGTTGATCCGCCCTGGAGAGAAGCGCCCATTCCACCCTCAATGCCGCCCACCACACCACCAACGACTATTCCGATCAGAAGCCTTCCTGAAGGGTCACGAAACGAGATAGGATTGTTAAGGACATATGCGTAGAAATTACGGCCGCCTCTAAACCCGATTGGGTCCTCACTGAGAAACCTACCAGTCGTGGGGTCGTAGTATCGGGCACGATAGAAATAGAGGCCGGTTTCGCTATCGAATTCCCGGCCGCTGTATTGGAATCGATTCGCGATTGAACCGCTCGATGTAGTCAGGTTGCCGTACGAGTCATACCTGTAGGTGTTACCTAGCGCTCCCGCTGATGTAGTGATCGACGTAACTGAACCCAGACCATCCTGTGAGTAGTAGCTCGTTGTGCCGGAGCGCAGCTCGGCCAAAGGCTCATCGATTTTCTGCGTCGCGGTGTAGCGCGCAAGGACGTTACCGTTCTGATCGATATCCTCAACCGCATTTCTTCCGTCATAAAGATAGTTCGTCGTGGTTGTGTTTGAACTCTGCGTGAACACCTTCTGAACACGGCGGCCAAGACCGTCATACTTGAACGCCAGCGCGCCACCTGTACCGGGCAACGTCACGCTAGTCAGGCGGTTCTCGTAATCCCAGCCGTACGTTGTCGTACCCGCCGACGTGACCTTCGTCAACGTGTTGCCATTGCTGTCGTAGGTGTAGGTGGCGCTGGGAGTCGAGGTCAACTCGTTCGACGTGTTGACGCTATAAGGCGATACGCCCAGCGAACTCAAGCGGTTCCCGACTGGGTCGTACGAATAGCTCTCCGTGGTGGTTCGTCGCCTGGGTCACTTGTGTCAGCTCGTAGAGAGGATCATAGGTATAGCTCGATGTCACGTTTGCGTAGTTGTCGGTCTTCGCCGTCCTGTTCCCAGCAGGATCAACCGTGTATGTTGCGCCGTCAATAGTACTTGTGCCTACCTGGTGCAGCACCGAAAGCAACTGGGACAGATTGTTGTACGTGTAGTTCGTGGTGACGCCGTTCGGGCGCGTCATCTGCGTGCGTCGGCTCAGCGCGTCGTAGCTGAATCCAAACGAGCCGCTGCCGAACGCGCTTGGCGGGGTGAGCGTGCTCAGCCGGTTCAGCGTGTCATAAACGTACGACGTGACGCCGCTCTGCGGATCGGTCATGGACGCGCGGTTCGAATTGGCGTCATAGGTATATGCGTTCGTGTACGTCCCGGTCACGAACGTGTATTGCGTGGTCGTCCCGACCAGCCGCCCCATGTTGTCGTAGGCAAAACCGTAGGTACCGGTCGGGATCGGTGACCTGCTGGAGCTTGCCGACCAGGTCATAGACATATTCCACGTTGGTCGAATTCGGATAATTCTTCTGGGTCATCCGATACAGATCGTCGTAAACGTAGCCAATCGTCTGGCCATTGCGGTCCGTCTTGCTGGTGAGATTGTTGGCAGCGTCGTAGCCGTACTGCTCATAGTGAGTCGAAGGGAACGTGGTTTGGGTGACTCTGCCGTAAGCATCGTAGCCGAACGAGGTTGTGTTGTTGTTCGCGTCTTCGATGCTGAGCAGATTGTTTTCCGTGTCGTAGGTGTAAGTGGTGACGTGGTTGTTGGGATCGGTGACCGACGTCAGTCGGTCCGCGTCGTCGTACGCATAGGTTGTCTTCTTGCCGTTCTGGTCCGTCACCGACGTGCGACGCCCTCGGTAATCGTAGGTGAAAGTCGTCGTCGCATTGCCCGGATAAGTAATCGTCAGCAGGCGGTCCCAGGAATCGTACGCGAATGTGGTTTGATTGTTCATCGCGTCGGTTACGCTAGTGCGGTCGCCCTCAGAATCGTACGCGTACGTTGTGACGTTGTTCTGGGGATCTGTGATTGTGTAAATCAACCCCGCCGACGTGTAGGCAAGTTTCGTGATCCGTTCCAGAGGATCAGTGATCTGGGTAAGCTCGCCGAGCGAGTTGTAGGCAAATTGCGTGACGCTGGCTGCTGTATTGCTGTTCGGCGCGGGAGTGGTTACGGTTAATAGGTTCCCGTGCGCGTCGTATGTATTCGTGGTGACGTTCCCAAGTGGATCAGTGACGGTTAGCGGCTCACCAAAGGTATTGTAGGTATATGAAGTCGTGGCATAGCCCGAGTTTGCCTGCTGGGAGATGCTCAACAAATTTTGGTTGGAATCGTAAGTATACGACGTCGTATGGCTGAGCTCGTCGGTGCTCAGAATGACGTTGCCGAAGTTGTCGTAGTTGAATTGAATATTGCCACGAACGGTGCAACTGGAGCAGCCGGATCCCTGGGAATTGTTGACGTACCACTTGCCGCCGACCATCTCCGACGCGTAGGTGCTTTGATGGCCGAGTGAATCGGTCAGAGTCACTGAGGTGCTAATTTCGTAGGTAGGTCCATCCGCAGTGTTGGCAGCAACTTCAACGGTCACGGGACCGGTTGCCGCGCCAGCTGGCACAATCGCCACAATCTGCGTATCACTCCAGCTACTCACAGTGGCTGCGGCACCGTCGAACGTTACGATGCTGTCGCTTTGGCTCGATCCGAAACCTGCACCGGTAATCGTCACACTCGAACCGACCGTACCCGCAGACGGCGCTATGCCGGTAATTGAGAGTGCTTCAATCACCGTGAACGAAACACCGGTGCTTGGAAATCCACCGACCGTGACCGTCACCGGCCCGCTGGTAGCGTTCAAGGGCACGACCGCCGTTATGCTCGTGTCACTCCACGGAGAGACACTTGCAGCAATCCCGTTGAATTTGACCAAGCTGCCAGCCTGAATCGCGCCAAAGCCCGTGCCGGTCAACACAACTTGTCCGCTAAGGGGACCTGAGGGTGGCGCTAGACTGGTAATTACAGGGTCAAAGGCGGTAAACAATACGGTCGCGTTGCTCGGAAGCGAATTTACGGTGACGACGACGGGTCCCGGCCCTTCCGGAATCCCACTCGGTACCGTTGCAACAATCTGGGTGTTGCTCCAACTCGTGACGGATGCCGCCGGTAGCGAATTGAAGGTGACGGAGCTGCTCCCTTGGCTTGTGCCGAAGTCGGTTCCGTAAATCGTCACCGCTGTGCCCACGCCAACAGAATAGGGGGACAGGCTAGTGACGTTGGGAGTCGGACCAGGGGTAAAGGTCACATTATCGAATGTGGCCGTGGAAAGAGCGGACGTGGTGTCGCTGCTTACTGCGAGCCCGATGTAAACGTTCTGCGCCATCGAGATCGTTTGCGTCGTTCCAACCTGTACCCACGTAGTGCCGTTCGTCGAAGAATAGGCGCTGAAGGTGCCGCCGCTGCGAACCAGCTTGACCCAGTAGGGCAGGGCTCCGCCCGTGCCAGTCTGATATGCACTGCTCGCGCCTGCCGTTGTTCGTTCGATGAAATACATCGTCGTAGCGCGGTAGCCGATGAATGCGCTGATATCGCCGGTGTTGAGCGTCTGCCGGATCATGACACCGGCTATTGGGCTGTTACTCCCTGTCTGGGTGACCACGCGTGCGACGATAGTGCCGTCGCCGAGTAATGGCTCATATACGAAATGGAACTGGTCGGCGGAGTAGAAGAGCCCCTGCCCCGCTCCATTCACGGTGAATACCGAGCTTGAGTAGGTCGCACTCCCTGCTACGCCTACCGTTCCGACATCCTGATCAAGCCATCCGCTGGGAAGTGGTTGCGTTGTAACCGTGAACTCGACGTAATTGCTGTCGTTCATGTCAGGAGCAACGGAAACCAGCAGCGGTCCCGAGGTCGCTCCGGACGGAATCGTGACGGTTATGGAAGTGCTGTTCCAGGAATTGATCGTCACCGGTGCGCCGTTCAACATCACGGCACTGGTGCTTTGGGTTTGGCCGAAACCTTCGCCGGTAATCACCACCTGACTCCCTGTCGATCCAGTGGTGGCGGAGACGCCGGTGATTATCGGTGCCGGAACCGTAGGCGTAGTGATCGACACGTTGTCGAAGGTGGCCGTCGAAAGAGAAGAGGTAGTGTCGCTGCTCACGGCGAGCCCGATGTAGACATTTTGCCCCATAGCGATCGTCTGCGTCGTTCCCACCTGCGACCAGTTCACTCCGTCCGGGGCCGTGTAACCAGCGAATGTGCTTCCGCTGCGAACTAGTTTTACCCAATACGGCAGCGCCGCGCCCGCGATCGTCTGATATGTACTGGTGGCTCCCGTTGTGGTCCGGACTATGAAAAAGCCCGAGGACGCTCGGTAAGCCACATACGCACTGGTCGAACCGGTGTTCAACGCACTACGAATCATCACTCCAGCGGGGGGACTCGAACTGCCCGTCAAACTCACCACCCGGGCTATGATCGTGCCGTCACCCGACAACGACTGGTACACAAAATGGAACTGGTCGGCAGCATAAAAAAGCCCTTGCCCTGCGCCGTTGTCTGTAAAAGTCGCGTTCGTATAAGTCGCGCTCCCCGGAATCCCGACAACACCCATATCCTGATCGAGCCATCCGCTAGGTAACGGCTCCGTGGTCACCGTGAAGTCGATGTAGTTGCTGTCGTTCATGCTTGGAGCAACAGAAACCAGCATCGGTCCCGAGATTGCGCCCGAAGGAATCGTGATCGTGATAGAGGTGCTGCTCCAAGAATTGATGGTCACAGCAGCACCGTTCAAAAGCACCGCGCTGCCGTTTTGTGTTGCGCCAAATCCTAGCCCGCTAATCACGACTTGACTCCCGACAGGGCCTGTCGTGGCAGACAGGCTCGTAATCGTCGGAGCAGAGTCTGAAAGAGTGTTCAGCGAAACGTTATCGAAGACGGCCGTCGATAGAGAGGTGTTATCGTCGCTGCTCACAGCCAACCCGATATAAACGTTTTGCGCCATCGTGATCGTCTGGTTGGTTCCAACCTGCGTCCAATTGACGCCGTCCAAAGATGTATAGCTGCTGAAAACGTTGCCCACTCGCACAAGACCAACCCAATAGGGCAGCGCCGCAGCGGCCGCTGTCTGATAGGTACTGCTTGCGCCTGTCGTGGGTCGCCCAACAAAATACATGGTGGTAGATCGGTACGCGGTAAACGCGCTGGTCGCATTCGTGTTCAAAGTCTCGCGGATCATGACTCCAGCGGGAGGACTCGAACTGCCAGTCAAGCTAACGACCCGCGCCACGATCGAGCCATCGCCTGATAAGGGCTGATATACAAAATTGAATTCGTCCGCGTTCGTAAAAACGCCTTGCCCGGACCCGTTTACCGTGAATTGCTCGCTCGAAGTGGAATATGTCGCACTTCCCGCCTGCCCCACTGCTCCAACGTCCGCGTCGGTCCACGCCGTGGGAATCAATGTGACGGTGAACGCTATTCCGTTGCTTGCCACACCCGATGTCACAACCACAACGCTCCCGGTCGTTGCGCCGCTGGGAACCGTGACCACAATGCTCGTCGCGCCCCAGCTCGTCGCAGTTGCCACGGTCCCGTTGAATTTCACTGCGCCACTTCCCTGGGCCGTCCCGAAATTTGCGCCCGTCAGCGTCACGACTTCACCAACCATTCCGGACGTGATGGACAGACTCGAAAGACTCGGGGCAGCAACCACCGTGAAATTCGACCCGTTGCTGTTCACGCCGCTCGCAAACACCACTACGTTACCGGTTGTTGCTCCAGTTGGAACTGTGACAGCGATGGTCGTTGCGCTCCAGCTCGTCACCGTCGCGGTCGTCCCGTTGAATGTCACAGTGCTGCTACCTTGGCTTGATCCAAAGTTTGTGCCGGTTATCGTCACCGCTGCCCCAACGGCCCCACTCGTAATCGACAGGCTGGTAATGCTAGGAGCGGAAACAACCGTGAAACTTGAACCATTGCTGTTCACTCCGCTGGCAAACACCACCACGTTCCCTGTCGTCGCTCCGCTGGGAACCGTCACCGTGATGCTCGCCGCGCTCCAACTCGTTACCGTCGCAGCTGTCCCGTTGAACTTCACCGTCCCGCTTCCCTGGCTAGAACCAAAGTTCGTGCCAGTGATTACCACCGTCGCCCCGACGGCTCCCGTCGTGATCGACAGACTGGTAATGCTCGGAGCGGACACCACCGTGAAGCTCTTCCCGTTCCCGATGCGGCGAAAACGGCAACCTTTTCTTCGCTCGCGCCAATGATGCTCATGCTCGTTGGTCAATTCATGTTCTCCCTGCCAGATGTCGTCCAGCGTCTTGGCGTGCTCTATGGTCTGGCGGTTCGGCCCGCTGGCACCGCAGGGTCGGTCAAAAAGGTCCAGTAGCCTGAGTTGGTGCGCGCATAAACCCACACGCGCTAGCGTCCTACGTTGTTGAGCCTAATATCCATCGCCTGTGAACTGACCTTGTATTTACGAGCCAGAAATTGCACCAAGCGGTCGTCACTCCGCCCTATTTTGTTCAGGTCTCTCATCAGGAAGGCGGTCGGCATGAGCAATTCCGCCGCGAACTGATTGGCTTGAATCTCCTCCCACTGGACAGCCTTCGACGACTCATCGTCGCGCCAATTCACCCAAATGTTTTTGTCAATATGGAGACGCATGCCTTTGTGAAGAAAAAAGTGTGCCAATTCGTGTGCGACGGTGAATCTCTGGCGGTTTGGATGATGGTGGGAATTTACGCCAATGAAGGCCTCTCTGTCCGTTCGAATAAGAGCGCCGGACAAGTCTCCCTCATAGGGCGCGACGCGAATGTCCAACCCGTATTGTTCCGCAATCTTTTCCACGGGAACGGGCGGCTTCGTTATTCGACATTTTCTAAGCAAATTTTCTACGGTCTGTTCAATTGACGGCATTACGACCCCTTTTTCCTCGGCGCTGGCTTCGCAATCTTGTGCAGCCAACTCGATTCCTTGGCGCTCAAGTTTTCAAGCTGTTCCTTTTCCTGAGCGGTGTACTTGCTTTCTGATTCACCTGTCAGAACCAGTGCGATGCTATTTTTTGACGCCGGAGGGAGCAGGTCAGCAGGTTCGACGCCGAGGATGTCTGCCATGAAGTAAAGCGTGTGCAGGCTAATGGGCTGGCGGCCACGCTCGATGTTGGTGATGGACGTTCGTGAAAGGCCCACGGCCTTGGCGAATGCTTCCTGCGACATTCCCGACTCCGTGCGGCGTCCTGCTAGAAGTTTGCCAAAACGCTTGCAGATTTCGTCTCGATTCCCCAATCAGCCTCCGACGCAGACATCGTGCACCAGACCACCGGCGATGTCAATCAGGCAAACATTGTACCGCGTTAGATGTACGTTTGCTATACAAACATATTGTCACTGTAATTGTTTTCCTACTTGACCTTGCACATTTCCGGCGCTACATTCGAAGGCATTGGGGCATCCAGTCGTAAATTCCAAACTGCCCCGAGAGGTTGCTACCAAATCATCGGGCGCGCGGCCTCAAGAAAAAGAGAGGCAGTAAATGGAAACACCAAATAGTGAGGCGCAAGTCTCACCCGCAGAGCACGCCGGTCACATTCACGAAGTTACCGTGATTGTGGACGGCGTAAAGAAGGAAGTTCCGAAGGGCACGTACCGCGTTTCGCAATTCAAGGCGCTGGTTGGAGTAGACCCGGCAAAGGAACTGGATGAAGTAGTGCACGGACAACTCAAGCCTCTTGATGACAACTCAGAAATCACCATCAAGGGCCACGAGCAGTTCGTGAGCCATGTCAGGACGGGAGGGTCGTCCTAGATGATTCCTCCAGAACAAATGGAAGAGTTGCGGGCCATTTGTCCTGACGCTCGGGAGATGTCTGAGGGCGGGCTGACATACGTGTATTTACCCGGCCTCAGACTTCCCGAGGGCAGCAATCCTGCTCAAGCGGATGGATTGCTCGCGTTGCAAGGCCGGGAGGGCTATCCAACAAGGCTTTTTGTCTCGCAGCAAGTTGTGGGCAAAGGGAACAACTGGAACTCGTTTCGCATTCTCGACAAGACTTGGTTTGCCTGTTCTTGGAACAACGTCAGTTCGGCGCTCCGACCTGCCGAGATTCTCGCTGAGCATCTGCGAGCTTTCCGATGAGAGTGGTCTTTAAGGTCGTTGACCGACTACTTGAGCAGGTTCGTCGTGACTTGGCTCGCCCTCACGAATTTGCAGCGGAGCGCGTTGGTTTTTTTGTTTGCAGAGCAGCGAGGCTAGCGCCGGATGGCGTCGCGGTTCTCGCCCATGACTACAGGCCAGTGGAAGACGAGGACTATGTTGATGACGCCAGTGTCGGCGCGATGATGGGGCCGAACGCGATACGGAAGGCTTTGGAGTTCACCCTTAACAACAAAGCCGCAATGTTTCATGTTCACGTGCACGCACACACTGGGCGTCCCCGATTCAGCCGCGTAGATTTCCGTGAATCGGCCAAATTTGTGCCTGATTTCTGGAATGTCAGACCCGAGATGCCACACGGTGCGTTGGTGGCCAGCAAAGACAGCCTGTACGGTTTGTGCTGGTACCCCGGCATGTCCGCGCCAATTGAGATTGAGGAGTTTGTGATGGTTGGGTCACCAATGGTCTTTTTAAGGAACAGGTCATGAACGAACGGCACGCTCGTCAAAGTTTTCTTGGCCCAAGAAGCGAGAAGATGTTTGAGAACAGCCGCGTGTCAATCATTGGCCTCGGCGGTGGCGGCTCTCACATTGTTCAGCAGCTTGCTCATATTGGAATCGGAAATTTCCGAATCTTTGACGCCGACCACATCGAAGACTCCAATCTCAATCGTTTAGTCGGAGCCACGGAAGCTGATGTGGCTTCGAAAACTCCGAAGACCGTGGTTGCCGCTCGACTGATAACGGGAATTAACCCGCGTGCCTCAATCGTGTCTACCCCGAAGAAATGGCAAGAATCAGCAGAGCTTCTTCGGGACTCCGATGTCATTTTTGGTTGTGTGGACAGTTTCTCCGAACGCCAGCAGATTGAGGCTACTGCCCGCCGATACCTCATTCCGTACATTGATATTGGAATGGACGTTCACGATTTAGAGAAGCAATTTGCAATCAGCGGTCAGGTGATTCTTTCGATGCCCGGCGAACTCTGCATGAAGTGTATGGGGTTTTTGCGCGAGGATTTACTCGCCCGCGAAGCCGCAAACTACGGTGCGGCAGGGAGCAGACCGCAAGTGATTTGGCCGAACGGAGTCCTCGCATCGCTTGCGGTCGGAATCTTTGTTCAGCTTATGACCCCATGGCTCCAGAATCACAGACGAGCCTGGTATCTGGAGTATGACGGGAATTCTCAAACGGTGACTGCAAGCAACCGGCTGACGCATCTGACAGGAACTGTCTGCAATCACTTCTCATCTCTGGAAGACTTGGGTGACCCATTTTGGAGCGAGGATTTGTACGGAAACGTCCCTGATGAATTCGCACCGCAGCGATGAGAGAATGGCTCTGGTGTCGAGGGAGCGGTTTATGCCAATCATCAATGGAAAGTATTACGCAAACCCCGCGAATGGAAAGCACATTGAGTTCGGGACTAAGCCAAGCATCGCAAGAGAGTTGAAGAAGGAAGAAAATCAGCCAAAGAACATTAAGGTCGAAGGGCAATTCTTGCTTGACCTGATTCCTGTGAGGAAGCCGTGAAAATCAGAGAACCTTATAAAGGCCACGTGATAGAGGCAATGTCTTTGGAACTCAGGGACAACACCGGCTTCGTGTCCGAGCTTTTTATCGAAAAGCACGATGGCGAAGGCGTGACGGTAACTCAGTTCTTTGTGCCCGGAGTTTTCGAGACTCCCGAAAAAGCACTTCGAGCTACAGTAGCCGCCGGGCGTCACACGATTGATACCGGGTATACCCCAACCGTCTCATTTTGCGGTGGCGCACCACATGAGAAATGGGCTAAGGCCCGAAATCGGTACTCCGACACTCCCTGCGCTCCATCCAAAGCCCCGAGAAGCTGGTCCAAAACCCCCGCAACAACTCCCGAACCACCAGCCTGCGCCCACGGGTCATCCCCCGCCGTTTTGGGCGTTCCTGCGGGGCATGGGATTGGCAATCAAGCATGGCCACCGTTGTCGCGGATTATCTTTTCCCAATCGCTCATCGTCAGAGCATCTTCTTTTTGCCTTCGAACCACTTCCGCAAGTCCTCAAGACCGATGCTGTACGCATTTCCGAGCTTTGCGGCGGGAAGCTCTCTCGCGTATAGAGCCTTGCGGATTTGCTTGTGATTCGTCCCGAGGAGCACGGCAGCCTCTCTGACGGTTACCACGATGCGGTCTGGTTGTACCGACTTAGCAGCCATAATTCCTTCCTTTCGGATGAGCTTAACTGGTGGCTACGTTCACGTCCGCCGAGCGAATAAGCGGAATCACCGGGGTGTCATTGACCTGAATCTGGCCGGAGTTCCATGCGCTGCGAGGCACGGTTCCCTCAGCATAAGCGAGCGGGCAGCATTCCCAAGCCTCGTGACTCGTTAAGGGCTGAACCATCTCGTCCGCGTTAAGGAATCCTAAGGGTACGAGAACTACTGGAACGCCTAAGCTGGCGACCTTCCACGCCCACGCGAACCGATTGCTGAGTTGGTAGTGACTGTCAATAGATAGCCGCTCCTTCCCCAGCTTCTGGCTGGCGAGTTCGCCCGAATCCCACAACGTGATACCACCCAATCAACCGAAATGACACATTGTCCTTAACTTTGCCCTAATCGCTTCGACCACCTTGTTACTCTATCGGTAAGGCGGTGCAATCGTGAAGTCCATCCAATCGAACAAGGAGGAAAAAATGGTAAGTAAACCATCACCAGTTAAGGTGCGCTTCACTGCTCGTGACATCAAGGAACTGAGCGATTGTGATGACGCTGTAGCTGAACTTCTCCGACGGGCACAGTCTGTTGAACTGTCCTTCAGTTTTGACGACCTTGAATGGGCGCGTGAACACGTTGACCAAGCTCAACGGCTGGGGTAAGGATGTCAGTGTCGAAGAAACGAAAGACGGAGACAATCTCGTAGTCACGATGAAACACAATCGCGGCTTATGACTGTCTCTCAGGCGAGCGGGCTTGATTCCGCGTCGGGGTCTGCAGCTAAGTCCGACAAACGTAACTCACGCCGCACTTGCTACATCCCGGACTCCGCTTCCGCTACCGCCAACTCCACCAAATCCATCTCGGATGCGGGGAGCCATTCCCCGGCTTCCTCCCACCACAACTCCAAAACGTCAGTGGACAAAAGGTGGAACTCTCCGACGAGTGGGTCCACACAGCGGAGAAGCCATTCGCTCTCGTCCCGTTCGCGGGCGTGAAGCATGGTTTCGGCACCGTTGACTTTGATTTTGAGCATGGCCCAATAGCCTCTTCTTCAAAGTACCCTGCGAGTTGCGAGGCGAGTTTCTCCGTTTTCCTCCCTCTTATATATTCTCTCTTCTTTTTATTCCAAATATTCTCAGAGTAGGGAAAGTGAGGATACTCGCTCGCAACCTTGCACGCCTTTTAGATTGAGTCCAATACGGACACTTCTCCTTGCGAGTAGCGAGCATCTGAGATACTCGCATTAGCCTTGAAGCGGTACTCACGGCGATTGTTGTGCTTATCCTCTCGCGTTTCCATCCCGTATTTGTGTCTCAAGGTGGTCTCAAGAGCCTTGAATTTGAACTTTATGTAGCCCGTGCGAGCAACCGATGCTCGCAACTCCCGGTCATTTTCGTTCACGAAAGCCACCAGAGTTTTTGCCCAATCAGAGGCCGTCCGCCACATTCCATCTCCGCACGCTTGCTGAAATGACTCAAGCACGGAAAGAAAGTCGTCGTTCGCCTCCGTGACTTGCCGACGCTGCCGGGTCGCTACCGCCTCGATGTCGGAGCGAGCAATGTCTTCCCAACCCTCCTGCTTCGCCGCATTGAGATACCAAAGGGCGAAGCCGGACATCCGATGACCGACGTGCGTAATGGGGCCCGTCTTCTCCGCCATGTCCATGCGCATTAAGATGTTCTTGCAACGGGTCACGATTTCCGTCCAGATGGCGTTGCGGTGACGCTTCAAGTCCGCTGCCACATCGGCGTCCGACCGATATGGTTCCGCCAGCTTCGACTTGGCCACGTCTACGGCGAGCACGCGGGAGGACGTGGACTCTTGCTTGGTCTCGCTAACGTTGCCGGTCATTGCGACTCTGGCTTGGAATGGTTTCCGCCGCATCTTGTCGGTCGTGTAAAGTTCTCGCCGTTCGTCCTCCCCGCCTGTCGTGATGGTGTTGAGGAGTTCCTCGTGTTCCTTGGTGAGGTTGCTTTCGTCCAGAGCGAGGAACCCGCGAGTCACGGCGAGCAGTTTCAGGTCGTCCGGGTTCTTGGGGAACGGAATCACGTTGAAGTCGTGGCCGATGATGACCCGTCCGATGGAGCGAATGATGGACGACTTCATGGTTCCCGGTACGCCTGTCACCAAGAGAAGAAACGGAACAACGACGACTTCCTGAAAGTACAGGCCGAGCAGCCAACCACAAAGTAGGCGCTCGATTTGCGCTTCGGGGATGCCGCCCTCACTCGCGTAGGTGACCGTATCGAGGATGTGTTTTTCGAGGAGGGGATCCTTGCCGGTGTCCAATCCCCGGTCATCTTCATCCGCTCTCACCTTGTCGAGGTCGCAGTCAAGTGGGTCGCCCGAGCGGTTGAACAGCACATCGTCGTCGCCGTTGCGGAGTTTCTCCACTTTGGAGGGCGACCAACTCCGTCCAAGAACGTCCGACGTGTCGTCTTTGCCCACCGTGATTCGCAGCATCGTCCCGTCGTACTGGTTGAGATACAGCTTGCCATCCTTCATCGTGCTCATAGCGTAGACGGTGTTCGCCGGTGCCTGTCCCCCATACTTGCAGCCGAGGTTCTTGCCGAGGTCCTTGGCTTCAAGGGTCGAGGGCTGGATGCCGAAGGACTGCAGCAAGTACGCGAAGCGGTTGCTGTCCTTGCTGATTTCGATGAGTTCCCGCGTCTCGCTGTCCAGCCACGCGGCCATGCCGCCGCCGTCCTTCTTGCCGAGCGAGTAGAACTTGCCGTGTGCGACAGCCATTTCTCCACGAACGGAAGATTTCGTGAGTTTTCGCCAGCTTCGTGAGGTCCTTGTCCTTCAAGATGCGGTTGATTTCGCCATTTACGTCGGCAGTCACCGGAATCTCGCCGAATGAGGGGACCGCTTGCTCGGTCGGGGGCTTCAGGCCGCCCACCGTAATCGTGCTCCCGTGCTCCTTAGCGTAGGCCGCGTTTGCCGACAGTTCCGCCGTTTCCTCACGCGTCAATTTGCTGTTGTCCACGTATGCCATGACCTCTCCCTAAACGTCCTCGACTTGGATTTTCGATTCCAGAATGTCTTCCTCAAAACTGAACTCGCCGTGTTCTGCTTCCATCTGCTGCCGAAATTCCTTCCATCCCATGTCGCCGCACGTAGGTTCATGCACGCAATGAAACCCTAGACCACCCTCGGCAAAGCGGATGATGGCGGCGACCCCTCGTTTCGTGTAGCCGCACAAGGGGCACTCGTTCATCAGCCACTTGGTCCCGCCTTGGTAATCCTCGCTTTCCGCATCGAGGCCGCAGTGCTCAAGGAACTCCTCAACCTTGTCATCCGACGCCTGTCCTTGCTTCTTCGGGCGCGTCTTGAACATGAGGCCATACGAGGCGACCATCGCTTTGAGGGCGTCCGGCGTGACTTCCTCAAGTGGTTCCGGGACGTATTCCAGCTCGGTCTGCCGCCCTCCCTTCGGTTTGGCCGCCCCGTACAGGCGGTATACTTGGCCGGCGCCGCGGGATCGGCTATCGGTCTTGTAACGGTCGCGAAGGATTTTGTGAAGCCGCGAATCGGCCATGCCGACTCGGGAGTATTCTCCATTGAGGTTCGGTAGAGCAGGTGCCAGCCGTTCCCCAGAAAGCAACGACCGGCTTCGGGAAACCATAGGTGTAGAGAAATTGAATGACTCGCTTCGTCCGCTCCGTTGCCTCTTCAATCTCAGCATCGCTGGCGGGCTGGCAGAATCCTCCCGAATAGCGTCCACGTCCACATGCAGCCATTGAATCGCCGTCACGTACTCGTTTTTGACGCCGCCGCCCGCATCCCATACGTTGCCGTTGAGCGGGCTTTCCACCATGCCTGCGGGGAGCCGATTGATTGTGATGAAAATGGATGGCTCGCCGCCGCAGAAGCTCGCCCATTCCGCGATGGCTTGGTGGCTTCGTGTCCGCCCGACCATCGTGTCGCCGCTGGCCCACTTGGTGCGGACTTCCACGATGTCATGGTTGGGATGCAAAACGGCGAGCGTGCGAGGACTTCCATCATAGCCGCTCGCAAAACAGCAGGAGTCTTTCCCATGCTTCGGACCAAATCTGTTCGTAGCCCATATCGTATTCCCGCATGTATCCACCGAAGTCGGCGGGCAGCGGGTCGGGGACGGGCACAATTTCCGCGTCCCGCGTGACGGCGACGTAACGCCGTCTGCTTTTTTCGCAGATGAGGAAAATGCCTTCAGGTAGGTCGTACTCGCGGTGCGTCGCGGTTGTGAGTTGGCTCATGACAAACTTCAAACGCCAGCGGATTTTCTCCCGCCAAGATTCGCCTAGGTCGTCTATCCCAACGGCCTCTTGGACGGTTTCGAGTCCGAGAATCCGGGCAACCCACGTTTGTGCCGGGTCTTGGCATTGCAGTTTGATGTGGACCGGCTTCATTGATTTGATGGCTGCGGTCATGGCTCCACCTGTACTTGTTCTCGGGACCGACTTTCGACGGATTGGACAAGGCTTCGGGATGCCCACTTCCGGGGGCGTCCGGGGGGAGGTATGTCGCTACCCCGCACCCCAAGCAAAGCCTCTAACTCGGCCAGTTCGAGCCGGTCGGCGGTGACTGCTTGACCTGATTGAACCTTGAGATACAACTTCCGTATCCGGGTTCTGTAGCTCGCAACGGTGCTTGGTGCGAGTTCATCCATACTTCGTCTCATGTGCCCTTCTATAAAGGGCTGCCGTAGTCCGTTTCTTTCCATCTTTCAATCAGAATATTTTTCAAAACTGAGTAGTATAAGTGGGTGAGTTGCGGTCAATGGCAACGGCCAAGAAAGGAGCGTTATGACCAACAAAAGTAGGGCCTAGCCGCTTGGGGAAGCTACCTTCAGCGGCGGCCAAGGAGAAGGCCATGCAAAACAAGAGAAAATCGATTGTTAGTAAGGATTTCAAGCCGGAAACGACCACACCAATCGTGCCCTTTGGGAAACCGTTTCCTAACCCCGAACCTATCCCACCGGAGAAGATGGACACCTGAGACCTTGACGGCGTTCGTCGCATCCAACGCCAAAGAGGCCGAAGACCTCGCCGTCCGCTCCGAGTTCCTCAAGCCGTATTACCTCGAACTCCGCTCCCGCGTACCGCAAAAGGAATGGGACAAGCTTTGCAAGACGACATTCCACCGCACTCGCCGTGCGATTGATTATTGGTTGGCCGGTGGCAATCCCGTCTCGAAGAGAAAAGGTCACAACCCTCAATACGCATCGCCGACGCCGCATGGCCACAACAACATGGAGGCGCGGTCGGCGCTCCAAAAAGAAGTTCGCCGTTGCCTCCCCGACGAAGAAATCCTTAAGGAACTCCGTAAGGAAATCAAGGCTTGCAATGAAGCCGCCGACACCATCCCCGATGGCATCCTCCAACTCCATGAACAAAATGCGGCGTATTGGGTCGAACAACTTTATTTCGCCGGTGGCAACATTTGGAAGAAAATCTTCACGATTATGCACGAGGACATCGGTCTTGCCGACACGGACGCATGGGAAAAGGTCCGGAATATCGAACAAGATGTGCGGCTCCAAGGTCTCAAAGACGGCAATGGCGGCGACTTGAACGCCATCCATAATGCCTTGTTGCTCTTGTGCCGTGCCAAGAAATCACGGTGTGCCGATAACATCGCACTTTTCTTTCGCCAAAATCCGACATGGCGTCCGCGTCCGGTCACGGAGGCCGACATTGCGGCGGCTGAGAGGCGGCCAAGGTCAAGCGAGAAGTCCCCGACTACGCAAAAGACATACACACTCCCGACGGTAAGCGCCGTGGACGCGATGTAGAGTTCTTCCTCAAAGAAGGCACCAAGTTAGGGAATCCCGCCACGGATGTGCGCGAGGTCTTCTCTCCCGATTATGCGGCGGGATTTGCCGCCGGTCTCGCATCCGTTCGCAAGCCGCCGACCAAGGCAAAACCGTCGAAGCCGACGAAGGACCACCAAGCGAAGAAGAAGGCGGCCTAAGAGTGTTGCGTGACTCGTCTCAAAATTCACGGCAAGAGATTTGTCGGAGTTTGCGCCAAGTCGGAACATCGGTCGTCCTCCGGTTTGAATCGATCCATCCTCGAAAGGGACGGAGTGGACAGACCGTTCAACGCCTAACCTCTGGCGAGGAAAATATGAGCAATTCACTCAAAAACGGAACGCGCTACAGGTCGTCAGCAACAAGAGCCGCCCATTGGCTCGTTAGCTCGACCGCACAGGTGTTCCGTGCCGGTAAACGCAAAGCAGCAAGCAGTCACGCTAGAACCTAACCGAATTGAAGGCGGTTCCGTCCCCCACACTTCGGCTCTAATGTCCGTCGTCCTCGTTGGCATCCTCTCCGTCGCCGCACTCTCGGCAGCAAGCACGCAAGCCAAGCCCGGTTTCCCCGCTATAACCGTCGAGTCCCTGGCCACGGACGCGGAGCCGCTAACTCTAGGATTGCCTTGGTCTGCGCCGTTGACTTGTGGGCAAGACGCAGAGACCATACGGCCAGCGACGGCTGAACCGCGACGGAGAGGCAAGTCAATGTCGCGTCGTTCAGGCCAAGCAGGAACAATAGTCAAGGAAGGACGTTGTTACCGCGTGAGATTCAGAATTGATGTTCCGGGGCAACACAAACGGAAGCAAATAAACGTCGCAATTTGTCCCACTTCCGGCCCGGGGCTTCTGACCGAATCGGAGCGTGTGCGCCGAAAGGTCGAAATCGTGAACTCATTCGGAGCGAACAGCGTAGAGCAGTTCAATAAGGTCAAGGCAATCGAAATGGGCCATACGTTCCGCGAGCAGGCTAAGAAGTGGTTGCATCAGCGCATGACTCGCAAGCGGAAGCCAGTCAAGCCAGCTACGGTGCGCGGGTGGGAGAGTTACCTCAATAACCATCTCAACCCGCTCATCGGGGATATGGTTTTGCCCTACGTCAACAACGGGACGTTGAAGTTGTTGGGCGAAAAACTGTCCGAAGCTGGCCTTAGTCCGACAACCATCCGCGATGCGGCTAAGGTGATGAGATGGGTAAAAGCGTCAGCCGTTAATGAGAATGGTGACCAACTTTATCCGACGACATGGAACTATGAGTTCGCTGACATTCCTATTGTCGAGAATCAGCGTACCCCCATGTTCACCGGAGAGGAAATCACCAAAATCATCGCCAAAGCCGAGAAGCAAGAGCGTGTCATATTCGTTCTGTTCGCGGCTAGTGGTCTTCGAGCAGGCGAACTGTTCGGTCTCGAAGTGAAGCACTTCAACGGTCACACAATCACGGTCGCACAGTCCGTATGGGAAGGCCGGGTCCAGACCCCAAAGACGGTGAACTCTTTCCGTCAGGTGGACTTGCATCCTTCTGTAGCGGCCATGCTCCGCGATTTCATTGGAGACCGGAAAGAGGGCTTTCTCTTTCGGACTCGCACGGGGACACCATTTCTTCAATCGAACTTCCTTCGTAGCTCTCTTTACCCGATTCTGGAAGAACTCGGAATCGAGAAACAGGGCTTCCATGGCTTCCGCCGTTTCCGTGTCACACATCTCGAATCTAGCTGCGTGCCACCCGCCCTCATGAAGTATTGGACAGGCCACGCCAAGTCGAGTGATGGTGAAGTAGTGCGACAGACCGTCACCGACAGATACATCAAGATGTCGAAAGACACGAAGTTTCGTGCGGACGTTGCGGAGCGAATCGGACTCGGTTTCGAATTACCGAAGGCCGAAACGGTCGAAGTTGTTCCAAGCCCTCGAAATGTTCCAAACTTTCAAGAAACGGAGGTCACTGTAAGCATTTGAAAAATCGGGAGAAGTTGGCTCCCCGGGCTAGATTCAAACTAGCAACCCTTCGGTTAACAGTTGCGGCGCTCGTCTTTCCCACTGAGTGCGACGATTTGCTATCGAGCTGATTTTGCGTGCTAGTACGAGCCATTTTGCTACCCGTCCAATTGCTACCAAATGCGATGGTCTTTGATACAGGGCGGGCACAAAATGGGGCACAGTCTCTCTTAGCACAAGCAATTCTTTCTCGGAGGCAAGGCCGGGGCAGGTCAGCCTCGACGCAGAATGTCCTCTGGATCACGCCTATATTTACTCCCCAGACCGGACAAAGTTGCATTATACACCTTGCGTCGCAGCGTTCCCATTGGCGCTACCCGGTCGACGAGTCTGCGGCCGACTCTCATGGCCTGCCACGCAACCGAGTTCTGAAGGGTCCGGGCACGGCGCAGTTCATCTTCGCTACACAGCCGAGGATTAAGCCAACCTTGAACCCCATCTTGGAAAGTCATTCGTCCCCAGGGAGTCTTGTCGGCCGTGTTGCCGATGTACAAAAAGTGAGGTTTCCAGCCGAGTCCTCGAAATAAGCTGACTATGCTAGTGTGCAATTGTTCGCTGTGAGTTTGTACGTGGACACGCTTCACTTTTTGACTCAATGGCTCAGTGGCCGCCGATAGAATCTCAAGCTCCGCCCCTTGCACGTCGATGTCAATCAAGTCAACGCTATCGAGGGTTCGAAGCAGAGTACTGAGGCTCACTGCCTCCACTTCCGCCGTTCCTCCAATTGCTTGTCCGTAAAAGCCGTCTGGATCACCGGCGCAAAAGCCAACTCTCCCGTCTTTCTGGTCACAGCCGCTGGATGAGGCGGCAGTCAGCTAGCCTCACTCCGTTATCCTGCAAGTTCTCCCTCAGCCACTCGAAATGAGTGGGTTCTGCTTCCACAGCTATCAGAAGATAATGGAGATTACGCTGCTGAGCGGCCGCTGCTGCTCTAGCCGTCCAACGACCGAAACCTGCCCCTAGTTCCAACATCGTGAACCGATCCCGTGCTGACGTGACCGCTTCCAGCAAGTCGATCCATTCGAAGTATTCTTCATCAAATGGCGGATAAGACGGCGCTGCGTATCTGGCATTCGGCTGCGGAGTGAACAGCTTGAAGTAAGCTGTTCGGTATCTATTTCCAAGGAAGTCCGCGTCAAATCCGGAAGGCATCTGGCCTGCCCAGCGAGGGAAGCCTTCGAATACTTCATGGTGTCTATACTCTCTGCGTGACACCTGCTCTCCTTACGTTCGATCAGGGCGCAGCGAACAGACCGGAGCTCCGATATTCTCCCGGTAGTGCCGCATTCTAACCCTATTCGGAGTCACGATGCGACTCTGAGGCAGCTCCAACAAATGCTAAATTGAATGACTGAGGATGTCAGCTCATGATCGCGGCGGTTCGCTTCCCGTACCAACTGACGGATTACAATTCACAGATGCCAGCTTCCGCCGCTTCCTCAGGTGAAGTAAACACGTAGGGGAGCCACAATGCCGGCCGTGGCAGGTTTCCCGGATCGAACCCCAGGACTCGCGCCAGCCAAGCACCCCCACCACATAGATGGCCGCCTTCGGAAGAGTAGCGCAGCCGATTACAAGACCGACAACACCAATCCGTACGCCTGACCCTGTTTGACCATCCCGAAAAACTGTCCCATTCCCAGCCATAAACGTAACGTCGCGGGGTGTCGCAGTACGAGCAAAGCAGGAAGAGTGTCCGTCCTCCGTTGCGGGGCAGCATCCGCCAGACCATACGCAGAAGTGTGGCGCTCCCATCGGTTCGCTTCAGCTCCACATAACTAGTCGTGCGCGTCAACATAACGTGCCAGCCGCACAGCTTCTTTGATTTGACCGTCTCGTTCATCTTTCCAGATCAACAGATACGGGATTCTGCGCGGATCATCGAGATTCCTTCGCACAAGCCAGGCCGGGATGACGGGCATGTACTCGCAGTTGAGCCTCGCCCAGAAACCGAGGAAATGGCCGTTCCATCCGAATCGTTGTTGCTGATAACGCAAATGCCCGTGACCATTCTTTTCAGCAAAGTCCCACTTACGGGGCGCGTTTTCAAAGAAAGCGTCAAGATCTGCACGCCTAAATCTCCACCTTCCGCCTATAATGCGCCCTTCGATCTCTCCGCGTTGGACATATTCGCGAACTGTCCGGGGATTCAGCCTGAACACCTCCGCTGCTTCGCGGAGGGTTAGAAGGCGATCCCCAATTGGTCTTGCAGCTGCCTTTTTCTCGTCCGACATGTCGAATCGCTCAATAGTAAAAAATCAATGTTCCGGATTTCCAATTGTGCGGCTTCTGGGCGATTCCAAGTCCTGTCTGCTACTCTACTCCCTCAGCACTGTTCACGCGTCCGTTCGGCCATGCTGAAGCTTCACACAGCCGTCACAGCTTTTACTCTCGGACCCTGATCGCTGGTAACAGCGGCATAACAGCGTGTCCAGACTTTCGACCGCAGTGAGGGCAACGGCGGCCCTCCAGCCGAGTCCTTTTCGCTTGCAAGCGTTCGCGCTTGTCGACCTTCAGGCACGCAGCACAGCAAAAGTGTTTTCGATAATCGGGGCTGCCATCTTTAGCCACAATTCGCCTCCCTCATCCTTCCCGGTTGCAGACCCTAGACATCAAAGACCTTTATCCGCCACGTCGCGAATATTCACCAAATGCCTCCTGAGAAACGCCCCTCCAACAGGGAGCTGGTGTTCATTGCACCCTGCCTTTGAGTCCCACCGTTCTAGCCACGCGCGATAATCTTCGCCGCACCTTGGAGGGTGAATCCGCACCCCGGGCGCTACTTCGTAGCACCCGGCGCAGTTTGGCGAGTTGCACGCCGCGGTCTCCTCGCGCTTTGACTCTTCCGCCCTAGTCAGAGGCGCACATACAGGCGCGGGAACAGAGCGAGTCTCGACGTCAGGGCGCGTATTAAGCGCGGCCAGCGCCCTGACCGCCCGATCCACTATTTCCCTGTCCATCGCCACACCTCTCTCTCGTGGAGCCTTCTATGCGTCACACCGTCACAAGCCAATCTTTATGAGGCTCCTCGTAACTTTTCTATCCGTCACAGTTACGGATGTGTGACGGAACACGAAACGGCGTAATCACCAATCATTATGCGGGTTGTGACGGTTGTGACGGCTGTGGACCAGATAGCGGGCAAAGGCGGCCTCGGCATCCTGCCACGTGTAACCCTTGCGAGTCTCTGCGCCAATCCTCACGGTCGCAGCCGATACGCCGAATGGTCTCAGTAGGCGCGAAAGTCTGCGCCCGTCGAATCGCTCATCCGAAGCCCAGGGGCCGTCCTCGATTTTCTTGAGACGTTGCAACAATTCTGTCGTGAATATCTTCGCCTCACTCTCAGACCATACCTCCCGCATGTCTAGCAGGAGCCGAAGTGCTGGGGAGTCATCTTCGGCATTCACGCCTTTCGAGTGCGTCAGCTGTTCCGCGCATGTCCGAAGCTCAGGTAACCGCTCTGGTGCAGCGACCGAAAGGATCGCAAAGAGGGGGCCCCAGGCTTCCGCATCCCGGTCGGAGATGAAATCGAGTGCAGCGGCTCCGTAGGCGGCGCCGATTTCCTCGCGCCGCTTTGAAACGAACGCGCTGGCCTGCTCGCTCAGCGCCCTGCCGACTGGCTCGACGGTGCGATATAGGAATCGCTCGACCTTCTCGCAATCCTTCCGCCGTTGCATCGCGATGATGATGGCGCGGTCTGTGATCGTCTGCGGGAAGTTCCCAATACCAGCAAGGACTTTTGGACAAAAGACCGAAAAATCTTGTGCGTCCAGGTTCGCGCCTTGGCCGACGCACCTCGTAACAACTGCGCCGCGACGATTACCTGCATTAAGAATTTGACGGAGATATTCCGCACGCTCACTTTTTCCGCGCAGTGTCTCGGCCTCATCGAGCATCAGAGTAGGCGCGCATTTCTCGATGGTTCGGAAAAACGCGGCTTCCGAAACGTTCGACGCCCGGCGAGATTTGATGCGACAAGCTCCAGACATTCCAGCAACCGCGTCTTTCCGCAGCGCGGAGCCGGACTGCTAATCACCAGATACGGAACGGCGTCGAACGAGTCAAACGTGTACGTCATCAGCACCCAGAGTGTCAACGGCAACGCCGTGCGCGCCGGTAGAATCACATAGCGCGTGAGGAACTTTTCTAGATCCTTTAATGAATGAAGCGTCATCTGGCGCGATTGGCGACACCGCACTGCAAAAAGAACATGCGGCCCTGATTTGGTGACCCGCTCGATGCGTTCGATGTTCATTGCGAATCCACCAGGACTGCTTGGACTAGCTCGCCCTCGACAACCAATGCGAGAGCGCGTGGCTATTCCCGCGTCCAGATTTTCTCGGTCGCAGTAAATGACTGTGACCGGCACGACTCGCTCGCGAGGAGTTAGGCGATTGCGAAATGCAGCGATGGCTTTCTCAGCTTCTCGCACAGCGCGCGGTTTGGGTTGCATCGTTCCAGGCCCGGAGAAGAGATCCGAGACTTTGATTTTCAGAGCATCGCATAGATTTTCGATGGTGCATCCCGCGAAACAGTGGATCAAGGTGCGCCCATCTTTGCCCTTCGCGGATGCTGAGCGAAGGCGAGCGATCCTCCATGCGCCGGACAACGAGCTATGAATCCGGCACGGCTCGGCCTGGGCATTGAGGCGACTGGCGATTTCCTCCGTGTTCATCGCCGCTCTTCTCTCGCGGGGACTGTGTTACGTTCAATGAATTGAGCAATCGCGTCGGCGGGGATGCGGACAGCGCGCCCGCAGTTCACGCGCGGCAGCCTCCTCCTCAGTAGCCATGCTCGGGATCGTTGCGGGTTTCAGATTCAGCAGTTCGCTTGCCTCTTTGATGGAGAGCAATTTCGTCACTTGGCTAACCTCTGAGCGTAATGGTCCGCTATCAAGCACGGAAAAGTCAGTGGTGAACCAGTGGTGTTTCGGTGGTCAATCAGTGGACTTTCTTGCCTTGCGGTTTTAGCGGGGAGATCTACTGTTCGAGATCGTTTGCGGTTATTGCCCTCCTCAGTTCTTTGGCGAAGGCCTGGGCGTATTCCCTTTTAGTCCTGGGGTTCGGCTTTGACCGACGGTGTACGTCATTCAAGATGGCCTTTTTGTCTAGCCCCGTCTTCTGGGCGAGAAATCGAGACTCCAGCCACATTCTTTCCTCAGCCTCTCAATATTCGCCCCGATACGCATTTTTAGGTTGGCCGACATCGTGCGCTTGGCGTCTGCATCCGCCGCTATTTTTTCGCTGTTCTCAGCAGGACGCGACTGCTCAGCCGTTCCAGCCGATTGCTTGGATGCGGGTTTCTGTGCGTCGTCCGCTAAAAGCAGTTCTTCATATTCCATCCATTCCGGCGATGTTTTAAAACGGCGATCCAATTCAGGTTGAATCGACCCGTTCCAGTTGCTTATCCAAACCCGATCACAACCTGGAAATTTAGCGAAAGTAACCTTGATGGTAAGCTTGCGAAGAAATTCTTCGGCCTCGCGTTGAACCCGGTCGAGGGACCAACCCAATCCGCTGCGAAGTGCGGACGCTTCCCTGGCGAACGCCAGGAATATCTGCATGATGCATCGGACGGCTAGGTCCTCGTCCTTGAAGTCGTAACGAATTGCGGGAAGCAACTCCCTGGAAGCACGAATTTTCGCCTTCTCAACTCTGTCTTTTGCGTCTTGTGAAAACTCACGAGGATAGTCCAGAGGCCCCAGTCCGCCTGCAGAAAGGGTGTTCACGGGATTCGGCATGATGCCTCCAGAAGTGGTTACCGGGCGAATCGTTTCCGGGACGCGTGGTTTGGCTTTGTACGCCTTTCCAAGTTCGATCGCCTCTATTTCGTAGCGCTGCGCCGTTTGGCTGATGAAACGATTCATTTCATGAGCGAGGCAATGCTGACCCCGCGAGGTATCCTGCTGGGTTCGCGTGTGATACAAGTCCAGTTCGTGCTTAATCGCTCCCCTCCGTGCGGCAATGACGGTTGAAACGCGGGGCATCAAAACCGTGCGGATAAATTCAGGCGTAATCTCGTTCCCGTCAGAAAGCCACACGTCACGCGCTACCCGATCTATTTCTTCGAGGTATCTTTGAATCACTGCTAAGTGGTATTCGACAAAAGCAGGGAAGAAACGTGCATGGTTTCCGAGCCGCTTCACCTCCGCATGGGCACGGCTCAAGCACTTCACCGCGTCGGCATGCATTCGCTGATTCTCAGGCTGCGTCTTTAGAGAAAAAAGTCGTTCATCAAACGGTTTCAATCGCCACCTCCCGCGTGGCTTCCCGCTTTGCATGTGTGAGCGCGGCAGGCAGGGCGGGATGTCCCTGCTCTTCGGCTGGCGTTACCTAGCCGCTCGCCAATTCTATCATTTGCACTTGCCAAGTAAACCTAAACAGATTAGGATTAATGGCATGAGACAGAGTGACATTAAGCGATTCACAAGCTGGCTCGGAAAGCGCAGCTATGCGGCGCGGGTCGAGCGCCTGGGGATCGAACGCATTCGAGAGATTGCGCGGGAGAACGGCAAGAAAGGCGGACGACCGCCGAAAAAGGATGGTGCACGATGAGCGTTTATAGGCGAGGAGACGTTTGGTGGTACAAGTTTCGATTTGCGGGCCAGATGATCCGCGAGTCCTCGAAGAGCGAGAGCAAGACCGTCGCGAAAGACGCAGAGCGCTCTCGGCGCAGAGAGCTGGAAGGTTCCTTCAACGGAATTGCCAAGCCGCGCACAGCGCAGCTCTTCTCAGCAGCCGCCGAAGCGTGGTTAAAGGCGAAGATCGCTCATCTGTCGCCTCGCAGCGTGATTATTGAACGCGCAAATCTGAAGCACATCAATCCGTACTTCGGGAAAATGCTGTTGTGCGACATCGCTGCCGACGACATCTCGCAATATCAAGCGTCGCGTCTCGAAAAGGGTGCAGCTCCCAAGACCGTTAATCTCGAAGTGGGAACTCTTCGCGCGATACTGCGAAAGAATCGCCTCTGGGCATGCGATGCAGCCCGACGTGAGGATGCTCCGAGTGCGCGAGGACGTGGGTCGGGCCATCAGCTCGCGACGAGGAAACTGCATTGCTTGAAGCCTGTCGTGCAAGCCGTTCCCGTTCGCTATATCCGGCTGTCTTGATTGCTCTCAATACTTGTATGCGCTATTCAGAGCTTCGTCTGCTCCGAGTGGGGACAGATTGATCTCAAATCCTGCACGCTCACGGTGGGCCTCAGCAAGACCGAGTCAGGAACAGGCCGCCTTCTTCCGCTGAATGATCGCGCAGTCGCAATTCTCGGCTTTTGGGCGAGCACTTTTCCCGGGTCGCGCGCCGAACGCATTTCGTCTTTCCCTTCGGAACGCTACGGAGCGTCAGGGGATGGTGTGACGGTGATTCATAGACAGTGACCCGACAAAGCCTATTGGGCGCTGGAAGGAAGCGTGGGAATCGGCAAAGATCAAGCGCGGGCGTCACCTGCCGATTCCACGATCTGAGGCACACCGGCTGCACGCGAATGCTTGAGGCCGGAGTGCCATTCTCCGTCGTGGCGACGATCATGGGATGGAGTCCCTCCACCACTGTTCGCATGTCGAGGCGCTATGGCCACATCGGACAGATGCGCGCAGCGGAATGGCCGTCAACGCGCTAAATCAAGCTGGGATTCAAGACGATGGGGCACAAAATTGGGCACAGTCTCAGAAGCCGCGTCTACCACAACTTGCTAACTGATTGAGAAGGTTGGCTCCCCGGGCTAGATTCGAACTAGCAACCCTTCGGTTAACAGCCGAATGCTCTACCATTGAGCTACCGGGGAACGGTTTTATTACCGGCTAGGTTCAATATCTTACGACAGCGGTGCTTCTTGCGCAAATCGCGACTGCAACTCCGATGGGCGATGTCCAGCGGCGCTTCTTGCACAAATGCCGGCTCAAGTTTGAGGACCGCCTTACAGCCATGCTTGTTGCGCGCACGGCGGAGATCGCGTTAGAGGAGCCGTGTCTTGACGGCGAGAACCACGCTCGTCGAGCAGCCGAGGTGCGATCGCGCATGTGTTCTGGCCGGAAGCGGCCGCGAGATTTCTTAAAATCCACTCCCCAAAACAGGTTGCGTACGAGACAATTATGCGTGGCCCACTGGGAAATATTTCGCGGAGCGCGCGCTTTTCCGCGGACAACGCGTCGTGTTCCCGTTGCGTGATTGGTTTCACGCGCGGTCGATTGTGCGTGGATCGTAGTCCCGGAACGTGTACGATTTATTTCTTCAACGCGCCGAAGCAGTCTGGCTCCGCTCCGATTCTGCCTGAAGGGATTCACGGCGGGACAATGGCATCGCCATACGAGCAAAATGCCCCGGCGAATACTACGAGGTGCAAGAATTGATGGCTGAAAGTTCAGACCCTGCTCAACAGTTTCCGAATCTGCCGGCGCGAATTCGCGGACTCGCGCGCCTTTCCTACAATGTATGGTGGAGCTGGCACCGCGAAGCCCGCGAATTGTTTCCCGCACTGGATCAACAGGCCTGGCGCGAGAGCGACCACAATCCATTGCGGATGCTCGCTCTCGTGCCGCAGCAGACGCTGGACAATGCCGCGAAGGATCCTGAGTTCCTGGAACGTTTCGATGCTGTGATGGCGGAGTTTGACGCCAACATCGCATCACAAACCGGATGGTTCACGTCGGAATACGGAACGCCGCAAGCGCCTTTAGCATATTTTTCCGCCGAGTATGCTTTCCATCATTCGCTGCCGCTCTATGCCGGCGGACTGGGCGTGCTAGCGGGAGACTACATCAAGGAGTGCAGCGACCTGGCGATTCCCGTGGTCGCGGTCGGCTTGATTTATTCCCGCGGCTACCTTTCGCAAAAAATCCGCGACGACGGCTGGCAGGAAGACGACGAAAAAACCCTGGACCGCACCTACGATCCCGTCAAGCTGGTGCTCAACGGAAACAATGAACCTCTGAGAGTGCAAGTTCCGTTCTTCGATCCTCCCGTCCACGTGCTGGTGTGGCGCGCGGACATCGGGCGCGTGCCCGTGTATCTGCTCGATACCGAAGTGGAAACCAATCAGCCCTGGGATCGCGCCATCGCTCACCGGCTTTACACCAACGATCCCGAACAGCGCTTGCGCCAGGAAATCGTGCTGGGAATTGGCGGGATGTGCGTCCTTAAAGCGCTAGGCATTCATCCCGCCGCCGTGCACATCAACGAAGGGCATCCGGCGTTCGCGTTTTTGCAACGCGCGCGCGGCTTGGTGGAAACCGGCGTAACTTTCCAAGCCGCCGTCGCGAAAATTCGCGAAACTTCGGTGTTTACCACGCATACTCCGCTTTCGGCCGGCACGGACGTCTTCCCGTTTCCTTTGTTCGAAAAATATTTCAGCAGCCATTACGATAAGTTCGGCACGGACCGCAATGGTTTGCTGCAGCTGGGAACGAATCCCGCGAATCCCGACGCCGGATTCAACATGACCGTCTTCGCGCTGCGCATGTCCAACTTTTGTAATGCGGTCAGCAAGAAGCACGGCGAAGTGGCCAGGGAAATGTGGAAAGACATCTGGCCGGAGAAGAAAGTCGAGGACGTTCCGATTACGGCGATTACCAACGGCGTCCATCTGCTCACTTGGATGGACCCGGAGTGGCTGCAGCCCCTTTTCGCAAAATACGTGAGCCCCGGCTGGATCCGTGACCAGGATCAACTGAAGATGTGGGAAGCGGCCGACAATATTCCTGACGACGAGCTATGGAGGGCGCACAACCGCCTGAAAGTTTTATTGATTGACGAAATTAACGAGCGCGCCCGCGAAGAATGGCAAAAAAAACGGGTGCGCGCCGAAAGCGTGATTGCGTTTGGCGCGTTGCTCGACCCTGAGATTCTCACGATCGGTTTTGCGCGCCGGTTCACCAGTTACAAGCGCCCCGACCTGATTCTTCACGATCTGGATCGGCTGAAGCTGATTCTGACCAATCCGTTGCAGCCCGTGCAGATTATTTTCGCGGGAAAGGCGCATCCCTCCGATCTGGCGGGAGCGCAGTTGATCCAAAAAGTTTTCCATCTGGCCCAGGATCCCAACTTTGCCGCGCGCATCGCCTTCGTGGAAAATTACGATCAGCATCTGGCGGCTCGTATGGTGCGTGGCGTGGACATGTGGCTGAATAACCCGCTGCCTCCTTTGGAAGCCAGCGGCACCAGCGGCATGAAGGCCGGCGCGAACGGCGTGCCGAGCATTTCCATCCTCGACGGCTGGTGGCTGGAAGGCTACAACGGCAAGAACGGCTGGGCTTTCGGCGGTGGCGCAACCGACGGAGATCGCACCGCCGCGGATGCGGACGCGCTCTATCGCCTGCTCGAGGAAAACATCATTCCCCTTTACTACCGGCGGCCGGACGACGAGACTCCGCACGGATACGTCAGCGTCATGAAGGCTGCGATCAAAAGCGTGGCCCCGCAATTCAGTTCGCGGCGTATGTTGAAGGAATATGTGCGGCAGTTCTATGTGAAGGCGCTGGGCGTGAAGAAATCTTAGGATGAACAAGCGTGGCTGGCGGACGAGCAGCGGTTCGTTGCTGCACGGCCATCACCTGGCTGAGAGCTCTCCACAGCAGATGGTTCCTTCGAATATCGTCTTTATTCGAGTGACCGCCCTGCAACTGTTCCCAGCCATACCGCTGCGAAACCCAGCGTCACGCTGAGAATCACGTTCAGCGAAGCAACCAGTATCTTCCCGTCCTGCATATTGCGCAGAGTTTCATACTCGAAAGTGGAAAAAGTGGTGTACCCGCCAATGAAACCGATCGGAATCAAATAACGCCAGCTCGGATCCCAGTCTGTTTTGCTCGCCAGCAGCGTCACGATGAACCCAATCAAAAAAGACCCGGTGATATTCACGGCAAACGTTCCGAAAGGGAAGCGCGTGCTGATTCGCTCACCCAAATAGCTGCTCACCCAGAAGCGCAGCACCGACCCGATGCCGCCGCCAATCCCGACCATTACATATTTCATCATGATGTAGCGTGGATCTCCCTTTGGCGTGCGCAAAATCCCACCACCGATTCGCGGATGCAAGGGACTTCGCTTGCGCTATTTTCAGGGATCTTCGCCGGCGACATGACTCCGCGACAAAGTCCTTGTCAGGAGTCATCATCTGCCCCGGCGCAAAAAGGACAGCGGTTAAGGGCGAACTCCTTCGCCACTTTGTTGATGATACTTGCGCGCGCAGAAATGTCAAACGGGCGTGTTGGGGAGCGGTTGTTTCAGTAACGAGGGCTACTGCAGCTTCTGCGTGGCGGCATCGTGGCAGATCAGATTTTCGAAAATGGCCAGCACGTGCTGCCGGTATTGCACGATCCGCTCCAGCATCGGCCGAAGCTGCGGCGCGCGCACGGTTTCCTTATCCCATTTCGCCAAAACCATCGCGGGAACCTGTATATCCTTCCGCAATTCTTCAGCCGAATGCCCGCGCAGAAAGAGGCCGTAGAAAAAGGCCGCCTCGCGCTGCGGGTATTCGAATTCCTGCAGCGGGTCTTCGATCGGGTTTGCCAGCGTCGCCATAATGGAAAACCGCAGTTTACAGATTTCAATGCTGCCGTCAAGAGTCCACGACGCGAAACAGCAAATAAACTTCTCAACGCGTTCCACCATTGGACGATGGTTGTGGAACGAAAGTTGCTACCGACTCAATGCCGGGCTTCAAAGCGCTTGGCAAACTGCGCTGGGCGGACCCGCCATTGGATGCGGCGCTACGGTCAACGATGCCGCCAGACTGCAAGCGTAACAGAATCAATGCGCCCTCGGATGCAACGGACAGGTACCTGAGTCCTGCGCGCCACGTGCGCAACTTTCCCTGATTTTTGGGGTTTAGCCGCTATGGCCAATAACCTGGCGTGCCGTTTGGGACACACCCAGGCTATCGCGCCATATTTGTCTTATGAAAGCCCCCACGGGAAGGCTCGGGCACCCGGGCCTTCTTTCTTTTTTCGGTATCCGCCTAGCAATGTAGCTCATTCGCATCACAATGCGTCTCGCGCGAAATTTTCCGCACCCAGAAACGTATCATTAATACGAGCTGCAAAATGGGTAGCCAAATCATTCGTAAGATAATTGGAGTAATCATGGACAAGAAATTCGCGTTGGCGTTGCTGGCGGCCGCCGCGTTCTTCGTAGTGGCGTCTTTGCCTGCTCAGCAGTCGCAGAAACCTCCATCCGCTCCGGCGCAAACTCACGATTCCATGGCGGGAATGGACATGAGCCAGCACGACGCAGACAAAAACTCCGACGCTACCAAGGCCGCGAATGATGCCATGTCTGATCACGACATGGACGAGAGCATGAGCGCGCACATGTATATGAGCGCCTTGCGCCCCGCGAACCCAGCTGATGAAAAACGTGCGCAGGAAATACTTGTGCAACTACGGCCCACTATGGAGAAGTATAAGGACTATCGCGTGGCGCTCGCCGACGGCTTCAAGATTTTCATGCCCAACATCCCGCAGCCGCAGTATCACTTCACAAATTACGCCTACGCGCTGGAAGCTAGCTTTAAGTTCGACCCCGCGCATCCGACGTCCTTGCTCTATAAGAAAACCAACGACGGCTACGAGTTGGTGGGCGCGATGTACACCGATCGCAAATTAGCCACCGAAGCCGAATTGAACGCTCGCGTCCCGCTCAGCATTGCTCGTTGGCACAAGCACACCAATTTCTGCCTTCCTCCAAGGGGTACTTCCTTGCAACAGGCAGATTTGAAGGAATTCGGATTTCGCGGCTCGATTGCGACCGAGGAAGCGTGCGAACAGGCCGGAGGACGCTGGTTTCCGCAGGTCTTCGGCTGGATGGTTCACGTGTATCCCTACGAATCGGACCCCGCAAAGATCTGGGCGCACTAACTTCTGCAATGCGCTGTTGCGGCCGGCACTCGCGCGAGCGAGCTTCCGCGGAAATCTCGCCGTGTGGTCTTCTGGCGTCCACTCAGAAATCGGACGGATGTATAGTCGCTGAATATGCCTGTCACCTTCGCTGCCGTTCGCAAGTTCGCTCTGTCTCTGGACAACGTCGATGAGGGCCCGTCCTACGGCACGCCTGGATTCCGCGTTGGCGGCGTCTTGTTCCTGCGGTTCCATCAGGATGCGGAATCGCTGGTAGTGCGAACGGATTTTGAGCAGCGCGAGGAGTTGCTGGCCGCCGATCCTGCCGCGTACTACATCACCGATCACTACGTAAACTATGAATGGATTTTGGTTCGCGTGGCTCGCGTTCACGCCGACGCTTTGTGCGATCTGCTCCGCTGGGCCCATAAATCCGCTGCCACGGAAAAGCGTCGCCCGCCACGCGGCAAAAAACGCGCCAGCCGCTGAAACCGATCGGTTATTCTTCCTCGCCCGCTTCGCGCAAACGCCCGGCCGCTTCTTCGGGCGTGATGTCCCGCTGCGGCGTGCCCAGCAGCTCGTAACCCACCATAAATTTTCGCACCACGGCTGAACGCAGCAGCGGCGGATAGAAATGCGCGTGAAAATGCCACTCTGGATGAGCATCGCCGTCGGTGGGACGCTGGTGGAATCCCATGGAGTAGGGAAAAGAAGCGGCGAACAGGTTGTCGTAGCGCGCCGTCACGCGATGCAGAATGTCCGCCAGCGCGTCGCGGTCCGATTCCGAAAATTGCTCCAGCGAGCCCGCGTGCCGCTTGCTGATCACGATCGTTTCGAACGGCCACACTGCCCAGAACGGCACCAGCGCCGCGAACTCATCGTTCTCGCAGACGATACGGTCCCTCTTTTCTTTTTCGAGCTTCAAATACGCACACAGCAAACAAGCTGAGTGTGCCTGCTGGTACGCGACGAATGACGCTTGTTCCTTGGCGGGTTCGTTTGGCAGTGTTGCATTCGCCCAGATTTGTCCGTGCGGGTGCGGATTGCTCGCGCCCATCATCGCGCCGCGATTTTCAAAAATGACGACGGAATTGATCCCGTTTTCCCTGCCCAGCAATTGATACTGCTCGGTCCACACATCCACCACCGCGCGAAGTTCCGCATCGGACATTTTCGCCAGCGTTAGATCGTGCCGCGGCGAAAAACAAACCACGCGGCAGTTCCCCCGCTCCCCGCGCGCCACCAGCAACCCTGAAACATTTTCTTCGTGCGCCGTGCCCCCAGGCTGCAGCGCCGCGTAATCATTTTCAAAAACCAAAGTCCCGGTGTAATTCGGATTGTGTTTTCCGCTCGCTCGCTTGTTCCCAGGACACATATAGCACTGCGGATCGTAAGCCGGCACGTTCTCCGGCGCCGCGGCTTCGGTTTGCCCCTTCCATGGCCGCGCGGCCCGGCCCGGCGAAACCAGCACCCAGTCTCCCGTCAACGGATTCAAGCGGCGGTGCGATTGCTTTTCGAAATCAAACGACGCCACCACGGGCTCCTTGCAAGTCTAAGTCACCAGCTCAGCCGTTGCTCCGGCCTATTCCAGCACTTCGCGCACGCCGTCCGAGGGGCGCACCATATAGATGTCCGGCTTGCGGCCTGTCGCTCGCTCATAGCCGCGCGCGACCGCGCTCCGGAATTCTTCTACCGCCTCGCTGCGCACCAGGCTGATGGTACAGCCGCCAAATCCGCCGCCGGTCATGCGCGAGCCGTACACGCCAGCGATCCCGCCGGCAATTTCCACCAGCAGATCCAGCTCCGTGCTACTCACTTCGTAATCCTCTTTCAGGCTGCGATGCGATTCGCGCATTCGGCGTCCGAACGATTCCGGATCGCCGCGTTCCAGCGCGTCGCGCGCCGCTAACACCCGCGCATTTTCGCTGATCACGTGCCGGCTGCGCCGGTACACCACTTCCGGCAACAATTTCGCGTAGCGCTCCAGATCCGCGAGCGACACATCGCGCAACGCCCGCACTCCCGGCAACTGCTCCGCCAGAATCCGCGTGGCCGTCTCGCAGTCCGCGCGTCGCGCATTGTACTCGCCCGCCGCGTGATCGTGCTTCACCATGGTGTTGCACACCACAAATTGCGCATCGGAAAATAACGGCAGCAGCTGGAATCCCAGCGTGCGGCAATCCAGGAGCAACGCATAGTTCGCGCGCCCGCAGCAGGCGATCATCTGGTCCATAATGCCGCAACGCGCCCCCGCAAACTCATTCTCCGCGCGCTGGCAAATCTTCGCCAGCTCCACGGGACTGCGCGACAGCCCCGAACTTTCCAGCAAAGCGTAACCCGCAGCCACCTCCACCGATGCCGACGATGACAGTCCCGCGCCCAGCGGAACTTTTCCTTCCACCAGCAGATTCGCGCCGCCAATTTCCGCTCCGGCCAGTCGCAAACTCGCCGCCACTCCCAGAACGTAAGCGCTCCAATGCCGCTGCACCTGCAAATTCAAATGCTGCAAATCCATTTCGGCGCGCTCGCGCAAATTTTGCGAATAAACGTGGACACGCGTATCGTTTCGCGGCGCCGCCGCGACCCATGTCTGCAAATCCATGGCCACGGGCAGCACGAAACCCTCATTGTAATCCGTGTGCTCGCCGATCAGATTCACGCGCCCCGGCGCGCGAAATATCCGCGGCTGCTGGCCATACAATGTTTGAAACTGCTCGCGCAAGCTTTGCGTTTCTTGCCGCACCGGATTCGCGAACGGCGCTTCTGACCCCGCTGGACTTCGCTTCATGGTTCCTGATTTATCCCAACCTCCGAAATCGAAAAGTTTGCGATCGCCGGAATGCCCCGATTCATAAATTGAATTGCGGTGCTGAACCTCATCTTCCCACAGATGCGCAGGCTGATCGAGGATCGTCACACTTCCGCTTGCACTTCACATCGGAAGTCAATTCATGCCGCCCCTCTTTGAAGGGTCGGCCCTTTACATGCCAACTGCCTTGCCCGGCATTTCCATTGGGCAGGCGTCGCAATTGCTGCAAGAACAGGACAGAATCATCCGCACTTTCCCTGAAGTCGAAACCGTCTTCGGCTCCATCGGGCGATCCGACAGCGCGACCGATAACGCTCCCCTCGATATGTATGACACGACGGTCATGCTCAAACCATGCAGTCAGTGGCGACCAGGGATGACTTACGAAAAGCTCATTCAGGAAATGGATGCAAGACTCCAGTTTCCTGGTCTGTCCAACACTTGGACCATGCCAGTTGAGAACCGTCTCGATATGGAATTGACGGGAATCAAAACGCCCCTCGGCTTGAAGATTCAGGGGCCGAATCTTGAGGGCATTCAGCAAATTGGCGCACAGGTGCAGCAAATCCTTTCTGCGATTCCTGAGATGCGCTCCATATTTGCCGAACGCGTTTCGCAAGGATTTTATCTCAACATCGAAGTAAACCGGACAGAAGCGGCTCGCTACGGACTGACAATGGCGGACGTTCAGCAAGCGGTCACTTCGGGAATCGGCGGCGAAATGGTCGCTGAAAACGTCGAGGGCCGCGAGCGGTATCCAGTGAATGTCCGGTATAGCCGCGACTTCAGGGACAACGTCGAGGAGTTGCGGCGCGTCCTGATTGGCACGCCTTCTGGCGCGCAGATACCTATTTCCGAAGTCGCGAAGATCTCGTTTTCTCGCGGACCTTCAATGATCCGCGACGAGGACGGCGCGTTGACCGGTTACGTTTACATCGACCTAAACACGAACGACTACGGCGGCTTCGTTACTCACGCGAGCGACCTGCTTAAGCAAAAACTCGCCTTGCCTCCGAGCTTCACTTACAAATGGTCCGGGGAGTACGAGTTTGAGTTGCGGGCAAAAGAGCGGCTGCAAATCATTCTACCAATCGTATTTTTTATCATCTTCCTGTTGCTCTACGTCGTATTTCATTCCGTCACCGAAGCGGCCGTCCTCATTTTCCCGACGATTTATGCATTGACCGGCGGCCTGATTCTGCAGAAGCTGCTCGGCTACAACTTCAGCGTAGCCGTGTGGGTCGGCTACATTGCTCTGTTCGGCATTGCCGTTGAAACCGGAGTGGTTATGGTCGTTTACCTCCACGAAGCCTTGGACCACCGGCTCAAATCCGGCGTCCCTCTGCGTCACGAGGACATCGAGGCAGCGGTTATCGTAGGGGCGGTCCACCGCCTGAGACCAAAGCTAATGACTGTCTGCGTTGTACTCGCCAGCCTGATCCCCATCCTGTGGGAAGCAGGTGTTGGCGCAGATGTCATGAAGCCGATTGCTGCGCCCATCGTCGGCGGGATGATCACATCAACGATTCATGTGCTAATTCTCGTTCCCGTATTCTTCGCGCTTATGAAAGAGCGAGCTTTGAGGAAAGGAACTCTCCGGTCACCAATCGCGGCCAGCGATGAATAGCTTCTTTATAATTACATCGCAGTCACGACGGAGGCATTCATGAGCCATGGATGCGGCGGACAATGCGTCAGAGCAAGCCTTCGGTTCTCTTTAACCTGTAGGAAGTGCTTCTTCCTCCCGCCTCTTCTTGTTCGATGACCCCTATCTCGATCAGCTCTTCGATGTCTCGAAGAGCAGTGCGGGAGGAAGCTTTCGTCATTTTCATCCATTTGTCTCTGGTCAGCTTCCCTTCGAATCCGCTGAATAGTTTGTTCAGAACTTTCGTCTGCCGATCATTCAGAGAGACCTTCCGTTGCTTTAAGCTTTTCCAGAACAGTTCCTTTTCCAGAGCACTGCTTGTGATTTGATTCGATTGTTCGATGGCTCTATCCAGGCATCCGAGAAACCAAGTTAGCCACCTGGTGATGTCCAACGATCCCGCCTGCGTCTTCTCAAGAACTTCGTAATACTCTTTTCGCTCTTCAAGGATTTGCGACGACATGCTGTAGAAACGCTGAGCACTGCCGTCCGATCTGGCCAAACACATTTCAGCGATTGCTCTTCCGATTCTCCCGTTGCCATCTTCAAATGGATGGATCGTAACGAACCACAAATGCGCGATTGCGGCTTTCAAGAGAGGATCTTCTTGTTCCTTGCCGTCGAACCACGCAAGAAATTTCCCCATCTCGCTTTCGACGCGATCAGCCGCACGTGCTTCGTAATGAACTTTGTGGCGACCAACTGGCCCGGACACAACTTGTATTGGACCCTGGCTGTCATCCCGCCATGCGCCGACGCGAAATTTATCGCGGGTCGTGCGGACGCCCGGAAAGAGATCGGCGTGCCAGTCAAACAACCGTTCCCTTGTCAGCGGCTTGCTGAATTTCTGCGTCGCGTCCAGCATCATTTCAACAACGCCATCGACGTTTCGATCCTTGTGCGCTGTGAGCCCACCGACCTCCAGCCCAAGGCGCCGAGCGAGGGACGACCGGACGTTTTCTGGGTCAATTCAAATCACATATGCTTACGCCCGATTACCGCGTTTCTTCCGTTGCGACATTTTCTGAGCCATGAATAACAGCAGCTTCACGTCTCCTTTATCTGTCCTGCTCATTAGCCTGCGAAACCTGCTGAGCACCCTCGCGTCTCGGCCAGCACTGCCCCAGCCGCCGTCGTCAATCCTGGCAGGATTCTGAGCGGGAGGCTTTTCTCCATCGTAAAAGATTTGGTACAGAGGCACGCCCATTGCACGCGTCAACTTTTCCAGAGTCTCGATGGCCGGAACGGTGTGGCCGTTCTCGACACGCGAAATGTAACAGCGTAGAAGCCCAGTGCGCTCCTCGATGTCGCCTTGGGACAAATGTTTCTGCTCACGCAGAGCCTTTAATTTTTCGCCGATGACCATTCAAATCCTCCGAGCGGAATCGTAAACCGCTGGTGTCCAAGCACCAAACGCTCACTGCTTGAGCCAATTGATATCCATTCTTAATTTCAATCTGACCGCTGACTTTTCATCGGGGCAAATTGTTTCTTGAAGAATGCTTTCTTAGCTTTTCTTTCAGCAGCAAGTACTGCTTCTGCGGCAAGACTTTCCTTTTCCCATAGCGACATGTTAATCGGATAATCCCGTATCCTCCGCCTCCCTCGAGGAGCAGATCAGTGATTTCGGCCACGAGCGGGCCCAACTCTTGGCGAAACTGGCGGACGACCGCAGTGTTATTAAGGATTTAACGAAGGAAGTGGCAGCGCAGACGAGAGAGATCAAACACTTGAAGCCGCCCAGTGATTCTGGTGCTGTGAATACGCAAAGCGTCGGGCAACCTGCCAGAAGCTTGTCAGCCGAGAATTCACGTCGCGATGCAGAACTCGCCGCGGTACAAGCCAACCTACAGCAGCTGCAGACCAAGGCAGAAGCGCTGAGCCAAGAGCGAGAGAATGCAGCGAAGCGTGCCTCGGTCCTGGAGGCCAAGGTAGATGAGCTAACTCAGCGCGTGCGCGATCGAGAGCAAACACTCGATCAGGACCACGCGGAGATCGCGAAACAGCTCGAGCTGCTGGAGAAGGACCATGACATCCGTGAATTGATGGGGGCGCGCGACCTGTACATTGCCGAGGTCCATGACGTCGCTGGAAACGCTGAGACCGACAAAACCTACGGCCGCGTTTTCTATACCAAAGGGAAGTCGCTTATTTTCTATGCGTATGACCTCGACCAAGAAGCAGGTTTGAAAAGCGCCAGCACGTTCCAGGCGTGGGGCCGGCGCGGCACGGATAAACAACGGGCACTCAGTTTGGGAGTCTTCTACGAAGACAACACGATCAAGAAACGATGGATCCTAAAGTTTAACGATCCCAAAGCTCTCGCAACCATTGATGCGGTGTTCGTAACGGTCGAACCAAACGGTGGGAGCCATCACCCAAGTGGTAAGGAATTGCTATTCGCCTACCTGCGCGTCAATCCGAACCATCCGTAGCAGTGGCCGCCTCGACCTTTTCTTCTTCTCATGTAACTAATTGCCTTACTCCGGCCGAACTTGTTCGAGCGTTCTTACTGTGGATGATGCGGCACCGAGACGTGCCATCCGTTGGATAGTTAGCGTTGCAAGTCAAGCTGTCGTCGCGCATCCGCCCGTCCAACGCAGCCCCAGGACTGTTCACCCAAGATACCGCGAGACTGCGAGCGGTGAAGAACGCAACATTTTCACTCTGCAAGTCGTCCTGCACCAAAGTCTTCACCCTGTGGCCCCGCACTGCCCTGAAAGGGAACGCAATGCCTAAAACGAAACCGACAAAGCAGCGGTGATTGAAAACTACCAAAACGGGCGGGAGCGACCCCACTTTTTCGGCTTTCAGCCGCCCAAAAGTGCGTGGGGTCGCTCCCGCCCGTTTCAACAAGACGCGACAGTTGCACTGTCGCGTCCACAGACGGAAGAACCAACCAGCAGTAAGACGCACATAGCAACGGGCCCCTTCCAGAGGTAGCAAAGCTCAGGCCGAAATTATTTTCGCTTTCCACCGACACAATTTTCCTTCCCCAACACTGAATAGGTAAGTAGAGGAAGAGATCTTGCCTCAGTCTCTTTCTACGCGGGAGCCGTCATGGAGTCCGCGTTTTCAACCATCAACCGATCCCCAGTGGTCGCCCACCGGCTGGTGTGGGGTTTGATGGGCTCGCCCAAGTCCATTAATGAGGCAACCCCACTTCCGGCCTTCCAATTTCGGTGTAGAGAAGGAATTGATGGATGAATCTGATCGGCTCGCATATGTGATTCGATGTCGAAGACAGGAATTCTGCAAAACCGCAGGCACCAAAGGAGAACTGACGTGGCAATCCTAAAATCACCGCCGAGACCACCAAAGAATGAAACGCTACAAATTCGTGTCGAAGAACAGATCAAAACGAAACTCCACGAGTACGCCGAGTTCATAGATTCTTCTGAATCGTATGTTGTGAGCGAAGCCTTGAAGATGCTGTTCAAGAAGGACGAAGAATTCAAAAGTTGGCTCCAGGATCAGCTACATAACGGCAATCACTCTCAAAACGTAGAAGGCTCTGTCATCGAGAACGCCAAAAATACGTAAAGAAATCGAGGCAGAGCCCGATGCCCGTACCAACCTACAGAATTACGCTCGCGGTGATTAAACGGAAAAGGTGGCCAAGCTAAAAGAATCTATTTCAGAAAATTATGAGCAGCAAAATGGAACCAGATTCACAGTTGCTGTGCCCGTACGTCCTTGATACATTCGTCAAGGCGACACCAGAAAAGCGGACAGGGAGAAAATCCATGTCGCGTAGATCTGGTCAGAACGGTTGTATCCAAGAGGACGGCAACTGGTACGTCGTTCGGTTCTGGAAGGATGTTGCCGGCCAGCAGAAGAGGCAGCGTGTACGAGAGAGAATCTGTCCCACTTCTGGTGCCGGTAAGCTTTCAGCGTCTGAACGGAAACGCAGGGCAAAAGAAATAATCGAGGCCAGCGGAGCCGATACCGTGGAGTATTTCGAGAAGATTGTTCGTTCGAACCGTGGTATTACGTTTCGTGAACAGGCTGAGATTTGGTTGGAGCTGATGAAGCACCGCAAGCGCAGGCCGGTGGCTCCCTCCACTCTCGAAAATTGGGAGCGGTGCTTGAAGAATTGGCTCAATCCGAACATCGGTGATACTTCCCTCGGCTCCGTCGGCAATCTTGCGCTGAGGAATCTCGGCGCAACGATGGTGAAGGGGGGATTAGGAGCGTCGGCAATAAGGTCTTACACAAACGCGGCAAAAATGGTTGTTGCTTCGGCGATCAATGAAGAAGGGGATGCGCGCTATCCCCGCAAATGGAACCACGACTTCATTGACCTACCCGAGGATAATAATCCGAAGCGACCTGCCGCAACCGCTGATGTAGTAACCGCCATCGTCGGCGCACCAACGAAGAAGCTCTACCGCATGTTCTACACGCTCTGCGCATCTGCGGGACTACGATTTGGTGAAGCACTGGGTATCGACATCAAGAACATTTCCCCGGACTGCACCACGATCAATATCTGTCAGAAGGCTTGGCGCGGACAGATTCACAATTACCTGAAGTCCGAGAATGGCAAGCGAGAGATCGACCTACACCCAACGGTCGCGGCCATGCTACAGGACTTTGTTGGCGAGAGAAATTGCGGTCTTCTGTTCTCCACTCGAACAGGCCGACAGCTCTCGCAGCAGAACATCCTGAAGCGTTCGCTGCATCCGATCCTAGTCGATCTCAAGCAGCCAAAGATGGGCTGTCACGCATTTCGTCGTTTTCGCATTACGTGGCTTCGCAAGAATTTGGTCCCAGAGGACCTCATTACGTTTTGGCTTGGCCACGCGAGAAAGACAGTGACGGACACTTATTCCAAGCTGAGAGACGACGTAGGATTTCGCAAGCAAGTAGCCGAGAAAGTGGGATTGGGTTTCGAACTTTCGTCCGAAAGCGCCGTTGTTGGACCGAATGGACCGAAAATCGAAGCTGGAACAGTCGAAGAACTGGCTATAAACTATTGAGAGTGTATTGGTTGCACCGCGTGGGCGTGTAGCTCAGCTGGGAGAGCACCTGCTTTGCAAGCAGGGGGTCACCGGTTCGATCCCGGTCACGTCCACCAAATTCCCTTATTTTGTGGTGGTTTTTCACGAGGCAAGAGGCAACAGGCTGGTCGGTTTTACCATCATTTTACCAACGGCAGAGATCACAAAACAAAGGCCCGAATCTCGAATTTTGGGTTTCGAGACCCGGGCCAGTTGATTCGCGCAGCTTGCGCTAGCTTCAGGTCACCACGATCACGCGACCCTGCCAGCCATCTTCACCTCGAATGAACGCTACGCTTTTGACCTTCACGCCCACAGGAACCGGAATTTCGGCCTTGAGTGATGAGATCCGAATCAAGCCGTTGCCATTTCGCAACTCACTTTTCGGCAGGAAGATCTCATTTGCTCGGTCCGTCCGATTCTTGACGCCCGTAGCAACTGCGGCCAAGACGCCGGCGGCTCGTGCCAGCTGATACCTCTCAGCAGGCGGTTGCTTCAGGTCAATCCCGTCGAGGCGGCGGCGCTGCTCTTCTAGCTTTTCGCCGAGAAGATTCGACACCTCAAAAGACATTGCCTGCACTGCTTCTTCATCGACGTGCATAGTTCCAAGCGACTTCACTTCAGTTTGCATGTTGATTCTCCGTAGTTAATTCCGCACGATGTGCGGTAACACGAGCCTACGAGAATCGGGAAACGCGGAATTTGTTCATTTGGGCGACTTCTTAGCACACCGTGTAGGGGGCCGGAATCATTCCGACGCGGGCCTCTGTGATCTACGTTTTATCCTTCGCTTTCGGATCGTTTGGCCATGGCTTTCGGAATTCTCTCAACATCCCCCGAATGTTTGCTAGGCCTCGCATGGTCGGATGATACATGCCCCGCGCCAAGTAGAAGTCATGCAACAGCCCGTTAACGATCATGAGAATGGAGAACGATAGGTAGTAGCGATTCTTCAACGTAGACGCAAATAGAGTTGCAACGATACCGCACCAACCCGCAGCGTGCGTCGCTACCATCAAGGTTTGGCCACGTACTTCTTCTCGAGATGGTCGTGCGAGTGTCACGTACCATATCCACCACGCTCGCGTGGAGCTTGAATCCTCGCGTTTGACCGCGTATTTCGTTTCCAGCAAGCTTTCCGCGAGTAAGCCTAAACAACCGTTGATGTTCTTTTCGTCTTCTTCGATTCCATACGCGAAGTATTGAATGTGCTCCTGAACCCCGCCAAACCACCGGGGCAAGGGCTTCTTTTTTTGCATTCTCTTTTGCACATATCGACCGAGAGCTGGAATCATTACTCGCAGATAGACACGTTCCCGTAGAAAGAACGCCCCTTCGTAAAGTCTGCCAATCACCCACTGAATCAGCAGCACGCCCATCATGAAACCATTCCCGATAATGAAGGCAACAAAGAGCGCTATGACTAGGTTCGCATACGGGCTGAACGGGTAATGTAAGAGGTTCGCTGCAATCTTACTGACGAACGTTGGGTTCGCCAGACCGACGGAAATGACGAAGAAAAGTCCGGGAATAAACGCGGCAAGATAATCATACGCTCCAGACGGCAAAACGTTGGAGAGGTCGATATGAACCATCGCCGGTTGTATCTTTGATGTCTGATCGTTCATTACTAGGTGAATTTATCTGAGAGTACTGGGCTGCTGCAAGGTAATCCTTCGGTGCGATGTGGTTTGAGTTGGAACAAAAAGGGCTCGAACCGGCAGGCAAGCAGACCCGAGCCCTCATGGCGGTTAAGCCAACATACACGGCGCAATTATACCGAAACTGACGATTCTGAGTTAAGATTTGCGCCACGACACTACGGAGGTACGTATGCGCGCGTTTCTCGTTGGAGTCATCGTTCTCTTCACGGTAACTCCCGCATTCGGACAGAAGCTAGCCGTGAAGATAGTCAATCGCCAAGAGGGCGAAACACAATACACGTACGTAGTGCCGGGATACTCTTCCTCCAACTCGAACACGAACGTGAATTGCTCCGACTCCGGTAGCAACGTGAACTGCAACGGGACCACCACAACGAACGGTATCAGCACGCCCGGTCATGAGGTAACGTTCAGCGTCCGTGGAGCTACATACTCTCTGCTGCTTCCGGATGGTCGCGTGGCGGTCGTCAACTGTGAAAGCAAGTTCGCTGAGCACATGGCCGGGCATGCCGGAAATAAGCGGAGCTGCCGCATGCCGATAGTGGACGACATTGAGGCAGACTTTAGCGGCGATAAGGCGAAGCTATCGTGGCCGGTGAGTCTTGATGGAAAGAAGATGGCGTCGGAGACCTACAAAATTCTAGGCATCCTGTCGAAGAACGGTCCTCGCTAGCTCTTAACGCGGTTACGTTTTCCCTCCCGTTGGGAAGCGCGCATCAATCCGGCGCATCAGCTCGATGGCGTCTTCAATCGAATCCCGATAGGCAGCCTCGCGAGCCGGTGATGGCCGTCGCTCCAGTCCTGCCAAGCGCCGACACAGGAACATCGCGGCGGCCAGGAAGAGGATTCTCTTGCGTGGTTCGTCCATCAAGGGCAGGATATCATCTTCGCTTTTCTTTCGCCTCAATCTTTTAATTACATCGAAGGCGTCTTGACAAGTTCGTATCCCTACCTACAGAACAGGATTTCATCGATAAATTGCAAAAGTTCAAAACTGAACGAGATAGTGCATACAAGATTATTTGTGGTTTGAATCCAGAAGAACTCAAGAAGTTGAGAAAAGACACCTCAGTTCGAAAGTTTTTGGCGTCGCTGCTGCCCAAGCAATGAAACCATTGTCAGTGGTTCACTTTTGGCAGTTCAGTCCCTCGATTGAGAATTTCCAGGTAGCGATGATACGTAAAGAGCCGATGCCGCTGTTTGCCGGTCGTCTCGCGAACCATGCCGAGCTTGACCATGTGCTGCAAGGCCTTCGCCACAGTGGGGGGAGAGAGGGAGAGTTTTTCGGCTGTCGCCGGGATCGTGATGATCGGCTTGCGTTGAAGGTGTAGGTGAACGCGCAGAACCGATCCAGCGGGGCGGCCAAGCTCCTCAATCTTCCGGCGGTCTTTTTCAATGAGCGTGAGTATCTCCCTCGACGTATCTGCTGCTTGTTGAGCCGTCTCCTTCACCCCTGTTAGAAAGAATTCGAGCCAGGTCTCCCAATCTCCGTGGGTGCGGACGCGGTCAAGCAATTCGTAGTATTTCTGCCGGTTCGTCTTGAAATACAGGCTGAAATACAGAATCGGCTCTCGGATCGCGCCAGCGACGCACAGCAAGAACGTAATCAGCAAACGGCCCAGTCTTCCATTTCCATCTAGAAAGGGATGGATGGTTTCGAACTGTACGTGCACGAGGGCTGTCTTCACGAGAAGGGGCAGGTCCTCATGCTGGCGATGAAGGAACTTTTCGAGTGCGGCCATACATTCCATCAATTTCTCGGGTGGCGGCGGAACAAATGCAGCGTTGCCGGGCCGCGTGCCACCAATCCAGTTTTGGGTCTCGCGGAATTCGCCGGGCCGCTTCTCGCTGCCGCGCCCCTTGGACAAGAGAATCTTGTGAATTTCCCTTATCAGACGGAGAGACAGCGGGAAATCTTCTCGCAGACGGCGAAGACCGTGATTCATCGCTGCCACATAATTTGAAACGTCCTGAACATCTTCCAGCGGTACGCTAGGGGCTTCGGCGCTTTCAAACAACATCAGGTCAGAAAACGAAGATTGTGTGCCCTCGATCTGCGAAGAGAGCACGGCTTCCTTTCGAACGTAGAGGTAAATGAAGAGCGAGGGATCGGGCAGAATGGACGCGAGCCCGTCCAGGCGACCGAGTGCTTGGTTTGCCTGCTCAAGCAGAGGCAGGAGTGGCTGAAGGGCCAGCGGCGGGTCCGGGGGCAGTGGTGGGGGCACGTAGGCCCGGAAAGACTCGTCCTTGAAGGTCTTGAGGACATAAGTCCCGAGGCGGTTGTTGGGTTTGGTTGGTGTCGCCATCACAAAACCATCGTTTCGTTAGGAATTCCCTAACGAAACTATATAGCCTTTTCGTTTCGTTAGCTAGTGGGGGTGTGGAGAATCCGCCCGACACCGAGCTGCGGACATGAGTAGGGTCAGTCGCTCTGAGATTCTTTGATCCATTCCTGGAGTCGGCCTCGGTAAACACGGTACCGTGTTCGCGATATCGTACCATTCAGATATCTGGAGTATTCTGTCCAGCCGTCCGGTTTCGCGTCTATCTTGGTCCACTTATCGTAAAACTGAGGAATTCCCAGGATAGTTCTTAGACAGGCAAGAGATTGACGAACCTCGCCGACGGAGCCAAAGTTGAAAACCACGATCGCCGGGCAATGGATTAGGGGAAAGCGGCGTTCGTCGAGATAGTCACGATCACATGTCAGAAGCACAAACCCATGCTTAAGCGCGTAGGCGGTGTGATTCTCGTCTGGGTGTCTCCTAAGGCCTTCCCTCTGCGCGGTGGTGACACGCGCGCTCATCTTTCTCAGAAGTTGTGTGGCGGTAAAGGGAAAGTTCTCATCTGCATAGAAGCTGACCTTTGCGTTGCGGCGCCGATATTCTAGGCCTTGCGCTATCTCCTGCTTGGTTGGCGGATTGGCGCGGACCACTTCCGCTACGTTTACCCAGCTCATTCAAGGGGCTCCAAAGGAGCGACGCCGTTCTCCGATCGGCGAGTCACGTATTCGAGAGAACGGGCGCGGAACGAGCTTTTGTGAAGAAGGCAGCCCGAATCCGTGGCCGGTTTCCCGGTGTACGACAGTTCGAAGCGCACGGTAGGATTTGATTCTGTTCGGTCGATCCGCTCAATGCAAGACCCGTACCCGGTATGACCTTGAGAATCTATAATAGGTGCACTCTCTTGTGACCCACACCTACGTCTCTCGGAAAAACACAACAAGACCGCTGTATGCAATCAGTCTTTATGGGTTTGACAACACCGGATTGAGACGATAGATTGCGAAACATCCCAAGGCATGAGAACCGTGAAATGGTGACGATCACGAAGGGAATTCTCGCAGGCCTCAATCTGCAAGAGCTTGCTGAGGCAGATTTGCGCACCCTGTCTCAGTCACCGGTGCGCACCGAACTCGCGCTCGCGTCTTTCTATAAGGGCAATCTAAATAGCGCCACCTTCCAGGGGATCACATTCAAAGAGTGCAGTTTCGCGCGGGTAGGACCAACGATTTAGGGCTCAAAGCGGTGATTCTGGTGGCCGTTTTTGGCCCTGTAGAACCATGGTTTTGGGCCATTCCAGTGCATTCTGGCACGTCAGACCATGGTTTTACCCTAACCGGGGCCTGGCGATGACCAGAGCGCTTACTCTGCGCCGGGTTCGGGAGGAGGAGGTACGGGCTTCTCAGGATTCAAATAGGAACGATAATTGCCAAATGTGCGTTCAGCGTCAGTGATCGCTTGGTAGTGCTCCGCGAGATCATCCTCTGCAAGTTCATCGACCTTCCAGTCTCCGTCACTCTTTTCCAGCGTCATAACCTGAATCGGACCAGAGAGACCGCCTGTATTCGTTTCGATTGCCTGTTTTAGAGCCCATACGGTTGCCAGCACACCTTCAGTCACCTTCGGTCGGTGGTCTTTCCAAAAAATTCTTCGCAGAAATGCCAAAAACATATCGCCGAGCGGTTGACCGCTGCCGATTGCCACGAAAGGCAAGTCATGCGAAGCCAACTCCGGACTACATTGATGATTGAATTGGATGAGTCGGGGTTGTTTGGCAATCGGCATAATCACGATTGTGCTGCTCATCGCGCTAGTTATAGCGGCTTGTCCCAATAAAGGCGCCGTTACTTGGGCAGTCTTGAATTCCAGTTCGGCGAATTGCCAGAACTCTTTCTGCAAAGTTGTGGTCACATCGTTTGTGCTAGCGGCGTTAAGCATCTTGCCGGTCCACAATTTTTCCAGTGAGGCGCTGAAACGCTGACCCAGACCAACAGGACCAGACGTTCCGATCGCAATACATTGTCCGATCTTAGTCAATTTCTTGACGGATTGTCGGACGGTCCCGGCCCCAAGACTCGTCGCGAGAGTCGCCGCCCCGTCTGCGCCCAGAACGATACCGTCCTCGCACTGAATACCAATGATCAAGAAGTTGTCCCGCCTTTAGTTGAAACCTGAAACAGAAGCAGCGGCTCTCGGAGGACTGCACCTTAAGCGACCCGGACCTGTTGCGTCAATGACGGATTCAAGCGGTGCTGCAATGCGTCGAGGTCCCGGTAGCCTTTCACTCGCCGGAATTTCGCCTGCGCCTCCAGCAACCCGGTCGCTGTCCAGCGCAAGGCTTGATCTCCGGCGTGCCAGCGTTTCACGTTTCGCGCTACTTTCTCGACGGTCGACAGGCACGACTCGATCGGATTGGTCGAGGCTAATGTTCTGCGCAGCCGTTCGCCCACGCCCAGCCGGTGCACCGTCAGCGTTTCCTCCATACCTTCCTCCAGACTCCGCGCCGCGCTGGGGTTGATTCGTTCCAGTTGTCGGAAGATTTTCTCCAGCTCGGCCTTGGCCGCCGCGTACTCGGCCATCGCGTAGGCGTTGCGGATTCTCCGGTCGTAATCGCCCTGGGCGTTTTTCGGCAGATGATCTTTTACGTTTCGCCGTTTGTGGATCTGGCAGCGCTGCACTTCGGCCCGCTCACCGAACACCCGCTCGATCCCTGCTCGCAACGCTTTCGCTCCGTCGATCACGAACAAGTAGCGCCGCTCCGGATCCAGGCCGCGTGCCACCAGGTCTTCCAGCAACTCCTTCACCACCGTGGTGTTTTCCGTCGCTCCCTGCCACAGTCCCAGAACCTGCTTTTCCCCGCTGGTCTCAATGCCCAGCGCCACTACCAGCACCTGCTTGCCAAAATGAATCCCATCGATCAGGATGGCCACTAAGTCCAGATCGCCGAGTTTCTTCTCGCACAGTTCTTTCAACTGCGCCGCACTGGCCTGGACGAATTCCCGGCTCACGCTGGATTTCTCGATCCCGTAGCCAGAAAGCACCGAGTTCACCGCACGGTGGTAATTCCGCGAGGTCAGTCCGGCCACGATGCCTTCGCGTACCGCGCGCTGCCGCCGTCCGTCGTGTTGCAGCCGCGCGTAACTGTCCAGTTCCACTTCCTCACCCTCGCGCGTGCGCACCCGCGGACGCGTCACCGCCACTTTCTGCCCGCTGAATATCACGTAACCCGGCTGCCTCCCCCAGCGTACGGCACCCGACTCTGGGCCCGGCCGGTGCGGTGGCCCTACGCGCCGCGTTACCTCATCTTCCAGAATGGCCCGCAATATCTGCATCCCCGCTTCACCGGTCAGTTGCTCCACCCGCGGCTGCAAATCCTCCCATACCTCCACCAGCGGCAGCGGCACCTGGACGGACACTTCTTTCCGCCCCAATACTTCGAACTTCCCCTTGGACTTGCCTGGCTTTCCCTGATAGTTTTTTCTCACAGCGGCTCTCCTCCTAAAAAGAGATCTCACCCCAGACTCTATCCGAGTCTGGGCCGAGAGCCGCTGCTTCTGTTTCAGGTTTCAACTAAAGGCGGGACAACTTCATGATCAATGTCATGAGGACTTAGTCTTGAAAGACGCTGTTAACGCGAAAGGCGGGATACTTTTTGTAAATTGAAGTCACTAGCTGCGAGAAGGTAAGGCCTTTGGCCCAATTAACTAGCGCCGTAAGGTATTGAAAAGCGCGAGGATCGGCTTCTCTTGCGTCGACTCTGGCTCGAATGGCACCTGCCGGAGTAATTTGGTATATGGGATAAGAGGATCCAGGAGCCCTCAGCATATTAACGAGCCCTGCCTGCGCTAGCATCTCTGCATCCACGTAAACTAACTTTGAAAATGGCCCGTAGTTGTATGGAACGAATTGATAAAAATTTGGCACACCCAGAACTGCGGGAACTTCCTGCGCGAGCAAAAAGAGAACTTTCTGCAATTGAGCCGGGTCCAGCCCTCTATCCTCTGCCGCGTCCAGCGCCATCAACAGCCATGACATTCGGTCCATCAAAGTATCCTATCACTTTTTGCTGTTTGGTATATCGGCACTTGCTGATGAAAGTTGAGCCCACATATCTTGATAAGCATCATGCTGAGACATTGTTTGACGTGATTAGGAGCGCGCGCTTGCGCCCGTTGTTCATCGGAGTCCATCTTACTATCTTCGCTTTTTCTTCGCCCGCGATTCTTTAAGAGAAACGGCGGCTTCCAGCGGGACCGCAAGGAGGCTGGTGATCTCAGTCACCATCTTTTGGCCCGGTCGCCCCACTCGGCCAAACTTTTTACGGGGGCGAGACGCTTCCACCCTCATAGGGTTTCGATTCGCGTCGACGCTGTGCGGAGGGCTTTGCAGAGGGAGATCGGCCACTTCAGTTGGACCTCGTATGAATCGGGCACAGTCGCCACGCTCTTCCTGTCGCGCACGCCGGAACGCACAGAGCGAGTATCCGAACAGATTCGCCGAGCCGTGACCGCCTACCTTGAAAAGAACAGCGGACGCCAGCGTTTTGCGGGTTAAGTCAGGTGCAGGAAGGGTGTGGCGCAATCAAACGCGGTTTCCCAATTCTCAGTTCTCCAATGAGGGACCATCAGACACGGCTTGCAGCTCACGAAAGATGTCCGCGTGATTCTGGCCAAGATAGCGCGCTATACGGGCATTGCCGAACAGCCTCCCGAGATAGCCTCGCGCCAGAACCAGGTTTAGAACTTGGTTCCCATGCGACTCTTCGATCAGCTTCAAATCTCGTTGCAGAGCCTCCATCTCCTTTTCCATCTTCGTGACCTGTTCCGGCGTTAGACCGCCAACGACCTTGTGATTGTCAGGTTCAACGAGCATGTCGGGATTGGTTGCCGCGAGAAGCGCCTTAACATACGGGACCGAGTAATTGGCCGTCGCCACCAAAAGCTCGGCCACTTCCATCTGTCGCATTGGCTTCATTTTTCTGAGGAAAGAAAATGCCCCCAGCGAAACATGCTTGTTCTTGAGGATCTCGGCTGCTTCCTTGCAGATGCCATTTAGCAAATCTCGCTTCTGCCGGATGCTGGCGACATCCACCTTCAATACCTTGGCAATCCGTTCTTCAGAGACTCCATTCCGCGTAGCTTTCAGAATCATCGCGTGCTCTTGAATCGTGGCCATCCGGTTTACGCGCTTGTTGTAGGTGTACGTCTCGTCATCGGTTGCGATCAAGCAGCGGGCGTGGGTCTCTTTGAGTTCCCTTAAGACTTCGAGCCGAATGTGTCCGTCCAACAACAGAAAAGAGTCGGACTTGCCGTTTTGCGGAAAGACAATCAACGGCTCAATGATGCCGACTTCGCGCACGGACGAAAGGACCTGCTGGTACTTCTGACCGGACCTTATGGAAGTCTTTATATGCTTGAGCGGAAGAATGCTTGTAATCGGCACGATCATCCCTTGAGGGTCAAAAGCAAGCTGGACTTGTTTTGTCATATTGAAGCCTTGTCCGTGATTTGAATTTTTTCTGCCAAGGGCGCTGGAATTGTGTCCAATCCCTCCGCACGCAGCAACGTGACGAAGTTTTCGTCCCGGAAGAGATTCTTTAGCGCGGATAGGATAAGCAGGAGACGATGCTCCGTAAGTTGTGACTTTTTTATCAGCAGCTTTTGCCGGTCGGCCTCTTGGCGATAAACGCGAACCAGCCCCTCGGTCGATTGCAGACGATCAACTTTTCGCCGGACGCCTTGGTTGGAACTCTTACCATTGGCTGTCCGCGCTTCGATGATGCGTCGGACAGCCAGTAACTTGCGCCCACGGAGCGTTTTGTCCTCATACGCCTGGCAGAGAGCTCGCTGAATGCCATCCTCATCGGTGTTGGCGATTTGCATCGCAACCGACAGCGGTATCCGGCCCGTCTCAACGGCAGAAATCAAACGCTCCTCGCCGTCTTTTAGCAGATGACTAATTCCCGTGACATAGCTCTTATGAACGTCAATTTTATTCGCGATCTCCGTAGTGCTGTAACCTCGGGACTTTAGGCTACTGATCTCTCGTAGTAACTCGAGTGGGCGAAGTTGGCGTCGAGCAATGTTCTCAACCAGGCTCATCAGGAAGCATTCTTCCTTCGATGCCTCCTTAACAATCGCCGGAATCTCGGCTTGTCCCAGTGCGGCGAATGCTTCCAGCCGACCTTGACCGCAGACGAGGTCGTAGAATTTGCCATCGGCAGGTTCTGTCCGACGAGCAACGGTGATGGGTCTCTTCAGGCCAAGATTGGAAATATTCGAGACGATGCTTTGGAAAACGACCTTATTGCGGCTTCGTGGATTTAGGACATTAATTTGATCGATCGGGATCATCTGAACCATTGGGGCGGTGTCATTCATGCTCCCTCCGGGATTCGCTTCCGTCGAGCCATGCTGAAAAAGAAATCAAGCGTGCTAAAACGATATGTATCCAAACTGACGGCGTTATCTTCAGCGAGTAGCAGCTTCTCAAATGTGAAATCAAGGTGCGGCAGCAGATAGTAGTCAAGCGGCTCACGATTGTCGGCGTCCATTCGCACGGCCACAGTGATGTCCGGCTTCAAGCCAGCATCAACCCGAATGAGCCATCGAAATGCGCCAGACATTCTTTGCCTGCATCTCGCAATGACAAGAGACGCGGAGAATTCATCGTTCACCGTCAGCAAGTCGTTGTCGGGATTGCTACTCACACTCCCCCCGAGTTTACAAATGTGCGTGATGACGTCAGCGGTGATTCTGGGATGCATCAGACGAAGTTGCCGGTTGGTTTCGATGAATTGATAGTCGCGCTCGGGCGTGTAACCAATCAGTTGGTATGCACGGACTAAACTGCCAAACCGATTGCGGTACATGGAGCTTGAAGCCATGCCTTCAGCCTCGTCTATCAACAGGCCGGAAAGACGGCCTGAGTGCTCCAACAGGTGGCGAAGATGGTCCAGCAATTCGTCATTCGCAAACTTGCGACCGCGCTCCAAAATGATACTTCGTGCCTTTGAAAACAATTCTGGCGGGACGATGGGCTGGAAGGCCCCATCGCCCCGAATCCACATTTCTGATGGATTGACCACGCGTTTCTTCTTTAGCTTGAAGGAGACCTTGTTATAGACGTTGTTCCCCGCGTATTTTTCGCTCGTCAAAACCTGATGAACGGTACCGCGTGTCCAAGGCCGACCCAAATCCGTGGGAATGCCGCGTTCGTTCAAAATGGTTGCGATTTTCGATTCAACGAATCCTTCTGCTGTAAATATGTGGTAGATCCAACGAACAATTTCAACCTCGTCCGGCGGCCCCGGAATGAGGATAACGCGATCTGTCTGGATGCTTTTCTGCTCTCCTCGATTGAGCACGCCCTTGTGCTCCCCGTTCACGTCGCGTAGCATCCTACGAAGCCCGTAACCAGGGGAACCGCCTTGGCGAAAGCCGAGTTCGATGAGGCGACATTGCCCGACAAAGACTTTGGCGGATAGCTCACGGCTATACTCGCCGGCCATTGCCCGTTTGACGCCCTTCACAATGGTCGAAATGGGACTGCCGTCATTCTCAAATTGCTCAGCGCAGTAGTGGACTCCGATTTTCGCGCGCCTGCAGATATATTCGTAATATGCACTCTCGTCCGCATCCTGAAAACGTCCCCAACGGCTAACGTCATAAACTAAAATCGCACTGAAGTCGGCCCGGTCATTTTCTACGTCATGAATCAGTTGCTTCAGAGCGTCCCGGCCATCAATCCGCAACCCGCTCTTGCCGGCGTCTGTGTACGTGCGCACAATCAGCATTCCCCGGCGTTCGGCATATTGGCGAATGATTTCTCGCTGGTTCTCGGTCGAGTATTGCTGGTGCTCGGTGGACATGCGGACGTACTCTACGGCGCGGGCTGCGCTCGGTTTGCTTTCAGATGATCCTGGTTCGATGCTTTCCATTGCCGCCACTCGTCTGACAGCTAGTAATGACAGGCGGCGCATCTCTGAGTCTTGCGAAGAGTCTGTTCCCGCCAGTAGTTCACATTGAACTGCCGTGGTCCTTATATGACGAATCGGGACCAAGCTTCAAAGAGATGTTCTTTTCAGCCTCTGCCTTTGAGCGACGGTGTGCAAATCGCCTTGCAGAATAATCACTTTCGCTGAGGCTAAGTTGTTCTTCTCTTGGAACACAGAGTCTGAGACGAGCCAAATGCTTGCATCCATAGCCCGGAGATCCAAGACTACGTTGTTCTTTACAGAATCAACGAGTTGGTGAAGAGCGGTCAACAGGCGGGACTTTGCGGAATGGCGGCGGCCTCCAAATCTGCGCCTGGCTCGATACTGTTTCATATAGCCGGGATTATTCTCCCGCCATTTTTTCTGGCTGTCTCGACACTGCTCGCGATAGACAAAGTCCGTGGCGATTTTCTCTCTATGGTAATCAGTGCGGCGTCGCTGCTGGCACTCTGCGGAACCGCAAATCCTCTGATCCGGGTGGTATCGGCACGGGGGGAATTCTTGTTTGCAATAGGTGCAAGTCTTGATTTTCATGCCTACGACTAGCATGAAAGAACGGCACAGCTTATGAGTGGTCGATTTTGCGTTCGGAAACACGGCGGTCGTGAAGCTAAACTAGACGGGAAACCGTCCCCCGCCGGTTAAGGCTGATCTTTCAAGAGGCGCGTCAGAACCTCCGGCGCAAGATAGAAACTGGTGCCCTGAAGGCGTTTCACCGCGATTCGAAGATCCAGTAGCCCAATCGTGGCAGCTTCCCGCAATACGCCCAGTGTCCCCATAACTGGGATGCCGCGCTTTTCGGCCTCGTGCCGTCCCTGCCGGTCGTCAACAATTAACTGATCGGCCCGGAGCTCTCCTGCAAGCAGGATGGCGTCACGCTCCCCTGGGTCCAGCTTGACCAGCATTGCGTCAGGAGCATTCACAGGGGTATGAACTTCGAGCCAAGTGGGTAATTGACCGCTCCAAGCCCGAACCATCTCGGGTGCTGAAGGGCGCAGAAGTTCGTCACGCACCGCACGTGGGATTACAACCCTGCCGTACAGCTTTGTGAGGATGTCGATCTCTTCGATGAGAATCAGATAATTGATCGGGGAGGTGTCGGCGACAACGATCATCCCAAACGGTTCTTACCGGAAGCCCTCTCGTCTTGGAGTCTTTCGCGCAACTTATAGGCGGTTACCTGATCTTGCTCTAAATCCGCAACATCGTAATGAAGGTAAACACCATGCTGCTTCAGAAAACCATGCACTTCCATCCTGGTCTCGAAGCCCAGCATCTGGCGAACTGCGGACTCGAACAGTAATTCTGAACGGTAGCCCTCAAGGGCCAATGCCTCAAGCGCGACCCGTGCCGGGTCCTTGCCTTCGGAAGTGACTCGCCGCGCGAGTTCGTCCGGGATGTTGAAAGTAATTTCCATGTGCTAAGAATAGCATAGGTTATAGCCAAGTGCAGAGTAACCGGCAAGCCGCTTCTTGTACATGCGAGCCAGCATAGGCACCATCACATCCGCATAGTCGTAGACGTGGACTTCGCTCTTGTTGTCGTGGAGACGATGCAGGCGGCCTACGTATTGTTGCAACGTACCTTTCCACGAAATCGGCATTGCAAGAAGAAGCGTATCAAGACGCGGGTCGTCGAATCCCTCGCCGAGGTAACTTCCGGTCGCTAGGATCACACGCGGTTCATCGCAAGAAACGGCTGCTAGAGATTCAGCCAGTTTCTTCCTCTGCTTGGCACCCATCCCGCCCCTCAAAATGAAAATATGCGGACAAAGTCCACTCAAGCGTCCAGCCAAGTAATCGAGATGTTCCGTCCGACTTGTCAGAACAAGTGGTGAACGTCCGCAGGACAAAGCCTGCTGAAGGTCTCGGACGATCAGGTCGTTCCTCTCTTGGCTAACGACGAGAGCAGCATAAATATCTTGAATGGCCGTCTCATTTTCAGGCCGATTCCAACCGAAATCAGTCATCCTTGGGAAAACCTTATGTTGGAGCGGTGAAGACTCGGCAGCCTTCTTCGCGCTGAGATAAAAACGTATCGGGCCACATTGCATGTAGATGATGGGTTGATGCCCATCTTTTCGAGTCGGTGTTGCCGTCAATCCCAAAATGTATTTTGCTTTGACTTCGCGAAGGACTCGTTCAAACGTGACTGCTGACAGATGATGACATTCATCCACAATCACGTGGCCGTAGTCCGCGACGAAATCTTCAACCGCTCCTTTACGCTGCAAGCTCTGGATTACAGCAACATCAATCAAACCGGTTCTCTTAACTTTCCCACCCCCGAACTGTCCGATGTGCCCAATCGGCAAAGCTAGAAACGCCGCTAATCGCTCACGCCATTGGTCCATCAATTGACGCCGATGCACGAGGATCAGGGCGTTAGCCGCCCGCTTTGCGATAAGGCAAGCTCCTACCACTGTCTTTCCGAACGCCGTTGGCGCACATAGTATGCCTTGGTCATAATCAAGCACCAGCTCGATGGCGTCTCGTTGTTCAGGCCGCAATTCACCGTGGAAAGAAACGTCGATTTGCCGCCCTGCGGTTCGTTCATCATGAACTTCCACATTAATGTGATGTGACTTGAAAACACGGACTACCTCATCCATGCACCCTCTTGGAAGGCCAATGTGCTCGGGGAAGACTTCACTGCAGGATATGACCCGCGGCTTACCGTAGGTCGAGAGCCGCATCGATTGAGCTTTGTAAAATTCAGGGTTTTGAAAAGCAGCGATGCGGATCAGGCGATCCACCATCCCCGACGGCAGGCCCTCTTTCTCGATATAGATAAGATTGCTCACAACCACACGAACATTCGCCGGCAGCGGACCGGTGATTTGTCTTTCCTTTCGTTTCCGAGAAGGGCGCCAGAGCCATGGAGCTTCGCCCTCGTCTTCATCGGGCACCTGAAGGTGCACTCCGATGGGATTTCCCTCGGGGGCTATTTCGTAAATTATTCGGGCGAGTCGATCGGTAGGGATTCTCTGAACGGACTCTAAAAACCTCCACTGATCAAGATGAGGCTGAAACAGTTCATCCAAGAACACGCTGTTCCCTTGTTCTCTGGGACGCTTTTGCAAGGGCAACGCAATCAAATTTCCGAAACCGCCTTTGGGCATGGTGTCCTGGTTGGGGAAAAGGCGGTCGTATGAATCAAGGCCGATTTCATGTCTATTTTCCATGGTGCGTGTCAACAAGGCACATCCCAGCCTTCTCGCATCGGCAGCGGAAACCGGATGGTCAAAGAATATCCATACATGCGCGCCATTTCCTGATCGCGAGCGCTCGACAGCCAAGGGAACCTGAAATCGCCTGCATGTCGCGGCAAACGCTGCCGCATCGATTACCCAGGACTTCTTGTCGAAATCCACTGCAAGAAACCAGCATGTGTCGTCCAGTAGAAGTGGATAAATGCCGATCGTGTGCTTTCCAGTTAGATGATTACGAATCGCATCATCAGTCAGTGGCTGGAGCATCCGGGTTTTGCGGGCAACCTTCTTTCGCTCTTCTGGTCTCGATGCATGGATGGCACGCCAGTCCATGACGCCAGCTGGCGAATAGCCAGATTTGCCACTCTTGCCTTCCCACCGAATAGCGAAAATGTCTTCGCGCCCACGAAACAGATTTCGAAAGAACGCAATCTTTTCTTCTGGCGTGGAAACCCCGCTTGTGCCGGTGGACGAGAGCTTTGGGACCAGGACCGCTTTGGAAACGGGGTCGTGGGTGGGCGAATGATCAATCCCGAGCATCGCACGGAGACGCGCATTCTCTTCACGAAGCCGTTGGCATTCCTCTTGCGCTGTTTTCAGGAGCTCTTGAATATTGTCCTGATCAGGCACGCGGCTGTTCATTGCCGTAAGCTCCGCGGAAGATCTTATCCGAGGAACGAAGCGATCAAACAGCCGATCTTTCGACCCCAAAACTTGGGTCCAACTTGGGTCCGATAGCTGCCAAATTAGGTCCAAAACCAGGTACTACGGCACAGAACAAAGCCAAGCGAACCAATGAGATAGATTTTCTTTCTCGTCTTTGCAAGCAGGGGGTCACCGGTTCGATCCCGGTCACGTCCACCAAATGTTTTATCGGTTTTGTGAATCCATAATCCTTGTCAGCAGCCGCTAAGGTCACTGACGCCTCGCGCCGTTGCTTACTCCTTGAATCGCAACGTCACCACTGTCATTGGCTAAAACGGTGATCCTTTCTGAATTCTCGATCTGTCCTTCTCTGCGCGCGGAGTACAAGAACTGATGACCTTCGAGCGACCCCGGATAGAACCAGTCAATCAGCACCGGTGGACGACCGTCTGGGCGTTCCGCAAATGTAAGGGCAGTTCTTCCCCGCGGATGCTCGCGCTCAACGCTGACCGTTTGCAAGATTATGTCTAACTGCTTTTTGTCGCTGCTGAAGACTCGAATGAGATTCACATCGGAGTCGTTCCCATCGTCGATCCGCGTGAAGTAATAGGAGCCGGGAGGAAGCACAAGTCCCGGGAGCTGTACCCGATGTTGAAACGTCATTTTCGTGAGTTCGCTCATTTCGTCTGTCCGAGCGAATGGAGACATTCCCGCCGTTACTAGTAGAATTAACGCAAGCTTACCTGCAAATTTCAGCATATTCATCGCAAAATTACCTCCTGGCGGCGCACGCTGCCGTGAATTGAACTCGCTGCACCGAACGCTGGTCCTCGCCGGGAAAGGCCTGTGTTGCCATGCAGCTAAACTGGATCTTGCAATTGCAGTTCGTCGTCCACGCTGCCATCACCTCTGATTTTCATTTTATTGATCGCCATCCTCTGCCTCGCATCGCGCGAGCCAATGGGCCTCACGGACCACTGCCTTCAGCAGACTTCAGCGCGGTGTCCTGGTTGCAGGCGATAGTTTGGGCAGGCGCACTTCCAGCAGATCGCCCCTTATTTCCGCCGAAGCTTTCGCAGGATCAATGGGAGCGGGAAATTGATAACCCAGCAAAAATGGGCGCGGGCGAAGGGTTATGTTGTCCGGCGTCCCGGACCCGTTGGGCGCCGGTGCGGGGCATCCGACAATCCTCAGCCGGCGAGGCTCCGCGCTCAATCTCAAGTTCTGAGGACGATAAGAATTGATATCAACGACGGCGAGAAATGCATCGCCGGAATCTGACACCTCGTGATTGACCGCCCGCAGCACGGCCGACTCTGCTTGGTACCAATCGTCCCAGTCGTGACCGTGAGCGCCACCACGACTCTCAAATATTTGAAATGCCTCGTGTGCGATCATGTCGCTCACCTTGCGTAGATGTTCATCGAATTTGTCTGAGGAAACGAACAGTTCACCGAAATCGCCGTCCGATTTTTGCATTACAGTCGCTGATTGCCGCGCCATTTCATTGGCTCCTTAATATTTGCGGATGTGTGAAACGAGTGGAGACGCGAAATTAGCGCGCTCCACGGACATAGTATTGCCAGTCGCTTGCGCCACGAATTCCCTTCTTTCCGAGATGAGGTCTCCCAGCAATCGGGCGAACGCTTGAGGCTTCAGCGCAGCGGCTCCCCAGCATCGAACGCCGCGCAGTATGCCCGGCAACCAAATACAGCCATTTTCGACTTGATGCGAAAGGAATAAACTGAGTGGAAGATCTTCGAAGCGATCGATTAGGCCGAAACCTGTACCGTCAGGCAGTTGGCAGCTGCTAAGAATGACGTCAAAGTCACGTGATCTGCGTAGTTCGGAAAGTTCGCTAACTCTAGACGCGATAAGACATTTGCGCCGCCGCCTCCGAAACCAGTCAGCAACGGCCGGAGACTCAAGAAATTCCGGACCCACAAGCAATACAGTCTGCATGTGGCTAACCATGGGATTCTCCGTCCTGTCGGATTGCGCGAAGCTGCGCACTCTTACTATCAAGAATGCTTAGACGCTTGAGCTCCTGGTTGATCAACAGCGATGATCCGAAGAAGCATTGCACTGCCGCTGCGTATATTGAAGTCGCCACGTTCCGCTCCGAGAGTAATTTCTCCAACGGGAACTTTCCGGCCGGAGTTCAAGAGCTTCACGCCGGCGTAGCCATATACCCCGCAAGCATCCGACGCGAACACCCAGACCGCTTGTGGCTGCTGGTTCCCGTCTAGCTCGCCGCGGCACCCTCGCATCAAATTCGGTCTCACGCCGGCTAGGACACCGTTGGGAACGGGCTCTCCAACCAGCTCCAAGCCATTCATGACATGGCCGCCGCCCCGGTAAACGACCTCATCACCTCCCACTTGCACCGTCGTATATGCTGCGGGTGGAGTTCCACGATCAGGGCCAGTGGCCGGCAATTGCGCGTCATTAGTCTCCAACGCGGAAGCTAGAGCTCGAAGGTCCGTCGTTACCGGAAGGATCTGTTGTGAAAATACCAATCGGTCAATTCGGAACGAGATTGTCAAATTTGCGCCGGGTTTCATGGGACTGACCGCCACCACTCGCCCCATCACCGCGGATCCCGCGCGGATTCTCGCTCCATTCGGGAGAGGTACGTCCTGCATGACGCGGGCCTTTATGACTTGCCCAGGCGCGCTCTTGTTGGAGAGAGAAGTTTCGAGTTTGACCGGCAGAACAGTCCCGACGGGGATTGATTCTTGAGCGAAAACATTTGTGGAAATTACCAGCAGCCCAGCCAGCAATATCGATTTCATTGGTTTGCACCTCCGCTTGTCGCGGTTTACGGTGGGCAGTGCGCAAAGTTGTTTCGGGCAAGCCGGTTGCACGGCGAAGCGAGTTCCGCGGTGCCCCCGCGAACCCTGTGGGAATATTCTCCTCGCGTTCGTTGGACTCCTCTGCGTTTCTTGGCAGTGGTCCGAGACACGGCGTCCCTGTGTGGACGCAAGATCCCCAGCCGGCGCGCCGAATGAAGGCGTGCCGCTTGTGAGACCTCTCGTTCGTTCAAATACCTCACGATCATGCGGCGAGCACGATGCATGCGGGCCTTGACCGTTCCAACTTGGATGCCTAACTTCGCGGCGGTGTCGGTTATATTCAGTTCTTGGATCTTGCACAGCCAGACCACCTCTCGATATTTGGGAGGCAGCTGCGCAAGGACGTCCGCCACGATGCGGGAGCTTTCTTTCTGGCGATATTCTTCTTCGGGATTGAGGCCGACATCAGCAATTTCTTCCGCAGAATCGATTTGTTCTGCTTCACTATCATCCAATCTGGATGACGAGCTTATCGGCCGGCACCGCCGTTGCCTCCACATGGTTCGGGCTTTATTGCGAAGTATGGTTTGCATCCACGTGGAGAATTGGGCGCGACGCTCGAACTGATGTATCTTCTGAAAGCCGGAAAGCAACGCATCCTGCAATACGTCTTCAGAGTCTTCCTTATTCCTCAGTAAGCGTTCCGCGGTCCTTCGCAGCCCCGGCATGCAGGAAGTGAATAGCTCATTCGTCGCGTTGCTATGGGATTTTGCCGCTGCATTGGGGGCCCCGTCAGACCGGGACCGTTCTTCGAACTCCGTCGCCTCTCTCAAACAAGCCTCCCGAATGATTTCTCACTGCCGAAAGACATCCAACATTTCCCAGCGTGCACTTCTCATGCCATTCCAGCGCACCGAATTCAGCCCGCACAGGGCACTAGCATCCCTAGCACCTCAGGTGCGCGCACCCGGCGGAACGTTTGTCGATAAAGCAAGCTTTAACAAGGCTTGGCAGTCGCCGGTGTTGTTTGGGATCGTGAAACCACGCTCACAGCAAGCAGTGATACGTTAGCGATATTTGAGCGCCATCCAGGTTGCGTACACCGCTATCGGCAATATTTGTGTGAGCTTTGTTTACAGTGCATCGTTCGCATTCTTCACACCTGCCGTGCATACGCATTTGGATACTGCAGTGACCTGTGGCCTAGTCCAGAAAACGAAGGGGTTATCGCCGGATAAGCTTCGATTCAGTGTGGCATCTGCCGTGCTTCCGTCATGCAGGTAAATCATCGTGGTCGAGGGGAATGCGCGCCAGCGTCAACGTGAAACAAGGAAGGATCGCAGCTCGTGCCTCTTATGTATTTCTATTCTTGGCGGTGGTCGTCTTGGTCATGACTGCCTACATCGTCTTGTTTTCCTGAAGTCGCTGCGGATTGCGGATTTGAGATTCCAGACTAAGAGCGGCGAGCGGTGCAGAATACACGATTGTTCTGATAGGTTCGGCTATGAGCGGGAGTGTACGAGTCGGATTTGTATTTGCAGTCGGAACGGGAGTCTTAATTGTCATTCTACTGTCGCGGGTGATGTTCGTTGGGCTGGCTACCAAACATTCCGTGGCCGGGGTTGGTCCAGCGACACCGGCAGACCGACTTCCGGCATGCGTTTCCAAGAATTGTGCGACGCCAGAGTCGCCCGATGCCAAGTCCGCGGTGATGCGGAGATCTTCAACCGATGTGGAGGACGAAATGGAAATCGTCTATGGAAGAATTCGGGAAGTCCTCCCAGCAAGTGATGGAGAGATATCTGGTTTTGTGATTGATGGAGGACTAGAAGTCCACATCCCGAAAGGTGGTGCGAAACAGGTTGCCAGCCTTGTACCTGTCGGATCGCGCTTGGAAATTTGTGGCAACCCGTACCGCGGGCCTTCTGGCGATCCCCGCATCGAGGCTAAATTCATCACGAACTTAGATTCAAAACGTTCGGTCAACCTCCAGAACTCCCCACCCCCGAACGAACCAGAGATGTCGTCTTTGTGCGCCCCCACATCAGCCGAAACGGCATCTCTGGCTCCCCCCCAAAGCGAAACAAAAGATAAAACCGAGGATTCGTTACCCAGCGTTCCAGCCGAACAAAGCTGGCCAACCGATATCCCGCACGCCAATTTCGCGTCCCAAACTCTGTTGAAAAACCCGGTTGGGAGCGTCCCTGGCCACATACGCACGGATGAAGACGGCGCCGCGAGAGTCATCGAGTTGGCCTACGACGGCCTTCATCGATCGCAGGCTCTGCTGGCTTACGTCAAGATTATTGACTTACAAGCGCCCGATGTAAGCCAAATGTTTGAGGAGTCCCGGCGTACTTATCAGCAAGCCGTCTCCAGTTATCAAAAGCGAGATTATGCGGTGGCTAGCGAGTTTGCGGCGGCATCGGGCGAACTTTCTCGATCGGTGGAGGTCGCCGTCTCCAGAATCTTGAGAGTGGACGCTAGTTCTCCAACCCTCGTGCCCTACCCTCCGGGAAATCAGCCGGCGGTCACGACCTCCGGCGAAATGGAAGGAAGCCTAAATCGAGTTGGAAAGTTGCTAGCTCGAATTCACTGGTTGGTCAACAACGGCACGTTGCCTTTGGAAGATCGGGCGCAAGTGGCGAGAATTGCTTCCTGGAGCGATATCTATTATGCCAAGGGCCGGCAATCTTTTCACACCGGGGCGATCGTAGAGGCTTCCTACTTCATCAACGCGGCGGAGGCGCTTGCTCATTCCGCCGAGCACGTCTGCAAGCAAGACTACATTGCACATGCTCCCGCGACGAATTGACGCCGCAACACTCGACGTGCATTAATTGCGGGAACCACGTCGCCGCGCAAAGCGAGTGGAGCGTCAACTTGGTATGATGGCTAACATGGTAGCGGCCGGCTTTGCGGGCGTGCGGAATTATCGCCCCCCATTGTCGAAGGACGACTAACCATGTCGCTGAAACTGACGCCATCGAGATTGAGTTTCCGCTCGCAATTGTTGGTGCTGGCCGGGCTTGTGGTGGTGTTGTTTCTAACCGTGCTAATCGCCACTTTGGCGGCTCTGCGCTATACCCGATATTCGGTCTTGAGTGACGAGAAGAAGCATTTGCTGGAGACCGCTCGCGCACTGGCTCGGGAGTATTCGGACAAGGCGGACTTTGCACACCGCAATTACGAGGTGCCCCCTCTCGACGTTCCGTCCGCGGAATCCTCCAATGGCGTCCTTACTCTTCTCAGCAGAGTCGTGCTGCAAAATGCCGAGGGAGTAGAGGGCGGATTCTACGCGCGCGCTAACAACACGCTGCTGGGGTATTCCTTTCCGACCCGTGAAGCGGATAATTCTGCCGACATCGAGATTCCAGATGCGGAGCGCCTCGCGATACTCCAGATCGCCGGCACCGCGGCTGCCACCGCTCAACCTTCAGAGAAAGTTCTTGTCACTCCGGGCGACATCGTCTTGATTGAAGCGGTGCCGGTTCGCGACGGGAATAACGTTCTGGGAAGCGCTTGGACTTTCAAAAGGCTTCCATCGGTTCCCGGTACCAATCGCCGGCGAGCTTATCTGATCGTAGCCGGACTCGGGCTGGCCACCTTGACCTCCGTGCTTCTCACCCTTCTGGTCGTGCGAAACCTGCAATCAGGCGTTCTGAAGATCGAAGGTGGGCTTGAGAATTTGGAGCAAGACCTCGCTTCGCAGATTGTTATCGGCGACGATCCAGGCGAAATCAAAAGGATTGCATCGGCGATCAATCGGCTGGCGGCAGCCCTCCGTCAAAAGATCGAAAGCGAAAAACAAATCGAGGACCGCTTGCGCCACGCCGAACGCCTGGCCGCCTTGGGGCGATTAATTGCGGGCGTTGCCCATGAAGTTAGAAACCCCTTAGCGACCATTCGGCTCCGCGTGCAGATGTGCCAGCAGTCCTCTGATGATCCGAGCGTCCAAGATTCCTGCGCCGTTGCTCTGGAAGAAATCGAACGCCTCAACGGCATGGTCAATCGTCTCCTGAACTTCTCGCAGCCGATACAGTTGCATCCCGAACCAACCAATCTTCGCGTTCTCCTGGAGCAGAGACTGGAGAGTCACGCGGAACGAGCGCGAAATCATCGCGTGCGATTCATCACTAATTTCCTACATGATCCTCAGCTTTTATCAGTGGACCAAAACCGCATGGCTCAGGTGTTCGATAACATAATTCAGAATGCGATCGAGGCGATGGCTGCCTCGGGTGGAACCTTGTGCATGAGCGTAACGTCTGACGGAAGTAGATCAGCCGGGAAGCAAGAGGTCTGCGTGGAGTTCAATGACACCGGAACCGGTATCAGTCCCGCGATCGCGAAGCGCGTTTTCGACCCGTTTTTCACCACGAAGTCCACGGGGACCGGACTCGGCCTCTCCATCTGTCACGAACTCGTGCGGGCGCACGGTGGTGATATACGGCTGGTCAGCGGAAATGGGCATGGAACAACCGTACGCATTCTGCTCCCCATCTCCGCGCCGGATGCTACTCTCCGGCAAATTTGAAGACGCAGGCAAATGACCAAGAAAATCCTGATTGTGGACGACGAAGCGAATCTCCGGAAGACGCTCGCCACGATTCTGCGCGCCCGTGGATATTCCACTTTGGAGGCATCGAACGGGAGCGAAGCCCTTCAGCTTCTGCGAGACGCGACCCCGGATCTGGTGTTCACTGACTGGAAAATGCCGGAGATGGGAGGAGACGAAGTCCTTCGCTACATGCGCCGGGACGCTCGCCTCATGCCGATCCCGGTAATTGTTATCACCGCTTTCGGTTCCAGTCATAGCGCGATCGAAGCCGTGCGCCTGGGCGCTTATGACTTTGTTACGAAACCGTTCGACCTTCAGGATATTTCGCTCACCGCGGAACGCGCGCTAGCCCACTCGTCGTTAAGCCAGGAGGTAAACCTGTTGCGGGCTCAAGTAGGCCGCAGCAACACTCCCTCAACAGGACGGCTGGTCGGATCAAGCGGGCCGATGATGGACGTCTTTAAGATGATCGGAAAGGTGGCCGAAACCGATTCGACTGTTCTGATTTGTGGAGAGTCAGGAACCGGCAAAGAGCTTGTCGCGGAAGCGATTCACAATTATAGCCAGCGCAGAGACCACCCGTTCGTGGTCGTCAATTGCGCGGCTATGCCGGAAACCCTGCTCGAATCCGAGCTTTTCGGACATGAGCGGGGCGCATTCACAGGAGCCGCCGCCAAAAAGCCCGGACGTTTCGAGATAGCCGATGGCGGGACCATCTTTCTTGACGAGATCAGCGAGGTTCCTCCGAGTGTTCAATCGAAACTTCTGCGCGTCCTGCAAGAACATACCTTTGAACGATTGGGCGGCACGGAGACGATCTCCGGCAATTTTCGCGTTCTGGCAGCCACCAATCGGGATCTTGAAGCCAGTGTGCGCGAAAAACTGTTTCGAGAGGATCTGTTTTATCGCCTGAATGTGGTGCGCATCTCCGTACCGCCGGTGCGCGAGAGACGGTCCGACATTGCACCGCTGGCCGAGCATTTCTTGCGAACCTACAGTGAGAAGAATGGGTTGCCGCCAGTCGGCTTTTCCGATGATGCAATTCTCATGTTGCAGACCTATTCCTATCCGGGAAACGTTCGCGAGCTGGAAAATATGATTGAGCGCGCCGTACTCATGGCTCGTGGGCGGCTGATAATGCCCGCTCACTTTCCCATGAAATCCCCACCCGAGAACGGGTCCAACTCCGTACACCCGCAAACGGATCTTCTGTCCTTGCCATTCCACAAGTCCGTCGCAGAATTGGAGAAACGACTAATTGAAAATGCCCTGAGCGAGGCCAAAGGCAACAAGAGCGAGGCGGCCGATCGCCTGCAAATCAATCGTCGCCTGCTATACAACAAGATGGAAGAACATCAGATCAAAGAGAAAGATTGAGATGTAAATCGCCGGCTCAGGGATGCTGAACCGAGCACCCCGTGCCGGCCAGCGCGGCGAGCCTGGGTTCCGCTATACCAGATCCAGCTTTGATGGCTCTCCTGACATTGCGAAAGGGCAACACTGATGACGCATCGGTATCGTAAAAACGAACGCCATCATGATGATTGACTTCGCTCTACAGGCACAGCGCGAGGAAGGGAAGAGTACGCACGACGCGATTTTTGAAGCGTGCATGCTGCGCTTCCGCCCCATCCTGATGACTACCATGGCCGCCATGTTGGGCGCTTTGCCGCTGGCACTCGGCACCGGCTACGAACTTCGCCGCCCGCTCGGCATCACCATTGTCGGCGGACTCATCCTCAGCCAGATGCTCACCCTCTACACCACGCCGGTCGTCTATCTGGAATTCGATCGCCTGCGGTTACGCTTTCAGAGAAAGCAACAGGACAACCTTGAACACGGCGCGCGCCCAGCTCCCAGCGAGGCAGATTAACTGGCGCCACCACACATGCGACTGGCACCCAAGCGTCGGGCTCGCACCAGCCGCAGCGTCGCTGTAGCGTGACGTTCCTCACCCCTTTCGCGCGACCCCGCCGCCGACTGCACGCTCCTTTGGCGGAAAAGCTCGCGACCGGCGCGAGGGACGTGGCGCATACGTCACCGCGCCCCACTTCCAAGCTCAGCGAACCTCGGGAAGTGATAAAAACGAAGCAGTAGTCTCGTCACCAGCAGGACCTGGGATTACCCCTCGATTCGCTGCGCTGGATAGGCCGTTCCGGCGCTCGATCATCCCAAGCTGTATCCCCCTTCGACGAACTTTGGATCCGTACGCCCCTCTCTGCGCATGGTGTCTCCAAATTCTTTTCTGCGGCAGTTGTCCGGAATTCCGGACCGCTCAGCCGCCCGCCGCGCGACACGGACGAGCGCTGGCATGAATGCGAACGCCGCGCCCGCGACTGCTTTGCCATTGATTCAATCACGAACTCAGAGCGTGCCAGGACAAACGTTGATGAAAACAAAAGTTCCAAGCCACGATCCCAGCAACTGGAATCTCGCGCCTCCACACGCCCGCGCCGCTGCGGCTGGATGCGTGCGCAACTCCGCGTTCCATTTCGTGGCGCGAACTATTCCAAGGCGCGGCGGCCTTGCGCTGCTGCTTGCTCTCTTCATGGCTGTTTCCGCGCGAGCACAGAATCCGCCTCAAGATCTCTCCAAGCTGAGCGTCGAAGATCTGATGAACGTCGAAGTGACCTCGGTATCGAAGAAAGAACAGAAAGTATCGCAAACCGCCGCCGCCATTTTCGTAATCACGCAGGAGGACATCCGCCATTCGGGCGCTAACAACATCCCGGACTTGCTGCGCATGGTCCCCGGCGTAAATGTCGCGCAGATCAATTCCAACGTTTGGGCCATCAGCATTCGGGGATTCAACGGAGAGTTCAGCAACAAGCTCCTGGTGATGGTGGACGGACGCAGCGTGTATTTGCCCAGTTTCTCCGGCGTCTTCTGGGATGTCCTGGACTTGCCGCTGGAGGACATCGCGCGAATCGAAGTAATCCGCGGCCCCGGCGGAACCACCTGGGGAGCAAATGCCGTGGACGGCGTGATCAATATCATCACCAAGAAGGCTTCCCAGAGCCATGGCGGTTTGGTCGTGGCCGGCGGCGGAAATTTAAATCAAGGTTTTGGCACCGCGCAGTATGGAGGTAGGTTAGGCCAGAACACGGACTACCGCGTATTTGCAAAGTACTTCAATCAGGAGCATCAGCCGAACATCGTGGGTTCGGATGGCGGCGACGGCTGGCACTCCCTCCGCGGAGGTTTCCGCACTGACAGCAAACTGTCTGCTAACGATGAGTTTACGGTCGAGGGAGATCTCTACTCAGCGCGGGTCGGCGGTCTCAATTCTTTCGTGGTTTCGTTCGCTTCGCCCGTCCCACAATTGAGCTTCGCCGCAGTCAATGCCACGGGCGGCGACGTCCAGACGGACTGGCATCATCGTATTTCCGGGCGAGCTGACACCGACCTGCAGGTTTCCTACGACACCTACGAGCGCAACGATGTTCTCCGCGAAGACCGGCACACCTGGAGCGCTGACTTTCAGCACCACTTTGCCTGGGGCTCCAGACAAGACGTCGTCTGGGGAGTGGGATACCGCTATTCGTCATCGAAAACGAACGGAACTCCGTTCATTTCCCTGGACCCCGCCAACCTGAACACGCAATTGTTCAGTTCGTTTATTCAGGACGAGATCAGCCTCATCCCAGACCGTTTGTTCCTCACGGTCGGGACGAAGCTGGAACACAACTATTACACCGGTTTCGGACTTATGCCCACCGCGCGAATGTCTTGGAACCTGGACGAGCGCCAAATGGTCTGGGCCGCAATTTCGCGGGCCCTTCGCACTCCGTCCAGCGTGGATGCTTCCGCGCAGATAGACGCCACGGGTTTTTTGGAACCGAATGGCACGCCCGCTCTGGTCCGCACCGTCGGCAATCCCAACTTCCAAAACGAAACCCTAATTGCCTATGAGGCTGGCTATCGCTCCCAGCTCTCCGCTCGATTCTCGCTGGACATCGCCGCCTACTACAATTCCTACAATCAGCTGCAAACGGAAGAGCCCGGCGCTCCGTTCCTGGAAACCACGCCTGTTCCTCCTCATCTGGTTTTGCCGGTTGTGGCGGAGAACCTGATGTATGGCGAAACGCACGGAGTGGAAATTTCGGCGAAATGGAAAGTCGCAACGCGCTGGACGATCACTCCCGCGTACAGCTTCGAGCGCATCAACCTCCGCCTCGCTCCCGGGAGCCGGGATACCACCTCGGTCGCGGCCGGCGAAGGCGACAGCCCGCAAAATTGGGCGCGCCTCGATTCGCACCTCAACCTGCCCCGCAATTTTTCCTGGGACGCCAGCGCGAACTTTGTGGATCGCCTCACCGCCCTCCACGTGCCGGCCTACACCAGGCTCGACACGCAACTGACTTGGCAGCCCCGCGAACACATTTCCATCAGCTTAGTTGGGCAGAATCTGGAGAATGACCGCCATCTTGAGTTTGTCAACGCGATGGGCACGGGAATAGAGACCGTGGTGAAGCGCAGCGGATACGTGAAGCTGACATGGCGCTTTTAAGCGAGGAATTTTAGTGGGTCGCGGTTTCCTAAATCGAATCCGAGGGGCTGTTCGCCCCGCCGTGAAATCTGGCCGGATGTGGCGATCCCCGCGTCGCGTTTGGCCGCGGTTGATCGTTTCAGCCATTCTCGCCGCGTCGCTGACGGAAAACCCCCTCACCGCGCTGGCGCAGTCTTCCGCCAGTGAATATCACGTGAAGGCGGCGTTCCTTTTTCATTTCGTGCAGTTGGTTGACTGGCCTCCGGGCTCATTCGGAAATGACATAAATCCGGTCACGGTGTGCACCATCGGCGAAGATCCTTTTCATGGTGACTTGGAATCCACCCTCGCCGGCCAATCCGTCGGGACCCGTCCCTTCAGCGTCCGGCATCTGAAGCCAGCGGAGGTTTTTCAGGGATGCCAGGTGCTTTTTGTCGGCAGGCATGATGCGGCCCGCCTCGACCGCCTCCTTCTCGAGTTGAAGGACGGTCCGATCCTGACCGTAGGAGAGTCCGACGGCTTCGTCCAGCAAGGAGGCATGATCGGTTTCCTCCTGGTGGACAACAAGGTCCGCTTTGAAATCAATCTGGATGCAGCCGAGCGGGCCAATCTCAAGATCAGCTCGCGTCTCCTGCTACTGGCCAAATCGGTAATAGGAAATCACGGGTAACGAAAATGCGAACGATTTTCAACGGCGCATCTATACAACGAAAACTGGCTCTGCTGGTGCTCTCCGCCAGCTTGTTCGCGCTCGTCCTGGCCTCGCTTGGTTTTGGAATCTACGAACGCGCTAGCTTTCGCACCGATATCGCCCGGGAGCTTTCCACTCTCGCCGATACCTTGGGCGCGAATACCGCCGCCTCGCTGGCATTCGACGACCAAAAGACCGCGCGGGAGATGCTCAGAGCGCTGCAAGCAGACCATGCAATTCTGGGCGCTTGCCTCTACGACATCCATGGCAACATCTTCGCCGAATACCGTCGCGCCGGCCTCAGCCCCGATTACAAGGTGCCCGCATGGCGTCCGGACGGCGCATACTTTGGCACGCGGTCCTTCACGCTGGTCCGTGCTGTCTCTTTGAATGGCGCGAAAACCGGTTCCATCGCGATTATTTCCGACTTGAGCGCATTTCACGCCACCATGTGGGAGTTCGCCAAGATTGCGATCGTGGTGTTGCTGGTTTCCATTCTTGCAACCTACTCGATCTCCTCGCGTTTTCTCCGCGTAATTACTGGACCGTTGCTGCAGTTGGCGGACGTGGCCGGCCGGGTCTCGCAGGAAAAAAACTACACCTTACGCGCCATTCCCCGCGGGTCGGATGAAATCGCGCAAGTAATTCGTTCCTTTAATCAAATGCTCGACCGCATTCGCGACCGCGACGCGGCCTTGCAGGATTCCAACAGCCAGCTCGAAATCCGCGTGATTGATCGCACCCGCGAACTGCAGGGCGAGGTAAACGAAAGGCTGCGCGCGGAAGCCACGCTTCACGAAGAACGCCGCATGTTGCGTACTCTGATCGACCACGTGCCGGACTTCATGTATGTGAAAGACGTTGCATGTCGCTTCGTGGTGGCCAATACGTCTCTGGCGCGTTCCGTGGGCGCGCAGAATCATGAGCAATTACTGGGAAAGATGGACCGCGATTTCTACCCGAAAGAACTTGCGGATGCATATTTTGAAGACGACCAGCAAGTGTTGCGCACCAAGCAGCCGCTCTTCGATCGCGAAGAAGAATGCACCAACGAAAAGAGTGAAAAGATTTTCCTGCTCACTACCAAGGTTCCTCTCCTCGACAACCACGGCGAGGTAACTGGTATCGTCGGCGTTGGCCGGGACATCACCGCGCGCCTGAAGGCCGAGCGCGCCATGCAGAAAGCCAGGGAGGCCGCCGAGGCTGCCAGCCAGGCCAAAAGCGAATTTCTTGCCAACATGAGCCACGAAATTCGCACGCCGCTCAACGGCATCACGGGCATGACCGATCTGGCGCTGGACACCGACCTGACCCCCGAGCAGCGCGAATATCTCGAAACGGTCAAGATGTCCTCGGACTCCTTGCTCAATGTGATTAACGACATCCTGGATTTCTCCAAGATCGAGGCGGGCAAGATTGACTTGGAAGCGGTGAATTTCAATGTGCGGGATTGCCTGGAAACAACCCTGAAGATGCTGGCTTTCCGCGCCCACGAAAAACAATTGGAACTATTGTGTGAAATCGCGCCCGATGTTCCAGAAGTAGTCCAAGGAGATTCCGGCCGGCTCCGCCAGGTTTTGGTCAACCTGATCGGTAATGCGATCAAGTTCACTGAAAAAGGCGAAGTGGCGCTGAGCGTCCGCCGGGAAGTGGCAGGCGGCGACAATCGCCTCCTCCGCTTTTCCGTCTCCGATACCGGCATCGGCATCCCTCTCGAAAAACAAAAAATCATATTCGATCCGTTCACTCAGGCTGATACATCCACAACCCGAAAATACGGTGGCACCGGACTGGGTCTGACCATCTCTTCACGCCTCGTGCACATGATGGATGGCCGGATCTGGTTGGAAAGTGAGCCAGGCCGCGGAACCCAATTCCACTTTACGGTGCAGTTCAATCACGTCGGAGGGGAAGCGCCCCTCCAAACGCTCACCCCATCGGAAACTCTGCGCGGCATCACAGTCCTGGTCGCCGACGACAATGCCACCAATCGCCGCATTCTGGAAGCGATGCTCCGCCGCTGGGAGATGAACGTGAAATCCGTGGAATCCGGCGAGCAGGCGCTCGCGGAACTCTCCGCCGCCGGGGAATCCGCTGCACCATTCGCGCTCATTCTCACCGATATGCACATGCCCGGGATGGACGGTTTCAAACTCGTCGAACTCATCCGGCGAACGCCGGAATTATCCACGGCTACCATCATGATGCTCACCTCGGCCGAAGCTCGCGGAGATGCCGAGCGTTGCAGGAGACTCGGCGTCTCCGCGTATTTGCTGAAACCGATTCGGCAGTCGGAATTGCGCGAGGCCATCGCTCGCGTCGTCGGCGCGCGCGAACAGGAGAAAGCGCGTCCGCTGATCACACATCACTCCGTGCAGCATCCTCAGGCTTCCTTCGAAGCCTTGCGCATACTGTTGGCCGAAGACAATCTGGTGAATCAGCGCCTGATGACGCGTTTACTCGAAAAAAGAGGACATCGCGTGGTGGTTGCCGCCAATGGCCGCGAAGTTCTGGCCGCGATGGAGAAGGACAGCTACGATCTGGTACTGATGGATATCCAGATGCCGGAGATGAACGGCATGGAAGCGACCGCCAGGATTCGCGAAAAGGAAAAACTCACGGGCGGACATCAGCCCATCGTCGCTCTCACCGCGCACGCCATGAAGGGTGATCAGGAGCTTTGCCTCGCCGGGGGCATGGACGGCTATCTGGCCAAACCCATCCGCGCGCAAGAACTTGATCTGGTCCTCGAGCAGTATGCAGTCAGAGACACTGCGATCGTCAAGTGATGGCGCTAACGAAAACAGCAAGCAGCTTCTGAGTTCATGGCACTTCCGCGGTGGTATCATCCGCTTTCGCCGGCCGCGGGAGGAACCTTACGTCGTCCGATCCCACAGCTCCAACCGATTCCAACGCGCTGATCGATCAGCAAGTGGTCGCCGCAGGTGCTGACGACCTGAGCTCGCGCGGGTTCAGCCGCGGACTTGGGTTGTTTGACAGCACCATGATCGTTGCCGGTGGGATGATCGGGTCCGCGATCTTCATTGTGTCTGCTGATATGTCGCGGCAGCTTGGTAGTTCGGGGTGGCTGCTGCTCTCCTGGGTTATCGCAGGAGTGCTCACCATCACGGCGGCGCTGTCGTATGGGGAGTTGGCGTCCATGATGCCGCAGGCGGGCGGGCAGTATGTGTATCTGCGGGAGTCGTTCTCGCCTACGCTTGGGTTTCTGTACGGCTGGACCTTGTTCCTGATCATACAGACTGGGACCGTTGCGGCTGTGGCTATCGGGTTTGCGCGGTTTCTCGGCGTGTTGTGGCCCGCGGTCGGCGAATCGCGTTACCTCATCGAGCCGCTGCACATTTCCTCCGGGTACGCGATTTCGCTTTCTACCGCGCAACTTGTCGCGGTGCTGGTGATTCTGCTGCTCACTTGGAGTAATACGCGCGGGCTGAACTACGGCAAGGCGATCCAGAACGTTTTTACGTCGTGCAAGATTGCTTCGCTCGCGGGAATTATTGTCGTGGGCATACTTTTTGGGCGCAACGCCGTGGCGATTCGTGCGAACTTCACGGCGATGTGGTCGCCGAGCGGGTATGTGCCGATTGCGGCGGGGATCAGCGCGGCTACCGGGTACGGACTGTTTGTGGCGCTGTGCGTTTCGCAGGTGGGGTCGCTGTTCGCGGCGGACGCATGGAACAACATCACGTTTACCGCGGGCGAGGTGAAGAATCCGCGGCGGAATATTCCGCTATCGCTGGCGCTGGGCGCGGGCATGGTGATTGGATTGTACCTACTGGTGAATCTTGCGTACCTCTGCACGTTGCCGCTTACGGCGATCCAGCATGCGGAATCGGATCGCGTCGCGACGGCCACTTTGCAGGCCGTGTTTCCGGGGCTGGGCGTCACGTTAATGGCTTTGGCGATCATGGTTTCCACCTTTGGGTGCATCAATGGGATGTTGCTGACGGGGTCGCGGGCTTATTACGCGATGGCGCGGGACGGGTTGTTCTTCCGGCGCACGGGAATGCTGAATCGGGCTGGAGTGCCGGGGATTGCGCTGCTGGTACAAGGCGCGTGGGCGGCGTTTCTGGTTCTGCCGCGGACTTACGATCCTGTTTCCGGGAAATATGGGAACCTTTATAGCAATTTGCTCGACTACGTTGTGTCGGCTGTGCTGATCTTTTACATTTTGACGATTATTGGGATTTTCCGGTTGCGGCGGTTGCGGCCGCTGGCGGAGCGGCCTTACAAGACGTTTGGTTATCCTGTGGTGCCGGCGCTTTATATTTTGGGCGCGAGCGTGATTCTGGTGGTGCTGCTGCGCTATCGGGCCGCGACGACATTGCCGGGACTCGTCCTCATTGCCAGCGGGCTGCCGGTTTATTTTCTGTTTCGCGCTTTTTCGGCGCGCGACCCCCAAAAACGGCCGAAAACCTAGCGATTAACCTGAGTAGCTGAGTATTGTTTTCAGTGGGTTGCGTCGTTTTTTAATATTTGAGGGACTAGCGATTAGGATTGGCTCGCCTGCAGCGGCAGGCAGGGTGTTCGTGTGAGCGGGGAGCGCCGGTTGTGCTGCGGGCAGCGCCGCCTGACCGGCAGGCAGGCGCTGCATGGAATACATGAATTCGGATTTGCTGGTGGGATGGATCCAGCGGCCGTCTTCGCTGAGGTGGGCGAGGGAGCGGACGGCTTGGAGCATTTCGGTGCCGGTGAAGTCGCAGGTGTCAATCGTTTCGACGATGTTTGCGAGGGCGGACTGCAGGTTGCGGTTGCGCTGGGCGAAAAAATTGAAGGCGTGGGCGTGGTGGTAGATGCTGGTTTCGGTTTTGATGTCGAAGCAGTGCATGATCGTCTGGGGGCTGCGCCAGTGGAGGAAGGATTCTTCGATCTCCTGGCGGTAAGGATGTTTGCAGATGGCGCACTTGCGGGCGTGGCGTTGGAGGAAGGTGGGTTCGGGCCGTTTGGGACGGCGGACGCCAATCTGCCCTTCGATCCCGCGCTGCGGGATCTCAGGGTGAATCGCGCTGTGGCGCGATTCACGTTTGCGGCGGGGTTTTGGAGTGGGGCGCGGCGTTGGTTGTTCGCCGGCGGGGGACGACGACGGGAGCGAGGTGCCGGCGGTGACGACATCGGCGACGAGAGAGTCGAGGATTTGCTGTGTGTCTTCATTACTGGGATCGGGGTACGTGGAATCGAGGTTTCCGGAGTCGGGGGCTGCGGAATCGAGAGGCGCGGGCGCGGCGGGGGTGGGGTCTGGGGCGGTCGACGCCACATTTTCACAGAATTCTTCTTCACAGAATGCTTCAGGCAATGCCGCGGGGAGTTCCGAAACGGGAATTGGATCTGGGGCGGCCGGCGTGGCGAGGGGTTGCGTCGCGGGGATTCGGAGGGCGGTGGGTTGCCATTCACGCTCTTGTTGGGCGGCGTGGACTAGTTCGGCGTGGGTGCGGACTTCGAGGCTGGGATTTTGCAGGGTGGTGAGGGCGAAGCGTGGGTCGCGAAATTTTTGAAAGTGCCGTTTCATATTTCTCTCCTGACCTAACGTACCACTCGGGAAACTAGAAAGCAGCTGTACGAAAGTATGGTTGAAGGACAGGTGTAGTAATTACTGGACGAGATGATTTCGGGGTTGTAGTTCGTTGGGTTGGGCGGTGGAGGTGCGTCTAAATCCCCACCCTTCGCATGAACCAAAGGCGCGAAGGATGGGGCACCCGGAAATTCAACGGCGTTCGTTTGGTGTTGTGGAAGGGTGCGCCACCGGCCACAAATCGAATTGTCTTTGCGAATCGCGATGTATAGGCTCTGAGTGATGCTTTCTCCGTTTCGCACCTTCAAGTCGGCGGTGGCCACAGCGGTGTCTCTGTGGATGGCTGTATTGGCTTGCCTGATGGGGTGCACACTTCCGAGCCTGGCGAGTTCCGGGTCATCCAACATTTCCACGACGAAAGTTTCCGCGGGCATCGCGGCCTTGGTCCACGAAAGCTCAGCAGAACAGGGTCAGCCGGACGTGATGGCGGATATGCCGAATTGTCCGCATCATTCTGGCGGCAACGCGCCGGCAAAACACAATGGCCGCGAGCCCGTTCGCAGTGGCGGGATGTCGTGCTGCCCTGTGGAAGTAACGGTCGCATCGAAACCGGATATAGCGGCGCTGCAAATTTCTTTTGCGCACAGTTTCGTTCTTGAATCTCATTTTAGCTTGCCGATGGTTCGGTTTTGTCACTCAGCGGAACTTGTTCCGTCCGTTTGGCACAGCGGCAGAGACACACTCCTCGAAACCCACCTGCTTCGCATTTAGAAATCACTTTGGAAGTTTTGCCTGGTGTCTAACGCTGATGGCATCCCCATCGGTTGGCAAAAACCAACTTGATTTTCAAAGGAGAAAATCCATGAAGAAGCTAGCGGCAGTACTGTTGTTGGCAGTGATCGCACTTGGGTTTACAGGGGCTGTAAAGGCAGCGACCACATCGTGCTGCGATTCCGCGGAGTGTTGTGCTGCCTGTAATGGGTGCTAGAAGTAAGTCGGGCAGTTGAATCAGGAGGCGCGGGCCGATTTGGCTCGCGCCTTTTTTTCGGTGCGCTTGGGTGGTAGGAGAGGCTTGGCGACCCGCCACCCGGAAATTCAAGGGCCTTCGTTTGGTTAGTGTGGGAGGGTGCGCCAAGCGCCTGAACGGTGTCTAGCACTAGCTGGCTCGTAACGTAACTTCATGCTATACCAACTCTGCAGGGCATCGAGCTGACCTCGGTCTCCTCAAGGAAGGTGTCTCATGTCTGTCGAAGAGAATGTTGTTTTGATGCGGCGTTGGTTCAAAGAAGTTTGGAATGAAGGGCGCGTGCGAACGATCTATGATCTGCTCGGCGAAAATTCGGTCGCTGTCGGTCAAGACCAACCCGGGGTAGTGATTCGCGGGCCAGGGGAATTCGAAGCATTCTATCAACGGATTCGTGGTGCGTTCCCAGATATCACTACGACTATCGAAGACAGCATTGGAGCCGACGACAAAGTCGTGGTCCGTTGGTCCGCCGAAATGACGCACACGGGCGACCAGCTCGGATTTCCGGCGACAAATAAAAGAGTAAAGATTACGGGAATCACGATTGCCCAGATCGAGAACGGCAAGATTATCCGCGGCTGGGACAACTGGGATCAGCTAGCGCTGCAGCAGCAGCTCGCGACCGCAGCCGCTGCTCACTCGTAGGCGGGCGGCTGACGTGTGGTAGGAGTTCGGCGGAACAGTTGCCGCGACGCTGCGTCTAAACCCCCACCCTTCGCATGAAACAAAGGCGCGAAGGATGGGGCACCCGTAAATTCAACGGCGTTCGTTTGGATGGTGTGGAAGCGTGCGCCACCCGCCAGTCCCTCATTACGCAGGGAATTACACCTTGATTCGGATCGGAGAAGGCGTGTATTGAGGGCCGGTGGTCAGGTGTACGCCAGAACGGGCGTACGGAAATCCTTCGGTCATCGATAAATTCCGGGAAAAGTCCGCGGCACGCCTCTATCGCTCTTGACGCTCCGAACCATGTCGCATTCGTCCACTACGCCTTCAATGCCTAATCAGACCCGCCGCGCACGTATGACCGCAAACCGCGGCAACGGAAATGCTTGGGTGTAGCTCTTGGGAACTCCTTTAGCTGGCTTCGGTTCCATCAGTTCCTCCAGGTGGAATTTCGCTCGTTTCAAAGAGTCTAAATATGTCGCCAGCGATCGGTGAAAGTACGTGGTTGCAACTGGAAGTTGCTTTCTGTCGAGGGTGATTCGAAACGGCGCATTTACCGGGTGGGTTCGCCAATAATCAAAAGCGTCGAACGGCTCATCCTTGCGATAGATGTTCCAAAAGCAGGGGTGCCCGATCGAGAAGACGAGTACGCCGTGCCGCTTGGTGAGCGAATGAAGGCACCGAAGAGAATCGTCGAGACTGGGTATAGTGATTAGCGACATATTTGACAGGCAAATGTCGAATCGTCGTCGTGCTTTATGGGACATTTGTTCCAGAGAGATACACTGAAACGACATGTTCTGACGTTTGTTTCGGGCTCTCGCCTGATCGACCATCTGCCGTGAGATGTCGATTCCTAAAACATTCTTCGCCCTGCGGGCAGCGAAGTTTGTTAGGAATCCACAGCCAGAGCCAACGTCGAGCACAAATTTCCCCTGCAAATTGCCTGCTAGCTTCAAGATTGAGGGTAAGAGGACTTTGTCGTGAGATATGTCCGCTCCGCTCTCGATCTGCTTGCAACGAGAGACCGCGTTCCGATCCCACTCAATCCTGATTTCTTTGAGCGTCGACACGATTTCCCACCTTTTCAAGGATTTTCAGAAGGTCTCTGGCGACCGCAATTACACGAGGATGGGACTGGTCTGTGTATTCGTCGATGTAAAAGTTCGGAAATGCGCCCTTACCAATTGCCAACAACGATGAACCGGGCTCATCGGGATTTAATAGAGTGAACCGCGCCGACGGCTGGTAGCCCAAAGCTTCATAAGTTCTGACTGCGACGCCTTTTGTGGCGAGCTCGGTGGTTAAATCGTTATGACGAGGAACGTATAGACAAATGTTGCGTCCGTGCTCTGCTTCCGACCCCAGGAAGGCGCGAACTTCAGCGGAGCCGGAGACCCAAGAGAGGTTATTTGCGAAGATCGCTGCCGAGCCGCCACGTTTGAGGAGCTTCAGCATATATTTCTCGACTGATAACGCGGTTTAGTGATGTTTCGCCCGAGAACCCCACCACGCTCGAACATCCAGAGCAGCGAGTATCGGCACAGCAAGCAGCCCCACAATTAGGAGAAATCTAATCAAAAAAGAAGAGTCTGCCCAAAAGTGAACTAAATTATGCAAGCTGACTCCGAGAATGGTAACGAGAGACGCCAACCACGCGAACGATCTCACTTATCCTCCGTTCCGCTGTCTTTCCTGAAAAGTACGCGATCACGCTCTTGCTAGCCTGGAACGGGCGTAAGGCCCAGGCTCAAATAGTCTTCGAGGTATTTTTGTTCGTCTATGAACTGGCCGACCGTCTTTACTTCTTGCTTAGACTGGCCCTGCGGCTTGAAGTCCGACGACAAATGGTAGCTCGCGCTATTGGGAAATTTGCTATTGAAGTAGTAATGGAGACCGGCCGCCACCACTGAGGCCGGGAAAACGTGCACCGACGGCTCGTGTTCTTTGCTAGAAATGTCGACGCAGCACACGAACCGTCGTTCGAGTCGAATCGCGTCGCTCTCCGGATTGGCGTATTTGCTCTGAAGCACCCATCTTCGGGGGTATGAAGCTGTTGACTTGACCTCAATAAACGCGACCCTTCCCAGTTTGTCAAAAGCCAAGATGTCGTAGCTGATCGTCGTGCCCCATTGCAACGTAACCATGTACCCACGATGGGTCAACCTAGACGCGACCAGAAACTCTCCGGCGAGTCGATTCAGATTCTTCTTCTCGTTTGAGACGCGATCTCCGGCGGGCATTATTTGTTTTTTGGATTCCTCAGTTTGCTCTTCGTACGGGTCTGATTGCCCGTCCGATTTATCAGTATTGGCGGTCGCAGTGCTGAACTCGATGACGCAGAATAGCAATTCTACGCTCACACTTAGGCCGCGGTTGGTATTCTACGCCAGATGTGCAGTACTCATGCTAGCCTTGTCGTTATGGATACCTGTATTTTCTGTGCTAACGCACCCGACTCCAAAGAGGATTTATTTCCCCGCTGGGTTCTTGAGCGAGTGAATACGCGTGAATTGCTCTATCGCAAGGTCGGGGACGGCGAGCCGGAGCTCACGGAAAGCCAAGAAGTCCGAATCCCATGCGTGTGCGAGATGTGCAACAACGGGTGGATGAGTAGGCTGGAGGTAAAGTGCAAGCCCCTAGTCGGTGCGTTGCTCGAGGACATTGCATTGGACTTGGATCTGGCGCACCAAAAGTTTCTTGCAGAGTGGGCGCTGAAGATGGCAATGGTTAATGACGCCTACGAAAAGCACAACCAGTTTTTCACGGACGCGGAGCGGCACGCGTTCAAGAACGACAATCGAGCCATCCCGAACGGAACCGGCATTTGGGCGGCACGATTCGACGGGAGAACACTCAGTTCTATCGGCAGCGAGTTCAAGCTCGGCGTGCCGAACAATAGCGGACTGGTGGGGGGCCACGTCTACACCGTTACGGTTGGGCACCTCAGTCTTCAGATCCTCTCACTGCATGAGAAAGCCAATCAGGGGATAACGCGGGTCAATGTAGCAGCGAGCCCTCTGAACTGGAATGAGATTCTGATTCGACTCTGGCCCCCGCCCACGGATAAGAACGAGAGGCGACGATGGCCGCCCAAATACTCTTGTGCGCTGGTAGAAAATCTAAATTTTGGAAACTTGCACTACGGTCACTTGGTGTACAGGTTCAACGTTCAGGACGGACACTCAATTAATACGATCAACCCCTTCGGCGGGAGCTAATGCGGGAGGGGACGCACGGCTGCATGGATCCCGCGACAAGGATGGGAACGTGATATGTTCGACGAACGCAGGCGATATTTTCACAAGGTGAGCGATTGCGATGACGACAAACGCGATGATACTGCTGCTGATTTCGGATTCAGTGGCACGCGCGGTGATTGCGGAAACGCTGGAGCACGCCGGTTATACGGTGATGGCGGCGGGGGATTTGGGAACGGCGGTGAAAAGGATTGGCGAAGCCACGCCGGACCTATTGGTGATTGGACCGTATATTGAGGATATGTCTGGATACGAGACGGCAAAATTTCTGCGGACGAAGGTGCATGGACTGCCGGTGCTGATGGTGGCTGGGATCATAGATGATGAGCGGCTGGAATACCGGTTGGAGCTGGAAGGGTTTGAGGTGTTCCCCAAGCCTTATAGCGCGGCGGAACTTTTGGGGAAAGTGAAGGGGATGCTGGGGCAGGGGTAGGTTCTGCAGGTGGTGTGAAGGCGCGCGGCGTGCCGCTACGGATGCGCGAAAGCGAAAGACGCCCGCCTAAGAAAAAGCAGGCGGCCGCTACAAAGGCAAATTCAAAAGCGCGCGGCTGGTCTCTGCTTATAACCTGGGTTTAAATTCCTTGGACATTTTTATGATGGGGAGAGTTTCTCCGTTCGACAGGGGGACTTGCAGATTTTCCTGCGCTGCGTAGCCGTGCGCACGATAGAAGGCGACGCCGGTGAGGGTGGAGCCGATTTCGAGGCGGGTGAAACCGGCGGCGCGGGCGGCTTGTTCGCAGGCATCGAGGAGGAGGGTGGCGATGCCGCGGCGGACGTATTGGGGAGCCCTTCGAACCGGCACTGCCGGTTCTCAGGATGAATCGCGCTGTAGCGCGATTCAGGACGAAGAAGGCGCGGATTTTGGCGGCGTCGTGGGCGGGATCGAGGAGGGAATCTTCGCGTCCGGTGAATTGATCGCCGCCGAAGAGAGTTTTGCGTTTGCTCCATCCGCCGCAGGCGATGACGGAAGTGACGAGTGATGAGTGATTCGTGGGGAAGCAGCCGCAACTTCTACGGCGAAATAGGTGCCGTCGGCGATTAGTTGGGTGTCAACGCCGTAAACGGAGTGGAGGGCGGCTTCGATTTGGGTGGGGGAGTAGTCGGCGGCTTGCAGGGTGCGGACGGAGGCGTGGATTATTTCGCGCAGGCGGGGGATGTCTGCGGGGGTGGCTGGGCGTAGGAGGAAGGGCATGGGGTGGCGGCGTTTTTTGGGATCGCGCGATTTTAGCTGGTGGTGATTGGGCTCGCAATGGGGCGCTGAAGTGCGCCGCTACGACGGCAACGGCAAAGACGCCCGCCTCAGAGGCAAAAGCAGGCGGCCGCTACAGAGTCAACGGCGAGAGAACGGCTTCGTTTGCAGGCTCGTGGGCGCGAATTGGGTAAAATCTGGTGGAGCGGGAAGGGTGGTGCGAGTTGAGCAAAGCGATTTTGGTGGTGTTGGGACATTTTACTGAGGATGTGGAAAGGCGCATCGCGCGGGATTACACGGTGCGGCGGGTTTCGACAGACGCGCCGGCTGGAGCTGCGGCGAACCCGGCGGAAGAGTTGTTACGGGCGGCGGAGGGGGCGGATGCGATTTTTTTTAATCCGCCGGCGAAATTGGATGCGGAATTTTTCCGGCGGGTGGCGGCGAGCGTGAAGGTGATAGCGACATTTTCGGTGGGGTACGATCACATTGATGTGGGGGCGGCGGCGGCGCGGGGGATCGCGATCGCGAATACTCCGGGCGTGCTGGACGATGCGACGGCGGACGTGGCGATTTTGCTGCTGTTGGGAGCTTCGCGGCGGGCTTATGAGGCGCAGGAACTGGTGCGCAGCGGAGCTTGGGCGAGAGGGGATGCGCCGCGGCTGCTGGGATGGGATTGCGCGGGGAAAGTGCTGGGGATTTTCGGGATGGGGAGGATTGGGCAGGCGGTGGCGCGACGGGGGAGGGCGTTGGGGATGAAGATACATTATTCGAATCGGACTCGGCTGGCGATGGCGGCGGAGGGAGATGCGGTGTATCACGCGCGGCCGCAGGATTTGTTGCGCGTGAGCCAGTTTTTGAGTTTGCACGCGCCGCATACGCCGGAGACGCATCATTTTCTGGATGTGGAGAATATTGCGCTGCTGCCGGCGGGGGCGATTGTGATCAATGCGGCGCGGGGCGGGTTGGTGGAGGATGGGGCGTTGATCGCGGCGTTGAAGACGGGGAGGGTGGCTGCGGCTGGGCTGGATGTGTTCGAGGGGGAGCCGAAGATTAATCCTTTATATGTGGGGCTGCCGAATACTTTTTTGCTGCCGCATATTGGGAGCGCTACTTTGGAGACGAATACGGCGATGGGGATGCTGGCGTTGGATAATATTGATGCGGTGCTGGCGGGGCGGGCGGCGCCTTCGCTGGTGAAGATGTAAGTACTGGCCGGGGCGCGTGCGGAAAAATCGTGCTGATCCCGCAGGTTGCGCGCTGCTGATTTGGAATTGTGTGCAGTAGTGAACAGATATGTGCATTGGCGTTCTCTAAGATGTTGCCGTGGATGAAGTGAACGTAGCAGGCTGGATACCAGTTTTAGAACCTTCATCTGAAGCACACCGGATATCGCAGATTTCCTCTCCGTGCAACCGCCGGTAACAGGTCCTGTAACGAGCTAGATTTCGTGTGAGACAACTTGGGACAGGCAGGAGTGTCTGCCTGCGAAGAGAAAGGAGTAAAAGCTTATGCCGTTACTACAAATATTGATGGTGCTGATCGTGGTAGGAGTGCTGCTGTGGCTGGTGAACAATTTCATACCGATGGCGGGGTCTATCAAGTCGCTATTGAATGCCGTCGTGGTCATCGTCACGGTTTTGTGGCTGCTGAACATTTTTGGACTGTTTCACTCGCTGTCGCGAATGCGGGTGGGGACGTAAACAGGGCTGGATTAATCGCAGCGAAATTGACTGCGACGCAGGGACGACGAGCAAACAGCAAGCGTAACAACCAGCTAGAAAAGAGGAGAGAACAATGCTCGGAACGATCTTGATTATTTTTTTGATTCTGGCGCTGGTGGGCGCTTTCCCGCGCTGGGGACACAGCCGCGACTGGGGCTATTTTCCGTCGGGCGGTTTGGGATTGGTGCTGCTGGTAGTGGTGATCCTGGTGATACTGGGACGGATCTAGATTTCTTGCCGCCGGGGGTGCGCCGTTACCAAACGTGCCGAGATTTCCGGCGCGGCGCTGGTGGGCGGAGCGATCGCTCCGGACGAAGCTTGCAGCGAACGATTGCGCCGAGTGGTGTTCGTTTTCCGAGGCGGAACGAGTTGATCGGGTAGGAGGGCGGCGATGCTTGACTCGAATCAACGAGTCGTCAGGTTTCTGGAGAAGGAAATCAAGACGTACACGGCCTTATCTCTATTTTTGTCGAAGAAGGGCGTGAGAGAGCACCTGCGCGCCGGCGCGAACAAACTTCTGATTAGCCCGTCGTTTTACAAAGAAAGAATGAAAGAGGCGAAAAAACTCGTCCATGACCTCAGGAAAACAGACTAGGACGCGGTTCCCTCATAACCCTGCAGTCGGCACACGGGCCCGCAGGTCAATTCGTATAGTGGCAATTCTAATCGCCGTACTCCTGTGCACGGGCCCTTCGCCCGCATATTCCGTGCTCACCCACGAGGAGATCGTGGACCTGGTGTGGACCGATGAGCTCCGGCCCCTGCTGCTGCAGCGATTTCCAACGATTACCGAGGACCAACTAACCGAAGCTCACGCCTACGCATACGGCGGTGCGGTGATCCAGGATCTTGGCTACTATCCGTTTGGCAGCGTGGAGTTCAGCAATCTGGTGCACTACGTGCGCAGCGGTGACTTCGTGCGCGAGCTGCTGGCGCAGAGTCAGGACGCGGACGAGTACGCCTTTGCCCTCGGCGCGCTGGCACACTACACGTCCGATGTCGCGGGCCATCCGGCGGTCAACGAGGCCGTCGCGATGCAGTATCCGAAGCTGCGCGCGAAGTACGGTAATTCGGTGAAGTACGCGCAGGATCACACGGCGCATCTGAAAACCGAGTTCGGATTTGACATGGTGCAGGTGGCGAAGAATCGTTACGCATCGCAGCAGTATCACGATTTCATCGGATTCCTGGTATCGAAGCCGCTGCTGGAGCGGACATTTCCGATTGTGTACGGATTGGAATTGAAAGATGTGCTGTCGCACGAGGATCTCGCCGTTGGCTCGTATCGCTTTGCAGTCAGCCGGATGATCCCGGAGCTGACGAAGGTGGCACTGCGGACCCATCAGAAGGACATGATGCGGGAGGAGCCCGATTTTGCGAAAAAGAAGTTCCTGTACCGGCTTTCGCGATCCGATTATGAAAGGGATTGGGGAAAGGATTACGCGAAGACGGGATTCACGACACGGGTGTTCGGGGTTCTGTTGCTGTACACGCCAAAGATCGGTCCTTTCAAAGCGATGGCGTTCAACAATCCAACGCCGGAAAGCGAAGACATGTATTTCAAGAGCATCAACACCACCGTTGACCAATATCGCGCCCATCTGGAAGAAGTGCGCGCCGGGCTGTTGCAATTGACCAACATGGACCTCGACAGCGGCGATCAAACTGTGGCAGCAGAGTACACGCTCACCGATGAAACCTATGCGAAGCTGCTAGCGCAGCTGGCGCGGCGGAAGTTCGATCGAACGTCCGCGGAATTGCGCGACAATATTCTGAGCTTCTACGGGGATCTTTCCGCGCCGATCGAGACGAAAAAGGACGACGCTCGCTGGCACGACGTAATGGCCGATCTCAATCAATTGAAGGTGGTTACACCCGCTCCGGTTCTCGCGGCAAGCGCCGCAAAGTGAACCTCAGACAAAACTCCAGTTGTGTGCAGTAATGCACAGACCTGCCCGGCCGATGCGAGTAGCATGGTGTTTCTCGTCAGCAGACCACATCGGGCACCAGTAGTTCTCATACTTTCCCAGGAGAAAATGTAAATGAAAATCATGAACACAGTTCTAGTTGTCGCTGCACTGTCGTTAGTCGGCGCTGTTTCAGCTCCTGGCGCGCGTGCTGATCAATATAACAAGAAGACCGTGATGACGTTCAATCAGCCGGTCGAAATCCCAGGGCAAATCCTGCCCGCCGGGACCTACACCTTCAAGCTGCTGGATTCGCCTTCCGATCGTCACATCGTGCAAATCTTCAATGCGGACGGTACGCAGCTGATCGCCACGGTTCTGGCGATTAACGACTATCGCTTGCAGCCGACGGGCCGCACGGTGGTGAAGTTCTCCGAGCAGCCGGGCGATGCGCCGGATGCGTTGAAGGCTTGGTTTTACCCGGGCGATAACTTCGGCCAGGAATTCGTCTATCCGAAGCAGCGCGCGATTGAACTCGCAGTCGCGATTAAGGAACCGGTTCCGGCGCTGCCAATGGATTCGACAGACCTGAACACAGTTACGATCGTAGCCGTTACTCCGGAGCAGACGGAAGTCCCGGTGACGGAAGCAGTGCAGACGACTGCGCCAGTTGCTGATGAACCGGCTCCTGCGCCAGCGGTCGCGTCAGAAGAACTGCCGAAGACCGCCAGCACACTGCCGTTGATTGCGCTGCTGGGCCTGGCCTCACTTGGAGCTGCATTAGCCGTGAAGCGACTCTCGTAGTTTTCATAAACGCAACAAACTCCGGTGCGCCGCGGGGCTGAATGACAATTCATAACCCGCGGCGCAAGGAGCTTCTCCCGTGACTCTCAAATTTCCAGCGCAACCCTGCCAACGAATTTGGCGCTTGGGCATTTTTACCGCTGCATCCCTTTTTCTTGGACGTGCGAGCTTGGCGCAATCACGCCCGACACCCCCTGCCTCGTCCGCCATCTCGGTGCAGACAGATATGGTGGTGCTGCCCGTGAACGTGACTGATGCGAAGGGCAACGCGGTGTTGGGGCTGAGCGATCAGGACTTCCGCGTGTACGAAGATGGGCGTCTGCAAAAAATTGCGCTGTTCCAGCAGGGCGATGCTCCCATCACCGTAGGCTTGATCGTGGATCACAGCCGCAGCATGGGCACGCAACTGCCGGAAGTAGCCGACGCGGTCTCATCTTTCGCACAATCTGGTAATCCGCGCGATGAGATGTTCGTGGTGGATTTCAATGACGACGTTTCGGTGGAGCTTCTGAACGGAAAGCCTTTCACCGATGATCCCAAAGAACTTGCCAAAGCCGTCTCCGCGGTGCGCGCGCGCGGACGAACGGCGCTTTACGACGCCGTGGCCGAAGGGCTGCTCCATTTGCAACTCGGCCATTATGAGCGGAAGGCGCTGATCATTATCAGCGACGGCGGAGACAATGCCAGCGCGCAAAAACTCTCGCAGGTTCTGGAGCTGGCCCGGAAATCTCAGGTTGTAATTTATTCCATCGGGCTGATCGGCGACACCGGAGAAGTGAATCCGGGAGTGCTTAACCACTTCGCCAAAGCTACCGGTGGGGTTGCGTATTTCCCGGATAGCAAAAACACCGTCGCGAGCATTTCGACGCAGATCGCCCGGGATCTTCGCGAACAATACACGCTGGGATTCGCGCCGGAAAAGACGAACAGTGCTCACGCGTTCCGAAAGATCGAAGTGAAGGTGTCCGCTCCAGGCCAAGGCAAGTTGCACGCGCGCACGCGCACGGGTTATTCCGCCGCTGGAGATAAGCCTTCGGACGCCGAGGCGGGGAAACGAGCCGAGTGAACGTGCGTCCAACCATCGCAAAGCGGCGCGGGAACTGGAGACGATCGTTCTTTCGCGGGGCGTATTATTTTTTTCTTACTTTCGCATTCCTGGCGCTGGGTTATACCACTTACATTTTTGTGGATGCGCGAGCGTATCAAGCGATCGAAGAATCGAAGTTTTCCAATCGGCGCGCGACTCCGGGGCCGCATTTGGTGGCGACAGGCGATGCGATCGGAGAAATGAAAATTCCGCGCATCGGTCTGGAGACCATCGTGGTGCAAGGGGAGTCAGCCAGAATATTGCACCGCGCCGTCGGGCATCTGCCCGAAACGGCGATGCCGGGCGAGGCTGGAAACGTGGCGCTGGCTGGACACCGCGACGGTTTTTTCCGTCCGTTGAAGGATATTCGGGTGGGGGACGCAATCTCCCTCAATACGCTGGACGGAGAGTTCGTGTATCGAGTGGAATCAACCGAGGTGGTGTGGCCGAGCGACGTGCAGGTGCTGCAACCGACCGGCGAGAACACCCTGACGCTGGTCACATGCTATCCGTTCTACTACGTCGGCTCGGCGCCGAAGCGGTTTATAGTACGCGCGCGGCAGATTGGCCGGCTGCCGCTGGAATCGCCGGTTGCCGAGACGCCGCAATCGTTCTGAGCAAACTCTGCGAGTAATTGGTGTGGGTGAGTTTCCGATAAGTGCTGCCAGCTCAACCGGTCGATGCAACACCATCCAGTGCGTTGATTCGACATTGCTTGCGCGGGAGAACCATCTGTTTGGTTGTACTCGATCAAAACCCAGCCAGAACAGCGTTCCGGGTGGTCTACCCCTAGCTAGCGATTTTGGCTTTTGTTTTCTATGTCAGGTGGTTCGACCTTAGTGTTGCATCGACCCATTGAGACCAGCGAGTTTAACAGGCTCTGGAGTTTGTTGATCGGCACTTCGCGCGTTTTCGTTTCCAGACACACAGATCGTGCGCTCAACCCCGTCACTGAACATGCTTTAGCGGCCGAGAACGATTAAGCCGGGCCAATAGATCGAGATGGATTCGTATCGGATGGGCTTTCCGTCACAGGCGTGAATCGGCGCGCGATCGTGGACCGAATCGCCAGCAAGTGGCTTGCCTGGTGTGTCGAACAGCGGCGTCGATTGTTCAATCCGGCCATCGGCGCCGACGATGCGATATGACGCAAAGTAAACCACTTTCACATCGCCCGAGCCAACGGAGGGGCGAACGATCTCTGGCGCCGACGGGCCGCCCATCCCACGTGTATCGAACGCTGGAGACGCGCACCAATCCCACGAAACGCTTTTAGCAGGAGGGACGAATGTGTCGGCGCCGAACTGGTCGACGGCTTCCCATTTGTCCACGGTGATATCGATCGTCTCGGGTCCCCAGCGGCGATTCACGCGGCGAGGTAATCGCGTGTCGCCGAGTTGCATATAGTCGGTGCGGTCGATAGAGAGACTTTGGCCCGCGATGTTCGAGCCGGGATGTTTGTAAACGTGATCGGCCACGATCGCGCCATTGGCAGCGTCGAAACACATCTGGTGAACGATCACGGAATCGTCACCGACATCACTGCAAATCTGCTGCGTCGAGCCGCTCGGCTCGGACCGCAATTTGTGCAGGGAGTCGTCGTTGTGATCAAGCGGCGATTGCGGAACCAAAAGGCGGCCAACCGTAACGCCCGAAATGCTCCACATGTAATAGGACATCGTTGGCGTGTTACGCAGGACGTATTTCTTACCGCCGAGGACAACGTCGGTCTCGCCGATTGTGCCTGCGCGGAATTCAACACGAAAGCGGTCCGGTGCGGCCCATAAAACTTCGTACATACCGTCAACGGATTTGCCGTTGAAGTCGTAGTGGAAATGCGCGACGAAGTGATACGGAGAGCCGGCGTACGACGAGAGTTCGGTGGATTTTCGAGCGTTCGCTACCCATTCTTTTACCACTCTTTTGTCGGGAAGACTCTGCGCAACTGCACAAACGGAAGTGACCGCCGTCGCAAGCGCGAGAGCGACGGCGAGCGTGAGAACGCCCGCGGTCGGTAGCGCTGAACCGGTAACCCACTGGAGTGTGCGCCGCGCGGGTACGAATGCCTGTACCTCGAACGCACGCGGAAACGAGCGAACTTTTGCGATCATCACAAGCGCTATCTTAACCATAACGTAAATTAACTGGAAGTCGTCGAACAGGGAGGTGCTCACCTGGTTACAGGAAGTCGCGTAACCGGACATGTGGTTTTCGGTGGTTTTCACGTGTACGGTTTGGGTGTTAATCGTCCAAGTGCCGCGACGATTTGTTTCGATTACTTCCTTGAGAGCTGTTTCAGCATAACTTCCGTGTAGCCGACAATACGTCCGGAATGTGAACTCGGCTTGGGTGCATGTATTCCAGCCGCTCTGCCCGCTTCCCGGCGCTCCCCACATTTCAAGCCTTTGGGAATTTTGGAAGGCCCTCAAGCAACAACGGGTCGCGGGTCGTCCTCGCGGTCGAGTGACCTCAGCGGTCAGGGCCGCCCGCGCTTGCAAGGGGGAGAAGGTGATCCAAGACCTCTAGTATCCGGCGTGACAGAGAATGGGAGCGGTTCAAAAGGATTAAGCGTCGTATAATCTCGCGCGCGCAACCGGGGAGCAGAACATATGAACGTACAAGAACAAATCAAGAAGTATATTGCCAGCCAAGCGGAGCCAAAACGCAGTGACATGCAAGAGCTGCATCGGCTCACACTGCAAGCGTCGCCAGGATGCAAATTATGGTTTTCCGATGGCAAGGACAGCAAAAATCGCACGGTTTCCAACCCTACGATTGGATATGGACTTCACACAATAAAATATGCCGATGGAAAAAGCAGAGAGTTTTTTCGAATTGGCGTGAGTGGGAACAAAACCGGAATCTCTGTCTATATTATCGGTCTGAAAGATAAGAAGCATTTAGCCAAAACGTATGGAAAAAAACTAGGCAACGCGAGCGTGACCGGATATTGCATTCGGTTTAAGGCTCTGAAGGATATAAACATCGATACGCTTGAAGCGGCAATACGATATGGGTTTGCAGCTCAGAATGAAAAAGGCAAGCTGACAAAATGATTCCACTCTTAAAGGCAAGCAGTTATGGATGTGCAGGCGATCCAGTAAACGACCCCCTACGGCCGTGAGCCGCGCCACAAAGCCATTCGCTATAAAACCGGTCTCCCGCGATAGTCGTGCGATCCTCTGTCCGCGCTCCCTGCCTTTCTCTGTTTGCCGTTGCCCCCTGCGGAAGTATCACGAGCTCACCGGAAGTCATCGAACATGCCTGGTTTCTTGCGTGATCGGAAACCGCCCCACCGGCAAGTAATCAGATGTGTGCACAACAGGACAGATACGGTCGCCGATCCCGACTACTATTCTGATGCGTGCGCAGGCACGCGGCGGATTCGCAACGCGCTCCGGCTGCTATGAGCGACGGGCTACGCTTCTAACATGCACACAGCACAAGGGATAATGAACTAACATGCTTTGGACAATATTTGTGATCTTGGTGGTTTTGTGGCTTCTGGGGATCGTCACTTCCTACACGATGGGTGGGTTCATCCATATTCTGTTGGTGCTGGCGGTGGTGGTGCTGGTGATTCGTTTGCTGCAAGGCCGCAGTGTAGTGGAATGAGCGACGAGCCAACACCATGAAACCAATTTCTCTTGCCGGCATCGTGTTGATCGTTCTGGGCGCGCTGGCGCTGGCTTATCAGGGAATCAATTACACGCATCGCGAAACGGTTCTGGATGTGGGCCCGATTCATGCCACCGCCGACGAACAGAAGCACATACCCCTTCCTCCGATCGTCGGAGGCCTCGCCATTCTGGCTGGAGCTGCGCTGCTTTTCGCAGGTACCAAGCAAAAGTCATAACGGAAGTTTCCGGCTGGGGACAGTCGCATAACACTTTTTGTTCTACGGCTTCCCCCGGCTCACGGCGCGATTTCAAGCGCCCACACACAGGCCTCGGAGATCACAAGCTGCGCGGCCGCAACACTGATCATGGAGGTCAGCAATGATACGCAAATCAATTCTGGTTGTATGTCTGGGGTTGCTCGCAACCTCGACTGTTTATGCCAACAACAAGGAACAAAAGCGGCTGGAAAATTCGGGCGTGGTGATGCAGGAAATCATGAACATTCCGGATAACATCCCGCACGAGGTGATGGAAAAGGCGGAATGCGTGATCGTGTTTCCGTCGGTGCTGAAGGCGGCGTTCGTGGTTGGCGCCAGCTACGGCCGCGGAGCGATGGTTTGCCGCACCGGGAAGGAATTTCACGGACGGTGGGGCGCGCCGGCAATGATGGCGCTGGAAGGCGGCAGCGTTGGATTTCAGATCGGCGGACAAGCGACTGATCTGGTACTGCTGGTCATGAATGACCGGGGCGCGCAGTCAATTCTGAGCAGCAAGGTTAAGCTAGGAGGAGATGCTTCGGTGGCCGCGGGTCCCGTGGGCCGCGATGCTTCCGCGAACACCGACGCCTTCATGCGCGCCGAGATTTTGAGCTACTCGCGGACGCGTGGAGTTTTCGCCGGTGTATCGCTGGAAGGTTCCACGCTGCGCCCGGATGATGGCGCAAACGAGGATGTGTATGGCCGCAAACTCACCTCCAGAGAAATCATTTTTGGCGGAGCAGTGGGAGTTCCTCCTTCCGGTCGCCACCTGGTTCGGGTATTGGACCGGAATTCGCCGTACAACGAATCGAAGGAATCCGCGGGCAATAAGTAGCCGCGGGAGACTTGCGGTCTGATTTGCATCCCGGCACGGTTGGGGCCTGGTGAGAAGCTCGTTACTGGGTTCCCAATCGCTCCGGAATTCGTGATCGTTGCTGAATATTGCGAAACACCGGCTCGGCGCAGCATCCGAAACGCGTCGTCAAAACGGCGCTCCTCGCTTCGCCTGACTCACCACAGCACAATAGTATGTTCGCACTATTGCCCGTTTTTTCCTGCGTACTACAATCTCGCCACTTTTGATCCGTAGCTGACTTGTCGGCAGATTTTGCGTGGATTGCGCCGTGAAGACTTTGCGGCGACGGCGGAGTTGTGTGTTCTGGCGTTGCGCCGGGGGGCTGAGCGCTGCCAACGGGCGCTCGCTGCGGCGGTCGCTGTTTAATTCGATTTTTCGGAGGATCTATTGAAGACGTTCTGGGCATCTTTGGTGTTGTTGATGCTTGCCGCGACAGCGATGGCGCAGTCGGATCAGCCCGCGCCGATCGTAATTGACGGGGTGACGTTTTCGGGCAGCATCCGTGAGCGCTATGAGGCGTGGGATTGGTTTTCGCCAGCCGGCCCCGGCGAGAATCTCTACAGCTATTCCGGCACGCTGATGCGCTTTGCTTTCTCGCAGGAAAAACAAAAGTTCGATTGGAAAATCGAGATGGCCGTGCCGGTCATGTTGGGACTTCCGAATGGAGCGGTGTTGCCGGCGCCGCAGGGGCAGCTGGGGCTGGGAGGAAACTACTACGCCGCGAATCACAACGACCAATATACGGCGTTCATTTTCCCCAAGCAGGCGTACGTGCGCTTCAAATGGGATCATTCCAGTTTGCAAGCCGGTCGCTTTGAATTTACCGACGGCAACGAGGTGAAGCCGAAAGATCCAACGGTGGCCTCGCTGGTGAACGACCGGATCGCGCAGCGCCTGATCGGCACTTTTGGATATACCGACGTGATGCGCAGCTTCGACGGGCTGCACTATTCCTATACGAACGGCCCATGGAATTTCACGGCGGTCAGTGCGATTCCCACGCGCGGCGTCTTCCAGGTGGATGGCTGGGGATGGGTGGACACGCCGATCACGTACGTGGCTGTGACCAAGCAAATGGAATTTGGAACGAGCCACGCCGAGTGGCGGGCTTTCGGACTGTTTTATTACGACGATCGCAACGTGCTGAAGACCGACAACCGGCCCGCCCCGGTGCGTGCCGCCGATCACGACGCCATTGCTCTGGGCACCTACGGCGGGAATTACGTGATGGCGACTGCGACGGGCGCGGGCACGTTTGACCTGCTGGGATGGGGCGTGCTGCAAAGCGGGCGGTGGGGACAACTCACGCAGCGTTCGGGTGCAGGCACGATTGAAGGCGGTTTTCAACCGAAGGGCCTGGAGCGCGTGCGTCCGTGGTTCCGCACGGGCTACTTCTACTCGAGCGGGGATGGCAACCCGGCGGACACGACGCATGGCACTTTTTTCTCCGTGTTGCCCACGCCGCGGCAATATGCGCGGTTTCCGTTCTTTAATTCCATGAACAATCGCGATCTGTTCGGCGAAGTGATTTTGCGCCCGACGAAATCTTTCACGGTGCGCAGCGACGTACACGGGCTGTGGCTGGCGAGTTCAGCCGACCTTTGGTACACGGGCGGCGGCGCTTTTCAGCCGTGGACATTCGGGTACAGCGCGCGGCCATCGAACGGGGCCTCAAAGCTCGCCAATTTGTATGACATCAGCGGCGATTACAACTTCAAGCATGGAATTTCGCTGGGGCTGTATTTCGGTTGGGCGCAGGGTGGGCAGGTGATCAAAGCGATTTACCCTGCGAACAGCAACGGGGCGTTGGGATTTACGGAATTCAACTACCGCTTCTGACGGTACAGCGCGCGAGGCTGGTTACGCGTTGGCGGTGCGCGCAAGCTTGATGTCTGGACGCAGCAGCGATCCCGCTGCACGCGGCCTCGGGCGGGCCAGTCTGGGCGCGCCGTGGATATTGGCGACATCGTTTACGCCGTAGAAATTTTCCTTCTCGCAAGCTTTGCACCGCAAATTAAAAACCACCGGCTGGCTTTCACCCGCCGTTTCGGGTGCGCCGGCCTGGCTCGCAGCAATGGCTTTTTCAACTCGAGCAGGCAGAGAGCTTGGCTCACCACAGGCGCGACAATAGACTCCAGAGTATTGCTGCGTTACGGTAGCTTGAGTCACGGGACACCTCAATTCGAAGTCAATTTATCTAAGGTAGGAAGCGATATTATACAACTTCCGCACGTGCGAAAGTAGCTCGATCCTGTGAATTCCACGGCGAAGCTGTGAATTTTGTGCAGCGTGGGAACATTTGTTACATAATTCTAGCAATCCTATATTTATCAGTACTTTAGAGCTATTCTGGAACTGCTCCCAGGGTCCATTTCAGACCAAAACTGGTCGAAAATTCCACAGATCCGAGGCCAGCTGCAGGGTCGGAGCCCGCAGCGCGCGCTACGAAGTTAAGCGAGCCCTTACGGCTTGCTTGGCTCGGTCTTCCAGAAATCAATTCCGGCGGCTTGGGTGGGGACGTCGAGAGTGGCTACGGTCTTGAGAGCGTCGAGGTCAATCACTTCAACCGTGCCGGGATCGGAGCCGATGCCTTCGACCGAAATGAATGCGTAGCGATTATCCGGGGTGACAACGACGCCGTGGACTACTTTGCGCTCGGTGGGGAGACGCGCCAATTCTTTTCCGGACTTGGGATCGAAGATGGAGACGGACTGGCCGCGCTTGTTGGTGGCGATCAGGCGGCCGTCCTTGGTCATCGCCAGATTGTAAACGCCATTGCCGGCGGGGAAGCGCTTCACCATTTTCCAGGAGGCAGTGTTCACGACGACGATGTCGTTGGATTTGTTGCAGGCGACATAAATTTCCGAGCCGTCATTCGAAGGTTGCGCCCAGGTGGGCACGCAGGTCAGGTCGGCCATCTTCATTTGCGATTGCGGCGCGCCTTCCATGCCCATTTCTTTTCCCGCGGTGAGCATGAAATAACGCGAGACGGCGAATTTTTGGGTGTCAATTTCGGCGAGCATGTCGTCCATCATGCAGGCGGAGTAATGTTTGGTGCCGTCTGGGCTGAGGCGCGAGCCGTGGGGCATGGTGCAGGTGGTGATGCGCTTCACTTCGAGCATGGCTTCGGTGGCCACCACGGAGATTGAGGAGAGCACCATGTCACCGTGGAAATTCGCGTTGGCGACGTAGAGAAATTCGCCGTCTTTGGAAATATCCGCGGTGGCGGGAAACAATCCCAGCGGCGTGTACTTCACGACCTCTTCCGTGCCAGCTTTCAATTTCCAGGCGGAGCCGTCGGGGCGGCCGTGGCCTACTGCGACGTACACAAATTGTTTGTCCGGAGATACGGCGATTCCGTGCGGGCCGTTGATATCTACCGGGAGCAAGCCGATGTGAGTTTCGTGCTCTACGTGAAAGCCTTGCGGGCCGAAACGGAGGAGCGCGACTTTGTCTGCCGCCTCGCAGACGACATACACCAGGTAATCTTGCGTGGGGCCGGCGGGCGCTGCCTGGGGCGATGGTTGCGCGGTGGCGAGCGGCAAGATCAAGACCAGTAGGAAGGCCGCGAGGACCACGGCATGGGCGACGGGCGCGAGGCGGCCAGTGCGAGGTTCGAGCGATTCTGAGTTATCAGCGTTCGCCGCAGAGAGCGCGCATCCAGAGCGGAGCATCATCAAATCACCTCGTTCCCATGGAAGGCTTGCACGAGAAATGGATTATTTGCACGCAGGCGAGTTTACATCCGAAAGTTTCCAATTTTGGAGAACAAATCAGCGGGATAGATCGGGCAACGGATAGCGGCGCCGGCGATGGTATTTCGCGGCGGCGGGCAGGGCTGAGGCGCTGCCCGCGGGGGAGGAGCGCCAGAAGCTTGGAGCGGATTGCAGAAATTCCAAGCCTGCCAGTACCTGGCCTGCTTCGCTGCGAATCAGGCGCGCTACGCGGCAGGTGAGGTCCTGGTCGGTTTGCAGGTTCGTGAGAATTAATTTTTGAGCGCGCACGATGCTGGCAGCGATTGGCACCAATCCGCCCCATGCGCTGACGTTGATGGTTTGCGTGTTTTCGGAAAATGGCTCGCCATCCAGCTTGCCGTACACCTGCACCGGCAGGTAAATCGGCAAACGCTGCGCCCTGCGTTGATCGTCCAGGGAACCGATCATTTTCTTGCCCGCCTTTTGGTGAAATCGGCGGCCGCGCTTCCCCCCAATCCAGGAGAAAAACCTCGCCCAGCCCACATGCACCCCAAGGAAGGTATGCGCGCATTGGAATAGGCCTGCAAGGAATTTCGAGGGTGGGAGGTTACCCAGAGGTCACATCGAAACACGGAAGAGACTGCAGCCGACGTTTGAGTAATTGCTCAGGTTGAACAGCCAAGCCGCCGCTGCGACCGAAGGCGAAGGCTGCCCGGTTCGATGAACCTGAAGCGGCCGCTACATATTCAAAAGCAAGATAGGGACGTCGGGCCGAAATAATTCGGGGCGTCGGAGATCGTAAGTTCGGATCTCGGCGCCCCGACCGTTCACTTTTCTTGCAACGCGAGCGAAAACTGGCTCGATTGCGATGCGGTTATGCTGACGGATGCTTGAGGATGTCCGCCAGAGCTTGCAGGCGTTTCGCATCAGCCGGAGTCTTGGCCGACGAGGCGCTCTGTTCCACTGATGGCGCCATGCTTCGCAGCTTCGCGACTTTGCCTTTGTTCATGTGCGAAGTCTCGGCGCCGTGGATTGCGCCGCGTAGAGCTGCGATGCGGTCCGCCGACAAACCTTGCGAACGCTCCAGCTGATCGAGGTAGGCCTTGGCGACGATCAAACTCGCGGGCCACTCGAGTTTCTGCTGGTCCTGCACGTTCAGCACTGGCACGCGAACAGTCCTGGCCGCGTCAATTTCGTTCTGCGTGAGAAATTGCGTCGGGGTGAGCTCGAAGACGTCCAGGCCGCGCGCGATTTCCGAGCCGTAGATGTTGCCGTTGTACCAGTAGGCTGACCAGTCGCCGCCGAGCACGAGCATTTTGGGGTCTATTGGGCCGCGGTCGAAGTAGGCGATCTCAAAGGCGTGCGTTGGGTCAGTGAAGTCCATGACGGAGATGCCGCCCTGATACCAGGCCTGGACTTCGATATCGCGGCCGGGAACGGGGACGAGCGAACCGTTGTGGGCGACGCAGTTTTCGGTGTCAGACTGCGCGGCGGGGAGCTTGTAGTAGCTGGCGAAGGTCAATTTGTCGTCGTGCAGATGGAAGATGGCGTCCGCGCCCCACTTATTCGGATCGTTCGGACGGCAGCGCGCGCCGAGGCCACCGCCCCACTCGTCGGTGAAGACGACTTTGCTGCCGTCATTCGAGAAGGACGCCGAGTGCCAGTAGGAATAGTTGGGGTCGTTCACGGCATCCACGCGCTTTGGATGAACCGGGTCTTTAATGTCGAGAAGAATTCCGTTGCCGGAGCATGCGCCCGCTGCGAGGCCGATCGCTGAGTACACGGTGATGTCGTGGCACTGATTGGTGTCCTCAGGCTTTTCGAGCGGTTTGGTAGCGTCTTTGCCATGGCTGCCGCCGTTGTTCAGACCATTCAAGGCGCCGGTCCGCGGATCAATGAAGACGCGCGGGCTGGAGACTATTTTTGCGTCCTGTGGTGCGGCTACTGGAACTTTGATGACATCAATGCGAAACAGCGCGGTATTCGGATCTTTGTCTGGCGCTTCACTGGAACAGCCGGCGAGTTCTTCGGCTTGGCGCACGAAGGATGTGCCGGAGACGTAGATATAAACGTTGTCTTTGTCGTTGGGATCCTGGACCAAGGTATGGGTATGCGAACCGCGGCAGGTCTGGACTGCGGCGACTTGCTTGGGGTTCTTGATGTCCGTGATATCGAAGATGCGGACGCCGCGGAAACGTTCTTTTTGAGCTGCGGGCGGGTGGCGTTCTTTTTCGTGGCCTGGGGCCGGCGGAGGTTCCGGCGGAAATCCCTGCGTGCCGCAATCGAGGCGGCCGTTGGGCATTTCCACGGACATGAACAGCAGGTTTTTGTAAACCGAGACATCGCCCTGGCCGCCGGGGCAGACCATCGAAGTCAGGAGCGCGGCTTGTGCGGGATTGGAAATGTCATAAATATTGACGCCGTAAAAATTTCCCTGAAAGAGGTGGTCGCCCTGAAACGCCAAATCCGAGTTGGAGAATGCGAGCTCCGCAATCACCATCTGCAGGGGCTTGGGAATCTTCATACCGCCGCCAATGCCGAGCTGTTGAATGGTTTTCGTGACTTTCGGATCATCGGGATCGGTGGCGCCGAGCTGAAACGCGTCGGGCTTCTTCAGGAGCTGCAGGTGCTTCATGCCCATGGACGCTTCACCGGCATCGTACAGGCCGGGAGTGAGCTTGTAGCGCGGATCGCTGACATCGGAGCCGGTCATTCCGGGCGGCAGCGGCGGGGCGGGCGAAGGCGCAAACGGGTTACCGTCGCCATCCGGCGCCTTGGCGGCGTCCGGGGCGGGCTGCTGCGCGGCTGGTGGAGGCGTGGAATCCTGCGCGTGGAGCCGGCTGGGACCGAAAAATAAAATCAGCGCGGCTAACGCGACACGACAAGCAAGGCTGGGGACTCGATTCATTGTTTCTCCTCTGGCGATTTTTTCTCTAGCATGGACTGCATGATTTTGATTTCGGCTCGCTGCGTGTTGTCCGCGTCGGTTGCAAAGTTGAAAATGTCGGCTTCCTGGCCGGCGCCCGCGGTGTTGAATAGATCCTTCACCATAATCAGCGCGCCGTTGTGATGCTGGATCATGCCGACGAGGAATAAGTGGTCGAACTCGGCGCCTTTGGCGTTGCGCAGCGCTTCCATTTGTTCCGGCGTCAACATCCCTGGCATGAGCGGCATTGGTTTGCCGGAGGCGTCCATGCCGGACATTCCGGGCATCGCCATGGAAGTGGATTCGCCGCGAGCCGCGAGCCAGCGCTGCATGAATTTGATTTCGTCTGATTGCGAGCGGCTGATTTTGGCGCCGAGCAGGAGCAAATCTTTGTTGTCTGTGTGCGAGGGGATCAGCGCCGTCATTTCTACCGCCTGCGCGTGATGCATGATCATGCCTTGCATGAAGTCCACGTCTGCTTGTGAGCGCGCGGGCAGCGTGCCCTTGGTTGAGGGAGGGAGCGTCTTGCTGGGTTTGCCTGGAGCGCCGGGCTGCACCACGACTGGCTGCGAGGCGGACGCGGTTTGTGCCGCGCGCGCGGGCGAAGCGAACGGAATGAAGGGAACGCCCGCGGCAACGACCAGCACGGCAAACAGCAGAAGCGCAAATCCGCCCTCAGCGCGGAGATTGCGCTGGCGGCGAGGATGGTGAAATTTTCGCTGCGGTGCTTTGCTGCACATTTTCAACGCTCTCGTGCAAAAAAAAGCTACGGCAAAAATGCCAGACACAGAAATACGGCTCACTCCTTCAGAATCTCCGGGAATTTTTCGCCGAATCACTACAAGCGAGCATAACTCCAGAAGCCGCACGCATCCGCGCACTGAATTTCACTTACTGCGTCTATCGCTGATCTCGTCCAAGCGACGCTATCTGTGGAGTGAGCGCGTTCCAATCGAGCGCGAAGGGCGGCCAAGAAACTTTTCCGTCGCTGACGCCAAACTGGCAGGATAGACCAAAAGAGCGGGCGATAGCAACGCCCTTGAGAGTGACGTGGGGTGTTGCGAGTAAGACCTCGCTATTCGTTGCGGCGGCAGCCGGCGCGGCGTGTCCTGGTGCCGCGCCGGTTCGCGGGTTGGTCTTACATCCCGGAGCCGATGTAGCCGTCTTCCGCAGTGATCAGGCCCGTGTTGGGCATTTCAGTTTTCACTTTCACAGGCTCGAGAGTAGGCTTCTTGGCACCCTTGGCCAAAAAGGTGAGCCCGTATTGGTTCTTCAAGTTTCTGCTGACATCCTGCAAATACGGAGTGATGTCCACTGGAGAGCCGTATTGCAGGTAGTAGGTTTCGCCGCCGGTTTTTTGTGAGAGCACGTCCAGACCGGTCTGCGCCATATCCGTGCGGAACATACCGCGGCCGAGGAATCCTGCTCCAGGCGAATAAATTGAATAGACGATGAATCCGCCTCGTTGCGCTTGATCGACAGCCGTGTCGAGATAGGGGTTCGTGTACGGATCATTCCAAAAACCTCCGCCGAGAGGATCGGTTCCGCTGGTGATCATCAAGACCTCGCGACGATCGGTGGTGGCCGGCCATTTCTTCATCAGCTCGGAAAGCGACAGGTAAGGGCTGGTGTAACCCGCCGACGCGCCGAGCGGCAACCGCAGGGATTTTTCGGCCAAGGCATGGTCGGTGGTCAGGTTTTGCACCGTGTACACCGTGCCGTTCCGCATGTATCCAACGCCAATCTCCGTCGTGGCCGGCTGCTCTGCAATAAAATTCGCGATGCTGCTGAACTGCAAGCTGAGAGTGTCTCTGGAGGTGTCGTCAATCAAAATGTAGAGCTGAAGTCCGGCCTGAGATCCTTGGAGGGGGACCCAGCCAGCCACTTTATCCGGCTGGCCCTTCTGGTACACCTTCACGTCGTTCGCCGCGACCGCTGGAGCCTGAGTGCCGTGGTGCGATTTCACCGTCACCACCATGTGAACGGGCACGTCGGCGGAGGAGTTTGTTTGCTGGGCCGACAGCGGTGCGGGTAGAGAGAACGCGCCGAGAAACAGTCCAAGCATTGTTCCGCAGGTTATGAAATTTTTCTTAATCAAGTTTCCCAACTTTGGGTTGCGCATTGGTTTCATCCCTTCTCTCGGAATCCGAGAGTTTCAGCTGGCCTGGGCCGCGCCTGTTGCGGCGTTGAATTCGCCCAGCGAGTTACAGCATTTCGCCCCTATAGATGAGACGGCTGATCGGGGATGTTGGATACGCGAGAGTTGAGCCATAACCGCAAGATTCTAAGCCACTTGCTAAAATATCAACCTGGCGGTAATGATCCAGCCGCTGAATTTGCTGGATCTCCACCGACAGCGGCGAGGTTCGAGCGTGCAACGCTTGGCGGGCACCGGGAACGGTGATAAATTCGCGCCGCCTGCTGCGCGATAGTTCGCCGAACGCTGTCGGCGCCTTTATTCTTGCCAGAGTCCACCCCATCCCGCGAGGCACAAATGGCATCGCCGCAAACTGAGCCACGGCCGACGCTCGCGGCGCGGCTGGGATTATTTGACGCGACGATGCTGGTGATGGGCGGGATCGTGGGCTCGGGGATTTTTATCAATCCTTATGTTGTCGCGGGGCTGGTGCACACACCGGCGCTGATTCTGGGAGCGTGGCTTGCCGGCGGAGCGATTGCGCTGGCGGGCGCGTTTATTTATGCGGAGCTGGCTGACCGGATGCCGAAAGTCGGCGGGCAGTACGCGTACATTCGCGAGGCTTATCATCCGCTGCTGGGATTTTTGTACGGGTGGATCTGCTTGCTGGTGATTCACGCGGGAGGCAGCGCGGCAGTGGCCGTGACTTTTGCGAAATATTTCAGCGTGTTTTCGCACGGTGCGGTTCCGGAAAAATATGTTGCGGTGGCGGTGGTGCTGGTTTTTACGGTGGTGAATTGCCTGGGCGTGCGGGCCGGTGGCGGCGTGCAGAGCGTTTTCATGCTGCTGCGCATTGGGGCGATTGGGATGATTGTGGTGTGCGGCGCGCGGCTGATTCTCTGGCCGGCTCCGGACGCTGCACAGACTTCATGGTTTCCGCTGGTGGACCGGCCGGTGTCGTTCGATCTGCTTACCGTTTTCGGTGCGACGATGATTCCGGTGCTTTTCGCTTACGGCGGCTTTCAGACTTCGAACTACGTGGCTGGGGAAATACGCGAGCCACGGAAAAATTTGCCGAAGGCGCTGTTGCTGGGCGTGATTGGCGTGATTGTGCTGTATGTTTCCGCGAATTTTATTTACGTGCAGGCGCTTTCTCCTGCCGGCCTCGCTGCTACGGCCACTCCGGCATCCGCGGTGATGAACAGGGCGCTTGGCTCGCCCGGAGGGTCGTTGATAGCGGTGGCTATCGCGATTTCCACGCTGGGATTTTTGAGCCAGGCAATGCTGAGTTATCCACGCGTGGCGTTTGCGATGGCTGAAGATGGCGTGCTGCCGGGAATTTTTGCGCGGCTGGGTTCGCGTAGCCGCGCGCCGGTGGCTGCGATTGCGCTGCTGGGCGCATTGATAAGCGCTACCGTGCTGCTGGGGACTTACGAGCAAATCTTGAGCTACGTGGTGGTGATGGACTGGCTATTCTTCGGCTTGTCGGCGAGCTGCCTTTTTGTATTTCGCGCGCGCGATGCACGTCGCGGCAGTGCAGGGGCGCAGGAACCCGGATACCGCGTTCCCGGACATCCGTGGACTACCGGCGTTTTTGTTGCGATTGCGTGGTTGGTCGTACTCAACACCATTTACAAATATCCTCGCAATGCAGGTATCGCTCTGTGTATCCTCTTCGCTGGGATCCCCGTCTATTTCCTGGTTCGCGGCCGCGCAGGGCGTCCGCCCGGTTCCAAATAAGAATCCATCGAGTCCACTGAATGAGTCCACAACGACGAGAAATTCGTTCGAGCTATATTGAATGGGCGAAGCTGCGCTCGAAGGCCCGTTACAATCTGGCGATCAGCGACGTGGAGCATGTGCCGCTGGCGGATCTGCACCCGCAGCTTGCCGACCTGGAGCTTTCTGGCGCGGACGGATACGGGTACCCGCCGCTGCTGCAAAAGCTTGCGGCGAAATCCGGCGTGCCGGTGGAGTGCATTGTTCAGGCGCAGGGCACTTCGATGGCGAACCATCTGGCGATGGCGGCGCTGGTTGAGCCGGGTGATGAAATTTTGATCGAAGAGCCCGCGTACGGGGCGATTCTGGCCACGGCGGAATACCTGGGCGCGAAGATCCGGCGCTTCCCACGGAAATTTGAATCAGGATTTCAGCTGGATCCGCGCGAAGTGGAGCGCAACATTTCGGCGCGCACTCGGCTAATCGTCATCAGCAATCTGCACAATCCCAGCGGGGTGCGCACACCTGATTCGAAGCTTCGCATGGTGGGCGAAATTGCGCGCAGCATGGGCGCGCACGTGCTGGTGGACGAGGTGTACCTAGAGGCGTGCTTCGATTCTCCGTGGCAGACGGCTTTCTCGCTGGGACCGAATTTCGTCACCACCAGCAGCTTGACGAAAGCTTATGGATTAACTGGATTGCGCTGCGGCTGGATATTTGCGGCAAAACCTCTGGCGGAGCGCATGTGGCGGCTGAACGATTTGTTCGGGGTGGTGGCGCCGCATCCCATTGAGCTGCTGAGTGTGCTGGCTTTCGAGCATTTGCCGGAAATTGCGGCGCGCGCGAAGCAGTTGCTCACGACCAATCGCGCGCTGCTGAAGGAATTCTTCAAGAGCCGCAGGGACCTGCTGGCGATCTGGCCCGAGGCGGGAACGATCGCATTTCCGCAGCTTACCAGCGGCCACGCGGACGCCTTCTGCCAGTTGCTGCGCGAGAAATACGAAACGAGCGTGGTGCCCGGCCGCTTTTTCGAGGAGCCGGAACATTTTCGAGTCGGCGTGGGCGGGAAGACGGAGGACGTGCGCGAAGGCCTGGCGCGTATCGGCGCGGCGCTGGATGAACTGGCGGCGAAGGGCTAACGTCAAGCCGGGCCGCTCTTCACTTTCGAAGGCGCTTTTTTGCGCGGAAGAATAATGTCCACGAGGGCGCGCGCCGCGGCGGTCAGCGGGCGATCCTGGCGGTACACTAAATAGAGTTTCCGCTCCAGCTTCATCTGTTTGATTCGCAGTTCGCGCAGATCGCCGCGGGCGAGTTCGCCTTCGACGCACATGCGCGGCACGATGGCCACGCCCTTTTTCATTTCCACGAAGCGCTTGATGCTTTCGATGGTGGGCAGCTCTACTTCCATGCGCAGCGGCACTTTATGCTTTGCGAATAATTGCACTACGCGATGGCGATAGGGTGATTCCACGATGTGGGCGACGAAAGTCTCTTCGCCGAGCGCGGTGATGTCCACTTCCTTGCGTTTCGCCAGGCGGTGCCCGGGCCAGACGACCAGCACCAGCGCGTCGCGATAGAATTCAGCGGTAGTAAGCTCGCGCTCTTCGGGCAAATACGAAATCACGCCGATATCGAGCTGATGGTTCAGCAATTCGCGCGGGACTTCGCGCGAGAACACGCGGTGCACGCGAATGTGAATGCCGGGATGCAGACGCCGGTACCGTTCGAGCGCCGGAAGCAGGGCGTGGATGGAGCTTTCGTTCACTCCTAGAGACAATTGGCCGCGCTCGAGGCCGCGCAGCTCCTGGAGGCCCTTGCGAATCTCTTCGCGCATGTTCAACATCCGCTCGGCGTATTCCAGCAGCAACGTGCCCGCGTCCGTAAGCGTGCGCGCGCCAGAGCCGCGCACGAAGAGGGGCTGGCCGACCCAGTCCTCGAGCTTGCGCATGGCGATGCTGATCGCCGGCTGGGTGCGAAAGAGCTTTACGGCGGCGCGCGAGTAGCTGCGCTCGCTCGCGACCATCTGAAACATCTGCAATGCCGCCAGGTCCATGCCACCGGCCTCCCCAGGCCATCCTCTTGTATAAGAGAGATTTATCCAACATGCAAGAATTATAAATTGGACTCCTCGCGCTGCACACGAAACACTGGTATGGTCCAAAGGAGTCTGCATGGAACAGGTTCACGTTTTTGACACGACGCTGCGCGATGGCGAGCAGTCCCCCGGCTTTTCCATGAATACGGAGGAGAAGCTGCAGCTGGCGCGTCAATTGGAGCAGTTGGGCGTGGATGTGATCGAAGCGGGATTTCCGATATCGTCACCTGGAGATTTGGCGGCTGTGCGCGCCGTGGCGGCGGAGATCAAGGATTGCCGCGTGGCGGCGCTGGCGCGCGCGAGGCAGGAAGATGTGGACGCGGCGCTGCGCGGGATTGAGCCTGCGGCAAAACCGCGCTTGCACATTTTTCTGGCTACTTCTGATTTGCACCTGAAGCACAAGCTGCGGATTTCGCGGAGCGAGGCGCTGGCGCAGATTACCAAGGCTGTGGCATACGGCTGCACGCACTGCGACGACGTGGAATTTTCCGCCGAAGACGCCAGCCGCACGGATTTGGATTTTCTGTTCGAGGCTATTGAAGCGGCAGCTGCGGCCGGAGCAAATATCATTAATCTTCCGGATACGGTTGGTTATACGACGCCCGATGAATATGGCGACATGTTCCGGGCCGCTCGCAAGCGCCTCGCGGCGTATCCCAAAATAATTTTCAGCGCGCATTGCCATGACGATCTGGGTCTGGCTGTCGCGAACTCACTTGCGGCGATTGCCGCGGGCGCGCGGCAGGTGGAATGCACCATCAATGGCATCGGCGAACGCGCGGGCAACGCTTCGCTGGAAGAAATTGCCGTGGCGCTGCAGGTGCGCAAGAGCCACTTCGCGGTGCGCACCAATATTTTGCTGGAAAAGATCTATGCCACCAGCCGGATGCTCTCCGCCATCACCAGTATTAATGTGCCGCCGAACAAAGCGGTGGTGGGCGCGAACGCTTTCGCGCACGAGGCGGGGATTCATCAGGACGGCATACTGAAGAATCCGCTGACGTACGAAATTATTTTGCCGGAAAAAGTGGGCGTTCCGGCGCGGCGGTTGGTTCTGGGCAAGCATTCCGGACGCAACGCTTTGCGCGCGCGTTTGGAAGAGCTGGGTTACACGACCAGCGACGCGGAACTCGCCGAGTGTTACGCGATGGCGACGGCGCGAGCCGACGCCGCGAAGCAAGTGACGGATCGCGACCTGCTTTCGATCATTCACAAGGTGCGCCGCGGGCGCACGCACGCGCCGAGCGGGCAGAGCGCGGCCGCGGGAGTGACGCGCTGAATAATTTTCGGTGGGGCGGTTTTCACCGGTACGGGTTGCAGCGGTAAGGGAGAACACAGTCATGTCTGGAGTAAGGAAGACCATCGCCGTGCTGCCGGGCGACGGAATCGGGCCGGAAGTGGCGCACGCCGCGGTACAAATCCTGGGAGACTGCGCGAAATCGTTCGAACATAAATTTGAGTTTCGCGAATTGGCGTTCGGCGGAGCCGCGATCGAGCGTTTTGGCACGCCGCTGCCTGCGGAGACGCTGGCCGGCTGCCGTTCGGCTGACGCAATTTTGCTGGGTGCGATCGGCGGACCGCAGTGGGATGCGATGGCGCTCGATAAGCGCCCGGAAGCTGGCTTGCTGGGGCTGCGCAAGGCGCTCGGCTTGTACATTAATTTGCGGCCGATCCGGCTGCGTCCGGCGCTGAGCGGGATTTCTCCGCTGCGGCGCGAGCGCATTGACGATTGCGATTTTGAAATTGTTCGCGAATTGGCGGGAGACATTTATTTTGGCGAACATTCCCAGACGGGAGAGGGCAGTGGCGCCCGCGCGCGGGACGTGGCCGATTACAGCGCCGCGGAAATCGAGCGCGTGGCGCGCTACGCATTCGAGCGAGCTGCGGGGAGAAATCGTCGCGTGGCCAGCGTGGATAAGGCGAACGTGCTGGCAACTTCAGCGCTGTGGCGGCAAACGGTGACGCGCATTGCGCGCGATTATCCCGAAGTGACGCTGGAGCATCTATACGTGGATAACGCCGCGATGCAGTTGCTGCTGCGGCCCGCGCAATTCGACGTGATCCTTACGGGAAATCTTTTCGGAGACATTCTCAGCGACGAGGCGGCGGCGCTGGCCGGCTCGATCGGGTTGATTCCATCGCTTAGCCGCGGCGCCGACGGCCAACCGGCGTTGTACGAACCGATCCACGGCTCGGCGCCATCGCTCGCGGGAAAAGACGTAGCTTGCCCGCTGGGCGCGATTTTTTCCGCCGTATTGCTGCTGCGCGAATCTTTTGGGCTGGAAATTGAAGCGCAGTGGATTGAAGCGGCGGTTGACCGCGTGCTCGATCACGGATTCCGGACGATTGATATCGCGGAGACTGGCGGGCGCGTGCTGCGCAGCTCTGAATTCACCGAGCATATTCGCGCGGAATTGCACGACGCACTGGTACATTCGGAGCGTTACGGCTGGGGAGTGTAAGCGTCGGCTTCAGGGGCTGAAACCCCTTCGTCGCCCGAGGCCTGACGGCGGGGCTGAAGAGTCTGTGTGAGAACCGCAAAAACGGAACTTCAGCGGCTGAACAGTTTGCGGAAAAAGGGGGGGAGTTTGCGACGAGCGGGGATAGCGAGCGTCTAAGGGAGCATGCGAGGACACGACGAAGTGCAAGACGGGATGTTCAGCTACCTTTCCAGCGAGCAACGAGTGCCGGCGGATCATCCGCTGCGGCGAGTGCGCGTGCTAGTAGATGCGGCGCTGAAAGAAATGTCGCCGCAATTCAGCGCGCTGTACGCGCGCAGCGGGCGGCCGTCGATCGCACCGGAGAGATTGCTGCGCGCGCTGCTGCTGCAGTTTTTCTACAGCGTGCGCAGCGAGCGGCTGTTGATGGAACAGCTGCAGTACAACTTGCTGTTTCGCTGGTTCGTGGGGCTGAGCATGGACGACGCGGTGTGGGAGGTGACGGTGTTCACCAAGAATCGCGAGCGGCTGCTGGAGGGCGAGATCGCCGAGAAATTTTTCCAGCAGGTGCTGGAGTCGGCCAGGCAACAAGGGCTGCTCTCGGACGAGCACTTCACGGTGGACGGAACGTTGCTGGAGGCCTGGGCCAACCGCAGGAGTTTTCGCGAGAAGCAGGATCCGCCGGCACGCGGCAGCGGATACGGCGGGAAGAAATTGCTGCGCGACACGCACGAGAGCAAGACGGATCCGGAAGCGCGGTTGTACAAGAAGAGCGCCGCGGGAGAAGCCCGGCCGAGCTACTTGGGGCATGTACTGACGGAAAACCGGAATGGCTTGATCGTGCAGGCCTGCGTCACGCAGTCGGCGACGCGCGCGGAGCGGGAGGCGGGGTTGCAGATGTTGCGCAAGATTCGCCGGAAGCAGGAAGGGGGCAAGGTGCAGGCGATCACGCTGGGCGGAGACAAAGGATTTCAGGAAGAAAAATTCATTGTGGAGTTGCGCGCGATGCAAGTGATACCGCACATCGCCGAATATGCGAAGCAATCGTGGCAGTGGCCGAACTGGTTGACGCCGAGCGAGCGCGAGGGGGCCGGCTACGCGCTCAGTCAGCGCAAGCGGAAGCTGGTGGAGAAGGCCTTCGGATGGATCAAATTTGTGGCCGGGCTTAGGAAGACGAAATTCCGCAGACGCCGGCGAGTGGACTGGATGTTTCGCTTGGCTGCGGCGGCGTGCAACCTGATGCGCATGGCCAAGTTAATTCCGAGCGAAGCGTAAAGCAGAGAAAGGGACGGCGGAACCCAGCGGGCGGTTGGCTGCGGAGGCGGAAAACCCAAGCAAAGCGGAGCGAGAAAATCGCAAGCACCCGCCCGCCACGCAAAAACCATCCCTTTTTCCGCAAACTGTGAAGCCGCTCGGATTGGGCGCGGTTTATGTCGTGGCTAAAGCCACGACCCACAAAGATCCCTGAGTTCGCGCGGAGATTCTGAGGCCCGGCCCTTCCGCTTTTCGCGGCGCAGTCGGGCGGCTGCTCAATAGGCCGGGGGTTACTGGCGGATTCTAGGTTTTTCTCAAGACGAGGCAGCCCGCGATCATGTCGTGCAGCGCTTGCTTCTTTTCCGTGAATCCCGCCATGGCGTAGCCGATGCCAAAGGGAATCAGCCCGGTGATAATTTTTGCGAAATATCTTCCGGTGGCGTGACCGAAACCAATTGGGCGCCCCTGCAGGTCGGTAACGATCAATCCCAGCGCCATTTTCCCGAGCGTCCCTTGATGTTTGGAACTTTCCATTGCGGCGTTGTAAAGCCACACCATCACGATGGACGCAATGCTCACAAAAATGATTGCGGAGATCAGCGAACCCGGCATCTGGAAGTCATCTCCCTTCATGCTTTCAGCCATCGAACGAATAGTGTCAATGCCGACCATCGCCACACCGAGCAGCACCAAGATCCCGATGCCAATGCCTAGCAGCAGATCATCAATCAAGTGCGCCACGACGCGCAACCAAAATCCGGCATAGGGAGATGGCAAGATTGGCGCGAGCACGGGCTGGGCATAGGTAGGAGGCAATCCTGGAGTCGGGCGCGCGGCCGTGGGCGCGATTGTTGGCGGTCCGGCTGTGGGTTGGCCGCACGCGCTGCAAAATGCCGCGCCATCGGTGACGTTCGTCCCGCATTTTGAGCAGTACATGGCGCTCCCTTAACTAGAACTACGCACTGGCAATGCGATATGTTCCTACAATTTTCGGATTACCAGCGTGCCGGCGAGAATATCGTGCAGCGCTTGTTTCTTTTCCGTGAAGCCCGCCATGATGTAGCCGATGAACAGGATCAGGCTGGAAATAATTTTCGCGAAGAAACGGCCGGTGGCACGGCCGAAGCTGATGCGGTTTCCGTCCAGGTCCGTGACTTCCAGGCCCAGGGCCTTTTTGCCCAGCGTGGCCTGCCACGCGGAACTTTCCAACAGAGAGTAGTAGAGCCAGTGAATGACCAGGCGAAGCAGCGCGAGCCGGAGCATGGCGTGGATCATTGGGAATAGTGCTTGCACGTCCGGCGGGCGGCCCATCATCACGCTGCGCATGCCCATGGATGCGGCAAACGGAAGAAACAAGATCATGCAGACGAAATAGAGGAGGAGCTGGTCAATGATAAACGCGACGAAGCGCAGCCAAAATCCCGCGTAGGCTACGGCGGGACGCGCTGCCGGAGCTTGCCAGCCTGCTTGCGCGGGCGGCGCGTAAACAGTTCCTCCGGGCGCTGCGGGCGCAGCTGGATTTGCGGGAGCTGCTTGTCCTACGGAAAATCCCACCATCGGCTGGCCGCACGCGCTACAGAACGCGGTACCGTCCGCAACATTGGCACCGCACTTTGAACAATACATGGCGCCTCCGCGCAGCCGCGCTGTGGCTGCGCATCTGAGGATATTGCTGCGCATCGTATCCAAGCGGCGAGCGGCGGGTCAATGCAAATCGATTTGCATCGCGCGGCGAAGTTCCATGAATGCAATGTGTTGTTCGACGTCCGTTGCGAGTCTGCCGCCACCTCGCTTAAACTCGTTGCCTGCAATTTTGGCGAAGGAGAATCAATGCGAATTCAACTTTCGAGTGTGGGGAAGATTTTCTGCGGCGTGCTCGCGGCCGCTGCGCTTTTTGCCGGCGGCTATGTGGCGGGGCAGAACCGCTTCGGCCAGCCGAAGACAATTTTGCACGTGGTGGAATTGAAATGGAGTCCCGCGGCCAGCGACGCCGATAAACAAAAAGCGATTGACGGCATCAAGGACATGGCCGCGAAGATTCCGGGCATCAAGAATATCTGGATCAAAGGCGAACGCATGCAGCCGCGCGATTTCAACGCAGCCTACGCCATCGAGTTTCGTGATCGCGCAGCGGCGGATGCTTATGCGGAAAGCCCTGTGCACGCTGCCTGGGAAGCGCAGTACGTGCCGCTGCGCGCCGCGAGCGTCTCGATTCAAGTGACGAATCCCTGAGCGCCACGACGCGTCAGACTGGATGGAACGGCAGATAACATCTCACAAATATTCGGCCACGATCGGAAGACATCGCTTCGGGGGCTAAAGCCCGCACTTGCGCGTGCCGACGGCGGGGCTGAAGCCCCGCCCTTCCAAGCCACTCATTACGATTTTCCTTCCAGCGTTACGCGACGGCGCTGATCCCACGCCTCTAACGCTGCGCAGATATCGCTATCGCCTGCAGCGCACCGGTGCTAGGCTGCGCCTACCGACGCGCGCTAGCACGCGATCGGAGCGTTTCCTTCTCAGGCATTTTCCCCGGGCTCAAAAATCCAGCGGCGGGAGGCGAACACGGCCATGAAGAAACTGCTACTTGCGATTGTGGCGGCGTATATCGTGCTGATGCTCACGAATTATCTGGTGCACCAGATTTGGCTGATGGGTGATTATGCGGCGATTCCGGCAAGCCATCGCTCGCTGGCGGGAATCATGCATCGCTTCTGGGCGATGGCAGTCGGCCAATTTATTTTTGCGGCGCTATTCGCTTACATCTACACGCGCGGTGCGGAGAAAAAGCCGTGGCTGGTGCAGGGCATCCGCTACGGAATTCTCATCACTTTGCTTATGGTGGTCCCGACTGCGTTGAGCGAATACGTTGTTTACATCGTGCCGTACCAGCTGGCGATCAAGTGGATGATTGCCGGCGGAATTCAGATGATTATCCTGGGACTGATTGTCGCGGGCATCTGCGGCGAATCGGCGGCTTAAAATCGCTCCCGAAGTCGCGTGAATCACTTTTGCGCGTCTGTTTGCGGAGCACGACGAAATTCCGGAATGCCCATCGTCTTGCGAACCTGGCGATCCATCGCGCGGTCGGAAAGCAACCGGCGCAACAAGATGCCGATTTTCGCTTCGCGCGTTACCGGGTAGCGTGCTCGCGGCGGATCGTCCTCAATCGCGCGCACGACGACGCGCGCGCAATCTTCTGGCGTGTAATGCGATGCCTTGGTGGTCTTGCCCCATGATTTGAGAAATCCCTGATAGACCGATTTGTAGGGGCTGTGTTCCGCGCCCCTGGCATACACGGAAGACAATTCGCCTGCATTGCGGTTCATGCTGGTGGGAATGTAGCCCGGCTCGATTAGTACAACCTGTATTCCGAAGGGATAGAGTTCCAGGCGCATAGCATCGCTAATCGCCTCTACTGCGTGCTTGCTCGAGCTGTAGGGTCCGAACAGCGGGGAAGTTAGCTTGCCGGCGATCGAACTCATATTAATGATGCGTCCGCTCAGTTTCCGGCGCATTCCGGGCAGAACTCGCTGCGACATGCGCACCAGGCCGAAATAATTGGTCTCGAATTGTTTGTGTAAATCCGCGAGCGTGATTTCTTCCATCACGGCGGCGATGGCGATGCCCGCATTGTTCACCAGCACGTCCACCGTTCCGGCGCTCTTTTCGATTTCGGCGACGGCGCGATCTACCGAAGCGTCGTCGCAAACATCCAGTTCCATCGCGGTGAGCGGCAACTTGCGCTCGTTGGCGAATTGCCGCAGCGCGGTGATGCGTTCAGCGTTGCGCCCGCCGGCGAAAACGCGATAGCCGCGTCCGGCGAGCATCACGGCTGCGGCGCGGCCTAAACCGTCGGTGCCGCCGGTGATCAATGCAATTCGGCCATTGCTCTGTAGCTTGTTCGGCGCCACCGAAGCCCTCCCTACATTGCAGAATCCCGCGCGGTTCCTGAACACCGCTGACGCGGATACTCCCACACTTTCGCGGCGATTCACAACTGATGCTGGATTATAGTGCACGTGAACGCGAACGCCGATTTTCAGGCGGCCGGCGCGGCGTTTGCGAGCTGATGACCGCCGCGTTGCTCAGATGAGCTATTGGAGGGGCTTCGACGTGATTAAGCTTCCGCTCTTCGCCGCCGGCATTTTGCTCCTGGCTTCTTCCGGGTTAGCGCAACAATCCACCGCCGGTAATGCTGAACCAGTAAAGCCGGCTTGCGAGTGCGCCGATCTTCCCGCGATGCAAAAACAATTGGATTGGGACACGGCCCGGCTGCGCGATTGGGCCCAGCTGGACCGTTACCGCGAGGCCAATGCGACATTGGCGCGTCCCGCGAAGGACGAAATTCGCGTGGTGTTCATGGGCGATTCCATCACAGATGGCTGGAGCAATCCACAGTTCGGCGGATTTTTCCCGGGCAAACCGTACGTCAATCGCGGCATCAGCGGCCAGACGACGCCGCAGATGCTGGTGCGATTCCGTCCGGACGTGATTGATCTGGAGCCGCAGGTGGTCGTGATTCTCGCTGGCACGAACGATATTGCCGGTAATACTGGACCGATGACGCTCGAGCAGACCGAAGGGAATCTCGCCACGATGACTGAGCTGGCTCGCGCGCACGGCATCCGCGTGGTGCTTGCGTCGGTCATGCCAGTAAGAGATGGCCTGAAAAATAAGGATGGTATACCGCTGGTGCAGACGAAGAAGCGTCCGCCGGAAACGATTTCCGCGCTGAATGAATGGATCAAAAAATATGCCACCGCAAATCACCTTGTGTATCTCGACTATTTCTCGGCGATGGTTGATGGCCAGGGTTTCTTAAAAGCCGAGATTACTTACGATGGGCTGCATCCTAATGCGCAAGGCTACGTGGTGATGGCGCCGCTCGCCGAAAAAGCGATTACGGCTTCCTTGAAGCTCCAGCCATGAAAGGTTCGCGGCGGCAAAATTCTCTACAGCAACAAGGGTATTGAATGCGCGGTGCTATTGCGGGAAATTGCATGCAGGAGGGTAGCGCATGATCAAAAAGGTAAAAGCTGGCTATAAAGTTGTTTCGGAGAAAAAGGGCAAAAATCTCGGCGGGCCATACAAGACGAGGGAAGAAGCTGAAAAGCGCCTGCGCCAGGTGGAATTCTTCAAGCACAACAAGGGATAAGCAGAGCCGCAAAATAGCGTATGGGTGTAATATTGGACTCGACCCGATGGCAAAGGACGGCACTACTAATATGCGTGCGCCCTATAACAGGCTCTATGAAGAACCGGCTTATGGTGTGCCCGAGACAGCCTTATATCTTAAGGTTCCCTACAATACTCTTCGGTATTGGTTGACAGGGTTCAACAAAATGCCGCCGATGATTCTGCCTGCCGAGATCGGCCCCGTGCGTCTCTCGTTCCTGAATCTCCTCGAATGCCACGTACTGGCTGGCATGCGAAAAATCTATGATCTTAAACTTCCGAAAGTGCGACGCGCGCTCATAGAGATCGGGGAGCGGTATCCGCAACCACATCCGCTTATCGGAGAGGCTTTTTTTACGAATCGTACTGACCTGTTTATCGAAAAACTCGGGCGGATGGTCAATGTCTCGCGGCCCGGACAGATGGAATTGAATTTTTATCATATGCATCTTCAAAGGGTCGAAACTGGTCCGAATGGAATGTTCCGGTTTTTTCCATTCGTGAGCCAGACCAGCCAGGCTGAGCCGAAATTGATCGAGATCAACCCTATGATTGGATTTGGCAAGCCAGTCATCACCGGAACCGGCATTTCGACTGCTATAATCGCGTCGCGATTTAATGCCCGCGAGTCCATCGCGGATCTTGCCGCGGAGTATGGCTGCTCGGCGCCACAAATCGAAGAAGCAATCCGGTGGGAGAGAGCGCTCCCAATCGCCGCCTGAGAATTTTGTTCTTTACCTCGACGAAAACCTCTGTAATTCAACTGCAATTCTAGGGATTCTGAAAAAACTGGAAGTTCGTCACGAGCGTCACCTAAGCCATTTTGAACGTGGAGCTGTGGACGAGGTGTGGCTACCGTTTGTCGGAGCCCGCGGCTGGATCTTGCTCACTGCTGACAAACGAATCCGGTACAACTTTCTCGAGAAGCAAGCCCTTCAAGAAAACAGCGTACGCGAATTCGTCTTCGCGTCGGGCAATCTGTCCGGGAGTGAAATGGCCGGTGCCCTCGAGATGGCGGTTGAGAAAATGAAGAAATTGTGCAGAAAGTACGATCCGCCTTTCGTCGCATCGATTTCAAGAAAGGGAGACGTGCATCTGCGTTGGCCAAAATAGCGCGACGTTCATGGGCGTCCGAATGAGTGACCGCAGATTCGATGGTCCTCTGGCAAGGGCCGACCGACGATAACCACAGCCCGGGATGAATATCCACAGTAACGGGTGAAATCCACAGAAGAACGCTGTAAAAATAAATCATAAACACTTGACGAAATTTTTAAACTTGCTATACTCCCCTGATGCGAACACACGCCTGCAAAGGCGTGCGCGTCGCAGACGAACCGGTTTCCGCCTTCTAAATCAGAGGTGAGTTTGGATACAAACACCGGGTAGAAAGAAATCGAGCATCGAGCACGTCCGCCCTAGAGGCCAGTGATATGGCCCGCAGGATCGGCGGATCCGCCCGGCGCTCGACGCCGGGTTTTTTATTGCAAAAAACAGTTTTCGCGGCAGGGGCTCCAAACCTCTGACGCGCTCCCCCGGGAGGGGAGACAATCCAGTCGGAAGTTGTTGACAGGATTGAAGTTCTTTGACAACTGAAGGAAGCTGGCACTACGTTATGCGGGTTTCAAGTCTCGCATGGCGTAGTAAACCGCAAATATTTGCTCGAGAGTAGCGCAATGTGGAAAGGCGAATTTACTCCACGCGCGGTGCCGGAGTTCTGCATGAGTGATCATCCAGAAGCCGGCGAAGGCGACGTGTTGGGTAAGTTTTATGGTTAAGCTACTAAGGGCGTACGGTGGATGCCTTGGCGCCAACAGACGAAGAAGGACGTGGCAAGCTGCGATAAGCCTCGGGGAGCCGCAAGCAGGCTTTGATCCGGGGATTTCCGAATGGGGAAACCCATCCTGGTAAAACCAGGTTACGGCCGACTGAATACATAGGTCGGTGCGAGTCAACCCAGGGAAGTGAACCATCTCAGTACCTGGAGGAAAATAAATCAACGAGATTCCGAAAGTAGCGGCGAGCGAAATCGGAACAGCCCAAACCGGGGTATTTATATCCCGGGGTTGTAGGATCCCATAAGTAGAGTTACCAATCCGGAGGCTAGGTGAACTTGCTGGAAAGCAGGGTCAAAGAGGGTGAAAACCCCGTAGCCGAAAGCTTACCGGACTCGAAGGGATATCCTGAGTACCACGGGGCACGAGAAACCCAGTGGGAATCCGGGGAGACCACTCTCCAAGGCTAAATACTCGTTGGCGACCGATAGTGAACTAGTACCGTGAGGGAAAGGCGAAAAGAACCCCTGCTAGGGGAGTGAAATAGAACCTGAAACCGTATGCTTACAAGCAGTCAGAGGGCTATGCCGTGTCTTCGGATGCGGAAATGCCTGATGGCGTGCCTCTTGCTTAATGAGCCGGCTAGTTATTCTCACACGCAAGGTTAAGCGAAAGCGAGCCGTAGCGAAAGCGAGTCCGAATAGGGCGCTCAGTGTGTGGGAATAGACGCGAAGCGGGATGATCTACCCTTGGCCAGGTTGAAGGTCGCTTAACCGCGACTGGAGGACCGAACCGGTGTGAGTTGAAAATCGCTCGGATGAGCTGAGGGTAGGGGTGAAAGGCTAATCAAATTCCGTGATAGCTCGTTCTCCCCGAAATGCCTTTAGGGGCAGCCTCGTATGATTTGCCACGGTGGTAGAGCACTGAATGGACTAGGGTCCCATCCAGGATACCGAATCCAATCAAACTCCGAATGCCGTGTACAACAGTACGGGAGTGAGACTACGGGGGATAAGCTCCGTGGTCGAGAGGGAAAGAACCCAGAACGCCAGCTAAGGTCCCCAACTGTAGACTAAGTGGGAAAGGACGTGTGAGCGCACAGACAGCCAGGAGGTTGGCTTAGAAGCAGCCATCCTTTAAAGAAAGCGTAACAGCTCACTGGTCAAGTGTTCACGCACCGACAATCCAACGGGGCTAAGTCTACGACCGAAGCTGCGTAATTGGCGATTTCTACGGAAATCGTCATTTGGTAGGGGAGCATTCTGTTGAGTTCGACGGTAGATCGAGAGAACTACTTGACGCAACGGAAGAGACTCTGCCGGCATAAGTAGCGATAAACACGATGAGAACTCGTGTCGCCGAAAGTCTAAGGTTTCCTGAGGAAGGTTAATCCGCTCAGGGTTAGGCGGGTCCTAAGGTGAGGCCGAGAGGCGTAACTGATGGACAACAGGTCAACATTCCTGTCCCGCCATTTGAACGTTATACGATGGGGTGACGCAGAAGGATATGGGAGTCGGGTGATGGATGTCCCGATGTCTCGGTGTAAGCCGGATCTCGCAGGAAAATCCACGAGGTCATTCAACGGTCAGACCGGGTCCGAGGCCACACGGCCACAAAGTCTCTGATTTCACGCTGCCAGGAAAAACCTCTAAGGAGTTCAGATGGTGCCCGTACCTCAAACCGACACAGGTAGACAAGGTGAATATCCACAGGCGCTCGAGAGAACGCTGGCTCAGGAACTAGGCACATTAGCCCCGTAACTTCGGGAGAAGGGGTGCCCCGCTAGGGTTTATAGCCCGAGGGGGCCGCAGTGAAATGCGTTCGGCGACTGTTTAACAAAAACACAGCTCTCTGCTAAGTCGAATACGACGTATAGGGGGTGACGCCTGCCCGGTGCCGGAAGGTTAAAGGGAGGGCTTAGCTGCCGCAAGGCAGCGAAGGGCTGATCTGAAGCCCCGGTGAACGGCGGCCGTAACTATAACGGTCCTAAGGTTAGGTTCGCTAGCCTTAGTAAAATCTGGCTATATGCTGGAAAGTCTGAGAATCCCACACTACACGGAGCTTCACTGCTCCTCGTTAAAATGTGTTGGGTGCAGGCAATCAGCAGGAAAGGCTCGGAACTGATTCTGTTCCGAGAATCCTCAGAGACTACAAGCCAGACTCTGACTGTAAATCAGAGAAGATAGAGTCCGATCTGCATGGCGACATGTAGAGGGTGGCAGAAATGCCCGCCCTGCTCTACTCGTAGCTGAGTGGAGTGATAACAGGTTGAGCGAAATTCCTTGTCGGGTAAGTTCCGACCTGCACGAATGGCGTACCGATCGAACGACTGTCTTGGCCAACGGCTCGGCGAATTTGTGGTTCCGGTGAAGACGCCGGATGCCCGCATCTAGACGGAAAGACCCCGTGCACCTTAACTGCACTCTGGTCATGATTAACGGTACTGCCTGCGTAGGATAGGTGGGAGCCTGGGATCTTCTGGTTTCGGCTGGGAGGGAGGCAACGGTGAAATACCACCCTGATAGTTCTGTCGCTCTAACTTGCACCCCTAGACGGGGTGGAGGACACGGCCAGACGGGTAGTTTGACTGGGGCGGTCGCCTCCTAAATGGTAACGGAGGCGCTCAAAGCTCGGCTCAGGCGGATTGGAAACCCGCCGTGGAGTGCAAGAGCATAAGCCGGGTTGACTGCAAGACACACAGGTCGAGCAGGCACGAAAGTGGGATCTAGTGATCCGGTGGTTCTGCGTGGAAGGGCCATCGCTCAACGGATAAAAGGTACGCCGGGGATAACAGGCTGATCTAAGCCAAGAGTTCACATCGACGCTTAGGTTTGGCACCTCGATGTCGGCTCATCGCATCCTGGGGCTGTAGAAGGTCCCAAGGGTTAGGCTGTTCGCCTATTAAAGCGGTACGTGAGCTGGGTTCAGAACGTCGCGAGACAGTTCGGTCCCTATCTGGTGTGGGCGCAGGAAACTTGAGAGGAGCTGTCCCTAGTACGAGAGGACCGGGATGGACGGACCTCTTGTGATCGAGTTGTCACGCCCGTGGCATAGCTCGGTAGCGAAGTCCGGAAGAGATAATCGCTGAAAGCATCTAAGCGAGAAGCTCGCCTCGAGATAAGGTTTCCCAACCCTCCTGCGGGGGGGTAAGAAGGCCAGTCGAAGACTACGACTTTGATAGGCGGGAGGTGGAAGCGCAGTAATGCGTGTAGCTAACCCGTACTAATCGGCCGTTCGGCTTAACCATAAAACTTTCCTAAACCGTCGCTTTACCCTGAGAGGCCCGCTCAAGCGGGTGTCGAAGGGCACGGCGGAGGAAAGACGCACTTTTCGCATTGACTACGATCAAGCGAATAGGCGGTTTGTTGTTACCAACTTCCTTCAGTTGCTCATCGAAACTTTGAATTTCGATTTCGGGCCGCGGCGTACGCGTCGCGGCTCGAATACCGATCTCCAGTTTCGATGCACAAGTTTCCTGGTGGTCTTACCGCAAGGGTCACACCCGTTCCCATCCCGAACACGGAAGTTAAGCCTTGCCGGGCCGATGATACTGCGCTGGAAACGACGCGGGAACGTAGGTCACCGCCAGGATTTAAATTCAAAGAAGGCTCCGAGCAATCGGAGCCTTTTTTATTTCTGCTATAGTTCGGCAGTTTCCTGCGCTGCGACGCCGCAAACACGACTCGCTTGTAGATGCACGCCAGCCGGGTTAGCATGGGCACATGAAGGCCATGGACTTCAAAGTGTTTCTAGAACCGGACGCAGACGGTGGCTACGTAGTCGTGTGCCCGTCCCTTGTGGGATGCTATTCGCAGGGAGAAACGGTCGAAGAAGCGCTCGTAAACATTCGTGAAGCTATCGAACTGTGCCTCGAAGATTTGCAGGAACACGGTGAACAGATTCCCGATCCCTCCAACGTTTTGATTGGCAGCGTCATCGTCAATCAATGAGCCCGAAGCTACCTGTAATTTCCGGCGACGATCTGGTAAAAGTTTTCGAAAAATTCGGATACGCGGTCGTACGACAGAAGGGCAGCCACGTCCGCTTGCGCCATTCAACCGATCCGCACCGCAGGCCACTAACTGTACCGCGCCATAAAACGCTCAAGCGCGGGCTGCTACATCGCCTCCTGCGCGATGCGCGCGTCACCGAAGAGCAGCTCTCTAATATCCTTTAACGATGCCCGCCTCGTCGCTCCTGGTCCCTGAATGGCCGACAATGAATGCGAAGCCAAAGCACAACTCACATCAATTTCAAGCGACGATTTACAAGATCTGGATGATGCGGCACGTGGATGTGCCGGCGGAGGTTGCGGACGCGCTGATCGCGCAGCTTCGCGGCGACGGGGGCGGGCCGAATCGCAGCAAAGGCAAACCTGCTGGCGACGTGCGCAAAGCACACGTCAAGAGCCGCAAGATCGCGAAAACGAAATACGTGCCGGTGGTTGCGGTTGTGAATGGCTGCAACGCGCGGGTTACGTTGATGCCGGCTGGGGGCGGGCGTTATCGCATCCAGCTCAATACGGCGCTGCGCAAGGCGGCGCGCGCGGATGTGGGAGACGTCGTCCGCGTCGAACTTAAGCTGGACCGCGGGTCGCGAGAAGAGGCCGTGCCTGCTGACCTGCGGCTGGCGCTGAAAGAGAATCCCGCGGCGCGCCAGGCTTTCGACGAACTCACCAGCGGGCATCGCCGGCATTTCATCAAATGGTTCGACTCCGCCAAAGGACCCGACACACGCATTCGCAGGCTCGGACGAGCCATTGACCACCTGCTTGAGCGCGCACTTTCGCGCCGGACTAAGGACGACCGCCGCCGCAAGTAAGCTTTCGATGATCTTCAGCCGTGCGCGGGAAGTGCGTGCCGCCGGGCGGCATCTGCGCTATCGTATTCCTTCCTAAAAATTATGTACGGGCAAAACATCCAGCACTCGGAGCCAATTTTCCTGCTGCTGTTGCTGTGCATCGCCGTGCTGGCGACGCTGGCGAAGCGCTTCAAGACTCCTTATCCCATCGTGCTGGTGATCGCGGGCCTGTTCCTCAGCCTGATCCCGCGCGTGCCGCACATTGAACTGAATCCGGAAGTCGTTTTCCTACTCTTCCTGCCGCCACTGCTTTTTTCCGCCGCGTTCCAGACTTCCTGGCGGGACTTTCGCTACAACGCCTTCAGCATCGGTCTGCTGGCGTTCGGCCTGGTTTCGTTCACGGTGTATGGCGTAGCCATCGCCTCGCACTGGATTCTGCCGGACTTCAGCTGGAAGCTGGGCCTGGTGCTGGGTGCGGTGATATGCACCACCGACGCGATTGCCGCCACGTCCATCACTCGACGCTTGGGATTGCCGCAGGGGGTCACCGACGTGATCGAAGGGGAAAGCCTGGTGAACGACGCAAGCGGCTTGCTCGCGCTGCAGCTTGCCGTCGCCATGGTGGTTACCGGACGCACGCCCCCGTTTCACGAACGCATGACGCTGCTGTTTTATCTGATCGCCAGCAGCATCGTGATCGGCCTGGTGATCGCCAAGCTGGTGGCGTGGCTGATCAAACAGATCACCGATGCGCCGGTGGAAATAACTCTCAGCATCATCACGCCGTACTTCGCTTATCTGGCGGCGGAAAGCGTGCACTCTTCAGGCGTGCTGGCCACGGTGGTGTGCGGGATGTATCTGGGCCACCAAAGCTCGCTGTATTTCTCGACACGGGCCCGGCTGCAAGGCGCGGCGGTCTGGGAAACTCTCAGCTTCGTGCTCAATGGCGTCGTGTTTATTCTGATCGGACTGCAACTGCCTTACATCCTCGGCGAGATTCGCAATCACAGCCTTTTGCACCTGATCCTCATCGGGCTGCTGGTCAGCGCCGTGGTGATCGTTCTGCGGCTGCTGTGGATGTACCCGGGTGCGTGGGCAGCGAACTGGATGCGGCGTCACGTACAGCATCAGGAGGCGGCGCCGCTGCCAAGCGCGGCAACGATTTTTATCGTCGGGTGGACGGGCATGCGAGGAGTGGTGGCACTGGCCGCCGCGATTTCCTTGCCCCGGTCGCTGCAGGATGGGTCTCCCTTTCCGCAGCGAAACATGATTATTTTTCTAACGTTCTGCGTGATTTTCGTGACGCTGGTATTTCAAGGCTTGTCGCTGCCATTTTTCATTCGCCGCCTGGGATTGGCCAGCGCTGTGGTGAAGAATCCGGAAGAGGAGCGGGCGCGCTACGCGATGATCGAGGCCGCGCTCGCGTATCTGGAACAAGCGCGTGAACTGGACAGCGCCGGCTTTGCGCCGGTGTATGAGGATCTGATTCGCATCCAGAAACATCATCTGAATTTGCTGCCGGGTGACCGTGCGGTCGAGACCGGCTATACGCCTGAAGATTACGTTCGTTATCGCGAGCTCTCCAAGAATATTCGCGCACTGCAGCGTGCGGCCCTGCTGAATATGCGCAATCACAATAAGATTAATGATGAAGTGCTACGCCGCCTGGAGCAGGAACTCGATCTATTCGAGGTGCGCTACGCGAGCTCGCAATAGGGTGGCGGGAGGATTCTCTGAAATGAAATTATTTTGCGCGTTGCTCGTTGCGTTGGCGCTGGCGCCCTTTTGCCTACCGCAAACCAAGCCCGCACAAACGAAGGCGGCCGACGCCGACCGGCTGGGGCTTTCCTGTGCGCAAATTTTGCAAATGACGTCCACCGCTTGGGTGGCACACTTCGCGGAAAAAACCGTTACGCCTAACAACACGACTGCGCCTACGACGGTGCGCGCCATTACTGCCTATGGAAAATGTTACGAGGCGCGCACGAATCAGGTGGCCGCGTCACTGGGCAAGAGCGGCAGGGGACCGCTGATGGGCGCGCTGGGAAACTTCCGCGAACTTCAAAAGGCGCTGGATGATTTCACCGCGAAGGCTCTCGCCGCAACGAATAAACAGTCCGGAACAGAGGAAGCCGCCTACGCCGCGCTTTACGAGAAGCAGTTTCGCTACGAGTTTTACCAAAGGTACGAGCTACGGCTTTCCGCAAACCGCCCGCTGACTGCTGAAGAAGCCGCGGAATATTCCAAGGCCAAGAATCGTTTCGGCGAATTTCTCGGCTTGCTGCCGGAAGATCAAGCGCACATCATTCACGCCGCTTTCAGCCAGATTTTCGATGCCGGCCCTGTCGCTGACGTCACCAAGCTCGAGCTGTATCGCTTCGCCATCTCCGTTCTCGAATCGCCGAAAGACACGCCCTTCTCGCCGGCACCTTTCTGATCTTGACGTTTCGGAATTGAGTTAGACTTGGTGCTCTGTGGCGCACTAAGCTGGCCGGAGAAATGTATGACTAAGTTCAAGGTCATTATTTACTGGAGCGATGAAGATCAAGCCTTCATCGCGGAAGTTCCTGAGCTGCCCGGTTGCGCTGCCGACGGTAAAACCCACCAAGCAGCGCTTGCCAATGTCGAGGTTGTGATTCGCCAGTGGATTGACACCGCAAAGGAGTTGGGACGACCGATTCCCGTGCCCAAGGGCCGCCTCGTATTTGCCTGAGTGACAAAATCGGTACCGCGCAGTCTTAGCCTTATTCATTCCTGTGATAGTCTCAATTGTTTGTAATCTATCTCCCCACCGCGGAGTTGTGAATGAAGCGTTGCATTGCAGCTATTTTATTGATGTTTACCCTGTCCCTATCGCCGTCACTCCGCGCTCAAGTGGACGACAGCACCAAGCAGCTTTCTCGCGACATTTTCAAGCAGCTCGTTGAAATCAACACCACCGATTCCGTCGGCAGCACCACGATTGCAGCACAGGCCATGGCCAAGCGCCTGCTCGATGCCGGTTTTCCAGCGAGCGACGTGCAAGTCCTGGGACCGAACGACCGCAAAGGGAACATGGTGGCGCGCATTCACGGCACGGGCGCCAAAAAACCGCTGCTTTTCATCTGCCATCTTGACGTGGTCGAAGCGCGCCGCGCGGATTGGTCCATGGATCCGTTCCAGTTCATCGAGAAGGACGGCTATTTTTACGGACGCGGCACCGGAGACATCAAGGACGGCGACGCGTTTCTCGTCACCACCTTCATTCGCCTGAAGCAGGAGAAATTCCAGCCCGATCGCGACCTGATTCTTGCGCTTACCGCCGATGAAGAGGGTGGAGCGTTCAACGGGGTCGCGTGGCTCCTGAAGAATCACCGCGATTTGATCGAAGCTGAATACGCGATCAATCCGGACGCCGGCGATTTCGAGCTCGACAATGGAAAACATCTACTCGTTGGCATTCAGGCCAGCGAAAAGCTGTACCAAGATTTCGATTTGAAGGTCACGAATCCCGGCGGGCACAGTTCACTGCCCACTTCGGAAAATGCGATTTACCAGCTCGCCGAGGGACTAACCCGCCTGGAAAAATATCAATTTCCATTCGAGCTCAACGAAGTCACGCGCGAATATTTTAAGCATGAAGCAGATATCGTGGGCGGCCAAACCGGCGCGGACACGAAGGGCATCCTGCAGACGCCGCCCGATCCGGCCGCCCTCGCGCGGCTCTCCGCGATTCCTTACTACAACGCGCGGTTTCGCACCACTTGCGTCGCCACGCGCGTGGATGGCGGCCATGCCAACAACGCTCTGCCCGGAATGGCCCATGCCAACGTGAATTGCCGGATTCTGCCGGGGCATTCGGGGGATGAAATAGAAGCCACGCTGGTGAAAGTGCTCGACGACCCGCACATTGTTGTCACGCATGCACCCGGCCTTGCGTCGAGTGGCATTCCCAACCCGCCATCGCCGCTGCGCCCCGATCTGATGGCCGCGCTGAAAAAAGTTGCCAATGAAATGTGGCCTGGCATACCCATCGTTCCAGTGATGGACGCGGGCGCGAGCGACGGTGCAATTTCCCGCGCGGCGAGGCTTCCCACATACGGGCTACCCGGATTGTTTATGGATGTGGACGACGATCGTTCGCATGGCCGCGATGAACGAGTACGCGTCGCTTCCTTTTACGATGGCGTGGATTTCTACTATCGCTTGATCAAAGCGCTTTCTTCTCCGCAATGATCGTCAACTGAAGAAGAATCGGCAACGCGCCGGTGACTGACCGGCAATAGGCCCATAAAACGAGTCGCAATACGAATCAGATGACGAGGCGTTCATGAATCCGATGCGCCGCGCAATTCTGGCGGCTTCAAAAAATCAGTGGATGCGCGAACACGCGCCCCGCTTCGGGTTCATGCGCCGCGCCTCGACTCGTTTCCTGCCGGGCGAAGATGTGCAGGACGCCGTCACCGCCGCGCGCGCTCTCGCCGCAAGCGGCATCCAGTCCGTGCTGTCGCGTCTGGGCGAAAATATCGCCAGCCGCGACGAGGCCGCGGAAGTGACGCGCCATTTCCTGGAGCTTTACGACCGCATCCGAGCCACCGGCGTTCCGGCGGAGATTACCGTAAAGCTCACCCAGCTCGGGCTGGACCTCGACCCCAACTTCTGTTACGAGAATCTCGCGACGCTCATCCAAAAAACACCCGCGGACAAAATCCTGTGGATTGACATGGAGGGAAGCCCGTATGTGGACGTGTCGCTGGAGCTTTATCGCCGCGCGCGCAAGGCTTACTCGAACGTGGGCGTATGCCTGCAGGCCTATCTCTACCGCACGGAAAAAGATCTCGATACGCTGATTCCGGAGGGCGCGGCGATTCGCCTGGTGAAAGGCGCGTACAACGAGCCAGCGGAGATTGCGTTCCCTAAGAAAAAAGACGTGGACGAAAATTTTCTGCATCTCACGCAGCGCTTGCTGAGTCAGGAAGCGCGGCGGGCCCGGGTGCGCGTGGCCGTCGCCACCCACGATCGCGCACTAATCGCCAAAGTTATTGCGTGGGCCGCGGATCAAGGCGTGCCGAAGAATTTGCTGGAATTTCAAATGCTGTACGGAATTCAGCGAGCGGAGCAACTGCGCCTGGTGCAAGCCGGATATCGTTGCGGCGTGCTCATCTCCTACGGCACTTTCTGGTTTCCGTGGTTTATGCGCCGCCTGGCGGAGCGGCCTGCGAACGTCTTATTTCTCGTACGAAATTTATTCTCGAATTAAAGGCTGGAATTTCCTAGCGGGTTCTTTCGTCGCGTTCCACTTTGCCGTCGCGCAGGCGGATAACGCGATGCGCGTGGGCCGCGATATCCGATTCGTGGGTTACGAGGATGATGGTATTGCCCTGCTGGTGAAGGCGCGCAAACAGCGCCATGATTTCTTCGCCGGTCTGCGAATCAAGATTACCTGTGGGCTCGTCCGCGAGCAGTATGGAAGGATTGTTCACCAGCGCGCGCGCGATGGCCACGCGTTGGCGCTGACCACCGGAAAGCTCGTTGGGCTTGTGCATCATGCGTTCGGCCAGATCCACTTGTTTCAGCGCTTGTCTCGCACGTTCCAGGCGTTCTTCGGACGCAGTGCCGTTGTAAATCATCGGCAGCTCCACGTTGTGAAGCGCGGTAGCTCGTGGCAATAAATTGAAGGTCTGAAACACGAAGCCAATTTCCTTGTTGCGGATGTATGCAAGCTCGTCATCATCCAGCTGGCTAACCAAACGGCCCGCCAGCCAGTAACTTCCCTTCGTCGGTGTGTCCAGGCATCCGATCAAATTCATCAGCGTGGATTTTCCGGAGCCGGAGGGGCCCATGATGGCGACGTACTCGCCCTTGTGAATTTCGATGGTCACGCCGCGCAGCGCATGCAATTGCTCCGCGCCCATCTCGTAAGTCTTCCACAGTTCCTCGGTCTGAATGACGATCCCGGTGTCAACGAGGTCCTGCCGGAAACTCTGCGACGAGACGATCTCTCCCACTGCCATGTGCTGGGGCTCCTGGATTCCTGTTACTTACGTCGCGGACTCTTCACGCTTCGGCGTGGAGTTATCCACTTTCACGGCGGCGCCGGGCCGCAGCGTGCGCAGCGCTTTGTAATTGCCAATCACGATTTCGTCGCCTTCCTTAAGGCCGCTGCTAATTTCAATGTCCGTGACGCCAGTGATTCCCGTCTGCACCGGCACAAACTCCGCTTTCTTGCCGCGAATCACAAATACGCCCTGCACATCCACCTTCTGCTGCGCATCGGCCGTAGCGGAGGGCTTCGATGCGGCCAGGGTTACGTTGGCCCCTTGCTCTTTCTGCGCTTCCTGCAGTTCTTTCTGCGTGCGCACCGCCAGGGCCTGGATTGGAATCGTCAGGATGCCTTTTTTCTGTTCCGTCTGAATCTTCGCGCTGGCGGAAAGTCCCGGACGAAGATCGGCCGGAGGATTGTCAATGGTTACCACCACTTTAAAATCGCGCGCTTCCTGGGTGTTCGCGGTCGCCTGCGTCGTAGCAGCTTGGCCCGACGAGCGCAAAATCGCCAGTTCGCCTACTTGAGTAACGTGCCCCTTGAAAATTTTTCCGGGGATTGCGTCAATCGTGACGTCCGCGGGATCCCCGGCGCGCACATTGGTGATATCGGTTTCGTCCACTTTCACTTCGGAGGTGACCACGCTCATGTCCGAGATGGTCATCAGGAAACTGCCTTCGGCGTTCTGGATGCCGGGGACCACGTTTTCGCCCACGCGGACGGCGATGTAACTTACAATTCCGTCAATGGGCGCGACATAGGTAGTTTTGCGCAGAACGTCCTTGGTGTGCTTCAAGATCGCGCTGGCTTGATCGAGGTTGTATCGCGATTGCTCCCGCCCCGCGCGGCTTTGCTCCACTTGCGCCTTCACCGCGTTCAGGCCTGCCGCAGCGGCGTCATAGGTCGCTTTGCTGGCATCGTAATCCGATTTGGCGATCAGTTGCTCTTTGTAAAGCTGCTGAGCGCGCTCCCAGTCGAATTTCGCCTTCTCCAGATCCGCCTGGCGCTGCGCCAGCGTGGCTACCGCCGAATCATAACTGGCAGCGGCAGCTCGTACGGATGCCTCCGTCGAATCGATCGCCGCCTGCTGCGCCTGCACGTCGGCGCCGGGCTGGATGTTCTCCAGCCGCAGCAAGATGTCGCCCTTCTTTACGTGGTCGCCTTCTTTCACCACGATCTCGGTAATCTTTCCAATGCCCTCGCCCAAGACGTTCGTGTAATTTTTCGGCCGGATTTCGCCGGAGGCGGTCACAACGGAGGTGAGGTCGGCTCTTACAACCTTGCCGGTCTGCACCGCTACCACGCCTTTATTCACCTGGTAGGCGCTAAACCAAGCGATACCGCCAAGTACTAGGACGACACCCGCGCCAATTCCGACTTTTTGCCACGTTTTCATTGCTTTACCTTTGGACTGGCCCCTCGAGGCGACAGCATTCCCACAACTTAACTACGTTCCGGGGGCTCGAAATGTTTCTTCGGTTACAGTTAGACGCTGGTGCAAACAGAAAGAGAGGTGCGAATATGACATTTCGGAGATCGCTTCTCTGTGCAACCGTTGTTCGGGTCCCACTCAATCGCTGCGCATACGCGGCTCTGCGCCGGAGACGGCCATCGCATACCTCTCATCGCTTCTCCATTGTAGAGCTAAATGGATACCAAGAGAATAGGGCATCGTTAACGTCGAGCAGCTGGCATGAATTCTGGCTGGCGGCGATTCCCGATTGGGTATTGTTCTCGCCGACGCCACAACTACCGGTTCGCCGCCTTAATTTTCCCTTCTACGCCCCATGTCGCTGAGAAGGTCCAGGCAACCCCGTGGCCATCATTCGATTCCAATGGTTCAAGGACACTTAGGGGATTCCGGCATTGACCTGTACTTTTGGACAGGTTAGAATTTCGTGCCTCGGGGCAAAGGCTTAACGATGCGTTCTGCGGTCAAAGTGTTTCTTTTCGCTGTTTTAGCTTGCGGATTTGTGTATCTCCCCAAAGCGTCCGCGCAAGGTGAATCCCCTGCACAGCAGCCGGACCAAACCGATAAGAAGACCGCGAAGCAGGCCGCCAAGCAACGTTCCAAACGCGACAAGGACCTATTCAACGAACTCGATTCCCAATATAAGAAATGGTTGAACGAAGATGTCGTGTACATCATTTCACCCGAAGAGCGCAGTTCGTTTCTTCATCTTTCCACCAACGAAGAGCGCGAGCAATTCATCGAAGCATTCTGGCAACGCCGCAATCCTGATCCGGACTCGGCCGAGAATACTTTCAAGGAAGAGCACTATCGCCGCATCGCCTACGCCAACGAGCATTTTTCTTCCGGCATTCCCGGCTGGAAAACCGATCGCGGCAGAATCTACATCATGTGGGGCCCGGCGGACGAAGTTCAATCGCATCCGGCGGGCGGCAGCTACGATCGCCCCGCAGCGGAAGGCGGCGGCGAGACTTCCACTTATCCGTTCGAAGATTGGCGCTATCGCTATCTCGAAGGGATTGGCGAAAACGTTGAAATCGAATTCGTAGATCCCACCATGAGCGGTGAATACCGGCTCACCATGGACCCCAGCGAGAAGGACGCTTTGCTCTACGTTCCTGGCGCTGGTCTCACCGAGATGGAATCCATGGGCCTGGCCAGCAAGACCGCCCGGTTCAATAATACGGATGGCACCCACGACGCCCAGTCAATGGGCATGACGCCTGAAACCATGCAGGAATTTTCGCGCTTGGAGCTCTATGCGAAGATCCAGCAAGCGCCTCCGGTAAAATTTAAGGACCTCGAGGCAGTGGTTTCGTCACGCCTGGTTCGCGATCAGGTGAAATTCCAGTACCGCACCGACTTCCTGCGCATTACTTCCGACACGGTTCTGGTGCCGATCACCATTCAAATTCCCACGCGCCAACTGAGCTTCCAGCAGAAGAACGGCGTGGAGTCCGCGTCGGTGAATTTGTTCTGCCGCGTCACCAGCCTGAGCGGCCGCATCGTCAACACGTTTGAAGACAATGTCCGCCGCGATGTTCCGCAGGCCTTGTTGCAGCAAGAGCTCGGGACCGCCTCGATTTATCAGAAGGCCATTCCGCTCAGCCCAGGACTCTACCGTCTCGACATCGTCTTGAAGGACACGAACAACGGCAACGTCGGCGTCGTGAATACCCGCTTGGCTGTCCCGCGCTTTGAAGACGACAGCCTTTCCTCCAGCACTCTAATCCTTGCCGACGAAATTAAGCGCGTCTCCAACCACGATATCGGTTTGGGCCAGTTCGTACTCGGCGATGTGAAAGTCCGCCCGCGCATTGATTCTTCGTTCACCGCCAGCGATGAAATGGGCGTTTTCCTTCAGGTTTATAACCTCAAGGTGGACGACAAAACCCACAAACCCGACGCGACCGTGCAATATCGCGTGACCCTGGACAAGGAAAACGATCCGATCCTCAAGTACGATCTAGGCGGAGACAAATTGCCTCTGCACGGCGAAGAGATGACGCTGGAGAACATCATCACTCTCGGTTCGCTGAAGCCAGGCAAGTACAAGCTGGAAGTCGCCGTCACCGACAATCTGACCAAGAAGACCATAACTCCGGCTACGGAATTTACCGTCCGGCCAACCGGTTCGCCAGCGCCACAGGCGAAGTGAGCATTATGAGTCTGCGGACGATTCGCTTCATGGGCCTCGGCATTATTGTATGCCTGTGCTTGTGTGTGACCGCCGCGCCTGCTGCGGCCGCTCCAGCCTCGGGAAAGATCACCGGATTGGTCGTGGATTCCACCGGAACTCCGCAGATGGGCGCAACGGTGATTATTTCCTCCGGCCAACTTCTGAACAGCATGGCTTTCCAACTGCTGACCAACGAGCACGGCCGCTTTTCCAGCGCCTCCCTGCCCGCCGGCCTGTACTCAGTTAAAGTGACTCTCGCAGGCTTCCTCCCCGCGGTGGAACAGGACATTCAGGTGCGCGATGAGCACACCACGCTGCTGGAAATCGTGCTCGGCTCCGTCTTCAGTTCCCTGGAAAAATTGCGCCGCCAGCCCGATCAGCAAGTTTCCTCCGACGATTGGAGTTGGGTGCTGCGCACCTCGGCAGCCACACGCCCGGTGTTGCGCTGGCAGGATGACGACGTCGTTCTCGGCGCTCGCGCCAATCCGTTCGAGAAAGCCCAGGACCAGTCCGCGCGCACGCGCCTGGAATTCACCTCTGGTTCCGATCACCCCGGCTCTATTTCCAATCTCGCGGATACACCCGGCAGCGCTTTTGCCTATGATTACGAGCTGAACGGGCTCGGAAATCTGCTGATCGCCGGCCAGTTCAGCTACGATGCCGGTTCAGAATCAAATGGGTTCGTAGCGCAATGGCTGCCTTCCGGCGATTCCAGCGCGGGCCCGGTGACGACGCTGTTAATCCGCGAATCCCAACTCGGCGACGCCGGCCCCACGTTCCACGGCTTGCGCATATCTCACGATTCTTCTTTTCAATTGGGTGACCGCGTCAGCATTCGCTACGGCAGCGATTTCCTGATGGCAGGTCTGGGATCTACAACAACATCTGTGCGCCCTCGCGCGGAGGCGGCTGTGCGGATCACGCCGACCTGGCAAGCCTCTGCGCTGGTGACTACCAACACTTGGCAAGATTCCGCCGGTGCGCCGGGCAATTTGCAATCCACCATCAACCAGCTGGACGCATTTCCCACTTTGCTGCTGCGCGCCGGGCGTCCGGTGCTGGAAGATGATCTCCACGCGGAACTCGCTGTCGAGCATGATCTCACTAAGAAATCCAGCATCACTGCCGCCGTGTTCAACGACCATTCCGACAATACCGCCGTCTTCGGCCACGGCAATTTCTCCGGGCCGGATTACTTGCCCGACTATTTTTCCAACGTTTTCGCCGATGACGCTGGCAGCTTTAATTCCTTGGGCGCGCGCCTGGTATATCAGCAGAAGATCGCCGGCAATCTGGACATGACTTTGATTTATGCCTATGCGGGGGCGCTGGCGCCGAATGAAGATCCCGCCGAAGGCGCGCTGCGCACTCAGTTGGCCGCTCGGTACCGCTCCAGCGCGTCAACGCGTTTTTCCGCCACTATTCCGCGCACCGGCACAAAAATCATCTCCAGCTATAAATGGATCAGTGGGCCCGCTGTCTCCGCGCAGGACGCCTACGGCCAATCCACGTACCACATTGACCCGTACCTGAGCATCCAGGTCCGCCAGCGTCTGCCCGGATTCATCCCCGGCCATGCCGAAATTCTGGCGGATTGCGGCAACCTGCTCGCTCAAGGTTACGTGACTCTTGCCACCAACGACGGCCAGATCGTCCTCGTGCCGGCCTATCGCTTTTTCCGGGGCGGGCTGAGCTTCCAGTTTTAAGTAGGAACCGCGATATTGTAATCGGGAAACTACCTTCCACAAATGGTATGAGAGGGATTCCTGGCTCCGTCCGTGCCTGTAAGTATCTGAGAAATAATCGCTTACATATTTCGGAATCTGTGATTCGCTGGAAGTTGACGTGCTACCATTCTACTCCAAGGAAATTGGTGTACTCGGATGAACGATAGTCTGCGCATGCGACTCGGAGCGGTGATCTTAGCCCTCCTCACATTGGCGGCTATTGTCTTCGCTGTTCTGAACTTCCAGCAGCGCTCCCTCTACGTACTTCCGGACGACGGCGTCACTTGGATGGACTCTCCGCAGGGCGTCGCGGCCTGGCACGTGGTCGCTGATTCGCCCGGTGCGAAGGCCGGCATCCGCCAGGGCGACATCGTCGAGACGGTTCGTGGCGTCACTATCCATCGCGCGGTGGACGTTACACGCGTGCTGTTCCACGTCGGTCCTTGGACCGAAATCCGCTATCAATTGATTCGCGATGGACGCACCTTCGAGACGCCGCTGGTCACTGCGCCGCAGGAAAATCCCGTTTCCATCGAAAATTATTTGCGTGTTCTAGGCCTGCTTTATCTATTCATTGGTCTGTTCATTTTTGTGCGCCGTTGGAACGCGCCGCGCGCGATTCATTTCTATATTTTTTGCCTCGTTTCGTTCGTCCTTTACAGCTTTCATTACAGCGGCAAGCTGAATTCCTTCGACGAGATTATTTATTGGGCCAACGTCGTGGCGCTGCTGCTGCAGCCCGCCATGCTGGTGCACTTCGCCCTGGTATTTCCCGAACGGCGCGGCACGCTGTGGCCCAAGCTCGCGCTCGTGTACAGCGTCCCCACGGCGCTCTTGATTCTGCATCTCTTCATCGCCACCGGCACGCTGGATTTCCTGCCGGCATTTGGCACGCGCTACTGGCTCGATAAAATCGAGCAGGCCAACCTGGGAACTTACTTTGTTCTGGCCGCGTTCATTTTCTTTTCCAGTTTTCGTCGCGCGCCCAGCGGAGTGCTGCGCCAGCAATTGAAGTGGGTTACGGCCGGGGCCTTCGCCGGCAGCTTACCGTTCGTTTTTCTGTATATCGTGCCCTATGCCCTGGGCGTGGTTCCGCCGCCCTGGATGAAATTGTCCGTGTATTCGCTGGCGCTGATTCCTCTCTGCTTCGGCTACGCCATCATCCGTTACCGCTTGATGGATGTGGACATCATCTTCAAGCGTGGCTTGTCGTATACCTTCGCTACCGCGGCCGTCGTCGGTATTTATTTCGCGCTGATCGCCGTGATCGGGGAATTATTCCACCGCCCAGGACTTTCCACCGGTCCGGCCGGCGGCATCATCGCGATTGTCGTCGCTGCGTTCCTGATCGAGCCACTGCGCGAATGGGTGCAGACGCGCCTCGATCGTTTCTTCTATCGCGATCGCTTGGATTACCGCCGCACGCTTATCGAATTCGGCCGCGCGCTTACCAACGAAGTGCGCTTGGAGCCGTTAGTCGGTTCGGTGCTCGACCGTGTTTCGCAAACTCTTCTCGTTGACCGCCTTGCCGTGTTTCTGGAAGATCCAGCGTCGCCAGGACAGTTCGTACTTTCGCGCTCCATGGGTTTGCGCCCGGAAGGGCCGCTGGATTTGTCCTTCCTCGACCCCGCTCGTCCGGCGTTCGAGCGCGGCTGCCTGTTCTTCGAATCCGCGCGCACCGCGCTGCAGGAATCCGAATCCGTTCGCCGCACGCTCGAAGAACTCGACCTGAATTATTTTATTCCCTGTCGTTTCCGCGAACGCACCGTCGCGGTTTTGGGTCTCGGCAAAACCGTGGACGGCGATTACCTCTCGAGTGACGACCTCGAACTGCTCTTCACCATCGCCGGATACGTCGCCATCGCCATCGAGAATGCCGGCCTCTATCATTCTCTCGAACAGAAAGCGATGCAGATCGAGCGCCTGAAAGACTTCAGCGAGAATATCGTCGAGTCGCTCAACATCGGTGTCGTCACCGTGGACCTGGAAGACCGCATCGAATCCTGGAATCCGCAACTCGAGGATTTGCTCGCCATTCCGCGCGCCGAGGCGTTGCAGCGGCGCTTGCCGGAAGTGCTGCCGCAGGATCTGGTGGCGGAAATCACTTCGCGCGCCGCCAGCGACCATGTCTCCGGCATCTACAAGTTCCGCCTGAACACGCGCGCCGGCCGGCATCTGGTGATTAACGCTTCCATCGCGCCGCTGGTTGGAAAAAATGGCGCGCGCCTGGGCCGCCTGATTCTGCTCGACGACATCACCCAGCGCGTGCGCTTGGAAGACCAGATGGTGCAAACCGAAAAGCTCACTTCGCTCGGCTTGCTTGCCGCCGGCGTGGCGCACGAAGTGAATACGCCGCTCGCGGTGATTTCTAATTACATTCAGATGCTCGCCAAGCAGATCCCCGCGGACGATCCGCGCCAGAAAACCATCGAGCGCATCGTCAAACAAACTTTCCGCGCCAGCGAAATCGTCAATAACCTGCTGAATTTTTCGCGCACCGGCGCCGCGGAGTTCATCGAAGTGGATATCAACAACGTGCTCGAGGAAACTCTTACGCTCGTGCAGCACCCTTTGAAGACTGCGCAAGTGAACGTCGTCAAAAACTACAACCAACAATTGCCGCCGGTGCTGGGTTCGATCACCCGCCTGCAGCAAGTCTTCCTGAATCTTTTCATGAACGCGCGCGACGCCATGCCGCAAGGCGGCTTGCTCGAAGTGCGCACCGGGGCGCAAAACGGCTCCGTGGAAATCGAAGTCACTGACACGGGCTCGGGGATTCCGCCCGAGCACCTCCATCGTATTTTCGATCCGTTCTTTACAACCAAGGCCACCGGACGGGGCACCGGGCTGGGTCTTTCGGTGAGCTACGGCATCATTAAAGAGCATGCCGGCAAAGTCGACGTACGCTCAACTCCAGGCAAAGGCACTTCCTTCCGTCTGGAATTTCCCGTAGCCAGGAAAGCCGTCCATGCCTAGAGGTTCGATTCTCGTTGTTGATGATGAAATAGAAATCAGGGAAGGTCTCGAAGCCCTGCTCACGTCCGAAAGTTTTCAAGTCACTCTCGCCGAGACCGGCGAGGCGGGTCTGCAGAAGCTCGAAGATCAACCGTTCGATCTGATGCTGCTGGACGTGAGCCTGCCCGATCGCAACGGGCTGGAATTGCTGCGCGAAATTCGCCGCCGCGATCCGCAGCTCTCCGTCATTTTGATTACCGCGTTCGGCTCGATTGACATGGCGCGCGCGGCCTTCAAGGGCGGCGCGCAGGATTTCATCACCAAGCCGTGGTCCAACGACGAATTGATTGCGCAGATTTCTCTGGCGATCGAAGGCCGCCGCCTGCGCGATGAAAACGTGCAACTGAAGCGCGCCCTGAAGCAGCGCTACAATTTCCCGAACATCGTCGGCAAGAGCGATAAGATGCAGGCCGTCTTCGACCTGGTCACCCAAGTCGCGCCCTCCCGTTCTACCGTGTTAATCTCCGGCGAAAGTGGCACCGGAAAAGAAGTCATCGCCAAGGCGATCCATTCCGCTTCCACGCGCGCCGATAAAGCATTCATCCCCATCAATACCGGCTCGATTCCCGTGGACCTGCTGGAATCGCAGCTCTTCGGCCACGTGAAGGGCGCTTTCACCAGCGCTGTCGCGTCGAAAAAAGGCCTCTTCGAAGTGGCGGACCAGGGCACGATTTTCTTCGACGAAATTTCCACGATTGGTCCGGAAACACAGGCTAAGTTGTTGCGCGTGATTCAGGAACGCGAATTCATGCGCCTGGGCGGCACGGAAACCATAAAAGTTGACGTGCGCATTCTCGCCGCTTCCAACGAGGACCTCAGCAAGCTGGTGCGCGAAGGCCGCTTCCGCGAAGATTTATTCCATCGCTTGAACGTGATTTCGCTGCACCTGCCGCCGCTGCGTGATCGCAAGGAAGACATTCCGCTGTTGATTGACCGCTTCCTCGGCCAATTCTGCACCGACAATGGCAAGCCGCCGCGCCTATTCACACACGGCGCCATGAAGCTACTGATGGATTACGATTGGCCCGGCAACGTGCGCGAACTCGAAAACGTGGTCGAGCGCGCCGTGGTTCTCTCCACTCAGGAAGCCATGGACGCGGATATTCTCCCCGAAAGCGTTCGTACACGCGAAATCGTGCGCGGCGTTCGCTTGCAGCTTGCGGAATTTTTGCCGCCGCTTCCCGGACAGGTGGGCGCTACCGGCACTGCGCCTTCGCTCTTTGAAATTCTGGAAGAAGTCGAGCGCCGCATTATCGTGGACATGCTCGAGCGCACCAACTGGAACCAAACCGAAGCTTCCGAGCGTTTCCAGGTCCCGCTCTCCACGCTGAATCAGAAAATAAAACGCCTCGGCATCGAAACCCGCCGTCGCAGCATGTCGCCACGCGGCCCCGGCGGCTTCGGCGAAGACCCCGCCGAATTCGCCGCCGGCAAATAATCTTTCGATTCATCTGTGCAGCGTGCGTGCGGCATCCGCGCGCCCTCCCGTGCTTGCCTTCGCAAGCTCTTTGCCGCAGCTATCTTTCATTGCCAACTAGAGCACGACCTTCCGCTGCTGTCTTTGACTTGCGCAAACCCCAACCCTAAGCTGGCTACGCACGCATCTCACCTGCTCGAAATAAGAGGCTCTCAGTGCCGCAATGTAAGCAGTGCGCTAAGTCCTTCGATAGTTCCGCGCCTTCCAGTGATTTTTGCCCGGAATGTGCCGCGGCAATTCGCTCCGCCTCGACTCCAGTCCCGCGATCCGGAGGTCTTTGGAACACATCGCGTGACTTGCGCTTGCGTTTCCCCTGGCTCACGTTGCTTCTCGCTTCTCTGATCGTCGCCACCTACTGCTTGCAGGTGCTCGCCGATCATTCCACGCCCAAACATCCATACGATCCGGTATTACTCGCAATCGGCATGAAGGGCGAAGCGGTCTTCGCGGGCCAGTGGTGGCGCCTGGTCAGCGCTATTTTCGTGCACATTGATCTATATCATTTGCTCTCCAATCTTTGCTTTTTGTTGCTCTTTGGCTCCATCGCTGAGTCGGTTTTTCAGCGCGGCGGCTATCTGGCGCTGTGGTTCCTCACCGGCATCGCGGGCAGCATCGCGCAATTGGTCGCTCTTTCTCCCCAATACTACGGATTCGGCGCGAGCGGCGTCGCCTTTGGTCTGGTGGGCGCGCTTTGGGGTGCATATTTCCTGGAGCGTGTGCCTTCGCCCGCGCTCAAGCGGCGCTGGGCTGTCGTCATCCTTCTCGGATTCTTCATCACCCTCGGATTCGTGCCGGAGTGGCTCCATGATTATTCCCTCAACGCGGCGCACCTCGGCGGCCTGCTCGCCGGAATGATTTTCGGCCTGGTGATTCCTGTTCGCGATACACCCGCGCCGATCCGAAGGCTTTGCGTCATCGTCGCGATTGCGGCCTTCGTGTTTGTGGGCTTCGCGAAAATTGCCCGCGCTAAGCACGAACCACAATTACTTCATGCTGATCGCGCATCTGCCGGCTCTCCGGCAGGATTGCCCGCTGATCCGCGCGCTCCGCGATAACTTCGAGCGATTGAAACCAGCGTTGTCACCAGCGCACGCAGTGATATCATCTGTCACCAGAGCAAAGCATTCAGCGCATCGAATGTTGCGCACGCGCGAGCGCAGCGCAGCGGACGCGCCGGATACGCACTCAAAATTTTTGCACGCGCAAGGAGCGGTTTTTTCCGCTGACGAATGACCTCGGGTACGGAACCCACTCCGCGATCAGACGAAGGCCTCCGCCGCCAGCTCGGCCTGGGCTCCGCCGCCGCGGTCGTCGCTGGCGAAGCGATCGCCGTCGGCATCTTTCTCACGCCCGCAGGCATGGCCAAGTCCCTCGCCTCGCCCTTCTGGCTGCTCATCGTCTGGGTCGCCGTCGGCACGATGACGCTTTGCGGCGCGCTCTGCTTTGGCGAGCTCGCCGGGCGATTTCCCAGTGCGGGCGGTCCTTACGTGTATCTTCGCGAAAGCTTTGGCTCGCTCACTGCATTCCTCTATGGCTGGATGAGCTTGCTGGTCCTTGATCCTGGGCTGACTGCGGCATTCGCCGTGGGGTTCGCAGCGTACGCGGCATACATTTTTCACTGGCCCCCCTTGGTCGTAAAAATTGCGGCTCTCGCCGCCATTTGGGCGGTCTGTCTGTTAAATATCTTCAGCACGCGAATCAGCGCGGGCTTTCTCCGCTGGATTACCTGGCTGAAATTTGCCGTGCTTGCCACGCTCACCGTTTGGGCGCTCGCATTTCACCTGGGCTCGTGGTCCAATTTCGTGCCGTTCGTCGCGCAACGTTCCGGCGCGTTGCCCTTGGCCCCGGCCCTGGGCGCTGCCTTGGTCGGTGCCTTCTTCTGCTTCGGCGGCTGGTGGGACGCCGCAAAAATTGCCGGCGAGGTGCGCGACCCGGGCCGCACGCTTCCGCGCGCTCTGGCTCTTGGCGTGATTGCGGTCACTGCGGTGTATATCGTCATCAGTGCCGTTTTTATTTATCTCGTGTCCATCGAAAAAGTCTCCTCCGACGGCACCTTCGTCGCGCAGGCGGGAGAAGTTCTGTTCGGCCCGGCGGGCGGCGTTGTTTTTGCCGCGATCGTCATCGTGTGTGTGCTGGGCAGCCTGGTAGCTTTTATAATGTCTGCGCCACGCGTGTACTACGCAATGGCACGCGACGGCGTATTTCTGAAATCCGTGGCCCGCATCCACCCGCGTTTCGGCACGCCCGCGCGGGCCATCACAGTTCAGGGCGTCATCGCCTCGATTCTCGTGGCGTTAGGTTCCTTCGAACAGATCATTGCGTATTTTTTTTTCGTCGCGGTTCTTTTTCTTGGCCTTACCGTCGCGGGCTTGTTTGTAATTCGCCGCAAACCGAGGCAAGCGGAAACAATAATCCTCACAGCGGGCTACCCTTTCACACCTATTGCATTCCTGACGCTCGAAGTTATTATGCTGATTCTGCTCGCGACCCGTAATCCACGAGAAGCCGCGCTCGGTTCGGCTGTAGTGCTGGCAGGCTGGCCGGCTTTTAGTTTGAGCCCGAAAATCCTGGCTTGGATTCGCGGGCGCCGCGCCGCGTAGGGAGGTTCCGATGTCAACCGACGAAAAAAACAAATCGCCGAACGCCGGCGCGGCACCCGATTCCGCAGCCGAAAAACATCCTACAAAAATCCGCATCACCGAAGACGCCGAAGCTACCGGCGAAGTCGCTGCTGCTTACGATTTCTGGCGCGCTGGCTCCGGCCGCAATCAAGTCCCCGGCATCATCAAATGTTTCGGCGCGCGGCCCGATTTTCTTCGGCAGGTCGTGGAATTTTCCAATAAGGTTCACTTCTCGGAAGGACATCTCTCCCGCCGCCACAAGGAGATGATCGCCAGTTACGTTTCCTACTTGAACCGTTGCCCGTATTGACTGGACAGCCACGCTTACTTCCTGCGTGTTCAGGGAGCCACCGATCAATGCGTAGCGGCAATTCTGGTGGGCACACTAGATGAGGCCGGCTTGACGCGCGCCGAGCGCGCGCTAATGGTTTACGTCGAGCAAATCACCAAAGACGCGGCGCGCTCCAGCCATGCGGACGTGCAGAAATTGCGCGATGCCGGATGGAAAGAAGATCAAATCGCCGAAGCCGTGTATATCACAGCGCTCTTCGCGTTTTTCAATCGCGTCGCCGATGCCTTCGGCGTCCCCTCGCAGGATTATCTAACCAAGGGAAAAATGACGCCGTAAAACCGGCAGGGCACAAACTTTAGGCAGGAATTACGAAACCAGGGGCCGCCCTGCAATTCCTTCCAAAATTCGGAATGGCGCTGCTTCCGGCGCCACCAACGCTTTCGGCGGAATCAGAAACGTCTGCTCCACGGCATACTGCCCGCTTAGCGCCGCGTGCGCCACGCCGTCGGTAAACACCACCCAGGTCGCCATGGGGGGAAATTCCATGCGTATCTTCGGGCAATTCGCCTGAAACGCAGCGTTCTCCTTCAGATAATCGTGGAAGCGCAGCATGAACATGTCGAACGGCGTGCGGCTCATCGTGCCAATTCCCAGCTTCGCTCCCAGGCTCTGCACGGTGCGTCCCAAAAAAGAATCATCCTCAGCAATTTGCTGCAGCCCGGCGGCTTTCGCGTATTGCCGCGCCAGCGCGTCGAAACTTTCCGTGGTGGTCCACACGCGCGGCCGCGTGGCGTTCAAATTCGTGAACACCCGCAAAATGCGTCCACCGCGCGTCGGCCGGCTGGGAAATGCGTCCACGTGCAGCAGATCGTTGCGCTTGTGCACCGGCAGATCGCGGTTTTCTTCCTCCAGCGGGCGAAAGCTCGCGAAATCCAGATTCCATTTGCCGCTGTACGGCGAAAGAAAATTCCCGACGAATTGAATGATCTGCGCGCTGTAATTGCGCATGATCGTATGCAGCCGCGCGACAGTTTCCGCTTTGCCGGATACTCCGCGCAGAATATCTTCGCTCGGCCGGTAGGAAACATTTTTGTGCAGCCGCAGCTCGGTCCATTCCTGCTCGCGCAAAAACTGCTGGTCCTCGGCCGGCAAATCAAACGGCAGCTCGCGAAAAAAAAGTATCTGCCCGCGTTCTGCTAGCTCGCAGTAAGCCCGCGCGCGCGCTTCCTGCTGCTCGGTGCCAACCCAGCCGGTGGGGTACTTGTAGTCCTCCACCATGATCCAGGGCAGGTTTGCCATAGCTTTACTTCTTGCCGCTTCCCGCCGCCGCGTACCCCGGAGGCAGCAAAGTTGTGCTCAAATCCAACCCTGAAAGATCCACCCCTTCCAGATTCGTTTCGCGCAAAATGGCGGTGCGCATTTCCGCGCCGCTGAAATCCGCGCCACGTATCTCCGCGTTGCGAAAATTCGCCGCGCCAAAATTCGCGCGCCGCAAAATCGCTTGCCGCAAATCCGCGCGGAACAGCTCCGCGCCTCCCACCTGCGCTTCCGTCAAATCCGCGCCTTCCAGATTCGCTTCGGTCAGATCCGCCTTGCGCAGATCAGCGCGCTGCAAGTTGGCCTTGCTCAAATTCACTGACGAGAGCCGCGCGCTGTAAAGCCGCGCGCCCTCCAGATTAGCCCCCTGGAAATTTATGAGGTCCAGATTCATGCCCTCCAGATTTATTCCCTTCAGGTTCGCGCCGGAAAAGTCCGCGCGCGCGCCCGTCTCGTCGCCGCGCACAAATCGCTGGTGCGCCTCGATGATTTCCGATACTCGTTTACCCTTGTGCTTAATGCTCTTGGGAGATTTCACACCACTCCTTTAAATGCCGCCCGAATTCCCACGAACCGTAGTTCCGTCGGAATGGTCGTTTACCGTCAAATTTTACTAGAATTCGCGCGCAGTCGCGCTAAGCATGCACAATTTCGGTGCTGGCTGCTGGAAGGGTCAGGCCCTTGTCGCGATATTCGTCGGCGATCATGCTAAAAACTCTCACCAGCTCCGCTAGCGCCGCTTCGCGGGTTTCCGTCAATGCATAACAACCCGGCATCGCAGGGATCTCAGCGAACCAGGATCCATCTTCCTGGCGGTGCAACACTGTTTTGTAATCGCCGACGATCACGACGCCTCTTCCGTGCATCAAAGTATAGCATGGGAGAAAGTGCGAGATTTTATTGTGCGGTTGAGACTTGTGGTACCGTCGAGTTATGAGTGGGCTTTTCCGCATGTTTTACCACGGTAATCGCAATTCCGCAGCGATACTACTGCTTGCTGGAATTGCCTCCTTTACGCTCTCGCCGTTCACAGCCGCCGCCCAGCAGGTGCAGGATGCACCCTCCGAAGAAATTGTCGTAAACTTCGCGGCCGGCCGCGTCGTAATCGCTGTCGTCAAAGACGCGATCCTCATCGGCACGATTGAAAATAAAATCGAGACACAAACTCATCCTCCCATTCCCATGGCAATGAACCGTACCCGCGCCGGCATTCTTCTCGGCGCCGTGGATTGGTTTTCGCCATCCTCGCAGCTCCAGCTCGCGCGCCTCGACTTGGAGCTGCCGCGCCTCCACGGCAATTTCGTCGCACCAGGTCCCCATATCAATCAGGTGCAAACGACTGGGGAGGCGTCGGACATCGAGCGCGTAGGCCAGAATCTTTACGAGCGCATGAACACCGTCGTCGGCAACCTTCACGGCAAGCTCGACTGGCCGCAGGATGAGCCCGTCGCCGAGCTAATCCTCGCCGATTATATTCAAGGATACGGCCCGGAGGTCTGGCAGCTCACTTTCACTTTAAAACAGGAAATGCAGCGCTTGGATTATTACGATACGCAGGTGTCGCATCCTGCCTACCTGCAGAGCTGGCCGCCTGAAAAAGGTCAGCCACACACACTAGTCGAATTTCAGTATCCGCCGGAAAAGGCGACGCCCACCTTGCTGGATTTGTTGCGCCGAAAAGATCCGCGCCTGGAAAAAATCTGCGCTTCCGACGCTAAAATGCGGGCGGTTGCGGATCTTTTTCTGCAGGGGCAAAGCGGCAAGATCCTCGCAGCCGACGCCACGCAATTTCTTCGCGCTGCTCTCGCGGTCATGGCTCCGCAAGACGCTCGTCAGACCATGGCCATTATCGGTGCCGAATCGGGCTTCGACTGGATTCTCCGCCCTCCGCCCGAACCGAAGCGAGCGAACGTACAAGCAGCAGATCAGCAAGAAAGGCCCGCCGACGCGCCCTCGCTGTTGAAAGGCTCGTCACCGGAATAAATCAGCGCGTTAAAAGAGCGCTACTTCCGTTCCGCAAGCTGCTGCTGTAAACGCGCGTTCTTCTCCGTCACCGACCGCGCCAGCTCTTCCTTATGCTCTACCAACTTGCGCGCGATGTCCGGATCGGACAAGCCGAGAATTTCCGCAGCGAAGATCGCCGCATTCACCGCGCCGGCTTTATCAATCGCCATCGTAGCCACGGGAATTCCGCCCGGCATTTGCACTGTTGAAAGCAGCGCGTCCAGTCCATTCAGTGAACTCGTCCCCATCGGCACGCCGATCACCGGCAGCGTGGTATTCGCCGCGATCACTCCCGCCAGATGAGCCGCCGCGCCCGCCGCCGCAATCAACACTTTCAATCCACGTTTCTGCGCGGTCGTGGCGTATTCGTGCGCGCGCACCGGAGTTCGATGCGCGGACATTACTTCCATCTCATATCCAATTCCAAATTTATCGAGCACCTTTCCGGCTTCGCTCATCACCGGCAAATCCGTGTCGGATCCCATCAGCACACCTACGCGCACTTCCCGCTGCTTGTTGGTTGTCATCGCCCGGATACTCGCGCCTCCATATTTTTAGTCTCGATGTTCTCAAAACCCGCCACCACCACTTCGATCCGATCGCCTCTTCGGATCGTTCCGCCTTCCTTCACCCGGCACAACCAACCTCGCTGGCCCCTCAACTCCTCTTGCAGTCCCATTCGAATCTCGTCCATCCGCGCGCACGGATCGCACGGCCCGGTAATCTGCATTACCACGTCTCCGATACGCAGTATGTTCCCCGTCGCCAGCGCTTGAACGTTGAGACCTTGCGTGGTTATATTCTCCTTCACGACACCCGGCGCCAGACGGAACTTGTCCAGCGTTTCGCGGTCCATCAGAGATACCTGCCGCTTGCTCCCCGGGCGTCCATGAATGCATCCCTTAAACCCTTTATCTCTAATTACTTCTATCTCGTCATGCTCCTGCATCGGAAATCGGTGGACAAGGCACGTGAATAGGTGCAGCACCTCAGCCATTTGCCCGAACCTCCGCAACCTTTGCCGTCTTACTGTCCGTCATCCCGATGTCCTTTCGATAATGCGCCCCAGCGATCTCGATCCTACTAACTGCGTCGTAGGCGGCTTGGTGCGCGGCTTCGACCGACTCACCTGTAGCCGCCACACCGAGAATTCGTCCACCACTGGTGTAGTAGTTGTCGCCTTCGCGCCGCGTCCCGGCGTGGAACACAGCCACATGCGGGATCTTTTCTGCCTCCTTCAATCCGACGATCGGCTTTCCCAAAATGGGGCTGGACGGATAGCCCGCCGACGCCACCACCACGCACACGCTGGCTCCGCGAGTCCATTTCGCGGCGGAACCATCGACCTTTCCGCGCGCCGCATCCATGCAAACCGCTGCAAAATCGAAATCCGCCCGCAGCAGAATTGCCTGTGTTTCTGGGTCGCCCAGGCGGCAATTATATTCCAGCACTTTCGGGCCATCTTTCGTCAACATCAGCCCAAAAAAAATAAACCCGCGATACTCCATTTGGTCTTTGCGCAATCCTGCCAGCGTGGGACGGACAATTTTCTCCAGAATTTCTTCTTCGAGTTCGCGCGTCAACATTCCGTCCGTCGAATATGTTCCCATCCCGCCGGTGTTCGGTCCCTTATCATTATCAAATGCGCGTTTGTGATCGCGCGTCGGCGCGAGCGAAATAAAATTGGTACCGTCCGTCAGGATAATGTACGAAAGTTCCTTGCCGGAGATTCGTTCCTCGAGCAGCACGCGCTTTCCGGCGTCGCCGAACTCAGCGCTGTTCGTCAAGCGCTCGATAAATTCTTTTGCTTCGCTGGCCGACGAAGTCACCAGCACGCCCTTGCCAGCGCAAAGTCCGTCCGCCTTCACCACCACCGGCCATGCAACCGAATCCAGCTTCGCGACGGCCTCGCGCCCTGAATCGAACGTCCCATACACGCCCGCGGTCGGTATTCCATTGCGCGTCATGAACTCCTTCGCAAAAATTTTGCTGCCCTCCAATCGCGCCGCGTTTTTCGGAGGGCCCAGAATCGCCAATCCCCGTCGCTTGAATTCATCCGCGATGCCCTGAACCAGCGGCAATTCCGGCCCCACAATCGTAAGATCCGCTCCCAGCCGCGCCGCTAAATCCGCGGCCGCTTTCACATCACCGACGTTCAGGGCAACGCACTCGGCGTCGCGCGAAATCCCGCCGTTGCCCGGCGCGCACCAGATTTTTTCCACGCGCGCGCTTTGCCGCAATTTCCACGCGATCGCGTGCTCGCGTCCGCCGCCGCCGATAATCAGAATTTTCATGGTGTCATTCACAAGAACAAGAACGATACGGCGTCGTGTCCGGCGGTGTCAACTCCTGTAGCTGCCATTCGCGGTTCGGCTTGCTTCCATCGCCGCAAAAGTGTTTTCATCTACCGTCATGCATTGGGATTTCGCTCTCATTCTACTTTTTCTCGGCATCGCCGTCCCGCTTCTCGGACGCAGACGCGTCCGCCAGTTGATGCAGATGCCCAGCACCACGAAGATGGACCGCCTCTCACTGTACGCTTCCACGCTCGCGTTTCAATGGATCGCCGCCGGAGTGATCTTATGGCGCACCGGCGTGCATGAAATTCGCGCGAGCCAGCTTGGTCTGGAGATAACCGATCCAGCGCTCACGGTCACAGTCTCAATCGTGCTGTCCGCCTTAATTCTGCTCAATCAAATTATGGGCCTGCGTCGCCTGGTCGCGCAGCCTGAAAAAATTCAGGGAATTCTTCCGCAGCTGGCGCTAAAACTGTTTCCCCAAGATGATGTCGAACGCCTGGCTTTTTTCGCGCTGGTCGCTACCGTAGCGCTGTGTGAAGAACTGATCTATCGCGGTTTCGTCCAGCGCGTTTTTCAGGATTGGTCGCGCGGTTCAGTGGTCCTCGCCATCATCGGCTCTGCCGTCTTTTTTGCGCTCGCCCACCTCTATCAGGGACGCCGCGGCCTGGTCTCGACTCTAACCATCGGCATCATCTTTTCCTCGATACGCGCCTGGACGGGGAGCCTACTGCCCTGCGTCGTGGCGCATTTCGTAGCAGACATCACTGTGGGATTGCTTGCGCCTGGCCGATTACGCGCTGTCCTGGCGTATAGGTGCCTTCAAGCAGCTGAAAACAATGAAGATATCGACACGGCAAGAAATCAGTAGAACTATGTATGTAGTCTATAATCATGAAACCACTTTCGGATGAAATCATTATCGCCGCGCTGAGGGACTATGGGGTAGCTGCCTCGGCGCGGCTTTGCGATCAGGTCCGCATCTATATCGATCTGCTATTGCGCTGGAACCAAAAGACATCGCTGACGACCGTAACTGACCCTACACAGATCCTCCGCTTCCACTTCGGCGAAAGTCTTCTCGCGGTGGAAGTCGTCCCCATACGGCATGGTCGGCTCGCCGACGTTGGCTCAGGCGCGGGCTTCCCCGCCGTACCAATCCGTATGTTTTCGGAGGACTTGTATGTGATTCTTATAGAGTCAAATCAAAAGAAGGCGACTTTTCTCGCGGAGATCGCCCGGGAATTGCAGTTACATGACGTTGAGGTGCGCAGGGCCCGTATGGAAGATGTTGATCTTCGAATAGAGACCGTTGACTTCGCCTCAGCGCGTGCGCTGGGAATTGATGATGAGTTCCTAAATTGGTCCCGGAACGCTCTGAATGCGGCTGGATCTGTCGTTCTCTGGCTCGGTGAAGAGGATGCGATCAGAATTTCTCAGAAAGCGCGCTGGAAATGGGCGAATTCGGCCCGCATTCCTCACTCTGACCGGCGCGTAATTCTATATGGTTCGAAGATCTAGCCAACTATTAGTTGCTTCACGTGGAACGCACTGGTAGCGCGTCGGTGTTTCGCGTGGAACGCTCGACAATTTATACTGTTCCACGTGAAACAGCTTGCCTATCGTCAAATCTCTCTGTTACATTTACGGCGCTCCTGGGGGAATTCCATTTGGCTCGCGTCATTGCCATCACCAATCAAAAAGGTGGAGTCGGAAAAACTACAACTGCGGTCAATTTGGGAGCATCACTAGCTGCTTCAGAACAGCGGACCCTGATAATTGATTGCGATCCTCAAGGAAATACAACCAGCGCCCTTGGATTTCCAAAGGATCCCGCCAGGCGGACACTCTACCAGGCGCTGATGCTCGATGAACCGATAGACAGAATCATTCTCGATGCCCAAGTTGAGGGCCTGGACTTAATACCTTCCGACAAGAACCTTGTCGGCGCGGCAGTCGAGCTAGTAAATCTCGAAAATCGCGAATATCGGCTGAGAGCCCTCGTCGCAGGCATCCAAGCGCGCTACAACTACGTGTTAATTGATTGCCCCCCGTCGCTCGATCTGCTCACCCTTAACGCCTTGGCCGCAGCCGACTCCGTACTGGTCCCGATACAATGCGAGTATCTAGCGCTCGAAGGCGTATCCGAGCTTCTCGACACACTAATGCGCCTACGCCGCACAATCAACCCCTCGCTAGCCATCGAAGGGATACTCCTGACGATGTACGACGATCGCACGACACTCTCAAAACAGGTTGCGGCTGATCTTCGCAGTTTTTTCGGTGCGCAGGTCTTCGAAACCGTCATTCCTAGAAACGTTCGCCTGGCCGAAGCGCCAAGTCACGGCATGCCCGTAATGTTCTACGACATACATAGTAAAGGCGCAGAAAGTTACATTCAACTAGCCAAGGAGGTTATCGCTAATGCCCAGAAACGCGTTGGGCAGGGGATTGAGCGCGCTGATTCGGGAGCCGGAGCCGACCGCGGCGCCAGCGCCTCCGCAGCCGCTGCAGGAGCCGGCTCCAGCAGTACCGCAGCCAGCACGCCCGATAGTGGCGGCAGCGGGGATGGCGGCAACAGCGACGGCGGCGGCTCCGGCGCCATCTGAGGGCCTGTTTCAAACAGATATTGACCTGATTGATCCGAGCCCTTATCAGCCGCGCACGCGCTTCCGCGAAGAAGCGCTGGATGAACTCGCGCGCTCGATTCATTCCAGCGGCATCGTGCAACCGCTAGTCGTCCGCAGAATAGCCGGGCGCTTCCAACTAATCGCCGGCGAACGCCGCTGGCGCGCAGCACAACGCGCCGGCTTGCTTCGCGTTCCAGTCGTCGTCCGCGACGTTTCGGAAGAAATGGCGCTGGAAATGACGCTGGTGGAAAACCTCCAGCGCGAGGATCTTAACCCAATCGAACAAGCACATGCTTTCCAGCGCCTAATCGATGAATTTCACCTGACGCAGGAGCAGGTCGCCGAACGAACCGGCAAAGACCGCGCGACCATCGCCAATGCGATCCGCCTCCTGAAGCTCGAAGAACCGATCCAGGACCTACTCGAAGAAGGCCGTATAACCGCAGGTCATGCGCGCGCCCTCCTGGCCGTCGCCGATGCCCAAACGCGCCTCAGCATCGCCCGTAAAGTCGCTCGCGGCGGCATGACGGTCCGCCAGGTCGAGCGTCTGGCAACGCGGAGCTCCAAGCCACACGTCAGCGCGCCGACATTTTCCGTGGATCCAAACACCAAGGCGGCGCTCGAGGACCTGCAGCGTGAGTACGGCACGCGCGTGCACATGCATCCGCGGCAGGGCAGCAAGCCCGGACAGTTAGTGTTTGAATACTACGACGATAGTGATTTGGCCCGCCTCTACGACCAACTCATGCGAAAATAGTGCTACGCTATCAAGGTAGGGTGGGGAAATCGCATGGGTTGGTTTGACCGCAAACGACATGATTCCGGGGAGTGGACCGGCTTCCTGGACCAGGGCGTCAAGCTCGAAGGTCGCCTAGAGTCTGCCGGCACCTTTCGCTTGATTCCGCGATGAAGGGTACGCTGGTATCGCACGAAACCCTGATTCTTGGCGAGCATGCTAAAGTCGAAGGCCAGATTGAAGGCAACTACGTGATCATCGGCGGCCACTTCGACGGCACGATCAAAGCCTCCGGCAAAGTAGAAATTCAAACCAAAGCCATCGTCACCGGCGAAATCCACACGCCATGCCTGATCATGGAACCTGGCGCGATCTTTGACGGCCGCTGCCACATGCTGTCCGCCACCGAGGCCGCGAAACCCATCACCATTCCCATCCGCTCGGCCGCCGCGCACGCATAACCGGCACGCAATCTCCTCCGAGCTAACGCGACACCTTTTCGTACGAAGTCCGCGAGCGCCAGCGCGTTATAATCATCGAAAGCTGTTCCACGGAGAAATGACATTGGCGGAACAAGTCCGGCTAACTACCACCGCGAAGGCCGCAGGCTGCGCTGCAAAATTGAGCCCCAGCGTCCTCGACGCGGTGCTCAAACGCCTTCCACCACAAGTGGATCCGAACGTGATCGTCGGTTTTGAAACCAGCGATGATGCGGCCGTTTATCGCCTCACCGACGATCTTGCCATCGTGCAAACCGTGGATTTTTTCACCCCGATCCTGGATGATCCGGAGCTTTTCGGCCAGGTCGCGGCCACCAACTCCCTCAGCGACGTCTATGCCATGGGCGGCCGGCCGATTTCCGCGCTCACAATCCTCGCGTTCCCCGCTGCCGGCGCGCCGGAAGTGCTGGAGCAGATTTTGCGCGGAGGCTTGGCGAAAATGGCGGAGGCGAATTGCACCGTGGTCGGCGGCCATTCCATTCGCGATGACGAACTGAAGTTTGGTTACGCGGTCACCGGAGTGATCCATCCGCAAAGAATCTGGAAAAATGTGGGCGCGCGCCCCTGCGACATCTTAATCTTCACCAAACCGCTCGGCACCGGTGTGATCTCCACGGCTCTTAAGCAGGGCCAAGCGGAGGAGGCCTGGGTTGTCGGCGCCACTGCGTCCATGACGCGCCTGAATCGCGATGCCGCCGAAGCGCTGCATGAAATTGATGCTGCGCGTTCGCCGGAGCAGCGTCCGGTTCACGCCGTCACCGATGTAACCGGTTTTGCACTCCTGGGCCACGCCCGCGAAATGGCCATCGGCAGCGGCGTCTCCATGAAACTCGACCACTCACGAATGGAATATCTTCCCGGCGCGATCGAAGCCGCCCGCCGCGGATTTTTCTCCGGCGGCATGAAGAACAATCGCGACTTCGTGGAAAGCTGTACCGCTTTTGCGTCCAGCGTTCCTGATGAATTTCGCGCGCTGCTTTTCGATCCGCAAACTTCCGGCGGCCTGCTGGCGGCCATCGCTCCGGAATATGCTGATGCAGCGTTGGCCGCTTTGCAACGCCGCAATGTTTTTGGCCGCATCATTGGAGAGGTTACCGCCAGGCGCTCTCCGCTCCTCGAAGTCGTGTGATTTCCGCTCAATCGTGTACACTTTTACTTTTTCGATTCACCCATGGACACGATAACTCACGGAATCGTCGGCGCGCTCATCAGCAAAGGATTTTTCTCGGAGCGTAATGGCCGCGTGGCAACTTTCGCCGCCACGGCGGGCGCGATGTTTCCCGATGTGGACGTGGTTCAGGAAATTTTCTCCCGCGATCCTCTGGCCATCGTCAAATACCATCGCGCCATTACCCATTCGTTCGTCGCGCTGACTTTTTTCGCCGCGCTTCTCGCCTGGCTCACTCGCGCCGGCTTCACATTCGCAAAAAAACGCTGGGGGCTTCGCGATTGGGATCCCCCTTCGTGGGGAATTCTTTTCGTCATTTATGCCCTCGCCATCGCGAGCCACATCTTCCTCGACGCCATGACTTCCTTCGGCACGCGTATCTGGTATCCGCTCTCGCACGAACGCGTTTCCTGGGATCTGCTGTTCATCATTGATTTCTGTTTCACCGCGATCGCGTTGCTTCCGCAGGTCGTTGCATGGATTTATTCCGATCGCACCAAAACTTCCACGCGCGCTCTTTCCATGTGGGTGCTGTTCACGCTCTGCGCGTTCGGCGCGTGGAAAATTGCCGCCGCGGTGGGATTTCCGTTTCATCTGTGGATTGTGTTTTTCTCCAGCGCCATCATTGGCGCGCTGTTTTTTCTTCCCGCTTTTCGCAACTCGGGCTTCGCCATCACCACCGCGCATTGGTGCCAGGCCGGCTGCGTCGTAATGTGCGCCTATCTTTTCGTTTGCAGCGTCGCCCATCACTCTGCGCTGCTGCGCACCAGGAATTTCGCCATCGCGAATCACATTCCGATTGATCGCATCGCCGCTCTTCCGCTGCCGCCTTCGCTGCTCGATTGGGGCGGCGTGATTCGCACCACCGAAGGCGTGTACCAGTCGCGTTTCGATCTGCGCGATTCCGCCCCGCCCGTTTTCGCCTTCAGTGCCGATTCTCCGCCGAACGAATTTGTCGCGCGCGCGATGCAGCTTCCCGAAGTGCAGCTTTATTGGTCTTTCGCGCGCTTCCCGGTGATTCGCACCTCCAATGAGCCGGGGCGCCACTACGTGGATTTCAACGAGCACCGATTCATCACGCGCAATCGCCAGGGCCCCGCGCCGTTTTCGTATCGTGTAGTATTTGATGATGCCGGCGAGCCTATCGAAGAGGGCTGGCAGGCCGATGGCATGGACGTGCGGCGCTTGATGAAAATTGCGCCCACGCACACGGGGAACGTGCGATGAAAATTCTAATCTTCAGCGATATTCACGGCGACTTGCGCGCTCTCGAACGCGTCGTCGCGCAGCCAGCGGACATTTACATTGCCGCGGGAGACCTCTGCAATTTCGACAAAGGCCTGGAACGCTGCGCTCCGATTCTGAAGCCCCTCGGGGAACGCCTCTTCGTCTTGCCGGGAAATCACGAAACACACGCGAAAACGAAAGCCTTTTGCCAGCAGCACGGCTTCGTGGATTTTCATCGCCAGACGCGAAAACTCAACGGTACTAATTGGGCCGGCCTCGGCTACAGCAACATCACGCCGTTCAAAACTCCGGGCGAATATTCCGAAACTGAAATCGCGGCAGCCCTCGCGCCGTTCGCTGGGCTGGAAAAACTCTACCTCGTCGTGCACTTCCCGCCGCGTGACACAAAACTAGACGAGTACGCGCCTGGGCAGCACGCCGGAAGCCCCACTCTGCGCAGCTGGGCGGAAAAAGAGAAACCTCTCTATCTATTCTGCGGGCACATCCATGAAACCGCAGGGATGACGGATCGCCTGGGAGCAACGCAATGCATCAACGTCGGGAAAGAAGGCTACACGATCGAAGTTTAAAAATTGTGGTCGCGATAAATCAGAAAGTCGGCGGGAATCTTACGGGTGACGTCACCGCACGCATCACGAGCCGCTACATACTAATCACTACTTACGAATCACCAATCACTTCTTCACCACCGGATACACCACCAACTGGCGGCGGTCGCCCACGCCCTCGCTCATCGTCCGAACACCTTGCGCGCCGCTCAGTTCCAGGTGGATTAGCCGGCGTTCGCGCGGCGACATGGGATTAAAGCGAAACACCTGGCCCGTTTCGCGCACGCGCTGCGCAGCCACGCGCGCGGAAAGCTTCAATTCCTCCAGGCGCAGCGCGCGATATTCTCCGCAATCGAAACGAACGCGATCGTGCAGCCGCGGGTCCAGCCGCAGCCAGCGATGCCCCACATGTTCGAGCGCCAGCAGTAAATCCGCGTTATGTTCGAGCAGAAAATCCTGATCGGCGCCGCTGAACGCGACCAGCGCATCCTTATCATCCGCGCCGCCACCCACCGTCGGCGGCGTCGAAATTTCAAAGGAGATTTCCAGGCCCATCTCGCGCACAGCCAATTCCAGATAGCGCTGCAATTCCGCGATCGCGCGCTCGCGATCTAGCCGCGCTTCGCCCTGCGCGTGATTTTTCGTGTAAGGCCGCTTGCCGGCCCCCGTGCGTTCCTCAGGCATCGATGATTTTCTTTTTGAACTTTCCCTTCGCGGGAAGCGGTTCCGATTTATTCAGATAATACTGCTGGCCGATTCCCACCAAATTGCTCGTGAACATATACAAATTCAATCCGCTCGACAGCCGGAAGAAAATGAATCCCATGAACAGCGGCATCAACGCCATCATTTTCTGCTGCGCCGGATCCGTGGTGGTTTGCGGCGTCATTTTTGTCATCAAGTACATCATGATGGTCATGCTGATCGGCAGAATATAATACGGGTCCATCGCCGAAAGGTCATGAATCCAGCCAATCCATGGCGCGTGGCGCAGTTCGATCGCTCCGTTCAGCACGCGCCACAGGGCCCACCAGATTGGCATTTGAAAAACCATCGGCAGGCAGCTGCCCAGCGGGTTGATGCCCTCGCGGCTGTAAACCGCCATCACTTCTTCGTTCATTTTTTTCTTGCGCGGATCGCTCATCGAATATTTCTTGTAGCGATCCTGAATCTGCCGGATTTCCGGGCCCACTTTCTGCATCTTCTGCATGGAACGCCAGCTCTTCATCTTGAGAGGGAACATCGCGATGTTGATCACCAGGGTCATCAGTACGATGCACCAGCCCCAGTTCGACACTTTGGTGTGCAGTGTCTGCAAAATCCACAGCAGCGGCTTCGCGATGATCCCGGTCCATCCGAAATTCACCAGCTCCGCCAGCGGCGGCTGGATTTTTTCCAACAGCGATAAGTCTTTCGGTCCCACATACACGCGCACACGCAACGGCGCGCCCGCCGTCGTTCCCGCCGCCATCTCCGCTTCCGGCTCGCTGGTCTGCTTGCCGTCCGCGGTCACGGTGTGGTTCTGCATCCAGTGCCACAGCGAAATGTCCGTGCCGTCCGGCAAAAATGCCGCGGTAAAAAACTGATCTTCGACCCCGGCAAACTCGAGCGGCCCGTACTGTATTGCCGGCTGGCTCTGATTTCCCGAAACACCCAATTTCTTGTACTGCAGCAAATTCAGCTTGCCGCCGGTTTTGTAATACACTGTGACCAGCTGCGCCGCGTTGTACACCGCCTTGTCGCCGAATCCGCCGCGCCACGCCACAGCCGTCGGCTGCGGCTTGCCGTCGAGCGTCACCGTTACTTCCACGGTCGTTTCGTAATTCAAATCGAATGTCAGCTTCTTCCGAACGTCCAGATGCCCGTCGCTCCAGTGCATATCCACTTCAATCGGCGCGTGTAAGTCCGTGCTGGATGGCGGTGGCTCCAATGGCGTCTTGCCGGGCTTCAGCTCTGACTTGTAGGCAACTGCAGAGGGAATAACGTGGGTCTCAATCTCGTAAAGTCCCGCATTGGCGTTCGTTTGTTGTTGCGGGTCCGTCAGCACCAGCGAAAATGGCCAGCCAAGCTCCCGTGCCACGCTGTCATTCACCAAATCCAGCGGGTGGGGCGGCTTCTGGTCGTCCATATACTTATTCAGCTGCCAGGTTTTCACCACGCCGCCGCGATTCGATAGTTCCACGCGGTACAGCGGGCTCTCGACCACCACGGTTTCTACTTCGCTGGCTTCTACCACGGACGAATTAGCAGTGGCTGCCGCGGCGCCTTTCGCGCCTGATTTCGCAGCTGGGCTGGAGGACGAAGCGTTCCCCGTCGCACCGGGCTGCGCGGGAGTCTGCTGCGAGCTTTGCTGATTCAATGGCGCCGAAGATTGCGATGGAGTCGTCTGCTGGGGCGGAACGGCCGGCTTATAGAAATGGCCCCACGCGAAAAGGATCAGCAACGATATGACGACGAATACAATCCCGCGGACCTGGTCGGACATTTCCTTCACTGCGCGCGCTCCTTGCTTTCTACAGCTTCGTCGAACGGCGCGCTGCTGCGCAGCCAGGCCGCGTCCAGATCTTCCGCGTCTGGCACGGGATCAAATCCGCCCTTGGTGAATGGACGGCAGCGGCCCAGCCTTTTCAGCGCCAGCCATGCTCCGCGGCGCGCGCCGTGCAGCTCGATCGCTTCTTGCGCGTAATTCGAGCACGACGGATAGAATTTGCAAGCTCCGCCGAGAAATGGCGAAAAGAAGATTTTGTAGAATTGGACGAACGTCAGCAGCCACCACTTGCCGAAAGTTTTCGTGGACGCGCGCGGATGCTGCGACGCTATTGCGGCGCCTTCGCGTTGGCTGGCATCAGTTTCAACAGCTCTGCTTGCAACGCCGAAAACTCCTGCGTTGCGGCTGAGCTGCGTGGATGAATGACAATGTCCCATCCCGGGGCGATCTCCTGTCGGTGCAATCTCACTATTTCGCGGAGGCGTCGCCGGATTCGGTTGCGCCGGACCGCGTTACCCAGCGCCTTTTTAATGCTCCAGCCGAACCGGCTGCTTGCGAGGCCATTGGGACGTAGAAATAGAGTGAACTCGCGGCTGCTCCGGCGGCGCCCTTCGCGATAGACCGCGTCATATTCGGCGCGGCGCACCAGGCGAAAAGCGCGCGGAAAATCCAGCCGCGTCGCGACGTCAGACGCGCGTGAGGCTGTGGCGCCCTTTTTTGCGGCGTCCTGCAAGAACTTTCCGTCCACCTTGGGATTTCATGCGCTTGCGAAACCCGTGCTTTTTATGGCGGCGCCGCACATGCGGCTGAAAAGTGCGTTTCGGCAACGATCCTCTCCCTCACAATTTATTGCGGCTCGCGCACTACTACGAATCGCGGGTCCAGTCGAAACAAGCAGTTTAGACGACCTGCGCAGTGCGGTCAAGGAACCGCGTACGACACAAGATGGGGCGGGTGATTTGAGATTCCAACACATTGCACAAGCAAACTAGGCCGAAGCAACCGCGACGCCAGCTGACGCGGCGGCTCGGCGGAGCTCATTGTCCGTGGTGGCGAGAGGCAGATTGGAGCTCAAGGCAACGGCCAGATAGGCCGCGTCGTAGTTTGTCAGCCCGTGCTTATGGGCAAGCGCCAGTAACGCGAAAATTTCGGATGGGTTCGGCTGCGCGGCGTCGATCGGAAGGGCCTTCAATCGCGTTAGATAGCCGTCCACTTGATCGAGGGAAATTCGCTTGCGGCGATAGGCCATCAGAAGCCCGTTCCCTACCTCGTAGCACCACAGCACCGGCACCAGCGCGCGCTTTTCCGTCAGGCTAGCCAGGACGCCGAGACTGTATTTCCTGTCTGCTTCGTCTTCAAGAAACCACTGGAGCGCCAGTGACGCATCCAGTACAAAATCACTCACAGACGGTGGCCTTCGCGAATCAATTGTTTCACCGAGACAGCATCCAGCCGCGTATGGTTCTTCTCCACGAAGGCGAGCATCTCTCGAACCGCCTCGCGTTGCTGGCCATTAGGTCCGGCTGCGCTCAGCAAGCGTTCTTTTTCTCGCAGAGCTTGCAGCGCTTCGGCGATCAATTCTTCAGCATCGCGAAAGTGCCCGGCCTTCAGTTCGTCCTCGACGATTTTTTCCTGCTCGCGGTTCAGTTTAATATTCATCGTCCAATTCCCGTTGCTTCCAAAGTCCCATGATACCAGCCTACAGGCGTTAAAACCCAGTGGAGCACAACCTGTGTATCGCCCCGGTCATCGCACATCCCGTCCGCCGAGCGCGCGCTGGTTGTTCGAGCGAAACTGCTGAAAAGAGCCGAAAAACTAGCGATTAGAAAAAGTTTTCTCATTTGTTGTGAGTGAGTTAGGTTGATTTTTAATATTTGAGCCACTAGCGATTAGAAAACGGAAGTGTTGAGTGACAAGTGATGAGTGACGAGCGACGGAGGAGCGAGGGGGCGGCGCGCAAGTCATTGCAGCACAGCCAGCGCGGACCATGTAGCCTCCTTGCCTTGGCGGAAGAACCGCCCGAGTGATGCTAACATAGTAGTAACGATAACGCAAGAGGAATCATTGGGGATTGGAAAGGCTGGACTTACGGATCGCGCGGTTCTCGGCGCGCGGATAAATCAAAGGTTGACGCGCACTGGCCCGAGCAAGGAGTTGGCCTTGGAAAGGCTTTTGGGCCGTCACCGCAACCGATAGTCCCCACCGCCCAGAAATTGCAGCAGTCCTAGGTCCCGCAGAACCTGCAACTGTTGACGGATTTTGTCCCGAACGTGTCGATTGGCCGGATGCAGGCGGGCGAGCTTGCTTTCAAACGCGTAAACCTCGCCGAGGTTAAATTCAGGCTTGCCCAACGAGCGCACCACATTCAAAACGTCCAGCGTCCATCCCCGCTGTTCTGCTTTCAGGCTTTCGAGCGGCCGAATTCGAGCATATTGCGCGCGAACATCGGCGGGGGAAGCAGGCTTCCCACCGGCGATTACAGAAATTCTCGCGTCCAGGGGAATCGCGCTTAGAAGGATGTTGCAGCCGATCCAGCCGGCGCGTCGCGCATCAGGACCGAGCGGCTTTCTCTTTTCGATCGCCGACAGAGGAAACGCGAAGTGCGGAATCAGAATTAAATTCGTGACTCGCCACGCTTCCGGCTCGTAATGGAGGGCAAATAAATTCGGCGTGCGCTCTTCCCGGATGGCGCGAACCATTGTGCTATAAGCCGCATCGACAATCCGGCCAGCAAAAGCGCTCGAGCGAGCTTTCAGCTGAAATGGTGCACGGCAATCCGGACAGGTGTAATCCACCGCAGGCGTATTGGCGGCTAAGCCCGTCAAGCTGGGCGATTGACAGTTGGGGCAGTAAAGATTCTTTAGTCCCCACGCTTCTGTGGCGACGCCAGCCCGCCGAGACTTGCTCTCGTAGCGTTCCAAGCCTGCCCGGGGTAAGGCGATTTGCACCGCCTCATTAGATCACTGTTATTCGGTGAGATAAATCTCAGTTTCGGTCTTGATTACGAATAGGATTTCCAGCGCGGCTTGGGCGCTCCCGTGAAACTTCTGTACTGCTTCTTCCATGTCTTCCGCAGTCACAGAATAGACGACCTCGCGACGGTAGGTTCCGACGAAGTAGTAGCTTCGCTCGCGACGGACTAGTTTTCCTGAGTTGAGTGCGTCCATGGCCCGGGTCCCTGTACACATTGATCGATCCATAGATCGCTCTCGCAGATCAAGATCAATCTCCAGACAGGCGGCCGTCATGGACACAAAGATTAGCTCGTCCGTCACACGCATGAGCGTCGTTGATACCGACCCTTCCTCCATTTCAACGCCGACGACGGAACGGGAGCAACGAATCGCCGCTACAGCTGTTGTGCCGCTCCCTAGGAATGGGTCGAGGACAAGGTCGCCTTCGTTTGAGGCGGCGCGAATGATGCGGTCGATCAGTTCAGTCGGTTTTTGTGCTGGGTGCTTGCCGAAGCGCTTCTCGGCACTGCTGGGCGGATAAATATGCCAGACGCTTTTCATTTGTTTGCCGTCATTGATTTCCTTCATTAGTTTGTAATTGAAGGTGTGGCGGCTGTTCTTGTTCTTCGCGGCCCAGATAATTGTTTCCGTGGCGTGCGTGAAATAGCGGCAGGAAAGGTTTGGCGGCGGATTTGGTTTCACCCAGGAGATGTCGTTCAGGAGCTTGAATTCGAGTTGTTGCATGGCGAAACCGACCGAATGAATTACGTGGCTGGTGCCGGTGACCCAGATGGTGCCGTTCGGTTTTAGGACGCGCTGACAGGCGGCCAGCCACGCGCGATTGAATTCGTGATTGGCGTCGGGGCCGCGCGAGCGATCCCATTCTCCCTTGTTCACGCTGACCATTTTGCCGGCGTGGCAGGTGATGCCGTTGTTGGAGAGAAAATAGGGAGGGTCGGCGAAGATCAGGTCAACGACACCTTCACCGAGGCTCGCGAGGATGTCGAGGCAATCGCCTCGGAAGATGCGGATGTGGTGTTTCTTGTCTCGGAAGACCGGTTCGGGAAGGCCAGGAGCGACATGGGGTGTTTCGATTGCGGTTGCCGAAATTTTGGATGATTTGGACAAGGAGGCGGATGAGTTCCCTAGATTTTGGGGCGCGTCCGGATCGTTGATCGGAAGGTAACGTGTGTCAAGTCGAGTTGTGGTTGATGGGGAGGCGCTCCGGTTGTTGCGTTGACCGGGTTGGATGCGTCACCTACAATGAAAAGTGGTGGTAGCTGTGCGTTGTGAAGCGCGTTGCGCGGGAAAAGCAGATCCCTCCGGCGAAAGACGCCTGCGGGATGACAATTTTTTGTTGGTGGCGGGATTTTAGAGCGGGCGCTGCCGCTGCGAAGGCAAGTCAACGTCAAAGGCGCGCGCCGGAAGGCGGCCGGTACAAGGGCAAAGACAACGGGAGCATCAAAGGCTGGCGGTGTGAAGACCGCCGCTGCCAATTCAACGTCAACGGCTAGGTCAAAAACGCCCGCCTAAAAGGCAAAAGCTGGCGGCCGTTACAAGGTCAAAGGCAACGGCAAAAGAGCCGGCGGGACGCCCTTCGAACCTGCCGGAGGCCGGCTCTCAGGACGAGCCGGCGCTACCAAAACCGGGCGACCGGGCAGGATATCGAGAGAGTTCGACGGCTTTTAATCAACGGTACTAAGCGTGGGTCAACTGAATGTTTGAAACTTTAACTGAGAAACTACAGCGGGCGTTCAAGAATTTGCGGGGGCAGGGGAAGCTTTCTGAGGAGCACCTGGACGCGGGGCTTGCGGAGATACGCGAGGCGCTGCTTGATGGCGACGTGAACGTGGGCGTGGCGGATGAGTTTATTGCGCATGTGCGGGCTAAGGCTGTGGGGTCGGAAGTGCTGCTGCAGTTATCGCCGGATCAGCAGGTTGTAAAGATTGTGCGCGATGAGCTGGGCGAGCTTTTGGGGAAGGAAGCGAAGCCGCAGTATGGGTCGAAGCCGCCGGCGGTTTGGATGGTGGTGGGGTTGCAGGGGTCGGGCAAAACTACTTCTACTGGAAAAATGGGGAAATGGCTGGCGGAGCATGGGCACCGGCCGCTGGTGGTTTCGACGGACGTATATCGTCCCGCGGCGCGCGAGCAGCTGGCGCAGGTGGCGAAGGCTACGGGCGTGCCGGTGTGGCCGGGAACGGGGACGGACAAGCCGTTGGAAATTGTGCGCGGGGCGTTGCGCGAGGCGAAGATGTCCGCCTGCGACGTGGTGCTGGTGGATACGGCGGGGCGGCTGCATATAGATGATGAATTGATGAAAGAGCTTTCGGAGCTGAAGCGCGAGCTGAATCCGGCGGAGCTACTGTTTGTGGCGGACGCGATGATTGGGCAGGACGCGGTGCGGTCGGCGGGGGAGTTTCACAAGCGGCTGGGGATTACGGGCGTCGTACTGACGAAAATGGATGGCGACGCGCGCGGTGGCGCGGCGCTTTCGATTCGCAAGGTGACGGGCGCGCCGGTGAAGTTTGTGGGCGTGGGCGAAAAGTACGATGCGCTGGAACCGTTCTTGCCGGATCGCGTGGTGTCGCGGATTCTGGGCATGGGCGACGTGTTGGGGCTAATCGAACGCGTCGAGAAGACGGTGGATTTGAAGCAGGCGCGCGAGCTGGAACGCAAGTTGCGCGAGGACGATTTTACTTTGGAGGATTTTCGCGACCAGTTGAAGCAGATACGCAAGATGGGGTCGCTGGAATCGTTGATGGGAATGCTGCCGAAGGTGGGGCCGTTCGCGAATTTGCCGAAGGATACGCAGATTGACGAGAAGCGGCTGGGGTCGGTGGAAGCGATTATCAATTCGATGACGGCGAAAGAGCGGGCGAATTCGAATTTGATTGATGGGAAGCGACGGAAGAGGATTGCGGCGGGGAGCGGAACGTCGGTGCAGGAAGTGAATCAGGTTTTGAAGCAGTATGCGGATATGCGGAAGATGATGAAGCAGTATGGGAGTTATGCGAAGACGAAGATGCGCGGGCTTGGGAAATTCGCTGGGTTGAAGGGTGGGTCGTAGAGGTGATTCTTCAATCCCGCATTGCGGCGCAGACCCTTCGATCCCGCACTGCGGGATCTCAGGATGAATCGCGCTGTAGCGCGATTCACAACACATGAAACTGAAATTGCCGGATGGTCCGTTTGGGGCCTATTTATTTGATTGCGACGGGACCATCGTTGATTCGATGCCGCTGCATTACATCGCTTGGAAGACGGTTCTGGCGGAATGGAATTGTATGTTTGAGGAGCGGCTATTTTATTCGTGGGGCGGAACTCCTACAGCTGAGATTGTTGCGCTGCTGAACCAACGACAAGGGCTGAGCATGCCGATTGCGGGCGTGATCTCTCGCAAGGAAAACCTCTACTACGAGTTGCTGCCTCAGCTGAAGGCCATACCGGAAGTGGTGGAACATATCGAGGCGCAGCACGGGCGGATTCCGTTTGCGGTGGTATCCGGGGGCACGCGGGAATCGGTGAGTGCGTCGCTGGGGTCGCTGAAGCTACTGGATCGGTTCGAGACGCTGGTTTGTGCTGAGGACTACGTTAAGAGCAAGCCGGACCCGGAAGCGTTTTTGCTGGCGGCGGAGCGGTTGGGAGTTGCGGCTGCGGATTGCTTGGTGTTTGAGGATACGGATCTGGGGATACAGGCGGCTACGGCGGCGGGGATGGCTTCGGTGAAGGTGCCGCCACCGTGGGAACGACAATAGCGACAGAGCTTGTGTCGCACCTCCCTTCGACCCTGCCACAGGCAGGGTGTCAGGGTAAAACGGCGCTGGCTTCGCGGCATTGAACGGAAGAAGAGGTGGCTAGACGCCGCGGGTGAATGAGTCGTTCGATGGTTCGTTGGTAAAAGTGGCGGCAACAAACCGCACAGGCAGGATTGTGTGCCACCGAAGCAAAGGCTTTGGTGAATGGGGCGGGGTTCGCTATACTGGTTGGCTCTGGCGTAGGGATTTGAATCAGGAGGAATGAGGCTTTGTTAACGATTCGATTGGCACGGATTGGCAAGAAGAAGCGCCCGTTTTATCGCGTGATCGTGACGGAAAAGACGCGTCCGCGGAACGGGCGGTTCGTGGAGATTGTTGGCACCTATGATCCGCTGAAGACGCCCGCGGCGATTGACCTGAACCGCGAACGAGTGGATTACTGGATTGGCAAGGGCGCACAGCCCAGCGACACAGTCCGCAGTTTTTTGCGTAACCGCAAGCCTGCCTGACACGTCCTAGTCCTCAGCCCAGCGACTAATTAATGGAACTTGGGTTAATGCCCAGGTGAATTACTACTACGCTGGCTCTTTCTCCTGCTGGGGGGACTCATGAAGGAATTGGTTACGGACATAGCGAAAGCTCTGGTGGACCATCCGGAACAAGTTCAGGTAAATTCGATCGAAGGCGAGCAGGTGACGGTGCTGGAATTGCGGGTGGCGCCGGATGACCTGGGAAAAGTGATCGGGCGGCAAGGGCGGACGGCGAAGTCCATACGGACGCTGCTGGGCGCTGCGGGGATGAAGTTGAAGAAGCGATTCACGCTGGAAATTCTGGAGTAGTCACCACGCAGGAAACACCACGGGCGGCGAGCGTCACGGTAGCGCGAATTGTGCGGCCGCATGGCGTGCGCGGCGAAGTGGCTGCGGAAATCCTCACTGATTTTCCTGAACGGCTTACACGTTTGAGTTCCGTGGAATTATGGGATGGGCGTGGTGTGCCGCGGCGGGCTGCGGTGCGCAAGTGCTGGTTGTCGCATAGCCGCGGAGGGCAGGCGATTTTTCATTTTGCCGCGACGGATTCTGTGGACGATGCGCGGAAGTTGGTGGGGCTGGAGGTGCAGGTTCCTTTTGAGGACCGTGTGAAGTTGCCGGCGGGGAGTTATTACATCAGCGATTTGGTGGGTTGCGTGGTGCGAGAGAAGGATGGTCCGGATGTGGGGGTGGTGCGCGACGTGGAAATTCATGGTGAGGTGATTTCGGGGACGCCGAATTTAGTGGTGGATACGGCGCGGGGGGAGTTGTTGATTCCCTTGGCGCAGGAAATTTGTGTGGACGTGGATTTGGCGGCGCGACGGATTGTGGTAGTGCTTCCTGAGGGACTCCGCGAATTAAACTTCGAGTAGTGATTTTCCAACCAAGGCGTAGGGCCGGCGTTTCGCGCGATTCGCGCGATTGCGGTAGGATTAGGCGCGATGCGTTTCGACATTGTTACGATATTTCCGGAGTTTTTCGCTGGGCCGCTGGATTATGGGATTGTGCGGCGGGCGCGCGAGGCTGGATTGATTGAGGCTCGCGTGCATGACTTGCGCGGGTTTACTCACGATCGGCATAAGACTGTGGATGACCGGCCGTTTGGCGGCGGCGAGGGGATGGTGATGAAGCCGGAACCTTTGTTTGAGGCGGTGGAATCGCTGATGGGCGGGCGCGACGGTGACGCGGCAGCTGGGGCGGCGGAGAATGTGGCGATCGTGCTGCTTTCTGCGGCGGGGAAAATGTTCCGGCAGGAGACGGCGCGACGGTTTGCCGGGCTCTCGCGGGTGGTCTTGATCTGCGGACGTTATGAGGGCGTGGATGAGCGGGTGGCGGAGCATTTGGCTACGGATGAGATTTCGATTGGGGATTTTGTGTTGTCTGGCGGCGAATTGGCGGCGGCGATGGTTTTGGACGCGGTGACGCGGTTGATTCCTGGGGCGCTGGGGAATGAGGATTCGATCGTGAATGAGTCGTTTAGTGAAGGCGCGGCGGCGGGCGAGCGGGCACGGAATGCCGTGCCTCTACAACGCTCGGGATGACGCCACAGATCGCGGCATTTTGGATTATCCGCACTACACGCGGCCGCCTTCGTTTCGGGGGTGGGATGTGCCGGAAGTGTTGCTGGGCGGGAATCACGAGGAGATTCGCAAATGGCGGCGGCGTTGCGCGCTGGAGAAGACTTGGCGGAATCGGCCGGAGTTGTTGGATGGGGCTGGGTTGGGCGCGGAGGATCGGCGGGTATTGGATGAGATTGTGCGCGGCGCGCAGAAAAAAAATAACTCGATGTCTTGACGGAAGGCTGCGCGCTCCGTCCCGAAAGACGCGGGACAGAGCGGCCGCTACATAACCCCCTTTGATTTCATGACCGCGACAAAGTCGAGGAACGAGCGCACTTTGGTGTGGCGAAAACTGGGGTAAATAGGCTAGAATCAGAGATTGTGCGTTGTGTGCTGGCCCCACCTGAGCGGGTCTGCCTGGAAATAAAGTCATGAATCCGATTGTGCATAAAGCGCAGCAATCCCAAATTCGCAAGGATCATCCGAATTTTCGTCCGGGCGATACGGTGAAGATCAATGTGCGGCTGAAGGAAGGCGAGGGCGACAAAGAGCGCATCCAGCCGTTTGAGGGCGTGGTGATGAGCCGGCGCGGGGAGTTGCTGGGCGAATCGTTCACGGTGCGGCGCGTGAGTTTTGGAATTGGCGTGGAGAGAATTTTTCCGGTGCATTCGCCGATGATCAGTTCGATTGAGATTGTGCAGGCCGGGCGGGTGCGGCGCGCGAAGCTAAATTATTTGCGGAAGCGCAAGGGCAAGGCTGCGAGGATCAAGCGCGCGGCGCGGGTTGAAGTCCCGACGGAAGCTGCGGCGGCTGCCGCGAAGTAAAGTACATTACGGATTTGAAATGGCCCGCTCCGGGAAATCGGGGCGGGCTTTTTTGTTTTTTTTCCGCTGCGATGCCGCATCTCAGAAGGAGACGCATGCCGGACCGCGTCAAAACTTCGCATTGAATTTGCACAGGAGGTTGAGACGATGCACCGCGGACAAGTTGGCGATGGGCCGGTTTAAGATGGCGCGACGAAGCAGGACTTGGGCGTGATTTCGCGAGCGGCGTCAGAAGTCCTGCAAATCGTCGGTTGGCAGCGCCACGCGCACGGCGTTCAACACCGCGAATAAGTCGATGATCTCCTGCGCAATCGCTCCACCAATCGGGGGCAGGTAGCCCATCGCGGCCGCAATCATCCCCACGATGCTGGCCAGCATGCCTCCCAGCGCACTTTGCAGCGCGATTCGCCGCATTCGCCGCCCGATGTGCATCAGTTCGTCGATCTTCCCGAGCGACGTTTCGAGAATCACCGCATCCGCGGCCTCCGTAATAATGTCGCTCTGTGATCCAAATGCGACGCCAACCGTCGCCGCCGCCAAAGCCGGAGCGTCGTTGATGCCGTCTCCGACGAAAAGCGTCCTGGCCTTGGCAGTTTCCTGTTTTACGATTGCGACTTTCTCTTCTGGACTCTTTCCGGCCCACACTTCGCTGATCCCGACGCTGTTCGCTAAATACTGCACCTCGGACTCTCGATCACCGGAAACCAGCATTATTTTGCGAACCCCATGCCGTGGTTTCAGATGCTGGATAAACAAGCGGCTGTCTGCTCGGGGCGCATCGTGGAATCGCATCGTGGATGCGTAGCGTTCGTCGATAAATACGACGCACTCCAAACCGCTGCTTATCGGGGGCAAAACTGCGCGCGCCTCTCCCGCTTGCTTCCTGCCGGTTATTCGCACGGCGCGCCCTTCAACGATGCCACGCAGTCCCTTTCCCGGCGGCTCGCTCAATTCGGTCACGGCCAAGAACTTCAGCTCCTGCTTTTCCGCTTCGCGGACAATTGCTCCGGCCAACGGATGCTTCGAATAGTGTTCCAGACTAGCTGCCAATCGCAGCACATCTTGCTTCTGAAATCCTTCGGCGCAAATGATTTCGGTGAGGGTGGGGCGTCCATAAGTCAGTGTGCCGGTTTTGTCGAAGATCAGCGTCTGGCAGGTATCAATCTGCTCGAGCACGGCCGGATTCTTGATGATGATCCCACGCCGCGCTGCCACGGAAATCGCGCCGATGATGGCGGTCGGGATCGCCAACAGCAGGGGGCATGGCGTGGCCACGACCACCACCGCCAAGAAGCGATGCATGTCTTGGCTTACGAATGCAGCAACGCCCGCCAGAATCAGGGCAATCGGTGTGTACCATGCGCCCAACTGATCGCCGAGGCGCCGCAGGTGGGGGCGCTGCTGCTCGGTTGATTGCATCACCTTCATGATCCGCGCGTATCGCGAGTCAACGGCGAGCTTTTGAGCGCGGATGACGAGCGCTGCATCACCGTTGATCGCCCCGGAGATGACCTGCGATCCCGTCATCTTCGAGATTTCGTAAGGCTCGCCGGTCAAATACGCCTCGTCCATTTTTCCGCGGCCTTCGATCACGATGCCGTCCACCGGGCAAATCTCATGGGGCAGCATCACCAGCGAATCACCAATCCGAATGTCATCGAGCTTCACATCGGTCACGGCATCCGCGCTGCGACGGTGCGCGACGGCCGGCATTCGTCGCGCCAACGCATCCAGTACCGAGGACGCCCGGGCTGTTGCAATCTCTTCCAGCGCCGTGCCGCCGGAAAGCATCAGCACTACAATGGCCGCGACCAGGTACTGCCCCAACACAATTGCGGTGATGATCGAGATTCCCGCAAGCAGGTCTGAGCCGAATTCACGTTTTAGGAGTTTTTTTGCCAGATCGAAGACCAGAGGTATTCCGCCAACAAACAGGGCGACAATCAGGGGAGCTAGCGCAATCCGCAGCGGCGCGTGTGTTCCATAGCGCAATGCCAGATGCAACGCGATGGCAACAATCGTAATCGCTGCGATATAGGCTTCTTTGGGAAACCTGGAAAGAGTGGTACGAGCCGCGACCATAGCTCCCGTCCACACGGGGCGAGGATGAAAGATCCCGAGCGGATTATACTCTGCCCGGCCGCTGAATCTAAGATTGGATGTTCAGATCCTGATAAACGCTCACATCGAAATCCGACCCGCTAGCGACAAGTTGCGTTGCTCCGGTGTGTGCTAAAATCGCGGGCCGATGGGGAGACTTTGTTGTTCGCGATATGAGCGGGAGGCGCGGCAGTGCGGGTGGCTGCGCGTGGCGGGGATTGATGAGGCGGGGCGCGGATCGCTGTTTGGCCCGGTGGTGGCGGCGGCCGTCATATTGAATCCGCGACGGCGGATTGTGGGTCTGGACGATTCCAAAAAACTTACGGCGGAGCGACGCTATGAGCTTGCGCCGCGCATTCGCGAACACGCGCTGGCGTGGGCTGTGGCGGAAATTGATTCCGGCCGAATTGACGCGTGGAACATTTATCAGGCTAGCCGGCAGGCGATGATGGCGGCGGTGTCACAGCTTAATCCGTTGCCGGATTACCTGCTGCTGGATGCGATGGAGATTGATCTGCCCATCGAACAGAAGGCGCTGATCCATGGGGACGCGCGATCGGTTTCGATTGCGGCGGCGTCTATTTTGGCGAAGACGGAGCGCGACCGGCGGATGGAAGAATTCGACCGTTTGTATCCTCAGTATGGTTTGGCGCAGCACAAGGGTTACGGGACGCCGGAGCATTTGGAAGCCTTGCGGCGGCACGGGCCTACGCCCTTGCACCGGTTTTCGTATGCGCCGGTGCGTCAATCGGCTTGCTGGGCTTCGGGAGCGACACAGGATCCTCTGCCGTTGAGACCGGCCGCCGATATTCTTACCCACTAGCTGCATTCTTGCCTTCTTGACATCCAGTTTTATGCCTCGCGTGAGTCGGCGTACGTGTGGACGAATGCTCGGTAGCGGGCACGACATGCCGTGCCCCTACCATCGCAAGTCAAAAACGCCCGCCTAAAAAGCAAAAGCGGGCGGCCGCAACACAGTACAAACCGACGGCAACGGCTGCCCGGTTCGATGAACCTGAACCGGCCGCTACATAGGCAACGGCAAGCAGTCGGCAGCGCTGAGAGCGTGGCACGCTGGGGCGCAGCAAGCAGCGCCCCTACCAAGCATGGGAGACCGGGACCCGCTAGGGGCCTGAGATCGGGACTGACTTGGCGTTCCCCGGGGATTCCCGACGCCGAAGAGGCACTGTTATCGCCTATGGCACCTGCCCCTTTGAGGCGCGTTGCTCCTTGTTTTTGGCGCGTGCTAACCTTCATGTCTAAGCCGTCTGTGCGGCTGCCGTGCGTTGCCGGAGTGTGCGGGGTCCGGCGGGCAAAAATCATCCATGGCCTTCAACAAAAGCAAAGCGCTGGAAAACGCGCTGAAGTTCCTCAACCAGGGCAAGGTCGCCCAGGCCATCGGCGAATACCAGCTAATTCTGCGCGCAGATCCGAAGGATCAAGCGACATTAATGACGGTGGGCGATTTGTTTGCCCGCCAGGGAGACATGACGCAGGCCATCGAATACTTCGAGAGGCTGGCGCAGGTCTATCTGAATGATGGGTTCAACAGCAAAGCCATCGCGATCTACAAGAAGATCGCCAAGCTGGCGCCGAATGAGCTGGCGCCGCTGGAACGGCTAGCGGATTTGTACGTGCAGCAGGGAGTGCTGAGCGAAGCGCGTCCTTTATTCTTGCAGATTGCCGAAGCTCACCTGAAATCGAATCATTCGCAGAAGGCCGTGGAGGTGCTGCACCGTTTGCTGGAAGTGGAGCCGGAAAACCAGCGCGTGCAAATGCGGCTGGCCGAGCTGTACGGCATGATGGGGCAGAAGAAGGAAGCGGCGCTGACTTACCAGGCGTACGCGCATCGCCTTTTTGACCGCGGCGAGACGGAAGAAGCGGAAAAGCTGGTGGAACGCGCGCTGGAAGTGGACCCCGGCAACGCGGCGGCGATTCTGCTGAAAGCGAAAACGCTGAATTCGAGCGAGAAGACCGATCAGGCGATCGCGATCCTGAGCACGCATCCAGAGGCGGAAACGGACGGCGACGTAACCAAGCTGCTGGTGGAATACGAACTGCGCGCGGGGCATGCGGACAAGGCTGCTGAGCGGGCGCGACGGCAACTGGCACACGGGCACGCGCATTACGGACTGCTTTGCAAGGTTGCCGAAGGGATTATCGAAGGGGCGCAACCGGATAGCGCGCTGCCGATTCTGGCGGAATTGCGCGCGCCGATGATTGAGGCAGGCGCTCAGGATAATTTCTTGAAGTTGCTTACCACGGCGTGCGAACGGCTGCCGGGACGGATTGAGCCGCTGGAAACGCTCGCGGACTTCTGCCGGACGACCAGCGATCCTTTCCGGCTGAATGCGGCATTGGGCCAGCTTTCCGACGCATATGCGGCGCAGGGGAATCTGCCGCGCGCGGAAGAATTGCTGGTGGAGTTGGTGGAGCGAAACAAGAACGACGAACGGCTGGTGGACCGGCTGAACCAACTGCGGGCGCGGACGGGTGGAACGCCGATGGCGGGCGGCACGAGTCCCGAGAGCGCGGCAGCAGGCGCGGCGAATGCAAGCAACGCAGGTCTCCGGGAAGCAGCGGCTGAGGAGCAGAACAAGTTGGTGCCTCCCGCGCCGCCGGCAATTGCCGAGGAAGCGCTGGACGAAGAGACGCAGCGTTACATCGCGCAGGCGCTGACGGACGTGGACCTGTTTTCGAGTTACGGGCTGACGCAGAAGGCCACGCACCTGCTGGAAAACGTGCTGCAAAAGGCGCCGCGGCATACGCCGACGCTGGAACGTTTGCTGGATTTGCATCTGGGCGCTGGGAACGATCGCCGGACCGCGGAACTGGCGGCGCAGCTGGAACAGATTCATCGCGAGCGGAACGACACCGTCAACGCGGACCGCTTCGCCGAATTGCGGCAGAGATATTCGAAGGTGGCGGGACTAACGGAGAAGGATTTGCCGACGGTGCCGACAGTGGTTCCTTCGACGGGAACAGACGCGCCGGTACCCGCTCAGGCTTCTGCTACCGCACCACCGGTGGAACCAGCGCCATTTGAGATTGCACCGGAACCTGTGCCGGCTGGCAGCGCCGCTGCGCCGCAAGCCGCGCCCGTCGAATTCGAGATTCCCTTTTCGGGTATAGAACCGGAGGCAGCACCGCCGCCGGCGCCGATTTCGCTCGCGCCGGAGGAAACGGCTGCGGCGGAGACGCCGGAAGCAGCGCCGCTGCAAATAGCCGGGGTTGGCGAAGAGCTGGATCTCTCTGACGAGTGGGAAGCGATTGCGGCGGAGGCGTCGGAGGCCGAGGCACCTGCCGCAGAGGCTGTCCCGGCGGCAAGCGTGGAGCTGGATCCGATCGTCGAGGCGGAGCCGGTAGCGGCCGCGACGGCGGAAGCGACTGACGGGAACGCGCCACTCGAAGCGGTATTCGATCTGAGCCCGCTGAGGGATGAAGAGCCGGAGCCGGCGGCTAAGGCCGAGCAATTCAGCATCGAATCCAATACGCCGCAATCGGACATGACGGCGCACGCGTCAGAGACTGAAGCGCCCGCGGAAGCGGCGGCAGAACCCGAAATCGAACTGATCGAGGCAACGACGGAAGAAGAGTCGCCCGCGGAAGCAATTCCTGAGGCCGTGCTGGAGCTAGTGGATGAACCGGCACCGGCGGAGGCTTCGGCAGCGACCGGTTCCGATTTCGAGTTGGAGCTGACTCCCGAGGCGGTTGCACCGCAGGGGCATGCCGGAGCCGCGACGACCGAGGATTTCATCAGTGAGTTGGTGGCGGAGCTGGACGATTTGCAAGCTCCGGCCGCTGAAGAAGTGCACGAGCCGGCGGCCGCTTCCTCAGCTAGCGACACGCACGCAAATTTGGAGCAAGTGTTTGCCGAAGCGAACGCCACGCCGATGGCCGCAATCACACCGCCTCCGACGAACGGCTCGACCAACAAGAACATTGCGGCTGCACCCGCCGCGACGCCCGGCACGCTGGAAAATCTGAACCAGCTGCATGAAGTTTTCCAGGAATTCCGCAGCGAGCTCGGCGAAATGGGTGAAGAGGATGAGGACCTGGAGACGCACTACAACCTGGGCATCGCCTACCGGGAAATGGGATTGTTGGACGAAGCCATCGGAGAATTTCAGAAAGTGGCGAAGGCCGTGCAGAAGGGCAAGCCATTCCGTTACGAGATGAATTGCTCGGTGATGCTGGGACTTTCGTTCATGGACAAGGGCGAGCCGAAGGTGGCTTCGCTGTGGTACCAGCGCGCGCTGCTGGTGCCGGGACTGGAAGAGGAATCGGCCTTGGCGCTGCGTTACGATTTGGGATTGGCGCTGGAATCCGCCGGGGAATCGGATGCGGCGCTGGATAGTTTCCGGCAGGTTTACGCGGCTAACATTGATTATCGCGATGTGGCCGACCGCATTGCCACGCTGCAGAAGCATTAATCCTCGACGGCAACACATTCAATCCACGTTGCAAAGATATGGACGATGCGCCAGTTTCCGATGATTGTTGCCGGCTCAAACGGAGTTGTGGATCGCACCGATTCCACTTCCATCAAACTGCATGAGTTAGTGGCCGCGCATACCAGCACTAAAGCTGGCCTTGCGGACAGTATTCTGGTGACTCAACCCGCCGTAGGCTGGTGGTGTAGGCAAGAATTTCATGCCAACTCCACCGAGATCCGCAATCCGCTTTGCTCTCCACATCAAGGGAAATACGGCGACTATTCTGGCAGCTCTGCTTTTAGGGTTGCTGCCGGCGAGTTCGCTTTCCTCACAGACAGTTCCCCAGCGTGCTAGTTTTTCAAATCGAACGGGCCCGCTTGAATTACAGATGTGGGAGCTAATCAACCGCGACCGCGCAGATCAGTCTTACTTCAGCGAAACAAGGGGCCACGCGCCCGCGCTCCAGTGGGACGACCGGCTGGCGGAAGTTGCCAGGATGCACTCGGAGGAAATGGCGCGAAACGGATACTTCAGTCATGAGGGTGCGGACGGGAGTTCTCCGGCGCGGCGCGTTTCAATGGCGGGAATCAAGTGGCACTCGACTGGGGAAAACATCGCGATCTGCGGAAGCGTGAGCGAGGCCGAGTCCCTGTTCATGAATGAGCCGAAGTTCCAGCAGAATCATCGCTGGAATATTCTGAACGTGAACTACACTCACGTCGGAGTCGGGGTAGCGCGAGCGCGGGACGGAAGTCTGTACGTCACCCAGGAGTTCGCGCAACTGCGCTAGGCGCGGCAAACTGCCGGAGATCTCCGCTTTTCCAGGACGCATGTCTCGATTACGCTCGGGAAAGTAACGTCGAAGCAACCAACTTCCATAAGGCGCGTTGCCGGACATGTGGATTACTCCCGTGCACGCCGCGTTTCTAGCAATCCCCACAATGACCGAAGTCTGCCGCGCTTGGTAAGTTTCTGCGATCTAAACTCCGTATGTATAATGCGAACGACCCGGGAGGGCCCTTCATGTTGCGCATCAACGACGAAGCTCCGAATTTCACGGCCGAAACATCGCAGGGGACTATTAACTTCCACGAATGGATGGGCAATGGCTGGGCCATTTTGTTTTCGCATCCCAAAGACTTTACGCCGGTGTGCACCACCGAACTGGGTTATATGGCCGGGTTGCAGCCGGAATTCGAGAAGCGCAATTGCAAAATCATCGGGCTGAGCGTGGACCCGGTGAGCAGCCACAGTAAATGGGCCGCGGACATCGAAGAGACGCAGGGACACAAGGTGAACTACCCGATGATCGGGGACCCGCAATTGAAGGTTGCCAAACTCTACGACATGCTGCCGGCAGATGCCGGCGATAGTTGCGAAGGCCGAACTGCCGCGACGAATGCCACCGTGCGTACCGTGTTCGTGGTCGGCCCGGACAAGAAGGTCAAGCTGATGCTGAGTTACCCGATGAGCACCGGCCGCAACTTCGACGAGGTACTGCGCGTGGTGGATTCGATGCAACTCACGGCGAAGCATAAAGTGGCCACGCCGGTGAACTGGAAGAAGGGCGACGATGTGATTATCCTGCCATCGGTGAGCGAAGAGGAAGCCAAGCAGAAGTATCCGGACGGCTGGAAGGCCCCGCGTCCCTATCTACGGATTGTTCCGCAACCGAAGTAGTTCACGCGACCGAGGTCGTGCGCTGTGATCCTGAAGCAATTCTATCTTCCGTGCCTGGCCCACGCTTCGTACCTCATTGGAGACGAGGAGACAGGCACCGCAGCAGTCGTTGACCCGCAGCGGGACATCGATCAATACATTGCCTTTGCCGCTGAACGCGCGCTCAAAATCAAGCATGTATTTCTGACGCATCTTCACGCCGATTTTGTCGCCGGGCATTTAGAGCTGCGCGATCGCGTGGGTGCAAGAATCTATCTGGGCGCAGCGGCTAAAGCGCAGTATGCGTTCACTCCACTTCGTGATGGCGACATTCTGGAAATCGGACGCGTGCGCCTGAAAGTGCTGGAGACGCCGGGGCACACTCCGGAATCCGTCTCGATTGTCGTTTACGATCTGAACGCCAGTGATGAGCAGCCGCATGCGGTGCTCACCGGAGACACTTTGTTTATCGGCGACGTGGGGCGCCCCGATCTGCGCGCCGCGCTCGGCTGGTCGGCGAGCGATCTTGGCGGCATGCTTTTTGATTCGGTACACACGAAGCTGTTGGCGCTGCCGGACCAAGGCCTGGTGTATCCGGCGCATGGTGCTGGTTCGCTCTGCGGGAAGGCAATTAGCAAGGAAACGGTATCCACGCTGGGAGAGCAGCGACGGTTGAATTACGCGCTGCAGCCCATGAGCAAAGAAGCATTCATTCAGGTGGTGACGGCAGATCAGCCGGAAGCTCCGGCGTATTTCGTTTATGACGCGGTGCTGAACAGCGAAGAGCGACTGACGCTGGACCAGGCGCTGGCGCGCGAGATGAATCCGTTAACGCTCGATGGGGTGCTGGAATTGCAGGCGGCTGGAGCGCAGATCCTGGATACGCGTGACGCGGTCGAGTTTGCTTCGGCGCATCTGGTAGGCAGCATCAATATCGGCTTGGTGGGCCAGTACGCCACGTGGGCCGGAACGGTGCTGGACCGGAAGCATCCAATTGTCATCATCGCGGACCCTGGGCGGGAAAACGAATCCGCCATTCGGCTGGGGCGGATTGGATTTGATCACGTGGCTGGATATTTGAAGGATGGATTGCAAAGCTTGGAAGCGCGTCCGGAACTGGTCGCGTTCACCGAACGCCTTAGCGCGCAGTTCGCAGCGGAACTGCTGTCGTCGAGTGAGCCGCCGCTGGCGATTGACGTTCGCGCGCCCCGCGAGCGCGATCAGAAATACATCGCGGGAAGTCTGGGCGTCCCTCTCAATCATCTGACGGAAAATCTGGAAAAACTGCCGAAGGACCGCGCCCTGCTGGTTTATTGCGCGGGCGGCTATCGGTCGTCGATCGCCGCGAGCTTGTTGCATCGCAGCGGATTTGAGCATGTGGGTGAAATTGCCGGCGGCATCGCGGGATGGGAAGCCGCAAAACTGCCGGTTCAAACTGCTCAGGTTTTGCCGTAGAAACTTCGGATCCGCTCACTGCAACAATCAGCCTTCATCCGTTGGAAGAATGAGATCGTAGGAAAATTTGCGCAACAGTTCGGTGATAGGGAGGTCCGCGATGCATCTCCGATTCGTGGCAGCGTGGTGCGTGATCGCTATCTCTCCGCTGGCGGCGACGGCGCAGATGGAAGCGACCGATACGGCGGCTAAGGCTGCCGTTACTTCAGCGACGCTCTCTCCGAGCAGCACGCAGCCTCGCGCGCGTGATCTTGGAGTGCCGTTTGATGGCACGCCTGGGCCGTTGAACGCCATCACCGATGTTGCAGGAGTAGAGGTGGGATACAAGACGCTCATCTCGGGTGAAGGCCGGCTGGTCGTGGGCAAAGGCCCCGTTCGCACGGGCGTGACCGCGATCTTTCCGCGCGGAAAGCAAGGCACCAAGAGCGTGTTCGCCGGGTACTTCGCCGGAAACGGAAATGGCGATATGACTGGCACGCACTGGATTGAAGAGAGTGGTCTGCTGGAAACGCCAATCCTGATCACCAACACGGGAAGCGTCGGCGTGGTGCGCGATGCCGCGGTGGCGTGGATGGTGCAAAAAAAGCGGCCGGGCGAATTCTGGTATCCGGTCAGCGCCGAAACCGCGGACGTACCTTTGAATGACATCAAAGGCCAGCACGTCACGACACAGGACGCTTGGGACGCGCTGAACTCGGCGACAGGTGGCCTGCCGCTCGAAGGCAACGTGGGCGGTGGCACTGGAATGATCTGCAACGGATTTAAGGGTGGGACTGGAACGTCGTCGCGGCGGCTGAGCGCTGAGGAAGGTGGCTACACGGTCGGCGTGCTGGTGCAGTGCAACTACGGCGGATCGCACCAACTGCGTGTGGCCGGGATTCCCGTGGCACGGGAGCTGAAACTGCAGGAGCCTTGCGTCGAGAAGCTGCTGGATCCGCCGGTGGTGAACTGGTGGAACGGAAAGCAGGTTCCAGTCTGCAAACCAAACGTCGCGACGACTGCGGATGGGGTTCGCGCGCCAGAGGAGGGCTCGATCATCGTGATCGTCGCGACGGACGCTCCGCTGACGCCGGACCAGCTGAAGCGCCTGGCGCGGCGCGTCTCCGTAGGATTGGGAAGAGTGGGAGCGATTGAAGGAGACGAGTCCGGCGATATATTCCTGGCATTCTCGACCGCTAACGCCGGAGCCGACGAGGGCAACAGCGCTGAGCCTCCGTTCAAGGATCCGAACGCCACGATTCAGCGGATGCAGAGCTGGAAGATGGATGCGATGTTTACCGCCGTGGTGCAGGCGACGGAGGAGGCTGTGATTAACACCATCGTCGCAGCGAAGACAATGGTTGGCGCAGACTATTGGACCATTCCAGCGTTGCCGCACGACCAGCTGCAAGAAGTGTTGCGCAAACACGGACTGCTGCAACCGTAAGCGGCTTCAGGCGCTGACACCCAACTACTTCGTGCTTGGCTTTTCGGCGCCGCAGGATTTAAGTGTGACCCATTGCTGCGGATTAACGGGGACGCCGTTGACGTCTATTACCCAGTGGAGATGAGGACCGTTGGCGCGGCCTGTGGCGCCGACGTAGCCGATCACTTCGCCTTTTTTTACTTGGGCGCCTGGTTCGACTAATAATTTTTCCATGTGCAGATACATCGTTTCGAGGCCTTGGCCGTGGTCAATGGCTACAGTGCCGCCGAGGACTGCGAAAGGCTGCGCGATTTTCACCGTGCCGGCTGCTACGGCGTGGACGGGGCGTCCGGCAGGGGAGCGCTGGTCAATGCCGGCGTGAAATTCGCCGGTGGGCTTGCCGTTGTGGAGGCGCTTTACTCCGAAGGGCGAGAGGATGCATCCGGGAACTGGCGCGACGAAAGGATCGTCCCAGTATTTTACGTCGGACACGGTGTTGCGAAAGTCGGTTAGCATTTTGATGTCTTCGGGCGTGGAGTGCAGGGCTTCGATTTGTGGGGCCAGGACTACGTTTTGCGTCGGAAATTTTGTCGGGCGGACTGTAAGTTTTGCGGTGGCTAGCGCGGCGCCGTCTTCGGCTTGGAATTTTATTTCGTAGGCGCCGGGTGTGTCGGCTACGGCGATGGGCATCAGGCCTTGCGAGCCGCCGTTTGATTGGGGGAAGAGGCGGACTGTGCGGTCGTTTAGTTTGGCGGTGGAGGCGGGGATTTGGCAGGTGAGGCGGACGGTTTGGCCTAGGGAGATTATTGCGGGTTTGGCGGTGCATTTCTGCGCGGCGGCCGGCGAAGCGATTATCGCGGAGAGTGCGGCTGCGAGAAGCGTCCCGCAAACGGAATTTTTCATTGCCCGACAATTTTATCGGGTTTCGGCGCGGGTGATGGCGCACGGTTGAGCGTTTGTGCCGGCCGAGATGCGAAAACGACAACAAGAAAAGAAGGATGCCCGCTCTCTCCCGAAAAAGCGCGGGACAGAGCGGCCGCTACAAAATTCAAGAGCAACGTCAACTGCTCACCGTGAAGGGTGACGCGATCCGTAAACTTCACGGGGCGGTTGCGAGTCTGGCGATAATCTCCCATAATCGTAACCTGATCATGCTGATTCGGATTCTGCGCGTCATATTGCTACTGTTGTGGCTGGAACTGGGGCTGCTGTTGATCCTGATGCCGTGGTCCGAAGTTTGGGACGTGAATTATTTCTTGTATCAGTATCCGGGGCTGGCGCTTTTTGTGATGAACCCGTATTTGCGCGGAATGATTTCGGGCCTGGGAGTGATGAACGTGCTGTTTGCGCTGGAAGCGTTTCGCCGCCGGACTGCCACCGTTGTTACCCGCACCTAAGACACCGATTATTTGTTATGTGACCGACCGGAAATCGCTCGGAGAGAGCGAGGGCGGCGCGGGTGTGCTTGGAAAAATTCGCGTGGCTTCTGCGGCTGGGGTGGATTGGGTGCAGATACGCGAGAAGGATTTATCGGGGCGGGAGTTGTTCGGGCTGACGCGGGAGGCTGTCGCTGCGAGCGGCGGCGCGCGGGTGATTGTGAACGATCGAGTGGATGTGGCGCTTGCGGCGGGAGCGGCGGGCGTGCATCTGGGGCGGAAATCGCTCGGCGCGGGGGACGTGGTGAGTTGGTGTCGAGCGGGGAATGCTCCGGCGGATTTTTTGGTTGGGGTTTCGTGCCACAGTTTGGAGGATGCGCGCCGGGCGGAGGGTGCGGGGGCTGCTTACATTTTTTTTGGGCCCGTTTTCGATACGCCTTCGAAGCGGGGGATGGGTGAGCCGCAGGGCATCGCGCGATTGGGAGAGATTTGCCGCGGTGTGGCGATGCCGGTGTTGGCTATTGGTGGAGTGAACGAGAAGAACGCAGCGGAGTGTGTAGGCGCGGGAGCGGCTGGGATCGCGGCCATTCGGATGTTTCAGGATGTGCGAGATTTCGCAGCGTTGAAGAGCGCGGTGGAACGATTACGAGGACTAAGATAACGGTTGTCGCGACGCATCAGTGCGCAGAAAAGCAGATCCCTCGCTGCGTCCCGCGCCCGCCAAACTGCGGCGGGAAAAGAAAAATCGCGGGACTTCGTTCGGGATGACATGGGAAACAAATGAGCGGCAAGGCGCTAGCCGCTGAGCCAGCGGCCGATGGGTTGCAGTTCCTCGATGTGGTCGCAGATCACTTTGATTACGGCGGTGACTGGGATAGCGAGCAGCAGGCCCATCGCGCCCCAGAGGAAACCGAAGAAGAGTAAGGATACGGTTAATGCGAGTGCGTTTAGGCGGACGCGCCAGCCCACCAGCGCGGGAACCAACAAGTTGTTAGCGATGAAGTGGAAGAGCGTGAGAATTGTGAAGATGCCGATGAACGGGCCGGGCGTGTGAAATTGCTTTATGCCGATGAGAATCGGCGGAACCCAGGAAAGAACCACGCCGAGATAGGGAATCAGATTCAGCAGGCCTGACAGCAAGCCGAGCAGGAATGGGAAGTCCAGGCCCATACCCCAGAAAAAGAGCCAACTGAAGACGACGAGAATCAGGCCCACCAGGGCTGTGCCTACGACGTAGCTGCGCAGCACCAAGGTCACGTCGGCGAGAGTTTCTTTCACTTCGGTGCGGCGCGTGGCGGGAAATAACTGCATGGTGGCGTGCCAGACCTGGCGTTTAGCAGCAAGCATGAAGAAAAGCAGGAAGGGCACGAAGGTTGCGGCCACGATGACTTCGTAGAGCGAACTTAAGCGCGAGAGAACCGCCGCGCGGACAGGGTGCGACTCTCCGACGGAGACGACGTGTTCGCCGGGAGTGCTGCCGGGCTCAATTTCAGAAACGTGTTCTTCAAAGTTCGCCATCTTTTGCTCGATGACGCTGGCGACTTGATGCAAGGGCTTGCGATAGAGAGGCCAGTCACGGCCGAACTGGTCCACACGTTCGATCATGCTCCATGCGACAAACAGAACTGCCGCGATGGTGAACAGAACCACGATGAGCGAGCCGAGAGCGCGCGGCACATGCCAATCTTCCAGAAAGTTGACCACCGGGTCGAGAAAATATGCGAGCAACACCGCGACCAGCAGCGTGACCAAAATCGAAGACGCCCAATAGCAGAAGGCGATCACGATTCCGGCGGCGATGATTTTTCCGCTGGCGGAGCTGGCAGAGACGATTTTCTCTTCCTCGAGAGGCATGGCGGTACGATAACACAGGCAGAGCCGCGCAAATAACGGTGTGCCTGCGCGTACACTGGCCTGGGCGACGAGCGGGGCGGCTGTGATGCTTTCGGCCCGGGATCTGGTGGCGATAGGACTCAGCGCGCGGCGCAATGATAGAATTGCGTGCCTGATTTTTCGGCGTGCAATTACAAATCAATGACCAAACAACTTTTTGGAACGGACGGAATTCGCGGCGTGCCCGGTGAAGTTCCGCTGGACGACGCGACACTCGATCGCGTGGGGCTGGCGCTGGGCGAATATGTGAGTTCGCATGGACGTTCGCCGGATGCGCGGGCGCGGGTACTGATCGGGCGGGATACGCGCGAATCCGGGCCGCACATCGCGGATCGCATCGCGCGTGGATTGGCGGCTGCGGGCGTGGAGGCTGTGTCCGCGGGAGTGTTGACGACGCCGGGAGTGGCCTGGCTGGTGCACCACGAAGGATTCGCGGCGGGTGTGGTGATTTCCGCTTCGCACAATCCTTATCACGACAATGGCGTGAAATTAATTTCCGCGACGGGCATGAAATTTCCGGACGCAGTGGAGGCGGAGCTGGAGCGATTTATTCTGGCGTCGAGCGAATCGCCGGAATCGCGCGGTGAGATGCAGCTGCACGACAACGAGAAAATTGACGACGATTATCTGGATGGGTTGCGCGCGGCGGTGCTACCGGGCGCGCAACTTGCGGGGATGAAAATCGTGATGGACTGCGCGAATGGGGCGGCCAGCAAGCTGGGGCCGAAATTATTCCGTTCGCTGGGCGCGGAGGTGATTGCGATTAATGACAGCCCCAACGGACGGAACATCAATGCGGATTGCGGGTCGCTACATCCGGAGGCGATGCAGAAACGGATGGCGCAATCGGGCGCGTCGCTGGGCGTGGCGTTTGATGGCGATGCGGACCGCGCGATTTTCGCGAGCGGATCGGGGCGGCTGGTGGACGGCGACGGAGTGCTGCTGGTTGTTGGGCGATATTTGAAGTCCGTCGGGAAGCTGAAGGGCGATGTGATTGTTGGGACGACGATGGCGAATTTGGGATTGGAGCGCGCGCTGGAAAAATCCGGATTGAAGCTGACGCGCACGGCTGTGGGCGACCGTTATGTGCTGGAGCAAATGCTGCACACGGGGGCTAACCTGGGCGGCGAACAGGCTGGGCATATTTTATTTTTGGATGACGCTACGACCGGGGACGGAATGCTGACGGCTGTGAAACTCGCGTCAATCATCGCGCTGAGCGGGCCGCTGGATGAATTGATCGCTGATTTGAAAATTTTTCCGCAGAAGATTGTGAATGTGAAGGTGAGATCGAAGCCGCCGCTGGAGTCTTTGCCGGCGGTGGCGCGTGGTTTGGCGGAGGCGGAGAAGGCGCTGGAGAAATCGGGGCGCGTGGTGCTGCGTTATTCGGGGACGGAGCCGCTGGCGCGCGTGATGGTGGAGGCGGAGAATGCCGAGGATGTGACGCGCTGGACGGAGACGTTGGCGGAGGCGTTGCGCGAGGCGATTGGGGCGTAGGGTTGGCGCGGATGGTGGCGTCGGCGGCCCGGTGGTGGCGTTCTCGAGCAGTGGGTGAACAACAAACTCAGGTACAAAGAGCCGGCGGGACGCCGGCGCTACGAAACCCTCCTCGCATTATTTCCAAATTGATGGATCTTCCGGGAACTATTTCTGCGCTGGCGACATTCTAAGTAGTGAGAGGCGGGGCGGGCGCACCTACGGCCTGATGGCGGCAGTTATTTATGAATAGCGACGACCAGCTCATATTGGAGTTCCAGCGCGGGGAGCGGGAGGCGTTTGTGGAGTTGTTTGAGCGCTATCGCGAGCCTATTTACGGGTTTTTTCGGCGGAGGCTGGAGCATCCGGCGCGGGCGGAGGAGTTGGCGCAGGAATGTTTTCTGGCGCTGCTGCAGAACGTGCAGCGGTATGAGCCGCGGGCCAGTTTTCGCAGCTATTTGTACGGAATTGCGATTCATCTGGTGGCGGTGGAGCGGCGCAAGGCGGGGCGGGAAGTGGCGGAGAATGAAGCGCTGGATGGCCGGGCGGCGGAAGGGAACGCCGCGGAAAATAATGATGCGGGAATTTGGGTGCGCAACGCGCTGGGACATCTGGAACAGAGTGAGCGGGAAATTTTGATGTTGCGCGAGTACGAGCAACTTAGTTACGGCGAAATCGCGGCGGCGCTGCGCATGCCGGTGAATACGGTGCGCTCCAGGTTGTTCCGGGCGCGGGCGGCGCTGAAAAATCAATTGATGCCGGTAAAGGATTAGGGCCGAGGAATTTTATGGAACGAAATGCACAACACGCGTTTGACGCCGAAGAGGTGATGGCTTATCTGGACGGCGAACTGGAAGCGCGGCGAGCGGCGGCGCTGGCGGCGCACTTGGTGAGTTGCAGCGAGTGCCAGGAAGTGGCGCAGGGATTTCGCGCGCTTTCGGAGCGGATGCTGAGTTTTGAGGTGGAGCATTTTTCGGCGGGGATGAATGAAAAGGTGCTGGCTGCGCTGGATTCGAGCAATTCGTCAAAGAAAACAATTCCAGGTGGTTCCGAGCTAAACAAGTCATGGAATTGGCGTCGTGCGTTTGCGAGGCCTTATGTTTGGGCGTTTGCGGGTTTGGGGTTGGTTGCGTTGCTTGCGGTTGTGAGCATTCCAATGTTTTTCAGATCACGCCAGGCAGCTTGGCTTGATACACAGCGCGCGACCGACTTGTCCGCGCCGACCGTAGATAGACAGGCTTTCAGCGCTCTAACATTCAAGTCGCCAGCCAAGCCGCCAGCTGAGACGAGTAGCGCGGAGGCGTGGGACGCGCCAGCGCCGGCACCGCCTGCGGCTGGCGACGAATTAAAGGCGCCGGAAAACGTCGGGCCGATGATTGTGCAGACGGCTTCGCTGAATATTTTGGCGACGAATTACGACGAGGCTAGCGCGGCGATCGAAAAATTGGCCACGGCGCATGGTGGGTACGTGGAAAAGCTGGACGCGAAGGCGCAGACCGGGAATGCGCGGGAGATTTCGGCGGCGCTTCGGATTCCGACGAAGCAGCTCGATGGATTTCTGGCCGATGTGCGGAAGCTGGGGCATGTGGAAGAGGAAACTCGTTCCAACGAGGAAGTGAGCGACCAGTATGTGGACCTGCAAGCTAGGCTGAAGAGCGCGCGGGCTACCGAACAGCGGCTTATCGAGCTGCTGGGAACGCGCACGGGCAAGCTGGAGGACGTGCTGGAGGCCGAACGCGAGTTGGCGCGCGTCCGCGGAGAGATCGAGGCCATGCAGGGGCAGAGCGCGATTCTGGTTCACCGGGTGAACTACGCGACGGTGCAGGTGGATCTGAACGAGGAGTACCGGCAGGTTTTGGGATCGGGACCGGTTACGACCGGCACGAAGATCCGAAACGCCGCCGTGGAAGGGTTTACGAACCTCGAAGACGGCGCGGTCGCGCTTGTGGTCTTCGTGTTTGCGGTGGGGCCGTCGCTCTTGTTCTGGCTGGCGATTTTGCTGGTGCCGGGGTGGTTCATCTGGAAGCGATTCAGGCTGCGCTCCCGAAGCTAGTGCGATCTTCTTCCAAAGAACATAGAAAAATGGTGACAGGCTTTCAGAAACTGGATGTTGCTACCGCAATACCATAGGCGATTCCGTTTTCGCGGAAGCTAAATCCTTCGGGCACAACAGATAGGCTTACACGAGAAAAGGCGCTGAGCTGGCATCCGGCGTGCACCTCACGGGGCGGCTGTCTCTTATCCCGGGGTGGGCCGGTTTCGCCGCGCTGAGACCGGAACTAGGGGTAGAGCATAAAGGGGGCCCGACGGGGCCCCCTATTTTTTTGTGTTGGCAGCTTGGACGCTCGTCCGAGGCAAGTGGATTGTCGGCGTTGTTTGGCTGTGCTGTAATACCCCCAGTTTTCACGCACCCTCTCAAATATGGGAACAGGCGCCGTGCCGTTCATACTGATTGCCGTGCTTTGGGTGATTGGTGTGCCTGTTCTGGCGATCGTTGCCTATGTGCGCGTGGGCGCGGTGAAGAGCGCGGCACAGGCTGAAGCGGCGCAATTGATCCGGCGGATTTACGCGCTGGAGCAGCGATTGGCGCAGATCGAAAAGAGCTTGTCGGCGCTGAGCGCTGCGGCGAGTGCGACTCCTGTGCGAGAACCTGCTGAGCCGCCCGCGAGTGTCGCGCATCCGCCTATCCCGGCGACGCCTCCCCCGTCTGTACCTCTACCCTCGCAGCCTGCACGGCCGTCCGTAGTTTTTGCGCCGCTATCGCCGGCACATGCGCCCACGCCGGTTCGTGACCACGCGCCGGGATTTTCAGCGCCGTTATCCATCCCCACCGCGGCGAGGCATGATAGCGACGGAAATTTTGAAGAGGTGGTCGCGGGGCGCTGGCTGAATTACGTGGGAATTCTGGCGCTGCTGTTCGCGGTGACGTTCTTCCTGAAATACGCCTTCGACAACGATTGGGTGGGGCCGCGCGGTCGTGTGGGGATTGGACTGCTTGCGGGAAGCATTCTGTATCCGTGGAGCCACCACCTGCTGGATCGCGGCTACAAATATTTTTCAGAGGGGATCGCGGGGCTGGGCGCGGCGGTTTTGTATCTGTCGTTGTGGGCGGGCTGGCACTACTACCACATTTTTCCGCAGGACATTGCGTTCGCTTTGATGATTGTGGTAACCGCGGTGACGCTGGTGGTGGCGGTGGGACGCAACTCCGAGCGGATTGCGTTTCTGGCGCTGGTGGGCGGAGTGATTACGCCAATGCTGGTGAGCACGGGCGAAAATCACGAAGTGGCGCTGTTCACGTACTTGGTGATTCTTGGCGCGGGAGTGCTGGGGATTGCCTGGGTGCGCGATTGGAAGTCGCTGCCGCCGGTGCAATTTCTGGCGACGCTGGTTTATTTCTGGGGTTGGTACAGCGATTTCTACAGAGCGGATGAGCTGGCGACCACCGTGTTCTTCGCGACGGTGTTTTTTATTCTGTTCGCGGCGTTGCCGGTGGTGCGCAGCCGGCGCGATGGCGAGCTATCGGGACTAGAAGCCGCGATTGTGCTGGTGAATTCGCTGGCTTACCTGGTGGCGTTGCGCGAGATGTTGTGGCCGGATGATCGCTGGGCTTTGACGGTTGCGGTGCTGGCCTTGGCCGCGGCGCATTTGGCGGCGGAGCGGATGCTGCCGGAAAAACGCGGGACGGAAGTGCGCCTGGCGCGGATTTTGTACGCGGGCTTGGCGTTGACGTTTGTGACGCTGGCGATTCCGATACGGCTGGATGGGCGATGGATCACGATCGCGTGGGCGGTGCAGGGCGCGGTGCTGATCTGGAGCGGAGTGCGAGCGCAATTTTCCGCGATGCGTTGGGCGGGGCTGGTGCTGTTCGCGATCGTGGCAGGGCGCTTGGCGCTGATTCCAATTCCGGCCGATACGTTTTTGCTGAATGAGCGATTCGCGACGTTTGCGATTTGCGTGGCTTGCATGGCGCTGAGCTGTTACTTCGCGGCGACGAGCGACGAAGAATTGGGCGAGCAGGAAAGCGGGGCGTTTATGGTGACCGCGATTGCGGCGAATATTTTGGCGATCGCGGCCTTTTCGCTGGAAGTGTGGGATGTGTTCGGGCGGATGCCTTCGCTGGGAATTGACCGCGGACACGCGCAGGAGCTGGCGCTTTCGATGCTGTGGCTGGTGTGGGCGCTGGGATTGCTGGGCGCGGGATTCTGGAAGAAATCGGAGGCGATCCGCTGGCAGGCATTGATGCTGCTGGGGGTGGTGATCGTGAAGGTTTTTCTTTTCGACCTTTCGTTTCTGGAGAAATTCTACCGGATCGTTTCGTTCCTGCTGCTCGGGTTGGCGCTGATGCTGATTTCGTTCTACTACCAACGGCAATTGCTGGGGCGGAAGGGCGAGAGGAAGGCGTGAGCGGGCGATTTTCTTCGTCTGAGAAAATGCGGCGCGGCGTCTTGATAATGGGCGTGATTGGCGCGGCGTTGCTGGCTTCTTTCGCGACGCTCGCGGATACGCGGCTCCCAGCCGCATGGAAGAACTGGCATTATTCGCGCGCGATTGAACTTACGCCGACGAGCTCTCCGCAGTTGGTGAGCGTGGTAACGCCGCTCGACATTTATCCCCACGCAATGCCCTGGCTGGCCGACGGCCGCGTGATTGACGATCAGGGCGCGGAAGTTCCGTACGTGAGTTTTCGGAATGAGGGAACCTCGAACACGGGATCACTGCCGGCCACATTGCGCGAGAACAGCTTTACCGCCGGACAATTCACACAATTGGTGGTGGATTTGGGAACGCACGCGCCATTTCATAACGCGCTGCTCATTCAGACCATGGCGCCAGACTTCATCGAATGGGTGCAGGTGGAGGCGAGCGACGACGGGCACGTCTGGCGGATGGTGCAGGAGCGCGCGCCGATTTTCCGCTTCCGCAAAGAAGCGCACGAGGGCACGCAGGTGGTGCACTACTCCGAAAATAATGCGCAGTATCTGCGCGTGCGAATTCTGGACGGTGATGCCAAATTCCCAGTGTTCGGCGCGGACGTGTTGCATGAAGTGGTGCAACCCGCCGAGCGCGTTCCGCTGGAAATTATTTTGACGCCGGAAGCGAAACAACCGGCTGGGAGCAGCGTTTGGGGCGCGGACGTGGGAGCGGCTGTGCAGCTCGGGATGGAAGTGCGATTTGAGGTGACGTCGCCGGCGGAGTTCATTCGCACCGTGAAAATATCCGCGAGCGGAGACGGCAAGGAGTGGTTCGGCAGCGGCGGCGGCGAAATTTATCGTTATCGTCGCGGAGACGCGCAGCTGGAGCAGCTGTCGGTTATGGTTCCGCATGGCGCGCGGCAGGTGCATTACCTTCGCGTGGAAATTGTGAATGGGAATGACGCGGCCCTGGTGGGTGGCGCGCCGAAATTGTATGTGACGCCGCAGCATCTGGTGTTCGAGCAGCAGCCGGGGCGAAGTTATACCCTGATTTATGGGCAAGAACGCGCGGCGGCCGCGCGGTTCGATCTGGGGCGTCTCTTAGACGCGAAGCAGATGGCTGCGGCGGTGCCGGGTCAGTTGGGGCCAGAGGTAGTGAACGCAGAATGGGTGGATCCGCGGCCTTGGACCGAGACGCATGATATTTTTCTGTGGCTGGTGCTGCTCGTGGCGGTGATTTTGCTGGGGTACGCGGCGGTCAGGTCTTTGCGGAAGTCGGCGGGCGTGCCGGAGGCCTGAGTTTTGGCCGGTCGCGAGCGGCGAGTTAGATCGATCAAGTAAAAAGCGATGCCAGGTAGGCTGTATGCTCGCCGCACAGGCGGGATCGCCTGTGCCACGATAGCGGGCTGACGTTGTGGCAAGCTGAGGCGCAGCCCTTCGATCCCGCGCTGTGGGATCTCAGGATGAATCGCCCTGTCAGGGCGATTCACAAGCAGCGCCGCTACGAAAGCAACACCTCGCGAGCGGCGGAATTTGTGCAACGCAAAAAAAAGGGCGGGTCTAAGACCCGCCCCTACAGTAACTCTCAAACTTTCCCTTGTTTCAAATTTCCAACAAACCTGACGTTTGGCTACGAAGTTTAGCTGCAGCCGGAGGTGCCGCCGCAGTTGGAGCATTTGTAACAGCTGCCGTTGGGGGTCATTAGCATGCCGCATTCGGAGCACGAGGGCGCGTCGTCAATTGTGGCGCGTACGCGCGTGGAGGCGTCCGGGTCGGACTTTGAGGCGGCAGCTGGAGCGACCGCGTGTGCCATCGCCGCAGCCGTGGTGGCCGGAGCTTCGGAATCGGCGGTGGCGTCTATGTCGAGATAGTCGGGCGAGATGAATTTCGCGCCGAGCCAGCGGCCGATGTAATCCACTACCGATTTTGCGTAGCGGATGTTGGGATTGCCGGTGTAGCCCGAAGGTTCGAAGCGTGAGTTGACGAATTTATCCACGAGCGCACGGAGCGGCACGCCGTATTGCAGCGCGATGGAGACGGACAGAGCGAAGGCGTCCATGATGCCGGAAAGAGTGGAGCCTTCCTTCGCCATCTTGATGAAGATTTCGCCGGGGGCGCCGTCTGCATATTTGCCGACGGTGAGGTAGCCTTCATGGCCACCGATGGAAAATTTGTGAGTGATGGAACTGCGCTCGTTGGGAAGCTTGCGGCGGCTTGCGCCACGCGCGAAAAGCTCTTCCTGCTGAGGCGCGGACGCGACCGGAGCGGCGGCAGCTTCCGCAACCGGGATCGCTGCAACAGCCGGCTTCTCGGCTTCTTTTTTGCTGGCAGCGGAAAGCGGCTGCGAGCGTTTGGAATTGTCGCGATAGATGGCTACGGCTTTCAGGCCATACTTCCACGATTCGATGTAGGCCTGCATGATGTCTTCGACAGTGGACTCCTCCGGCATGTTGATGGTCTTGCTGATGGCGCCGGAGAGGAAGGGCTGGGCCGCCGCCATCATGCGGAGATGTCCGCGCCAGGCAATGGAACGTCCGCCGCCAATGGGAGTGAGTGAGCAATCGAAAACAGGGAGATGCTCATCTTTCAGGCCGGGAGCGCCTTCGATTTTCGCATTGGCGTCAATGTAGTCCACGATCTGCGCGACTTGTTCGGTGGGGTAGCCGAGATTCATCAGGGCCTGCGGCACTGTGTTGTTGACGATCTTGATGACGCCGCCGCCGACCAGCCGCTTCTGCTTCACCAGCGCGAGATCGGGTTCGATGCCGGTGGTGTCACAATCCATCATGAAGCCGATGGTGCCGGTGGGAGCGAGCACGGAAACCTGTGAATTTTTGTAGCCGAACTTTTCGCCGAGCTCGAGCGCATCGTCCCAGGCTTTGCGGGCTGCGCGCAGGAGCGAAGGCTGCACGTGTTCTTCCTTGATGGGACGCAGCGCATCACGGTGCATGCGGATTACGTCAATCATGGCTTCGCGATTGCGCGGGTAGCCGCCGAAGGGACCCATGCGTTCGGCAATGCGCGCGGATTGGGCGTAGGATTCGCCGGTCATCAGCGCGGTGATGGCGCCGCAGAAGTCGCGGCCGCCGTCGGAGTCATACGGAAGCGCGAGAGACATGAGCAGCGCGCCGAGGTTAGCGTAGCCGATGCCCAGCGGACGGTAGTCGTGCGAATTGCGCGCGATTTTTTCCGTGGGATAGCTGGCGTTATCCACCAGAATTTCCTGCGCGGTGATGGTGACGTCCACGGAGTGGCTGAAGGAGTCAGCATCAAACTGGCCGTTGGGGCCGAGATACTTCATCAAGTTGAGCGAAGCCAGGTTGCAAGCCGTGTCGTCCAGGAACATGTACTCAGAGCAGGGATTGGACGCGTAGATGCGGTCGGTCGCTTTGCAGGTGTGCCAGCGGTTCACGGTCGTGTCGTACTGCATGCCGGGATCGCCGCAGCGCCAGGCGGAATCCGCCATTTCGCGCAGCAGGCCGCGCGCGCGGAATTCTTCGCAAGGCTTGCCATCGTTGACGTTGCGGGTCCACCAGCCGCGATCTTCCTCTACTGCCCGCATGAAATCGTCGGTGACGCGCACGGAGTGATTGGCGTTCTGGAAGAAGACGGAGGAGTAAGCCTCGCCGTCAATCGCCTGATCGTAGCCCTGCTCGATGAGGACGTGGGCTTTGCGCTCTTCCTTGGTCTTGGACTGGATGAACTCCATGATGTCCGGATGTTCGACGTTGAGGATGACCATTTTGGCGGCGCGGCGCGTCTTGCCGCCGCTCTTGATGACGCCGGCGAAGGCGTCGAAGCCCTTCATGAAGCTGACCGGGCCGGAAGCGATGCCGCCGCCGGAAAGTGATTCCCTGCTGCCGCGCAGCGTGGAGAAGTTCGTGCCCGTGCCGGAGCCCCACTTGAAGAGCATGCCCTCAGTCTTGGCCAGGTTCATGATGGAATCCATGTTGTCCTGGACGGAATTGATAAAGCATGCGGAGCATTGCGGCTTGGCTTGCACGCCGACGTTGAACCAGACGGGGGAATTGAAGGCGACCTTCTGCTCGACGAGCAGGTGGGCGAGTTCGTCGCGGAAGATATTCTTGGATTCCGGAGTGGCGAAGTAGCCGCCCTCTTCGCCCCAGCGGACGATGGTGTCCACGACGCGGCCGATGAGCTGGCGCACCGAGGTTTCACGCTCGGGAGTGTTGGGCTTGCCGTGGAAATACTTGGAAGCCACGATGTTGGTGGCCGTCATGGACCAAGACTTGGGGACTTCCACGTTTTCCTGGCGGAAGATTACCTGACCTTTATCATTGCCGATGAGAGCAGTGCGACGTTCCCATTCAACTTTATCGAAAGGTGAAACTTTACCGTCGGTGAACCGGCGCTGGAATTCCAGCCCGGTGGTGCGCCGTGCAACTTGATTCGTTTCGGCCATGCTGTTCCATACCGTCCTTGTTTCAGCCATTTTGCCTCCGCGCAGGCAGTGGTGCCAGGTGCATGTGAGCCGGGGAGCCATGCGGGAGCAGAACTTTCATTCTACTCCTAACTGACGCCCCGAGGGTGAAGTGAAGTGCACCGTACTGGTACACGAAAAATATACTTAGTGGGGAGCCGCCGGATCTTTGAACGGCTGGAAACGCCATTCGCGCCGAAAAAAAGAGACAAAAGCCCAACTAAGCCGCGCAAGAAAAGTGAGGCGCGGTCAACAGTGGGGTGAGGCCCCTTTAGATTTTCGGTTAAACTCGGTCCGGCTCTACGACTGGTTGGGGGCAGCAAAAACCGCTGCGGCCAACTAAATCTCCCCCGAGCTTGGAAGCGCAGTATCGGGGGTTGTGGAAAACTTGTCAAGAAAAATTCATAGAGAAAGCACAAAATCTTAGGCTCGCGGTGTCGAAAACGTCTACATATTGTGGTGGGTATCCTACTGGACGCATTCTACAGTAGGAGCACTAGAAGCATCAAAGTAAGACGATGAAAAATTGCGACAAGATTCCGCGCGTGGTGCTGGCAAGTCTGGCGTTGGCGCTAACGTGCGGCTCGGCGCGCGCGTTTCAAGCCGCGGCGAGTGACGCAACACAATCGGACGCAGAGAGCAGCGCAGCTGGCAACGCACGCAGCTCCACGGCGCACGCTGCAGTTAACGGTGCAATGAATGATGCGAAAGCCGCGCCCGCGAATGCGGAGCATGCGATCGCGAAAATGATTCCGGTAAATGGCATCGCGAAATTCGGCGAAGTTTCACCGCAGCTTTATCGCGGCGCCCAGCCATCTAGCGAGGGTCTAGAGTTCCTGGCCAGCATGGGCGTCGAAATCATCGTAAATCTGCGGCCTGGCGAACATCCGGACGAGGAACAGGAAGCCAGAAGGCTGGGCATGCGTTACGTTTCCATTCCTTGGCATTGCTACCATCCCAACGACGAGGCGATGGCGGATTTTCTGCACGTGCTGCGGGAAAATCCCAATAAGAAGGTTTTTGTGCACTGCGAACTGGGCTCGGACCGCACCGGCATGTCCATCGCGGCATATCGGATGAGCGTGCAGGGATGGTCGGCCCAGGAAGCGATGAAAGAAATGCAAGCCTATGGATTTTCGGGTTCGCATCATCTCACCTGCCGGGGACTGGCGGAATACGAACGGTCTTTTCCAAGCGCCTTCAAGAGCCATCCAGAATTTCTGGATTTGCGTCCGGTGGTGCCGGCGCCCGCCAGCGCGCGCTAGTTAAGCAAAACGGCAACGGCGGGCGAGACAGATCGAACCCGACTGCTTGCCGACAGGGATTTTCCCCTGCAATCCTCGACGGTGCTGTACAGGCAATCAGGAATCGCGGCCGCGACTTCCGATCCATTTTCAGCAAGGCAAAAACGATCCGGGAAGCCCATCGAGGTTCTGCGCGGGGATGTGTAGAGGAAAGCAACACCAGGCAATTGACATGAACCGTTGGGCGCTGGAAAAATTCATAATGAGAGGCCATGGCGAATCCAGCAATTGAAATCGAGCGGCTGACGAAAGACTACCCGGTGGGGTTCTGGCGGAAAAAAATGCGCCGGTCCCTGGACCATCTGTCGCTGCAGGTGGAAGAGGGGGAATCGTTCGGATTTTTGGGCCCGAACGGGGCGGGCAAGACCACCACGATGAAGCTGTTGATGGGGCTGATTTTTCCGACGTCGGGGACGGCGCGGGTGCGCGGACGCTCGATCAATGATGTGCGCATGCATCGCGAGATCGGGTATATGCCGGAGCAGCCTTATTTTTACGATTATCTGACGGCGCGGGAGCTGCTGGGATATTTCGCGCGGTTTTTCGGGTTCAACGCGGCGGAGCGGAACGAGCGCGTCGGCCGCTTTCTGAGCCTGGTGGGCCTAGCCGCGGCAGCGGATGTGCAGTTGCGGAAATTTTCGAAAGGCATGCTGCAGCGCGTGGGCATCGCGCAGGCGATTCTGCACGATCCGCAGGTGGTGTTCCTGGATGAGCCGATGTCTGGCCTCGACCCGGTGGGTCGGCGCGAAGTGCGCGATATTATTCTGGATTTGAAGAAGCAGGGACGCACGATTTTCTTCTCCACTCACATTCTTTCCGACGCGGAAATGCTGTGCGATCGCGTGGCGGTACTGCTCGACGGGAAACTGCGCGGGGTTGGATCGCCGGGGGAAATCGTGTCCATGGAAGTGGAAGGGATGGAAATCCTGTTCGAAGTGGGCAAGGAGCAGGCGCTGCCGGCAAACATCGCGGCGCGCGCGAAAAATATCGGCAATCGCTACCGGATTGAGGTGGCGGAGCAGGAGCTGTACGCGGTGCTGGAGCAATTGCGGGGGTGCGAGGGGCGAATTCTGTCGGTGGCGCCGCTGCGGCCGTCGCTGGAAGATTATTTTTTCAATCTGGTGGGGCGGCAAAAAACGCAAGTGCCGGCCGCCGAAGTGGGTGTGCGATGAGCGTGCTGCCGGGCGTGGTGGCGATCAATACGTTTCGCGAAGCGGTGCGGGACCGCGTGCTGTACAACCTGATATTTTTTGCGCTGATGATGATCGGCGCGGCGATCCTGGTGGGGCAGATTTCGATCGGGATCGAGCGGATGGTGATCATCAACCTGGGGCTATCGGCGATTTCGATTTTTGGAATCATCATGGCGATTTTTATCGGCGTGGGGCTGGTGTACAAGGAGATGGAGAAGCGCACGCTGTACAGCCTGCTATCGAAACCGATCCGCCGCTGGGAATTTCTGGTGGGGAAATTTGCGGGACTGCTGCTGACCCTGGTGGTGAACACTTCGCTGATGACGCTAGGGCTGGGCTTGGCGTTGTATGGCGTGAGCAGGAAATTCGAGCAAGGGGACGCGACGATTCTGGTGGCGGTGTATTTTATTTTGCTGGAGCTGGCGCTGGTGACGGCGCTGGCGCTGTTCTTTTCGTGTTTTACCAGCCCCATGCTTTCGACTTTGTACACGCTGGGAATTTACGTCGCGGGAGTTTTTGCGCCGGGCATATTGAGTGTCAGCCAGTTCACGTCGAATTGGGGCCTGGGGGCGATCACGCGCTTCATTTATTACGTGTTTCCGAATTTTCACAATTTCGGGATTATTGCCGCGGCGGCACACGGAGAGGCGGTGCCATTCGCGTTGATCTGGCACAACACGGTGTACGCGCTGCTGTATGTGATCCTGATTCTGGTGGCTTCGGCCGCGGTATTTTCCGGGCGCAATTTGAAATGAGCAGGCGCAGCCAAAATAGAAGCCACACGCGAGCGATGCTGCTGGCGCTGGTGGCTGTGCCGGCGCTATTCGCGTTGTGCGCGGCGCTGCAGACGCGTATTGATGCGGATACGCTGGCGATGTATCAGGACAAGGATGAATTGCTGCTGCGTTCCGGCGCGCTGCTGAAGAAACTGAGTTTGGGATATGAGCCGCTGCTAGCGGACGTTTATTGGACGCGCGTGGTGCAATACTACGGCGTCAGGGCGCGGAAACCTGGCGCGACTTACGAACAGCTGTGGCCTTTGCTCGACATTACCACCACGCTCGATCCCAAATTGATGATTGCGTATCGCTTCGGAGCGGTTTTTCTTTCGGAGCGGCCGCCGGTGGGGCCGGGAGAAGCGGACTTGGCGGTGGAGCTCGTCAAACGGGGCATCGCGGAAAACCCGGATGAATGGCGGCTCTACGAGGATCTGGGATTTCTGTATTCGATCCATCTGAAGGATTACAAGAAAGCCTCAGAGGCGTACCTGGAAGGCAGCAAGAATCCGAACGCGCAGATATGGATGAAGGTGATGGCCGCGCGCGTGGCGGAATCGGGCAATGAGCTGGAGACTTCGCGGCTGATCTGGGCTGCCGTGTACTCGAGCACCAAAGATGAAATGGTGCGGCGCAGAGCGGCGCAGCATATTGACTCGCTGGACGCGGCGCTGGGGCTGAAGCGTTTGAACGAAAGCTCTGAAGACTATTGGAGAAAATTTGGCCGCTTCCCTACCTCGATGCAAGAACTGCGGGACGCGGGATTAGTTAGCGGCACTCTGCAAGATCCGGCGGGTTATCCGTATGTGATGGGTCCGAACGGCGTGCCGCAACTCGATCCGCACAGCCCGATTCAACTGGACTCCGACCAGGGACCTGACAAACTCCACTAGCATTACTTCAGTGCCGAGACGATTGCACGAGGAGTGCAAAACCGGTACTTCAGCGGCTGAACAGTTTGCGGAAAAAGGGGGGGAGTTTGCGACGAGCGGGGATAGCGAGCGTCTAAGGGAGCATGCGAGGACACGACGAAGTGCAAGACGGGATGTTCAGCTACCTTTCCAGCGAGCAACGAGTGCCAGCGGATCATCCGCTGCGGCGAGTGCGCGTGCTAGTAGATGCGGCGCTGAAAGAAATGTCGCCGCAATTCAGCGCGCTGCTGCTGCAGTTTTTCTACAGCGTGCGCAGCGAGCGGCTGTTGATGGAACAGCTGCAGTACAACTTGCTGTTTCGCTGGTTCGTGGGGCTGAGCATGGACGACGCGGTGTGGGAGGTGACGGTGTTCACCAAGAATCGCGAGCGGCTGCTGGAGGGCGAGATCGCCGAGAAATTTTTCCAGCAGGTGCTGGAGTCGGCCAGGCAACAAGGGCTGCTCTCGGACGAGCACTTCACGGTGGACGGAACGTTGCTGGAGGCCTGGGCCAACCGCAGGAGTTTTCGCGAGAAGCAGGATCCGCCGGCACGCGGCAGCGGATACGGCGGGAAGAAATTGCTGCGCGACACGCACGAGAGCAAGACGGATCCGGAAGCGCGGTTGTACAAGAAGAGCGCCGCGGGAGAAGCCCGGCCGAGCTACTTGGGGCATGTACTGACGGAAAACCGGAATGGCTTGATCGTGCAGGCCTGCGTCACGCAGTCGGCGACGCGCGCGGAGCGGGAGGCGGGGTTGCAGATGTTGCGCAAGATTCGCCGGAAGCAGGAAGGGGGCAAGGTGCAGGCGATCACGCTGGGCGGAGACAAAGGATTTCAGGAAGAAAAATTCATTGTGGAGTTGCGCGCGATGCAAGTGATACCGCACATCGCCGAATATGCGAAGCAATCGTGGCAGTGGCCGAACTGGTTGACGCCGAGCGAGCGCGAGGGGGCCGGCTACGCGCTCAGTCAGCGCAAGCGGAAGCTGGTGGAGAAGGCCTTCGGATGGATCAAATTTGTGGCCGGGCTTAGGAAGACGAAATTCCGCAGACGCCGGCGAGTGGACTGGATGTTTCGCTTGGCTGCGGCGGCGTGCAACCTGATGCGCATGGCCAAGTTAATTCCGAGCGAAGCGTAAAGCAGAGAAAGGGACGGCGGAACCCAGCGGGCGGTTGGCTGCGGAGGCGGAAAACCCAAGCAAAGCGGAGCGAGAAAATCGCAAGCACCCGCCCGCCACGCAAAAACCATCCCTTTTTCCGCAAACTGTAAAGCCGCTCGACGCTTGCATGGTTTATGTCGTGGCTAAAGCCACGACCTACAAAGATTCTCAAATCCGCATGCGGCCTCGATGGGCCAGCCTTCCCCAGGCGATTTATCGACGGTACTGCAACTATTCGTAGCGCAGGGCTTCGACGGGGTTGAGGCGCGCGGCTTTGGTGGCGGGCCACACGCCGAAGATCAGGCCGATGCTGACGGAGACGGTGAAGCCGATGATGATAGCCCAAGCGGGCACGACGGCTTTGAGCGAGCTGACCATGGGAATCAGGAACACGATGGCGCTGCCGACGATAATGCCGATGATGCCGCCGGTTCCGGTGAGGGTCATGGCTTCGAACAGGAATTGCCAGGTGATGTCGCGGCTGCGCGCGCCGATGGCTTTGCGCACGCCGATTTCGCGAGTGCGCTCGGTGACGGAGACCAGCATGATGTTCATCACGCCCATGCCGCCGATGAGCAGGCCGATGGAGCTGAGCACGACGACGACGAGAACGACGCCGCCAATGATGTCGTTGAATTTCTGCACTACTTCCACCTGCGTTTGGATGGAGAAATTGTCCGGCTTGTCGTAGGGAACTTCGCGGCGGCGGCGCAGAACTTCGCGGATCTGATCCACGGCGGCATCGAGCTTGCCGGAATATGCCAGGAAGCGATAACCGATCTCGTAGCTGCTGGGATACAGCTTCATGAAAGTGTAATAGGGGATGACGGTGCGACGATCCTCGTCATCCGTGCCGAAGCCGTTGGGAGGTTTTTCAAACACTCCCACGACCTGGTAGGTCGAACCATCCACCAGAATTTCCTTGCCCATGGCGTCTTCAATCGTGGGGAAAAAAGTGGTGGCGACGTTTTCACCTATGACCACCACATTTTCGCGATGCTCGTTTTCGGCTTCGGTGAAGAAGCGGCCGGCTTTCATGGTGGCGTTGGAATAGACGGCGAGATACGCGGGAAAAGTGCCGCGAAAATCGGTACCCTCGATTGTAATGCCCTGATAACGCGCGGTGTGGGAGAGCTGCCACTGAAACGCGGAGACGGCGATCTCTTTGATCGCGGGACAAAGTTGGCGGACGGCCATGGCGTCTTCCAAAGTGAGCGGCTTGCGCAGCTTTTCGTCCTTGGGGCGGCGTCCATTTTGCGGGCCTTGGTCAAATCGGGAAACAAAAGCGGTGTCAATTCCTTCCGAAACGATTTCGTCCTGAATGGTCTGGCGAAAACCTTGCACCAGGCCGACTACGAGAATAATGAGCGCGACGCCGATCATCACGCCGAGGATGGCGAGGAAGCTGCGCAGTTTGTGCGCGCGAACCGTGTCCAGCGCGAGATGGAGATTTTCGCGGAAATCACTTTGCATGAGCTTGTCCTAAGTCTCCGCCCGCAGCGCTTCGATCGGGTCCAGCTTGGCGGCGCGCATTGCCGGGTAAATGCCAAAAAACAGGCCGACGGCAGTGGAAAGAACCAGCGCCACAAGTATAGAGAAAAACGGCGTGGAAATTGGAATCGGCGAGAGCACGCGCACCAACTGGCTGATGGCTACTGCCGCGACTACGCCGAGAAACCCGCCGAGTCCGGCCAGCACCGAGGATTCCACCAGAAATTGCAGGATGATGTGACGACGGCGCGCGCCGAGCGATTTGCGCAAGCCGATTTCGCGGGTGCGCTCGGTAACGCTGGCGAGCATGATGTTCATGATCACCACGCCGCCGACGACCAGAAACACGGAAGTGATCCAGATGGCGATGCCGAAGGCGTTGCCGGTGATGCGATTCCACAAACCCATGATCGAGGTTGGGGCGATGATGGCGAAGTTGTCTTCGGCCTGATAGGGCACATGGCGGCGCGAACGCAGAATCACGCGAGCTTCGTCTTGCGCGGCGTCCATCCATTCCGGGCCGCGGGCCTGAACGAAGAATCCGATGGAATCCTGCGCCGTGAGCCATTCCTTGCGATAGGTGCCCAGCGGAATCATGACGAAATTATCCTGTGGCTGGCCCAAAACATTCCCCTTGGGCGTGGCGACGCCGACGATCACATACTGGCCCTGGCCCGCGCGAAGTTCTTTTCCCACCGGATCCACGCCGGGAAATAATTTGTTGGCGACGTCCGCGCCGATGACGCACACGCCGGCGCGATGATCTTCGTCAATGTCGGTGAGCAGGCGCCCGTTGGAGACATCAATATCGCGGATGGATGCAAAGGTGGGAGTGGCGCCAATGATGGTTACGTCTTCGCTCAGGTCATTGCCGTGGCGCACGTCGGCGAAAGTGTTTTGTTCGCCCGCGATGGTATCAGCCAGCTTCATTCCGCTGCGCAGGGCTTCCAAATCTTCCATGCCGAGGGGCGGGCGTTTGCGGGCTTTGTACCAATCCTGCATGTTGGTGATGATTCCGATGCGATCAATTACGAAGGCATTCGCGCCAAGGTTGGCCACCTTGTCGGCGACGTAGACGTTAAGGCCATTGAGCACGGAGATGACGGCGACCAGGGTGGTGACGGCGAGGATCACGCCCAGCAACGTCAAGAAAGTGCGCAGCTTATGCGCGCGCAGGGTATCGAGCGCGATCCAGATGGTTTCGCGGAGAGCGCCGAGGGTCTGGCGGGCTTCGGACAGGGAATTGGAGGCTTTCATTGCTACTACTATATTAGACGGATGCGGCCCCGGAAAAACTTCAGATTACGGATAATTTTTTTGCGCTTGGAATGCGGAGAGCACGCAAAGGACTGCACGCACGACCAGCAGTTTCGGCGGAGGATTCGGGTAGAATCGGGATGCGGCGAATCTGATGGTGCCGAGCATCTCACTCACGGGCATGTCTAACATGACGAAAGGACTTACGGCATCGGGTCTGGCTGCGGCGCTGGCGCTGGCTAGCTTGGCGGGAGCGTCTGGCCAAACGGTTCCCGACCTTGTTGCCAACCCGGTGGCATTTGGCTCAGGCATGGCAGCTGGGAAGGCTGCGGGGCAAACCGGCACGGTGCGGCCGCCTTCGGACGCGGAAATTGCGGCTCGCGCGAAGGTGCTGCTGGAGCACCAGCACCTGAACGACGAAGCGCTGGAGCAGTACGAACGGATCGAGCATCACTTGGATCGCACCGGCGGCACGGTTCAGCGGGTGATTGACGACAAAACTTATCGCGTGGTTCCCACTGGCACCGGAACGATGAAACTCTTGCTGAAAGAGGGCGAGAAGCCGGTGGATCCGGCGGAGTACCGCAAGCAGCTGGTCGCGTGGCAAGACCTGCTGGAGCTGATGTTGAAGCCGGACGACCCCAGGACCAAAGCAGCATACGCAAAATGGCAAAAGCGCAAAGCGGATCGCAAGGAAATGGTGGACGCGGCGGTGGACGCTTTCGTGACGAAGTGGGGTGGGCAGGAGACACGCAACGGGCGCATTTGCGATGTCTATGAGCTGCAGCCGAATCCAAATTTTCATCCGCGCTCGCTCGTGCAAGACATATTGACGCGCGTCACCGCTAAAATCTGGGTGGACCGCGATGCCAACCAGCTGGTGCGCGGGGAAGCGCATGTGACGCGTGACATTTCGTTTGGCGGCGGGATTCTGGGGAAACTCTATCGCGGCGGGGTGTTTTACATGGAGCAGGAGCAAGTCACTCCAGGGTTCTGGTTCCCGACGCGCTACCAATACGACTACACAGCACGCAAATTCCTGTTCATGTTCGAAGAGCATCAGTACGTGGAAGCGCGCCAGTATCGGCGCGTCGGGCCGCCCAAACAGGCCCTGGTGCTCGCACAGCAGGAATTGGCCAGCGGCAAAACGACGTACGGCGACCCGTAACTATTCGGTGCATCCCCGGTCCATCCCGAGTCCAACCAAATAGCCATGGGCGCACAATAGTCCTAGTGCGGCTCTGCATCCTTCCGTCCAATTGATTTCCGGCGTCTGAGGATTTTGCTGCTCGGAACCTACGGGTGACTTGGGGAGGCGTTATGAATCTGCGAACACTGCTATTTGTTGCGGCTCTGGCCACGGCAACGACTGTTCTTGTGCCGGGGCTGGCGCGCGCGCAGGGAAGTTCCGCAGGCCCGACGGCTCCGGAGGGAGACGCGGCTGCGCCAGCTCAATCGAACTCGACTGCCGCAGCAAACTCCACGACTCCCACGACTACTACGACGCCATCAGCAACAGCACCGGCGAAAAAAGTGTGGACCAATGAGGACATGGGCGACGTCCACAAGAATTCCGTGATTTCCACGTTTTCAGGAGCAAACGGCAAGCCGGGCGGCGCCAAGTCGGCGGGAACTGCAAAGGGCAACAAAGACGCGAAGCAGTATCAGGATCAGATCACCCGATTACAGGCGAAGCTGCCGCCGCTGGACGAGCAGATCTCAGAATTGCAGGCAACGCTGAACGGCGCCACCGTAAATTCCACGCGGCACTACGGCGGCACGAAAATTGACGATTGGCACGAGGAGTTGGTGCATCTGCAAAAACAGCGCGAGGACATTACGACCAAGATCAGCGCGCTGCAGGATGAAGCGCGGCGCAACGGCGTGCCGCCGAATCAGATTCCGGAGTAGGCATCGCGGGACGCGATGGAAACGGGCGGGTTCCGCTGTTGCGTCCGGAACCCGCCCTAACAAGCCGGTTGTTCTAGTGCGCGGCGACGGCGACTTCTTTTTCGATGGGGGCGCCTACGAGATTGCCCCACTCGGTCCAGGAGCCGTCGTAATTCTTCACGTTGCCGAAGCCGAGTAGATACTTCAACACGAACCAAGTGTGCGAGCTGCGTTCGCCGATGCGGCAGTAGGCGATCACTTCTTCCGCGCCGTTAATTCCCTTCTTGCCGTATAGCTCCTTCAGCGCGTCCGCGGATTTGAAAGTGCCGTCTTCATTGGCGGCTTGCGCCCAGGGAATATTCGCCGCGCCCGGAACGTGGCCGGCGCGCTGCGCGGTCTCGGAGAGTCCCGGAGGCGCGAGAATTTTGCCGGTGAATTCGTCCACGGAGCGGACGTCCACCAGCTGCGCGGCTTTCTTCTTATCGAGGAACGCATAGATATCTTCCTTGCGGGCGCGGATGGATTCGTCAGGGCCGGTGGCGTGATAGGTGGTGGCGGTGATTTTCGGGGCGTCGGTAGTGAGCGGGCGCTTTTCTTCCACCCACTTTTTGCGGCCGCCGTTGATCAGCCGCACATCCTTGTGGCCGTAATACTTAACTTGCCAGAAGGCGTAGGCGGCGAACCAGTTGTTGTTGTCGCCGTAGAGCAGGATGGTGGTGTCGTTGGAGATGCCGGAAGCACCGAGCAGCTTTTCCAGCGCGGGCTTGTCAATCAGGTCGCGGCGGATGTTGTCCTGCAGCTGCGATTGCCAGTTCCAGCCCACTGCGCCGGGAATGTGGCCTTGGTCGTATGCGGTGGTATCCACGTCCACCTCAACCAAGCGTACTTTTGGATCGTTCAGATGGTCGGCGGCCCACTGGGTGGTCACCAGAACTTCAGGGTGCTTGTAGTCAGTCATTGCTGTCTCCTCGTTGTTGGTCGTTGTTAGTCGTTCTTCGTGATTAGACGCTCTGTTGTGGAACTGCTGCAAAAAATTGGGGCATAAAATGAAAAACCCACCTGCCTTGGGAACTTCCGGCGGTGGGTGGGGAATTCCTGGGCTAGATTGCGATTCTTAGCTGCCTAGCCTCCCTGCGCCAGAAGACACGCCTGCGCAACACATACAACAACAGGAGCAAGCGCAGGACTGGCAGCAGATTCGCATGAATCGAGCTTACACCTGAACCGGGGGGATGGCAAACGACTCTGAGTGAGGACGTCACCTAAGATTTCGCTAACTCGACCGCAGCGAGGGAGGTCGCCGATTGTGTCAATTAGACACCTTCTTACCGGCCCGGCTTGACGTCTAACTAGGTTGATATACAGTTGAATTCCCTTCCGAAAACCGGTGCTTGGCTGCAGGCTGCTCTCTTTTGACCCTCAGCGGTGTGTCCGGGATAGAGTCCCCTTCCCAGACTGGTGTTAGATGATGACAAAGTTTCTGTCGGGCCGCGGAGCGCAGCTCGCGTACCGGTCCGCCATTTCGGAGTTGCTCGCGGTGCGTATGCAGCTCCATCGCCGTGCGTTCGCATGCGCGACGCTGATAGTTGCGGGCGGGACAGAGATTTACAGCTCCGTCGCCGGATGGTTCGAGTCAATTAGCTGGAGCGCAGGCGGATAATGGAAAAGCTTTCAAAAGCGAGTATTGTGCCGGCCGCCAGCGGACCTGCCGAAAAGCGCCGCCATCCGCGTTTCCCTTTTTCTTCTGGTGGCGAAGTATTTGATCCGCAGGCAAACGTTCATGTAACGGGCCGGCTGTCCGACATCAGCCGCAGCGGCTGCTATATGGATACGATTAGCCCATTTGCGGTAAACGCCGCCGTCATTTTGACGGTCACGCACGAAGGCCGAACATTCAAGACCAAGGCCAAAGTGGCGTATTCGCTGAACGGAATGGGCATGGGCATCATGTTTACGGCGATGGAGCCCGATCAGGCGCGTGTGCTGGACGGATGGCTGGCCGAACTGGGAGGCTTGCTTCATCTGGAACCGGATCGGGCGAATCCGGATGCGACCGCACCGGAGGTGGTGGCGGAGGGTGCTCCCTCGGTTGATCAGGAGCTGCGGGATATCGTCCGCGAACTGATTGTGGTACTGAGCCGCAAGAGCATCGTGGGCGATGTGGAAGCGATGGCTATGATGCGGAAACTCTCGAAGTAACAGCACTTGGATTTGGCTCGCGCTGCAAGCGTCTGGATCCTTGTCGTGATTCCCTTTAGATGATTGGCTTCAAAACGCCGTCGCTGGTTTCGAATTCGATGCGCAACAGCCAGTCGAAATGGAATTTCTCCGCGGCGAGCCATTTCTCCATTTCTGCGCGGCCGGGGGCTTCAAATTCCACGAGCATTTTTCCTTCCTGCATGTTGACGAGCACGCGGCGCGCCGTGACTTCCTTGGCGGCATGCACGCGGCGCGCGAGTTCTTCGGCGCCCTGGCGGGTTAGGCAGGCCAGCGTATGTTGCGAGAGGTAACGAGGCATTCCGGCTCCTGTTCCGTTAAAATGAGCGGCCACTAGAACTGCGCAACCAATATAACGCGAGCGGAGAAAAAACAAATGCCTGAGATGCGCACGGCTCATCCTTATTACGTTTACGAAGCGATTCACGCGCAGCCGGAATTGATCGAGCGGGTGCTCGGGCAGCGCGCGGAGATCGAACGCGCCGCGGATGCCGTGGCGCGGAAGGAGCGCATCACTTTCGTGGGGATCGGAACTTCGCTGCACGCGGCGCGCGTGGCGGAGAGTTGGATGCGCGAATTCACCGGCGGACGATTCTGGGCGCACTACGAACAATCTTTTGAGCTGGTGCATCACCCGATCGCTTTTGGCGCGAGCGACGCGGTGATCGTGATCACGCACACCGGCACCTCCACGGCATCCATCGAAGCATTGCGCATGGCGCGCGCGGCTGGGGCGTTGACCGTGGTGATCACCGGCTTAATGAGCGGCGATGGCGTGCGCGGCGCCGATTTTCAAATTCAGACGTGCGAGCAGGAATTGGCGTTTGCCTACACGAAAAGTTATCCAACTGCGCTGGCTGCACTCGCGCTGCTGATCGCGCGCGTGGTGGAGAGAAAAAATCTGCTTGCGGGGGCGTCGCCGCTCGGAGCGTTGGAACGTGTGCCTGGCTTGCTGCGTCAGGCGCTGCAACTCGAGCCGTCGGTGCGCGAATGGGCGAAGCGCGTGGCGCCGTTGCAGCGTATCGAAATTTTCGGGTCAGGCGCAGCATGGGCCACGGCCAGCGAAGCGGCGTTGAAGATTAAGGAGGCGTGCTATATCGCGGCGGAAGGATTTGAAACCGAGGAAATCCTGCATGGGCCGTTTTCGGAGACCGATGCGCGGGGGTCATTGGTTGGATTGTTCACGGGCGGCGCGACGGACGAACGCGGGCGGCAGATTTTGCGCGCGGCTGGCGAACTGAAAATGCCGCGAGCGGCGATTGCAGTGCCGTCAGCGAACCACGAGTTGTCCGCGGAGCAAATTTTGCAGGTTCCAGAAGCGCCGGAGTGGCTGGCGGCATTCGTGCATCTGATTCCGCTGCAACTTCTCACTTATTTTCTGGCGCTGGAGCGCGGCGTCAGCCCCGATAGCGGCCGCATGGAGCAGCCCGCGCACGCTGCAGCGAGTAAACACTACAGATATTGAGCTGAAGTTGCCCGCATATTCGCCTGTCCCCGCGAACAGGAGTTCCTCTTCGACTACACCTGTGCTGCGCGCGGCTGTGCAGCCCGTGCGCGAGCCGTAAAATCGCATGTAGAGCTGTCCAGGAGTGCTCCATGAGACGCTATTTCCTTGTTTTGCTCTGCATTGCGATGCTGGCGTTTGCCACCGCCGCGCACGATGACGGAGGAATGGGAACGCTGGCCGGAACGGTGATCGGTACAAACGGCAAGCCGGTCGTAGGCGCGCGGGTTACATCGCAGAATGCGGGCGGCGACCATCCTCAACTGACCACGACCAACCAGCAAGGACGATTTTTCTTCCCGGATTTGCAGCACGGCTACTACGACGCGCGCGCGTACCATGATGGCTCTTGGAGCGAATGGAAACACAACGTGGAAGTCAGCACCGGCAAGCAAACCGAACTCGTACTGCGATTGTCCGCGAAATCTTCATCGTCGAAATAATTTCAGGCGTTCGCCTGTTCGCGCGGACAGGAGTTCCTAATCGAGAACATTGCGCGGGAACATCACGAGGGTGCTCGGATGGCCCGCGTAAAATTACACTCAGCAACATCCTGGGGTGCACGATGAAACGGAGTCTCCTGGTTCTGACGGTGTTGACATCGCTGGCGTTGTTGGTGTCGCTGACATTTGGCGCGACGGCTGCTCGCGCACAATTCGCCAGAGGATTGGGCACGGTGCAAGGAACGGTGTTGGACGCGCACGGCAAGCCGGTCGCCGAAGCCAGCGTGACGATCCAAACCTCCGACGGGCTAAGCCCGCACGCCACGCACACCGATTCCAGCGGGCATTACGAGTTTGCGCGGTATGACGCGGGACAATACGATCTGCGAGCTTATTCGAAAGGCCAATTTTCGGATTGGAGCAAGCACATCGTGATTCGGCCGAAGAAAACCACGGAAGTGACGCTGCGCATGCCGCCGGAAACCACCGAGAAGGTGACCGTGTCTAGCAATCCGTAGAGCGCGGCGCGCACGATGCGCTGCGGCCGGCCAGCCGTAACCTCCGGCCGCTCATCCTCAATTCATCACAACTGTTTCACTCGTGCCGCAGCGCGACCATCGGATCCACGCGCATCGCTCGTCGCGCCGGGATGTAGGACGCGAAGATAGTTGTCACAATCAAGATCATTGAGACGACTGCGAAAGTTATTGGGTCGCTTGTACCGACTCCGTAAAGCAGGTGCGAAAAGGTGGAGAGTAGCCGGGCGAGAATCAAGGTGGCCACCGCGCCGATCGCGACGCCGCATAAAGCCAAACGAAGGCCATGTCCAATCACCATTCGAAAAAGGTCAGTCCTCTCCGCACCCAGCGCCATGCGAATTCCAATTTCATGCACACGCTGCACTACCGAATATGAAATCACGCCATAGATTCCGATGGATGCCAACAGCAACGCCAGGATTGCGAATAGGCCCAACAGGACCATCGGAAATCGCTGCGACGAAAGTGACTCCGCAAGAGACCGCTGGATTATCTGGACTCCATAAATCGTCTGGTCGCCGCTCGCGCTGTTGACCGCGGCTTTGATAGCGGGCATCACGGTCGCCGCGTCGAGCGGCGTGCTGACAACCACCGTCAGCCTGCGATAGAAGATCGGCGCCCAGTCGTCCGGAAACTGGTTCAGCGAAGCGTAGATCTGATTTTGAGTGTACGCGTCGCGCTCATCCAGTCCCCAATGTGTTACGTGGCCTACCACGCCGATGATGCGAACAGGCCCCCAATGCGGAATGGTCATGGCCTGACCCACCGGATTTTTATTTTGGAAATAAGCCCGTGCCAGCACGCTATCTATTAAGACGACCGGCTGGGAGCTGGCGATGTCTGCCGCAGTGAAATAGCGTCCCTGCAGCAGCGGTATTTCCATAGTGCGGAGGTAGTCCGGCCCAGTCCAATAAAAAAGCGCGCGCGGCGCCTCTGCGCTGGACCCGGGTTCTTGCAAGCCGACCCAGAAGGGTCCGATATTTTGATGCTCACTCAATGGAAACAGGACTGTAAGTTCAGCCGCCGTGATGCCGGGAATATTGCGAATGCGTTCGATCAACTGTTGGTAGGCAACGCGCATGCTCGCGACGTTCTTGTTCGCCGAAGGTGAAAGCCCCACGTTGAAGGCGATCAGGTGTCGCGCGTCGAAGCCGGGATTCACTTCCCACAGTCGCTGGATTGTGCGGAACAACAGGCCGGCACCAACGAGCAAGGCCAAAGTGAGCGCTATTTGGACGATCACCAGACTGTTTTGCGCGCGACGATGCGGGCTGGTCGAGCCGCGCCCTCCCGCTTTCAGCGAAGCATGCAGGTCACTCTGTGAACTGTGCAACGCGGGCACGAGGCCAGACAGAATTCCAACCGCGACGGAGACAAGCAGGGCAAATAAGAGCACGCAGGGGTTCACGCCGATGTTTTCGCTGCGTGGCAGGCTGCCCGGTACCGCCGCGAGCACCGGACGGACTCCCCATTTTGCCAACAGGAGGCCCAACGTTCCGCCCGTGAGAGAAAGCAGCACGCTTTCCGTCACTAATTGCCGCACGATGCGCGCTCCGCTGGCGCCCAGGGCCGAGCGAATGGCAAACTCGCGCGTGCGTGCCGCGGAGCGCGCCAGCAACAGGTTCGCAACGTTCGCGCAAGCGATCAACAAGACAACTCCCACCGCTCCCAGCAGCAATAGCAGTGTTGCGCTCACGTCGGCGACGAATTCGTGCTTGAGGGGCCTGAGGTCCGCGCCCAAGCCGCGATCCGCGGAAGGATATAGCTGATCCTGGCGCGCCTGAATCGCGCCCATTTCCGCTGCGGCCTGCTCGAGGGTTGTTCCGGGTTTGAGGCGAGCGATGCAGAGGACCGGATGGATCGTACGATCGCCGTAGATGAGTGGATCGCCCTGTCCGAGCGGTGTGTAAACCTCCGCTTCGTCGCCGAAGAGACGAAAGTCCGCGGGCAGCACTCCGGCAATCATGTAGTCAACTCCATCCAAAGTTACCGGCTTGCCCAGGGCCTCGACGCTTCCGGCGAAACGATTACGCCATAGACGATTGCTGATGAGGACGACCGGCGCGCCGCCCTGCTTGTCTTCGTCTGGCGAAAATTCACGACCCAAGATTGGCTTTATTCCCAGCATGCTCAGAAAACCCGAGGAAATTTCCTCGCCGTTCACGTGCACCGGCATCCCGGGAGCCGTCAGATTCCGGTCCTGCGAATCGTACGCCGCCATTTGTTTGAAGGAGTCAGCGTTGCGTTGCCAATCGAGAAAGTCAGGGTAGGAAACGGAAATCGGATGCTTCAGCTTCAGATTGTATTGCCATACCAGGACCAGACGTTCCGGTTCGCTGTACGGCAACGGTGCCAGCAGAATCCCTTGCACCACACTGAATATGGCGGTATTGGCGCCGATGCCGAGCGCGAGGGTGAGAATGGCGATAGTGGTGAAGCCGGGCGCTTTGCGGAGGATGCGCAGAGCGTAGCGCACGTCTGCATAGAGCGATTCCAGCCAGAAGCCGCTGCGTTGTTCGCGGCAGTCTTCTTTCACGCCCTCGATCGCGCCGAGTTGCAGGACAGCTTGGCGGCGAGCTTCTTCGGGCGCGAGGCCGGCGGAAATGTTCGCGGCGATTTGGCGCTCGAGGTGGAAACGCAGTTCGTCTTGCATGTCCTGCTCCCACTCTTTATTGCACGAAAACCAGCGGCGCCATCTTTTCATCGCTCGCGCCTCCTACACGCGTTGCAAGATCAGTGCAACAGCGGTGGACATTTGCTTCCAGTCCGCCAATTCCTTCTCGAGTTGCTGGCGGCCGGTCTTCGTGAGGGTGTAGAACTTGGCGCGGCGATTATTTTCGGAGGCGCCCCATTCCGCGCGAATCCATTTCTTGCGTTCCAGGCGATAGAGCGCGGGATAGAGCGAGCCTTGCTGGATCTGCAATATGTCGCGCGAGACCTGCTGGATGCGCTGGGCGATGCCCCAACCGTGCATGGGTTCCAGCGCGAGAGTTTTCAGGATCAGCAGGTCGAGCGTGCCTTGCAGAACTTCGACGGCAGGACTCATGGTCCCTCCCCTAGACGAACTTCAGGTGAGATATTATCGCGGCCTTGTAGATTGTCAAAGGGAGAGAGGCAGGACGAACCACAACACGCGCTGAAGCGGAAGCATCGCGACACGGTAGGGGCGGGTCTCAGATCCGCCCCTAAAGTCAATTCGAGACGCGCGCGATGGAGTGACCGTCGGCAAAAGGAATTCAAATCAGCGGCGCAGATTTTTCGGCGGCGGGGTCTTGCTAGCCTGCGGCGGTGCCTTCATTATGTGACATGGCACCTGAAGATAACGCGCCGCTGTGGAGCGCGGACGATCAGTACGACCGGCTGGAAGAGCTCGCCGCGGGCACCGGCGACGATGCCAAGGAAATTCCGCTGCGGCGCGATGTGCGTTCGCTGGGAATGTTGCTGGGAAAAGTGCTGGTGGAGCAGGCGGGCGCAGGCTTGCTGGAAGTGGTGGAGCAGCTCCGTCACCTCTTGATTCAGCAGCGCGAACGATTGCCCGCCGCGACCGCGACTGCGAAACCATCGCCTTCTGAAAACAAACTGATCGCGGAGGCCCGCGAGAAAATCGCGCGGCTGGAAGTGGAAGACGCGTACCGCGTGACCAAGGCGTTCGCGATTTATTTCGAGCTGACCAACCTGGCGGAGACCAATCATCGCAAGCGGCGGCGGCGCGCGGCCAAGCTGCACAGCGACCAGCCGGCGCTCGCGGGATCGTTTCGCGGAACCCTGTTACGCATGCGCGCGGCGGGAATTTCCGCGGGCGACGCGCTGGCGGCTTTGCGCAAAATAAGAATCGTGCCCGTGTTCACCGCGCATCCCACGGAGGTGGCCCGCCGTACAGTGCTGTTAAAGAGGCGGCGCATCGCGCAATACCTGGAACATCTGGACCGGCTGCCGTTGACTGCTGCCGACGCGGCGGAATATGAATCGTTGATTCTCGCCGAGATCACCTCGCTGTGGCAGACGGACGAAGTACGCATGAAGAAACCGGGCGTCATTGATGAAGTGCGCATGGGCCTGGATTTTTATCCGATGACACTCTTTGAAACGCTGCCGCGGCTGTATGCCGAGCTGGCTGAGTCTTTTGCGGAAGTTTACGGCCGCGCTCTGAATGACGAAGAGTTGCCCGAATTGCTGCATTTCGGTTCGTGGATTGGCGGCGATCGCGACGGCAATCCGCTGATTAAGCCTGATTGCACCGCGGATGCGCTGGCTTTGGCGCGGAACGTCATCCTGGAGCACTATAGCGCGGAGATCCAGCGGCTGATTGACGAACTCAGCTCTTCGCTGCGCCAGGCGGGTTCTTCAGAGGAGCTGCACGCCGCGGTGAAAGCGTATGAAGCTCGGATGGGCGCAGAGCCTTCGCGCGGAAAATGGATTTCGGAGCCGGAGTTGAACCGGCACTTTTTGGATTTTGTGCGGATTCGCATGCGGCTGACGTGCGAGGAGCCGCGTCACTCCAATGCGTACGCCAACGCGCACGAACTGGAGCGCGATCTTTTGTTGCTGCGCTCGAGCCTGATCGAAAACCGCGGGCTACGGCTGGCCGAGCTGCTGCTTGACCCATTTTTGCGCAAGGTGCGGACTTTCGGCTTTCATTTGCACACGCTGGATATTCGGCAGCACGCGCAGGTGCACGCGCGGGCCGTGGCCGAGCTAAAGGCCGCGGGGATATCGGACGCCGCAACGATGGTGAGCGCCGAAAAAAAAGTCCTCGCAGGAATGTCCGCAGAAACCGCCGAACTGCTGAAGACGCTGCGCACGATCGCGCAATTGAAAACGCAGTACGCGCCCGATGCGATTCGCGCCTATGTGATCAGTGGAACGGAATCCGAGCGCGACGTATTCAATCTGCTGCGCATGGCGGAAATCAGCGGCGTGAATGTGGCGGGCACGGACGGCGATCCCGGGCTTCTTCCTGTTCCATTGTTCGAATCAATCGTGTCGCTGCGTGCCGCGGCGGAAACGATGCGGCAGGTGTGGATGGCGCCTGAGTATCAGCGCCTGCTTGATTCATGGGAGCGGCGCCAGGAAGTGATGCTGGGCTACTCTGATTCCAATAAAGACGGCGGGATGCTAACCAGCACGTGGGAATTGCATAAAGCACATCGCGCGCTGCACGCCGTCGCCCGGGATTGCGGCGTGAAGTTGCGGCTCTTTCATGGGCGCGGCGGCACAGTTGGACGCGGCGGCGGTCCCACGCACCGGGCGATGCTGGCGCAACCTGTGGACGATTTTTCCGGCGAGATGCGCATCACCGAACAGGGCGAAGTACTGAACTGGAAATATTCCGATCCGGTGCTGGCCGAATGGAACCTGGAACTGATGATTGCGGCATCGCTGGAAGCGCTGACGCGGCCGGATGGTCCCGCGCCTGGCGCGGATCGTCAGTGGGACGACGTGATGGAAGAAATTTCGCAGGATGCGTACGCGTACTACCGCGAGCACATCGCGGAAAATGCAGACGTGCTGGAATACTTCGAGCAAGCCACGCCGGTGAACGAGCTGGAGCACGCGCGGATGGGTTCGCGTCCGGCGCGCCGCACGGAAAGCCGGCGTCTGGAAGATCTGCGCGCGATTCCCTGGGTTTTCGGTTGGATGCAGAGCCGCCACGCGGCTCCGGCATGGTTTGGCGTGGGCTACGCGTTGCAGCGATTTGCCGCGAAAGGTCCGGAGCAGGAAAAACGGTTGAAGGAAATGATGCTCCACTTCACGCTGTTTTCGGATCTGGTGCGCAACGTGGAAATTGCGATGGCCAAGGCGGACTTGAACATCGCGCGGCTGTATGCCAGTACGCTGGTGCAGGACGCCGGCCTGCGCGACCGTGTTTTCGCGATATTGGCTGAGGAATTCGAGCGCACACGGCGGATGCTGCTGGCGGTGACGGGCCAGAGCGCATTGCTCGAAGGAAACTCGGTGCTCTCGCAATCCATTCGGCTGCGCAATCCTTATGTGGACCCGATGAGTTTGATTCAGGTGGAACTGCTGCGGCGCAAGCGGATGGAAGCGCCAAGCGAAGGGCTGAACTACGCGTTGGGCGCGACGATCAATGGCATTGCGGCAGGCTTGCACAACACCGGCTAGGGCGGGTTTCGCAGCTGGGGCGCACTGGTCGCAGAGCGTCGTAACTGGCGGCTGCTCTGGAAACCGGCGGGCCAACCTTGCTTCGGTTCCTCTAAGTGCCTCCATAGAAGGTATTTAGGAGTCGCCAGGCAGGCCATGGTTTACCTAGTACCAAAACCCGCGTACCGAAAATTTTGAACCGCTCGCGCCATTGGTTCTAAATGGCGAAATGGCGAAAATGGATGTGCGGGTTGGAAGCTGCGATTGCGGGGACGACGGTTCCACAAAAAAAAGGAGCCGGGGCATCTATCCAACCCGTCCAAGCCCTCCTGCTGGCGTCCCTTCCACAAAATTCTGTTGGCAGGCAGGGCAGCACTTGGACGCCCTCCCTCTCGAATCCAGCCTGCGATAATCCCAAGAAAGGAACTTCGGCATCTTTTGGCAGCCTGCATGCCTCTCATCAATGGGGACATCGCGTATCTCTAATGATGCCTTAGCGACGGACGCCAGGGTTACAGGACAGGTGATGGTTAAAGCAGGCAGACACTCACGGGCCGCACTCGCGCTTTTTCTCGCGGCTTGCCTCGCGCTGCCCGCGCCAGTGAATGCGGCTGATCTGCAGCCGCAAACCGCGAAAGCATACGAAGGCTACATCGAATTGACGTCGGCGCAAGTACGCGCCGAGCTGGCGCAGAGCGGGCCGTACCTGTGGGTGGAACGTTTGCCGCAAGCCCAGCGTGCGACGGCCGAGGAACAACTGCGCAACGGACAATTGGTAATTGAGCGGCTGGAAACGCTGGATTCCGGCAAGCCGATTCCCACGCCGGGGGGAATCATCCATCACTGGGTTGGAACGGTGTTCGTGCCGGGAGCAACGCTCGGGCAAACGCTTTCGTTCATGGAGGATTACGATCACAAAGCGGAGTATTTTAAGCCGGACATCGTGCGCTCGAAAATTCTGCGGCACGAGGGCGACGACTACTTTGTGCAGCTACGCTTCTACAAGAAAAAAATCATCACGACGGTGATTGATACCGACCAGGAAGTCCACTACCACGTGGTGGACAGCACGCATGCCTATAGCCGCTCGCGAACCACGCGCGTGCAGGAAGTGGAGAACGCGGGAAAATCCGACGAAATGCTGGAAGCGGAAGGGCACGACCGAGGTTTTATGTGGCGCATGAATACTTACTGGCGATTCGAAGAGAAAGACGGCGGAACGTACGTCGAATGCCAGGCCATTTCGCTGACGCGCGACATTCCCACGGGCTTGGGCTGGATGGTGGGGTCTTTTGTGACCAGCGTGCCGCGGGAATCGCTGACATTCACACTGACCACCGCTCGCGCAGCCTTGTTGCAACGAGCTGCGCTGCAGCCCACAAAATAAGTCCTCGCGTCCCTGCTACAGGCCGCACGAAACCAACAACATTAGAAGGTAGTGGTGCCGAGGAAAATATCCTCGACGGCGTTATTGTCGCGCGCCACCAGATTGCTTGCGCTGGAAATGAAACTGACGGTGTGGCCATCCGCGCTGATCGAAGGAACCACGCTCCCTCCGTTGGCGGCGGAAGCGTTGATGCCGGTGGAAATGCTGGCCAGCACCACGCCGGTGGTGCAGGTTGGAATCACGCCGAGGCAGGTGTTGCGCACAAAGACGTTTTCGACGCCGTTCACCGTGCCACCCAGGTTCGAAGCGTACGACGCGAACGCGATGAGCTGACCCGAGGCGTTCGCGCTGGGATGTTCGCTGAGGCCATTGGCGGGTGTGACGCCGTCGGGCGTTGAGACCAGGGTAGTAGAAGGCGTGCATTGAGCGACGGTGACGGTGACCCCGATGCAAGTATCGCGAACATAGATTTGCTGCGGCGTCGGACCAACGCCGGTCACCAGGTTCGATGCCGTTGACGCGAAGGCCACGAAGCGGCCGCTGGAAAGGACAGTGGAGGTACACGCACTGCTCGTCGTGGTGGTCACGCTGCCACAGGCGGAAAGCGTTGACTGCCCGCTGGGGCCGTCGGCGGCAGTGGTGCCATCTGGCGTGGAAATCAGCGTGGTAACCGAAACGCAGGTGTTGGTGATGCTGGTAATCGTGGTGATGCAAGTGCCGCGCTCGAATACCTCCGGCAAGCCGTTGGGATTCGGCGCCGTGGAACCAAGATTCGTCGCGGCGGAGGTGAAGGAAACAAAAAGGCCGTCCTCTGAGATGGACGGATTCGAGCTGAGTCCGTTGGCAAACGTGCTGCCGTCGGGTGTGGAGACCAAGTAGGTCGTGGGTACGCAGGTGTTCGTCGGATTGGTAGTGACGATCGTCGCGATGTTGCAGGTGTTGCGGATGTACACCTGCGGCGTGCGACCGTCTGCCGTGATGTCGGTGACCAGATTGGTCGCCAGAGAAACAAACGCGACGTACTCACCATCGGGGCTGATGACCGGATTGTAGCTGGGACCATTCCCGGCGGTCTGGCCGTCGGCGGAAATGGAGACGAGCTGCGTGTCATAGTTGGAACTCGGATTAATCGCGCACTGAGTAGTCGGCGCGGGCGTGCAGACTGGGCGCCAATACACCTGGCTGGTGCCGGTCTGCACCGGGACCGTCGTTACCAAATTTGTCGCCAGTGACGTGAACGCAGCGTGCGTCCCGGATGAGTCCACCGTAGGCTCGGAGCTTCCGCCGTTGGCCGCTTGGCCGTTGGGATCCGAGCTAACCAGAGCGGTGACTGGGGTGCAGCTGGCCAGCGACAAGCAGGTGTTGCGGACGTAAACATCGGAATTGGTATTCAGGTCGGAGAGCACCAGATTATGCGACACCGAGGCAAATGCGACGAATTGGCCTGTGCTGCTGCTGGATGGTCCGGAATTAGCAGCGGTGAGACCGAAAGCGCCACTCGCACAGTTGGCCGCGCCGCCACAAATGCCATTGATTGCCTGGGAACCGTCGGCCGCGAGATCCCCCAGCACCGGCAAGCCAAGCAGGTGAGTCGGATTGATGGAATAGGTGAGGATATTGGAGATGCCGCCGCCGGGCGGCTTGTTCACCACCTGAATTTGATTCACGCCGGCGGACACTAGCTCGTCAGCCGTAAGCGAGGCCCCTGCCGCAGTGCTGCCACCGATCGTCGTCGTTACAGGCTGGCCATTCATGGTGATGTAAGAATATTGATTCAAGAAGCCGGAGCCGGTGATGGAGAGGCTCGCAGATGTCGCTCCGGCCAGGGCGCTGGCGGGAGAGACGGCGGAAATCACCGGAACAGCGGTAAGTACACTCAAAGAAACTGGTGTGGAGCCGCCACCATCTGGCGGAGGGTTCACAACCTGAATTGAAACTGGGCCCGGCGTCAGAAGATCCGAGGAATCCAGGCTCACCTGCAGCGCCGTGGAGTTGAGGTACCTGGTATTGCGATTGGAGTCGTTCACGAACACCGAGGACTGCGCCACGAAATTCTGCCCGTTCAGATTCAGTAGCAAGCCGGGGGCGCCGGCAAAAGCCGTGGAGGGATTCAAGCTGGTTACGACTGGCTTTGGACTGGCAATCGGCGTAATCGTGAATATCGTTCCGGGTGGGGGCGCCTGGTTTTGCGCCGGGAATGTTCCGCCGCCCGGCTGCGGCGTGGTGATATTGATGTACAGGGTGGTGGGATTCTTCAGCAAGGCGGCGGGCAGCGTGACGATCAATTCGTTGGCGCTGATGTATTGGTTGATTATGAGCACGAAGGCAGAGCCGCCCGGGGAGAGGGAATATCCGACTTGGCTCTGCTGAATCAAGTTCGTGCCTCGAACGGTGAGGTACGATTGCGCGCTGCCCGCGGGAATCGAGATCGCGCAATTCGAGTCGCTGCTGGTAAGCGTGGGACAAACACCCACAAAAGTAATCGTCGGCGCAGGATAATTGATCTGCTCCGTGCACGCGGACATCGCGACCATCGAAAATAACAGTAACCAAAACGCTGGACAGAATCGTTGCCGCAAATCGCTCACTCCTGTGGCTGTAGGTCGGGCCCCGTAGGCTAGACACAATCCTAGAGACTACTAAAGATGACCCCAGGGGGCAATCAGGATGCCTGCCCCACGGCCGATTGTCCAGTGGGGAGCGGCCGGCCCGGGGGGGTGCAAATGAATTTGCGCGATTTCCTTACGGCTTCCTTATGAATCGGCAGGTATTTGCGAGGCTCGTTCGCTTTCGGCTTGACAACTTTTTGAATGCAAAATATTTTCGTGGAGGACGCGCGAAAAATGGTTTGCGCGGTTCCAGGCAGTACAGGGACCCTCGGTAGGCGAGGCTCCCGCGCAACACAGAAGCCACTGCCCGACAACCGCGAGAGATGTTGTGCAGGGTGGAACAGGAATTCCCGACTCAAGGGTTTTTCTAACGTGGCTGAGATTCGGCCGAATCTCTAACGGAGCGCGGTGCTGAAGCTTGGACGAGTGGGAGCCGGCAGGCATCAGATTCTCGGAGCGCCCCGCCGGTCCGTTACGGCGCTTTCTCCCCTTGGGGCAAAGTGATCCTCACACATCTTTCGTTTCGCACCCCTTCCTGAAGGCATATGCGAGAAAACAAAGATCAACCTCCGAGTAGCCTGGTGCGCTTGGCTCGGAAGATCCGGATGTAAGGTCTAAGTTCGGAATCCTCGAACTCCTTTTCCTCCGCGTCTTTCGGGAAATCGATGCGGAATGGAAGAGGCTTAGAGTTTCGCGCCGGGTTATCATTGGCGCGAGAGTTGAATCCCTCCTTCTTAGCTCACGATGCATGGAGTGACGCTGTTTGTAACCCTGCGTTAATGAAGATAGGGAGTGTTTTCATGTTTTACTGTGCGTTCCGGGGCAGAGCGCTTTTCGTGCGGCTGTTCCCCGGGCTGATGCGCCGATTCACGATCCAAACGGGGTTTGTGATCTTCTGCATGCTAATTGTGTCTTTAGTTTGTGCTGACCCCGCGGCGGCTCAGGATGTCCAGCCGGACAATGCAGCGACGCCAGCGCTAGCTGCGGCTGCACAGGACACTGACGCGACTGCGCAGCAAACTAGCGCCGGTGCTCCGCCCGCGCCAGCTCCTGCGCCTGCGGCAACCGAACCCGAATCCGGCGACATGCTCACGCTCTTCCCGCATTCGGAAACGAGCCGTTACTGGATCTCTGGACAGGCGAACATTGTTTTGCAGTGGCATGGAAATTTTCCGGCGGCGTATAGCGGGACCAACAGCTTCAAGCCTGCCGCCGAGAACGCTACCTCCAAGGTGTACACCTTATTTTTGGGCTACGAGCTGACCCATACCACCGAAGTGTACCTGGACATCGAGAGCGCGGGCGGTCACGGGCTCAGCAACGCATTGGGAATGGCGGGGTTCGTGAATCTGGACGTGGTGCGGAATCCGACCCTGGGAGACGTCCCTTATCTCGCGCGGCTGATGATTCGGCAGATTATTCCGTTGAGCAAGGAAATGGTTACCGTGGAGCGCGGGCCGCTCTCGCTGGCCACTTCGCTGCCGGCGCGGAGGATTGAGTTCCGGCTGGGGAAATTCACCATCCCTGATTTTTTCGACGTGAATTCGTATGGCAGCGATAGCCACCTGCAATTTCTGAATTGGACAGTGGACAACGACGGCGCGTACGACTACGCCGCGAATACCCGCGGATACACCGACGGCGCGATTTTGGAATACGACGATCACTGGTTCAGCGCGCGCTTCGGCGTGATGCTGATGCCCAAGGTGGCCAATGGAATCTACCTCGAGGCAAATATCGCGCAGGCGCGCGGTGAAAATCTGGAGTTGAGCGCGACGGGCAATCGGCTGCTGCATCGCTCCGGTACGGTGCGCTTCCTCAGTTACCTGAACATCGCCAATATGGGGAATTATGAAGAGGCTAACGCGAATTATCTAAGCGGAGAAGTCTCTACTCCAAGCATCAGCTCCACGCGCAAGCAAGGCCGCAAAAAATACGGCTTCGAGCTGAATTTTGAGCAGGAGCTTCCGGCGAACTTGGCTGTCTTCGGGCGGGTGGGATGGAGCGACGGCCGCAACGAATCCTTTGCATACACCGAAGATGATCGCACCGTCGAGACGGGGATCTTCTCGAAAGGCGACAAGTGGCGGCGCAAGGATGATCGCGTCGGCGCTGCGTTCGTCGCCAATCAAATCGTGGCGGCTCATCAGCAATATCTGGGGTACGGCGGCCTGGGATTTTTGTTGGGCGATGGCGCGCTCTCGCCCGGCACTGAAAAAATCTTCGAAGGCTTCTACACAGTACATTTGTGGCGCGGCTTCTTCGCCTCCTGCGATTTTCAGCATATCAATAATCCGGGATACAACAAAGCGCGTGGTCCCGTGTTTGTTCCGGGCATGCGCTTTCACGTTGAGTTCTGATCCTGCAGCGCATCGCCGGGCTGCGAGCCAGAACTGATTGTGAAAATCAGCGGAACGGATTAAGCTGCGCGGCGCGGCGTGGGGCAACGATTGGCAACGCGCGGGCCGCAGGGAGATTTTCATGTCATTAGTGAGATTTATTGTTTTGGCGGTATTGCTGGTGAGTAGCGCCGCATTTCCGGTACGCGCGCAAGACGATTCCAAAAAACCGAGCGCGACAGCGCCCGCAGCAACGCAGGCCGCGACACCGCCCGCCGCTAAACCCGCGGATGTCGCGTCGCCAGAGGCAATTCTGGCCGCAACGTACGATGTGATTTCCGGCCCCGCCGGTCAACCGCGCGATTGGGATCGCTTTCGCTCGCTCTTCGCGCCGGGCGCGCGATTGATTCCGGTGGTTGCGAAGAAAACCGGTGGCGGATTGGAAACTCGCATGATTACTCCGGATGAGTACGCCAAGTTTGCGGATACGTACTTCCAGAAGAATGGTTTTGCCGAGCGCGAGATTTCGCAGAAGGCCGAGCGCTACGGCAATATCATGCAGATTTTCAGCACCTACGAATCGCGGCACGACGCCAAGGACGCGCAGCCCTTCGCGCGCGGCATCAACAGCTTCCAGCTTTTCTACGACGGCACGCGCTGGTGGGTGGTGACGATTTACTGGCTGGAAGAAACGCCGGAAAATCCACTGCCTAAGGAATTTTTGCCACCAGCAAAATAGTTCGCGGGAAATTCGACCGCGCTATTTCGGCTCTGACGGGCTCGGCGGCGCTGTTACCTGAGCGGCTGCCGGAGCGGGCGTCGTGACGGGCGCGGCCGAGGTGGCGTTCGCGGGCGCCGAGGCTGGCAGCAGGCCTCGTAGAACATCGGGAGGCAATTTGTCGGCGCTCGCCATTAGCGCCGAGACCTGCCACATTTGCTGATCGCTCAGCGCTTTCTGAAAGCTGGGCATGCCGGTGAGGCGGATCCCGTTTTTCACTTTCCAGTAGGTCACGCCCACTGGATCGTCCGTAACCGTTTCTTTCGCGGTGAAAAGTTGCGGGGCGTGCGGAAACATTCCTTGCGACGCGGCGGAGGGCGCCTGCAGCGGCAAGCCGTGGCAGAAAGCGCAATTCGTTTTATACACATCGGCGCCGGCGGCGAGATCCGCAGCGGTGAATGTGGAAAGGTCGCGGTTCGGCGCCTCCTTCTTGATGCGCGCTTGCAGACCGCCGCGAGCGAGGAATTTTTCAAATGGCATGGGAGCATCGGATGCGGCCGTCGGGGCTTGTCCAGTCTCGATATAACAAAACAGCGCGATCGGAACGATCAGTATTCCTAGAATCAGTCCTACCAGAAGACCTTTCATTATGATTCCTTTCCTTCGCTCCGCGCGGTGCGCAGATGGATGCGGTAGAAGTGCAGAAGACTAAATAGCACAGCAACGCGCCGGTTGCCATGAGTTTTGGCAGAAGGAAAAAACACGCTTGCAGCGGTTGGCGCGATGCGAGATGAATACTGTTGTTGCCGGGAGGGAGGCTTTCGATGTTTCAAAGCGATCTGTTCAAAGGCCGCAATATATTGATTACGGGCGGCGGCACGGGGTTAGGACGTTCGATGGCGCTGCGCTTCGCCGAGCTGGGCGCCAATATTTTTCTGGTGGCACGGCGGGAAGAGCCGCTGAAAGAAACCGCCGAAGCGATTCGGGCGAAGGGATCCCGCGCCGCTTATTTTTCCGCGGACATTCGCGATTTCAACGCGGTGGAAAAGGCGGTGGAGGCTGCCGAGCAAGAATTTGGCAGCGTGGACACGCTGGTGAACAACGCCGCTGGAAATTTTATCGCGCGCACCGAAAAACTTTCACCGAACGCGTTCAATGCCGTGGTGGGAATCGTGCTGCAGGGCACATTTTTCTGCACGCTGGCGCTGGGGAAAAAATGGATCGAAGCGAAGCAGCCCGGCCACGTCTTGAATATCGTCACCACCTACGCCGCGGCGAATTGCGGCTCGGGGTTTGTAGTGCCCTCGGCGTGCGCCAAGGCCGGCGTGCTGGCGCTGACGCGCTCGCTCGCGGTGGAATGGGCGCGTCATCACATCCGGCTGAACGCCATCGCGCCGGGACCATTTCCCACCGAGGGCGCGTGGTCGCGTTTGCTGCCTTCGAGAGAACTGGAGGAGCGCGCGAAGAAGCATCACCCCATGGGCCGGTTTGGACGCCACGACGAGCTCGCGAATCTAGCGGTGTATCTGCTGAGCAATCAAGCGGACTACGTTAATGGCGAATGTGTGGTGATTGATGGCGGCCTGTGGCTGCGCGGAGCCGGCGAATTCAACGACTTCCTCGATCTGCCGGATGCTGCGTGGGACATGCTCGAATCAGCGCGCAAGAAATAGCGCGCTGCTGCCCGTGCGCGTGATACTAGGGTGCCGTTTGCACGGGATAGACATCGGTCGCTGTCGGATCAATCTCGAACCGTAGCACCCATTGGCTCCGGACGTTGTGGCCGTCCATTTTCGCTGGCGCAAATAGCCACAGCTTCGCGGCTTCGAGTGTGCGTTCCGCGAAATATTGGCTGGGTCCCGGAGCATCCAACGCTGCTTCCGTTACGCGGCCTGATTCATCCACCTGGACTTTCACACTGACCCGAACTTTGCCGCGAATCGTGTCGCGCGCTTTTTGCGAAGCGTCCGGCAGGAATTGCTTCACGACTTTTCCACGCACCGCGCCGCTGCTCACCGCCGTTGCTGCGGGAGGTTGCGTGGGCGCTTCTGCCTTGGGCCGCGCCGGTGGTGCGGGCGTTGGGGTCACGGCACTGGCAGCAACGCTCTTCTTTGGAGCCGGCGTTTCCACGACATGTTCCGCGGGCTTCGATGCGGTTGGCGGCACGATGGGCGGAGTCGGTTTCGCGACGGGCGCGACTGCTTCAGCCGTTGCGGGCTTCTTCTCCGGTTTAGGCTGGACCGCTGCATGAAGTGGTGGCTGGACTTTTGGCTGAGCGGGGGTTTCTGCTGCTCCTGCGGCGGAAACTGTATGGGCCCGCTCCGCGTGCGGGTGGTGATGGAAAACACGCGCGGCTGCCAAAATCGCCAGCAACGCCAGCCCGATCGGCGCGGCCGTGCCAACGAAGCGCCGGCGCTCGAACGAATATTTCGCGCCGCGAATAATCTGTTTCGGCGGCGTGGGCGCGTTGGGCAGCAGTCGAGCGGAAATATCCGCGACGCTCCAGCGCAACTGTGGGTCGCGGCGCAGGCAATGGCGCGCCAAATCGAGAAATTCCGCCGGAAGCGTGGACGGCAGAGCCGGTTCCGCCTGGTTGGTTCTCTCCCACACGGGTAAGCGTTGCGTCAGCGCTTCGCATAGCGTCATGCCCAGCGACCAGACGTCGCCCGCTGGTGAAATTCTTCCGCCGGCCGCCTCGGGCGGATCATAAACTCCAGGTTTCCCCACGCTTCCGCTGAATTCGCCGATGCGGCACAGTCCGTCGCTGGAAATTTTTAGCAGATCATTTTCCGCCATCACGTTCGCGGGCTTGATGCAGCAATGAACGAAACCTTTGGCGTGAACATAGGCGAGCGCGTCAACCACTGGACCCAAAATCGCACGCGCTTCCGCGGGTGCCAGCGGCCTGCGCGCAATCACGGAAGATAAATTTTCTTCCGCGTATTCCATCACCACGTATAGCACCGGCGCGCCATCGAGTTCGCCGCGGCCCATATCCAGAAGCCTGATCATATGAGGATGCGAAAGTTTCGCGGCGTGCCGCCAGCGCGCGAGTAGTCCTTCGGCCTCGGGCGAATCGGCAGGAACCAGTTTGATTGCGGCCTTGCCGACATCCGGGGAATCGTAATCCGTCAGAAATACGGAGCTGCCTTCATCTCCGCCCACGAATTCGCCCAGGCGGAATTTTCCATCTATGACTTGGCCCACCCACTTCGTCGCGGCCTCGGTCATGTGAGCCCCCTTGCCATTCACGAGCGCTAGCCGATGGCGTGCTGCCCAAGCGTTCGTATCCGTCTGAATTCGAAAAGTGTGGTGCCTGATTTCGGACTCCGGCGCTGCGCATTCAGGCGAGCCATCGCCTGGAGACGGCGCGCTCGTCCGCAGGGCTGCGGTTTACCAGGCTGGGTAGGTCCCGGTCCTCAAGGGTGGATTAACTGGGTACTCCACCCTCGTTGCCAGCCATTTTGCACCATTTCTGCACGGGCGGCGTGGGAAAGTAAGCTGACTGTTGTCCACTAGCACACTCTGATGGCGTGGATTGTTGGCCCGAATATCGCAATACCAGTTTACAATCGACTATACAATGGGATACGATATACCTATCGATATTAAAGTAGGAGTATAGGAATGAAAAACGCGATGGCGAAGGTCAAAGTCTCCCCGAAATTTCAAATCGTGATTCCAAAGGCGATCCGCGAGGAATTGCAACTTCAGCCGGGCCAGGAGCTGCTGCTCTATTTGCACAATGGGATGCTACGCCTCAATCCACCGCGGTCCATCCGCGAACTGCGTGGGATCGCGAAAGGAATCCGCTGGGAGCCGGCAGACCGTGATCGCAATGATCGATACTGATTTGACAGTCGTGGATTCGTCCGGATGGATCGCATATTTGGGTGATGCGCCCCAAGCGGAGGCCTTCAGCGCTTTTCTTGAACGCGAGGATTCGCTAGTAGTGCCGTCAATCGTGATTTACGAAGTTGTGAAAAAACTGAAGTTGACCTCGAGTGAAGGGGTCGTGGACCGGTTCTTGTCTCAAGCGTACCGCGGTCGGCAAATCGAACTTGATTCGTCCATCGCCATAGCTGCGGCACAGATCAGCATCCGGCACCGATTGGCAATGGCAGTCGCGATCATCTATGCCACCGCGGAATCCGCCGGCGCCCAGCTGGTCACGAGTGATACCGACTTCCGCGAGCTCCCAGGCGTGATCGTCGTTTAGCCTCGTTCAAGGCCTCATCGAGCAGCAACGTCAATTCCGATCGCCTCGATCGTCGTTAAATCTCGGATTACCTCAACCCACCAATCGAGATCGGCCGCCTTGACCGTATGTGCGCGGGCCAGTAAGCTAGCTGTTTCCACAGGGGAAAAACGCCACGCATGAGCACTGAAACCATTCAGATTACTTTGCCGGACGGCGCCACGCGCGAAGTGCAGCGCGGCACCACCGCTGCGCAGATAGCGCACCAAATCTCGCCGCGCCTCGCGAAAGAAGCACTGGTGGCGCGTGCCGACGGCGAATTGGTGGATCTTTCGCGCCCGCTCGAGCACGACTCCAAAATTTCCATCCTCACCGCGAAAGATCCGGACTCGCTCCAGGTGTTTCGTCATTCCGCCGCGCATCTGCTCGCCGCAGCCGTGCTCGAACTTTATCCCGACGTGAAGCTCGGCATCGGCCCGCCCATCGACACCGGATTCTTCTACGAATTCGTGCGCGCGGAGCCGTTCACGCAAGACGACCTGGAAAAAATCGAAGCCAAAATGCGCGAGATCGCCGCGAAGGATTTTCCCAACGAGCGCAAGCTGCTACCCAAGCCCGAAGCGCTCGAGCTTTATCGCAAAAGCAATCAGGAATTTAAATGCGAGCTGGTGGAAGAAAAAGCTACCGAGCCGATGGTTTCTTTCTACACCACCGGAAAATTCATTGATTTCTGCCGCGGCCCGCACATTCCTTCCACCGGGCGCATCAAGGCCTTCAAATTGATGAGCGTCGCCGGCGCTTACTGGAAAGGCAAGGAAGGCAATCCGCAGATGCAGCGGATTTACGGCGCGTGTTTCATTGACCAAAAAGAGCTGGACGAATATCTGCACAAGCTCGAAGAAGCCAAGCGCCGCGACCATCGCCGCATCGGAAAAGAGCTTGGGCTATTCACTGTAAGCGATCTGGTGGGAGCCGGCTTGCCGCTGTGGCTGCCGAAAGGCGCCACGATTCGCCGCCTTCTGGAAGATTACATCCTGGAAAAAGAGCGGCGCGCGGGCTATCAGCACGTTTACACTCCGGACCTCGCGAAGGTTGACCTCTACATGCGTTCCGGACATTGGGCGCACTACCACGAAGATATGTTTCCGCCGATGGACCTGGAGAACGAGCAGCTGGTGCTGCGGCCGATGAATTGTCCGCACCACATTCTCGTGTACGAATCCAAGAAGCACAGCTATCGCGACCTGCCCGTGCGAATTGCCGAACTTGGCACGATGTACCGCTACGAGCGGTCGGGCGTTCTCAGTGGACTGAGCCGCGTTCGCTGCATGACTCTTAATGACGCGCACATTTTTTGCACTCCGGAACAGATCAAGGAAGAATTTGCGGGCGTCATGCGGCTCGTCGAGCAGGCCTATCGCGATCTCGGCATCACGCAGTACACCTATCGCCTCTCGCTGCGCGACAAATTGAACCGCGCGAAGTACGTGGAAAACGACCAGATGTGGGATCTTGCCGAAAACATGCTGCGCGAGGCCATGGATTCGCTAAAGCTTCCCTACACCGAAGCTCCGGGCGAGGCTGCCTTCTACGGCCCCAAGCTGGATATTCAACTGGCGGACGTGATGGGCCATCAGGAAACCTATTCCACGATCCAGATCGATTTCCATCTCCCGAATCAGTTCGAACTGGGATATATCGGCGCGGACGGCCAGCAGCATCGTCCGGTGATGATTCACCGCGGCGTCATCAGCACAATGGAGCGAATGGTTTCTTATCTGATCGAGTTGTATGCCGGCGCATTTCCGGTGTGGCTCGCGCCTGTGCAGGCAGTCGTGCTGCCCATCACGGAACGGCAAAACGATTACGCAAAACAGGTGCTTGGGAAGCTGCTCGATGCTGGCGTTCGCGCGGAGCTCGACGATCGCAACGAAAAACTGCAAGCAAAAATCCGCGACGCGCAGCTGCAGAAAATTCCCTACATGCTGGTCATCGGCGGCAAGGAAACCGAAGGCGGCACAGTTTCCGTGCGCCATCGCGGCAAAGGCGACCTGGGCGCGCGTCCGCTCGAACAATTCAGCGCGGACCTGCGCGCGGAAATAGATTCAAAAGTGATTTCGTAGTTCGGCCGCTGCTGGATTACGAATTTCCTTCGAGGGTTTTCTTCAAATCGGGTTCCATGCGTTCCAGGATTGGTTCGCCGGGATCGTCGCCCACGTACTGTTGCACTACGTTGCCGTCCTTGCCGATCAGCACGTAGGTGGGCAGCGCGCTCGCGCCATATTGCCGCATCATCTGATGGTCAGCATCGCGGCGCTGCGTCCAGCTCATCTGATTTTGCGCCACGAAACTCTGCCACGTGCCTTCGTCCTCATCTTCGCTGATGCTGATGACTTCCACTTTGTCGGCTCCGTAAACCGCTTGCAACTGCTTCAAGCCGGGCAAGGCGTGACGGCATGGGCCGCACCAGGTGGCCCAGAAATCCAGCAGCGTCACTTTTCCGCCGCCGGACGAATTCTGTGCATCAAGGCCGGGCGCTTTCTCGCCGGAGCTGAGCGGCGCGCGAGGCATATTTTCATCGTCGAATATTTTTACCGATTTTGCTTGGCTGGCCTTTTTCGCGCGAGCCAGGCGGGCCACTTCACCGAGCGACATCGGAGGCGGGTCCATGACCAGCAGTGTGTCGCGCGAAGAGCTTTGCGCGGACCGCGAGGGCGAAGAAGATGATGGCTGCGCCGAAGCATTCGAGAGAAGGTGTGGCGCGGGCTGCGTCGCATGCAGTGGGACATCCTGCGCCAGCGCGGAACCGGAAAACGCCGAAAGCAGCATCGCGGCCGCAAGAACGAGTGAATGTGTGCGCATGGTGGCAGCCTCCGGAAGCGATCGCCGTCTAGCTTCAGTCTTGGTTGCGCTCGCGAAACGCCCAATAGTACGAGGGGTTGATTGTGTTCAAAGCACACTCGGAGAAGTTTATATCCTTGCAAAAGAATATACCTTGACACGAATATACGTTGTAAGGCATATTACAACTCGCCATGATGGAGACCCTGCAAGCGCTGGCCGAGCCCAACCGCTTTCAAATCGTCGAACTGCTGCGCGAAGGGCCGCGGCCCGTGGGCGACATGGTCCATCGCCTGGGCCTCCGCCAGCCGCAAGTCTCAAAACATCTGCGCGTCCTCAGCGACGCCGGACTGGTGGACGTGCGCGTGGACGCGCAGCGCCGGATTTATGCGCTGCGTCCGGCGCCGCTGAAAGAGCTGGAACTCTGGATCGAAAGGTACCGGCGCATTTGGGAAGGCAATTTCCAGCGCCTCGATGGCGTGCTGCAAGAGCTGAAAGCAAAGGAGAAGAAACGTGGACGCACAAGGCGGTAAAGCGCCAATGAGAAACAGTGGAACATTGAAAGTAACCACGCCCAGCGAGCGCGAAATCACAATGACGCGCGTGTTCGATGCGCCGCGGCACCTCGTCTTCGAAGCCTGGACCAAGCCCGAGCTCGTGAAGCGCTGGTTGTACGGGCCAGACGATTGGCGCCTGGCGGTCTGCGAAATGGATCTACGTGTGGGCGGCACCGCGCGTTTCGTGTGGCGTCACAGCGATGGAAACGCTAAAGACATGGGCATGAGCGGCGTGTTCCGCGAGATCACGCCGCCAGACCGGCTGGTATTTACTGAAATATGGGACGAAGACTGGACCGGCGGCGAAGCGCTGAACACCCTGACCTTCACCGAGCACGCGGGCAAGACTACTATGACGCAGACGGTGCTCTATTCTTCCCGCGCTGCGCGGGACGGCGCCCTGAAAACCGGAATGGAACATGGCGCTGCGGTGAGCTATGATCGGCTCGCGGAGCTGCTCAAATCATGAAAATCGCTGCGTTGATCGCGCGCATTCTCCTGGGATTGCTCTTCTTTGCATTCGGGATAATCGCCTTTCTGCCGTTCGTTCCAAAGGGGCCGATGCCGACCGGTCTGGCAGGCCAGTTCGTCACGGCATTGTTTCAGTCGCACTACGTGCTGGTGATCTCCGCGTGTCAAATTGTGGGAGGCGCACTTCTGCTGATCAACCGTTACGTCCCGCTTGGGCTCACGATTCTCGGTCCGATCATCGTGAACATCATCTGTTATCACGTGCTGCTGTACCACATGGGTGTGGGCATGGCGTTAGTCGTCGCGATTCTGTGGGGGATCGTCGCGTTTTATCATCGCCAGGCCTTCTCGGGCCTGTTTGTGCAGAAATCGCCCTAGCGCATTGCAGCGGCGACCGGCTCATTGATCACGTCACATCCTCATTCGTACTTTCCGATACGCCCACTTATCGCTATAATCCGCCGTCAAGATCCGCCCCCGCGGCGCGATTCTGCGAGCACAGCGACATGGTACAAGAAAAACTCCGTGTACAGTCCGGCGATTACATGGCGAAGGCCGAAGTGATTGTCTACTCCGTTCTTGGCATTTTGCTCTTCATAACGGCGCTGTTGACGATTGCCAACGCTGGAAAAATGCTTTGGGTAGCCGTTGGTCACTGGACGATTACCACCGATACGCTTGTGGTGTTAGACCAGTTGCTCGTCGTGCTGATGATGGTGGAAATTATGCATACGGTACGCATCTCCATCCACTCTCATGTTCTGGTCACCGAGCCATTCCTGGTGGTGGGCTTGATTGCCTCGATTCGGCGCATGCTGGTGATTACTCTGGAAGCTGCCAGCCTCACAAAAGGCGGGGTCTGGTCCGCCGACGGTGCCAGTATCTTTCGCGGCAGCATGATGGAACTCGGCCTGTTAGGGCTGGTCATCCTCATTCTGGTGTTCTCGATCACGCTCTTGCGCCGGTACGCCCCGGAGAAGGAACAGTGAACGGGCCATCCGAGCCCGCGTCCCTCAACTTTGCCAATCGCCTCTCCCGGACACCGTAAATCCGTAGTTGCGGGAGAGCATCAAACCCGTGCTATACTTTTTGGCCCGTCCCTCCTCGCGGACTTTTCGACCGTGGAGGGCACGGCTAGCGGGCCGGAATTGCACTTTCCAGAGCCCGGGAGGTGGGTTTATCGCAGAACGTGGTGGGACGCCTGGCCTGCGGGTCAACGAAAGAATTCGCGCTCGTGAAGTGCGCGTGGTGGACGAAGCTGGAAATCAGCTCGGCGTGATGACGCTGTTTGACGCCATGAAGGCTGCGCGCGATGCCGGCTTGGACGTGGTGGAAATCTCGCCCAACGCCGTGCCGCCTGTCTGCAAGCTGGTGGATTACGGCAAATTTCAGTACGAGGCGAGCAAGAAAGCGCACGAAGCCAAGAAGCACCAGAAAAGTTCGCACATCAAGGAAGTAAAGTTCCGGCCTTCCACAGCCGAACACGATTTTCAGGTTCGCAAGAATCAGATCATCCGCTTCCTCGGCGAAGGTTACAAAGTTAAGGCCATGATTTTCCATCGCGGCCGCGAGATGGCGCATCAGGATGTGGGCCGCAAGAAGATGGATCGTTTGCTGAAGGAAATCATGGATCACGTGCAGGTGGAGTTCGGTCCACGTATGGAAGCGAACATCCTGCTCGCATTGCTCGCGCCGAAAAAGGGCGCGGGCTCAACACCGGCTGCGCAACCGGCGCAGAAAAACGCCGAAGGCCAGGCGTAGAGAAATTCAGTTTAATCAGTTCAAGAGGATATCGTGAAGAAGAACAAGAAATTGAAAGCCAAGACGCACCGCGGCGCCGCCAAGCGCTTCAAGATCACTTCCACCGGCAAGATCATGCGCTGGCGTTCGGGCAAGCGCCACCTGCTCGGCACCAAGAAGCCGCGCCGCATGCGCCGGCTGCTGAATAAAGTTCAGGTCAATCCTGCGGACACAAACAACGTGCGTCTGCAGTTGCCGTACGGCCTGCGGTAGAAGTTAGATTTTTTCCGAGCCTGGCAGAGCGTAACGGGTGCCTGCCGGCCGGATGCTCCGCCCGCCCTCAGAAATGAGGGCTGGTGGTGGAGCAAAATGCAGCCCCACGAGACAAACCCGTCCTGCTACTCGTGCATTTCCGCGAGCGGTCGGGCCGCGTTTGTCTCCTCGTTTTGAATTGAATTTTTTTCGCTAGCGCCTTCGAAACGCGCCACAGGAGAAGAGAACCATGCCTCGAGTTAAACGTGGAACCAAACGCCGCGCCCGCCGCAAAAAGCTGCTGAAACACGCCAAGGGATTTTTCCTCACAAAGGGAAAGCTCTACCGCTCGGCGAAAGAAGCGGTGAATCGTTCGCTGCGCTACACCTATCGCGACCGCCGCGTGCGCAAACGCGATTACCGCGCGCTGTGGATTCAGCGCATCGGCGCCGCCGCGCGCAATAACGGCACCACCTACAGCCAATTGATTCACGCGCTGAAGGCCGGCGGAATTGATCTGGACCGCAAGATTCTGGCGGACATGGCCGTGCACGATGCCGATGGATTTGCGTCGTTGGTCGGCTCCGTGAAGCAGCATTTCCCGAAGCCGGGCGTGGTGCAGACGGCGAGGCCCGCGGTTGTTCGCCACCACGAAGAGGGATAATTTCACGCAATACGTGTAAGAATGACGCCGGCGGCGATTTTACGTAGCGCCGGCGTCCCGCCGGCAGATTTTCGTTCACTATGACGACGAACGATCCCACGAAGCTAACGCTCGCTCAGCTCGGTGCCGACACGCCTGAAAAGATTGCTGCTCGGTTCGCCGAATTTCGCTCCACCTTTGATCATGACGTAGCTCAGGATGCTCCTACGATTGGTCTGGAAGCCACGCGCGTGAAGTGGCTTGGCCGGAAGGCGGGAGCCTTGTCGCGAATCGACGAAAACTGGCGGAAGACTGCACCTTCCGAGCTTCGCCCTGCTGTTGGGCAAGCGTTCAATGCGTTGAAATCCCACATGGAACTTGCGCTAAAGGACTTGCACGCAAGAGCCGTGCAACAAGTGGACGGCGGCCTGTACACCGTGCTGGACGATGGGCCGAACACCGCGTTGGACGGAGCGCGCGCGGCCCGGAATGCGGACAAGAGCGTCAGAACCAGCATGACTCAAGCCGCCCTGCGGCTTCTCGCAACGACGCTGGAGGATGTTTCGCTGCCGGGGGTGGAGCGGGCCATCGGCACGCGCCATCTGATCCGCCAGACCTACGACGAACTTCTGCGCATTTTCACCGCGATTGGCTTCAGCGTGGTCGCCGGACCCGAAATCGAAACGCCTTACTACAATTTCGAGGCGCTGAATATCCCCGAGCATCATCCCGCGCGCGACAATATGGACACTTTTTACATCGCGGGCGCGCGCGGCGGGCATTTGCTGCGCACGCACACTTCGCCGATGCAGATTCGCACCATGGAACAGCAGAAGCCGCCGGTGCGCATCGTCGTCCCGGGCAAAGTCTATCGCCGCGATAATCCGGACGCGACGCACGGCTACATGTTCCACCAGATCGAAGGCCTGGCCGTGGATACGGACATCACTTTCTGCGATTTCAAGGGCACCGTGGATTATTTCGCGCGCGAATTTCTTGGCCCCAAGACAAAAACGCGCCTGCGTCCCAGCTATTTTCCGTTTACCGAGCCTTCCGCCGAAGTGGACGCCACCTGCCACGTCTGCGGCGGCTCCGGCTGCCGCGTGTGCAAGCAATCCGGCTGGATCGAGCTGTTCGGCGCAGGCATGGTGAATCCCGCCGTGTACGGATTCGTCGGCTACGATCCGGAAAAATATTCAGGTTTTGCATTCGGCATGGGCGTGGATCGCCTGGCGATGATGAAATATGGCGTTACGGAAGTGCCGCTGCTGTTTCAGAACGACGTGCGCTTCTTGCAGCAATTTCCGTGAGGAAGTTATCGCGGCGCGGCGGCGTGTTGTGCCACGTTTTGAATATTTGAAGACCACGAAAAAATGAAAGTTGTTTACAACTGGTTGAAAGAATTCGTGGACGTCACCGCGTCGCCCGCCGATCTGCGCGCGCGGCTATCGCTCGCGGGCGTGGCCGTGGATTCCATCGACGAAACCGCGGCAGGTCCGGTGCTGGATGCGGAAGTCACCGCGAATCGTCCCGATTGCCTGGGCCACCTGGGCATCGCGCGCGAAGTGGCGGCGATTTACCGCCTGCCGCTGAATCCGCTGCATCCCAAGCTGAAGGAATCGGCCGAAAAAGTTGCGGATGCGACGCGCGTGGAAATCCAGGCGCCGGATCTCTGCGGGCGTTTCACGGCGCGCGTGCTGCGCGGAGTAAAGGTACAGCCTTCGCCGGATTGGCTGCGGCAACGCCTGGAAGCAATCGGCGAAAAATCCATCAACAACGTGGTGGACGTCACCAACTATGTGATGTTCGAGCTGGGCCACCCGCTGCACGCTTTCGATTTCGATAAATTGCAGGAACACCGCATCGTCGTTCGTAGCGCGAAACCGGGCGAAAAAATCCGCACGCTCGATGGCGCCGAACGCACGCTGAGGAAAGACATGTGCGTGGTGGCGGATGCTGGACGCGCCGTGGGCATCGGCGGCGTGATGGGCGGAGCCGAAACCGAAATCAGCTTCAGTACGCGCAACGTCCTGATCGAATGCGCCTGGTTCGATCCCATTTCCGTTCGCCGCACTTCCAAAGCTCTGGGCTTGCGCAGCGAAGCGTCCTATCGCTTCGAACGCGGCGCCGATCCCGAAATGGCGGAGTTGGCTTCGCGGCGCGCTGCCGAACTGATTCAAAAAGTCGCCGGCGGCGAACTTCTCGCGGGAGTGGTGGATGTGTACCCGTATCCCGCGCCGGAAAAGAAAATCGAGCTTTCGCGTAAGGAGCTGCTGCGCGTGATGGGCGCGGACGTTCCGGACCGCGAGATCGAAGCGATCCTCAGTGCGCTGGGTTTTCATCCGGCGCGCGTGGACGTGAACCGCGGCAGTGACGGCTCGATTGCCGCCGTGTGGGAATGTCGCCAAGTTTCCTGGCGGCAGGACGTGACCCGCGGCATTGATTTGATCGAAGAAGTGGCGCGCCACTACGGTTACGACAAATTTCCGCCGCGGCTGCCGCCCGCAAAGCAGCCGGCGCACCGTTTGCCGCACGCCGAAGCGCAAGATCGCTTGCGCGAGCGCATCGTGGCTCTCGGCTACCAGGAAATTGTGGAAATCCCGATCGTAGATACGCAACGCAACGAGCTTTTCCGCCCGGAAAATCTGGCGCCCGCGGTGATCGGGAATCCTCTCGCGGAAGACGCATCGGTAATGCGTTCGACAGGGACCGTCAGCATGTTGCGCGCCATCGAATGGAATCTGAATCACGGCCAGCGTAATCTGCGCCTCTTCGAAATCGGCAAAACCTATGAGCTGCGCGATGGCGAGCCAGTGGAAACGCAAGTGCTCACCCTGGGCGCTACTGGCATGGCACAGGAAAAAACAATCTACGAAGCCGCGCGTGAGTTCACCTTCGCGGATTTGAAAGGTGACCTCGACCGCATCGGCGAGGTGGTCGGCGGTTTTGCGTGGCAGTCGGGTGGGCCCCAGTGGCTCACGGGCTCGCGTGCGGCGCAGATTGCACTCGCAGCCAAATCGCCGGCTGCGCCAAATATCGGAGTCGCCGGCCAACTAGCCAAGCGCATCGCGGACATGTACAAATTCCGTCAAGATGTCTTCGTGGCTGAACTAAAGCTCGAACCGCTCGTCACCGGCGTCGAAGCCGCAAACGCTGCGCGCCGTTTCAAACAGCTGCCGCGCTTCCCTGCGGTCGAACGTGATTTTTCCCTGGTGCTCGCGGATGGCGTGACGTTCGCGCAAGTCGTCGAAACGATTCGGTCGCTGCAGATCAGCGAAGTTGAATCCATCGAAGCCGCCGACCTGTTCCGCGGCGGCCAAGTACCGGCGGGAAAATTTTCACTCATGATCCGCGTAAAATTCCAGAGTGCGGAAGCCACGTTCACAGACGCGCAGCTCAACGATTTCTCCGCGCGCATCGTCGCCGCGCTCCAGCACAAGCTCGGCGCCACCCTCCGCGCGAATTAACTGTCAGCCGAAGGTTCCCGCGCCCGCACCTTCCATCCGTTCTGCCACTCGTTCTCGATGCCTTGCGTCACCAGCACAAGTCCGTTGCGCGCGCGCGCGCAATGGCTGACAATAACCGTGGCTCAGCAAGGGAGTGCACCGTGAAAATCGAGATTTACGACCAGAGCTACAACGTGAACGCGGAAGACAACGAGGAATACTTGAAGGAGCTGGCGGCTTACGTGGACGCCAAGATGCGCTCCGTCGCCGAAGCCACGCACATGGTGGATTCGCTCAAGGTCGCGGTGTTGGCGGCGCTGAATATCGCCGACGAATCTTTCACGCTGCGCAAACGCCAGCAGGAAATCGAGGGCCCGCTGCGCAAGCGCGTGGAAAAATGCGTCTCCATGGTGGAAAAGGCGCTCGAACAGACGAACTAGCGCTGCAAGAGCCACCTCGCGTCGGTTTCCCAGCGCATGAGCGCGTGACCTTGCCATTCTCGGTGCTACCGACGCAACCCGTTAGCACCTCGCAGCCATCTCCGTATATGATAGGGCTCAGGGGTTCTGCCGCCCTTCCTAACATGCACAAAGGCAAGCCACTCCGGTATCTCGCCGTTCCAGTAGCGCTGCTCGCGCTGCTGATGCTGGTGATGGTGTTGGGCAGCGTCTCGCACCATCATGCCGGCCCCGACGCAAACTGTTCGATCTGCCACCTAAGTCACCAGCCGATTGACCATCCGCAACCGGGCCATCGTGAACCATCGCTGGCGCAGGTGGGCGTGCAATTCGAGATTCAAGCGCCTGGATTTGCGCCCGCTCCCGTCGCGCCACGTCTTCCCGCACGCGCACCGCCCGCCGTCTAACCCCGATTTTACCCTGTGCCGCTGCCGGCACGCCGATCCCATTACTTTTCTCTTTAGAGGTCGAAGACTATGCCTGCTAAAACCGCGCTATTCGCCATTCCCGCACTCGTGGTGTGTTTCGCATCGGCTGCCTCGGCGCAGACTTCGCCGCCATCAGCTCCGCAGAATCCCGCACCCGGAACCGCACCGCAAAATACGCCGTCGGGGCAGGTTCATGGCGCCGTGCGCATCACCATGGACCAGGCCATTCAAATGGCGCTCGAACACAACCACAATCTGAAAGCGGCGCGCACCACCATCCAACAGGACCAGGCTCTGGAAATCACCGCGAACCTGCGCCCCAATCCTGTGCTCACCTTGGACGCGCAATTCCTTCCGATCTTTCAGCCCAGTCAATTCACCTCGGAATACATTGACGAAACCGCGCAGTTCGATGTGGGCATCGCTTACCTCTTCGAACGCGGCAAGAAACGCCAGCACCGTTTGCAGGCCGCGCAAGACGTCACCGCGCAAGCCAAATCGCTGGTTACGGACAACGAACGCACCCTCACCTTCAACGTCGCCTCGCAATTCGTCAGCGTGCAGCTCGCCGAATCCACTCTGGATCTCGCGCTGCAGGACATGAAGAGTTTTCAAAACACGGTGGACATCAGCCAAGCCCGTTACAACGCCGGCGACATCAGCGAAGGCGACCTCCTGAAAATCAAACTTCAGATGCTGCAATTTCAGCAAGACGTGGCCCAAGCGCAGCTCTCCAAGGTGCAAGCGCTGGTCGGCTTGCGGCAGTTTCTGGGATACGAAACCGTGCCGGAAGACTACGACGTTTCCAGCGACTTCGATTACGTCCCAGTGCAGATGAAGCTCGAGGACCTGCAATCCAAGGCTCTGCAGAACCGCCCGGATTTTCGCGCCGCGCAGCAAGGCGTGATCGCGGCCAAGAGCCAGTACGAGCTGGCCAAGGCCAATGGCAAGGTGGACGTTACTGGCACCGCCGACTACGACCACGTCAGCGCGACGAATACAGCCTCGTTCTTCGGCAGCTTGCAGCTACCCATCTTCAATCGCAACCAGGGCGAAATCGCGCGCACCAATTACGTGATCAATCAGGCGCAGGAGCAGGAATTGGCCGCCAGCGACCAGGTGATGAGCGACGTGCTCACCGCTTACGAAGGCGTGCGCGAAAACGATTTGGTCGTGACGCAATATCGCGGTGGCTATCTGGACGCGGCGCAGCAATCGCGCGACATCACCGAATATTCCTACAAGCGCGGCGCCGCCAGCTTGCTCGATTATCTCGACGCCGAGCGTAGCTACCGCGCGATACAGCTCAACTACCGGCAATCGCTCGCTGCTTATCTCACCGCGGTCGAGCAACTGCGCGAGGCCGTGGGAACCAGGAGCCTGCCATGAGCAACCAGTCTTTCCGAAGCGGCTCCAGATCTCCGGCGATGCGCGCCGGCATGTTTGCTGTAGCGGCTGCGATGGCCACGGCTTGCCTCGTGGGTTGCAGTTCCGATGAACGCGCGAATCAAATGACGTCATTCAGCGGCAAGGAATCGAAGAGTGAAACTCCCGCGCTGTTTACCATCCCCGACAACCAGATGTCCCATGTGCAGGTCGTGACTGTCGAGCCGGTAAAATTGCCGCGCGTCCTGCGCCTCACCGGCGCCGTGGCTTACAACGCATTTAACACCGTGCCGGTGATTACGCAGGTCGGCGGACCAGTCAGCCGGATCCTTGTGGTTCCGGGCGAGCGCGTGAAAAAAGGCCAATCGCTTTTGGAAGTGAGCAGCCCGGATTATTCGCTGCTCTATGCGGCGTACCTGAAAGCGCGCGACACCTATCGTGTTGCCGACAAAAATTATGCGCGAGCACAAGATTTGTACGCTCACCACGCCATCGCGGAGCGCGATTTGCTGCAGGCGGAATCGGATCGTATTCAAGCGCAGGCAGATTTGAACGCAGCGCTGCTGGGCCTGAAGATTTTGGGAATTCCCAATCCCGATGATTTGGAAAAGGCGCCTTCTTCAGCCGAAATCCCGCTGCTCGCGCCCATCGGCGGAGAAATCGTCGAGCGCGATGTCTCTCCCGGCCAGTTGTTGCAAGCCGGCGCAACCCAGGCATTCATCATTTCAGATATGAGCTCGGTGTGGGTGCTCGCCAACGTCTATCAGAGCGACCTGTCCGCGGTACACGTTGGCGATCAGGTCGCGGTGCAGACCGATTCGTATCCCGACAAATTCCAGGGCAAGATTTCGTTCATCTCACCCGCGCTGGATCCCACAACGCGCACGCTGCAGGCACGCATCGTCGTTGAAAATCCCGGCGAGAGACTGAAGAACAATATGTACGTCACGGCCACGGTGAATGCCGGCGTGGAACAGAACGCCATCGCCGTGCCGGATTCGTCCGTCCTGCGCGACGACGAAAATCAGCCGTTCGTTTACGTTGCCACCGGCTCCAATCAGTTCGGCCGCAGACCGGTGGAAATCGGCCAGAGCCAATCCGGAAAAACGCAGATTCTGAAAGGCTTGAGTCCCGGCGATCGCGTCGTAGGCGACGGCAGCTTGTTCTTGCAATTCGCCAATTCGTTCCAGCACTAAGGCGGCCAATATCTAATGATTCATCGCATCGTACAATTCGCGCTGCAGCAGCGGTTCCTGGTCCTGATGTTCGTTGTGTTCATCGGCATCGGCGGCGCGGTTTCCTTTCAGCGCATGCCGGTGGACGCCTACCCGGATCTTTCTCCGCCCATGGTGGAAGTGATCACGCAATGGCCGGGGCACGCCGCGGAAGAAGTCGAGCGTCTGGTGACGCTACCCACTGAAGTGGAAATGAACGGCGTGCCGAAGATGGATATCCAGCGCTCCATCTCGCTCTACGGGCTATCGGATGTAATCCTGACCTTCGATGAAGACACCGACGATTATTTTGCGCGGCAGATCGTCTTTCAGCGGCTCAGCGAAGTCAGTTATCCCACGGGCGTCACGCCGACTCTGGCGCCACTTTCCAGCCCCTCCGGCCTGGTGTACCGCTACGTGCTGCAAAGCCCCGATCGCACTCCGCAGGAACTGAAAACTTTCGAAGATTGGGTGATCGAGCGCGAGTACAAACAAGTGCGCGGCGTCGCCGATGATTCGGGCTTCGGCGGCACCGTGATGCAGTACCAGGTGCTGCTCGATCCCGCGCGGCTCTACGGCTATCACATCACCGTGCCGCAGGTGATCCAGCAACTTTCCGTGAACAACGCCAACACCGGCGGCGGATTTTATCCGCAGGGCGGCCAATTTTATTACGTGCGCGGGCTGGGCCTGATTAAAGACGTGCAGGACATCGGCAGCGTGATCATCGGCTCGCAAAATGGCGTGCCGGTGCGCGTGCGCGACGTCGGCGAAGTCACCATTGGCCACGCGCCGCGCCTGGGCCAATTCGGATTCAATAAGAATGACGACGCCGTCGAAGGCGTCATCATGATGTTGCGCGGCGACCAGACGCAAAATGTTCTGAAAGGCGTCGAAGCTAAAACCAAAGAACTGAATGAGCACATCCTGCCGCCCGACGTGAAAGTTTTGCCGTACTACGACCGCAGCGATCTGGTGCGTTTGACCATCAACACCGTGGAAGAAAACATGCTCCTGGGGATGACTCTAGTCCTCATCGTCCTGATTTTTTTCCTGGTCAGCGTGCGCGCAGCCGTCATCGTCGCGCTTACAATCCCGCTCGCGCTCCTTTTCTCCTTTATTTTTCTGCACGCGCGCGGCGTCGCTGCCAACCTGCTCTCCATCGGCGCGATTGATTTCGGCATCATCATTGATGGCACGCTGGTCATGGTCGAAAACGTCTATCGCGAGCTGGGCCTGCGCCACGGCCAGAAATACGATCTGCACGAAGTGATTCTCGCCGCCGCCAAGGACGTGGACCGCCCCATCTTTTATTCCGTCGCGGTCATCATCGCCGGGTACATCCCCATCTACGCGCTCACCGGTCCTTCCGGAAAATTGTTCCATCCGATGGCGGACACCATGTCCATCGCGCTGATCGGCGCGCTGGTACTCACGCTCACCTTCGTTCCGGTCATGTGCTCCTACTGGTTCAGGCAAGGCGTGCGCGAGCGCGTCAATAAGCCCTTCGAATGGGTCAAGCGAAATTATTCCGGCTATCTCACCTGGTGCTTGGACAATCCTAAATTGACGATGTTCGTCGCCACGCTCATCTTTGGCGCAACTCTGCTGCTTATTCCTTTCATCGGCGGTGAATTCATGCCGCATCTCGACGAAGGCGCGTTGTGGGTCCGCGCCACCATGCCCTATACGATTTCCTACGAAGAGGCTGCCAAAGTCGCGCCGCAGATTCGCGACATTCTCGCGAAATATCCGATGGTCACCGAAGTCGGCTCCGAGCTGGGGCGTCCCGACGATGGCACCGATCCCACCGGTTTCTTCAACTGCGAATTTTATGTGGGCTTAAAACCGTACGGCGATGCTGCGTGGAAGACCGGCAAATTTCATTCCAAGCCGGAGTTGATCGCGGATCTGGATGAGCAACTCAAGGCTTTTCCCGGAATCATTTTCAATTACACGCAGCCGGCGGAAGACGCCGTGGACGAAGCGCTCACCGGCCTGAAGAGCGCTCTCGCCGTAAAAATCTATGGTCCCGACCTGAACGTGCTGCAGCAAAATGCTCTGGAGATCAAGCGGCGGCTCTCGCAAATCCGCGGATTTACCGAGCTGACCGTGGTGCGCGAATTGGGCCAGCCCAGCCTGATCGTGCAAGTGGACCGCGACAAGATCGCGCGCTACGGCATCAACGTGGCAGATGTGGAAGGTGTGGTGCAGGCAGCCGTCGGCGGCCAGGCAGCCACGCAAGTGATCCAGGGCGAAAAATTATTCGATCTGGTCGTGCGCATGAAGCCGGAGTTTCGCGAGAATGCGCAACAGATCGCCAATCTGCTCGTCGGCGCGCCCACCGGTCAGCAAATTCCCCTCAGCGAACTGGCGGATATTCGCGAAGGTAACGGCGCATCCTTTATTTATCGCGAACAGAATTCGCGCTACATCGGCGTGCAATACAGCATCGAAGGGCGCGATTTGGCGAGCGCCGTAAAAGAAGGCCAGCGAGCCATTGCCGGAGTGGAAAAATCATTGCCGACAGGATACCGCCTCAGCTGGGGCGGCGAGTACAGCGAATTCATCGAAGCAAAACAGCAGTTCCTGATTATCGGTCCGCTCGCCGTGCTGCTAATTTTCATGATCCTTTTCGCGCTCTATGGCAATTTTAAATTCCCGGTGACCATCGCGCTGGGCGTGGTCATGACCGAGCCCGTGGGCGCGCTCATCGCGCTGAAACTCACGCACACGCCCTTCAGCGTGTCGTCGGTGCTCGGTCTTCTTGCGCTGATGGGCGTCTCGGTGGAGACCGCCGTAATTCTGGTTTCCTACATCAACAAGCTGCGCCTGGAAAAGAAAGACATTCGCACCGCCACCCGCGAAGCCTCGCTGCTGCGCTTGCGTCCGATTATGATGACGGCGCTGGTCGCCTGCCTCGGCCTGCTGCCCGCCGCGCTTTCCACCGGGATCGGTTCCGACACGCAAAAGCCCTTCGCGATTGTCATCGTCGCCGGTCTGATCTCGCGACTGGTCCTCGGCTTTTTCGTCAACCCGGTGCTCTACGAATTGGTCGCGCGCGATGGCGACGTCTTGCAGGTGTGAAAACGCCGCACAAGTCGTGCGCCATGCGTAGAGCCCTGGTGTTGTGCGATTCGTAGGGGATGCACTGCGATCTTTTTCGCGTGGCCGGCGTCGGAGTTACGATAGTTGGCAGGAGAACATAGGATTTTATTTATGCCGAAGCGAATAGCCCTAAGACTGCTGGCGGTGGCCCTGATTCTTTCAGTGGGCCTCTTCGCCATGCAGGCTGCAGGGCACTGGCATGGGCACTCCTCCGACGAACAGCATTGCCAGGTCTGCCACACCGGCCACGTCGCGGTACCGCAGCCCGCTGCGCAGCTAGAAACGCAATCGCCGATCACCGTCGCGCGATTTGCGGCCGCTGAAGATCAGAAGCTCAGTCTCGATCCTGTTTGCAGTCATAGAATCCCCCGCGCGCCTCCTGTCTAACCCCTCATCCCAGAAATCGTAATCCCTTAGCGCGTGCCGTGTTCCTAGCGGCAGGCGTCGAATTCCATTTTCATTCTGCAATTCATCCGCGGCCCGCGCTGCGCAGCGCACACGCCGCCATTCATAAAAGGAGAGATTCACCAATGAGATCCGTAAGAGCATTTCTGGGGGCTTTGTTTTTCGTATTAGGCGTGTTTGCAGCCGTACCCGCGACCATCGCGCAGACCGGAAACTCGGCAAACGTCACCGGCACCATAACCGATCCTTCGGGCGGCGTAGTCGCAAGCGCCACCGTCACCATCCACAACCCGGTCAGCGGCTATGAACGCACCACCACGACAGACGCTTCCGGCAATTTCAGTTTCGCCAACGTGCCGTTCAATCCCTATCATCTGTCCGTGAGCGTCGCGGGATTCGGTGCCTACGCGCAGGACATTGACGTCCGCTCCTCGGTGCCTCTCGCGTTGAAGATCGGCCTGACGATCGCCGGCAGTTCCAGCACGGTCACCGTCGAGGGCGGCGGCGACCTCCTCGAGAACGAGCCGACCTTCCACACCGATGTGGACCGCTCCCTGTTCGACAAGCTTCCGTTGGAAAGTGCGTCCTCCTCCATCAGCTCGCTCGTGACGCTTTCTACCCCGGGCGTCGCCGCAGACTCGAACGGCCTGTTCCACGGGCTCGGCGACCACGCCGAAAATTCGTTCTCCGTGGATGGCCAGCCCATCACCGACCAGCAAAGCAAGGTGTTCTCGAATCAATTGCCGGTTGATGCTGTCCAATCACTGGAAGTTATCTCGGGAGCCCCGCCCGCAGAATTCGGAGACAAGACCAGCCTAGTCATCAAGGCCACCACGCGCTCGGGCGAGGGCGTCACCACGCCCCACGGCAGCGTCACGGCCTCCTACGGCGCGTTTGGCACGGCCAATGCCGGCGTCGATCTTGCCTACGGCGGCCAGAATTGGGGCAATTTCATTTCTGTCAACGGTTTGAATAGCGGCCGGTTCCTTGACGGTCCGGAGTTCGCCGTGATGCAAGACAAGGGCAACGAAGAAAACATCTTCGACCGCGTGGATTATCAATTCAATGCGGCAAATTCCATTCACCTCGATCTGCTTTACACACGCTCCTGGTTCCAGACGCCTAATTCGTTTGACGGACAATTTGCCTCGCCCTGGTTCGGCGTGGTTGTTGACAATGGCGGTCTCGACCCCAATGGCAATCCCGTCGGACCCACCGATCAGCGCTCCAAAATCGGAACCTACAACATCGCGCCGACCTGGACGCGCTTGATCAATTCATCCACCGTGCTGACGCTCGGCGGGTTTGTCCGGCGCGACGAGTTCAACTACTACGGCAGCGACAATCCTTTCGCCGACCTCGGCCCCTCGAATCTTCAGCAGGAAGCCGCGAATCAATACCGCACGTTGACCAACGCTGGCGCTCATTCCGAGCTTTCCATCGTGAAAGGCAATCACAACATCAAGGCCGGAATCGTGTACGAGCAGACGTTCCTCACCGAACGCGACACCTTCGGAATTGTGGATCCCACACTGAACGCCGTCTGCCTCAATGCCGACGGAACTCCGGACACCAATCCAGCAATCACCGCTCAGACGCAATGCACCGGGACGCTCACGCCGAACCTTGGCCAAGGCTCCGTCGGTGCGTTTGTTCCCATCCTCGGTTGCATTGACTTGACCCGCACCGCAGCGCTGCCAGCCAGCGACGGCTGCAGCGCTGGGCAGACGAACAGCGCTGAATATCTTTTCCCGGGTCATACGGATGTGAAACAGCTCGCCATGTACGTCCAGGATTCCATCACCCTGAAAAATTGGTCGTTCAACCTTGGAATCCGTGGGGATATATACGAAGGCCTCACTCACGCGACGCAGGCGGAGCCGCGCCTCGGTGTCGCCTACAACGTTAAAAAAACCAACACGGTTCTGCGCGCTTCCTATGCGCGGACTCTCGAAACTCCCTTCAACGAAAACCTGGTGCTTTCCAGCCTTGGCTGCCTGAACCCTATTGTCGGCGCGCTGTTCGCCGCCGAAAGCGAAGGCTGCACGTCCGGCACCGCCACTCCTCTTGCTCCAGGCTTTCGCAATGAGTTTCACGCCGGTCTGCAGCAGGCCTTCGGAAAATATTTGGTGATAAACGGCGAGTACATCTGGAAGTACACGCACAACGGCTACGACTTCAGCATTCTGGGCGCTACGCCGATCACATTTCCGATCGAGTGGAATAATTCGAAGATTCCCGGCTACGCAATCAGCGCGAATGTCCCTAATTATCACGGCCTCACCGCGCTGGTGGTGATGTCCAGCGTCGCCGCGCGCTTCTTCACCCCGCAAATCGGCGGCGTCGGCGCGGTTCCCATCGTAGCGGGAAGTTTTACGCCCTTCCGCATTGACCACGACGAGCATTTCAACGAAACCACTCACTTGCAATACCAGCCGAAGAAGTTGTGGCCCTGGATTGGTTTCAACTGGCGCTACGATAGCGGCTTGGTTGCGGGTCCGGTACCCTGCGATGGCGGCAATTGTGCCGGCACCCAGGTACCGGGATTCGTGGATGTCTCCGGCCTCTCGCCCGATCAGCAGTTTCAGGCTGGACTGTCCTGTGCGGGAGTGTTCGCGACTCCGCCCAGTCCGGCCAATCCCACCGGCACGCCGATCATCGCTTCGGGCTTGTGCCCTTCGTCCGCATACAACTCGAAGTTCTTGAAAATTCCCGCCCCCGGAACCGAGAACGACGATCACAATCCGCCGCGCGTCGCTGCGCGCAACCTGTTCGATCTAGCTGTTGGTGACGACAATCTTTTCCGCGGCGACCGTTACAAATGGAGTCTCCGCCTGACCGCCATCAACGTCGGCAACAAGGAAGCGGTTTACAACTTCCTCTCGACGTTCAGCGGCACGCACTACGTCACGCCACGAGCCTTAAGCGCGGAGCTCGGCTTCCACTTCTAGCAGCCCGCTCCGGCGGAGTAAGCGCTTGCGGAAAAACGTCGGCCAGGGGTTTTGAGTTTGTAGCGGCCTCCTTCGGGTGGGCGCCTTTGACCTGGCCTTTGACTTTGTAGCGGCCGGTCCCGCTTGCGGGACCGGGCAGCCTTTGCTCGTGCTTTTCTCTTGTAGTGCCCGCGGCAGCACGCATTCCAGAGCATTGGCCCCAGTTCAATCACCGCCAGAGGATGCCCCACCCCTCGGTTTCCGAAGGGCGGGGCTTTCGCTTCTACGTAATTGAAGCTGTATCGGCGACCACCGCGGCGGAATGTAATCAAATTCTTACAAAACTCCAGTTGACACTGGCTTGCAACTGAAATACCCTCGCTCCAGTTGCAAGCCAGTTTCAACTGGAAAGAGGCCATTTCGATGCTGCTCCTTGCCGCAGGGGATTCGCCACACAGTTCCACATTGCAGCCCGCTCGTGCGCTGCGGATTTGTCTTGGTCTTCTGTGCATGCTCTACGCGGCACTCGCGGCTCCGCGCGAGCTCGCCGCGCAAGAAACTCCTTACTTCGTTACCTACTCACATCATTTGGAAGAGCCCGGCAACCTGGAAATCGAGCTGAATTCCGTTTACGGTGTCCAGCACCCTGGCAACGACTACATCGCCCCCTGGGTGGAATTTGAATACGGCGCGAAAGCCTGGTGGACCACCGAGTTCTATCTCGATTGGCAGGGAACCTTTAACGACAGCGCGCTCTTTACCGGTTTCCGCTGGGAAAACCGCTTTCGCCCGCTGATGCGCGAGCACTGGATAAATCCGGTTCTGTACGTCGAATACGAAAACACCACCGCCGCAGATAAGACCATGATCGAAGTCGTCGGCTTCGATAATCAGGCCGACTACGCCGTTCCCAATTCCCAAGCCCAAATGGACCATCAGCACGAGCTCGAGACGAAATTGATTCTCTCCAGCGACTACAAAGGTTGGAACATTTCGGAAAATTTTATCGCCGAAAAAAACCTGGGCCACGATCCCTGGGAGTTTGGCTATGCCGTCGGCGCCAGCCGTCCCTTGCGGCTCGCTGCCACTTCGGACTTCTGCAATTTCTGCCGTGAAAACTTTCTGCTGGGCGGCGAAGTCTATGGCGGTCTGGGAACTTCATGGAATTTTACGCAAGCCGGCACGTCCCAGTACGCAGCGCCTGTCGTTGCGTGGCAATTGCCCACCGGCGTCACATTTCGCGTTTCGCCTGGATTCGGACTTAACTCCAACAGCCATCCATTTATCCTGCGCTGGAGCGTTTCTTACGAGATTGACCGCTTCGCCCACGGAGTAAGGAGCTTGTTCCGATGATTCGACGATCCTTTTCCGTTCTCCTGCTTCTGGCGCTGACGTTTGTTGCTGTTGGTTCCGCCTCCGAGCGCGAACGCGAAACCGACGATCGCGGCGTGTTGCTCGCCATCGCCCGCGCCCCGCTAAAAACTCGCTCCTGGCACAATCCCTACGCGGGCCAGCCCGACGCTATCCTCGCCGGGAAAAAACTCTTCGCGCAGCATTGCGCGGAATGTCACGGCCCGCAAGCGCGAGGCAATGGCCGCGCCGTCAATCTGCATTTGTCCGCGGTGCAGAATGCCACGCCGGGCGAGCTCGAATGGTTTCTGCGCAACGGCAATCTCTGGCGCGGGATGCCGTCCTGGTCCGGGCTGCCCGAGCAGCGCCGTTGGCAGCTCGTCGCTTACCTCAAATCGTTCCGCTGATATTTCCTGCTACAATACTTCGTGGAAACGGCCTGCGACGCAGGTGACGTCGCGATGGTCTTTTGAACCAACACTGGATCCCAGGGAGTCCGCGTCGTCCTGCCCTTGTGCACGTCCATCGGTTTCGGCCGGTGGATAGCCTTAAAGCAGGCGCAGGGCACCCACCTATTCGTGGGGTTCAGGACCTAGCTGCGCACGGCGAAGTGGACCGCTCCACATCGCAACGCTTCAGATTCGCGGTTCAATCGCAGTTCGAAATGAGAAACCTCCAGAATGAAGATTCTCTTTATCGGAGATATTGTCGGTTCACCCGGACGCAAAATCGTTCATGACCGCCTTGCGGACATCCTCACGCAACGCTCCATAGACCTGTGTATCGCCAACGGTGAAAATTCCGCATCCGGCTTCGGCATCACTCCGCGCCTCGCGGAAGAAATATTCGCGGCTGGAGCGGAAGTCATCACAGGCGGCAATCACATTTGGGACCGCAAGGAAATATTGGATTTTTTTCCACACGAGCCGCGGCTCATCCGCCCCGCGAATTTTCCCGTCGGGTCGCCGGGCAAAGGCCACTACGTCGGCCAAGCTAGAAACGGCGTCGCCTACGCGGTGATGAATCTGCAGGGCCGCACCTTCATGGCGCCCCTCGAAGATCCCTTTCGCACCGCGGAACGCGAGCTGGCCGCGCTGCCTCCTGATGTGAAAGTGATCATCGTGGACATGCACGCCGAAGCCACTTCTGAAAAACAAGCGATGGGCTGGCACCTGGATGGCAAAGTTTCCGCCGTGCTCGGCACGCACACCCACGTCGCCACCGCCGATAATCGCGTGCTGCCCGGCGGCACCGCCTATATCACCGACGTCGGCATGACAGGCCCGCACGATTCCGTCATCGGCATGGAGAAAAAACCCATCGTGCAGCGCTTCCTTGACGCCCTGCCCGCGAAATTCGCCGTAGCCGAAGGCGACGTGCAAATGAACACCGTCCAGATTGACGTGGATGAAACCACCGGCCGCGCTCGCTCGATAGACCGCTTCAATTTCCGCCTCGACTAACTTTGCGTCGCCGGTTTTAGTAGAGCCGGCGTCTCGCCGGCTCTTTCGTTTTTGAATTTGTGAATCACCCCGCAGTGCGGGATCGCAGGGTACCGGCCGCCTGTTTTTTAGGCGGGCGTCGTCGCTGTTGTTTATGAATTGTGTAGCGGCCGGTCCCGTTTTGTGGGACCGGGCAGCCGTTGCTTTTGGTTCGCTCGGCTTCGTGCAAAAAATTGTGCGCCGGAAAAAATTTCAACTCTCGCGCGTAACTCCTTCTCTCGATTTTTATTTTTTACAAGTGGAAATATTTAATTTCTGCACTGTGGAAATCCTGTGAATTGTTTGTGGAGAGCATCCCCGGTGCCTATACAGTTTTCTCTTGCTACCAGCGTCGCGTTTAGGCAGAATCCCGCCTCACGCCTCTGATGAGCGTAAGGCACGGGGATTCATTAGAGCGGGCGACGCAGGGCGCGACGCCGCTTCATCGTACCTGAACCACCAGATCAAAATACACCCGCCGGAATGGATGGCGTTTTCCACAGCATTTCCACATCGGTGGAAATTGCGGTAAGGGCTGACTCGCTTCATGAACCTTTGGGATAAGATTCTCCAACACACAGAGCGGCGCGTTAATCCACATAGCTTCGCTACTTGGTTTCGACCCACTCGCTTGGATCGTTCGGAAGACGATCGTCTGACCGTCCGCGTTCCCACGCGCCTTTTCTGCAAGCGCCTCACGGAAACTTACGGCGAGCTGCTGAAAGCAGTGCTAGTCGAAATCGGCAAGCCGCAACTGCACTTGGATTTTGTATGCGCCGAAGCGGAACCGCCTGTTGCGGCCGCTGCGAATGCGCCCGCGTCTCCGCAAGCCAAGCTGGATTTCGACGCGGTGGCCAATCAGCTGAACCCGCGCTACACCTTCGATTCGTTCATCGTCGGCGCTTCCAACCAATTCGCGCACGCCGCGGCGCTGGCCGTCGCCGAGCAGCCTTCAAAATCTTACAATCCGCTTTTCCTCTACGGCGGTGTGGGGCTGGGTAAGACGCACCTGATGCAGGCCATCGGCCACACGCTCAAGCGCCGCAATCCCGCGATGCGCCTCACCTACGTGAGCGCGGAAAAATTCACCAACGAAGTGATTTCCTCCATCCGCTTCGAGCGCATGGCCGCTTTCCGCGACCGTTTCCGCAATATGGACGTCCTCATGGTTGACGACATCCAGTTCATCGCTACCCGCGAACGCACCCAGGAAGAATTTTTCCACACTTTCAACGCGCTCTACGATCAGCAGAAACAAATCGTGATCTCTTCCGATTGCCCGCCCAAGGAAATTTCCTCCATCGAAGAACGTTTGCGCTCGCGCTTCGAATGGGGCTTGATTGCCGATATTCAGCTGCCCGATCTGGAAACAAAAATCGCCATCTTGCAGAAAAAAGCCGAAAGCGAACGCGTCCAGCTCCCTGATGAAGTCGCGGAGTATATCGCCCGCGCCATCAAATCGAATATTCGCGAGCTCGAAGGCGCGCTGATCCGCCTGATGGCCTACGCCTCTCTCACCGGCGCGGAACTGAACCTCTCCACCGCTCAGCAAGTCCTGAAAAATATTATCGAGACGCAGGAAAAGAAGGTCACCATCGAGCAGATTCAGAAGCGCGTCGGCGAAATCTTCGGCCTGCGCGCTCAGGATCTCAATGTCCGCAGCAATTCCCGGCAGATCGTCCTGCCGCGCCAGGTGGCCATGTTCGTCGTGAAGCAACTCACCTCCGCTTCTCTCCCCGAAATTGGCCGCCAGTTCGGCGGCAAGCATCACACCACCGTGCTGCACTCCATCAACAAGATCGAAACCGAACGCCAAACCAACAAAGATTTGAACAAGAAAATCAACAGGCTACTAGACTCATTTGGTTAGACTTATCCTTTGGAAAATCTCAATTCCCCGCCTCCTGTGGATATTCGTGTGCCATACCGTACTTCCTGTATGTTCTCCGCGCTTGCCCCGCGCCTGGTCCGTTTGTGCGCTGTGCGTGGCCTGTGAATGAACTGTGAGCTACCTGTGAATCCATTGTGTATCGCTGCCAGCCGCGCCGCTGGAGCCGCATTTCTCCAGGCTTATCCTCGCCGCCCCGCGCCGTTGGACAGCACACTCGCGGCGACAATCGCAGCACCTCATTCCACTTGCGGCGTTTTCCGAAGTTTCCACAGATGCGGCGACGGCGACGGTTTTCTTATATATTTATATACCTAAAGAAAAGCAGTACAGTAGCCGCAGCAAAAATCAGCTCGAAAATTGCGAGGGCCGCCCCAGATGGAATTCAGCGTAAAAAGATCGGACCTGCTCGACGAACTCGAACTGACGCAAGGCGTCGTCGAGCGCAAGACCACCATTCCCATCCTCTCGAACCTCTTGGTGGAAGCGAAAGGCAGCCGCCTCACCATCACGGCCACCGATCTGGAACTCAGCATCCGCACCTCCTGCGATGCCAAGGTAAAAAAAGAAGGCGCCGGCACTATCCCCGCCAAGAAACTTTTCGAACTGCTCCGCTTGCTGCCTGAAGGCGAAGTGAAATTCAAGCTTCTCGAAAATCACTGGGTGCACATCATCAGCGACCGCCGCAATTACAAACTAGTCGGCATGTCCAAGGATAATTTCCCCGCGCTCCCGGCTTTCCCGCACGCGCTGGTAAAGATTCCCGCGAAGCTGCTCGCCGACGCAATCGCCAAGACCACCTTCGCAATCTCACTCGAAGAATCCCGTTACACGCTGAATGGCGCGCTGCTGGTGCTGAAACCGGGCTCGCTCGCCATGGTGGCTACCGACGGCCACCGCCTCGCCATGGTTGAAACCGATCACAAATTCGAAGGCTTCAGCAACGAAACCCGCGTCCTCATCCCCAAGAAAGCCATGACCGAAGTGCAGCGCCTCGTAGGCAAGTCTGGCGACGATGTCCAAATCGAATTCGGCCAGGACGAAAGCCATCTGTTTTTCCAGATCGGCCGCCGCCTGCTCACTTCGCGCAAACTCACCGGACAATTCCCGAATTACGAAGCCGTCCTGCCGCGCGACGCGAATAAAACACTCTCGCTCGAACGCGTCGAATTGCAGGACGCACTGCGCCGCGTCGCCCAGCTCGCCGACCAGCGCTCGCACGCCGTGAAATTCACGCTCACCAGCGAAGGCCTGGAAGTTTCCTCCTCCAGCCCCGAATACGGCGAAGCCAAAGAAATCATCGAAAAAGAATTCAAAGGCGAGACCATCGCCATCGGTTTCAACGCGCAATACCTGCTAGATTTCCTCGCCGCCGCGGCCGACGGCCCCATCAGCTTCGAACTAAAAGACGAACAATCCGCCGGCCAGCTCCGCCCCACAGGCGACGAAACCAGCCGCTACCGCTACGTCGTAATGCCCATGCGCATTTGATCGTCGCTCGCGTCTCGGTGCCACCGCGATGGCGCTGGAAACGCTCGAAAATCAGCGTGTAAACGCGCATTTTCGGGCCTTCTCGTCACTCCCACAAGAAGCTCCAATCGAGGTCCGCGAACCACTCGTAAACCACTGAATAGAAAAGCGATAAATTCAATCTGGTCCAGCGCTTTCGCCTTGTGAATTTTGCCCGATTTCGATACAATTGACCTGTTCGGAATTCCTTCTGGACGGCACTATATTCGGCCCGAATTTGCCTCTGTTTTTCTTGCCCGCGCCAGGGCAAGAGAAGCCAATTTCGCGCCGGATCATCCCCTTTCCGCAGGGGAAAATCAAAAAGCTCCGCCGCGTCTCCCCGAATTTTTCGGAACGGGACGGGATGGAGCCGCAACCCTTCGAGTTTCGCCGGCGCGTGCGCGCGCCCTCGAAAGTATTCGAACCCAGCTTCGGGTGAGCGAAACCAATGGGCAAGGCTAGCCCGCCGCAAGAAAGGCGAGCAAGTGTCGGGCACATCCGCGCGACCGCCTTCCCGCAGCCTTAATGCTTAGTTGCAAAATTGCATCCGCACGCAATCTGAGGAGAAGCACGACCCATGGCTGAAAAAGATGCTGCGGCCGGAAAAACTGGCGGCCACAAATACGACGCGACTTCCATTAAAGTTCTTGGCGGCATCGAAGCCGTCCGCAAACGTCCCGCGATGTACATCGGTTCCACCGGCGAAGTGGGCCTGCACCATTTGGTCTGGGAAGTGGCGGACAATTCCGTGGACGAAGCCATGGCCGGATTCTGCGACGAGATCAACGTCTCCGTGCACGAAGACAATAGCGTCACTGTGATTGACAACGGCCGCGGCATTCCCGTGGACATGCACGCCACGGAAAAAAAGCCTGCCGCTGAAGTCGTCATGACTGTGCTGCACGCCGGCGGAAAATTCGATAGCGACACCTACAAAGTTTCCGGCGGCTTGCACGGCGTGGGCGTCTCCGTCGTCAACGCGCTTTCCGACTGGCTCGATCTGGAAATTTGGCGCGAAGGCGAAGTCTGGGAGCAATCCTACGAAAAAGGCGTCCCCACTTCGAAGCTCAAAGCTTCCGGCAAGACGCGCAAGACGGGCACCAAAATCACTTTTCACGCCGACCCCGAAATTTTCGGCAAGACCATCTACAGTTACGACACGCTCGCACAACGCCTCCGCGAACTCGCTTTCCTGAACAAAGGCCTGAAAATCACGCTCGACGACGAGCGCAGCGGCAAGAAAGCTGAATTCCGCTTCACCGGCGGCATCGCCGAATTCGTCAAGCACCTGAACAAAGGCAAAGGCGTGCTGCACGATTCGCCCATCTACATCGAAGGCAAGCGCGACCAGGTGGAAGTGGAAATCGCGCTGCAATACAACGACAGCTACACCGAAAACGTTTTTGCCTTCGCCAACACCATCAACACCGTGGACGGCGGCACGCACCTTTCCGGCTTCCGTTCCTCCCTCACGCGCACGATAAATTACTACGCCAATTCTTTCGGCATGCTCAAGGAACAGAAGGACGAAGTCACCATCAACGGTGACGACGTTCGCGAAGGCTTGGTCGCCGTCGTCTCCGTTAAACTTCCGCAGCCACAGTTCGAAGGCCAGACCAAGGGCAAGCTCAATAGCGATATCAAAGGCGTCGTCGAGCAGATGGTCAACGAGCGCCTCGGCGAATATTTCGACAAGCACTCCTCCATCGCGCGGAAAATCATCGGCAAGTGCATTGACGCTGCGCGCGCCCGCGAAGCTGCCCGTAAGGCTCGCGAGCTTACGCGCCGCAAATCCGCGCTCGATTCCCGCGGCTTGCCCGGAAAGCTCGCTGACTGCCAGGAACGCGACCCCGCGCGCTGCGAAATCTTTCTGGTCGAGGGCGAATCCGCCGGCGGCTCAGCCAAGGGTGGGCGCGATCGCCGCTACCAGGCCATCCTGCCGCTCAAGGGCAAAATCCTTAACGTTGAAAAAGCCCGCTACGACAAGATGCTCGGCCACGAGGAAATTCGCTGCATCATCACCGCGCTCGGCACCGGCATCGGCAAGGACGATTTCGACGCCAGCAAGCTGCGCTACCACAAAATTATTCTCATGACCGACGCGGACGTGGACGGCAGCCACATTCGCACTCTGCTGCTCACTTTTTTCTTCCGTCACATGCGTGAGCTGATCGAAAAGGGAAATATTTACATCGCGCAGCCGCCGCTTTATCGCGTGAAGCGCGGCAAAATGGACCGCTACATCCGCGACGAGCGCGAATTCGCCCGCGAGCTGATGAAGCGCGCCACAGAAGAGCACACCGTGAAGGGTAAGAACGGCAAATCGCTCGAAGGCGCCGACCTCACCACGTTCCTGCTGAACATTCAGGAATACGATCAGGTGGCCGCGAAATTGGGCCGCCGCCTGCGTGAACCGAAGCTGGTGGACCTGCTGGCTGAGAGCGAGCTCGACAAGAAAGCCGATTTCGCCGACAAAAAGAAATTGCAGGAGCTGGTGAAGCAGATCGAAAAGGCCAAGCTCGATCTCGAAGCGAAATTCATCTTCGACGAAGAGCACAGCCTGCACGAACTCGTGCTGAAAAATGGCGGCGAACGGCGCATCAATTGGGCGCTCGCAGCCACGCCGGATTACAAGCGTCTGCGCACTCTCGCCGCCGCCATCGCTGAACTCGATCGCGGCCCCTTCACCATCGCCCACAATGGTGACAAAATCGTGAAGGAAGATTCGCTCGGCCTGCTCAATTACGTCCTGGAAGACGCCAAGAAAGATTTCACCATCACGCGCTTCAAGGGCCTGGGCGAAATGAATCCCGAGCAATTGTGGAACACCACCATGAACGCGGAAGTGCGCACCCTGCTGAAAGTGCGCCTGGAAGACGCGGTCGCTGCCGAAACAATTTTCTCCACCCTGATGGGCGAAAACGTCGAAGAGCGCCGCAAGTTCATCGAAGAAAACGCCCTCGACGTCGTCAACTTGGATATTTAGTTTCATCGCGAACGGGCGGTCACGAGCAGTTGCGCGAGCGAGGTGTGACGGCAGAACAGGCTTGTGAGATTCGCGGGATCAAGCCTGCAAGGTTGAGCAGTTCGCTTGGGATCACAGCGACTAAGAATCTTTGTGGGTCGCGGCTTTACAGTTTGCGGAAAAAGGGGGGGAGTTTGCGACGAGCGGGGATAGCGAGCGTCTAAGGGAGCATGCGAGGACACGACGAAGTGCAAGACGGGATGTTCAGCTACCTTTCCAGCGAGCAACGAGTGCCGGCGGATCATCCGCTGCGGCGAGTGCGCGTGCTAGTAGATGCGGCGCTGAAAGAAATGTCGCCGCAATTCAGCGCGCTGTACGCGCGCAGCGGGCGGCCGTCGATCGCACCGGAGAGATTGCTGCGCGCGCTGCTGCTGCAGTTTTTCTACAGCGTGCGCAGCGAGCGGCTGTTGATGGAACAGCTGCAGTACAACTTGCTGTTTCGCTGGTTCGTGGGGCTGAGCATGGACGACGCGGTGTGGGAGGTGACGGTGTTCACCAAGAATCGCGAGCGGCTGCTGGAGGGCGAGATCGCCGAGAAATTTTTCCAGCAGGTGCTGGAGTCGGCCAGGCAACAAGGGCTGCTCTCGGACGAGCACTTCACGGTGGACGGAACGTTGCTGGAGGCCTGGGCCAACCGCAGGAGTTTTCGCGAGAAGCAGGATCCGCCGGCACGCGGCAGCGGATACGGCGGGAAGAAATTGCTGCGCGACACGCACGAGAGCAAGACGGATCCGGAAGCGCGGTTGTACAAGAAGAGCGCCGCGGGAGAAGCCCGGCCGAGCTACTTGGGGCATGTACTGACGGAAAACCGGAATGGCTTGATCGTGCAGGCCTGCGTCACGCAGTCGGCGACGCGCGCGGAGCGGGAGGCGGGGTTGCAGATGTTGCGCAAGATTCGCCGGAAGCAGGAAGGGGGCAAGGTGCAGGCGATCACGCTGGGCGGAGACAAAGGATTTCAGGAAGAAAAATTCATTGTGGAGTTGCGCGCGATGCAAGTGATACCGCACATCGCCGAATATGCGAAGCAATCGTGGCAGTGGCCGAACTGGTTGACGCCGAGCGAGCGCGAGGGGGCCGGCTACGCGCTCAGTCAGCGCAAGCGGAAGCTGGTGGAGAAGGCCTTCGGATGGATCAAATTTGTGGCCGGGCTTAGGAAGACGAAATTCCGCAGACGCCGGCGAGTGGACTGGATGTTTCGCTTGGCTGCGGCGGCGTGCAACCTGATGCGCATGGCCAAGTTAATTCCGAGCGAAGCGTAAAGCAGAGAAAGGGACGGCGGAACCCAGCGGGCGGTTGGCTGCGGAGGCGGAAAACCCAAGCAAAGCGGAGCGAGAAAATCGCAAGCACCCGCCCGCCACGCAAAAACCATCCCTTTTTCCGCAAACTGTTTAGCCGCGACATTCAGCAGTAGGGAGGTCAGGGGCTTTAGCCCCTGAAGTTCCCTGATGAGCAGAATCGCAAGACGAGTGCATCAAGCGGGCGTCTACTTTGTCACGACGGACACATGGCAGCGCCGTCTGCTGTTCCAGAAACCCGAGCTGGCGAAAATAGTACTGGACCAGATTTTCGAATGCAGAAAGCGAGGCTTTTACAAGCTGCACGCATTCGTCCTGATGCCCGAGCATTTGCACATGTTGATTACTCCCGGCGAGGAAGCGTCGCTTGAAAAAGCAGTCATGATGATTAAAGGCGGCTCAAACTTTAGGATTGGCAAAGAACTGAACTACAAATTTCCCATATGGCTAAGCGGGTATCACGACCGCTGGATCCGCGACATTGCGGAATATCGAATTCGGAAACAATACATTGAACTCAATCCGGTGAAAGCACAACTTGTGGAAAAGCCATTGGACTATTTGGCTGGCTCGGCGAGCGGCAAGTACGAAATGGATCTTTGCGAGTTCGACAAAGGGAACTTCAGGGGCTAAAGCCCCTTCAAGCCGGGCAATCTTATGTCGCGGCTAAAGCCGCGACCCACAAAGCATGAACTATCAACTGGTATGGAAAATATTGCCGGGGCTGCGCGGAATGAGTTGCTCCGATTTTCGCGCGACGCCAACGGACGCGCCGAACAACGAGCAAGGTGTGGCGTTCGAATGTGCCACGCAAGCCGAATGCGATGTGCTCCTCAACGAACTGGAATCACACTTCGGCCCGCAGCGCTTCTCAAACAACGCGACAGCGTTTGAGACGGTGAAGACATACGTGTTGGAAAAGACCAATGCAAAGGCGTAACGGTGCCGGGATCAGAACGCTTAGTCAGCGCCCCAAGTTTCGACGTACAGCTCGATCGCTTCGCGAAGGTTGGCGCGGGCGGATTCGGCGTCGGTTCCCTGCGATGTCACGGTAAGTTCAGGGCAGCGGGCAACGTACCAATCATGTTCTTTCGTAATCAGTGCAGAAAAGCGGTACGTCACGCAGCGATGCTAGCGGAAGGTTGCGAGCCGCGCAAGCGATCAATGATCGGCTACGAAACACGAATCACGACTAACTAATCACGGAGACTGCAAGTGGCCGAAGAACTAGACAAGTCAATCACCACGCCGGTTGATATCGAATCGGAAATGAAGAAGTCCTACCTCGATTACGCCATGAGCGTGATCGTCGGCCGCGCCCTCCCCGATGTCCGCGACGGCCTCAAGCCCGTGCATCGTCGCATCCTTTTCGGCATGTACGAGCTCGGCCTCACCTCGACGAAGGCCTACCGCAAATGCGCCAAAATCGTCGGCGAAGTCCTCGGCAAGTTCCATCCGCACGGTGACGCTCCCGTGTACGACGCGCTCGTCCGCCTCGCGCAGGATTTCAACATGCGCTACCCGCTCGTGGACGGCCAGGGCAACTTCGGCTCCGTGGACGGCGATCCACCCGCGGCCATGCGTTACACCGAAGCCCGCCTTTCGAAAATCGCCGAAGAAATGCTCGCGGACATCGAAAAGGATACCGTCGAGTTCGTTCCCAATTTCGATGAAAGCGAAAAAGAACCCGTCGTCCTGCCCACACGTGTTCCCAGCTTGCTCGTCAACGGCTCTTCTGGCATTGCCGTCGGCATGGCCACCAATATTCCTCCGCACAATTTGAAAGAAGTCGTCGAAGCCGCGATCGTGCTGATCGAAGAGCCCGAAGCCAACCTGAAAAAAATCATGAAGCTTGTCCCCGGCCCTGATTTTCCCACCGCCGGTTACATTTACGGCCGCGAAGGCATCGAGCAGGCCTACAAAACCGGCCGCGGCTCCTTCCAGGTGCGAGCCAAAGTCGCCATCGAGCAGCGCGGCAAGGATCGCCAGGACATCGTCGTCACCGAGCTCCCTTATCAAGTCAACAAAGCGCGCCTGATCGAAAATATCGCCGGCCTCATCCAGAACAAAAAGATCGAAGGCATCGCCGACATCCGCGACGAGAGCGACCGCGACGGCATGCGCATCGTCATCGAAGTGAAGCGCGACGAAGAGCCGCAAATTATTCTCGCGCACCTCTTCAAGCACACCCAGATGCAGGAATCGTTCAGCATGATCCTGCTGGCCATCGTCGCTGGGCAGCCGCGCGAGCTCGGCCTGCTCGATCTGCTGCGTTTGTTCATCGAGCACCGCGTGGACGTGGTGCGCCGCCGCACCCAATACGAGCTCCGCAAAGCCGAAGAGCGCGAACACATCCTGCTCGGCTACCAGATCGCGCTCGATTATCTCGACGAAGTCATCCGCGTGATTCGTGGTTCTTCCAGCCGCGCCAACGCCCGCGAAAACTTGCACGAGTTTTTCGCCAATAAGACCGTAAAAGTTTCCGAAGACGGCAAAGCCAAGAGCGTCGCCGGCGTCAAGCTGGTCAACAAGAAATACGGCATGCCCGCGGACATCGTCGGCCTCAGCTATCCTCAGATTGATGCCATCCTCGAACTGCAGTTGCACCGCCTGACGCAGCTTTCCATTGACGACATCCTGGCTGAGCTGAAAAAGATTCGCGAACAGATCGCCGAGCTGCGCGAAATCCTCGCCAGCGAAAAGAAACTGAAAGCCGTCATCGTCGCCGAATTGCGCGAGATCATTAAGTCGTATGGCGACGAGCGCCGCACTCAAATCGTTGACCGCGTCGAGGAAATCAAGCTCGAAGATCTGATCAAAGACGAGGAAATGGCCATCACCGTCAGCCACGCCGGCTACGTCAAACGCACCTCAGTCGAAACGTATCGCCATCAATCGCGCGGCGGCAAAGGCCGCATCGGCGCCAAAACGCGCGACGACGATTTCGTAGAGCATTTCTTCGTCGCCTCGGCGCACAGTTATATCCTGCTGTTCACGTCCAAGGGCCGCATTTACTGGCTGAAGGTTTATGAAATTCCCGAAGCGGCCGCGGCCACCCGCGGCAAAGCCATCTCCAATCTCGTCCGCTTCCAGGAAAATGAGAAGCTCACCGCTGTCGTTTCCGCGCGCAATCTGGAAGAAGCTGATCGCTACGTCTTCCTCGCCACCAAAAATGGCACCGTGAAAAAAACCGGTCTTGCGGAATTTTCCAATCCGCGTCCTTCCGGCATCATCGCCATCAACCTCGACGGCGCGGACGAGCTCATCGGCGCGAAACTCACCGACGGCATGCAGATGATTTTCCTGGCTAGCCACGATGGCCAGGCCATTCTCTTCCGCGAGACCGAAGTCCGTTCCATGGGCCGCGCCGCGGGCGGCGTCAACGGCATGGATCTCGCCAAGGGCGACTTCGTCGTCAGCATGGACGCGGTGCAGCCCGATTTCGGGATCATTCAGAAGGAATACAAGAAGGAAACGAAAAATCTCGACGAGCTGGAAAGCGATCAGATTCGCGAATCGCTCACTTCGCTCATGCTCACCGTCGCCGAAAAAGGTTACGGCAAGCGCACGCCGCTCGCCGAATATCGCGTCACGTCGCGCGGCGGCAAGGGCGTCATCAATTTGAAATCCACAGATCGCAACGGCCCGGTCGTCGCCGCTCTGCAGGTCCGCGAAGATTCCGACGTGATGATCATCACCGGCCAGGGAAAAGTCATCCGCGTGCACTCCGGCGAAATCCGCGAAGCCGGCCGCTCCACCCAAGGCGTCCGCCTGCTGCGCCTCGAAGAGGGCGACCGCATTGCCGCAGCCGCCGCCATTCTGGAAGAAGACGAAGCCGCAGCAGCTGTGACGCCGCCCGAACCAGAAAAGAAGTAGCAATCTGTAGAATGAATTTTACGAAAAATTACGAAGCGGGCGGCGCGACGTAATATCCCGGCCGCGTGCGCACCGAAACATTCGGCCGATCCACAACCACCTTGATCTCGTGGTAGCCCTCCGGGTCATCTCCCACCGGACGATACCCGATCGTGTACTGCGCGTGCAGCTCGCCGCCAATATCATCAATCGCTTTTTCGATCGAGCGGTCGCGCATCGTAGCCACGTGCAATCCGCCGGTAGCCTGGCTAGCCACCGCCAGCGAATTCGTGCCCAGCGCATTCTTCCCGGTCTTTACCAGAAAGACAGCCAACGCCACCAGGTCAGGAGTGTCGTTCACGTGATCCGGCTTCGCGCGCAAATCAGCCATCGCCGAGCTCAGCCCCACGGAATAAATCGTCACGTTCGCGAGCTGCGCCTGCCGCAACACTTCGCCTAGCCTGCTCTCGCTGCCGCTGTCGTGCGATTCACCAATCACCAGCATAATCCGCCGCCGCACCGCGGGCCGTTCCTCCAGCATCGAAATTCCCTTCGCCATCGCGTCGTACAGCAGCGTATCGTTCACGCCCAGCGGCAAGTGTTCAATCGCGTACTGGACGCTGTCCGGGTCCGTAGTGAATTTCGTCCGCAGGTCCACGGTGCTGTCGTAGCTGATCACCGCCGCTTCCGAAGTCTGCGCCATTACCGCTTCGCTGAACACGATTCCCGCATGCTTGATGCTGGGAAACATCGGCTGAATGTGTGAGCTGGCTTCAATCACGAGCACGATGGATAAAGGATCGCCGCCCACGTCGAAGTGATCAATCTTCTGCTCCGCTCCGTTGTCGTACACCCGGAAATTGTCTTGCTTCAAATCGAAGACCATCTCGCCTTTCGGGTCGCGCACGATCACCGGCGCCGTCACTTCGTTCACGCGCACGCGAATGGCATGTTTCTGCTGCTCCGCGGGAGGGATCTGCTCAGGCGGCACGCCGGGACGCGGATGCAGCGGACCAGCAGGCGCTTCCTGGCAACGTGCAAATGGCGCGGCCGTAATCATTGTCGCCGCAAGCGCTGCGGCCGCCCCGCCTCGAATTAAACGCCGGAATAACACGCGATTCACAAGTTTCATCCGAAATTCACTGTAGCTGTCCAGTGTATCTGATTCGCCGCCGCGCATACGCGTTGCTTACAGAGCACTGCTGCCGCGCGCAATCGCTGTCATTTCGCGCGCGTTCTCCTAGAATAGAAGCGCCATGATTAGAAGCGAAACAAAGCTGCTGCGCGAACTGAGGTGTGAAGTGAAATCTGCGACGGAACGTGAAGTGAAGCGTGAACTGTGGCGTGAATTGACGTTCGCATCACGGTGCAAACAATGAAGCGCGCGCGTAAAAAGCCCAAGCACCAGCCGCTGCCCGAGCTGGCCTATCAGGATCCGCAGTTCATGGAGAGCCTTCCGGCGAGGCCCTTGCGCATTCTCGCCGAATACCTCGATCCTTTGAACCGTCTCCGCCGCGCCAACATCGGCGATACCATCGTCATGTTCGGCTCAGCCCGCATTCAATCGCGCGATCACGCCCTGGCGCACCTGAAACAAACGCAATCTGCCGCGCGCGGCCGCCGCACGCCCGCATGGCGCGCCAAAATCACCGCGGCGCGATCCTTGCTCGAAATGTCGCGCTACTACGAAGAAGCCCGCGAGCTTTCTCATCGCATCACTTCCTGGGCCATGACTCTCGGCAATCAGCCGCGCCGCTTCGTCATCTGCTCCGGCGGCGGACCCGGAATCATGGAAGCCGCCAATCGCGGCGCCGCGGAAGCCGGCGGACCGTCAGTGGGCTTAAGCATCCAGCTTCCGCACGAGCAAACCTCGAATCGCTACATCTCTCCAGACCTGAATTTCTACTTCCATTATTTTTTCATGCGCAAACTCTGGTTCGCGCAAATGGCCAAAGCCCTGATCGTCTTCCCCGGCGGCTTCGGCACCATGGACGAGCTGTGGGAAATGCTCACCCTGCTACAGACCAACAAACTCTCTTCGCATCACTTGATTTTGATCTACGGCAGGAAATACTGGGACAAAGTCCTCAACTGGCGCCACATGGTCCGCACCGGCACCATGAACGAACACGATTACAAGCTTCTGCAGTTCGCCGATTCCGTGGACGAAGCTTTCGATCACGTCCGCCGCGATCTCGAAGCTCACCATCTGCACCTGGACGTCGAAGGCGAGCCCTTCTCGCATCCGCATCAACTGATCCCCAACATCATGCGGCCCTGATCACCAGGAAACATCCAACGCAAAAAAAGAGGGGACGAGTCTCGACTCGTCCCCTCTGTGCTGGGCCTAGGCGTTACTGTAACGAGCGCTCATCACTCGGGACACTCACCGAAAACGATGCCGCTCTCTTCCCGCCGGTCCGATTTTAGTTGTTCGAATAAGGATCCAGCGCAAACACTGCCTGGAATCGCCGCTTCTCGTCCTGGTCGTGCAACATCACCACCGGGACAACTCGCAGCGAGTTCTTGCAGCTGCGGCAGGTAGTCGCTTCACCTTCCAGGTCCTGCACGAACCCGTCGGTAAAGTGATACGCCGCACGCGGCCTCCGCGCAGCCTTCGTTCCCTTTTCCCCGCACTGCGGACAGGTGAATTCCACGCGGTCTTCCAGCGGGTCGCGGTTCAACGCTGCCCATCCGGTATAGCGAACTCCCACCGTTTCTATTGAGTTTCGGCTCATTATGACTACTCCTTCCATCTCTAAGACCAGCAACAATCTAGCGATGATAGACATTTAGACGCAGGTCGGGTTCAAAATGATGCATTTCACAGCATAAGAATTGTAAACAATTTGTACACAAGGGTTTACGACCGCCGGCCGCTCCGGCATTCGTGATTTTCCGCCGGCGTTGGCAATAACGCAGCTCGGTCGGCCACAACTTGCAGGCCCCGTTCACCGTCAATTTAGCGCTGGACCAGTGGGAGCGGTCTGCGGCAGGAGCCTAATCGAGGAGGTTTCAGCGGCGCAAGCAATCCGCTATATCAATGCCTCGCCGGAATTCAGCGCGATCGTCTCGCGCGTCTCATCCCGCAGGCGCACAATTTCGTGCCAATCGTCGCCGGCCACCGGATCGGGTGCAATCGGCGGGCTGAACGTCACCGTCACGTGCCCGGGTCGCGGCAGTAGCGTCTTGTCGCGCAAGATTTGCCGTGCCCCGCGCACCGCAACCGCGCAAATCGGCCGCTGCGTGTCCACCGCCGCCTTGAACGCTCCCAATTGAAATGGACGTATTCCTGCCACCGCCGTGAAAGTCCCTTCAGGAAAAATCACCACGGACTCGCCGTTGCGCAGCGCCGCGTTCACTTCTTCCGCCTGCCGTATGCGCGCCTGCGGGTCGTTGCGATCGAACGCGAATTGCCCGCTGCGGTCCGCCAGCATGCTCACAAACGGCATCGCGCGAATCTCGCCCTTGGCCACGAAGCGCACATCGGCCGGCAGAGTTGCCAGCATCACAAGAATATCGAGATAACTCGAATGGTTCGGCGCGAAAACCCACGGCCCGGTCTTCGCGCGCTGCTCCAGAATTTCCGCGCCCACGATAGTCACCGGCACGCCACCCGCTGCCAGCATCATCCGCGCCCCGTGCTGCACCAGGCTCGCCGCGCGCCGCCGGTTTCGCGTACGCCCCACCACAATCCATAGCGGAATCAGAATCACCGCGAAAGCCGTCAGCGCATAAACGCCATACAATATTTCCACAGCGCTGCGCGCCGTCTGCTGCAGCCAACTCCACGCGCGCGGCGCTGCTCCGCGCACCGCCAGCCTCGCGATCTGCACCCACGGAGCCTCTTGTTTCCGCCCCAGCTTTCCTTCCATGTAAAGCCGCCGCGTCTCGCTGCGCCGCAATTTCCCGCTGGAGGTTTTCGGAATGGATTGCGGCGGCAGCAACTCGATCACGTCGGGAGGCATGCCCATCGCTTCATTCACCGCCTGCGCAATCTCGGCTTCGATTTTTTTTGCAGCGGCCATGTCGCGCAGCTCGGCGGCCACCACCAGCCTTTCCGTGCCCGTGCGTTCGTCCGGCGTGCCAAACGCCACCACGCATCCCGTGCGCACGCCCGCAACGCGTCCCGCGATTTCCTCCACCTCGTGCGGATAAATATTCCGCCCCGCCTTGATGATCACGTCCTTCGCGCGCCCGGTGATGTAAATCTCGCCTTCGCCCCAGTACGCCAAATCTCCCGAATCAATCCAGTCGCCATCGCGCAGCAGCTCGCGCGTCGCCTCGGGGTTGCGATAATACCCGCGCGTCGCCGAAGGTCCGCGAAACCACAGCCGCCCTTCTTGCCGCTCACCTAGATTGACGCCGTCCGCATTCACGATGCGCACTTCCACCGTCGGCACCGGTTTCCCCGCGTTCACAAATTCCAGCGCTGGCGCATCGGCGTTCGTTACCTGCACCGCCCGCCCCTCCGATTCAAATTGCCCGCGCTCGATCCGGTCCACTTTGTATCCCGTGCCAAGTTTTGGCACAGACACCGCCAGCGTAGCCTCCGCCAGCCCGTACACCGGCATCAGCGACTCGCGTCGAAATCCGTACGGCGCAAAACGCTTCGCGAATCTTTCCATAGTCTCCGCGCGCACCGGTTCCGCGCCGTTCGTCGCCGCGCGCCACGAACTCAAGTCCAGCCCTTCCAAATCCTTGTCCGCTATTTTTCGCACGCACAGCTCGTAGGCAAAATTCGGCGCGGGGCAAATCGTCGCGCGATGCTTGTGAATCGCGCGCAGCCAGCGCTCCGGCCGGCTCAAAAACGCCAGCGGCGACATCACCACCAGCGGTATCCCCGTAAACAGCGGCACGAACCACGCGCCGATCAATCCCATGTCGTGATACAGCGGCAGCCAGGAAACGCAAGCGTCGTTCTCCTGAATCACAAGTCCGGAAATAATCGCCCGGATATTTGCCAGCAGGTTTGCGTGCGTCAGCACTACGCCTTTCGGGTCGCCCGTCGAGCCGGAAGTGTATTGCAGGAACGCAATGTCCTCGCCCCGCGCGTGGTGCGACAAATGCTGCACCGGCCGCCACTCGCCCGCCGGGTGCTTGGGATCCCCAAATGGCCCGCTCGCCAGCTTCTGCGCGTTCAATACTTCGCGCAACGACGGCACGCGCTGCTGCAGCAGCTTCGCCAGATTTTCTGCCTGCCGCCACGTCACCAAAAATTGCGCTTCCGCGTTGCGCAAAATGTTCGATTGCCGAGCCGCGTACTCCGCGATGCGGTCCGCGCGGAATGGCGGATAAATCGGCACAGGAATTGCGCCCGCCAACAGAATTCCCGCAAACGTCCAGAAAAATTCCGCGCAAGTCGGCAGCATGATCGCCACCGTCTGCCCCGGCTCCAGCCCGCGCCGCCGCAAATCCGCCGCCACCACCGACGCGCGCTCGTACAGCTCCCCGAACGTGATCGTGCGCAGCTGGTCGTCTTCTTCGTAAATCTGAATGTGGCTGCGGCCCGGTTCGCCGCGCCCGCGCAAACGCAAAATCTCGCTCAGCGTTTCGGCTTTGCGAATTTGCTCATCAATGTCCCGGCGAGAGTCCGGGCGAATCGCGGGTGAAGCAGCAGTGGCCGAAGCAGAAGTCTTCGCGGAAGTAACTGCAGAGATAACAGACTGCGAAACCGAGCCAGTCGCGGATGCCGTCGCGCTGCGAGCTCCGGCGCCGTTTCCATCTTCGCCGGCTTCGACGCGCAAAATCGCGTCCACCAAATCCTGCACCGTGTCGGCCTCAGCCACCACGCGGTCCGGCAAACGCACCCCGCACGCATCGCCCAGCCGCAGCATCAATTCCACGCGCTCCAGGCTGCCCAGTCCCAGCTCGCGCTCCAAGTGCGCCGTCGTGCCGCGCGCCACTAGCTCTTCCATCCCGCGCGCGCTGCCCAATTCCACCAGCAGCTGGCGCACCGATGCCAAGGCTTGCGCTGCCACAGCTGGCTTACGATCGAGTTTTGTTCCGGTAGCGCCCATCGGTCCTAACGGGCAGTTCGCAGCGCGCGACCGCGCCACGTCGGGGCAACTGCTTCGGCGAGCCTATCACCGCCCGCCGCCCCATTCAATCCCCGCACAAAGCAGCGCCGCAGTCCGCGCGAAAGATGTATGGTGGGGGCGCTGCTTGCCGCGCCCCAGCTTGCCACCATGTCAACATTGTCACTGACTCGGCTTGGCCTTTCGCTGCGAACTCTGCGTCTCAGCGGTAATTGCCTCTGTCTTTCTCAGATTTTTCTCCGCATTTTCTCTGTGCACTCTGTGTTAGATCTTTTGACCTCCTCAACACCCGAAGCGAAACTCCCACGAACCACCTTTCGAGTACTTTCGTACTGGCCTGAATTGGGCCGCTCGGCCTATCGACGCCCCCACTCCCCACCGGCATACTAAGTCGTGTTCGGGGCTCTCCAAAGCGCCTCGAATGTCTGCACCTCCATCACCCCAATGCCCATGAGCGGCCGGCACCCCCACCGGCCGCTCCCCCCTTTCGCATTCCACAATTTTGACTACAAGTCATTCACTTCAATCCGGTTGATGGCTTCCATAAGCGCTTCTTTCTTGACTTCCTTCGCGCGCGGTTCTATAGATTCCCGCATCGGGGTAGTGTGAGTTGCAGAAATTGGGGAATCAACCGGGGTCGTGTCGTTAATTTCGGGGCGAAGCCATCGCCTCTATTTTTCCAGCTGTACGGTCCCATGCACTCCACGCGCCGCGTGTCCTGGACAAGAGTCTCAACTACGGAGGTGGGGTGTGAGATTTCTTCGTGCGCTGCTGCAATGTGCATTCCTCTTTTGCGTCATCGCAGTCCTCAGCGGATCGGCATGGGGCCAGAACAAAGCCTCCCTCCGAGGCACAGTCACCGATCAATCCGGTGGCGTGGTTCCTGGCGCCAAAGTGACGCTCACCAACACCGGGACAGGCATCGCGCACACCACTACCACCGGCTCCGACGGTTCATACCTCTTCGATTTGGTTCAGGTGGGCACTTACAAGCTCAGCGTAGATAAACCCGGCTTTTCAATCTTTCTCCAGGACGGCATCATCCTCGAACTGAATCAAAACGGCCGCCAGGACGTCGCGCTGAAAATCGGACAGGAAACTCAGACCGTTGAGGTTGCAGCAAACGTAGTACAGGTGGATACCACCGGCGCCGTGCTCGGAAAAGTCGAAAATCAGCAGATGATCAATGCTCTCCCGTTGGTCGATCGCGACACCTTGCAGCTCGGGCTGCTCCAAGCTGGGGTCTTTAGTCCAGATCAGGACGATACGTCCGGCAATCCTTTCTCCGTTAGCGGTCAGCGCTCCGAATCCCTCACATTTCTCCTCGACGGCGCCAACAATACCGATTTTCTCGGCAACAACATCGTCGTCAGTCCCAACCCGGACGCGGTCGAGGAATTTAAAATCCTCACGAACAATTACGACGCGCAGTACGGCCGCACCTCTGGCGGAATCGTCAATCAGATTACAAAATCGGGCACCAATGATTTTCATGGCGATGGCTTCGAATTCCTCCGCAACACCGCCTTGAACGCCCGCGACTACTTTCTCCCTGACTCCCTGGATAAACAGGCGTTCCAGAGGAATGTCTTTGGTGGAACGTTCGGTGGCCCGATCAAGAAGAATAAGACCTTCTTCTTTCTCGCATATCAAGGCGCGCGCACGCGCGAAGGCGATACCTCTCAGCAACTGACCGTTTTGACTCCCGCGCAACGGAAGGGTGATTTCAGCAGTTTTCTCACCGGGCAGAACACGGATTTTTGCCCTTCGACAGCTCAACAGCCGAGTGATCCGCTCTTTGATAGCGGACAGCTTTTCGATCCTCGCGGCACCACGTTCTACACTTGCAACGACGGCACTGTGATTCCCACTACCAAGCTTCAGAACAATCAGGTTCCGGTGAATCCGGTCATCGCCAATTACATAACCAAGTACTTGCCCCTCCCTAACGTCCCCAACTCCAGTGGGTTCATCTCCTCACCGAAAGAACCCATCGACGATGATCAGGGCATTCTTCACATTGACCACAATTTCGGCCCGCACGACACACTTTCGTTCGTCTATTTGATTGATGACAATCGCACGATCTTTCCGCTTCCCACCACCACGTCCTCTCCTCTCGGTGGTGCGAACAGCACGGATTACCGCAATCAAATCGGCACCCTTACCTGGAACCACATCTTTTCACCCACGATCACCAATGAATTTCGTTTCGCCGCCAATCGCACCTCTACTCACCAGGCGTCTCCATCGGATACGACCTCGCCGTCGGCTCTCGGTTTCACGAATGTGAACCCCGATGACCCCGCGGGGGTCTCACCACCCGTATTCTTTACTCCCAATTTCAACCTGGGTTCTTCGGTGCAAGGCCCTACCACGCTGAACGACAACACTTTTCAGTGGGCCGACAACGTCACCTGGAACCACGGTAAGCACGAATTCAAGTTTGGTACCGATCTCACCCGTCTCCAGTTGAATTTCAAGTACGACTATTACAACAACGGAGGATTCGATTTCGGAAGTTATCAGGCGCCCTTCACCGGCAATTATCTGGCCGACTTTGTCGGCGGTTTCTGGGACAACTACTACCAAAACTCCAAAGCCATCTATGGGATCCGTACTGGCTCCGTTGGCCTCTATGCGCAGGATACTTGGAAGGTTCTCGCACGCCTCACTCTCAACCTCGGCCTTCGCTGGGACTACTACGTCCCGCAGTACGACATTCACAACGAAATTTTGGGCCTTTTCCCCGGCCAGCAATCCACGGTCTTTCCGAACGCCCCTCCAGGAATTCTGTATCCCGGTGATCCCGGCACGCCCAATCGCGCGCTTGTTTATCCCGATTACAATAACTTTGCTCCTCGATTCGGATTTGCCTGGGACATGCTCGGCAACGCCAAAATCGTGATGCGCGGCGGCTTCGGTATCTTCTATGATATCGAAGACGGTGCGCTCAACCTTCAGTTTGGAGGATTACCTCCCTTTGCGGGCGTCGCCAACGAATACAACACGAGTGTTAACAGCTTTTCTGGCATTACAGGTGACCCGATTGCCGACCCCTTCGGCACCTTCGGTGCCACGAACGTCTTCCCCTTCCTGCCGTCCTCTGTGGGAACCTTTGGCGTTCCGGCCATTTCCTACGGGTACACCACCTACCCGCATTTCCGCACGCCCTACTCGGAAAATTTCAACTACGGATTCCAATGGCAGGCCACCAAAGACACCATGGTCGAAGCGGTTTACGTTGGTAGTCTCGGCCGCAAGCTCATCTCTACCTCGGAGACCAACTACCCGGTGCCTTCCGTCGAGATGGCGCAACTCGCTAATTTCGGATTCGTGAACGAAGACTGCGCTCGCCCGATGGCGGCTTGTGTCGGTGGCTCCTCGCCAACCGATCCCAACGGCTCGCCCACAGGCGTAACCCAAATCTATACGAATTTCAGCAATGGGCTTTCGGACAGCGACCAATTTCAACTCACCGTTGATAAACGATTCAGTCACGGATTCGCCTTGCGCGGCGCCTACACTTGGTCAAAAACCATTGACTTGACTTCCGGCTTCCGCTCCCGATCATCCACCTACACCGACCCGCTCGATCCGAGGCTGGACCGCGCACTGGCTGACTTCGATGTGCCACAGCGCTTGGTCATAAGCGGAATTTGGCAACTCCCCTTTGATCGTCACATTGATAATGGCTTCTTGAAGAAAGTCGCGGGCGGCTGGCAATTCAATGGCATTGCCACCTTTCAAGGCGGCCAACCCTTCACACTATACTCGGGTACTGATTCCAGCCAGCAAGGCAATGGACTGGATCGTCCCGATCTCATAGCACCGATTCAGTACTTAAATCCGCGCAACACCACCACTGCTTTCAATACCGGCGCCACCGCCACCGCGAACTGCTTGGGAGGTGCAGCGACCGGCAACTTCTGGTTTAATCCAAATTCATTTGACTGCGTTAACGTTCCCCTTTTCAGCTTTGGAAACCTGGGTCGCAATGCTTTGCGTGGTCCGGGAGTCAACAACTTCGATCTATCGCTCACTAAGAATACCCAGGTCACCGAATCCACATCGCTCGAGTTCCGCGCTGAATTCTTTAACGCTTTTAATCACGTTCAGTTCTACAATCCGGACAATCAAGGGCAAAGCGCCACGTTCGGTCAAATTTCCACCGACCGTCCGATGCGCATCATCCAATTCGGCTTGAAGTTTTACTTCTAGGAAGAACCGCAACCATCCGCAAAAAACAAAAAAGCCCGAGGCGGCTGGGGTGCCTCGGGCCTTTTCTTTTGCCACTAACAGTTATTTCGTCAACCTGAACTCAAACGCCGCGCCTCTAACCGGCGCCGCAGCTGCGCCAAGACTTCAGCGCCCGCGCCCCATCGGACGATAACTCCTCATCGGCCGCGCGCGCATGCGAAATCGCGGTGGCAGCGGCGGCGGCACGCTGTGCAGTGGCGCGCCACAATTGTTACAGCATTCCTGCGGCGCATCATGCAGGCGCAGCCAGCGCCCTCGCGCGATGCACTCCGGATTCAAACATTGCACCGTCCCACCTGCCAAATTCAGCATCGTTCCTCTCGGTTTATGCGTGAAGGTGTGTTGCCGGTTCCGGGGAATTGAAAATTATCGACCGCCGCGCTACTCGAACAGAAATATTCGCGTAACACAGCGTTAACGTGCGGAATTCTGCGCTGAGGCGGCTGGTGTGTCAAGAAAAATCTATACTATTAGTGGTGGTGCCGTTCCGAAACGGAACAGAACACCGTGAGATGCCGTAGCGCCGGCGTCCCGCCGGCTGTTTTGACTTTGCTTCCTGCAGCGTTTTTTGTGAATCGTCCCGTAATTAGGTGCGCGCTCGGGTCTATTTTGGATTGTCGTTGGCCGGCGGCGTGGCTGCCGGGATCTTGGCGAGATCGGCTTCCATTTGATCAATCATCTTCTGCTCGTCGTCCATTTCCTGCTGCTTTGCTGCGATCCGGTCCTGTTCGTCCTGCAATTTCGCCGCGCCCGCCGTGTCCGAAGCGTAGTCCGGCTTGATGTAATACATCTGCGAATCCAGCGTATACGTCCGCTGCAGAAGATCCAGGTCCACTTTGATCGTCGCCAGTTTTTCCTTGGCATTCTGAATGGAGCCTTCCAACGCTCCTCGGACTGCCGCTGCATCCCCGCCGGCTCCCGCAGAACTGTTGGCCGCGGCCGCAGCGCCCGGAGCATCGCCTGTCCCAGCCGCGGCATTAGCACTATCATCCGCCGGCGTCTGGCCCACCACGCTGATGGCATCGTTGGACTTGGGTATCGTATCGTCATTCCACACGTGCGCGGGCTTCGCCTGATCCTTCTTCGCCTCACGCGCCGCCTTCGCGGCCGCCGCCAGGGAGTCGGTTGGCGCGGGCGTCTGCGCGTCCTGCGCCGGGGATTGAGCCTGCCCCGCCGCAATGCCCATCGGCATAACCAGCAGAATGCCCAGGCCCCAGTGTGCGATTTTCATCATGCTTCTCCCAGGTGGCAGTTTCCCACGCCTTAATTCTAGCCGCCTGCTCGCGCGAGTGGCAATTGGCGTTCTGTCCCGCGCCCTAAGAGGCACCCTGTACTTCCCGGCAGGTACAAACGTCTCCCCCGCCCAACACACTTTCGTACCCGCACTCAGCGTCCGCCGACACAGCCTTGCACGCCTGCGACAGCCAAGTCATAATCGCCGTTCGAATTTGGCCTGGAAGGCGGGCCGCCAGACCGTCTGGAGCAAGGATGAAACCTCTCGCACTCTGGATTTTGCTCTTACTAATTCTGCTCGCCGCACCCCTCGCGTTTGGCAGGACCGCCGCGCCGCCTCCAAACGTCTCCGCGGTTGCTTCCGTTGCGGCGCCACAATCTTCGCAGCCGCAATCCGGTGTACCCGAAGCCGCAGCTCCGCAATCACCCGAAAAAAAAGTCACAGCCTACACGCTCCCTCCCGACCTCTATCGCAAAGCGCGCGACCTCGGCCGCTTTCACGCGCGTTTCGCATGGATTGATTTCTTCTACGGCATTTTCGTCCTCTGGGTCATCCTCTTCTGGCGTTTCGGTCCGCAATTTCGCGATTGGGCCGAATCCGTTGCCCGCAATCGTTTCCTGCAAGCCGCGATCTTCGCGCCACTTTTGCTGTTGACGATGGCCATTCTCAGCCTGCCCTCGGACATCTACGAAAATTCCGTCGAGCGAAAATACGGCCTCAGTATCCAAAGCTGGGGCTCCTGGTTCTGGGATTGGACCAAAGGGCAGTTCCTCGGCGTGCTGCTGGGAATTATTCTCGTTTCGATTCTTTACGCTGTTATTCGCAGCAGTCCGCGCCGCTGGTGGTTTTATTTCTGGCTGACGTCGCTGCCCATCATCGTGCTTCTCGTTTTCATTCAACCGCTGATCGTGGATCCCATGTTTCACAAATTCGAGCCTCTCCAGCAAAAGGATCCCGCGCTTACCGCCAGCCTGGAAGCAATGGTCCAGCGCGCGGGCGTGAATATCCCACCGGAGCGCATGTTCTGGATGGGTGCGGGAGAAAAAACCACGGAGCTCAACGCCTACGTCACCGGCATCGGCGCGTCAAAACGCATCGTGGTGTGGGACAACACGATCGCCAAGATGAATACGCCGCAAATTGTTTTCGTCACTGGACACGAAACCGGCCATTACGTGCTCAACCACATCTGGAAAGGACTGCTCTTCGCCGCCGTATTTTTGTTCGTACTCTTTTATCTCGGCTTCCGCACCATCGGCTGGCTGCTGCGGCGATTCGGCACCGCTTGGGGCATCCGCGGCGTGGACGATTGGGCCTCGCTCCCAGCGTTGCTCCTCCTGATTGGCATCTACTCCTTCATCGCCAATCCCGTGCAGAGCGCTATGAGCCGTCACTTCGAGCATCAGGCCGACCAGTACGGCCTGGAAGTCACGCACCGCCTAACTCCTGATTCCAGCCAGGTCGCCGCGCAAGCTTTTCAGATCCTCGGCGAAGTGGATCTCTCTGATCCCACTCCCAGCCCCGTCACGGTCTTCATGTTCTATTCCCATCCGACAATCCCAGATCGCATCCGCTTCTCCCTAACTTACGATCCCTGGGACCATGGCGAACAACCAGAATTTGTAAAGTGACGATGCGAAGAGCATCGTCATCCTGTCTGTCCTGAGTGATTTTGCGAAGGGAGGCCGGCGCCTTTGTTTCACGCCGGCCGAAGGATCTCTCCCGCCTTTCTCTGCGTTCTCTGCGTCTCGGCGGTAGTCTTGTCTTTCTCTGTGTACTCCGCTTTTCCTCTGCGCAATCTGTGTTAAATCCTTTGACTTTTTCCACAGCGAGCAAACCCGCTCCACTCACCCCCGCGCATGCACGCCCATCCGAATCCCGTACTTCGCCCGCAAAGTCACCAAGGGATCCGTCACTACCCGATGCCCCGGCACCAATTTAAACCGAAACCGCTGCGCCACAGTCGCAATCACCATCCCCAATTCCAGCAGCGCGAACCCCTGCCCAATGCACCTGCGCGGCCCATCCCCAAACGGAAAATAAGCTCCCGCCGGCAAGCGATTCTCCAACCCATCCAACCAACGCTCGGGACGAAACTTCTCCGGTTCATCAAAATACCGCGGGTCGCGATGCATCACCCACTGCGACATAATAAATGTCGTGTCCGCCGGAAAATCGTATCCACCGATCGTGCATGGCGCGATCGAAGTCCGCGCCACAATATAAGCTGCCGGATAAAGCCGCAGCACCTCGCTCACCAGCGCGCGCAGATACGGCAGTCGCTCCATGTCCGCGACTTCCGGCGCGCGCCCGCCCAGCACGCGCTGCAACTCTTCATGCAAACGCGCCTCCGCCGCCGGATTTTCACTCAGCATGTACCATGTCCACGCCAGCGTCAGCGCCGTAGTTTCGTGCCCCGCCATAAATAAAGTCATCGTCTCATCGCGCAATTGTTTCGGCGTCATCTGCGTGCCGTCTTCATCCATCGCGCCCATCAACAGCGCCAGCAGATCGTTGTGCGGATTCGTATTCCCCTCTGCCTGCCGCTCCTTAATGATCCCGTACACCAGCGAATCCAGGAATTGCGTCTCGCGCTCCGCCCGGCGGTTCCGTGGCGTCGGCCAGCTCTCCGGAACCTTGATCGGCGAACGCGCCTTGCGCATGGAATAGCGCATCAAAAATCCCAGCGATTTGCCAACTTCCTCCGCCTTCACGCTTAGCGTCGTCCCGAAAAGCGTCCGCACAGCGATGTCCAGAGTCATCGCCATCATCTCGTCGGCGATGTCGCTGGTTTCACCATCTTTCCATCTGCGCATGTGCGTGTTCGTGCACTCCACCATCGTCGTGCCGTATTCCGCGATGCGCGTGCGATGGAACGCGGGCTGTGCCAGCCGCCGTTGCCGCCGCCAGAAATCCCCTTCGCTGATCAGCAGTCCTTGACCCAGCAGCCGCTGCGTCACATCCTTCGTCAGTGTGCTCTTGTGAAATTTCGCATGCTGCACGATGCACACTTGCTCGATGTAATCCGGATGATTGAGCAAAATGCGGTAATGCCTGAAGACCGGAATGCATACGATGTCGCCATATTCCCGCGCCACGCGCAGCAGCGTTGCCAGCGGATCGCGCAACACCTGCAGCGCCAGCCCCAGCAATGGCGCGCCTTTTGGTCCGGGCGGCAAGCCCGGCCGGCTTACAACGGATGCAGCGGTAGATGCAGTAGTCACGGTCATGGTCCTGTGCACACTCTGCAGGCGGAAAAATTGCCCGCACTCTCTCCTCTTATTATTACGCTCCCTGCCGCTAATTCATTGCATCAAATGTGGTAGTTCTTACTTACTCAAGATGCGCTCCGCCCTTTAGCGGTTTTCTCCCGAATTGGGTAAACTACGCGGACGGGCAGTTTTCGTGTAAAGGGGATTGTCAGTGGAAGTCGAACAGCCGGATTGGCTGCAACAAATCGAAGGCGTTCTCGAAAGCCTCAACGAAGGCGTCCTCATCTCCGACGACTGCCAGAATATTATTTTCGTGAATTCCAACCTCGAACAAATGACCGGCTTGCCGCAATCTGAAATCGTCGGTCCGGATATTCATAGGCTTTACAATAAAGCGGAAGCCGATTTCATCATTAAGAAAAGAGAGCAAGGCCTGCAAGTCGGCAAAAATCGCTTCGAATTCGTGCTGCCCAGAAAAGATGGTTCGCGCATGCCGGTAATAATCAGCGCTCGCGTGATCGAAGATCCCGACGGCCGGCAGTTTTCCATCGTCACCTTCACCGACATTTCCGAACTGAAGCGGGCCGAACAGGAATTGCGCGAGGTCAACAAACAGCTCGAAGAGCGTCACCAGGAAATTCAGGAAGACCTCAAGCTTGCCGCGCGCGTGCAACAAAGCCTGGCGCCGAAATCGTTGGTGTGGGGCGGCGTGCGCGTCGAAACCTTCTATCATCCGGTGCGCACTATCGGCGGAGATTTCGGCCTGGTCAGTTCGCTCGACGATCACTATCTGAATCTGCTCGTCTGCGATGTTTCCGGCCACGGCATCGGCTCGGCCCTGGTCGCCAACCGCATCTACACCGAAATGATGACGCAGCTGCGCGCCGGCTCCGCGCTGGACGCCATGCTCACCCAGCTCAATCGCTTCGTCATGCACAATATCGGCAGCTCGGTTTTCTTTTTCACAGTTGCCGCCGCGCGCATTGACCGCCCCGGCCGCCGCATGATTTTCGCCGGCGCCGGCCATCCTCCAGGCATGATCGCGCGCGATGGCGCCGAGCCTCGCCTACTCGAATCCCGCAGCATGGTTTTGGGCGCGCTGCCTGATGCAGTGGACGCCGAAGCCACGCTCGATGTGGATCTCGAATCCGGCGACCGCGTCATCCTCTACACCGATGGCATCACGGACGTCTTCAATTCCCGCGGCGAAATGCTCGGCGTCGAAGGCGTCCAGAAAATCGTCCGCGAAACTTCCCGCCTCCCGTTCAACGAAATGAAGAAAGGCATCCTGGACAGCGTAGCCGAATGGCGCGAAGGTCCTCCCACCGACGACGTCTCCCTCGTCCTTGTCGAAGTCTAAATCCGCACGCGTAGCGCCGGCGTCCCGCCGGCTCTTTCGCTTTTGAATTTGTAGCGGCGATCTTCAGACCGCCATCGATCATCGCCGAGCACGCTAATCGAGCGGTAGGGGCGCTGCTCGCTGCGCCCCAGCTTGCCGCTGTGTCAGCCTCATCCCCGACTCGCCGGTGCCTTTCTCCGCGTTCTCCGGTTTTCCTCCGTGCTCTCTGTGTTAAATCCTTTGACTTTCTCGCACCACTCAGAAATTCTCCGCTGTCGCACAATCTGTGAGATAACGTTCCCTCAAAATGTCCCGCATCGAACTAGCCGCAGAAATCTCCACCACTCCCAACGAAATCTTCGTCTTCTTCGTCCCGCAACGCATGCCCCTCTGGTACGGCGCCGAAATGAACGCCCACTTCGAAGTCCAATCCGGCGCGCCAGATTTCGCAATAGGCCAAAAAGTTCGCATCACAGGAAAATTGCAGCAACACGAGGTAGCTCTAACAGTGGTAGTCACCGCCTACGAATGGGAACATCACCTCGAGTGGCAATTTCAGGATTCCTACGGTGTCCGCGGAATGCAACGCTGGGACTTGCAGCCAAGAGCAGGTGGAACCACATTAACCATGCGCGACGAATACACCATGCCCACAAACGTTGGAAAAATCCTGGACGCCCTGATCACCCGCCGTGCCGTCAAACTGCGCGATCAATCCTGGCTCGATCGCCTAAAACGCTTCGCCGAACGCCTCGCAAAGTAGGCGCGAAAGCAGAGCCCTTAAACCCCCACAACCCGCAAAAATCTCTTCTTCCCCACGCGCAAAGGCAGCATCTCTCCCGGATTCAAAACGATCGTCTTCTTCACATCCTTTTCAATGGCCCCATTCACCTCCACCGCCCCCGCCTTGATCAATCGTTCCGCCTCGCTCCGCGACGAAGTCAATCCAGCTTCCGTCAAGACCAAATGCAGCGGCCGCGTCCCCCACGCCAATTTCATTTCCGGCATATCCGTAGGCGCCTTCCGGTCGCGATACACTAACCGGAATTCATCCGCCGCTTCCTTTGCAGCCTCTTCCCCGTGAAATCCCGCAATGATCGTATGCGCCATCTGCATCTTCGCGTCCATCGGATGCAGCACGCCCATGCTCACCTCTTCGCGCAGCCGCACAATCACCGGCGAACCAAAATCCGTCAGCAATTCGTAGTAAGACCACATCAGCTCGTCCGAAATGGACATCAATTTCCCAAACATCTCACCCGGCTTCTCGGTGATCCCGATGTAATTCCCCAAACTCTTGGACATCTTCCGCTCGCCGTCCAGCCCCACCAGAATCGGCATTGTCAAAATCACCTGCCCCGGCAAACCGTACTCGCGCTGAATCTCCCGATGCACCAGCAAATTAAATTTCTGCTCCGTCGCGCCCAATTCCACATCCGACTTTAGCGCCACCGCATCGTAAGCGGTCAACAACGGATACAAAAGCTCGTGCACCGAAATCGGCAGATTCGCGTCTAGCCGCGAACGAAAATCTTCGCGCTCCAGCATCCGCGCCAACCGGTAATGCGCGCACAGCTGCACCACTTCCGTGCTGCTCAGTTTCCCCAGCCACTCGCTGTTGTAGCGAACTTCCGTTTTTTCGCGGTTCAGGATTTTGTACACCTGCGCGAGATATGTTTTCGCGTTCGCATCCACTTGTTCGCGCGTCAGCGGCGGACGCGTCTCTGACTGCCCCGTCGGATCCCCGATCATCGCCGAAAAATCCCCAATCAAAAAAACCGCCGTGTGCCCCATATCCTGAAACTGTTTCAGTTTCCGCAGCACCACCGTGTGTCCCAGATGAATATCCGGCGCCGTCGGGTCCACGCCCAGATAAACGCGCATCGGTTTCCCGGTCTTTACCGACTCCGCCAGCTTCGCCTTCAACTCTTCTTCGCGAATAATTTCCGCCACGCCCTTTTTCAGGTAAGCGAGCTGCTCTTCCACCGGCTTGAATTTTGCGGACGACACTATTTTCTCCCGGCCCCTTTCGGCGCATCGAGCAGCACGCGCCGCCCCTCCATCCGATACCGCCCCTCCAGCACAATCCGCACTGCTTCGGTGTAGATGCGATGTTCCTCGCGCAAAATCCGCTCCGCCAAAGTTTCCGGCGTATCTGCATCCTCGATCGCCACGCACGCCTGCAGCACAATCGGCCCCGCGTCCAGATTTTCATCCACGAAGTGCACGGTGCATCCCGAAAATTTCGCGCCATGCTCCAGCGCTTGACGCTGCGATTCCAATCCCGGGAATGCCGGCAGCAGCGACGGATGAATATTCAAAATCCGCAGCGGAAATGCCGCGACAAAATGCGGCGATAGCAGCCGCATGTATCCCGCCAGGCACACTAAATCAACTTTCTTCTCCTGCAGCGCGGCCACCACCAACTTGTCGTAAGCCTCGCGCTCCAATCCCTTCGACGGAATCACCCGCGCATCAATCCCGCGTCGTCGCGCCTTCTCAATCCCTTCGGCGCCTTCGCGATTACTCACCACAATCGCAATTTCCGCATCCGGAATGCGCCCTGCCCCGACGCTCTCTGCCAGCGCCTCGAAATTCGATCCGCGCCCCGATAGCAGCACGCCAATTCGTTTCTTCATGACCGCCCGAAATTAGCACAGTTCCGGAAAGCGGCAAAACTTCGCCCGAACCCGCACTTGACTCCATTCCGCCACCAAGGCATCGTGTCTCGCACGCATGCGCCCAAAGATTCACACCGGAGGTTTTTCCATGCCGCGCAACCGTCTCATCCTTCTAGCCGCGCTCTCCGCCATGCTCCTAACCACATCCTGCGACCAAGCCGGCAAAAAAGACGCTCAATCCGAACACCAACAGGAAATCCAGCAAGCCCGCGCCGCCGACGAAGCCGCCATCCGCGCCGCTTCCGCCGCATGGTCCCAGTCCGCCACGGCAAAAGATCTCGACAAGGCAGTCTCCTTCTACGCCGCCGACGCCCTGGTATTGCCGGACAAAGCTCCCGCCATCACAGGTAACGAAAATATTCGCAAGAACTGGGCCCCACTCCTCGCATTGCCCGGGCCCGGCTTGAGTTGGAAAACCGGCTCAGTCGTAGTCGCGCGCTCCGGCGAGCTGGCCTACGAAACCGGCAACTACGTTTTCGTCACCACCGACAAGAAAGGAAAATCAAGCGACACGAAAGGCAAATACCTGCTCATCTGGAAGAAGCAAAGCGATGGTTCCTGGAAAGTCGCCGTGGATACGGACAATGCCGATCAGTAGAAGGAGAGTGCGCGCATCAAACTGAACGGCGAATCGTGGCACAGCCACACTCTTTGCTGTGCTGCTGTTTTTCTCCGCGCCCTCCGCGTCTCTGCGGTAGGTTCGTCTTTCTCTGTGCCCTCCGCCTTTCCTCCGTGGCCTCTGTGTTAAATCTTTTGACTTCCGTGACAGAACACACAATCGCGCTGCACTCTCAATCCCTACAACCCCAATTTCCCGCTATAGATCACCCGCGGCTTCCCCCGCACCGCCCGCTCAATCCTTCCAATCAAATAAAATTTCTCGCGCCGCCGCTTCAACTCCGTCTCGACCCGTGACACGTGCTTAGCCGGAACCACCAGAATCATCCCCACGCCCAAATTAAAAGTCTTCAGCAATTCATCGCGCTCAATCGCACCCACCCGCGCCAAATAACGAAATATTGGCAAAACCGGCCACGAACCCAAATCAATCACCGCCTGCACGTTCGCCCGCAAAGCCCGCGGCAAATTCCCGGTAATCCCGCCGCCCGTAATATGCGCCATCGTCGTGACCCACCCGCGCGCCAAAATACTTTTCAGTAGCGGCCAATAAGCCCGGTGCGGCTTCAACAACTCCGGCCCGATCTTGTTACTCACTTCCGCCACATAAGTATTCGGGCTGAGCTTCGCCACTCCGAACACCAATTTCCGCGCCAGCGAATACCCATTGGTGTGCAATCCGCTCGAAGGCAGCGCCAGCAGCGCATCCCCCGGACGCACCCGCCGCGGATCCAGCTGCATTTTCCGCTCCACCGCGCCCACGATAAATCCCGCCAGATCGTATTCGCCCGCAGCGTAAAAATCCGGCATCTCCGCCGTTTCTCCGCCAATCAACGCGCAACCCGCATGCCGCGCAGCGCGGCTCATTCCTTCGATCACCTGCTCCACGATGCGCGCATCAATCTTCCCCATCGCCAGATAATCCAGAAAAAATAGCGGCTGCGCGCCCTGCGTCAAAATGTCATTGATACAATGATTCAGAATATCCGCGCCCACGGTCGAATGAATTCCCGTGGCAAACGCGATTTTCAGTTTTGTGCCGACGCCGTCCGCGCTCGATACCAGAATCGGCTCGCGCCAGCGCTTCCCATCCAGTTGAAACAGCGCGCCAAATCCGCCGATCGGCGCCAGCACTCCGCGCGTAAAAGTTTTCCGCGCCATGGCCGCAATCCGCCGCTTGGCTTCATCGGCCACCGCAATATTTACCCCTGCATCGGCGTAGCGCATGGTTGGTTTCTGTTTCCTGAAGGAGCCGGACTAATTCCCTGAAGCCTGAATCTTTCTGCGAACCAGAAATAGAGTCAAAATCAGAATATGTGGAACAACCGTTTCCAACGAATCTCTCCGGGATGGATCACGGCGTTCAAATAGGTAGCGAACCGCTCGCCCACATGCCCCGGTTCCCACACATCCTCCGGCGCTTCGATGGACATGTAAATCAGCACCGGCGTCCCGATAATATTTTCCCGCGGCACAAATCCCCAGTAGCGGCTGTCGTTCGAATTGTCGCGATTATCGCCCATCATGAAATATTGGCCCGGCGGCACCACCAGCTCGCCGTTCTGCACCTGCTTCGCCAGCTCGTTCCGCCACTCAGGATTGTCCGCGAACGGCATCTCCGAAGTTCGCGCCGGAAAATTCTCTACCGGGGAATCGGCGCTGTTCGGATTGTGCAGGGCGTAGGGTTCATTCAACGGCGTTCCATTCACAAACACTTTCCCTTCCACGATTTTTATGCGGTCGCCCGGCACCCCGATGCAGCGCTTGATGAAATCCGGAAATCCCTGATCGGCCAGCGGCGCGCGAAACACCGTAATCTGCTGGGGTTTCGGCTCGCGCCACAACGGCACATGCCAGGGCGTGAACGGAATCCCCGCATCGTACCCGAACCGGCTCACAATCAAGTGATCCCCGATCAGCACCGTGTTTTCCATCGAACCGCTTGGAATCACCCGCGCCTGCACCAGCGTCCCCTCAATCAATAGGAACGCCATGATCACCCAAAACCACGAAACCACTTCGCGCCACACCTTATCACCGGTCGTCGCGTGCTCGTGGTGTTCCTCGCGCGCTCTTTCCAGCCGTTCCCGGTCTGCGGCCACGGCTTCTTCCACGTCAGCCTTCACGATGAGCCTCCACTTCCAGTTGCACCAGCTCCGTCGGATAGCTGCCGGTGTAGCACGATGTACAGAACTTGTGGTTGGCGTCGTCCGTATCCTCCATCGCCAGCCGCAATCCCTCAAGCGAAACGTATCCCAGCGAATCCGCTCCCAGATATTTCCTTATCTCTTCCACCGAATAATTCGCTGCGATCAATTCTTCGCGCCGCGGCGTATCCACTCCGTAATAACAAGGTGAAATCGTCGGCGGGCAGCTGATCCGCACGTGCACTTCCGTCGCGCCCGCGTCGCGCACCAGCCGCACGATTTTCCGGCTGGTCGTTCCGCGCACAATCGAATCATCCACCAATATCACTCGCTGCCCCTCCAACATTCGACGTACGGGGTTCAGCTTTAGCTTCACTCCAAAATCGCGTATCGCTTGGCTCGGCTCAATAAACGTTCGCCCAATGTAATGGTTGCGAATCAGGGCCATGCGAAACGGAATTCCCGAATCCGCCGAATATCCGATCGCCGCCGGAACGCCCGAATCTGGCACCGGCGTCACGATGTCCGCTTCCACCGGATGTTCTTTCGCGAGCAGACGCCCCAGCCGCTCCCGCGTGCGGTTCACCGGCATCCCAAACACCAGGCTGTCCGGCCGCGAAAAATAAACGTGCTCGAAAACGCACTGCTGCAACGGTTTTTCCGGCGCGAAATGCAGCGATTCCAGGCCGCTGCGCGAGATCCGCACCATTTCTCCCGGCTCCACGTCGCGCACGTATTCCGCATCAATCAAATCCAGCGCGCAAGTTTCCGAAGCCGCCACCCACGCGCCATCGAGTCGTCCCAAACACAGCGGACGAAACCCGCGCGGGTCGCGAATCGCATAAATCTCATCGCGCGTCAGCAGTAACAGTGAGTACGCGCCTTCCACCTGGTTCAGTGCGTCCGCAATCGCGCCCGTCAGGTTTCGCGCCTGGCTCCGCGCGATCAAGTGCACAATCACTTCGGTGTCGCTAGTCGTTTGAAAAATAGACCCGCGATGTTCAAGTTTCTTGCGCAGCTCGATCGCGTTGGTCAGATTGCCGTTATGCCCCAGCGCGATTTTTCCCTTGTTGCAGTCAATCACCACCGGCTGCGCGTTCGTCAGCACGTTGTCGCCCGCCGTCGAATAACGCGTGTGCCCGATCGAGGCATCGCCCGGCAGCCGCGCAATCACGTCTGGCGTGAATATTTCCTGCACCAGCCCCAGCGACTTGTGCACGAAAACTTGCGTGCCATCCGTCGAAGCAATCCCCGCCGATTCCTGCCCGCGATGCTGCAGCGCATAAAGCCCCAGATACGACATCTTCGCCGCTTCCGGGTGCCCAAAGATCCCGAACACGCCGCAGTGATCGTGAAAATGATCGTCGCCGAGTTGAATTATTTTGCTCACGCGTTTTCGATGGCCTTTGGCAGCGCTTCGCTCCACACCCGCCGGAACGATTCGACACTGCCTTGTATCACAGCCGCACCCTGATATTGGATGCGGAATTCACCGCGAGTGACTATACCAATGCGCTGCGCACGCACTTTGTATTGTGCCGCAATCTCATTCACGCGGGCAAGCGAAGCAGGTACAACAGATACCACCGCCCGCGCTCCCCGTTCGCCAAATAGCGCAGCCTCCGCGAAATCACCCGCGCCCGCAGCATCAATCGAAATTTCCGCCGACAACCCGTCGCGGCCAAAACAAGCCTCGGCCACCGAAACCGCCAACCCGCCATCGCTAACGTCATGCGCCGAACGCACCGCGCGCTCCCCAGCCAACGCCACCAGACAATCAATCAACCGTTTTTCCGCCCCCAAATCAATCGCCGGCGGCAATCCCGCCACAATTCCATGAATTGTCTTCGCATATTCGCTCGATGCGAATTCCGTTTTCGTAGCGGCGGACTTTAGTTCACCCTGAGACCCTGGCAGTGCCAGGATCGAAGGGGCCGCCGTCCCGTCGAGCGCCGCCTCGGAAGGGCGGGGCTTTAGCCCCGCCGTCAGCCCGCCGAAGGAAGGGGCTTCAGCCCCTGAAGCCAGGGTTCCATCCAACACCATAATCGCATCGCCCTCGCTCGCGAATCCCGAGCCCAACGCGCACTCCGCATCCTCGATCAATCCCAACACGCCCAAAACCGGCGTCGGATAAATCGGCCTCCCCAAAGTCTCGTTGTAAAAACTCACGTTCCCGCCAGTAATTGGCGTCTCCAGGACTCGACAAGCCTCCGCAATCCCATCAATCGCTTCGCTGAACTGCCACATCACCTCCGGCTTTTCCGGATTCCCAAAATTCAAACAATTCGTCGCCGCAATCGGCCGCGCCCCGCTGCAAGCCACATTCCGCGCCGCTTCCGCCACCGCGTGCATCGCGCCCAATCGCGGCGCCAAAAATCCCCAGCGCCCATTCCCATCGGTCGCGAGAGCCAAAGCGCGTTTCGATTCCTTCAACCGCAGCACCGCCGCATCCCCAGCCCCAGGACCAAACGTCGTATTCGTCTGCACCATCGAATCGTACTGTTCGGTTATCCAATGCTTCGAAGCAATCGTAGGCGAAGCCAGCAAGCGCGAAAAATTCCCACTCAAATCCGCGCCAGCCGCAGCCAAAGGCAAGCGCAACGCCGCCGCAACAGCAGCCGCACTCGCGCCAGCCTCAGCCGCAGCATCAGGCCGAGCAATCGGCCGCTCATACTTCGGCCCTTCCTCGGCAATCGCGTGCGCCGGAATCGCAGCCGCCACTTCGCCATGATTCAATACGCGCAACATCCCATCTTCCGTCACGCGCCCAATTTCCACCGCGTCCAATCCCCATTTGTGGAACACGTCGAAAACTTCCCGCTCGCGCCCGCGCTCCGCCACCAGCAGCATGCGCTCCTGCGATTCGCTCAACATAATTTCATACGGCGTCATGCCCGTCTCGCGCTGCGGCACGCGCGCCAGATCAATTTCAATCCCCAACCCGCCGCGCGAAGCCATTTCCGAACTCGAACTCGTCAATCCCGCCGCGCCCATATCTTGAATCGCCACCACCGCGCCCGTGCGCATCGCTTCCAGGCAAGCTTCCAGCAGCAATTTTTCCATGAACGGGTCGCCCATCTGCACGTTCGGCCGTTTCTGCTGCGATTCCTCGCTGAATTCCGCCGAAGCCAGCAAGGACGCCCCGTGAATTCCGTCGCGCCCCGTTTTCGCGCCCACGTAAATCACCGGGTTCCCAGCCCCGCGCGCCTTGGCAAAAAATAATTCCTCGCGCCGGCAAATTCCCAGCGCCAAAGCGTTCACCAAAGGATTGTTCGCATAGCAAGGCTCAAACACCACCTCGCCGCCCACGGTCGGCACCCCAAAACAATTTCCATAAAATCCAATCCCGCGTATCACTCCATCCAAAATATGCCGGTTCCGCGCAATCTCCTCCGCCGACATCGCCGCGCTGCCCGCATCGTCAGGGCACGGCTTCAGCCGTGCCGTCTTGAGGTCCCGTTGCGAAGGGGCTTTAGCCTCTGAGGTCTCGGCAGTCGCTTTGTGGGGCGGGGCTTCAGCCCCGCCATTTTCGGTGCCGCCGGAAAGGGGCTTTAGCCCCTGAAGCTCCCCCGCCGTAATCGGTCCAAACCGCAGCGAATCCATCACCGCAATCGGCCGCGCTCCCATCGTAAAAATATCCCGCAAAATTCCGCCCACGCCCGTAGCCGCGCCCTGAAACGGCTCCACAAAACTCGGATGGTTATGCGACTCAATCTTGAAAACCGCCACCATCCCGTCGCCAATATCCACCACCCCCGCGTTTTCCCCCGGCCCCTGTACCACATGCGTCCCGCGTGTAGGCAGCCGCTTCAAATGCACGCGCGACGATTTATACGAGCAATGCTCGCTCCACATCACGCTGAAAATTCCCAGCTCCGTAAAAGACGGATCGCGCCCCAATATTTTCTGCGTGCGCGCGTATTCTTCAGGCGAGAGGCCGTGCTCGGCCGCAATCTGCGGGGTAACCTTAATTTCAGTCTCAATCATTTTTTGTGGGCATAAATAAATAAGTGAAGAAGAGTAATCCCTACGCCGGCACCGCCGCCGTCGCTCCCGACGCACGCGCCGGCGCACCCGCGTCAGCCGCTAAACTAGCCACCAGCGACCGGAAAATCACCAGTCCATCCGCCGATCCCAGCGAAATCTCCACCGCGCGCTCCGGATGCGGCATCAAGCCCAGCACATTCCGCTCACGATTGCAGATCCCCGCGATCGCATCCAACGACCCATTCGGATTCGCCTCGCGGTCCCGCGCGTCCACTTCCCCGCCATCCGCCCGCACGTAACGAAAAATAATCTGGTTGTTGCGTTTCAATTCCGTCAAGGCCGCCGGCTCGCAAAAATAATTTCCTTCCATGTGCGCGATGGGAATTTCCAGCACTTGCCCCCGCGTCGCTGCGCTTGTAAACGGCGTATCCGTCGCTTCCACCCGCACATGCACCTGCCGGCACAAAAATCGCAACCCCTGATTGCGCATCATCGCCCCAGGCAGCAACCCAGCCTCCAGCAAAATCTGAAATCCGTTGCAAATCCCCAGCACCAGCCCGCCGCCGCGCGCAAACCGCTCCACCGCCTTCATCACCGGAGACAATCGCGCGATCGCGCCCGTCCGCAAATAATCGCCAAACGCAAAGCCGCCCGGCAAAATCAACACGTCACAACCAGCCAGATCCTCCGACTGGTGCCAGATAAATTCCACCGGCTGCCGCACAATCGCGCCCACCGCATGAAACGCATCCGCGTCGCAATTCGATCCCGGAAATTGCACCACGCCAAATTTCATCGCCACTCCTCACCTGAAAATATTTTACCATGTGCGCCAGATATGCGGCAGCGCCGCTTTTCGTGCCACAGCCCGTTGACTTCGTAGCGCCGGCGTCCCGCCGGCTCGGTTACAGTTGACGTTCTAATGAGCATCTCGCCGCGCCCGCAGCCACCGGCGCCACGATCCCCCCACGAGAGGTATAATTCCCAAGGAAGTCGCATCACCGCACCCCGGCTTCCGCTGCTCGATCGAAAAGGAATCTCGAATGATCCGACGTGATTTCCTCCGCAACCTCCTCTACACCGGCACAGCGCTAGCCGCCGCCAGCGCGACCAAAAAAGTAATCGCCCAGCCCGCGCCCGGCACGAAAGCCGGCGCCCACGCCGCCAGCCCAGCCCGCGATCCGCAAAATCAAAGCCAGCATCCGCTCCCCGCCTCAGCCGCCACTCCCTTCGCGCTCGAAGACATCAAAATCCTAGACCCAGACCTCCTCCGCATGCGCGCCCAAACCCTCGATTACATGCTGGCCCTCGACTCCGACCGCCTCCTCCACAATTTCCGCATCACCGCCAATCTCCCATCCTCCGCCGATCCCCTCTACAATCGCGAATCTCCCACCAACGGCTGGCGCGGCCATTACGTCGGCCACTATCTCTCCGCCTGCGCCCAGATGTACGCCTCCACCAACGACGCCCGCATCAAAACGAAAGCCACAAACATCGTCGTCGAACTAGCCAAATGCCAATCTCAACTAGGCGACAAAGGCTATCTCTCCGCCTTCCCCGAATCCACTTTCGACGATCTCGAACAAGGGCGCCCCGCCGCCGTCGTCTGGTATGCGCTCCACAAAATCATGGCCGGCCTGCTCGATATGTACGAGCACTGCCACAGCGAGCAAGCTTTGCAAATTCTCGAAAAAATGGCCGCATGGACCGACTGGCGCACCGGCCGTCTCCCCGAAGATCAAATGCAGCGCACGCTGCAGACCGAATTCGGCGGCATGAACGAAGTTCTCGCCAACCTCTCCGCCACCACCGGGAATCCGCGTTACCTCGTCGTCGCCAAGCGCTTCGACCACCACGCCGTGATGGACCCGGCCTCCCAAAGCCGCGATACTCTCACCGGCCTCCACGCCAACACCCAAGTCCCCAAATTCGTCGGCGCCGCCCGCGAATATGAACTCACCGGCGACCCCTACTACCAAAACGCAGCGCTCTTTTTCTGGCAGCAGGTCGTCCTGCATCGCAGCTACGTCACCGGCGGCAATAGCATCAACGAGCATTTCCGCACTCCGCCAGACGTCCTCTCCACCGAGCTAACCGACCTAACCCAGGAAACCTGCAACACCTACAACATGCTCAAGCTCACGAACCATCTCTTCACCTGGCAGGCGTCGCCCCAATACGCCGACTACTACGAGCGCGCTTTCATCAATCACATCCTGGCCACCCCCAACCCCGCGCAAGGCTCGCCGCTCTATTTTCTCGGCACACGCGCCGGCCAGTGGAAAGTTCACTTCGTCCCGCACCAGGGTTACTTCTGCTGTTGCGGCACCGGTCTGGAAAATTTCTCAAAGCTAGGCGAGGGTTTTTATTTCCACGACGCGCAGTCGCTCTATGTAAATCTCTTCTTCGCCTCCGAAGTAACTTGGCGCGAAAAAGGTGTCATCATCCGTCAGGAAACGTGCTTCCCCGATGAAGCCGCCACTCGCCTGGTAATCCACACGAAATCGCCCGCAAACCTCACCCTAAACGTGCGCATTCCGTACTGGGCCGATAACGCCAGCATCACCATCAACGGCCAGCGCTTCCAGCCCAACGAAAAGCTAGCACCCTCCACCTACGCGAAAATCCATCGCACCTGGAAAGATGGAGACGTTGTCGCGGTGAGCCTGCCCATGCGCTTGCACCTGCAGCCCCTTCCCGACGACCAGAACGTAGCCGCGATCATGTACGGCCCGCTGGTCCTGGCCGGCGAACTAGGCACGCAAGACCTCAACCCGGATCACATCTACTCCGACGACAAATATCTCCACGCCGGTTTCCCCCCAATCGCCGTCCCGGAATTCGCCGCCAACCCCGACACCCTCGATCAATGGATAAAACCAGTCAGCACGCCAACCAGCGCATCAACAAGCACAGGCGGGACGCCGGGAAGCACGTCAGCGAATACGGCGACAGGTTCGCCAACGAGCACGCCAGTCGGAGCAAAAGACAAGCCGCTAACCTTCCGCACAGTGGGTGCCGGCCACCCCGAGGACGTCACTCTCAGCCCCTTCTATCGCCTCTTCGACCAACGCTACAACATCTACTGGCGCTTCCGCTCCGCCACCGACGCCTAGATTTTGACTTCGCCGTTCGTAGCGCCGGCTCTTCTGCCGTTGGTTTTGCCTTTGTAGCGGCCGCCTGCTTTTTCTTTTTAGGCGGGCGTCGTTGACTTTGCCTTCGATTTTGTGATCGGCGCGGCAATCACTCGATCATGCAAGCCAGTCCGTGCCGTCGTAGGGTCTTCCCTGGGAACGCCAATCTCCCGATTGGCGGTTTGTGTGCCACGGTTTCGAAACGATTCTTGTCTATTGGTACGCCGACACTCGGTTGGGGCGCTGCTTCCTGCGCCCCAGCCATCAGCCTTCTTGCGGTGCGGTTCGTGCCCTCCACGCCGCAGATCGACCGACTTCCGCCCTTGAAATCTCCAAAAAAGTATGATATATAGTAAGCAGCAAGAAAAAGTAACCCAGCGCGTGCCGCGCACCCCTAAAAACTAAATAGCCGACGACCGGACGAGCGAAACTGTCTCTCGCACTCAGGGAGATCTCCGCCCGCCTGCGCGATTTCGCGCGGCCCAGGAGGTTGCATCGTGGACGCTGCTAAGGCTTCAGCCAGTCGCCCGCCGCTCCTCGAGTCTCCCTTTTCAATTTGCGCTTATCGGCCCACTCCAATCGCTAGTCAATTATTAGAAATCAACTCAACTCATTCACAACAAACGACTAAATATTTTCTAATCGCTAGTTTTTTGCCACTTTTTCACGTCTTCCCTCCGTCCCGCACGAAGAATCCCCCGTGGCAAACGCAACCTTGCCTGCGCACCGACGGTTTGGCGCGGATGGATAACGCAGAAGCCGCCCCATATGCGCGGCTCGGGAAGTCGGAACTTGCAATCACCAGACTTGGAAATGAGAAGTTTCAGCCACTGAAGTACCGATTCTGCAGTCTCACCGAAGATCTAACGGCGGGAACGTTTCACAGTTTTTCTTTTCACTCGTCGCCGCGCCTTCACTTTCGCCCGACGCGCCACTTTACCGCGGCGCTTCGATTTCTTGCGCCCCGCGTCACGCCCAACCCGAGCCAACTCGCGCCGCCGCGCTGCCGCCCACCCAGGCTTGTTCGTCTGCCGTCCGCGCGCCACTCCCAGCGCGTCCGCCGGAACGTTTTCCGTGATCGTGGACCCCGCCGCCACGTACGCGCCGTTGCCAATCCGCACCGGAGCCACCAGCGCGCTATCACTCCCGATAAAAACGCGATTGCCGATCGTGGTCTCGTATTTCGCCACGCCGTCGTAGTTGCAAGTAATCGTCCCGGCGCCGATGTTCGCCTCGCGCCCCACCGACGCATCGCCCAGATAAGTCAGATGCCCCGCCTTCGCGCCTTCGTGTATCACCGAATTTTTCACTTCTACAAAATTTCCAATGTGCGCGCCCGCGCGTATATCCGCTCCCGGACGCAGCCGCGCAAACGGCCCCACGTGCGCCTTGTTCCCGACGCGGCTGGAATCCAGCGCCGAATGTGCGCCGATAATTACTTCGTCATCCAAGCGCGTATCGCGCAGCACGCTCCCCGTCTGAATCATGCAGCGCGCCCCGATGCGCGTCTTGCCCAGCAGTTGCACGCACGGCTCGATTACCGTATCGGGCCCCGCGGTCGCTTCAGGATCAATCACTACCGTCTCCGGCAGATATATCGTCACGCCGGATTCCATCAGCTCGGCGGCTTTGCGCGCGCGGAATATCCGATCCACGTCGGCCAGATTTGCACGCGTGTTGCATCCGACAATTTCGTTGGCATCCGGAGCCACCTGCGCCAGCACGCGTTCGTTGCGCTGCCGCAACAAAGAGATCGCATCGGTCAGATACAGCTCGCGGTGCGCGTTGTTCGGCCGCAAAGCGGCGAGGCACGGCCACAGTTTTTCCAGCGTGAAGCAATAAATGCTGGAATTCACTTCGCGGATGGCCCGCTGCTCCGGCGTCGCGGCTTTTTCTTCGACCACGGATTGCACTCGTCCTTCGGAGTCCCGCACCACGCGGCCGTAATCCGTGGGATCGTTCAGCTCGGCGCTCAGAATTGTGGCGGCGGCTTCGCCGCGGCGGTGCGTATCCAGCAGTGCCGTCAAAGTTTCCGCGCGCAGCAGGGGCGCATCGCCGGGAACCACAATCACCAGCTTCGCGCTCTTGCGCAGCGCTCGCCGCGACACTTGCAACGCGTGGCCCGTGCCGCGCTGCGGTTGCTGCTTCACCGTATCCGCGCCCAGCGATTCGGCCAGCGCGCCCACTTCTTCCGCCTGGTGCCCTACGACGGCTAAAATCTGCGCGGCCTTCACCGGCTGGCATGCGCGGATCACATGCTCCAGCAGTGGCCGCCCGCCAGCGCGATGCAGCACCTTCGCCAGGTCGGAACGCATCCGCGTCCCCTTCCCAGCAGCCAAAATTACGATGACGGTGTCAGCGCCCGCCGTGTGAGAGTTCATGCGAGAGTTATTGTCGCTTCCCTTTGCACCTTTGGCAATCAAAACAGCCTGGTTGCCCTTTTACTTCTCCGTAGGGGCGGGTCTCAGACCCGCCCCTGCAGTCGCTCCCACAATTGCCGTGCATTTGTTAACCGAAGCGCTATATTCCCTCGCAGGCAGAACAGGAGGCCCTCGATGTTTTGTCAAAACTGCGGAACGACCAATCCCGATTCAGGTCAATTCTGCTCGACGTGCGGCAGCCCGCTTACTGCCGCTGCTGCTGTACGGCCAACTACGGGGCCAGGCGCTGTCCCCAGAGGTTCGTTCGCAACACCGCCTCCGCTCGACGGCAACCCGCCCACCAGCGGCAAAGCCATCGCCAGTCTGGTCTGCGGAATCTTCACATTTTTCCTCCCTGCCTCCATCGCCGCAGTTATTCTCGGCCACCTCTCGCTCTCAGAAATCCGCAGATCCGCAGGCCGCCTCGGCGGCCGCGGCCTCGCCACAACGGGACTGGTGCTGGGCTATCTCGGCCTCATGGTTCTTCCCATCATGATCGTCGCCGCCATCGCCATCCCAAATCTGCTGCGCGCGCGCATGGCCGCAAATGAGGCTTCGGCTGTCGGCTCGCTCCGCACCATCGAAACCGCCGCGGTCGTTTACAGCTCCGAATATGAAAATGGATTTCCTTCCAGCCTGGACGTAATGGGAGGCGCCCCCAGTAGCGAAGCGACGTGCAACCATGCAAATTTGATCAACGGGCCGCTGATGTCAGGTCGAAAAAGTGGTTACGTCTTCACCTACACTCCTGTGTTTCCGGGCAACGGCGCGGCGCCCGTCATTTCGCCGAAAGCTGCCGCGAAAGGCTGCACCTCCGGAGGCGCTTCCGGTTTCACGGTGACCGCGGATCCGCTGCAGCGCAACACCACGGGAGTGCGCAGCTTCTTCGCCGATCAGACCGGGGTCATTCGCTATTCAGCTAGCGGCGAATCCGCCGCCGCCGACAGTCCGCCGTTACAGTAGCCGCAATTTCACAGGACAATTTGGCCGCTACATTCGGATAGCGCGGATTTCGCGCTCCGCATAAATTGTGCGAGCATCAAGAAAGAGGCGTATGGGAGCACGAAGAGTTTTGTGGGTCGTGGCTTTAGCCACGACATCAAGCTGCGACAGGCGAGCGGCTTCAGCCACTGAAGTTCCGATTTTGCAGTTGTCGCGGGAAACCTCTCGCGCCTGAGGAAATGGTCTTGAACACAGCTCAGCGACAGGCAGAAACTCCGAAGCCGATGCACATCCTCGACAATCCGATCTGGAATTCGCTCTCCACGCTCCACGCGCACTTCGCCGAAGGTGACGAACTCGCGAAGCGCTATCCGCCGGAAGTAACCTTACTCGCGGCGATGGGCGAGCCGACGAACGAAGCGTACGCGTCGCTCGCGAAAACTCTGCAGCGCGCCGGCGCAGCTTTATTTCTGGATCAGCCGCCGCAGATTCCCGCGGGTTGGATCACTGTCCATGCATCGCAGCTGGTGCAGATGGTCTGCGAAAAGCCCAATCTCGCGCAGGATGGTTTTCCTGCCGAAAAATTAACGCTGGCAGATGTGCCGGAAATGGTTGCGCTCGCCGAATTGACCAAGCCCGGACCGTTCGGCACGCGCACCCGCGAATTGGGCGAGTACTTGGGGATTCGTCAATCCAAGCGTCTGGTAGCCATGGCCGGTGAACGGCTGCACCTGCCCGGGTACACCGAAGTCAGCGCAGTCTGCACTCATCCGGATTTTCAAGGCCGCGGATACGCGCGCGAATTGATGTCCGTCTTGATGCGCAAAATCATCCGGCGCGGCGAAACTCCCATTCTCCACGTCCGCCAGGAAAATCTCTCCCCGATTCATCTGTACGAGAAGCTGGGCTTCCGCACTCGTCGCCTGATTCATTTTGTGATTGTTCGCACCGCGTGAAAATCTCGTGATGTTCGTTGCTTTTTTTCAGAGTCACGATGTTGCGGGGAGAGAATCAGCAACAGAGGGTCGCGCATCGTCGGATTCGCGCGGCGCGGTTGTCTCGGTCCAGAGAGAGTGGTCGGCAAGCAGGCGCGTGACCAGCTGCGTGTGCAGCGCGTGACCCGCCTTGTGGGCCACGATGCGCGCTTTCAGCGGACGACCAACCAGCGCGAGATCGCCGATCAAGTCCAGCGCTTTGTGCCGCCCAAATTCATCCGGAAATCGCAGCGGGCCGTTCAGAATTCCTTCGTCGTCCAGCACGATCGCGTTTTCCACCGAGCCGCCGCGAATCAATCCCATCGCCTGCAGCCCCGCAAAATCCTTCATGAACCCGAACGTCCGCGCGGGCGCCAATTCGCGGCTGAACGACTGCCGGTCCACTGTCATTTCCACTTCCTGCGGCCCGACGTCCGGATGTTTGTAGTCCACAAAACAGTGCACCCGAAATTCATCCGCCGGATAAATTCCGATGCGCCGGTCGCCGTCGGAGAATTCCAGCGGCTTGATCACATGAATGTAACGCCGCTGGCGACGCAGCTTGCGAATCCCGGCCTGCGCCAGCAGTTCGATGAAGGGTCTCGAGGAGCCATCCAGGATCGGCAGCTCCAGCGCGTCCAGCTCCACGTACACGTTGTCCACGCCGCAGGAGTACAGCGCCGCGAGCAGATGTTCCACGGTGGAAAGTAGCACGCCCTGCTTCATCAAGCTGGTGGCGTAGCTGACCCGCGCGACGTTGCGCACGTGCGCTTCGATCTCGAAATTGTCCAGGTCCACTCGCCGGAAGACGATCCCGGTATCCGCAGGAGCCGGAACCAGCCGCAGGTGGCAGCGTACGGCCGTGTGTAATCCCACGCCGCGAGTCTCAACCGGGCGCTGAATTGTGAGTTGATAGGGCATCAGTTGGGTCGGACTTTATGTATGCACTTCGGTGACCCCTTGTCAGCAATTATAGCCCTTTACAATCAATGGCTTATGCCAGTAAAGACGAGTCTATTCCGAGTGGTGTGGTAAGAGTACAACATAACGGTATGTTCAGACGTGGTTCAACTTGAACACGTTACGCCACATTATGAGGGCAAAAAGCTAAGCGGAGACGGTCAGGAGAGCTGCGCTGGATCTTCGCCCGGGCGCTCGCGGTGTCTTGATGGCGATCGTTCAAGGCGCGCCGCCCGGTTGTCTCGGCTGGGCGGTTCCGCGTACAATAGCGTTTTAACCAATCCCCAATGGCAACGCCTTTTACAATCCTTCCGAGTTCCACGCCGCCGCCCGCGGAGCATCCGCGGCCGTCCTGGCTGCGCGTGCGATTTTTCGGCGGACCAAAATATCAGGAACTGAAGCGCACCATGCGCACGCTGGACCTGCACACGGTGTGCGAGAGCGCGCGCTGTCCCAACATGGGCGAGTGCTGGGAGCACGGCACAGCCACATTCATGATTTTGGGCGACATTTGCACGCGGGCGTGCGGATTCTGCGCGGTGCCGAGCGGAAAACCGCTGGGCCCTCCGGCGGAAGACGAACCGGAACGCGTGGCAGAGGCAGTGGCGCGGATGGGATTGCGCTATGCGGTGGTGACTTCGGTGAATCGCGACGACCAGCCGGACGGCGGCGCGGCGATTTTCGCGCGCACCATCACGGAAATTCGCGCGCGCGTGCCGGGGTGCAAAGTGGAAGTGCTGATCCCGGATTTTCGCGGCGATTGGAACGCGCTCGCGACCGTGATGGCTGTGAAACCCGACGTGTTGAATCACAACATGGAAACGGTGCCGCGGCTTTATCGGCAGGTGCGCAAAGGCGCGGTGTACGAGCGGTCGCTGGAATTGTTGCGGCGCGCAGGAGAGATGATTCCGGGACTTCCCACGAAAACCGGAATGATGCTGGGCCTCGGCGAAACGCGCGAGGAAGTGCTGGCGGCGATGGAAGATATCGCGGCGCAAGGCACGCACATTCTGACGCTGGGCCAGTACATGCAGCCGACGCACGAACATTTGCCGATCGAACGTTACGTGCATCCCGACGAATTCGCGGAGTTCAAGCGGCTGGGCGAAACGATGGGATTCAAACACGTGGAAGCCGGGCCGCTGGTGCGGTCTTCGTATCACGCTTTCGAACAGGAAGAAGCGGCACACTCCTGAAAGACCAGTGTTTCCACGAAGCGCTGCACGCCGCGATTTACGCCGTGCGTGAAACGTGCGCCCGACTGCCAGTTAGCCGGAACTTCAGCGGCTTCACAGTTTGCGGAAAAAGGGATGGTTTTTGCGTGGCGGGCGGGTGCTTGCGATTTTCTCGCTCCGCTTTGCTTGGGTTTTCCGCCTCCGCAGCCAACCGCCCGCTGGGTTCCGCCGTCCCTTTCTCTGCTTTACGCTTCGCTCGGAATTAACTTGGCCATGCGCATCAGGTTGCACGCCGCCGCAGCCAAGCGAAACATCCAGTCCACTCGCCGGCGTCTGCGGAATTTCGTCTTCCTAAGCCCGGCCACAAATTTGATCCATCCGAAGGCCTTCTCCACCAGCTTCCGCTTGCGCTGACTGAGCGCGTAGCCGGCCCCCTCGCGCTCGCTCGGCGTCAACCAGTTCGGCCACTGCCACGATTGCTTCGCATATTCGGCGATGTGCGGTATCACTTGCATCGCGCGCAACTCCACAATGAATTTTTCTTCCTGAAATCCTTTGTCTCCGCCCAGCGTGATCGCCTGCACCTTGCCCCCTTCCTGCTTCCGGCGAATCTTGCGCAACATCTGCAACCCCGCCTCCCGCTCCGCGCGCGTCGCCGACTGCGTGACGCAGGCCTGCACGATCAAGCCATTCCGGTTTTCCGTCAGTACATGCCCCAAGTAGCTCGGCCGGGCTTCTCCCGCGGCGCTCTTCTTGTACAACCGCGCTTCCGGATCCGTCTTGCTCTCGTGCGTGTCGCGCAGCAATTTCTTCCCGCCGTATCCGCTGCCGCGTGCCGGCGGATCCTGCTTCTCGCGAAAACTCCTGCGGTTGGCCCAGGCCTCCAGCAACGTTCCGTCCACCGTGAAGTGCTCGTCCGAGAGCAGCCCTTGTTGCCTGGCCGACTCCAGCACCTGCTGGAAAAATTTCTCGGCGATCTCGCCCTCCAGCAGCCGCTCGCGATTCTTGGTGAACACCGTCACCTCCCACACCGCGTCGTCCATGCTCAGCCCCACGAACCAGCGAAACAGCAAGTTGTACTGCAGCTGTTCCATCAACAGCCGCTCGCTGCGCACGCTGTAGAAAAACTGCAGCAGCAGCGCGCGCAGCAATCTCTCCGGTGCGATCGACGGCCGCCCGCTGCGCGCGTACAGCGCGCTGAATTGCGGCGACATTTCTTTCAGCGCCGCATCTACTAGCACGCGCACTCGCCGCAGCGGATGATCCGCTGGCACTCGTTGCTCGCTGGAAAGGTAGCTGAACATCCCGTCTTGCACTTCGTCGTGTCCTCGCATGCTCCCTTAGACGCTCGCTATCCCCGCTCGTCGCAAACTCCCCCCCTTTTTCCGCAAACTGTAAAGCCGCCTGGATTCAGCGCGCTGTACGTCGTGGCTAAAGCCACGACCCACAAAGACTCCCGGGTTTGGATTATTGAATGATCCAACCCCTTCGGGTTGAACCCGCCGGCGCAGACGACACGCTGGTGCTGCTGCAAGCGAAATCGCCGGTGAGACGCCCTTCCATTCTGGCACTGGCAGGATGTCAGGACGAGCCGGCGCTACGAAATTCGGACGCTAGTGTGATGAGCTGAGGAATGTTTTCGCGATTTCGCGGACGCGAGTGGAGCATGTGGGGCAGGACGGGCAAGGGGAGCAGCAATCGGCAGCGGCGGGTTGATTTGTGATTTTGAGCGCGGCTTGAAAATATTCCGCGGCTTTTACGGGGCGGCCCATTTCAGTGTTCAGATTGCCGAGCAGCAGCTGGAAGATTGGATTTCCGGGATAGCGTTCGACGAGCGGTTGCGCGACTTCAATGGCGCGTTCGTATTGATAGTCAAATGTGCGCAAATTTCTGGCGAGATGGAAGCGCATTTCCACTGGCGTCACCACACCGTGGTCAATGCCGACTTGCATCTGCCGAATGCCTTCCGTCCTGCTGCCGCCTGGGATGCCCATGAAGAAGCGCAGGATTTTCACGGTGGTTGAGAGCGAATCCACGTAGTAGTTGTAGAGGCCGAGGCCGGCGGTAGCGTCTGGCATTTGCGGATCGAGTTCCAGAGCGCGCAGAAATTCGGCGCGGGCGGCGACGCCGTAATGCGCGACCGCGCGATTTTCACCGCGCAAGACTTCCAGGCGCACCTTCAGGGCCAATCCCATGCCAGCGTAGAAACGCATATCCGCCGTATCGGATTTGGCGATTTGCGCGTGGGCGAGATCAATTACTTTGTCCGCGAGCAGCAGGAAGGCATCGTCTTCCGGTTTTTTTCCGCGTTTCCAAGCGTCAATCATTCCGTATTTGATTTCCAGGCTGGAGCAGTAAATTTTCCACCAGCGCGCCTCGCCTTCGAGCAAGACGGGGAGAGGATTTTCGGGCTGGGACTGTTCGAGGTTGCGCAGGATGGCGATAGCTGCGTCGGGATCGCCGCTGTACATTTTGTCCATGGCTTGGATTGCTTGGGGCGGCAGCTTGATTTCGCCGGCACGCGAGGGATCCGGTGCTGACAGCGCGGCGAATGTTGCGAGGCAGAGCGCGACGGCAAGGTACATGCGCGAAGATCGGCAGTTCACGGTATTCACTTTACTCTTTTTATCCAGCCGAGGAGCGAGGCGGCGCTAACGTACATAACGAAACACTCCAGCGCAAACGGTAGGAAGCCGAGGAAACCTGGGGCAGGCATCTCGAAAATCTTCCAACGCTGAAACATCGGAAAGATGTACAGCCATTTCGCGGCAGCCCAATAATTCCAGAATTCCCACAGGCAGCCGCAAACCCAGCCGGCGAGGAGAAATCCGTAGAGGCGCCGAGGCATCCCTTCGGCGAGATCGCCGATAAAGGATGGAAGGCCGAGGCGGTGATTGAGGGGATCGAGGAGTAGGAGAAATCCGATCCAGACGAGCGCGAAAAGGTACGCAGCGAGGTGCCGGGGCACGAGGAGTGGGATGAGCAAGCAGGCGGCGCCGGAAATCATGAGAAGGAATTCGGCGGCACGAGAAATTTTCCACGAAGAATCCGGCGTGGGATCCGGGAGAGGACCGGGCGATGGTGCGGGGAGTATCGCTTGCACCAGGTCGGCGGTTTCGAACACGGCGGGCGTGATGGTGGCGAACGACCAGGCATAACCGAAAAGCGCGGCGGGCCAAGCGTGTGGGAGGCCGATGTAGGTCCAATTTTGCAGGCGGAGATTGTAGGCTTCGAAAATCAGCCAGAGGGGGATGGAGAGAAATGCGAGGCGGGCGACAACGATGGGCGCGTCGTTGAGGCGGGAGCGATTGGTGAGGGCCAGGACCGCGGCATCGGCGATCAGGATATAGGCACTCCAGGCGATGGGCGTGAAATAGGTGGCGACTGGTTCGACGCGCGCGAAGAGCAATGCTTCGGCGGAGAGTAGCGCGGGCCATCCGAGCCAGCCATACGGTGGAAACGCGCGGCGGCGGCGCGCGCGGAAATATCCGAGGAAGAGTGACGCGACAGTGGCTGCGGTGAGCGCAAGGCCGAGCGTTGTGCTGGCGGATGGCATGAGCGTGAGCGGCGCGGTGCTCTGGTTAATGATAACGCAGAGTGGGGAAGTCTTTGGCGCGGACAGTCGAAGAGAGATCCTTCGCTGCGCTCAGGATGACGAGCTAAAGACGAGCACAGGCAAAAGCAAAAGAGCCGGCGCTACGAAAGCAACTGCGGGAGCACAGGCAAGATTGCCTGTGCTACCGGAACGCGCAGAGTATTTAGTTTTCGGGGTGTCGCGTTCGCATTCTTGTTATGCTGACTTTCCTGTTTTTGTGGAAAACATCGATTGGTAAAGGACTTTTTGGCGCAGCGGCATGATTGAACCGGAAAAACTCGAGCGTGGGTTGGGGCTGATTGAAGCGACGTCGTTGAACATGACGTTCATGGTGGGGATTGGCCCGTTCATTGTGATTCCGTTCATTGTGCGCGCGATGGGCGGACCGCAGTGCATTCTGGCGTGGGTGGTGGGGGCGGTGCTGGCGGCGTTGGATGGATGCGTGTGGGCGGAATTGGGGGCGGCGATGCCGCAGGCGGGTGGAAGCTACGTTTTTCTGCGTGAGGCGTACGGGGCGAACCGGTTGGGTAGATTGATGTCGTTCCTATTTATCTGGCAGACGCTTTTCCAGGCGCCGCTGAGTATTTCATCGGGCGCGCTGGGGTTTGCGGATTATTCGAATTATCTGATGAGAAAAACTCCCGGACTGACGGCGTGGCTGGCAAGAGATACGGGTTACACCAGATGGGTGGTGCTGAATTACGACAAGGTGATAGCGGTCCTGCTGATCGCGATTGCGGTGTTGCTTTTGTATAGGCGGATCACGGCCATCGGGAAAATTTCGACGGTGCTGTGGGTGATCGTGCTGGGGACAATTTTGTGGCTCATTTATGGCGGGGCGACGCACTTCAATGCGGGCAATCTATTTAGTTATCCCGCGGGAGCGTGGAGTTTTTCGTGGATTTTTTTCGCGGGGCTGGGGCACGCGTCGGTGCAGACGATTTACAGCTATCTGGGTTATTACAACGTGTGCAATCTGGGCGGGGAAATGAAGGAGCCGGGGAAGAACATCCCGCGGGCGATATTCATTTCGATTTTCGGGATCGCGATTTTATATTTTTTGATGCAGACGAGCATTTTGAGCGTGGTGCCTTGGCAGGAGGCGGCGCGTTCGAGTTTTGTGGTGAGTTTGTTCGTGGAGCGGACGTTTGGAATGCACTGGGCGACGCTGGCGACGGCGCTGATTCTGGTGCTGGCGTTTGGGTCGGTGTTTTCTGCGACGCTTGGCTATTCGCGCGTGCCTTATGCGGCGGCGTTGGACGGGAACTTTTTCTCGGTATTTGCGAAGGTGCATCCGACGAAGCGATTTCCACACGTGGCGCTTTTGGCGTTGGGCGCTACGTCCATGGTGGTCTGCTTGTTTTTTGGTCTGTTCTCGGTGATACGCGCCATCCTGGCGATGCGTTGCCTCATCCAATTCGTCGGCCAGGCGGTGGGATTGATGCTGTTGCACCGCCGCTGGAAAGCGGAACAGTGGCCGTTTCGCATGTGGATGTATCCCGTGCCGGTGATGCTGGCGATTGCGGGATGGATCGCGGTCTTCATTTCCACGGGGCGCGGCCCGATGCTGGCCTCGCTTGCGGCGATGGTGGCGGGTATTCTGGTGTACATGGGGCGCGCGCGAATGCTGCGGCAGTGGCCCTTTGGGGAGGCCGGAACTTGAATTGGATTATGCGGCGGGGATTTTTTGGCGTGACTGCAATTGTTTCTTGCGTGCTGTTTTTTGGGTGTGCAGCGGCGCAGCCGGTTGGCGCGCAGTCGCTGCCGGAAACGGTGGAGGCGATTCATAAAGCGCGGGTGAGCACGCGAGTGCTTTTTATTACGGCGCATCCGGATGACGAATGGTCGAGTTTGCTGGCGTATCTTTCACATGGATTGAATGCGGATGTGGCGTTGCTGACGATTACGCGCGGGCAGGGCGGGCAGAATGCGATTGGGCCGGAGCAGGACGGAGAGTTGGGAGTGGTACGCACGGAAGAATTGCTGGCGGCGGGACAGCATTACGGCGTGCGGCAATATTTTACGCGGGCGCTGGATACGGGTTATTTGAAAAGTCCGGACCAGGCGTTGAAAGTGTGGGGAAATTTGGCGCTGGAGGACATGGTGCGGGTGATACGGACTTACCGGCCGGACGTGGTGATCAATGGATGGGGCGGCGTGCATTCGGGGCACGGGCATCATCAGGAGAGCGGGATTTTGACGCCGCAAGCGGTGGCGGCGGCGGCGGATCCGAAAATGTTTCCAGAACAGATTGCGGAAGGATTGACGCTGTGGAAGGTGACGCTGGAGGCGCGCGTGGCGCGCGGCGGGACGGATGCAAACGCGGTGGCATTGCCCGCGGATGAAGTGTCGCCGCTGTGGGGAAAAACGTACGTGGAGATGGGGATGGAGGGGCACGCGCAGCACCGGTCGCAGGGAACGCCGGCGTTTTTCGGAAATGCGTTTTTCCGGCGGCCGGTATTTCTGGTGGCGGAGAACGAGAAGGGCGAGGCGGGAAAATTTGATGCGCAGCTGCTGGCGGAGCCGCTGACGTCGCTGGCGGCGCGATTTCCTGGCGCGCAGGCGACGATCACTCCGGCGCTGAACGCTGCAGATCAGGAGTTGGCTGCAGCGGCGAAATCCGCGCTGGAATTGGATCGCGCGGCTGCGGCGAAGTCGTTGGCTGCTGCAGCGAAAGAAATTGCGGGACTGCGCGAGCAACTGGCGAAGCAGGGTGGCGACGGTGCCGGCGCCGTGTGGGAGATTGACGGCGTTCTGAAGCGAATTGATCTGGCACTGGCTGATGATGTGGCGATTCCTTTGGATGCGCAGGCGAGCCGGCATGAGTTGGTGGCGGGCGAAACATTTTCGGTGAACGTGTCAGTCGCGGGGACACCGGCGGTACCGGTGAAGTGGACGCTGGATGCGAGCAGCATTGTGGTGCCGAGTGGATGGAGCGTTGTGCCGGACGGATCGAAGGGAGCGACGAGCGACGCCAACCTCGGCTCGGCGAAATTCACTGTGGCGATTCCTGCGGGGGCTAAGCGAACACTGACTCCGGCGGATGCGATTTTGCCATTTCCGCCGCCGCTGGTGCGATTGGCACTGCACGTGGAAGTTGCGGGATACGAATTCGCGGTTGAACGGCCGGTGAGTTCGATGCAGGCGACGACGACCGGGATACAAACTTATCCGCTGGAGCTGGTGCCGGCGGTGACGTTGACCGTGGAACCGAAGCAGGTGATGGCGCCGGAGAAACGTACGGCGATGCCGGTGAAACTTTTCGCGCGAGTGCGGTATCACGGCACGGCGGCGACGAAAGTGTCGGTGGGGTTGGACGCGCCGAAAGGTTGGACGGTGCAGATACCGAACGCGCAGGGGCCGCTGGAATTTGCGAAGGGCGGCGACCGGTTGATTCAGTTTGTGGTGACGGCGCCGGCGCTGACCGCGGCGGGGGCTTACACATTGCATCCATATGCGCGGATGGGCGAGGAAACTTTCCGGACGTCCGTGGAGCCGATTCCTACTTTACCGACACGGAATTGGAGCCAGCCGGCGGACGCGACGGTGCATGTGCTGAATCTGATCGTGCCAGCGGGATTGCACATCGGTTATATCGCCGCGGAGAACGATACTTTGCCGGAAATTTTGCGGCAGATCGGGATTCGCGTGGACATGCTGGACGAGGTGGCGCTGGCGTTTGGAGATTTGAGCAAGTACGACGCGATTACGGTGGGGATACGGGCTTACGAATTGCGTCCGGACCTGCTGCGAACGAACGCGCGGCTGCTGGATTACGTGAAGCGCGGCGGGACGCTGCTGGTGCAGTATCAGCGCGATTTTGCGTGGAACGAGGAGTTGCCGGCGCCTTTTAAGGCCACGATGCCGGGGGAGACTTCGCGGGTGACGGATGCAAATTCGCCCGTACGATTTCTGGCGCCGGATGATCCGCTGCTGAATTCGCCAAACAAGATTACGGCCGAGGATTTTCGCGGCTGGGTGCAGGAGCGCGGGCTTTATTTTTGGGGGTCGTTCGATGCGAAATATACGCCGGTGCTAGGGTTGACGGATCCGGGCGAGGCGGAGACGAAGGGATCGCTGGTTTACGCGCGCGATGGGAAGGGTTTGTACATTTATACGGGACTATCTTTTTTTAGGGAGTTGCCGGCGGGAGTGCCGGGAGCTTACCGGCTGTTTGTGAATTTGCTGAGCCAGACGAGACACGCGGCGGGGCAGGATTGAAGACGTGAACGCGGCCGCAGATGGACGGGTGAGCGATGCGATTGATGGGAGCGCGCACGCCAGTGTTAACGAGCCGCGAATGGTGGCGATTCCCGAGGGGCGGTTTTTGATGGGGAGCGACACCGGGCAGGAGAACGAGCGGCCGGTGCATCGGGTATGGGTGGACGCGTTCGAGATGGCGGAATGCCAAGTGACGAACGCAGAGTATGGGCGATTTCTGGCTGCTACGAAACACCGCGCACCGTTGCATTGGAGTGATGCGCACTTTTCGGATCCGCAGCAGCCGGTGGTGGCGCCTTCGTGGTTTGATGCGGCGGCTTACTGCGAGTGGTTGAGCGCGGGTAGCGGGCGGCGATACCGTTTGCCGACGGAAGCGGAATGGGAGCGCGCGGCGCGCGGTGGCTTGGAGCAGAAACAATTTCCCTGGGGCGATGACGCGCCAGAGCGTTTGGCGAATTATTCAGAACGCTGGAGGAACGGACCCGAGCCTGTGGGACGAGCGGAACGCAATGCGTACGGGCTTTGCGATATTGGGGCAAACGTGCACGAGTGGTGCGTGGATTGGTTCGCGGCGGAATATTACCTTGCATCGCCGGAGCGCAATCCACAGGGAGCGGCGCAGGGGACGCGGAAAAGTTCGCGCGGAGGGTCATGGCGGCACCAGATTAAGGTGTCGCGTTGCGCGGCGCGCGCGAGCATACCTCCGGAATTTCAGTATGCTGATTATGGATTTCGCGTTGCGCGGGATATCAGCAAATAAACCGCGCCCGTGCCAATGGCAAAGCGTTTGTGGCGAATTTAACGGCCCGGCACCCGGGTCGTCGCAACTGATGGCAAGAAAACACACACGAGTCTCCACGACGTGACATCCCGAAGTGGTTTTTTCATGCGCAACACGCGCGCCAATGTGCGTCGTTGTGCTTAGAGGCCCGTGCTATGCTCCGGCGGGGCAGGCGAGGAGGAAAATGCGAATGAGGCAGCGTGAGGCGAGGCTAGTGGGTTTAGGCGCGGGAGTGATTCGCGCGCTTGCGAGCGTGGCTGTGATTCTGTCGCTGGCTTCGGGAGCGTGGGCGCAGAAAAACAAAAAGAATCAACCCGCGTCGAATCAGCCGATGCCGTCCATGCCGATGTCGCCGAACGATCAGATCGATCATGACATCGGCGAGATGCTGGCGGCGCAGCAACTGGGGAATCTGGATTTGATGCACAAATACTATTCGGACAGCGCGACGTTTGTGAGCAGTGATTACGGGCCGCCGATCGTGGGATGGAAAAACTGGGCGGAAGGTTACGAAAGACAGAAAGCGGCGTTCCAGCAGATGCAAATCATCCGGCGGAACACCTACATTTACATTCACGCGGACGTGGCTTGGGCGACGTACCAATGGGATTTTGCAGCGACGCTGGCGACGGGGAAGGGTTACGACGCGCGCGGGCAGACGACGCTGGTATTCACGAAAGTGGGGAATGATTGGCTGGTGGTGCACAACCACACGGCGGTGGATTGCAGTTCGCTAGCGCCGGTGGAGGCGACACCGGCACCAACCGTGACGCCCGCGACACCGGCGCAGCCCAAGCCCCAGAATTGATGACAGTGACGAGTGATAAGTGATGAGTGACGAGAGGGGCACCGTGTGATTGGGCGAGGGGCGGCGTCAATCCGTTTGGGAAAAAGGCAGTGGCTAGTGAGGAGAGGTTAGTGGCTAGAAGAACCTGAGTCGTTCCCGTTCTCTCGGTCGGGTGCAACGGCAAAGAGCCGGCGGGACGCCGGCGCTACCAAGGGCAGATTCAATGGCGGCCGAGACCCTTCGAACCGGCAGTGTCGGTTCGAAGGATGAATCGCGCTTTCGTGCGATTCAGAAATTCTTGAAGCCTTCGAAGAGGAAGACGCCCAGTGCGGTTAGCAGCAGGACGATGGAAAGAATCATCAGGAGTTTGATGGGCTTGGACAACTTGTCAATGCGCGCGACGATTTCGCGCTGCTCGTTGGCCATGGAATCGCCCGCGCGACCCAGAAAGATCTGATCGTCTTCGCGAATTTCGAGGGTGCCGCGATAGGCGAGCAGACCGACGAGAACGGCGGTTACCGCTCCCCAAAGAACCAAAACGCCCAAAAGTGCGCCGTGAATCGCTTCCATGGGTGCCTCCCGCCCGCTGGCCGTGATAAGTGCCAAAGTGCAGACGGCCGTGCAGGCCCAAGTTCCTAGCTGGATTGGAGGGATTATGCACCCCGAACGGCGGGAGATTCAAGCAGGAACGCGGTCGTCGGGGAACTGGATGCCCCAGAACTTGCGGGCGGGATAGAGCATCTCGAGGCCTAGCTCGAAGACGCCGGGATCTTTGGTATGGGTGACGCGAATGACGCGAAATTCCTGAGTTTCCTGGGAAATTCCATTGAGGACTTCAATGCGGGAGCCAAGGCCGGGCGCAAGCGAAGCGCGAACCAGCGCGCCACAGCGGCTGACGGCAATGGCTTCGGCGAGAGTGACGAGTGGTTCACCGTCCATACCATTGCTGAAGAGTTGCACCGGGATGCGAATGAAAACACGCGACGAGCGGCGGCGTTCCAACATCGCGCGGGTGGTTGCCATGTTTTCGTCTCCTGTTCGCCGCGAGCCCAGCGATTCAATGTAGTGCCATCGTGGGGGCGGGTCAAGAGTTCCTGGCGGTAGTGTGCTGCGTTGACAAACCGCGGGGCACGCGTCAAGATGGATGAGCCTCGTAGTTCTGTTTTGCCACACACCAGCAAGGCCCGAGTGGCGGAATTGGCAGACGCGCTAGCTTCAGGATTTAGCCATTAGATATCCGCTGACTGATTCTACATATATTTACCTTCGGAAACCTTAGACCATTTTCGGGATTTTTCGGGGCAGATGGTGGGAGTTTTTGGTGGGAGTCGCAGCGATTAAATCCGAGTTCGGTGCTTGTCGCCCAGGCCACCGCCGTATGTGCAGTTCACTGCGTTTGTCGAAGGCACGACTCGAATTAGGACCCAGCGAGATCTGGAACAGTCAGGAGTTACGGTAACGCACGGATGTGGGCACTGTGCAGCTTCGTTGCCCATTTGAAAAATCCTCCGCAGTCGTCCCGAACTCCACAGAGGCCGCACTCGTCTAAGTATAGATTCTTCCAATCAGAGATCGATTTCCGCGAAAATTTCCAAAGCGATTTGCGAAGGACACAGAGCTGGTGGTTGTAAATCGAGACGTTCATTCCGCGAGTCGCAAGAAATTCGACCGCTGACTCCAGTTGATCTTGGTAGTCGTGAGGATCTATCCACAGCTTATCCATGTTGCGGGGAGCATAGCCAATGTTTTCGAGGCCCATCAGCGCAATGTGCTCTGCAAACGTTAGGTTCCTGTAGATGTATTCGGCGAGTTGAAGCAGACGTGGGACAGTGATCGCATGCAGAACGACCCGAATTTCGACTCGCACGCCAAATCGCGCAAGCTGCTGAAGTCCAATTACCGTTTGATCGAAGGCTCCCTGGGCTTGCACTACATAATCGTGGATAGTGGAATCATCTGAATAGACTGGAATTCCGAGCATGAAGTTTGGGTGTTTCAGTTCCGCAAGCCGAGCTGTAAAGGCGGGCCACGCAAAAATCCTGCCGTTCGTAAGCATGTGCAAGTACGTCTCGGGAAACTTGTCTCGCAGACGCCGCAATTATGTCGAATAACCGCTCTCCTAAAAGGGTCGGTTCTCCGCCCGTGATGACTAGGCGACGGGGAGGGCTGTCGATCAACTTTATGAGCTGGAGATTTCTTTCTGCCATTGCTTCAGCATCGTCACGGTCTTGCGGCGGCTGAGAACACATCAAGCAATTGCTGTTGCACCGTCTGCGTCGTGAATATGATGTTGTGGTTGGAGTCCGGGCGATAGAGGGTCCGAATGAAGCCGTTCTTTGGCTCAATTACGACGATATCGTCGGTCTGTAGATGATCTATTTCGGTAAGTGACGACACGGCGGGAATTGACCGGACATGCGGCGCTAACTTAGCAGTCGTCAGAAAGCCGCTGTATCCGGTCAAGTCGTCCGCGATTGTCTGGTGGTTTGGCGCGATACCAAAATCCTCGTGGCGCGTTGATCCATGCTTAGCGGCTCACCGCGTGATCTTGCCAATCACAGGTCCGCGCAATGCGGAATTCGGGAACCCAGAAGTGGTGATCGTCAACATGACGGAGCCATCTCAGATATTTCTCGAAAACTCGAATCTTGAATCCACGCGAGAAAGATCCGCATGATCTCGGGGTCCTGTTTCAATATCAACCCGAAGAGATGCTTAATGATGTGTCATGTTTCGCCGGCAGAAATCGCTAGTCGGACGATGGCCGAAGATGTCTCCCTGCGTGGCATGATTGAAAACGGGATCTGAACCACAATAGGGCTGGAATGCACAATCGGAACATCCCGGCAATGATTGGTTGCAGGACGCGGCCGCAAGATCCAGGAACACATCGCCGGTAAAGATATCCTTGTGGCTGTGCGTTCGAACATTGCCAAGGCGAAACGTAAAGTCTCCCATCTCCGCTAGCATCCGGGATTCGTCTGTCGCATACACATCGCCATCGTAGTTGTAGACCAACACGTTGATCCCCGCTCCCGCCGGCGACTGGAGGTCTACGAAGCCGGTTCCGTATGGAGTGAGAATCTTGGTGAGAAGAATTTTCGCGTACACCTCCGCAAGGCTATAACCCCCGCGATTTATGTTCAAGATGTGTTCGAGGCCGACCCGATAGAAGTTCAGGAATTCATCAAGCTGATAGCCAGTTTTCTTCGCAGTTTTTACTGCGAATCCATACGGACTGATGGGCCTGAGAAAAATGGAATGAAAGCCCTGACGAACGTATTCGTCGATTATCTCAATTGGGTGTTGCAGCGAAAGCTGCGTCGTTGTCATGAGACGCCGCGACCTTGTTCGCCCCCAGCACCTTTCGTGCTCGTTCGATGTTGCGAATGGCTAGCTCGTAGCTGTCGTTGCCAGGGCGCGGACGGTTGGCATTGTGAATAAAAGCGGGTCCATCGAGCGACGTGGAAATCATTATTTCCTCGTCCCGAAAATAGCGCAGCATGTCGTCGGTGGCGTTTGCCAAATTCGTCGTCACAACGATGTCCATGCTTTTCCCCAGAGCTTCAGCACGTTTTTTGGCAAGGGGTACTATTTGCCGGATCAGATCAAACGCGAGAAGGGGTTCTCCGCCCTGAAATTCCAAGGTCACATATCGAGCCGGGCTCTTCATCATCAGATCAATCGATTTCTTCGCAATGTCCGAAACTCATGTCGTAGGCAGCTCTTGTCAGCGGTCTGGCGAGAGACCTGGCAATAATGGCACGAGTGGTCGCAGCGAAGGGTAACGACGAAAATGTGAAGCTTTGTGAACCCTTCGACGAAACTGTACTTGGTTCGATATTTGGTCGCCAATATGTCGAGAAGCGGCGAAGAGCTATTGTCGGCGATGAAATGCTTTGCCTTGAACGTCGAATAAATGTCCGATCCCCGTGTCAGTTGCTTACGCACCAGGGCTTGTACCGTGCCGCGTGGTGCTACAACGAACTCTCCCGCTTCGTTGACCAGTAGTTCTTGGGCGTCATCCAGTCTAAGAAAGCGGAAAGGTAGCAAGTGGTATTCAGCCTCGGGAGCCGAATAGCTCTCTATTGGATAGAAGACCCTTGCCATGCGGACTGTCCTTCACTTCAGTGCTTCGAAGATACCGAAGGAGCGATAATTTGAACCAGCGGGGTCGGTTTTCGCATTTCGACAGGATCGGCAATGGTGCCGGGCGGCTCGTCTTCTAAAACCCCCGACTCAGAAAATGCCTTCGCAACAATTAACTGGCGGACTTGGGCCGTCTCAACTTCAACTTGTCGCCTCAATTCAAAATCCAGCAAGGAGTTGCAAAATTCTTTTACGAACTCCTGAATCGCAATCGGTTTCGGATTTGCGAGACTCGGAACTAGCTGCTTGAGTTCAATGTGAATGACGAATCGATTGTCCGGGGATTCCGGAAGTCGAACATATGCGATTCCGGTGGACCAATAACAAGCTTTGAGAACGGCTTCCTGGCTGTAGATCCTAGGGTCTAAGTAAATCGTTGCGGAGGACTCCGAATCCGATTCGGATTGAATACCCTCTGCCTCGTCGTTCACACAAATCCACCTGAGGCGTGCGATGAATGGGAAGCGTGCGAATCGTGAGAAGAATGCGAAGAGTGGGAATCGTGTGAAGAATGCGAAGAGTGAGAATCGTGTTGCTGGATCAGCCGGACGCCGTACTGGGTCTGCTTCAACACGAGTTTTTGGGTTAACGCCTTAGTGCGAAAGCCACCAGTGGCTTCGACGTTGGTCGCACTAGGGACCGCCGCCGGCGCAATTCTGGCGTCCAAGGCTGAAACGCCGTTCAATATCGCGAGCCCGCTCCCCACCAAGACCGCTAGCTTACCCGTTAACTTTGAAAAGAGCTTATTGGCCTGGGGTTTGTCATTATTCATAAAAAAGCCCTCCCCCCAAAATACGACGGCCTCGAACCACCGTAACTTTAATCTTTGCGACTACGTGTGTCAATGGTTACTATCGCAGCACCCTGAGGTTTGGATTCGCAAAATGAGGCTTTCAATCGATGACGGTCGTGGCTCCAATAGATGTGAGCCTTCCGTACTGATCCGAAAATTCGCTTCTAAAATGGTTAAGGCGGCGGCCGACGAACCGATCCTTGACGTGGCGTGTGGCTCTGGCCGCAACGCGATCTTTCTGTCTCAGCTCGGCTGCAAAGTTATCTGCATCGACAAGGACTTAACCAGCCTGCGAAGACAAGCGACGTACCGATTGCATATGTCATCTGACGAAGAGCAACGACTAGAACTGCGTCAACTGGATCTTGTCCAGGACTCGTGGCCGTTCGACGAAGCATCCGTTGGGGGTATCGTAAATGTTCACTTCTTCCTCCCGTCGCTTTTCCCACTTTTTGAGAAATCGTTGTCGCCCGGTGGGTATCTGATTTTCGAATCAGTGCCCGGCTGCGGCGGTAATTACTTGCAGCTACCTCCGATGGGTTATGTGCGGTCCTTGTTAACGACGGGTTTTGACATCGAGGTGTACAAAGAGCGAAAGGTAGGACCCCCGGCCCGCGACGCAGTTATAACCCTGACTGTCGCGAAACGAAAGAGCTCCGCGCCGGGTTAGAACATCCCTTGCTCTTCGCTTCATCGCGCAGATTCTAGCGCGGTCCAACCGCGTAAGCAACGGAGACCGATCATACCTCGCTGGTACCTTTGTGCCGCAAGCTCCTCTGCTTGTGTCGACATGGCCTTCCGCCATCGCTCGAACTTTTTGAATTATCCGACCACTGCCTCTGGATTCCGAGTTCGATGATGCGGGCTTCGTCGTTTAACGTCTTAGTAAGCTAGAGTAGTATTCAGGGGAACTGCAAGGATCGGAGGTCATTTAGTAGCTGTCATGGCGCTGCTATCTGCATTCGTGGGTGTCGGAAGGTACTTTGACCCAGACATTAGGGACCTCGTTGGCTGCACGCGTGATGCGATTGCACTGCATGCTCTATTTTCTGATTCCCTCCCTGGCGAGATTTCTGCGCTCCTGATCGATGATGACGCTAATACTACGAATATTCGCCATGCTTTGCGTGTGACAATGGGACGAGCAACGGCTGATGATGTCGTTATCTTCTCGTTCTCCGGACATGGATCACACGATCATCGACTTGCCGCATTCGACACGAAATTGGCTGATCTGACCGCTACGTCTATCGGAATGGATGAACTGGCAGATTCATTCAAATCGACAAAGGCAAAAGCCGTCCTTTGCATTCTCGATTGCTGCTTCAGCGGGGGAGCACCAGCTAAGGTGCTGGAAGACAGCCCGATTCCACGCGACCCCTCCGTCCCTTTGGAAGCGCTAGTGGGAGAGGGTCGCATTCTCCTCGCTGCTTCCGGAGTCGATCAAGTCGCATACGAAACTCCCACGGCACGACACGGCATTCTCACGAAAGCGCTCCTAGACTTGTTCCTACGAGCTGAATCTCCGATCGACTTACTCAGCTCTGTGGGCGACGTCATGCGAACCGTTCAAGCAGAAGCTGCTCGGCTCGGTGTTCTACAGACTCCCGTATTACTCGGAACGATAAAGGGCGGCCTGGTCATTCCCCACCTTAAGCCCGGAAAGCTCTTCTACGCGGCATTTCCCGAACTCCAGCGAGTCAAGGTTACCAGCGATATCAACGATCTACTGCAACTTGGTTTTCCGAAGCAAGTTATTGAGGAATGGGTCCTTCGGTACCCGAAAGGACTAAATCCCCTGCAACTTGAGGCGATTAATCGGTACGGAATCGTCGAAGGGAACTCCTTGGTTGTCATCGCTCCCACAAGTGCAGGAAAGACGTTCATTGGGGAGATTGGCGCGGCAAAGGCAATTATCGAGGGGCGGAAAGCAGCATTCATATTGCCCTACAAGGCGTTGGTGAACGAAAAGTTCGATCAGTTCTCTGCGCTCTATGCTGAGAAGGTTAAGATGCGAGTTATTCGCTGTTCAGGTGACTACAACGACCAAGTCGGCGCATTCGCCAAGGGCAAATACGATTTGGCTTTGCTGACCTACGAGATGTTCTTACAACTTATCGTAGGGAACCCTTCCGTCCTGGGCAACTTGGGCTTGATTGTGATCGATGAAGCGCAGTTCATTACAGACCCAACGCGCGGCATTAGCGTGGAGCTTCTCCTGACGTTCGTGTTAGCCGCTGGGGAAAAAGGCATTTCACCGCAGATCATCGCGCTCTCAGCAGTCATAGGTGATGCGAATAACTTCAATCAGTGGCTGAAGGCCGAGCTTCTCTTTCGTACCGACCGCCCCGTTCCCTTGATTGAAGGTGTCATAGATCGCAGTGGAACCTATCAGTTCTTGGACGAGAATGGAAATGAAGGGTCGGAACAACTTTTAACACCGTACGATATACAAGTTCGCAGAGAGAAACCGAGCGCGCAAGATCTTATCGTTCCGCTGGTAAATAGACTTGTATCGGAGAATGAAAAAGTCATTATTTTCAGGAATGCGCGCGGTCCCGCACAAGGCTGCGCAAATTACTTGGCCCAAGACCTCGGGCTACCGCCAGCCACAGACACTTTGACTCGGTTGCCAGGCGGAGACCTCTCAAGTTCTTCAGAAGCGCTCAGACGGTGCCTGCAAGGGGGAACAGCCTTTCACAACTCCAACCTTACCCGGGAAGAAAGAATCGTCGTCGAACGAGCGTTTCGTGACCCGAAGAGTCCATTACGAGTATTGGCTGCGACAACAACGGTAGCGGCTGGCATAAACACACCCGCGTCTACCGTGATTCTCGCAGAAAACGAATTCCTAGGTGACGATGGGCGACCGTTTACGGTCGCCGAGTACAAGAATATGGCGGGTCGAGCCGGGCGATTAGGCTTCAACGAAAAAGGTAAGTCAATTATCTATGCCGAAACTCCTACCGAAAGGGCGATGTTATTTAACAAATATGTTCGAGGAAGCTTGGAGCGCCTGGAATCTTCATTTGACCCCTCGCACATTGAAACTTGGCTTGTACGCCTGCTCGCGCAGGTCGGCAAAATCCTTCGAACGAACGTGTCTACACTGCTTTTCAACACCTATGCTGGCTATTTGGAGATTCGTCACGATGTCCACTGGCGGGAGCGCATGCAACGCCAACTCGACGATTTGGTGGGCCGCATGATCCGGCTCAACCTAATCGAGGTGGAAGCCGATTACGTATCCTTGAGCCTTCTTGGAAGAGCCTGCGGGAGATCCTCTCTTTCATTTGGTTCGGCGATGCGACTTATCGAAATCGTAAAGAACGTCCCCGAGCACTTGATAAATGCGAGGAATCTAATGGCAATGATGCAAGCTCTTCCTGCGGAGGAGATGGGCTACACACCCCTAATAAGAAGGGGTACTGCTGAGGCTGACGAGTGAACCAAGCGGTTAAGCGATTTGGTTCAGAAATCGCCCGAATTTTGCAAACATATGCCCAAGACCAGATGGAGTTTTACGGCCGCTGTAAGCGGGCCTCGGTTTTGTTCGACTGGGTGTCAGGGGCGAGTCTAGAAAGAATTGAATCTGAATTTTCGACGACGCCCTATTTCGGCCGCATCGAATACGGTGACGTCAGAAGATTCGCTGATATTACAAGGTTTCATCTCCAGTCAGCATCGAACATTTTGGCAGTTTTGTTGCTCGATAAAAACCCACAATCAGAACTCGACACGTTTTTGAAGCAGCTAGAAGTCGGCCTTCCTTCAAATGCAATCGCGTTGCTAGAGCTCCCAGTTGCCCTTACCCGCGGCGAGTACCTTAGCTTGACCGGTGCCGGCCTACTGAAACCAGAGCATTTATGGGCTGCCTCTAACGAAGTGCTAATTAAGTGCTTAGGTAAAAACGGGCAGGTCAACTGGAGAAATTTCGACCCAAGTAGAACCAGACGCTAATGCGATACCGCTGGCGGGCGAGCTTGTACGTCTTCTTCGCTTCCCGCTTGAACGCTGCGCTGGTGGCCGTGCAAAACTGTAGTTGGGAGCGCTCCACATGCTCCTCATCTGCTCCCGTTCAATAAGAATACCAATGCCGGAGTGTCCGACCAACTCGAATTGAAGAAAGGCTTAAAGGGCGCGAACTGCTTAAATGACTTGAACGGTTGAAACTGTTGAATCCTTTTATCGACGGCGTGGTCACTGTCCCTTTGAATCGACCGGCGGAGGCAGCGACAATATTGCCATCGTGATCGTAGATGGCACCACTCTTTAACCAACCTAGATGCTTTCCGTTAAATCCATTTACGTTCTCTTCGTCTAAATAAGCAACTGGTTTGCCCGCCCATCGATAGATAGTTAGGTCGCTGTCCGCTGCGAGATAGGCGACAGCCCGTCCTCGCGAGTCATAAAAATCCAAGTCATTGGAATCCGTCGCACTTGGAGTTTTGACCTCGGGACTCGATTCAGATTTTGTGCCGAGTTCGATCATTACTCGAAAAATCGCCGCATTGAGAGCGGAGATTTCATCGGAGTCTAGCTTGGAGAGCCCGGCCTTCTTTGTCTCCTCGGGAGAAAACAGATCCGTGATTTTTGGCACAGCCGTGGATGTTTGACCGGCAACAAAAGCAGATACGAGTAAAAAAGGAATCAGTAAGAGAAATCCGAGCTTCGCGATTCTCATGCTATTCCTCGAATCACGCGGCACTGGCTATTTGTGGACTTCCGCATCCGTAGGACAGTTGGCAAGGTCAAAGCCGCTCGGAAGTCCCTCAAACTTCGCCCGATGCAATGTGAAGGTGCCTAATTGGTTCGGCGAGCCTTGACGCTCGACAGTATAGGTTCCACTGATATCCTCGTCGTGTCGTTGACCAACGAATGTAATTTTCCCGATCGCACTGGTAACGACGAATGTTACATCCGCGTGCTGAGCGAGACCCGTCACAGGGCCGCTTCCGAAAAGAGGTTGCCGCACTCCCATGCAACCCGTGACATCGCCGCCCGCATTGTTAATAATGACCCAAAACTCGGCTGATAAATTTGCCGTCATATTATGAACAATCCCACCGTACTGACCAGCCCAAGTTCCACCTAATTCTTGCGACACTGCCGAAGAAGGCGCGCCGCGGCGCGTTGTCTGCGATTCAATTTCGATGGGAAAATCGTGGACCTTGGAATCGACGGCAAGCAGGTGTTTCGCATCGTTAATCGGAATTGCAAAATTTAGATTCTCTCCGCCTTTGAGATACAGGGTCGTGATACCGATCACTTCGCCGGCCATGTTAAACAATGGGCCGCCGCTGCTGCCCGGAGAAATTGGCGCGGTGATTTCCAGAAACTTACCGCCGTCGTCCTCGATCGTGCGGATATTCCGCTAACTATGCCGTTTGAGACCGTAGATTCAAGTGAAAGTGGGTTGCCAATGGCGACGACACCTTCCCCTACCTGAAGTTGGTCGGAATCGCCGAGATTGAGCATCTGAAAGTTTTTACCGTGCGCCTTGATGACGGCCAGGTCCCGCTCTTTGTCGAACGCAAGAACTCCATCGACAAGAAAAAACGCCCCATCAGGGAGTTTAACGACAGCGGAGCTGCCGTTTTCAA